>CAVXEE010000006.1:0-41241 GCA_963760755.1 uncultured Actinomycetes bacterium | reverse complement strand
ACCCGCGGGTGGCGGAACTCGAGCGCGCGCTCGCCGAGCTGGACGCGATGGTCGAGGGGCTGCGCGCCCGGCTGGGGCGGCCGCACCGGCCGACGCCCGGGTAGCCGCCCTCACGCCTCCCCGCCGGGCCGGGGCACGACCCGCGTGCTCGTCGCCTTCCACGAGGCGACGACGCGCCCGCCGGGGCGGATGCCGAGCCGCTCCACCGATCCCGGGGTGACCTCGGCGGTGAGCCCGCCGACGGTGACACGGGCGCGGTTGCCCTGCACCGTCACCCGCTGGACCATCCCCTCGACGTGGTTCATCGCCGAGGAGCCGGTCGGCGGCGTGAGCTCGAGCGTGATCTCCCACGGGGCGACGAGCACCGCCACCGGCCCCTGGGCGGCATCGCCGATGTGGATCAGCGAGCCGTCGGGCAGATGCACGACGGGGCCCTCGGCGTAGCCCGGCACGTAGTTGATGCCGGCGAAGTCGGCCACGAACCGCCTCGCCGGCGACTCCAGCAGGTCGGCCCCCGTGCCGCGCTGGACGACGAGGCCGTGGTCGAGGACGATCACGTGGTCGGCCAGCATCGTCGCCTCCTCGTAGGAATGGGTGACCGTGATCGTGGGGATGCGCGTGCGCGCGAGCACGCCGGCGAGCTCGGCGGCGACGCTCGATCGCGTGCCCGGGTCGAGCGCCGCCAGCGGCTCGTCCAGGAGCAGCAGCTGCGGCTCGGTCGCAAGCGCGCGCGCCAGCGCCACCCGCTGCCGCTCGCCGCCCGAGAGGTCGCGCGGGCGCGCCCGGGCGAGATGCTCGATACCGAGCTGGCGCAGCACCTCGTCGGGATCGCGGCGCGCCTCGAACGCAACGTTCCCGAGCACGTTGCGATGCGGGAAGAGCGCGTAGTCCTGGAACACGAACCCCACCCGGCGGCGCTCGACGGGGACGTTCACGCCGGGGCCGAACCAGGTCTCGCCGTTGTATGAGATCTCGCCGCTCGCGGGCGTCCGCAGCCCCGCGATCAGCCGCAGGATGGTCGACTTGCCGGCTCCGGAGGGGCCCACGAGCGCGGTCGGCACGTCCACCGCGAGGGCGACGTCGACCGTGAACTCGCGCAGCGGCGACGTCACAGTGGCTCGTAGCGAAGCGCCCTCCCCCGCACGATGAGCTTGACCGCCAGGAGCACGGCGGCGCTGATCGCGATCAGCGCCGCGCCGAGCGCGAGCGCGGTGCCGAAGTCGCCCTGCTCGAACAGCAGGTACGTCGCGATCGGGGCCGTCTGGGTGACCCCCTGCAGGCTGCCGGCAAACATGATCGTCGCGCCGAACTCGCCCACGGCCCGCGCCCAGGCGAGCGCCGCGCCGGCGCCCAGGCCGGAGCCGGCGAGCGGCACCGCGACGTGGACGAACACCTTGCCCTTACCGGCTCCCAGCGTGCGCGCGGCGGCGAGCAGGTCGGGATCGACCGCGGCGAACGAGGCCTGCGCCTGGCGCAGGTAGAAGGGGCCGGCGACGAAGCGTCATCGCCATCACCACCGCAGCCTTCGTGAACGGGAGCTCGATCCCGAGCGCACTCAGCTCGCTACCGAGCAGCCCGGTGCGCCCGAACGCCGCGAACAGGCCGATCCCCGCCACCGCGGGCGGTAACACCAGCGGCAGCTCGAACAGGCTGACGACAGGCGTCTTGCCCGGAAGGTGCTCGCGCCAGCCAGTACGCGACCGGCGTGCCGACGATCAGCATCGCGGCGAGCGAGACCGCGCTCATCTCCACGTGACGCGGAACGCGTGCCACGCGACCTGCGAGGCGAGCCCCTGTGCAGGTCGCCCTTCACGAAGACGCCCACCAGCGGCAACCCGAAGAAGCTGCCGCCGCCAGGCCGACCAGGAGCGCCGTGATCAGCCCGTAGGCGCCGGCCCGAAGCCGAACTGCTTCAAGACCGCTGGCCCTTGCGTGGCTCGTCACCAGATCGATCCACTGCTGCGCCGCCTCCCTGTTGTTGCTGTAGAGACGATCCCGATCGGGTACGTCGCGGTCGCGTTCGCCGACGCCGGGAACTCGACCTCGTGCAGCTCCGACCCCTCCGAGACCGCATCGGTGACGTACACGAAGCCGGCGTCGGCCTCGCCCACGTCACCTTCGCCACCACGTCTGACGTCCTGCTCCTTGCTGACGATGTGGAGCTGCGACTCGTCGATGCCGAGGTTGCCCAGCACCTGCGCGGTGTAGCTGCCGAATGGCACGGCCGGGTCGGAGACCACCATCTTGGGGCTGCCCTTCGTGAGGTCGTGCGGCGAGTGGATGTGCGCCGGGTTGCGCTTCGGCGTCACCACGACCAGCGTGTTGGTGGCGAAGTCGGTGGTGTTGCCAGCAGCTCCTTGCCCTGCAGGAGCTCCGGGTACTTCGGGCTGGCCGCGGCGTACACGTCGGCGGGCGCGTCCTGCACGATCTGCGCGTCGAGCGCGTCGGATCCGTCGAAGTTGCGTCTTCACCGTCCAGCCCGGATGCGCGCCTCGTACGTGGTCACGGCTTTGGGAACGCCTTCGAGAGCGACGCTGCCCCGCCACGTCGAGCGTGCCGCCGGACGACCCGCCGGAGGAGCCGCCCGACCATCCGCCGGACGACGATCCGCCGCACCGGTGACCGCGACCACCACGGCCACCACCAGCGCGACTGTCGTCATGCCGTGCTCATATCCTCCCCACCATCACCGACGTGGCCTTGACGGTCGCGACGGCCGCGACGCCCGGCGCGAGCCCGGAGCTCCTCGACCGCGTCGCGGGTGACGACCGACACCACCCGATGGGGCCCGGCCTTGATCACGACCTGCGCGACGACGCCCGTGACCTCGACGCTCTCGACGACGCCCTCGAACCGGTTGCGGGCCGAGAACCGATCGCCGACCTGCGTCGGCATCTGGCCGCCCAGCCGCTCGACCTCGGCGACGGCGATCAGCCGCCGGTTGCGACCGTCGCGCCCCGTTCGAGGCGCCCGCTGCGCTCCCAGCGGCGAACGGTATCGACGCTCACCCCGAGCGCCTTCGCAGCCTCCCCGATCGGCACCATCCGCCCGTCCTGTCCGCTCACCGCACCGCCCTTCTACATAGTCACCGCATAGGCAGCGCGTGAGCATACCAGCGCGGTGACCTAGAGCGACGGGATGAGGAGCGTGCGCAGCGCCCGCCCGGCGGCGAGCTCCTGCAGCGCATCCTCGGCGTCCTCGAGCGGCCGGCGGCCGCTGACGAGCTCGTCCAGCTTGAGCTCGCCGGCCAGGTAGAGCGAGACGAGCTCGGGGAAGTCCTCGGCCGGGTGGGCGCTGCCGTAGTTCGAGCCCACGATGCGCAGCTCGCGCTCGGCCAGGGCGAGCGGGTCGAACGTGGCCCGCGCACCGCTCGGCGGCAGGCCGACCACGACCGCCATGCCGCCGATGCCGAGCATCTGCACCGCCTGCTCGGTCGTCTCCACCTTGCCGATCGCGTCGAAGGCGAAGTCGACGCCGCCGCCGGTCAGCTCGTGCACCTGCTCGACCACGTCGCCGCCGCCCGCCGTGACCGCATCGGTGGCGCCGAACGTCTGCGCAAGCGCGCCCCGGGCGGGATCGAGGTCGATCGCGATCACCCGGCCCGCGCGCGCGAGCCGCGCTCCCTGGACGACCGAGAGGCCGACCCCGCCGCAGCCGATCACGGCCACCGTCGCCCCCGCCGGCACGCCGGCCGTGCGCCGCACCGCGCCGACGCCGGTGGCGACGCCGCAGCCGACCAGCGCGAGCACGTCGAGCGGTGCGTCGGCATGGATCGGGATCGCGCCCGACTCCGGCACGACCGCCTCCTCGGCGAACGAGGACACCGACAGGTAGTGGTGGATGCGCTCGTCGCCCTGGTGCAGGCGCGTGGTGCCGTCGTAGAGCACGCCGCGCGGCAGGAGCACATCGGCGCAGAGCTCGCAGCGGGACGGATGACCGGCGAGGCAGGTGCGGCAGCGGCCGCAGCTCGGCACCCACGACAGGATCACCCGGTCGCCCTCGCGCACCGACGTGACGCCCTCGCCCACCGCGAGCACCGTGCCCGAGCCCTCGTGGCCCATGACGAGCGGTGCCGCCACGCGCCAGTCGCCGCGGCGCACGTGCAGGTCGGAGTGGCAGACGCCGGCCGCGGCGATGCGCACGCGCACCTCGCCGGCCCGGGGATCATCGAGCTCGACCTCGGCGACCTCGACGGGCCGCTGCGGATCGCGGAAGACGACTGCGCGCATCGCGCCCGCCACGCTATCAGGCACTCGCTTGACGCGCGCGCGCAGGTCGCGGACCATGCGCCGACGCACAATGGACACGCCCGCCCGCACCGCCGTCGTCCCACCCTCTCTCGTCGACCGCTGCCGGCGGGGCGACCGCGACGCCTGGAGCGAACTCGTGGCGGAGTACTCGCGCTACGTGTACGCGATCATCATGCGCGGCTACCGGCTCTCGGAGAGCGACGCGGAGGACGTCTTCCAGGACGTCTTCGCGCGCGTGTTCGAGCGGCTCGAGACCCTGCGCGACGACGACGCACTCCGCGGCTGGATCGCCCAGGTGACCCGCAACCTGTGCTCCGACCACCTGCGCCGCCACCACCCGTACGAGGAGCTCTCCGAGGACACCGTCACCGACCTGGACGAGCGCCTCTCCGACCTGGACGACGCCCTCGCCGTGCGCCAGGCGCTCACGCGCCTGCCGGCCGGCTGCGCCGAGATCCTCGACCGCTTCTTCTGCCGCGACGAGTCCTACAAGACGATCTCGCGCGCGCTCGCGATCCCGCCGGGGACGATCGCGAGCAGGATCAGCCGCTGCCTGGAGCGGCTGCGGCGCGAGATCGGTGGAAGAGAGCCGGCCCCCGGCGCGTCTGGTGGGAAGTGAGCATGGACGAACGTGAGATCGGGCGGCTGCTGCGGCTGCTGCCCCCCGCCCCCGCCGAGTGGACGCAGGCGGCTTCCGAGCTGCCGTTCCTGGGCGCGGAGCTGACCGGCATCCTCGCCCGCGCCCGCGGCGACGGCTCGTTCCGCGACGGCCTGCGCAGCGACGCCGGGGCGACGCTGCGCGAGCACGGCTACGACCTCTCGCCGAGCGTGCTGGCGCATCTGATGAAGCTCCTGCCCGACGAGGACTAGATCGTCGTGACGGCGGGCCGGAGGGCGGCCAGCCGCCGCGAGGCCACCAGGTCAGCCGCCGCGGCGCTGTCGGCGTGTCCCGTGACGGCCGCGAGGAACTGCTCGCGTCCGAGCGTCAGCAGGCGGCAGTCGTCGCTCGCGGTGACCGTGGCCGTGCGCGGGGTGTCGCGCAGGAGGGCGATCTCGCCGAAGAAGCCGCCGGGATGGATGGGCGGGCGCGGCTCGCCGGCGACGGTGACCGCGAGCGCCCCCTCCTGGACGATGTAGAAGAGCTCGCCCGGATCGCCCTCGCGGACGACCGCCGTCCCCGCCGGCACCGCGACCGGCACCAGATGCGCGGCGATCTGCTCGAGGGCCGGCAGCGAGAGCGGGGAAAAGACGATCAGCTCGCGCAGCAGGCGCACGTGCGCGCGGGCCGCCTCGGGCAGCGTGTCGAGGCGGATCAGCCAGCGCCCGGTCGCGAGCACCGCAACCGGCAGCGTCAGGCCGGTGACGACGATCGTCGTACGGACCCCGAGCACTGCGATCAGCGCGGGCGCGAGGATCGAGCCGGCGCCGATGGCGGCCAGCATGATGCTCTCGAGCACCCCGAACACGCGCCCGATCGCCTCGGCGGGCGCCGACCGCTGCAGCAGCGTGATCGCCGCCACGTCGACGACCGTGTTGCCCGCGCCGACGCCGGCGAGCAGGAGACACACGACCACCGTGCTCGTGGCGATGCCGACAAGGGCGATGCCGACGCCCCAGACGAGCACGCCGACGGCGAACGCGAGCGCGAGCCGCCGCCCGCGGGCGAGGGCCGCGGCGCCCACGCCCCCCAGGATGCCGCCGATGCCGAACGCGGAGTCGAGGTAGCCGACACCGGCGTTGCCGATGTGGAGCACCTGGAGCGCGAGCACGACCGTGAACACGGCGAGCGCGCCCGCAACGACCGCCTGGAGCGCGTAGACGCCGACGACGGTCGCGAGCAGCGGCGTGCCGACGAGCGTGCGCAGCCCGGCGCCGGCGGTGGCGATCATGCCCTCGCCGCGATCGTCGGCGCCCTCCGCCGCCGCCGGGCGCGCCGGCTCCGGGACGAGCGCGATCAGCCCGGCTGACCAGACGAACACGACGGCGCACACGGCGAAGGCGGCGCCGGGCCCGCCGACGGCGAGCAGGAGGCCGCCGATGCCGGGGCCGACGAAGATCGCGGCACTTTCGATCGTGATGGCAATCGCGTTTGCGGCGGTCAACTCTTCGGGCGTGCGCGCGAGGGCGGGCAGGAGCGAGGCCTGCGCAGGCCGGAAGGCGGTTGTCACGACCGCGATCAGGCAGGCCGTCGCGAAGATGACGACGACGCCCGCCGAGGCGTGCACAAGCCACGCGAGCACGAGCACGAGCGCCGCACGCGCGACGTCGGTCGCGATCATCACCCGCCGCCGCGAGCCGCGGTCGGCCAGGATCGCCGTGAAGGGCGAGGCCACGGCCGAGACCACCATCCGCAGCAGCATCAGCAGGCCGACCCCGGCCGCACCACCGCCGTCGCGGTACGCCACCACCGACAGCGTGACCAGGAAGGCCAGGCTACCCGTCATCGAGGCCGCCCAGGCCACCTGCAGCCGGCGCAGCGCGGGGTTTGCCAGCACGTCGCGCAGTGCTCTCAGCGTGTCGCGCATCGGGTGGGCGATTGTACCGATCGAGACGGAATGTGCCGGGTGTGGGAAGATTCCCGGCGCGACCACCGTCTGGTGGGAACACGGACCCCGTACAGGAGGAACACTGTGGGTGACGAACGAGACAGGGCCCCGCACCGGGCGCCCCACGCGGCGGACGAGCCCGACGTCGAGGCCCACGCGCACGCGCACAAGGCGCTGCCGGACGAGCCCGACAAGGATCAGGGCGACGATGACGGGCCCGATGTCGAGGCCCACGCGCACGCGCACAAGTAGCACCGGCCGGTGGCGCCGCCGCCGGTGCGGCGGCGCCACCGCTCGCAGCCTCCTGGTTCGCTAGCATCGCCGCAGAGTGAGCGAGCCTGCCGCCGAAGACCCTCTCCCCGCCTACGCCGTTGACCGCGCCTCCGTGCAGGCGCTGCCCGGGGCGCATCCCTGGCCGGAGCGCGTCACCCGCGAGTGGGCGCTCGGCGGCTCGACCGGCGCGGGCGCCCGCGTCTGTGTCGTTGACAGCGGCATCGAGGCGGGCCACCCGCTCGTCGGCGACGTGGCGAGGTCGGTGGCGGTGACGGTCGAGGACGACGAGGTGCTGATCGAGCCGGACACCGCGGGCGACCTGTGCGGCCACGGCACGGCCTGCGCGGGCATCATCCGCCAGATCGCGCCCGACTGCGAGCTCGCGAGCGTGCGCGTGCTCGGCGCAGGGCTTCACCGGCAGCGGCCCGATCCTGGTCGAGGGCCTGCGCTGGGCGATCGAGCAGGGCTACGACGTCATCAACATGAGCCTCTCGACGACGAAGCGCAAGTTCGTCGAGTCGCTCCACGACCTGGCCGACGACGCCTACTTCCGGCGCAGCATCGTGGTCGCCTCGGCGCACAACATGCCGGTCGCGAGCTACCCGTGGCGGTTCTCGTCGGTGATCTCCGTCGCAAGCCACGACCTGGACGACCCGCTCGCGTACTACCGCAACCCCGAGCCGCCCGTCGAGTTCTTCGCCCGCGGCGTCGACGTCAGCGTCGCCTGGATGGGGGGCGAGCGCATGCGCTCGACCGGCAACAGCTTCGCGACGCCGCACATCACGGGGATCTGCGCCCTGATCCGGGCCAAGCACCCGTACCTGAACCCGGCCGAGGTGAAGACGCTGCTCGGCCTCACGGCCGACAACGCCGGAGCCGGCGATGGCTGATGCGCAGGCCCGCCTGCGCGACGCCGTCGCGGCCGGCGTGCTGGCCGACGACGCCACCCACCGGGCGCTGCTCGGGTCGATCGTGCAGGTCGCCCGGGCGATCTTCCACGCCCGCGCGGCGAGCGTCCTCCTGCTCGACGAGACGACGAACGAGCTCGTGTTCGAGGCCGTGGTCGGTGAGGGCGAGGACACGCTCGTCGGCCGCCGCTTCCCGGCCGGCACCGGCATCGCCGGATGGGTGCTGCTCACGCGCCAGCCGCTCGTGCTCTCCGACGTGGCCGCCGATCCACGCTTCTCGGCCGAGGCAGCCAAGTCGACGGGCTACGTGCCGAAGGGGATCATGGCGGTGCCGCTCCTGCACGGCGAGGACGCGCTCGGCGTGCTCGAGGTGCTCGACCGGCCGGCGGACGCCCGGTTCAGCATGGAGGAGGTCGACCTGCTCGGCCTCTTCGGCATCCAGGCGGCGGCCGCACTGGCGCTCCTGCGGCGCGCCCGGATGGCGGCGACGGCGCTCGCCGGCGGCGGCGACGACCTGCGCGCGCTGGGGCAGATCGCCGGCCGGCTGGCGCAGCGCGGCGACGACCGCGTCGTCGCCGAGTTCCTGACCGCCCTCGACGCGCTGCTCGCACGATCGGAGGAGCGGTGACCATCGAGCTCTACTACTGGGACGGATGCCCGTCGCATCCCCAGGCGCTGGCCGAGCTGCGGGCGGCGCTCGCCGCCCTCGGCCACGCAGAGGCACAGGTCGTCCTGCGCCGCGTGGAGAGCGAGGAGGAGGCCGCGGCGCTCGGGTTCTGCGGCTCGCCCACGATCCGCGTCGACGGCGTCGACCCGGTGCCGCCGCCCGCGGGGGAGCCGACCGGGCTCACCTGCCGCGTCTTCCGCCTCGCCGACGGCCGCTTGTCGCCGACGCCGGACCCGGGGCTGCTCCGCGAGGGGCTCGTCCGCCTCGTCGGCGCGGCCCCCGCGGGGCAGGTGCGGCGATGACGCTGCGTCCCGGCGACGAGGCCCCCGACTTCACGCTGCCCGACACCGAGGGGGCGCCGGTTCGCCTGCACGCCGGCGAGGCGGCGGCGACGGTCGTCGTCTTCACCTGCAATCACTGCCCGTACGCGCTTGCCTGGCACGCCCGGATCGAGTCGGTCGGCCGCGACTACGCCCGCCGCGACGTGCGCACGCTCCAGGTCTGCAGCAACGACGCCGAGCGCTACCCCCGCGATGCGCCCGAGGCGATGCGTGCACGGGTGCAGGCGGGGGAGTTCGCCGGCCCGTACCTGCACGACGCGACGCAGGCCGTGGCCCGGGCGTGGGGCGCGCGGGTGACGCCCGACGTGTTCGTGCTCGACTCAGGGCTGCGGCTGGCCTACCGCGGCGCGCCGGACGCCGATTACCGCGACGAGTCGCTCGCGGCCGCATGGCTGCGCGCCGCGCTCGACGCCGTGCTCGCGGGCAGGGCCGTCGCCGAGCCCGAGACCGAGCCCGTCGGGTGCTCGATCAAATGGCGGCCGTGACCACAGCCCGGCGATAGTCTGCGCCGATGCGGTACCGGCAACTCGGGCACACCGGCGTCGAGGTGAGCACGCTCTGCCTGGGCACGATGCTGTTCGGGCCGTGGGGCAACCGCGACCACGACGAGTCGATCCGGATCATCCACCGGGCGCTCGACGCGGGCGTGAACTTCGTCGACACCGCCGACATGTACGCGCAGGGCGAATCCGAGCAGATCGTCGGCAAGGCGCTGCGCGGCCGCCGCGACGACGTCGTGCTCGCGACCAAGTTCCACGGGCCGATGGGCGACGACCGCAACCGGCGCGGCAACTCGCGCCGCTGGATCATGCGCGCCGTCGAGGACAGCCTGCGCCGCCTGGGCACCGACTGGATCGACCTCTACCAGGTGCACCGCCCCGAGCCGGACACCGCCATCGACGAGACCCTCGGCGCGCTCACCGACCTCGTGCGCGCCGGCAAGGTGCGCTACCTCGGCAGCTCGACGTTCCCGGCCCACGCGATCGTCGCCGCCCAATGGACGGCCCAGCGCCGCGGCCGCGAGCGGTTCGTCTGCGAGCAGCCGCCCTACTCGATGCTCGTGCGCGGCATCGAGGCCGACGTGCTGCCGGTATGCCGCAGCCACGGCATGGGCGTGATGGCGTGGAGCCCGCTCGCAGGCGGCTGGCTCTCGGGCCGTGCCGACGTCACGAAGCCGGAGAGCAACCGCGCCGAGCGCATTCCCGCGCGGTTCGACATGACGATCCCCGCGAACCAGGCCAAGCTGGAGGCCGCCGGGAAGCTCGCCGCGGTGGCCCGGGACGCGGGGCTCGATCCCATCCACATGGCGCTCGCGTTCGTGGTGAACCACCCCGCGGTGACCGCCGCGATCATCGGCTCGCGGACGATGGAGCAGCTCGAGAGCCAGCTGGGCGCCGCCGACGTCGACCTCGATGCCGCGGTGCTCGACCGGATCGACGCGATCGTCCCGCCGGGGACGAACCTGAACCCGGCCGACGCGGGCTACACCCCGCCCAGCCTCACGGACGCCTCCCAGCGCCGGCGATGACGCTCGCCGCGTCGCGCGGCTCGCGGCGCCGGGCCGAGCTTCAGGCGGCGGCGATGCCGATCTGCCAGACGGCCGCTGCCGCGGGCATCGCGTGGTGGATCGCGACCGATGTGCTGCACCATACGACGCCGATCTTCGCCCCGATCGCGGCGACGATCGCGCTCGGCCTGAACGCGGGCGTGCGCACGCGGCGCGCCGTCGAGATGGTGGTCGGCGTCGCCCTGGGCGTCGTCATCGGCGACGCGCTGATCGACGCCATCGGCACCGGCCCGCTGCAGATGGGACTGACGGTGCTCCTGGCGATGAGCGCGGCGGTGCTGCTCGGCGGCGGGGCCCTCCTGGCCTCGCAGGCGGCCATCTCGTCGGTGCTCGTGGTCGCGCTCCTGCCATCGTCGCACGGGCTGCCGCCGCCGCGGCTGATCGACACCCTCGTCGGGGGAGCGGTCGGCCTGGTCGTGCTCGCGATCGCGCCCGGCAATCCGACCCGGCTCGCGCGCAGGACCGGCGAGCCGCTGCTCGGTGCGCTCGCCGATGCGCTCGACGCCGTGGCCGCGGCGCTCACGGGGCGCGACCGCGCCGGGGCCGAGGCCGCGCTCACACGCCTGCGGTCGCTCGACGGGCTCACGAGCCGGTTCGGAGAGGATCTGGCCGGGCTGCGCGAGACGGGTCGGATCGCACCGACGAACTGGTACGCGCGTCCCGCGATCGAGCGCCTGGCGGCGGCGGCGCCGAACATCGACCACGCGGTGCGCAACGCCCGCGTGCTCGCCCGCGCAGCGCGGCGGGCGATCGATCTCGAGCCGGCGACGGCGCCCGGACTCGTCGCGGCGATCCGGCTGCTCGCCGGCGCGAGCCGGACGCTCTTTCCCGAGATCCTCGCGGGCGGCCCGGCCACCAACGAGACCGCACAGCTGCTGGACACGGCCGCCCGGGCCACGCACGCGCTCGACGACGGCGCGAGCCTCTCGACCGGCGCGCTCGCGGGCCAGGTGCGCTCGATCGCGCTCGACCTGCTGGTCGCCGCCGGGATCCCCGCCGACCGGGCCGCCCGCTCGGTGCGGCGGGCGGCGACTGCGCCTGTCTCCTAGGCCCGGCCCGAGCCCTGGGCAGCGGCCGGCGCGGAGCGGCCACGGAACGCGAGCCGCAGGTGCTCGACGTGGTGGACGGCCTCGTCGACGAGCGCGGCGACGTGGTCGTCGTGCAGCTCGTAGACGACGTAGCGGCCGCGCCGCTCGCCGACGACGAGGCCCAGGTGGCGCAGGACGCGCAGCTGCTGCGACACGGCCGGCTGGGACATCGCCGTGGCCGTGGCGAGCTCGCCGACGCTGCAGGGGCCGGCGCGCAGGCGGCCGAGGATCAGGACGCGGCTCGGGGCGGCCAGCGCGCGCATCGCCTCGGCGACGTCGCCCGCGGTGGCCGCGTCGATCGCCGCCGGCGCCGCGCGTCCGTCCACCCCGTGTCCCATGCCGTCAAGGCTAGCATGCACATGAATGCATATGAGCACGCATCACGGACACGACCACGAGCACGGCCACGACCATGACCACGACCACGACGGCCACGGTCACTCGCACGGCCTCGTCGACCGCTCGCTCGTGCGCTCCCGCGAGGGTGTGCGCGCCGTCTCGATCAGCCTGGCGGTGCTGGCAGCCGCCGCGATCGCCCAGACGGCCATCTTCGCCGTCTCGGGCAGCGTCGCCCTGCTGGCCGACCTGATCCACAACTACGGCGATGCCCTCACCGCGGTGCCGCTCGGCATCGCGTTCTTCCTGCGCTCGTTCCGGGGCGAGAAGCTGGCCGGGCTCGCCGTCGTGCTCGCGATCTTCGTCTCGGCCTGCGTCGCCCTCTACGAGACGGTCATGCGCTTCGTCCACCCGCAGCACCTGACCCACCTGGGCGTGCTGGCGCTGGCGGGCGTGATCGGGTTTGCAGGCAACGAGCTCGCCGCCCGCTACCGCCTCGCGGCCGGCCGGCGGCTGCACAGCCCGGCCCTGGTGGCCGACGGCAACCACGCCCGCATCGACGGCTTCGTGTCGCTCGGCGTGGTCGCGAGCGCGGCCCTCGTCGCGCTCGGCGCGCAGCTGGCCGACCCGGTCATCGGCCTCGTCATCACGGTCGTCATCCTGCGCATCACGTGGCAGTCGTGGCGCACCGTCTCGCGCACCGAGCCCGGCGAGCTGGACGCTGCCTAGGGCGGCGCGGCTGTATAGGCTCGGTCGCCATGCACCTGGTGGGCGCCTTCATCGCGGGCTTCCTCGTTGCCACGGTGACCACACCGGCCGGGGTCAGCGGTGCCGTGCTCCTGCTGCCGATCCAGGTCAGCCTGCTCGGCGTGCCGAGCCCGTCGGTCACGCCGACGAACCTGATCTTCAACGTCTTCGCCACGCCCAGCGGGGTGCTCCGATACCGCCGTTTGCGGAACGCCGGGGTTGGTTCGGCTCTCGCGGCCAGTCTGCTGGCCGGCACCGTGCCCGGGGTGATCGTCGGTGCCGTCATCCGCGTCGAGTGGCTCTCGGGCCAGCGCGCCTTCTACATCGCCGCCGCGGCAGTCCTTGCCGGCCTGGGAGCGATGCTCGTCATCCGCCGGCCCACGCCGACCGATCGGCCGCTCCGCCTTGCCCTCGTCTCGCCGATCGCGGCCTGCGTCGGGGTGGTCGGCGGCATCTACGGCATCGGCGGAGGATCGTTCCTCGCGCCGATCCTGATCCTGGGCGGCTACTCGGCCTACGCCGTCGCCCCGGCCGCCCTGCTTTCGACGCTGGCCGCGTCCATCGTCGGCCTCGTCACGTTCGTCATCCTCGGTGCGACCTCAGGGAGCTCCGCCCAGATCACGCCCGACTGGGGCATCGGCATCGGGGCCGGTGCAGGCGGCATGTTCGGCGCCTATGTCGGCGCCAGCCTGCAATCTCGCATCCCGGAACCGATCCTGCGCCGCCTGCTCGGCTGGATCGCTCTCGCCATCGCCGCGCGCTACCTGTACCTCGGCGTCTCAGGCTGAGCCGGCGCCTGAGTAGACCTCGGGGACGAACGTCTGCTCGTCCATCGGCGGGCGCACGTATCCGGCGTTCCCGCGCGGCGGTAGCTCGAGCGGCTCCGGCGTCTGATCCTCGTACTCGATCAGCGAGAGCAGGTGCGCGATGCAGTTCAGGCGCGCCCGGCGCTTGTCGTCGGCCTGGACGACCCACCACGGGGCGTGCTTGATGTCCGTGTAGCGGAACATCTCGTCCTTCGCCCGCGAGTACTCGACCCAGCGCGCCCGGGATTGCAGATCCATCGGCGAGAGCTTCCACCGCCGCATCGGGTCGCGCACGCGCGCCTGGAAGCGGCGCTCCTGCTCCTCGTCCGACACCGAGAACCAGTACTTGACGAGGATGATCCCCGAGCGCACGAGCATGCGCTCGAACTCCGGGCACGAGCGCATGAACTCCTCGTACTCGAGCTCGGTGCAGAAGCCCATCACCCGCTCGACGCCCGCGCGGTTGTACCAGGAGCGGTCGAACAGGACGATCTCGCCGCCCGCCGGCAGGTGCGGCACGTAGCGCTGGAAGTACCACTGCGTGCGCTCGCGCTCGGTCGGCGCGGGCAGCGCGACCACCCGGCACACGCGCGGGTTCGTGCGCTCGGCGATGCGCTTGATCACGCCGCCCTTGCCGGCCGCGTCGCGGCCCTCGAAGATCACGACCACCTTGAGCCCCTCGGCACGCACGTACTCCTGCATGATCACGAGCTCGCGCTGGAGCTTCAGGAGCTCCTCGTCGAAGCGCTTGCGCTTCAGCTTCGCATGCCCCAGGCCGGCGTCGTCGCCGGAGGGATCGGCGGCCACGTCAGGCGGTCACGTTGACGTGCCGGAACTGGCTCCACTTCACGGCTCCGCCGGCCGACTTGGTCGCTCCCACACGCCAGAAATACACGCCGGGCTTGACGGCCTTGCCGGCGTCGGTCTTGCCGCACCAGCCGAAGGTGTGGCTGCCGGCCTTCACGTCACGCAGACGCGTGTGCTTGACCGCGTGCGCCGAGGCGGCTTCCGAGTGCGAGATGCGCAGGATCACCTTGTGCCGTGCCGAGAGGAGCCGGAACGGCAGCTTCGTGCACTTCGGCGCGGCGTTCGCCGTGAGTGAGATCGTCGGTGGCTGCGCGGGTGTGGTGGTCACCGCGAACGCGGTCGCCGGCGCGAGCAGCAGGGCGGCGGTGGCGATGATGAACCGGTGCATGTGATCCTCGCTTTCGGGGTACTGCCCGCAGAGATGCCCGGCCGCTCGGTGCAAACCGCGTGCCCGGGCGGCCGTGACCATGGTAGCGCCGCTCGGCGTGTGCTACAGATACCGCGAATCGGGCGGGCGACCGAAGAAGGGGAACAGCGTGAAGCGGATCGTGTGCGCAGCAGCTCTCTTGATGCTGGCCTGCTACCCCGCGGCGGCAGGCGCCGCCACCCCGCCGCCACCTCCGACGCTCGCGAGCCTCGCCGCCTGCGGCACCGCCTCGGCGCAGCCGGTCGCGATCACCAAGGTGCTCACGATCGTGCTCGAGAACACCGACTTCGGCATGATCATCGGATCGCCGGACGCGCCGAACACGAATGCGCTCGCCACCGCGTGCGGACTGGCCACGAACTACCACGGCATCCAGTTCCCGAGCCTGCCGAACTACATCGGGCTCACCTCGGGCCAGATTCCGCCCGCGATCGCCGGCGACGGCATCCGGGGCGTCGACTGCCAGCCCACGCCGGGCTGCGAGAGCTTCGACCCGAGCATCTTCACGCAGATCGGCACCGCCGCGGCCGCGGCGCCCGATCCGGCCACGGCGCCGACATGGCGCACGTACGCCGAGAGCATGCCCGCGAACTGCGGCCTTGTGAACTCGGGCAACTACGCCGCCCGGCACAACCCCGCCGTCTACTACCCGAACGACGCCGCCGCATGCGCGGTCGACGACGTCCCGTCGGGCACGCCCACCCTGGGGGCGCTCGCGACCGACCTCGCCGCCGGCACCCTGCCGAGCTACGGCCTGCTCATCCCCAACCTGTGCAACGACGGCCACAACTCGTGCAACGGCGTCGGCCGCGTCGCCGAGGAGGACGCCACCATCGCGACGTGGATGCCCGCGATCCTGGCCTCGCGCCGACTACCTCAGCGGACACCTGCTGGTCGTGATCACGGCCGACTCGAGCTCCACCGCCGCAAACGGCAACACGCTGGCGACGGTGCTCGTCAACCCCGACGTCGTCGCCGGGACGCAGGACGCGACCCTCTATACGCACTACTCGCTGCTGCGGCTGAACGAGGAGCTGCTCGGCCTGCCGCTGCTCGCAAACGCGGCGACGGCGACCGACATGGCGGCGGGCTTTGACCTGCCGTTGCCCGCGCCGCCCGCGCCGCCGCCGCCCGCGCCGTAAAGCGCCCTCAGCCGGGGATGCGCGCGCCCACCACGAGCGCGATCTCGCCCGCCAGCGCCGCGGCGATCAGCACGCCGACGATGCCCCGCCGGGCGACCAGGAGCGCCGCCGCGGCGGCGGCCAGCAGGCCGTACTGCCATGGCTGCGAGAGCTCGCCGGCGAGCAGGACGGCCGAGCCTGCGATCGCGCCGATCGCGCCCGGGCCCGCCCCCTCGAGAAACGCGCGCGCCGCCGGGTTCCCGCGCAGGCGGTCGAGGTGCGACCGGCCCGCGAGCACGAAGATGAACGACGGCGTGAACGCGATCAGGGCGGCGAGCAGCCCGTAGCCCAGGCCGCCTGCGGCGTAGCCGACCATCGCCACCGTGCAGACGACCGGGCCCGGTGTCACCTGCCCGAGCGCGACGGCGTCCAGGAACTGCGGGCCGGTCATCCAGTGGTAGCGCGAGACCGCGTCGGCCTGCATGAGCGGCACGATCACGAACCCGCCGCCGAAGCTCAGTGCGCCGACCTTGAGCGCCGTCCACGCCAGCGAACCAAGCCCGCCCGCGTGGACGAGCGCGGCCAGCGTCGGGGCGTTCGACGAGGGCCGGCGCACCGCCACCTCGGCACAGCCGCAGCCGAGCAGCACCAGCACGAGCCAGGGCCCGATCAGCGCACTCGCGGCGGCGCCTGCGCACGCGTAGGCGATCCAGCGGGCATGCGCCGCGGTGCCTCCTGCCCGCCGCCACGACGGCCCGGCCAGGTCGAGCGCGGCCCGCACCGCGACCGCGGCGACGGCGGCGCCGCCCCCCGCGCCGGCCGCCCGCACCCAGTCCGGCGGCGAGGACGACAGGAACAGCGCCGCCAGCGCGAGGATCGCGACCAGCCCCGGCAGGATGAAGCCGGCGCCTCCCACGAACACGCCCGGCACGCCGGCCACCCGGCCGGCGCAGTACATCGCGAGCTGGGTCGAGGCCGGCCCGGGCAGCAGGTTGCACGCCGCGATCGCGTCCTCGAACTCGTCGGCGGGGATCCAGCCCTTGCGCTGCACGCACAGCTGGCGCAGGAGCACGATGTGCGTCGGCGGCCCGCCGAAGCCGGTCGCGCCCATCCGGCCCCACTCGCGCGCGACGGTCGCGACCGGCCCGCGGCCGCCAGTCCCCCCCGCGGGCGGGTCAGCCAGGCTCGAGCCCACGCAGCATCTTGGGCGTGGCCAGCCAGAGCAGCGCGGCGCCCGCCGGCTCGCCGCCCGGCCCGAACGCGATGTCAAGGCAGGCGCAGCCGGCCTTGCGCATGTCGACGAAGCCGAGCCGGCGCACGCCGGTGCAGGCCTGCTCGACGAGCTCGCTCAGCATCGGCTCGTGGCCGACGATCATCACCGTCTGCTCGGCGCGCCCGGCCAGCGCGCGCAGCGTCTCCCCGGGCGGGCCGTCGGCGAGCGCGGCGAGCACCTCGACGTCGCGGCCGAACGCCGCACCGGCCTCGCGCGCGGTCTGAAGCGCGCGCGTCTTCGGGCTCGACAGGATCACGTCGGGCGGGTCGGTGAACGCGGCCAGGCCGCGGGCGGCCGCCCGCGTGCGCGCGACCCCCTGGTCGGTCAGCGCCCTCGATGCGTCGGTGCCGTCGGCGGCGTGGTCCTCGGCGATCCCATGTCGGAAGACGAGCAGCCTCATCGCGGGGGGAGCCTATCGCCGCCCGGGCAGGCGTGTGAGAGCATTCCTGGATGTCGATGGAGGTGCGCACGGCCGCGGAGGACGATCTCGGCGCCGTGACCGAGACGATGGCGACGGCGTTTCTGGCCGACCCGGTGTGGGGCGCCTATTCGTTCCCCGACGCAGGCACCCGCGCGCAGGCGTCGCGGCGCTTCTGGGAGTACTACCTGCGCGCGGCGATGCGCCTCGCGGCGACGTCGTGACGCCCGGCTGCGAGGCGGCCGCCGTGTGGGTGCCGCCGGGCCAGGCGGAGCTGACCGCCGAGCAGGAGGCGAGCTTCGCCGCCCTCGTCGCCGAGCTCGTCGGCGGCGAGCAGGCGCGGGTCGTCCTGGGCGCGTTCGACCGCCTCGACGCGGCCCACCCGCACGACGAGCCGCACTGGTACCTGAGCCTGCTCGCCACCCATACCGACCACCGCGGGCGCGGGCTGGGCATGGGCCTGCTCGGTGCCTGTCTCGACACCGTCGACGCCGCCCACCTCCCGGCCTATCTCGAGTCGACGAACCCCGGCAACGACGCCCGCTACCGCCGGCTCGGCTTCGAGTCGTACGGCCGCGTCGTCTTGCCCCGCGACGTGCCGGTGACGACGATGTGGCGCCCGGCCCGCTGACGGTGGCCTAGAGGAACACCCCCCGGGCGTCGCGTTCGAGCGCGCTCCAGGCTTCCGGGTACGCGGCCCGCGCGAGCCGGCGGCGCTCGTGCTGGCGCTCGATGACGCGACCGGCCGCGATCGCCTGGGCGGCGCTCGTCCGCGGCCGTACCAGCGCGCGCACGCGGGCCTCGGCGACGGCCGCGTCCTGGTGGTCGCCGAGCACGTCCTGGAGCAGCTTGGCGTCGCGGATGACCGCGGTGGCGGCCTTCCCCACCGAGCGCTCGGCCAGCTCGGCGGAATAGCGCGCACGCTTGACGGCGATGCGCGCCGAGTGCAGCTCGGCGTCGGGCGGGTCCGCGCCGAGGGCGCGCACCGCCTTGCGCAGCCGCCGGAACTCGCGCCCGGCGAGCGCCCGCAGCGAGCCGCCGCCGGCGACGAGCGGCGGCGCCTGCGTCTCGGCCTCGAGCCGCTCGACGAGCGCGACGAAGCGCGGCTCGTCCAGCGCGGCCAGGAGCAGCTTGCGGTCGGCCGCATGCTCGGCGTCGAGGGCGCGCAGAAGCACGAGGAACGCGTCCTCGTCCTGGCCGCCGAGCAGATGCGCGTCGGCGCGCAGGTGGTCGACCAGGACGTCGAGATCGCGCACCGGCCCGAGCGCGCCGCCGAGCCAGCCGAGCTCCGCCCGCAGCGAGCGCACCCAGTCGGGATCGAGCAGCGGCCGGGCCGCGCGCAGGATCGCGCGCATCCGCCTGGTCGCGACCCGCATCTGGTGCAGCTCCTCGGGATCCCGGCCGAGCCGGGTGCCTGGATGGTGGCGCACGATCGCCTCGTACTGGGCGCGCAGCGACGCCTTGACGTGCTCCGCGGCGGGGGCGTTGCGCGCGACGGGCGCGGTGGGCCGGCGCACCTGCAGGTCGAGCGCCTGGAACAGCTTCGGCCTGGCATCGGACTCGGCCGCGCCGGCGCGCCGCAGCAGATCGACGATCCGCGTCAGGTCGGCGGTGTCGCCGTCGACGAGCTCGACCTCGATCTCGTCGAACCGGCGCACGATCCGGCTGCCCTCGAACACCGCGACGGCGTCGGTGACGACCTCGGCGAGGTCGCGCCCGCCGCCCCGCACGAGCACGCCGGTGCGGTGGGTGCGCAGCCGCGCGACGGCCCTGGTGCGGGCGCCGCGCAGATGCGCGCGCAGGAGGGCGAGCACCTCGGCGGGCACGGCGCGGGCGACGCCCGGGAACTCGAGCTCGAGCCGGTCATCCCCGTGCGGCAGCTTCAGCTGCCACGCGCCGCTGCCACTCTCGGCGCGGTATCGCAGCGTCACCCCGAAGGCGGCCAGGCGCAGGTCGGGCGTGTCGTGGTAGGTCGAGCTGAGCTCCCGCACCGGCAGGGGGTCACCCGGCAGGTGCGGGAGCAGGAATCCCGGCGTGGCGGTGAGCTTGCGCTCCCGCTCGAGGGTGGCCTTCACCCGCGCGATCGTACCATTGGGGCAACCGTTTGCCGCCGGGCCGAACCGCGGCGGTCGGGCCGGGTGCGGGCCCGCTGGACGGCGGCCACGAGCTCGTCGTGCTCGTGCCGCGAGAAGGGGCCGCGGTCGCGGGCCGGGGTGGAAGGGATGTGCTGCGTGCTGGCCATGACCGGCCCCTCCTGAGTGGATCTTCCATGCTCCCGGGATTGTCGGGGCGGCCGGGTCGCCGCGGCATCGGGGCATGACCGGATCGCCGATACGTAGATCTCCGGACACAAGCGCGAGTTCATGACAGAATGCGCGCGTGCACGTGATCGCCGTTGTCAATCGCAAAGGTGGGGTGGGCAAGACGACGACCGCCGTCAACCTGGCGGCGGCCATGGCGCTCGACTCGCGCCCCGTGCTTCTGGTCGACCTCGACCCGCAGGGCTCGGCCGCCGTCGCGGTCGGCGTCTCGAGCGCCGACGACGACGGCTCGGGCGGGATGTTCCGCGGCAAGCCGCGCTGGTTCGCGCGCACGTCGCCGGTTCCAGCCTTGAGCCGGCTGGGCGTCGTGCCCGCCGATGCGCGCCTGATCGCCGAGGAGGTGTCCGTCTTCACCGACCATCGCCACGGCGAGCGCTTCGCCGCGGCGATCGAGGGAGCGAGCGAGGAGTGGGAGGTGATCGTCGTCGATACCCCGCCGGGCCTGGGTGGCCTGAGCGCTGCCGCGCTGCGGGCCGCCGACGCGGTCGTGATCCCGGCCGCGGCCGACTACCTGTCGATCGACGCGCTCCAGGGCACGATCGAGGCCGTCCGCCGCATCGAGCGCGAGACCGGCAACCGCTACACGCCGCTCGTGCTCCTGCCGACGTTCGTCGACGCCCGCCGTCCCGGAGCGGCGGCCGCGGCCGCCCTGATGCGCGAGCGGTTCGGCGACCTGGTGTCGCCGGTCCAGATCCCGCGCAGCGCCCGCTACGACTCGGCGGCGCTGGCGGGCGTGCCCGTGGTCGTGGGCGCGCCCCGCTCGAGCGCGGCGGCCGCCTACCGCGGCGCGAGCGACGATCTGATCGCGCGCCTGGGGCGCAAGCCGCAGAAGCGCCACGGGGCGCTCAAAGGGTTCGTCCGCGCCGACATGCGCGCCGCGCTGCAGGAGATGCGCCGCCGCCGCCCTGGCGAGGCCGGCCCGACCGAGTCGAGCTAGTCGCGTCGCCCTCGGGCTCGCGCATGGTCGGCGCGCACGATGGCGAGCCCGGCCTCGGCGAGCAGACGCCGGTTGGTCGCGGCGTCGTGGCTCGAGAAGACCATCGGCACTCCAAGCCATTCACCGGTCCAATCCGCGATCCCGCCCGTCCCGAGCGACGCGAGAAGAGCCGCCGGGCCGCACCCACCGCCTGATCGACGCGAACACGCGGATCGGCCATCGCGCGCAGCGTAGGCGGCTATGCTCGCGCGAGGAGCATTCCGACGGGAAGGAACTGGCGATGGCGACTGTGGACGTGGGCGTCGATGCGCTGCGGGAGGCCGCAGCCGGTGAGTGGTTGTCATGGACGCGGATGGCCGACTTCGACGGCACCTCCCCACCGATCCTGGTCGGCGGCGAGGGCCCGTACGTGTTCGAGGCCGGCGGGACGCGGCTGCTGGATGCGATGTCGGGCCTGTTCACCACCCAGATCGGGTACTCGCACGGGGCCGAGCTCGGCGAGGCGGCCAAGCGGCAGCTGGAGTCGTTCGGCTTCTATCCCAACTGGGCGGCGACGTCGCCCGCGCCGGTCGAGCTGACCCGCCGGGTCACCGGCCTCGCGGCCGAGAACCTCACCCGGGCGTTCTTCACCTCGGGCGGGTCGGAGGCGGTGGAGTCGGCGATGAAGCTCGTGCGCCAGCACTGGCTCGGGCGCGGCGAGCCGCTGCGGCGCAAGATCGTCGCCCGCCGCGGCGCCTACCACGGCTGCACGCTGGGAGCACTCTCGCTGACCGGGATCCCGGCGGCGCGGGCGCCGTTCGAGCCGCTGCTGGGCGATGTCCGCCACGCCGAGAACACCGACCGCCGCAACTATCGCCACGCCGTCACCGACGAGGAGTGGACCGACGCGGCCGTGGCCGCGATCGAGCGCACGATCATCGCCGAGGGCGCGCACACCGTCGCGGCCGTCGTGGTCGAGCCGGTGCAGAACGCCGGCGGCTGCCTCGCGCCTCCCCCCGGCTACGGGGCCAGGCTGCGCGAGCTCTGCGACCGCCACGGGCTGCTGCTGTGGTGCGACGAGGTGATCACCGGCTTTGGCCGTCTCGGCGCGTGGTTCGGCTCCGACCGGCTCGGGTTCGACGCCGACATGATCACGTTCGCCAAGGGCGTGACGTCCGGCCAGGCGCCGCTCGGCGGCGTGCTCTTCACCGACGCCGTCGCCGCGCCGCTGCTCGACCAGCGGTCGGTGTACGCCCACGGCTTCACGTTCGGCGGCCACCCGCTCTCGTGCGCCGTCGCGCTCGCGAACCTCGACATCATGGAGCGGCTCGACGTGCTCGGCAACGTGCGCCGGCTCGAGGCCACGCTCGGCCGCCTGCTCGACGAGGTGGCGGCAGCCTCGCCGCTGGTCGTCGAGGCCCGCGGCCACGGCTTCTTCCGCGCGCTCGAGCTGCGCGATGCGGCCGCCCTGCCGGGCGCGCGCGACGCCATCCGCAAGGAGGGCGTGATCGTGCGGCTGGACGACCGGGTGAACCCGTGCCTGGCGATCTCGCCGCCGCTGATCTGCACCGAGGAGCAGCTCGAGGAGGCCGCGGCCGGGATCGCCGCCGGCCTGCAGCGAGCGGCCGCCGGCTGATCGCGCCGCCCGTCAGTCGATCGTGAACTGCTCGAGGTCGACGGTCACGCCGGGGTAGCGCGGCTGCATGCCGCGCAGGGTGTCGAGCAGCAGGCGGGTGACGGCCGCATTGCGCACCCAGCGGCGGTCGGCGGGGACGACGTACCACGGCGCCCACCGCGTCGACGTCTTCGTGATCGCGTCCTCGTAGGCGGCCTGGATGTCGCCGAACCGGCTCCGGTCGGCGACGTCCTCCGGCCGGAACTTCCATTGCTTGGTGGGGTCCTCGAGCCGCGCCCGCAGGCGCTCGCCCTGCTCCTCGCGCGAGATGTGCAGCAGGATCTTCACGATCGTCGTGCCCTCGTCGGCCAGCATGCGCTCGAACTCGCAGATGTGCCGGTACCGCCGCCGCCACACCTTCTCGCGGGGCGAGCTCGTGCACGCGCACGGCGACCACGTCCTCGTAGTGGGAGCGGTTCCAGATCCCGATCTGGCCGCGGGCCGGGCACTTCGCGTGCACGCGCCACAGGTAGTCGTGGGCGAGCTCCGTCGAGCTCGGCTGGGCGAAGTCCTCGACGCGGCAGCCGTGCGGGTTGAGCCCGGTGAACACGTGCCGGATGGTGCTGTCCTTGCCTGCCGCGTCCGTGCCCTGCAGGATCACGAGCAGGCTGCGGCGGCGCTCGGCCCACAGCCGATCCTGGAGCGCGCGCAGCTCGGCCATGTCCTCGTCGAGGGCGCGGGCGCGGTCGACGCCCAGGTCGGCGGCCGGATCGCGCCGCGCGAGGCCCGCCGGGTGCCCGGGCGCGACGTGCAGCGAGGCGATCACACCGGCGCGGCCGGCTTGGGCAGCGGCTCGATCGCCCGCAGGGCACGGGCGATCTCGGCCTCCGGCAGCTCGTGGTCCTCGAGGCGGTGGTGCAGGTAGTCGTCGTAGGCGGCCATGTCGAAGTGGCCGTGGCCGGACAGGTTGAACAGGATCACCTGCTCGGTGCCGGACTCGTCCGCCCGCCTGGCCGCGTCGACGACGCCCTTGATGGCGTGGGCGCTCTCGGGCGCCGGCACGATGCCCTCGGAGCGGGCGAAGGTGACCGCCGCGGCGAACACGTCGTTCTGGCGGTACGCCTCGGCCCGCAGCAGGCCGTCCAGCAGCAGCTGGGAGACGATCGGCGCCGCCCCGTGGTAGCGCAGGCCGCCGGCGTGGATGCCCGGCGGGATGAAGTCGTGGCCGAGCGTGTGCATGGCGACGAGCGGCGTCAGCTGGGCGGTGTCGCCGAAGTCGTAGGCGAACGGCCCGCGGGTGAGCGTCGGGCACGCGGCCGGCTCGCAGGCGATGATCTCGATGTCGGCGCCGGCGATCTTCTGGCGCACGAACGGAAGCGCGAGCCCGGAGAAGTTGGACCCGCCGCCGACGCAGCCGATGACGACGTCCACGCCGCGCTCGCCGGCCACGTCGAGCTGGCGCTCCGCCTCCTGCCCGATCACGGTCTGGTGCAGCAGCACGTGGTTGAGGACGGAGCCGAGCGCATAGCTCGTGTCGTCGTGGGTGGCGGCGTCCTCGACCGCCTCCGAGATGGCGAGGCCCAGGCTGCCCGGGGAGTCCGGGCGCTGCTCGAGCATCGCCCGGCCCGCGTTCGTATCCGGCGACGGGCTGGGCACGACCGATGCCCCCCACGTCTCCATCATCATCCGCCGGTACGGCTTCTGGTCGTAGGAGACGCGCACCATGTACACCTTGCACTCGAGCCCGAAGTAGCCGCAGGCGAGCGCCATGGAGCTGCCCCACTGCCCGGCGCCGGTCTCGGTCGCGACCCGGCGGCGGCCGGCCTTCGCGTTGTAGTAGGCCTGGGGGACGGCCGTGTTCGGCTTGTGTGAGCCCGCGGGCGAGACGCCCTCGTACTTGTAGTAGATGCGCGAGCGGGTGCCGAGCGCCCGCTCGAGCCGGTGCGCCCGGTAGAGCGGCGTCGGCCGCCACAGGCGGAGCACGTCGATGACCTCTTCCGGGATCGGGATCTCGCGCTCGGTCGCCACCTCTTGCAGGATCAGGTCCATCGGGAAGAGCGGGGCGAGGTCGTCGGGGCCGATCGGCTGACCGGTCCCCGGGTGCAGCGGCGGCTGCGGAGGCGACGGTGCGTCGGCGAGGACGTTGTACCAGGTGCGCGGGATGTCGCGCTCGGGCAGCAGGATCTTGGTGTCGGCCATGGCGGTCTCCAGCGGTGAGGTGGCGTAGAGCCGCCGCGCGGCGGCCGACCGATTGTGCCTGAACCGCGCGCCCGGCGCGAGGGTCTACCGGAGCTCGCCCTTGACGGCCCGCTTGTGCACGTACATCGCCATGTCGGCGTGCTGGACGAGGGCATCGGCCGTCGTCCCGTCCTCCGGGCACTTCGCCGTGCCCACGGCAACGCCGACGTCGACCGCCGCCGGCCCGACCGAGAACGACGGCGCGAACACCTTCAGCAGGCGCTGGCGCATGAGGTCGACGACGCGGTCGGCGTCGGCGGCGGGGAGCGCCGGCAGCAGGATCACGAACTCGTCCCCGCCGAGCCGGAACACCGGGTCGCTGGTGCGCACGACGCTGCCGAGACGCTGGGCGACGAGCTGGAGCAGCGAGTCGCCCGCCGCATGGCCGTGCTCGTCGTTCACGCCCTTGAACCCGTTCAGGTCGCAGAACAGCATCCCGAGCACCGCGCCCGGCTCGCGCCGCGCGAGCTCGTCCTCGAGCCGGCGGTCGAACGCCGCTCGGTTGGGCAGCCCGGTGAGCGGGTCGTGGCTCGCATCGTGCAGGGCGCGCGCCTCGCGCTCCTTCAGGTCGGTGATGTCGGTGAGCACGACGACGCGCGCGACCTCGCCGTGGTAGCGCGTCTCCTGGCTCTGGGCCGTGTACCAGCGGCGGACGCCGCTGCGGTGCAGGCCGGTGAGCTCGTACGCGCCCGTCGTCCCGTCCGCCATGCGCGCGAGGGCGACGGGGAGCGACTCCGGCGCGATGTAGTCCTCGGGCGCGAGCGCGAGCGCCTCGGCGGCCGACCAGCCGAACTGGTCGCAGAAGGCCTGGTTCACCTCGACGATCGCGCCGCCGGTGTGGACGATGACCGCGTCGCGCGAGGCCTCCGAGAGCAGCCGGAACCGCTCCTCGGACTCGCGCGCCTGGGCCTCAGCCCGCTTCATCGCGGTCACGTCGGTCTCGAGCCCGCGCACACGCGGGCGGCCCTCCTGGTCGATCGTGAGATGGGAGACGCTCGAGAGCCACACCACCTGGCCGTCGTTGCTGAGCGCGCGATAGGTCACGCGCGCGACGCCGCGCTCGGCCACCTCGGCCTCGGCGGCCAGGAACAGGTCACGGTCGCCGGGGTGCACGATGGTCTCGCTCCAGAACCGCGGCACCGCGATCACGTCCATCGGCTCGTAGCCGAGCAGGTCGAGGATACGGTCGTTCACGAACTCGACCGCGAGCGTGTCTGCATCGGCCTCCCACACGATCGCCTCGATGTCGCTCAGCAGGTCGAACAGGAAGCCGGCGATGTCGCCCGTAAACGAGATCGGGACGGTGACGCGCCGCGTCGGGCGCAGGCTGGGCGGCTCGAGAGGGTCGGTGGCATCCATGGTGGGCGGCGCTCGTCCCCCGGGTAATCGGCCCGGCTCCATGGGCCTTGACGGGCGCAGCCCCCCGAAACGGCTCGGGGCCCCCGCGATGCGAGGGCCCCGTGGTGCAACGTGATGCGGTCGCAGCCTTCTACGGCGTGTACTCGGCGAACCCCTGCTGCTTGCGCTGGCCGGTGCTCGTGAAGTCGCCGCCGACGAGCATGGCGCCGGTCGACGTGCCCTGGAGGGCGAAGACGCCGAGCACGCTGTTCGCGCCCGGGTTCCAGGACTGCAGCGCACCGGTGTGCTCGTCCACCGCGAGCAGCTTGTTGCGCGGCGTCGGCGTCGTGCAGGTGTGCTGGCCATGCTGCGGGCCGCAGTAGGTCTGGAAGTGGCCGCCGAGGTAGACGAAGCCGCCGACCACGCCGATGGCCTGGACGTTGCCGTTCGTCCCGCCCTGCCACAGCGACGAGCCGTTGGTCGGGCTGAACGCGGCGAAGTTGCCACCGCCGCCGGCGCCCGCCACATACAGGCCGGACGCGTCGGCCGCGAGGCCGATCACCGGGTAGGAGATCGAGCTGTTCCACGCGAGCGTCGCGCCCGTGCCGGCGTCGACGGCGCCGATGTTGCGCTGCGAGCTGCCGTTCAGGGTCGTGAACGAGCCGCCGACGACGAGGCGCGTGCCGACCGTGAACTGCATCGCCTTCACCTGCGCGTCGGTGCTCGGCGACCACGGCAGCAGCGAGCCGGTGGTCCCGGTGACCGCACCGAGGTGCGACCGCGCGCTGCCGTCGAGGGTCGTGAACGAGCCGCCGGCAAAGAGCGTGCCGTTCTGCGCCGAGAGCGCGAACACCTCGCCGTTCGCCGAGGCGTTCCAGCCCGGCACGAGCGAGCCCGCGCCCCCGGCCGTGACCGCCGCCAGCCGCTGGTGGCCCGTCCCGCCCACGTTGGTGAACGATCCGCCGAGGTACACATTCGATCCGATGATCCGGATCGCGCGTACGGTGCCGTTCGTGTTCGGGTTCCAGGGCAGGAGCGCCCCCGTCGACAGATTGACGGCGGCGACGTGGTTGCGCACCACCTCACCGGTCCCGAGCGGATCGCCCGCAGGCCGCACCGAGGTGAACTGGCCGCCCAGGTAGGCGGTCGTCCCCGACACGGTGATCACGTTCACCCGGCCGTTCGTCTGCCAGGTCGGCACCGGGTGCGACTGCACCACAACTGCCTGCGCGGCTCCGGCCGCTCCCATCCCGACGGCCATGGCCGCCGCCGTTGCACACCCCATCCGACTCGCTCGACCCAACATCGAATTTCCCCCAAGCTTCGCGATGACTTGGCCTCCAAGATACCCCCGGAACGGGTCAAGTCAATACCTGCGAACCCCGATGAGTCCAAGTATTTCCAGGTCAGGTTGGGCTCGCGGCCGCGGGTCGCTCACTCCGCGGCGGCGGCGAACCGGGCGTAGACCGCGTCGGCGCGCCGGCGCAGGCGGGCCAGCCCCGTGGCGTTGTAGGCGCCGCGCAGCTCGCCCTTGCGGGCCTCCTTGTACGCCGAAGGCCGCTGCGCGCGGTCCTCGGGCACCGCGGCGACGGCGCCGGAGTGGGCAGCCGCAGCGCGGCGCACGTCGTCGGCGGTGGCGAGGCCCGACAGGAACGCGTGGATCGTCGGCCGCCACGGCGGCCGCCGCGAGCGCATCTCGATCAGCTCGAAGCAGTCGCGCGTGCGCTCGGGAGTGGGAACGAACGGGGTGAAATCGGTGCCGAAGCGGGCGTTCAGCCGCGCGATGGTGCGGTCGAAGTGCTGCGTCACCTCGGGGAAGTCGGCGACGACCATCCCGTCGCGGTGGTCGAGCAGCCGCTCGTGGAAGCGCGCGTAGGCGGACAGCCCCTGGCCGAGGGTGACGTACGGCTCGCGGATGACGAGGGAGAGCACCGTGTCCTCGGGCGGGCGCACGGTCAGGAGCGTCGGGATCCCGAGCCGCACCGCCTGGATGATCTGGCCGGCCGCGTGCATGTGATGCCCGACCCGGACGGGCCGCGGCTGCGCCAGCTGGAACGCGACGACCGCGAAGGTCGACGCCGATCGCGTGAACCCGTCGATGACGAGCTCGGTCGCGTCCGAGACGACGGCCTCGCGGTGGACGCGGCGGGCGAGGTACAGGTACCCGGGATGCTCGGCCGCGCGGCTGCGCACCGACCACCGCAGCCGGCGTACGCCGACCCGGGCCCGGTCCCGCCCCTCTGCTGCGATCAACCTGCGCGTTCGGAAAGCGTGGCAGGCGCGCCGGACGCCTTGCGCGGATCCGACTTGCTCAGGTCGAGATCGGAGATCAGGGTGATCTCGTCGCCGTCCACGTCGAACACGATCGCGCCGCCGGTGGGCATCGCGAACTGCCAGTCGTTGTCCGAGGCGCCCGCGACGCGCAGCACCGCCAGCCGCAGCATCACGCCGTGCGACACCGCCGCGACGTTCTCGCCCGGATGCTCACGCGCGATGGAGCGCAGCGCATCGACGACGCGGTCGGCGGCCTCGGCGACCGCCTCGCCCTCGGGGCAGACCGCCCGCTCGGGATCGCCGACGTAGAGCTCCCACGACTCGGGGTCGACCGCGGCCGACTCCTCCTTCGTGAGGCCCTCCCAGGCGCCGTAGTCGAGGTTCAGGAGGCCGGGATGCTCGCGGACGGCGCCGACGCCGTTCTTGACGGCGATCGCCTCGGCCACCTCACGCGCACGGCCAAGAGGGCTCGTGTACACGGAGACGAGGCCGGTGCCGACGAGCGAGCGCGCGGCTTCGCGCGCCTCGGCCCGGCCCACCTCGTTCAGGGGAACGTCGAGGCGGCCGCGAAACCGCACCTGCGCGTTCATGATCGTCTGGCCATGCCGGACGAGATGGATTCGGCATGTGCGCCGGTTAGCGGCGGACGCCGCGGACGATTCGTCGTGCATTATGTGCCACTCCCTCGCTGGTCGTGCCCTGTCCCGCCGGGGCCTCCTAGCGCCGGCGGGTACACCAATCGTTCACAAGTACACCGCGCGTGGCGGGCGTTGTCAAGGAAACATCCGCCCAACTTCAGCAGACATTTACACGTGCTCCCGGTCGCCGGCGCTCGGTTCCGGCGCCGCCTCGAGCGCCGCCTGGGCGGCGGCCGCCCGGCGCTCCTCCTCCTCGCGCACCGCGGCTGCCAGCTGCTGCCACCACTGGATGCCGCCGATCCACAGGCCGGCGGCCAGGCCGAGGGCGGCGCCGACCGCTCCGTAGGTCGCAGCGCCGACCGTGCCGCCCGTGACGGCCAGGACACCGGTGACGAGGCGCGAGTGCAGGCTGCGCTTGGCGGCCGCCATCGCCCGCAGCCCGACGGTGGCCGCGGTCAGCATTCCGGACGCCGCCATCACGGCGGTGTACGGCAGGATCACGTCGTGCGCCGGGAGCCACGAGCGCTTCAGAAGCGCCTCCCCGATCGAGTCCGGCAGCAGGTACATCGCGACCCCCCAGACCGTGAAGACGATCACGAGCACGACGCCGAGGATCGTGACCGCGCGCAGCATCCGCCGCGGCGAGCGGCGCGCGATCCGCACCGACTCGGCGATCGCGGGCGCGGTGATGCCCATGTTCAGGATGTTGAGCGGGCCGAGCACCACCTGGGCTCCGCGCAGGGCACCTGCGGCGGCCAGGCCGGCGAAGGCGGCGGTGGCGTACATCGCCCCGGACTGGGCCGCGTTGCGGGCGACGAACTCGATCAGGTAGCGGGGGCCGAGGTCGCGCTGGCGCGAGAGCCACCGGCGTGTGTGCAGCGGCCGCGGCAGGAACCCGGCCTGGACGATCCCGAACACCGCCGCGACGTTCGCCGCGCCCGCCCAGGCGAGGATGAACGCCGGCGACGAGCGCAGTCCCACCGCCAGGACGACGGCCACGAGCACGACCTGCGCGATCGCCCACGCCAGGTCGTTCGCAAACGCGTACGCCCCGCGCAGGTGGCAGAAGAACGCGCTGCGCCAGGTGTCCTGCACGATCAGCCCGGGCATGCTGATGCCGAGCACGATCAGCGACGGGCGCAGCGTGCCGCCGAAGAGGAACGACACGCCGATGCAGAAGAGGCCGGCCAGGATCCCGAGCACGAGGGCGACGCCGGTCGCTGACGACGCGCCTTCGCGCCACTCGCGCTCGCCGGTGGCGCTGTAGCGGACCGTGAGCGGCTCCGAGCACAGGGCGCGGGTGGCGCCGAGGGTGATCGTGTAGGTCGTGAACGCAAGCCCGAACGCGCCCAGCGCGGCAGTGCTCACGGTGCGCGCGACCAGCACCGCGAGGGCGAAGTTGGTCAGGCTCGAGAGGGCCTGGTCGGCAAGGCCCCAGCCGAGCCGGCGAACGCCGCTGCCCGCGTTCGTGCGTAAAGCCGTAGCCGAGCTCACCCGAAGATCGTAACCCCGTCCCCAGTCGCTGGATACCGCCCGGACGGGGGCCGCCGCCGGGCCGCGGCCCGCGCAAACCGTCTAGAGTCGGCCGCGGTGTGCCGGGAAGTCGGGTCGGCGAGACCTCACCTTGGACCATCCGACTCCCCTCCCGCCCTGCCGCACCCCGTCACGATCGGGCCGCTGACCGTGTCCACGCCGGTCGCCCTGATCCTGTTCGTGACGTCGCTCGGCGCAACCCTGGCCGCCTCCGGCCTGTTCGCCCGCCGCCTCGACCGCCTCGGCGGCCGGCTCGGCATCCACGAGGCCGTGCTCGGCCTGCTGACGGCGCTCGCCGCCGACGCGCCCGAGCTGTCGTCGGGCCTGACGGCGATGCTGCGGGGGCAGCCCGGCGTCGGCATGGGCGTGCTGATCGGATCGAACATCTTCAACCTCGCGGCGATGGTCGGCGTGAGCGCGCTCCTGGCCGGCAGCGTGCGCCTGGAGGGGCCGGCGCTCGCGCTCGAGGGCGCCTTCGCGCTGTTTGCCACCGGGGTGACGGCCGCCGTGCTCTTCGCCGGCCTCGCGCCCTGGATCGCGCTCGCCGTGTTCGCGGCCGGCGCCGTCCCGTACATCGTCCTGCTCGCACGAGGGACGTTCCACGGCCCGCTGCCGCCGCGGGAGCCGCGTCCGGCGGACGCGGCCGCGCGCTCGCTCGACCCGCGCGCGGCCGCCGGCCGGGCGGCCCAGGTCGCAGGCCTGTTCGTGCGCGAGCTCCCGGCGGTCGCCGTGATCGTCGCCGGCAGCATCGGCATGGTCTACTCGGCCGTGCTCGTCGCCGGCCGCTGGGGCGTGCCGCGGCCGCTGGTCGGGCTGCTGCTCCTGGCGACGCTGACGAGCCTGCCGAACGCCTACACGGCGATCCGGCTCGGCCTGGCCGGCCGCGGGGCGGCGCTCGTCAGCGAGGCGCTCAACTCCAACACGATCAACCTCGCGTTCGGGATCCTGGTGCCGGCGGTGGTGATCAGCGCGGCGAGCAGCGGGCAGGGGTTCGCGCTCGACTACCTGTGGATGGTCGGGGTGACCGTGGGCACGCTCGCGCTCGTCGGGCGGCGGGGCGGGGCCGGCCGGCTGGCGGGGGCGGGCATCGTCGCGGCCTACGTCGCCTACGTCGCCGTGCGGGTCGCGACGACTGTCTGACCGAGACGCAACGTTGAGACCGCCGGGCGCATCCTTGACGGCCGGTTGACCTGGCCGGGCATAGCGTGCTTGGCGAAGCCAAATCCCGGCTTCGAACGCAAAGGATGTGATTCACATGACCAAGACCATCGTGCTCGCACTGGACGGCACCGAGGGATCCCGCGGGCCGGTGCGCTATGCCACCGACCTCGCCCGGGAGCGCGACGCCCGGATCGTCGTCGTCCACGTGAAGGAGCTGATCGGCGGACGCGGCGCCGGCCCGCTGCATGCGGACGAGGACGACCGCGCCAAGGACGTCAGCCGGCAGGTCGCCGATCTCAGGGCGGCCGGGTTCGCGGCGGAGCTCCAGCGCTGCTCCACCATGCGCGGCCCCGCGTCGGCGATCGCCGACGCCGCCAAGAAGGCCGATGCCGAGGTGATCGTCGTGGGTGGGACCACCCACGGCGCGCTCGCCGGCGCCCTCGCCGGCAGCACCCCGCAGGCGCTGCTCCACACCGCCCCGTGCCCCGTGCTGGTCGCTCCGGCCGCAGAGGCCGTCGCCGCGTAGCGCGCCGACCGGCGAGCGCCGGGGACGGGCCTCGCGCCTCCTCGGCGCTCGCCGCATCGGTCTAGAGCCTGCTCAGCGCACGCGCCAGCGCCGGCCCCAGATCGCAGGCACAGCGCGGATTGTAGAGCGGGCCGGCACCGTCGGCCAGGAGCTCGGCGGCGCAGGCGACGCCGCGGGCCGAGACGGGGCGCTCGATCGCCTCGAGCTGGGACGCCAGACGCTCGATGGCCGCACGGTTCGCCACCGCGGCCCGCGGGTTCACGACCGAGGCGCGGTAGATCCCCGGGTGCACGCCCTGGTCGCCGATCGCGCGCAGCGTCCGCGCCAGCCGGCGCCGCTCGGGCGCCGTGACGAGCTGGCGCATCCGCTCGCAGATGAGCGCATCGGGCGGCGGCTGCCCGATGCTCCGCGCAAGCCAGCGGTCGACCCGCTGCCGGCGCCGGGCGATCCGCAGCCGCTCGCATGCCGAGCGCGCGGTACCGGTGACCAGCGAGCTTGCGGCGACCGCTGCGGCCGCGGCGGCGGAGAGGCGGTGAAGGTCGGCCGCGGCGAGCGCAAACGGAGCCGGCGCCAGGTACGGCACGGCCACCGCCGAGGGCAGCGGAGGCGAGAGCTGCATCCGAAAGACGCTAGGCGGCGCGCCCTCAAGCTCGGGTCAACGCGGCCTCAATTCGACGTCACGCCGGCTCGTCGCCGGCCGGCCGCGTCAGCCGGTAGCCCGCGCCGGGCTCGGTGATCAGGTACTGCGGACGGCGCGGGTCGTGCTCGATCTTCCCCCGCAGCTTGCTGATGTAGACGTGCAGGTAGTGCGACTCGATCTGATACGCCGGCCCCCACACCTCGCGCAGGATCGTGCGATGGGTGAGCAGCTTGCCCTCGTTGCGGACGAACAGCGAGAGCAGGTCGTACTCGATCCGCGTGACCTGCACCGGCACCCCGTCGACGGTCACCTGGTGGCGGTCGAAGTCGACCACGAGGCCGCCGACCGCGATCTGCTCGCCGCCCGCAGGCGCCGCGCGGCGCATGGCGGCACGCAACCTGGCCAGGAGCTCCCCCATCCCGAACGGCTTGGTCACGTAGTCGTCGGCGCCGGCGTCGAGGGCGGCGACCTTCTGCCCCTCCTCGCCGATCGCCGAGAGGATCACGATCGGCACCGAGCTCCATGTGCGCAGCTCCCGGCACACGTCCACGCCGGAGCCGTCGGGCAGCACCAGGTCGAGCACGACGGCGTCGGGCGGCCGGGTGGCCGCCGCCGCGAGCGCCTGCTCGGCGGTCTCAGCCCGCGCGACCTCGTACCCCGCGCCGCGCAGATTGGTCGTGAGGGCGCGCAGGATCTGCGGCTCGTCGTCGACCACCAGGATCAGGCCGGCTTCGGTCACTGCGGCGCCTCGTCCGCCGGGGGAAGGGCGAGGGCGAAGCCGGCGCCCTGGCCAGGGCGCGACTCGGCCCACAGGCGGCCGCCGTTTGCCTCGGCGAACCCGCGGGCGATTGCCAGGCCGAGCCCGGTGCCGGTCTGATCCTGCGCCGGAGCACCCCGGTAGAAAGGCTCGAACACGTGCTCGAGCTCGTTCTCGGGCAGGCCGCGGCCCTGATCGATCACGCGCACGATCACCTCCTTGCGGGTCCGGGTCACCCGCACGGTCACCGGGCTGCCCTCCGGCGAGAACTTGAGCGCGTTGTCGATCAGGTTCGTCAGGATCTGGCGCACCTGCACCGCGTCGACCAGGACCGGCGGGGTGTCGGCGGGGACGGCGACGTTCACCCGCTCGGTGCTCCTGCCCACATCGGCCAGCGAGCCGTAGACGAGGTCGTCGACCGTCCACACCTCGGGCATGGGCGCGAGCGCCCCGGCCTGCAACCGCGACAGCGCGAGCAGGTTGTCGACGACGCCCTCGAGCCGGCGCACCTCGACGCTGATCGTGTCGAGGAGCTCGCGGCGGTCGTCCTCGCTCAGCGCGAGCCTCTCGTCCTCGAGCCCGTCGCTCGCAGCCCGGATGGCCGTCAGCGGCGAGCGCAGGTCGTGGCTCACGGCTCGCAGCACCGCGGTCTTCATGGTGTCCGAGCGGCGCAGCGCCTCGGCTTCGAACGCCTCGTTCGCCAGTCGCTCGCGGTCGACCGCGACGGCGAGCAGCGACGCCAGCGCGGGCAGCAACCGGCGGCGCGCCGCCAGGTTGGGCTCACCACCCTCGTGCAGCTCGAGCGTCCCCACACGGCGGGTCCCGGCCATGAGCTCGATCGGCGCGCCGGTCGTCGTCGGGTCGCCGTCGGCGCCGATCACGATGGACGCCGACCGGGCCTTGAGGATGGCGGCCACCCGCTCGCTGATTGAGTCGAGCTGGCCGGAGACATCGCCGCCCTCGAGCAGCGACGTGGCCACGTCGGCCAGAAGCGCCGTCTCGACCTCGCGCTGCTCGGCCTCGGTCGCGCGCCGGCGCGTGCTTGCCGCCAGACCGGACACGACGACCGCGGTGACCACGTACACGGCGAGCGCGAACCAGTTGCGCGAGTCCGACAGCGTGAAGGTGTGCACCGGCGGCAGGAAGAACCAGTTGAAGGCGAGCATGCTCGCGATCGACACGAGCACGGCGTAGGCCAGGCCGAACGCGACCGCGATCGGCAGCACCGCGAACACGTAGAGGACACCGAGGCTGAGCACCGGGACGAACGACTTGAGCAGCCCGATCGCCACCGTGACGACCGCCAGCACGACGACGCTCGCCACGCCGGCCGCCACGTGCCGGCGCGACCCGGACGTGCCGTCGAGCATCGCGTTCGCGCGTGCGATCACGGCGTCACTCTCGCACGTACGGTGCCGGACGCGGGCCGCAGCGCGAGCGTCTCGGTGGGGGCGTTCATCAGGATCCACGCGATGTCGCGCTCATCGAACCCGGTGCGCTCGTCGGGTGACACGGGAACCAGGATGCGGTCGAAGCTCTCGACCTCCCACAGCCGCCGCAGGGCATCGCGCAGCGAGCGGCCACGCTCCAGGCGCGCGTCGACGGGCACCCCCTCCTCCTGGGCGTGCAGCTCGACCGCCTCGAGCACGGGCAGGGCCATCTCCACCTCGTGGCGCAGCGGCGAGTCGAGCGCGAGCGCATAGGGGACCATGATCAGGTAGGCGGGGACGAACACGGCCCCATCGGCCCGGGCGATCCGAAGCGCCGCCTCGAGCACCGCCGGGTCGAGCCGGCCGCCTGAGAACGGGACGAGCAGGCGGGGCGCGCCCGGGCGGGCCTCGGCGGGGCGGCGGCGCCCGAGCCTCATGGGCTGAGCTCCCGCCGCCGGGTGCGGTCAGCGGCCACGCGGATGTCGACACCGGGAAGCGCATCGATCAGCCGGCCGAGGAACGACCCATGCAGGATCTCCTCGGCCCGCCGGCGCTCGGGCGTCCCCAGGTAGACATAGGTCGTGCCGCGATCGATCACGACCGCGCGCACCGACGCGATCACGTCGTTCGACTCCTCCTCGAGGAAGTGCGCACCCAGGATCGCAGCCAGCCGCCGCAGCGCGGCCAGCGCCACGGTCTGCTCCTCTGCAAGCCGCTCGCCCGCGCTTCGCACCCACAGCACGTCGATGTCGGCGCCCAGCCGCTGCGCCGAGCGCCAGGCCCGGCGCAGGAGCCGCTGCGAGCTGGGCTGCGGCGTGACCAGCACCAGGATCCGCTCGAGGATGGCCTGCTGGGCGGCCGGGTCGATCACACCGGTCTCGCGCCGCGCCTCGACGTCCTCGGACAGCTCGCGCAGGGCGAGCTGGCGTAGGGCGCCGAGCTTCTCGGTGCGGAAGAAGTTCGCAAGCGCCGTCTCGACCCGGCTCAGCGGGTAGACCTTGCCCGCGCGCAGGCGGTCCTGGAGCTCCTGCGGCGAGAGGTCGACCAGCACCACCTCGTCGGCCTCGTCCAGGATCCGGTCGGGGAACGTCTCGCGCACGCGCACGCCGGTGAGCTCGAACACGGTGTCGTTCAGGCTCTCGAGGTGCTGCACGTTGACGGTCGAGATGACGTCGATCCCGGCGTCCAGCACCTCCTCGATGTCCTGGTAGCGCTTGTGGTGACGCGACCCCGGCGCGTTCGTGTGGGCGAGCTCGTCGATCAGGGCGAGCTCGGGCGCGCGCCGGATCACCGCGTCGGTGTCGAGCTCCTCGAGCGCGACGCCCTGGTGGTCGATCGCCCGCCGTGGCACCACCTCGAGCCCGTCGGCGAGCGCCGCGGTCTCGGGGCGGTCGTGCGGCTCGAGGTAGCCGATCACGACGTCGACGCCCTCGGCCGCCGCCTGGCGGCCCTCCTGGAGCATCCGGTAGGTCTTGCCCACTCCGGCGGCCGCCCCCAGCAGGATCCGGAATCGGCCGCGCATGCCGCGAGATGCTACGCCGATCGGAGCACCTCGCGGCCCGCGCGGAGGATCATCACGCTCCCAGCACGTTGTGGATGACGAGGTCGATCAGCTTGATGCCGATGAACGGGGCGATGATGCCGCCGAGCCCGTAGATCAGCAGGTTGCGGCGCAGGAGGGCCGTCGCGCCGATCGCGCGGTAGCGCACTCCGCGCAGCGAGAGCGGGATCAGGAGCGGGATCACGAGCGCGTTGAAGATGATCGCCGACGTGACTGCGGAGAGGGGTGTGCCGAGCTTCATGACGTTGATCGTCCACAGCGGCCCGTGTGCGCCCGGATGGGACGCATAGGTGAACGCGAACATCGCCGGCAGGATGGCGAAGTACTTGGCCACGTCGTTTGCGATCGAGAACGTGGTCAGCGCGCCGCGCGTGATCAGCAGCTGCTTGCCGACCTCGACGATCTCGATCAGCTTGGTCGGGTTGGAGTCGAGGTCGACCATGTTGCCGGCCTCCTTGGCCGCCTGGGTGCCGGTGTTCATGGCCACCCCGACGTCGGCCTGGGCGAGCGCCGGCGCGTCGTTCGTGCCGTCGCCGGTCATGGCGACCATCCGCCCCTTGCCCTGCTCCTCCTTGATGAGGGCCATCTTGTTCTCGGGCGTCGCCTCGGCCAGGAAGTCGTCGACGCCGGACTCGTTCGCGATGAACGCCGCGGTGACCGGGTTGTCACCGGTGATCATGACGGTGCGGATGCCCATCTTGCGCAGCTCGTCGAAGCGCTCCTTGATGCCGCCCTTGACGATGTCCTTCAGGTAGATGACGCCCAGCGTCCAGTTGTCGCGGGCGACGACGAGCGGCGTGCCGCCGTCGCGGGCGATGCGATCGACGGCCGCCTCGACCTCGGGCGGCACCTTGCCGCCGCTCTCCTCGACGAAGTGCTTGACGGCGTCGGTGGCGCCCTTGCGGATGACGGTGCCGTTCATGTTCACGCCGCTCATCCGGGTCGTGGCCGAGAAGGGCACGAATTCGGCCTCGATGGACGAGAGCTCGTGCTCGCGCACGCCGAACTGCTTGGCGAGGACGACGATCGAGCGCCCCTCGGGCGTCTCGTCGGCGAGCGACGAGAGCTGGGCGGCCTCGGCCAGGTCGTGCGCCTCCACCCCCGGCGCGGGGATGAACTCGACGGCCTCGCGGTTGCCGAGCGTGATCGTGCCCGTCTTGTCGAGCAGGAGCACGTCGATGTCGCCGGAGGCCTCGACCGCGCGGCCCGAGAGCGCAAGCACGTTGCGGCGCACCAGCCGGTCCATGCCGGCGATGCCGATGCAGGAGAGCAGCGCGCCGATCGTGGTCGGGATCAGCGCCACGAGCAGGCAGATCAGCACCGTCGTCGAGACGCCGCTGTTGGCGTAGAGGGCGAACGGCTGCAGCGTGACGACGGCGACCAGGAAGATCAGGGTGAGGCCCGCGAGCAGGATGTTGAGCGCGATCTCGTTCGGTGTCTTGCGCCGCGCCGCGCCCTCGACCAGCGAGATCATGCGATCGAGGAACGACTTGCCCGGCTCCTGAGTCACCTGCACGACGAGCCGATCCGAGAGCAACCGGGTGCCGCCGGTGACGGCCGAGCGGTCGCCGCCGGACTCGCGGATCACTGGTGCGGACTCGCCCGTGATGGCGGACTCGTCGACCGAGCCGATGCCCTCGATCACGTCGCCGTCTGCGGGGATCGCCTGGCCGGCTTCCACCACGACGACGTCGCCGCGCTGGAGCTCGGGCGCCGGCACCTGCTCGGTGCTGCCGTCGTCGCGGCGGCGGGTGGCGAGTGTGGTCGTGCGCATCGCTCGCAACGAGTCGGCCTGGGCCTTGCCGCGGCCCTCGGCGATCGCCTCGGCGAAGTTCGCAAAGAGCACGGTCAGCCACAGCCAGATGGCGATGTCACCGGTGAACCACAGCGCCTGGCCGCCGCCGCCGATCAGGTTGATGAAGAAGGTGGCCGTGGTCATCACCGAGCCGACCTCGACCACGAACATCACCGGGTTTCGCAGCTGGATGCGGGGATCGAGCTTCTTGAACGAGTCGATCGTGGCGCGGGCGATGATCTCCCGCGAGAACAGCTTGGCTTCTTGCCGGGCCATCAGTGCTCCTGGTCGAGTGCGAGGTTGAGCTCGAGCACGTTCACGCCGGGCTCCCCGAGGAAGCCGAGCGAGCGGCCGTCGACGTGGGAGTCGATCAGCTGCTTGACCGTGGCGAGCGAAAGGTGTCGGACGGCGGCGATCCGCGGCGCCTGCAGCTCCGCGTACGCTTTCGAGATGTCGGGATCGATCCCCGATCCGGACGCGGTGACGGCGTCGACAGGGATGTCGCGCACCGTCAGGCCGGGGTTGTACGGCCCCTCGAGCGCCATGATCTTGGCGATCCGGGTCTTCACCAGGGCCCGCAGCGCCTTGGCGTTGGGGCCGAGGTTCGAGAAGCTGGTGCCGGCCGCGTTGTAGGCGACCGCGGACGGGCGCGGGTGGAAGTAGCGCGGGCCGTCGAACGACTGCGCGGCCAGCTTCGATCCCACCGTCTTGCCGTTGCGGGTGATGAGGCTGCCGTTGGCCTGGCTCGAAAAGAACACCTGGCCGAACAGCACCATCACCGCGGGGTAGATCAACCCGAGCACGACCGTGCTCGCGACGATGACGATCGCCGATCGGATGAGGTCTTTGCGCATGGTGTCAGTCCCTCTCTCAGAAGAGCTTCGTTGTGAGCGCCTCGACCACCGGCCCCAGCACGAGCGCGGGCAGGATGGTGAGGGCGGGCAGCAGGATGACGACGCTCGTCAGCAGGACCACGAAGGTCGGGCCGTCGGTGCGCATGGTGCCCGCCGAGGCGGGCGCGGTCTTCTTGGCCGCGACCGATCCGCCGATGGCGAGGGCGACGAGCAGCGGCACGTACCGGCCGACCAGCAGCGCGAAGACGCCCAGCATGGTCGAGAAGTGGGTCGCGCCGTAGCCCGCGAACGCGCTGCCGTTGTTGTTGGTCTGTGACGTGTACGCGTAGAACGCCTCGCTGAAGCCGTGCGGGCCGGCGTTGAAGATCGACGCCTTACCCGCGTGGGTCGACATGGCGATCGCCGTCAGGATGAGGACGACGATCGGCACCCACACCGACCCGATCACGGCGAGCTTCATCTCGCGAGCCTCGATCTTCTTGCCCAGATACTCGGGCGTGCGCCCGACCATCAGGCCGCCGACGAAGACGGCGATGATCACCAGCATCAGCATGCCGTAGAGGCCGGAACCGACGCCGCCGAAGATCACCTCGCCGATGAAGATGTTGGTCAGCGGCACCGCGCCGCCGAGGGCGGTGAACGAGTCGTGGGAGCCGTTCACCGAGCCGTTGGAGGCGTCGGTGGTGACGGTCGCCCAGAGGGCGGTGTTGGCGATCCCGAAGCGGGTCTCCTTGCCCTCCATGTTGCCGCCGGGCGAGGTGCTCGACGCGGCGATGTTGACGCCCGACTGGCGCAGAACCGGAGAGCTGTGCTGCTCGGCGGGCGCAGCGATGACCACACCGGTGATCATCAGCAGGAACATGACCGAGAGGATGGCCCAGCCCTGCCGGGTCGCCCGCACCATCTTGCCGAACATGAACACCTCGGACGAGCCGATGATGAGGATGAACAGCATCTCGATGAAGTTCGTGAACCCGTTCGGGTTCTCGAACGGCACGGCCGAGTTCGAGTTGTAGAAGCCGCCGCCGTTCGTGCCCAGCTGCTTCATCGCGATCTGCGACGCCACCGGCCCGCGGCCGATGCTCTGCGTGTGGCCCTGGACCGTGTGCGCGACCGCGTGGCCGCTGAAGGTCTCGGGGATGCCCTGCCAGATGAAGAAGGCCGCCGTGACGATGCAGATCGGCAGCAGGATGTACACGGTGGTGCGATAGAGGTCGACCCAGAAGTTCCCGAGCTTGCTCGTCTCGCGGCGGGCGAAGCCGCGGATCATCGCGGCCAGCACGGCCATGCCGACGGCGGCCGAGATGAAGTTCTGCACGGCGAGCCCGGCCATCTGGCTCAGGTAGCTCATCGTGTACTCGCCGCCGTAGTACTGCCAGTTGGTGTTCGTGACGAAGCTGGCCGCGGTGTTCGCGGCGACGCCGGCGTTCACGCTCGGGAGGTGGTCCGGGTTGAGCGGCAGGTGTCCCTGCAGGCGCAGGAGCACGTACAGCGGGATCAGGAACAGAAGGCTGAACACGATCACGCTCGTGCCGTAGCCCTTCCAGTCCTGCTCCTCCTCGGGCGAGGTTCGCAGCAGCCGGTAGAAGCCGCGCTCCGCGAAGCCGAACCAGCGGGCGAGCAGGACGTTCTCGCCCTCGTACACCCGGGCCATGTAGGAGCCGAGGAGCGGCGTCACCGCCAGCAGCACGAGGACGTAGAAGATGATCTGCGCCGTCCCCTGAAATGGGATCATGGTCATGACTAGAGGTTCTCCCCTCGAAACAGCGCGTAGCAGAGGTACACGAAGAGCAGGATCGAGACGACGAGGCCGAAGATGTCGCTAACGGCCATCAGAGGCGCTCGAATCCTGCGATCACGCCGAACATGGCCACCATGCAGACGACCATGAGCACGATTGACTCCACATCATTCATCTGTCACAACCCCTCTCGATCTCGAACAGGACTTGGGTCAGACGCCGGTGCAGGTCCTCCCTGCCCGGCTGTCCATAGCGATACAACGGGCTGCCGGCGTCGGAGACCAGCATGTGCACGCGGGCGGCGCTGCGCGCCTCGACCGGCGTGTTC
>CAVXEE010000005.1:0-443511 GCA_963760755.1 uncultured Actinomycetes bacterium | reverse complement strand
ACCGGCACGCGATCACCGCCTCAAACCGGACGATTCACCTAGGTGATTTCGCGACGTGACGCGAAGGCGGATTCGCGCTTCGCGACGTGGTGTGCGGCTGGATCGGCGATAGTACCGCGGAGAGCGATGCCGACGGACCAGCGTGATCGAGGAGTGCAGGGTTTTCGCGAAGCCGTCGTGGCGCCGCCGCGCGCGCGTGTGGGTGTCCTCGAGAGGCCACGGGTCGTGGCCGTGTTTGACCGGCTCGAGGGGGCGCGGCTGACGCTTGTGAGCGCGCCCGCGGGGTCGGGGAAGACGGTGGCTGTCGCCTCGTGGCTCAGCGGACGGCGTGACCTGTCGGTCGCGTGGGTGACGGTGGACCGCGGCGAGACCGCGGCTCGCGAGCTGTGGACGTCGGTGGCGATGGCCGTTGACCGGCTGCGTCCGGGGATCGCGCGACCGGCGCTGGCCAACCTGCGAGCCCCTGACTCGACGGTCGCGGAGGCGATCGATGAGCTTCTCCGCGACCTCGCCGGCTATGCGGGGCAGATGGTGATCGTTCTTGACGACCTGCACCACGTGACCGACAAGGATGGGCTCGAGTCGCTTGAATATGCGGTCGAGCGGCTGCCGAACTCGACTCGAGTGATCGCGACGACGCGCGCCGATCCGTCCATCCGGCTCACCACGTTTCGGGGCCGCGGGGTGCTCGGCGAGGTGCGCGCCAGAGAACTTGCCTTCACAGTCGAAGAGGCGGAGGCGTTTCTCGACAGTCGCGGCATCACCGGCCTCGACCACGAGGATGTCGAGATTTTGGTGGAGCACACGGAAGGTTGGCCGGCGGCCGTCGTGCTCGCGGGCATGTGGCTTGGAGGCATGGACGCGCCCCGCAAGCAGCTACGTGAGTTCTCTGCGAGCAATCGACACGTCGCCGACTACCTGACGAGTGAGGTCTTGGAGGCTCTGGCGCCGGATGTTCGGACGTTTCTGATGCAGACGTCGATCCTCAAACGATTCAATGCCGAGCTGTGCGACTCGGTTACGGTGGCGGCGGACTCGGCGGAGCGACTGAAAGCGCTCGAGCAATCCAACCTGTTCCTGGTGCCGCTCGACGGACGCGGCGAGTGGTATCGCTACCACAACCTGTTTCGCGAGCTCGTGCACGCCGAGCTCGTGGCCAGCGACCCGGCGGCGATGCCCGACCTGCACCGGCGTGCCGTCACCTGGTGTGTCGAGCATGACCTGACCGAGGACGCGCTCGAGTACGCGTGGGCTACGGGCTACCCGGCTGAGCTTGCCGACATGCTCGAAAGCCATTACCTGGCACTCGCGCGATCTGGCAGCTTCACGACGTTCACCGGGTGGCTCGAGCGCCTGCCCGATTCTGTGCTTTGCCAACGGCCGCTCCTCGCCGCCAGTGGCGTCCTGATGTCGATGATGGCGGCTCAACCGGCGCCCGTACGCCGCCGTTACGCGGCACTCGCCGAAGCCGGGCTCAAGAACCGCCGGGCATCCGAGCAGTGGCATGCCCAGGCCGTGATTTCGCTCACGCGCGGAGGCGTCCTCGATACCGACTTAGGCCAGGCGTTGTCGCATTCGCGCGAGGCGGCCGACCTCGCGGTCGAGCACGTGCCGGAGATCGCAGTCGCGGCGCTCGCCACCCTGGCCTACGCGCACTATCTTGCGGGCGACGTCGCCCTCGCCCGCAGCACGGTCGACCAGGCGCTGAACCGGCCCGAAGCGGCCCAGCGGCCCCACGGCGTCGTCTATGCGCACGCGGTTCACGCCCTGGTTGAATGCGACGCTGGTCGTATTCAAGTCGCAGAGAACGAAGCGCGCCACGCGGTGGCGCGCGCTCGCGATCTGGGCATCGGCGGTACGTGGTCTGCCGGCGTCGCCCGCCACGCACTCGGCGAGGCGCTGCTCGCGCGTGGCCACGCGCGAGACGCCGAACGAGAACTCAGCCGCGCGGTCACCCTTCGGCAGGCGGGCGAGCCTCGCCTCGACACCGTCCACTCACTGATTCAGCTCGCCCGCGCCCGCGTGGCAGGCGGCAAGCTCGCCGTGGCCGCATCGGATCTCGACGTCGTCGACGAGCTCCTGAGCGCGTTTTCCGACGCGGGGCGGCTGCCGGAAATGGCCTCCGACGTCACGCATGCATTGGAAGCCGCGCGCGCCGATAACAGCCGAGTGGTCGAGCCGCCGAGCCCAGCCGAGCTGTCGGTTCTGAAGCTCTTGGACTCCGACATGTCTGTCCGCGAGGTCGCGGAGAGACTCTGCCTGTCGACCAACACCGTCCACACGCACGTTCGCCGGATCTACTCCAAGCTCGGGGCGCACACCCGCGAAGAAGCGGTCGCGAGCGCGCGCCGAGAGGGGCTGATCGGCGAAATGGACGCGCCAGTCGTCCCTCACACACGACCGTAACCGACGACGAATTATCCGGGCAGCCCCCGCCAGCCCTCCGGCGTCACGCTGATGAGTGACAGACCGAGGGACGAGACCGCGTCGATCAACCCTGCGAGCTCGGCTTGGTCGCGGACCGTGCCGGTGATGATCGTGTTGCCGTCATGACAGTCGAGCTCGAACGGTCGGAACACCGCGGCATAGTTGGAGCCGAGTTCACCTTCGACGGTGACCTGGTATCGGCAGGGTTGCATCCTTATCCGCCGCCAAACGGGCCGGTGTGGTTCATCGCCGCATCCGAGACCGGAACGCCGCGACGGCCGGCCGGACTAACGTAGCCGCTCGCTCCGAGTCAAGCTGAGATGGCACGAGCCCCCTGACCGTATCGGCGACGGGCACAACCGCCCCGAATCACCTGAACCTTGCTGGCAGTATCTCGGGATCGACGAGCAACGAGGGCGCGGCTCCACGTAATCACCTAGGTGATTCCACAGCCGCGTCGGTGGCGAGCTCTTCCACGGCGGTACCGGCGAATCACCTAGGTGAACCTTGCCGTGCTCGGACATCAGTGAGGGGTCGCGGCGTACGGTGCAACGGCGAAGCCGTGGTGGCCTCGCAGACGGATGGAAGGGGATGTGATGGCATCGAATGATGACAATCCTGTTGACCTGTACATCGCTGCGTATTCCGACGCGAGCGCTGCCCAGACTGACTGGGATGCGATCAAGCAGCTCGCCAGTGACAAGGCGATCGTGGTTGACGGCTTGGTGCTTGTCAGTCGCGACGGTGACGGCAAGATCGACGTCAAGGACGATTTCCATGCCGTGGGCGGCGCCGCGGCGTTGGGCGCGGCCGGTGGCCTGCTGGTGGGCTTGATCTTCCCGCCGGCGTTCCTCGCGTCGGGGGTCGTTGGGGCCGGTATTGGTGCCGGCGTCGGCGGCCTCATCTCGCATAAGGAGAAGAAGGAGATCAAGGCCGAGGTGGCCGATGATCTTCCGCCGAACAGCTCCGGCATCGTGGCGTTGTTCGAGGAGCAGTGGACGACTGCGGTCGACCGGGCTCTGAAGGGCGCCGACGATGTCTCGAAGCACCAGGTCGACAAGCACGGCGTCGAGCAGGCCAAGGACGCCACGGCCGGGGCGACCACCTAACCACCAAGCGCCGCCTTCGCGGGGCCTGACAGAACGGAGATCCGAAATGGCAGACCAGACAAGTGACACCCCAGTGCTCGATCTTCTCGCGGGTATGACCGCGGACTCGGTCGAGGCATCCAACCTCGACGCCGAGACGCTGCTGCAGGTGCGGATCGCCGCGCTCGTGGCGGTCGATGCGCCTGTGGCGTCCTACCTGATGAACCTCGGCGTGGCGCGCGACCTCGACATCGGCGCCGACGAGGTCGCAGGCATTCTCGCCGCCGTCGCCCCAATCGTCGGCACCGCCCGCGTCGTTGCAGCGGCAGGCAACATCATGCAGGCGATCGGCATCGAGATCGAGATCGCCGAACTGGAAGCACAGGCCGGCCAGGAGTAATCACGCACTGCTTCGCCGTCCCTCGCCCCGAGCCGGCGTGCGGGACGGCGAAGCCGATGGTATGACTCTGAACCACGTATGCGCTGCTCGTTCCCGTAGGTGGGAGCAGCCGGCTGAACGCGGGACGGCGACCAACTTTCGAGCGAAGGGGACGCGGTGGCGGCTGTAGGGCAGAAAGGCGTGGTTGCGGGCGCCGGTCTGGTGTTGTTGACGCTGGCGGCCGGCCAGTTCGTGATGGCCCTGGACACGACCGTCATGAACACGGCGATCGCGACCGTCGCCAAGGACGTCGGGACGGACGTGACGGGGATTCAGACGGCGATCACGCTCTACACCCTGGTGATGGCGTCGTTGATGATCACCGGCGGTAAGGTCGGTGAGATCCTCGGCCGCAAACGCGCGTTTTCGATCGGGTGCGTGATCTATGCGTGTGGGTCGCTGACGACCGCGCTCGCCCACAGTCTCACCGTGTTGATCATCGGCTGGTCATTCCTGGAAGGCTTTGGTGCGGTGTTGATCATGCCCGCGATCGTGGCACTGGTGGCCACGAACTTCGGCAAGGCGCAGCGGCCGCGCGCGTACGGGCTGGTCGCGGCCGCGGCTGCAATCGCGGCGGCGCTCGGCCCGGTGATCGGCGGCGCATTCACCACCTATGCCTCGTGGCGGTGGGTGTTCGTGGGCGAGGTGCTGATGGTGCTCGTGATCCTGGCTCTGGCGCGGCGCGTGAACGACAGCCCGGCCCAGCCGGGAGTCAAACTCGACCTGGTGGGCACGGGACTGTCCGCGCTGGGCCTTGGCCTGATCGTGATCGGCGTCCTCAAGTCCGGGTCGTGGGGCCTTGTCCAACCCAAGCCCGAGGCTCCCCACTGGCTGGGTCTCTCACCCGTGATCTGGCTTATCCTCGGCGGCTGTGTGGTGATGGCCCTGTTTGTGATGTGGGAGAGCGAGCGGATCAAGCGCGGCAAGAGCGCGCTGGTCGACCCCACAATGCTGCGCAATATCCAGTTGCGCGACGGGGTGGTCTCGTTCTTCTTCATGTTCCTGGTTCAGGGCGGGACGTTCTTCGTTGTGCCGCTGTTCCTGTCGGTCGCGCTTGGGCTGTCAGCGATCCAGACCGGCGTCAGGTTGCTGCCGCTGTCGCTGACGCTGCTGCTGTTCGCGATCGGCATCCCCAAGCTGCGACCCAACGCCTCGCCGCGACGGGTCGTCCGGCTGGGGTTCGTGGCGCTGTTCGCCGGCCTGGTGCTGCTGGTCGCGCTGCTGGACGTCGGCGCCGGCCCGCAGATCGTGACGTGGCCCCTGCTGATCGCCGGCTCCGGCCTCGGCGCAATGGCGTCACAGCTCGGCAGCGTCACCGTCTCGGCGGTACCCGACGAGCAGAGCGGCGAGGTGGGCGGCCTGCAGAACACCGGCACCCAACTGGGCGCCTCGATCGGCACCGCGCTCGCCGGCGCAATCCTCATCTCCGCCCTGACGGCGTCCTTCCTGACCGGCATCGAGAACAATCCGGACGTCCCCAAGAGCGTCGTCTCCAAGGCACAGACCAACCTCGCCGGCGGCGTCCCGTTCATGTCGAACAGCGACCTGAAAGCCGCGTTGGCGGATGCTCACGTTCCACAGGCAACCGCGGACGCGGTGGTCAAGACGGATGAGCAGAGCCGGATCGACGGTCTTCGCGCTGCGCTCTCGATCCTCGCGCTGATCGCGCTCATCGCACAACTATTCACCCGGGGCATCCCCACACTGCAACCCGGCGCTCAAACCGCCGGCGCCTCACCACCCACGTAAGGTCGCGCCGTGGTCGACTCGCGTGCAGGACGACGAGGGACGGCGTTCCTTCAATCCATGCTCTCGAGTGCCTGCACGTGCGCGACTCGCATGCGAGCTGGCCGTGATTCGGCGCCTGCTCTGGCCTAGCTGTTTTCGTGGGCGGTCTGCAATCCGGCGAGGTGGAGCGCTGCCCAGTGGCGGGGGTGCGGAGTGCGGGTGCCGTTCCTGATCTTGGCGGTGTAGCCGGGAGAGAGTCCGGTGGCTCGGGCGAGGCGCGCGGGTGTGGCGGTTTGGAGTTTCGGGAGGATCAGGCGGCGGAATTCGGAGGGCGTTCCTTGGTATCCCAATCCGCCTGGGTCTTCGCGGCGCGCGGCCCAGTGAGCCTTCTGCTTGTTAGCGATCGCTTCTCGGACGCCTGAGCGGTGGCTGGGGTGGAGTCCGGTGGCGCGGCGGCGTGCGAGTTCGGAGGCGCGCTGCGCGTCGAGACGAGCGTGATTCTCAGTCTGATGGCACTCCGCGCAGAGTTTCCGCCCCCGGGCTTCGAGGATGGCGCCGCACTGCTTGCAGACGGCGGTGATGTCGAGCGGCGGGGGCGGGGGGTGGCGGCGGGGGGCTGTGCGGACGGTGGTTCGGCCGGCGGAGCGGTTGGATTCGCTGAGTCTTGTGGCGATCTTGAGCGCCCGGCCGGTGGGCAGCGTTGATGGGGGCGTGATCGGCGCTCTGGCGAGGATCCGGGCGACGCGCTCAGCGTGGCTAGAGAGGAGGTCGTGGGTTCGTGTGGCCTGGCAGACTTGTCTGGCCAGTTCGGGGGCGATGCGGACTTTCCCGTCTGGTTCTTCGCAGAATGAAGCGTCCCGGGTTTGACGCCGGCCCGATTTCTTGGATCATGGTGATCCGAGAGAGGGGAGCTGAGCGAGATGGGTCGTCCAAGCAAGTATCCGGTCGAGGTGCGGGAGCGGGCGGTGCGGTTGGCGCGTGAGTCGGAGCGGGGGATCACGCCGGTGGCGCGTGATCTCGGAATCAATCCGGAGACGCTTCGCAAGTGGGTGCGCCGGGCCGAAGCTGATGATGGGTCGCGGCAGGATCGGCTGTCGTCGCGCGAGCGCGACGAGCTCACCGAGCTGCGGCGGGAGAATCGCGATCTGCGTCGCTCGAACGAGATCCTGAAAGCGGCGAGCGTGTTCTTCGCGCGCGAGCTCGACCAGCCCCGTCCGAGGTGAGCGTGTTCGTCGACGAGCATCGCGCACGCTTCGGGGTCGAGCCGATCTGTCGGGAGCTCGAGGTTTCGGCGCGCGCGTACCGCCAGCGCCGAGCGGCGCCGCCGAGCGCGCGAGCGCAAAGCGACGCGGTGCTGCTCGCAGAGATCCGCAGGATCCACTCCGAGACGGACGAGTCGTACGGGTCGTGGCGCTGCTGGCGACAGCTGCGAAAGGACGGCTTCTGTGTCGCGCGCTGCACTGTCGAGCGGCTGATGCGCGGAGCCGGCCTGGTCGGTGTCCGTCGCGGCCTGTCGAGGCGCACGACGATCCCACATCGACAGCCGGTCGCGGGGAGCGATCTCGTGCGACGTCGCTTCCAAGCCTCCCGGCCCGATGAGCTGTGGGTCTGCGACTTCACGTACGTGCGCACCTGGCAGGGCTGGGCGTACCTCGCGATCGTGCTCGACGTCTACTCGCGGCGGATCGTCGGCTGGCAGCTGGCACCGCACATGCGAGACCGCCTCGTCGACGACGCCCTGGCAATGGCCATCGCCAGCCGCAAACGGCCGGACGAGCCGCTCGTTGCGCATACCGACAACGGCTCGCAATACACGTCGTGGGAGTACACCCAGCGACTGCGAGACGGCGGCATCGCCCCGAGCCGCGGACGCACCGGGACGGCGCTGGACAACGCGATGGCAGAGAGCGTGATCGCGACGATCAAGACTGAACTGATCACGCGCCGGCCGTGGCCGACCCGGCTCGATCTCGAACTCGCGCTGCTCGGCTGGATCGGCTTCTACAACGAACGCCGCATCCACCGCTCCCTCGACGGACAGACACCTCAAGAGGTCACCGACCAGTACCATCGAAACCACAGGACCGACACACAGAAAACCACCTAACCACGCCGGCGCGAAACCCGGGACGCTTCACGGGGGGGCGGTGCCGGAATTCGAGGGCGAGGTGGTGGAGCTGCGTGGGGACGAGGTTGTGCGTGTTCCGCTCAGCGCGACAGGCACTGCGGGCATCGGTCGAGCTCCAACGGCGCCTGCGCACCGGGACGGATGAGGATCAGGCGTTCCCGATTGGTGTCGGGATGGGGTTAGACGCGGGTGCCCGAAGTACGGCACGGGGCAATGTTCCAACTGGCGGGACTCACTAGCCCTAGGGGCAGGACGCACGCAAGGTGAGGGTAACCGCTGACCGTCCTTTGGACAGGCCGGCACGAGTCGGAAGAGATGCTCTACTGAACTAGGACGACGAAGGTGCCGGTAGATCTTGCCCGCGGCAGACGGACGCTGAGAATGGGCAGGGAGGGAGGATGATCGGCGCTCGTGGCTTTTGGTTGAAGTTGAAATCGCGAACTAGGTTGCCGAGTACCGTCGCGTTCTCGCGAACATCCGGTCGTGAATCGGGGCGACCGTCAGTCTTGTCGATTCGCTGTGAGCCGAGGAAGTCGTCCTCGATGAACTTGAGGTAGGCGTCGAACGACAGCACCTGAGAGTCTATATAGCCTCTCTTAGCGTATGGGGAGATGACGAGTCCGGGTACCCTCAGGCCGTATCCGACTTGGTCAACGCGGGGCGGGATCACGTTGTCGTAGAATCCGCCCCAGTCGTCCCAGAACAGGAAGATGGCCGTTGAACCCCAGTCCGGGCTATGCATCGCGGCGTTGATGAGGCGGGTCGTCCACCACTGACCGTGGGAGATGGGAACCGGCGGGTGCTCGGAGTAATATCCGTTCGGCGCGATCCAGGAGACAGCCGGCAACTTGCCTGCGGATGCGTCTTTGAAGTACTGCTTCTCCGCTTGCATGTTCCCTAGCTGATGGTCGAGGTGTACCGTGGCGAACTCTGGCAGGGGATTCCAGATCGACGGCGTTCTTTTCGACTGTGGCATCGGCTTGCAGAACATGCCACCATCTGCACAATCGGGGCTGGTGCCGGGCTGGATGAAGTAGCGCCAGGACACGTGATGGGTATACAGCAGGTAGGTGAGATCTGTCCAGCCGAAGCGTGGGCCGTGCGCCGGGCGCCGGTCGGCGCCCGGATCGCCCAGGCTGGTCCGGCAGGTGAGTGGTAGGAGCACGTTGTGGCAGCGGGCCGACCAGCCTGAGACGGTGAACAGGTGTGCAGGGAGGCTCCACCCGAAGTTCGGCTCGAACATGTGATCTTGCAGCACGAAGTCATGTGCGTAGGTCCAGTAGTTTGGAATCTCGGCAGAGGTGTAGTAGCCCATCACATCTTCCGGTTTGGCCGCGAAGACGCACAACGCCGCGTCGGGATGCTCGTGGCAGTACTTGCCGGAGATGGCATTGGCGGCCGAGCGAATAAAGCCGTCCATCTTGCCGTGGTCAATGTCGGCGAGGGCGGGAAGAGTGCCGTGCGGGCCGCCGCCGTCGATAAACGACCGGTCATGGTATGGCTTGACGCAAACATGCTTGAGTGGATCCGGGATACAGACGGTCGGCGAGCCGTTCTGCATCGGAATCCCGTCAGCGCCAGGATACGTTCCGAAGTAGTTATCAAACGAGCGGTTCTCCTGCATGATGAGGATCACGTGCTTGATCTTGTGGATGCCGGCCAGGGACACCTTCGGCGCCGGCGGGTAGACCGGCGGATACTGAATGTTTGCGGTGGGTGGGTGGCTTGACTCAACTGCGGCGATAGCCACGGTCACGGCACAGAGAACCAACCCGAGCAGGATGATCCCGGTCGCATTACGCATCCAGATCAACGTCAGACAAGGCGCCGCAGGTACTTAGGACATCAGAACCGGCCATATTTCCAAGAGAAGACGGCAGGCGGCATACTACTGGTCGTTCTTGGGCACGAACAGCCACGGAACTGGCCGGGCGGCAAAGCCTCGCCGGATCTCGTGTCCTCAGTCACGATCTGGGAAGTCTACGACTCCAATACTCCGCTCACCGCCCCGTCGTCCCATCGCATATCTCGCGCGGCGCTCCCGTACACTTCAGAACCCGGCGCATCGGTCGAGGGCGCCCAACGGTAGTTCCCGGGACGTTGCCGACCGTTCGGGCAAGATCCTCAATGCCCATAGGCCGGAACGCGCCGCGCTCGCCGCACCTACGAGGCGTGGATCGACGAGGCCGACCCGCCCGGCCACTGACGGTCAACCGCAGAAGCTGTCGACGACCTCGCCGAGCGCGGCGACGCACCGGTCGAGCTGCGCGAGATCTACCCACTCCACGTCGGCGTGCGCACCTGCACCCCCAGGGCCGAAGATGACGGTGGGGATGCCGGCGGCGGCGAAGATGGCGCTCTCGGCCCAGTACGGCACGCCGATCACCGGCGTCTCGGCACCGAGCGCGTCCAGCGCGGCGCGCACGATCGGCTGGTCGCGGTCGACCTGGAACGGCTCGCGGACGAGCGTCGTGTGCAGCTCGGCGTCAACCGGCGTACCGGCTGCAGAGACCTCGTCCAGCAGGGCGGACAGCTCCGCCTCGACCGTCTCGACGGTCTCGCCGGGTAACGTGCGCCTCTCGAGCTGCAGGCGGCAGCTGCCGGGATAGCTGGAGAGCTCGCGACCACCTTCGATGATCGAGGCGTGCAGCGAGCCCGGGCCGAGCAGCGGGTGCCCCTCACCGGCCGCCAGCCGTTGCGAGAGGCGGTCGAGCGCGACCAGCACGTAACCCATGTGCGCGATCGCGTCGATGCCCTCCTGCGGACGTGCGCCGTGGGCGGCGCGGCCGTGAACGACGATGCGGTGCCAGCTGAAGCCCTTGTGCGCGACAGCGACGGCGATCTCCTCGCCGGTCGGCTCCGCCACGATGGCCGCATCGGCGAACACCATCCCGGCGGCGGCCTGCGCGCCCGCCGAGGCGAACTCCTCGTCGCAGACGGCGGCGACCACCACGTCGCCGGCCAGGTCGCGGCCGAGCGCGCGTGCGGCCGACACCATGATCGCGGCGAGGCCGGCCTTCATGTCGTAGGCCCCGCGGCCGTAGAGGCGGTCGCCGTCGACGCGGGGCCGAAATGGATCGGCCATCCCGTCGACGCCGACGACGTCCATGTGCGCATACAGGAGCAGCGTGCGGCCGCCGCCGCGGCCGCGGGCGCGCGCGATCACATTCGGGCGGCCGGGCTCGACGTCGGCGACGTTGACCTCCAGACCGCGCTGTTCGAGCCAGCGGCCGACGAACCCTGCGATCTCGGCCTCCCCCGCGCCGCCCGGCACGAGCCGCGGATTGACCGAGTCGATCGACACCAGCTCGGCCAGGAGCATGCGCGCCTCGTCGTCCATCGCCCCCACCCTACCAGCGAGGGCTCGATCAGCAGACGTCGGCGGTGGCGCAGGCGTGAGCCTGAGCGACAACCTCGTCGAACGACACGCCGAGGGCCGCGCCGGGAACCGATCCGGGCCAAAGGCGGGCCGGATCCGCCCTGGCTCGCGTTACGGCCAGCACCTCGCTAGGTTGGTGCCCGACTGGGCTTCGCCGTTGTTCGGCACAATCTGGTGCGCCGCGATCCGCAGGGACTCTTCGTCCGCATCTTGCCGGACGGAAGATCCAGCGTCGAGCTGCGGCATTCCGAGACCGGCGTGAAGCTTGTTCTCACCCCTGAGCGCTCCTTCGGGACGAGCCAGACGCGGTACTTGCGCTCGGTCTCGTTCCCCCAGAAACCGGACATCGTGGTGGAGATCGACTACCCCGACGGGCGTGCAGCTCTCGTGCTGTTCGACCCGAAGTACAAGCTTGAAAGCGAGCTCGTAGCACCGGTTGCCGACGATCTCGCAGATGAACTCGCGGACGATGGGAGCGGACCTGAGCTGGTGGGCAAGCCAAAGAAGATCGACATCGACAAGATGCATGCATACCGCGACGCGATCCGCGATCGGAGCGACCAGCGGGTCGTGGACTACGCCGCCATCGTCTACCCGGGGCCTCTTGTGAAGTACGGTGGCGGTGTCGCCGCCCTTCCCGGATATCCGGGGTCAGCCGAGCTGCTAACCAGCGAGGTTGAGGACGTGATCCGCCAACGGCTCATGTAGCACGCTGCACCTCGAGGTACCTGACCAGCGCCGGCAGAGCCCCCTCAGGCGGTTGTTCGCCGAGCGCAGCTAGGCGTTCTCGAGCTTCCTCCGCCGCCGCGATGGTGATCCTGGTCTGGTTCGCCCGATGCGGCGTTGTTGGGTGCGGATGCGTTCGGACGGCGCGCTGGATCGTTCGGCGATCGAGGCCGCTTCGACGGGCGACCCGTCCAGGGCCAAGCAGGCGAATCGCTTCAACTACGATCGACCACGAGCCCTCGCGCGCGCCGTAGTCGGCGCGGTAGTCGGCCGGGTCGGTGACTTCGCCGGATAGGCGTTCCAGAAGCTTGTTGCCCGCCGCCGACAGTTCGGCTTGCACAGGTTCGTGCCACACAGTCGAATGTCTGGGTCTGATCGGCCTGGGACAATCGCGCCGATTCGGACACGATTGGGAGGGCTAGTCGGAGCCCCCGCCCCCGGTGCCGGAGCCGCTGGTGTCAGCCGGTCCGCCACGCCCGCCGTCTCCGCCTCCCGAGCTGCCGGAGGCATCGCCTCCACCCGAGCCGCCGCCGCCACCCGAGCCGCTGCCGTCGCCGCCGCCGCCGGAACCGCTTGTGCCGGTACGAGTGTCGCCGCCCTGCGTGCCGTCTTGGGCGTCGCCGCCGTCCTGCGCCGCCGGTGCGCCGGCGTCGCCCGAGGCGTGAGACGGTGCGTCGCCCGATCCCCCGGAGCGCTCGCCCGCTGAGCCGTCGGCGTGGTGGTCGGCGGCATGGTGAGCGGCCGGTGTGGCCACGGGCTCGAGAGCGGGAGTTGTGCTCGGCGCGACGGCGGCCGCGGCGCCGGTCATCTGCGACGGCGCCGCGCGGCCCGAATGCAACCGCTTTGGCGGGGGCGGCGCATGCGGCGGGTGGAGCTGACCGAGGTGCGCGTGGACGCCGATCGCGGCCGCGGCGGTCACGGCGACCACCGCCGCGCCCGTCTTCGCGAGCACGCCGACCGCCCCGGCCTTGGTGCCGGCGGCGGCAGCGAGACTCCCGCTCGCGCCCGTTGCGATACCCGCGCTGAATCCCGGGACAGTGGCCGCGAGGGCATGCGCGACGTGGAGGTTGGGGGCAAGTGCAGCGACCGCCGCAACGCCTGCAGCCCTGGCGAGACGCTGCTCGGCCGTACGGCACCCGCGGCAGGCTGACAGGTGCGCGACCTGGCCGGGCGCGAGGGGCTGATCGGCAGCCAGCCGGGAGCAAACCGAGGCACAGGCCTCGTCCGAGGATCCGGCGGCGAGCAGCGCAGCCCGCGCCCGCACGAGCAGGGACTCCACGGCAGACTCGGTGGTGGCCAGCACCTCGGCGATCTCGCGATTGGGCAGGCCGCTCCAGTGGCGCAGGACGAACGCATGGTGCTGCGCCTCGGGCAGCGTGTACAGGAGCATCTGCACCCGGGCGAGATCCTCCGCGGCCTCAGCCGCCGAACCGTCGCCATGGTGGGCGTCGGCGGCCGCGTCGTCGAGCCGATCCGACGAGGGCCGCTCGCGGCGTTTGACGGCGAGGTTGATCGCCGCGCGCTTGATCGTCGTCGAGAGCCACGCCGCGGGGCTCACGATCGCGTCACCGCGCACCAGCGCCCGGTGAAGGCCCAGGAACGCGACCTGGACGAGGTCGTCGGCATCCTCGCGGCTGCGCGTGAGGTGGTAGGCGAATCGGTACGCGCCGGCGGAGTGCTCACGGTAGATCGCGGTGAGCAGACGCCCGGCTTCGTGTTCGGGGGTTCGTCGGCGCAGCATCCCATCACCCGGTAGACAACGCACGCGCTGAAACCCTGCGCGCGCACAGGTGGTTCTCGGCGCGAACTGCCGTCAACAGGAGCGATTTCACCCTTCCAGGGAGGGCGGCGACCCCGAAACCGGGTGATCTTGGCGGGCAGGTCGCAGGGAACCGCGGCCACGGCGGTCAGTCCGGGTGAACAGGCGAACCCCCCGTAAGGCGGGGCGCTCCGCCCGAGGCCAGCCGAACGCGGGTGGCTCAGCTACCGAAAGGAAACCCAGTGTCCAACCGAATCGTCCGCTTCGTCATGCCGCTGCCGCTGCTCGCGGCCGCGGCGCTCGTGACCGCACCGTCTGCAATGGCGTCCAGCGTACCGACCTGTGACGGCCACCCGGCGACGATCGTCGGCACCCCCGGCAACGACCGCATCTTCGGCACACCCGGCCGCGACGTGATCGTGGCCGAGGGCGGAAACGACGTCGTCGTCGGCGGCGGCGGCAACGACATCATCTGCGGCGGCGGCGGCAACGACCGCCTGAGCGGCGGCAAGGGCGACGACCAGCTGTTCGGCGGCCGCGGGGCGGACACCCTCCAGGGCGGCGAGAACGACGACTCGCTGTCCGGCGGCGCCGGCGCCGATCAGCTCTCCGGCGGGACCGGCGCGGACGAGCTGCGCGGCGGCGACGGCACCGACACCCTCGCGGGCGGCTCAGGCGACGACCAGGAATGGGGCGGCCCGGGTGACGATGACATCCAGGGCGGAAGCGGCAGCGACACGATCTCCGGCGGCTCGGGTGGAGACACGATCGGCGGGGGCACCGGCGACGACACCTGCCAGGGCGACGGCGGCAACGACACCATCACCGGAGGCGACGGCACCGACATGATCAGCGGCGGCCCCGGCGACGACCAAGACACCCAGTAGAACACGTTTGCGCCTCTGGCCGTGAGGGGCGGTCGCCACCGCCCCCTCACGCCGCCTGCGCCCCCTGATCGGTCGGCACCTCCACCGCCGACCGCCCGGTCAGACCCGGACGGCCAAAACCCGCGCACAAAGCCCTCGGGCCAGACGACGAGCCATGCCACCCGTGGACGAACGGGCGGCTGAGACCGCACACCGTCGAAGCCGCACTCAGACTTCTCCGAATCGGGAAAGAAAGCCGCCTGGTGCTGTGGGATGGAGGCGCTTCTTCTAGGGCGTGACGGTCAATATCTACGCCGAGGAAGCGCCGCTATTCGGCTTCGTTTACCCGCCGAGACCCGATCTTCCTGGGGCTGGTCTCGGGAGTTGGATGGCTTGCAAGTAGGAGCGGATCGAATCCTCGTGCGCACGGTGGCTCGAGGGATCCCCTGACAACTGAGGACGTCGGCGCCAACTCATCGGCTCGGTCCGAGAGTGAGCGCCGTGCCCTCGTGCGCCAGACGCGCCGTCCCTCGCATCTTGCCGAATGGCTGTCCTCGTCAGATGCCGAGGGTGCCGAGCACGAGCGCCGGAGCCGCCCCACTGGTCTATCCGAGTTCCAGCCAGTCGCTCGTCCGGTCGGAGACAGCGGTCACTCACGACGAGCGATTCGTGGCCGAGCGCGACTTCCTCGACAGCATCCGAAAGCAGTGGTTCGAGGTCCGTAGGAGGCGCATTCCGCCGTCCTTCGCTACCGGTTGGTGCCGGCTCGTAGGCGCGTGGGTGTGAGAGCGGTGCGGTGCGGTGCGGCGCGGCTACTCGGTGGGGCCTGGGTGCACCGGTGGGTACGGGGGGCGAGAGACCCGGCTCGCCCGATTCGACCGGGTGTCTGACCGTCGTTCGGGAAATCACGTACGAGCGATCCGCGGGAGTCCCGATGCGCAGAGCGACGGGGCTTGGTTGGATGCCTGGATCATCGATTGCGGGCACCTGCCAAGCGTGGTGCCATCCTGATACGGGGTTTCGCGCAGGCTACAGAATGGAGGGAGAGATGGCTTACATCGACGTCGACGAACTGGGGCCGGTCGACTACCTGGTGGTCAGATTCCCGGCCGAACGGGCGAACTTCTCGGGTGAGATGGCATCCGAGCTAACAGAGTTGATCGACAACAACACGATCCGCCTCCTGGACCTGGTGATGCTCACGAAGGGCGATGACGGCTCCGTTGAGGCGACGGAGGTACGCGACGCCGACGAGAGCGAGGTCGGGCAGTTGCGCGACCTGGAGCGAGACCTCGCTGTCCTCCTCGCGACGACGGATGTCGAGCAGATCGCTGAGTCGCTCGAGCCTGGCAGCGCGGCTGCGATCCTGGTGTGGGAGAACACTTGGGCGGCGCCGTTCGGCTCCGCCGTTCGACGGTCAGGCGGTCAGTTGGTTACCAGCGGTCGGATCCCGACCCAGGCGCTGCTCGCCGCGGTTGAGGCCGATCGCCAGGGCGCCGGGAAAGGAGCCTGACGATGCCACTGCTCAGAGACAGAGACGATCGACCCGGACTTCTCGGCAACCTCCGCGACAAGCGGGAGGACCGTCGCGACGATCGGGGTGATCGGCGCGAAGACCGACACGACGACCGCGGCGACCGCAGAGACGACCGGCGTGACCGACGACCGGGCCTGCTCCGGTGAACCCAACGACGCGCCGCCAGCTGGGGCGTCTCCCGCCTTCTGCCATCGCCGGCCGCCTGCCCACCCGCGAGCCTGACCGGTGGCGGTCAGAGCTCGCGGCATCGCGTTTGGTGGCGATGCTCATGGCTGTGGTCGCCGCGGTGGTGCTTGTGACGGCAACTGGTTGCGGTGGCGGCGGAAGTAAGCCGGCGTACTGCTCGGACAGGAGCGCTCTTCAGAGCTCGGTCAAGGGGTTGACGAGCGCCGCGTCGAGCGGCGGGATCAGCGGTCTGCAGTCGCAGGTAACGACGATCCAGAGCGATGCGAAGTCGCTGGTCAACTCCGCGAAGGCTGACTTTCCGAGCGAGACGAGCGCGATCAACACGTCGGTCGACACACTCGTGAGCGCCGTCAAAGCGCTCCCGGCAAGTCCATCGCCGACGCAGATTGCAACGGTCGCCGCCGATGCCGCGAGCGTCGTGAGCTCGGTGAAGAGTTTCTCGGCCGCTACGAGTTCGAAGTGCAGCTAACTCAACCGCGAGCGGCTCGGTGCGGTCGGCGTGGAGGAGGCGCCCGTCGCGGTCAGGGTGGCGCCAGATGACTCGGCCTGAGGCTCGGCGTCGGCTGGTCGCGGTGCTGGCCTTGTTTGCGTTGGTGGGGGCGGCGGTGGCGGGGGTGGTCGCTCTGACCCAGGGTTCGGTGGGACGGCTGTTGGTCGCGGCCGTCGCCTTGGTCGTGGCAGTGGTGGGTGGGTGGTATCTGATTGCCAGTCGTGGGGCCGCCCGTGTCGCCGGCGGGCTGCTGGCCGCAGCGGCGGTGGTTGCGGTGATCGTGCTGGTGTTGACCTCGTTCCAGAACGGTTTCGCGCTGGAGTTGGCGCTCGTGCTGGGAGTCGTCTCGGTGGTGGCGGCCAAGTACGCGCTCGATCGCCCGGCGGACTCGTCCACGGGAGGGTTGGAGGCGACCGCCATGGTCGGACGGCCGCGACACCCGGTGTTGATCATGAACCCATGGTCCGGTGGCGGCAAGGTCGAGAAGTTCAGCCTGGTGGAGGAATGCGGCAGGCGTGGCATCGAGCCGGTCGTCCTCAAGCGCGGCGACGACCTGCTGCAACTGGCCAACGATGCGGTCGCCCGGGGAGCCGACGTGATCGGAATGGCAGGAGGGGACGGCTCCCAGGCGCTGGTCGCGTCGGTGGCGGCCAAACACGGCGTCGCGCACGTGTGTGTCCCGGCGGGGACACGCAACCACTTCGCGCTCGACCTTGGCCTCGACCGCGACGACGTGGTCGGAGCGCTGGACGCGTTCGGGGACGCGGTTGAGCGACGCATCGACCTAGCGACGGTAAACGGGAACGTGTTCGTCAACAACGCCTCGATGGGCCTCTACGCCAAGATCGTCCAGTCACCCGAATACCGGGATGCGAAGCTCCAGACCGCGGCCGCGATGCTGCCCGACATGCTCGGAAGCGACGCCCAACCGTTCGACCTGCGCTACACCGGGCCAGATGGCGCCGAAGTGCCGACCGCCCACATGATCCTGGTCTCAAACGACCCGTACGAGCTCGACCATCTCGACGGGCGTGGCAGCAGACCGCGACTGGACTCCGGCACACTCGGGATCGCCACCGCACGGATCTCGAGCGCCGCCGAGGCAGTCGAGTTCACCCGGCTCGAGGCAACCGGCCGAATCCGCCACTTCTCCGGCTGGTTGGAGTGGGACACGCCCCGCTTCCAGATCGACTCGAACGGGCCGGTCGAGATCGGGATCGACGGCGAGGCGACATCCCTCGAGCCACCGCTCGTGTTCGAGTCCCACCCAGCCGCCCTGCGCATCCGCATCCCCACCCACGCACGCGGCGTATCACCCGCGGCGCGCAGATTACCCGGACTACACGACGCCGTCCCAGCGCTGATCGCAGCCGCCCGAAGGTGAAGCGGGGTCAGCTTTCCTCGAGTCGTCCGCGGGGTGTTCGGTGCTGGAATCCAGCCAGCTGGAGCGCCGCCCAATGTCGGACGTGCAGGACGCGTTTCCCCGCGCGGATCTGGGCGCAGTACCCAGCGGAAAGACCCGAGGCGCGGGCGAGCTGGGAGGGGCTAGCGGCTTCAAGGTGGGGGAGGATGAGTCGGCGAAACTCGGACGGGCTACCTGCATAGCCGAAGGACGTGTCGGTGCCCGGTCGAGCCCGCTGATGACGTCGCTGTGCTTCGGCAATGCGCGCTCGGACGTCCGGAACCTGAGAGGGGTGCTCGCCGGTTCGGCGTCGGCGCTCGGTCGCCGCGGCTTGGGGGTCGACGAGCCGGCCGGCGTTGAATGAGGCGTGGCAACTGGCGCATCGTTTCTGGTCGCGGCCGATTGCGGCGCCGCAGTCCACGCACGCCGAGCTTTGGATCGGCGGACGTTTGGGTGTCTGAGCCGCGACTCGAGGTCGACCGGGACGGCGCGCGCTCTGGTGGGCGCCGGTCAGCAGGGCTGGCGGCGGAGGAATCGCCGCATCCTTGCCGAGCAACCTCGCGATCCTCTCGGTGTGCGGAGGGACCGACAGCCACCTTTCGCAAAGGTGGCGCGCGCAGCCCTGAGCATGGCCACTCTGCGGGATGGCGGTTCCGTGATGATCGGGATCGATGACGATGATGCTGCGGCGATGCGGCCGGGGCTCAACGACGACGATCTGAGCTCCTGGCTCGCGTATGACCACGTCGCAAGGAAAATGGCAGAGTACGCTGACCCCGCAATCGACTTCGGAGTCGTGCGAGTCGACCTATCAAGCGGGGCAAGAGTCGTCGTTGTCGAGGTCGCCGAGTTCGCCGACATCCCACACTTCTGCCGGCGCGATTTCCAATCCGATGGCAAACAAGTCTTGCGGGCGGGGGGCCCTCTACGTGCGACCCCGGAAGGTCCCGGAGACGTCCGAGATCGCGTCGGGAGTCGAAATGCGCGAGGTGATAGAGCTCGCGACCCAACAGGCTCTCCGCGCGTACGTCGAAACCGCACGGAGAGCTGGGGTTACGCTCGGAGTGGCCCAGCCAGCGGTCGAGTCGCCAGCCTCCGAAGAGCGCTATCAGGCTGAGCGGGAGGAGGCTTGGTGAGCGCCGTCACGGACAAGATCCGATCGAAGGGTTACTGGGATGTGTCTATCCGACCGCACGCGTATCAGGAAGTACGTGGACTACGGGGCACTCGAAGAAGTGCTCGTAGGCGACGTCGTCCGCTTCCGCGGTTGGCCCGTCCCGTACATCGACCATCGCGCTCCGCTCGAGCGGGGCGAGAGGTGGATCGGACAGGAGGTCGACGCGCAGATGGTCACCCACGCCGAAGCCTGGCGCTTACACACCAGCGGACAGTTCAATCACTTACGGGCGGTGTCGGCGGACTGGCGAACCGGCACCGAGGCGACTTATGTGCCCCCTGGATTCGCGTCCGTGATTGAGGTGTGGGAGATCCCCTACTACCTAACCGAGCTATACGAGCTCGGTGCCCGCCTGTCGTTGGGGCCCTGCCGGCGACGAGTCGATGGAGATCTCCGCACGCCTTGAGGGACTTGGGCGCAGGGCGCTTGTTGTCGGACAGCGGAACCGGGTCGAATTCATGAATCCGTACGGACCGCCGCCGGACGTAATCGAATTGAGCGTCGTGATCGCCCGTGACGAGCTCATCGGAGACGGACGGAATGCCGCGGTCGTGATGGCGCGCGACTTCTTCTTGAGATTCGGGTGGAAGCCATCCGAGACTCAGCTCGCTGACTTCCAGAAGGAACTAACCGCGTAGGCCACGCTCTCGCCAGCCCGGGTTACGGTGCGTACGCAGGCGCCCGGCAAGACCTGCAAGCTCTGTCGGGTTGGCTTCTCTACGCTGAGGTGTAGAGAGCGAGTCGATCGGTGGCACCGATCGAAGTGACGAGCAGCCTGCGACGCCTATCATCTCGGCGGTGGATACGCGCCGGGAAGAAGCCTTGCGACTTGCGGAGAGGTTGCTGGAGGAGATCGAGCTCGGGAACGAGGATCCGATGGCGATCGCGCGGAAGACGAGCCGGCTTGCGCGCCTTCTGGATGACGAGACGGCGATGCGCTGGCTTGAGTTCGAAGTGCGCGGGTACCCAATGGATGAGCACAACAACTTCGCGGGCGACGGGTGGTGGGCCGCGGGGCAGTCAAACCGAATCTACTGGGACAAAGGTGCGGGTGGATGGAGGGCTCCGAGCATGACCTTGGGCGAGGCGCAGGTCGTCCTCACCATGGCGGCCGCGGGCCTTGGTGCCGCGGCAGACGTACCGGTGTCGGTATCGGTGTCCTCGGCCAACCCGAACGAATTCGTCGGGTTGGGAGCGAACACTGGGCATGACAGCCAGCTCCGCAACTCCGAGCGCAACGCCATACGCGCACGCGCCATCGATTCCCGCCGCCTCATCGACAGGGTACTCGGTTCATTCCATGCGTACGTGGCGTCGACCTATCAGGAACTCCGATTCGGCGCTGCCGTCGAGACTGCGTTCCAGCGGGTCCGCGCGGAGGTCGACGGATCGATCGCGCGCCTGGTGCCGGACGGACTGCCGAAGCTCAGTGCGGCATTTGAGGGCGCAACGTCTGACAATCCCGAGCACTGGGCCAGCGCCGCCGCGACGTGTCGACGATTGATAAGGGCGGCCGCCGATGCGCTCCAGCCGCCCGGCCCACCCACCGACGCCAGAGAAATGACTGAGGCCAAGTACATCAACCGACTCGCGTATTGGATCCAAGAACACCAGCCTAGTCAGACGGCGAGCGATATGACCGTTAGCGAACTCCAACATCTGGGTCAGCGACTTGACGCCGCCGACCACGCCGGGCATAAGGGGGCCCACGCTGACGTGTCTCAGTTCGACGCGGCTCGTTTCATCACCGGGACATACCTTCTCCTCGGAGACATCCTCCGCCTCCAGTCGGATCAAGACGCCGCGATCCTCACGCCGAGTGCTGGTGCCGCTGACCCGGAGCACGGCATGACGGGCGGACCGCCCGAAGGCGTCGATCTGTAGAGAGGGCGAACAACGGCGGCGCTCCATGACGCGTCACGGATAGTCCGACATGACCACGCCCTATCTACCTTCCCGTCAAATCGCTCCGGGGAAGGCTGTTGGTAGCGCGAACAGTGGCTGCGCCGCCGAGCAGCCGAGCCAACGTCCGGCATCGGCTCATCGCCCTCCACCTTCAGGCGACTGATCTTGCCGAAGATCCAGTCGGTCAGCTCGTCACAGCTCGCCGCCGCGACTGGCCTCTCTCCCGGCTACTGCGCGCTCGTCCGGCGTGGCGAGCGGATACCCGCTCCCCGTCATTGGGCGGCGTTCCAGCTGGCGGGACTTCAGGGATGTGGTGTGTTTGGATGACCGTGAGGATGTCGCCGCAGCAGGCCCCTCAGCCGATCGAGCTCCAGGGTCGCCTCGCCCAGGTACCACTCACGCCGATCGTCGAGCTCGACAGCTGCGAAGCCAGCCTCGGTGGCGGTCGTGCCCATCTCGGCGAGCGATACCATCACGAATCCGTGGTTGGCGACCTCGACGAATGTGTCCACCTGTGATGTCAGCTGGTCGCCTTCCCCGCGCAGCCAGTCGGAGACGAACAGCCGTCCGCCTGGGCGAAGCACCCTCAACATCTCGCCGTACAGCGCCCGCTTCTGCCGGACGTGGATGATCGCGTCCTTGCTGAACACAGCGTCGAAGCTCGCATCTGGGAATGGCAGCGGCCGCTCCGGCTCGACCAGCCGGTAGCTGATCTGTTCGATGAGGCCCACCTGCGCGGCGCGCCTCGTCGCTACATCGATCAGCTCCTGCTGGACGTCGATGCCGACCACGCTGCGTGCGCGGTGATCGGTCACGAGTGCGATGTCTGCGCCGCCGGCGCCGCTACCGATGTCAAGCACGTCGCTCCCGCGCAGATCCGCACCGGCGAGCATCCGGGCGATCTCCGCCGATCCTCCCGGCGACAGGAACCCCTCACCCCAGATCAGCTGCAGGCGATCCGTTTCGTCTGCCGAGTACCCGGCCGCGACGTCGTTCCCCGCGCGTCCATCTCCATCCTCGCGCGATACCTCGCCTGCGCCCGTCATTCGGGTTGCACGTTGTGGTTTGAGCGAAAGAGGTTCTCGGGGTCGTACGCAGCCTTGATGGAGCGCAATCGGGCGTGGGCCGCGTCGCCGAAGGCGGCGTGCACTCGGGCGTCGCCCTCGTCGCCGATCCAGTTCAGCCAGACCCCGCCGGTCGTGTATGGCTTGAGCGTAGTGCGCATTCGTTGAATCCACTCGGCCACATCGCGGTCGAGCGCCGGGTCCTCCCAGAACGCGCCGGGATGAACGACCCATTCAGCCTCCCGGTTGCGGATCGGGGTGTCGTGCGGTGGGCGGGTGACGGCGCCGCCCCACGGGAACAGCACGACCCATCCCGGCCCGCGTGGCAGGTCGCGCGACCGCTCGACGATGGCGTCCACGACGTTGTCGTCGAGCGATGCGAGGTGATCCGACGTCATGTAATTTCGGTACCCGGGCGGATCGTCCATCGCGCACTGGTAGTCCGCGTAGCGTTGCTGCTCGACGTAGTCCGCCGCTGGCGGTCCGAAGCTGCGCAGCGGGGCGAGTTCGTCGTCGGCAGCCTCGAGCGAACCGCTGTGACACACGTAGGCGACCACGATCGGTTCGTTGTGCAGCTCTCGAGGGATGCTTCGGGTCCTCGGGGCCGTAGAGGAACCCGAGGAACCCTCCCACGTGCTCGGGCGCCTGCGCCATGTAGTTGCGGAAATGTCGGGTGACCGCGGCGCGCTGGTCGCCCGGCCACACCAGCAGGCCTCCGGTGATGATGGGGCCGACCTCGTGTGTGCGAAACGTCAGCTCGGTGACCACCCCGAAGTTCCCACCCCCTCCCCGAAGGGCCCAGAACAGGTCAGAGTTGGTGTCGTGATCGGCATGCAGGACGTCGCCGGATGCGGTCACGACCTGGGCGCTGAGCAGGTTGTCCACGGCGAACCCGAACCGCCGCTCAAGGACGCCGGATCCGCCACCCAGTGTGAAGCCGGCGATTCCCGTCGTGCTGACCCGGCCGGTCACCGTGGCCAGGCCGTGGTCACACAGCGCCCGGTCGACCGCCCCTGTCAGCGCCCCGCCCCCCACCGTCACGGTTCGCGCCTCGACGTCTACCTGAACTGTATCGAGGCTCCGTACGTCGATCACGAGCCCGTCATCGCACAGCGACCAGCCGGCGGCGGAATGTCCGCCGGCCCGGATCGCGAGCGGGAGTCCGTTCTCGCGGGCGTACGTGACGGCGGTCGCCACGTCTGCCACCGAGGCACACCGCACCACCGCCCGCGGGCGGCGGCTGACGGCAGCGTTGAAGAGCACACAGGCGTCCTCGTATTCCGGCTCGCCAGGTTGGTAGACGCCGCCGTCGATCGCTGCATCCAGGCGGCTCCCATCGATGATGCTCATGCACTCCTCCTGATCGGCATTTCGGCGAGTGTGACGCGCGAGTCGGGGTGCTTGCATCGGGGACACCCCCTCGACATGCGCCAGCGTTCGGTCGCCTTGCATGAGGGGGTGACAGAATCGGGAGCATGATGGTGGGACGGGCGAGCGAGCTCGCCGTGCTCGAGTCGACAATTGCAGATGCGCGGGCCGGTCGTGCGCGCCGGATCGCCGTGCTCGGAGATGCGGGGATTGGCAAGACGACGCTGCTTGAGGCCGTGCGGGGAGCGGCCGTTGACGCACGCGTCTTGTCGGCGCGCGGGGTCGAGTCGGAGGCCGAGCTGCCGTTCGGCGCGCTGCTCGACCTGTTACGGCCGCTCGCCGGCGGCATCGACCGGCTGCCCGCGCCGCTTGGACGTGCGCTCAGACGGGCGCTGGGGATGGAGGAAGGGCCGGCCGGTGACCGGTTCGCGGTCGGTGCGGCCACGCTCTCGCTGCTCGCGGAGGCCGCCGAGGATGGCCCACTTCTCGTCCTGGTGGACGATCTGCAGTGGTCCGATCAGCCCTCGCGTGAGGCGATTCTGTTCGCCGCGCGGCGGCTGGATGCCGATCGCGTCGCCGTCGTCGTCGCGTTGCGGCGCGAAGACTCGATTGACGAAGGTGAACTCGTCGGGTTCGAGCGGCTGGAGATCCACGGCCTCGAGCTGGACGCGGTGGCTGAGCTGGTGGGTGCAAGTCGCGCCGAGGCGGCGCTGAGGCTCACGGGCGGGAATCCGCTCGCCCTGACACAGGTTGATGCGCAGACCGACCTAGACTCGACCACGGTGCCGATTCCGCTGCCGCGCCGCGTCTCCCGCGCGTATTCGGACGCGATCGGAACGTTGCCGGCCGACGCCCGGATGGCGCTGCTGGTTGCTGCTGCGGACGATGAGGGCTACGTCCTCACCATCGCGGTCGCTCTGGACGAGAAAGGAGCCGCGCTGGCGGCCCTCGAGCCAGCCGAACTGGCTGGCCTGATCTCGGTCAGCGAGGGCAGGGTCGAGTTCGTCCATCCGCTTGTGCGGTCAGCCGCGTACCACGGCGCCCCTGCCGCCGATCGGCGAGCTGCGCACGCTGCGCTGGCGCGGGCCTATTCCGGCCGGGCCGATCCTGCTCGCGAGGCCTGGCACCTCGGCGCCGCGGCACTGGGACCGGACGAGACGGCCGCGACGGCCCTGGAGGCGCTGGCGGAGCAGGCTCACAGCCGTGCCGCATACGCGACCGCTGCTCGCGCGTTCGGCCGCGCCGCCGATCTCAGCATCGACCCGGCGGCAACCGTCCGGCGGTTGCACCGAGCCGCGGCGGCGGGCTGGAGCGCAGGGCGGGCCGCGGCGGCCGCGGCGACCGCCCGGCGGGCGCGCGACATCACGCAGGATCCTGTGCTTCGCGCCGAGGCGAGCCGCTTATGGGCGAGGATAGCGACGGCGGTGGGAGTGGATCCGGGCGAAGTCTGTGCGGTGCTCGAGGCTGACGCCGAGGCGATCGCTGCGGTGGAGCCGGACACGGCCGCGTTGCTGCTGGCACAGGCGGCCGACCGTGCCTTCTTCGGCGCGAGCCAGGTCGCCACGTCGGAGAGGCTCGCGCTACGGGCTCACGAGCTGGCGGGAGCGGCCCGTGCGGTTCACCCCCGGGTCGACCAGGCGTACTCATGGCATCTCATCCGCAGCGGCGACCACGCTTCGGGTATACCGCTGATGCGGCAGGCGATCGCGGGAATGCTCAGCGGCGCTGAAGATGACCCCGGGGCGCTCGTCGAGGCGATCTACATGCACATGTGGGTAGGTGACCTCGCCGCCTCGCACGCGCTGGCGGTCGAGGCAGAAGCGTCCGCTCGCTCCCGCGGCGACGTCAGCCAGCTCCCGGAGATCCTCTGCGAATGCGGTGCGATCGACACGCTGACCGACGGCGATTGGGATCGTGCCGCTGCGCGGTACGACGAGGCCTTGCGGCTAGCCGATGAGACCGGTCAGGCTTCCTCCGCGGCGTACGTGACGGCCGCCCTGGCCCAGCTGATGTCGCATCGGGGCGATCGGGCCGGAGTCGAATCGGCGGTCGCCAGGCTGGAGCCCTTTCGCGCCACCCGCGCCTGGTGTGATCTGGCGGCCACCAGCGCCCGGGCGAGCCTGGCGTTGGCTGAGGGCGCATTCGACGAGGCAGTCGTCGAGTTCCCACCCGCAGCTGCCGCGTACGACACCTGGTGGGGCCTCTCGACCGACAGGATCGAAGCGCTCATCCGGCTCGGTCGGCTCCGCGAGGCAGACGAGGATATCGAACGTGCCACCGCGACCATGACGATGCCGCTGGCCGAGGGTCGGCTGGATCGCTGCCGCGGACTCGCCGCCGCGAACGGGCAGTACACCGGTCCACTCGAGCGCTCGATCGAAACGTTCACCCACCTTAGTGCGGAGGTCGAGGCCGCCCGCAGCCGTCTCGTCCTCGGTGAACTGCTCCGCCGTGGCGGGCGCCGCATCGCGGCGCGTGAGCAGCTTCGCGCCGCGCTCGACGTGTTCGAGCGCACCGGCTGCCGCCCATGGGCGAATCAGACTCGCAGGGAGCTGACTGCGAGCGGCGAGCGCCGCCGGCGCCGGCAGGACATGGGCGACGAGCTGACACCCCAGGAGCGCCAGATCGCGCTCCTGGTCGCCGAGGGTCGCACGAACCGCGAGGTGGCAACCCTCGTCTTCCTGAGCCCGAAGACGATCGAGGCGCACCTCAGTCGCGTCTACCGAAAGCTCGGAATCACCTCACGGGCCGACCTAGCCGCCCGTCTGCAACGCTGAAGCGAACCACGGCGCCCGCGCGCGTGGGCCGGCGAAACACACGCGGCGCACTGCACTCACAGCGCCAGAAACGTCGCCGGCGCTGGCCGTTGGTATCAACGGCCAGGTTGCCTCGACGTGAACGATCTGCCACCATCGCTCGGACGCGGGGATGGAGGACGCGAATGGCTGAAGCGGCGACTTCGTCTCAGTGGGCGGGATGTTCGACCAGAACGGTGTTCCGACGACGGCCGTGCGAACCGTCGTCCCGACCATCCGGCGGGTGCTGGACGCTGCCCGCGACCGGGGGATTCCGGTCGTCTACTTGAAGATGGGCTACCAGCCCGACCTTTCGGACATGGAGAAGAGGGGTCTGTCAACCGAGACCGCCACTTGCGCTTCGGCGTCGGCCGAGTCGTCACGGCACCGGACGGCGCCAACTCGAACTCCGCCGGCCGTGGCGCAGCTTCAGGGCGAACTTGAGCCGCGTTACGGCTCACACCTCGCTATGGCCTCCCAACAGCCTTCCCGTCAAATCGCTCGGGGGTTATCGGGAATGGAGGAACCCGGACAACCTTGTACAGAGAATGTCGGCGAGCTCGGCCGGCTGCGTGAGGAACGGCGAATGGCCCGCGTCGAGTTCGATCACCCGTGCGCCGTGTACGCGGGCCGTACGGATCTGCCAGTCTGGCTCGATTGCGGCATCCTGCAGGGTCGCGATGACCACATCGCCGGTCCCGAACGGTGCGGGAATCGGCTCGAGCCGAGCTTGGTGGCGAAGCTGAGGGAAGGCCCAGTCGGACTGCGCGCGCGAACAGTCGGGATACATTCGCGCCGCAGCCGTATCCGCATCGGGCCAGTAGGAGCGGCCGCTGGAGTCGCGCACCGCCCCACCGAAGCTCTCGACGAACGCCCTGTTGACCTCGCTGCGCTCCAGCGGCGGAAGCGCGGCCAGATAGACGCGAGCGCGGGCCTCGATGTAGGGGATCGTGAATCCAGCGAGCGAGTGACCGACAACGATCGCATCCGGCTGTGGGCCGACCTTCCGGGCATAGTCGAGCGGCGTGAGCCCGACCTCCTCGCAGGGCAGGTCGGGAGCCACGACATCGTGACCGCGATCCTTGAGTTCCTGGGCAAGCCAGCGGAAACACCAGCCGCCGTGCCAGCCTCCGTGTACGAGCACAAACCGTGCCATCGGGCGAGTATCCGCTTTTCGATGTTTCGGCGCTCGTCGACGTGGAGCGCGAAGCAGTCGGATGGTACGTGAGTCGCCTGGCTCAGCGATGGCCGAAGCGCTCCAACCGTGAACGGCCGCCGATCCTCGCCTCCCGCGGTCAACGCTATGGTCGTCCCATGCGGGTCGCTGCGCTCTATGACATCCACGGCAATGTGCCGGCCCTCCGGTCAGCGCTGGCCGATCTTGCCTCCGCGGGCGTTGATGCGATCCTGATCGGTGGCGATGTCGCCGAGGGCCCCCAGCCGGTGGAGACGCTCGACCTGCTGGAGTCGGTTGACATCCCGCTTCGCTGGATCAGAGGCAACTGTGACCGAGAACCGAGCGAGTGGGTGGCCGAGCGCCTGGGCGAGCGGCGTGTGGCCTGGCTGGCCGCGCTGCCGCCGACCGACCGGGTCGACGTCCGCGGCCTGGGGCCGGTGCTCTTCTGCCACGGCTCGCCGCGCAGCGACGAGGACATCGTCACGGCCGTCTCGGACCCCGACCGGGTGGCTCCGATGCTGGCCGGTGTCGAGGAGGCGATGGTCGTGTCTGGCCACACCCATGCCCAGTTCGACCGGTCGGTCGCCGGCCGCCGGCTGATCAACGCCGGCAGCATCGGCATGCCCTATCAGGGCGTCGCCGGCCGCGCGTTCTGGACCATCCTCGGGCCTGGCGTCGAGCCGCGCACCAGCGCCTTCCACGCCGACGCCTTCACGCTGATCCTGCGCTCGACAGGCTATCCCCACCCGGAATGGTTCGAGGTCGAGACGGCCGAGGCCGCTGCGGAGGAGTATGAGCAGATGGCGCGCGAGCAAGCCGCGGACTCGTGAGACATCATCCGACGACGCAGGCCGACCCGTTACGGCTAGCACCTCGTCCGGGCCTCCCAACAGCCGCCGACCCAGAGCCGTTCCGCAAATCGGCTGACGACGGACGGGGTGCCGTTGAGACCGCGGCCTCCTTCGGCCACCGCCGCCGCAAGCAACCTATCGGGGCTCGGTCAGCGCGTCGCGCAACGCCTGCTGCCCTGCTTCGTCTATGCCCAGGCCGTCGGCGAAGTAGCCCTCGATCGACCCGAACCGCTGCTTCATCTCGTCCAGCGCCGCGTTGAGGTATTCCGGGTCGACGCCGAGGACCGGGTCGAGCAGGTGCGGGTCGCCGCCGGCGGCGCGAAAGTGCTCGAACACCGGCTTGAGCGCCGGCAAAGGGTCGCGGTTGCTGAGCTCGTAGTCGTACGCGACATCCTCGGCGGACACGCCGAGCAGAAGCAGCGTTGCAGCAGCGGCCCAGCCGGTGCGGTCTTTGCCGGTCGTGCAATGGCACAGCGCCGGCCGGTGGGCGTCACCTGCGATAGCCGTAAAGAACGTCCGATACGCGGCGAGCGCGCTCGGAAGGCTCACGATCTCGCGATAGCCCTTCTCGAACATCTGCACCGCCCTGCCGTCGCCGAGCATCTTCTCGGCGAGTGCGGGATCCGACAGCACCTTCAGCAGCGCAGCGGGCGCCGCGCTCTGGGAATCCTTCAGCACGTCGCAGACGACCTGCTCGGTGCCCTGGGGCACGACGTTGGGTTCGGCTGCCCGCTCCGCGGCGGTGCGCAGATCGGCGACCGGATAGCCACCAATGTCCCGCAGGTTCGGGACCGATGGGATGTCGATACGGCGGCCGCCGGGCCGGTCGTGTCCGCGACCGGCCCGGCGGATTCGGGTTCAACCCTTCGCGGCCGTCAGGCGCGCACCGCCGGGGCGCTCCGATCAGCAACGAGATACGCCATGATCAGCGCGAGCGGGAAGAACAGCAGGCTCAGCAGGAAGTAGCCGAAGAAGCTGTGCCCCTTGCGGCCGGCGACGCGCGCGGGCCAAAACGCGATCGCGATCCAGATGATGAGCGCAAGAATCCCGAATGTGAATCCGAGCACCGATGCGAAGACGAGCATGGAACCCTCCTTTGTCGCTCGCCACACTACGGCCCGCGTCGGCAGCGGCGCATCGGCGAATCCACCGATCCGGGCTGCGGGTTTCCGCGCTCTCGGTAGCTCAGCTGCCGGGGAGATTGACGCGCTTGACCGGGTCGAGCTCGAGCTGCACGGACGTGCTCTTGAGCCCGTTGGCGTCGAGCGCGGTACGCAATGTCTGCGGGTCGGGCAACGGCGGCGGCCCGATCGCCCGGACGGTGACTCCGCTCTGGGTTGTGGCCACCTTCACGATCTGCCAGCCAACGCTCTTCGCCCAGGTGTTGGCCACGGTCGTCACGTCGGCGTTCGTCAGCTGCTGCGAGGTGACCTGGGCCGAGTCCACGGCCAGCGGACCCGCCAGGGCGATCACGAACAGGACGACCACTGCCACCGCGAGCCGGGGATGCCCATGCCGAGTTGATCCCCGTGCGGCGGTTGCGCGGACGCGGTAGATCGCCATCACGATCAGGCCGCTGAGCAGGATCGCACCGACGTTCGTGAGGAACAGCAGCAGTGCCCCACGCGCTTGCTCGGGCGCGCCGGACTCAAACGTGAGGCCGACGACCGCAAGCGGCGGGACGAGCGAGATCGCGATCGCGACCCCGGGCAGGGTGTCGGACACGTCGTCACGTGCGAGCGCGAACGACCCGACCGCCCCGGTCGCGAGGGCGGCCAGCAGGTCCATCAGCGTCGGGTCGACGCGGCCGGCCACCTGCGAGTTCGTCGCAGCCACAACCGGCACCGGCGTCAACTGACCCAGCAGCCAGCCGACGACGACGACCGCGCACGCTCCCGTTACCACGAGCAGCAGTGAGACGCCCAGATTCCGTGCATCCACGGTCACCACCGACAGCACCAGGCCGAGAATCGGAGTCATCAGCGGCGCGACGATCATCGCCCCGATGACCGTCGCGGTCGAATCCGTGATCACCCCCGCCGAGGCGATCACCGCGGCCAGCAGCAGCAACGCCCAGAACCGGCTGAGCTTGCGCCCCTGCTCAGGCCCGTCGAACAGGAGCGTCTCGCGCATCCTGGCAAGGTCTGCGGCAGCGATCGCGGGCATAACGCTCCTTTCCGTGCAGCGCCCCGGTCAGCATCCGAGGCGCGTCGGTCGCGACACCCTTCTCAGCGCCAACCCGTACTCCTGCCCGAGCAGGCCGACCAAACGCCGACGTGAGGTGTGTCGGCGTTAGAGCCCCGTTCTTGCAGTGATCCTTCCAGAGTTGACGGCTTGGGTGAGGGCGTTGTAGTCGTGTTCGTTTTGGTCGGCGTAGGCTTCGGAGAAGTCTGCGATGGCGCGGTCGAAGGTGTCGCTTTGGCCGAGGTAGGCGGCTATGGCGATGCGGTCTCCGGAGCGGGCGTGGGCGCGGGCGAGCGTCCAGCCGCAGGTCTGGCCGTAGATGGTCATGCCCTTGGGGAGTGCACCGGCGGTTTCGAATGATCCCTTCCAGTCCTTCAGCTGGCGGCCGTAGAAGTCTCGCTCCTGGCCGTCGATGCCTTCGGCGACGTGGAGCCAGCCGAGGAAGATGTCGCTGCTTGCCTGCATCAGGTGCTGGCCGGCGACCACACGTTCGCCGTGATTGGCGTACTGGCTCTTCGCGGCGAAGTCCTCCAGCACCGAGGCTTGCGCTTCCTTGAACTGCAGGAACAGCGGGTCTTGCCCATCTCGGCCGAGCATCAATGCGATCCACGCGCGGGTGCCGACGCTGCCGACGCCGACGACCTTGCGGGCCAGGTCGACCAGTCGATACTCCTCCAACAGCACTCGCCGGTCGGTCTGCAGCGTCCCTCGATACCGACGCAGCAACTCGTGCAGCGCCTCCGTCAAGGCCTCGCCATCGCGGCCGGGCGCGAGGTCGTGGACGCGTTCGATCAGCGGCGGATCGGACGCGATCTGCGCCTCGCCGTCCACCACCCGGGTCAGCTTGGAGAAGGCGGTCATGCTGTCCTTCGTCCGCGCCTTCGCCACAACTTTCTCGGCCTTCTTTGCCATCCGCTTCTTGACCTGGCTTTGGAGCTGGGCCATCAGCTCGTCGACCTCGAGCCGGGCATACCAGACGTCGATTGCGCGCATGCCGGCGAACTGTCGCATCGCCTGGCGGTATGCGGCGACCGTGTCCTGCACGATCCGGCGACGTTCCTTGCGCGAGTAGCCGTTCTCGCGCCCGGCCACCTCGAAGCTCACCGCCAACCGCTTCACGTCCCATTCCCACGGCCCCGGAAGCGTCTCGTCGAAATCGTTCAGGTCGAACACCAACCGCCGATCCGGCGACGCGAACACGCCGAAGTTCGACAGATGCGCATCACCACACAGCTGGGCACGCAGCCCCGAATCGGGAGTCGCCGCCAGATCCGCCGCCATCAATAACGCCGCTCCCCGATAGAACGTAAACGGCGACACCAGCATCCGCCCATACCGGATCGGCACCAACTCCGGCACCCGCGACGCCGCCTGCGACTCGAGCAGGTCGACGGGATCCTGACGACCCGACGCAGGGGTGTACTCCGCGTGACGGGAACGGGGTACGTCAGCCCGCGCCGCCTGACCCCGCGCCACCCGCTCCGCCACACTCAGATGCGGCACCACACGCGCCGCCCGCTTCGACCGACCGCTCCTCCGGGTCGCTGTCACAACGTCGTCGGCCGCTCTCTCGGTCACTGTCGTACTCATCGCATTCCTCCTTACGGCTCAGTGAGCCCTTCGCTCGCCCACGCTTCCGCCTGCGCACGCTCCTGGTTCGGGAACAGCTGCAGCTCGCCGGGGATCGACCAGCCCGCGAGCGTGACGAGTCGTCGAATGCTCTCGGAGTCCGTGACCACGGCGATCCGGTCGAACGACCGCGGATGGGCGAGCCCGAGCACCGCGTCTTTCCATGCGCCGCCGGCCGTGTAGCCGGTGAAGCGGTCGTCGAGCACGTGGATGAGGCGGATTTTCGGGTGCCGCTCCAGCGCGTGCTTGACCGCCGGCGCCGCGATCATGTCGTAGTCGGCGGATTCGACCTGTCCGACGGCTTCGATTCCGACGACCGCGTCGGGAAGCCCTTCGATCAGCTGGATCATCGTGCTCCTTCCAACCGGCGAGTCACAACCTCGCCAGGTCGCTGGTGTCGCCGCTCACGATGCCAGCCCCCTGCGCTCGACATTCACTACGCGCCGATCCCGTGTGCGACGGCGTGGATCGATGCGTGCTCGTGCAGGGCCTGGTCGTCCTCGTGCGACGACGGCGGCTTGAGGTCGAAGACGACTTTCTTGACTGTTCCTGTGAACGGGTAGGGCGCCTTGTCCTCGTAGGCCAGGTCGACGACCAGGCCGTTGTCGCGGCTCACGTCCATGCCTGCGTACGACGTCAGCATCATCGGCGCGGTCTTTTCGACGCGGCCCTCGCCGATCTGTTCGCCGTTGGCCCAGAGCGTGACGTTGCCGCCGCTCCCCGGCTTGGGCTCGTCGGCCTGAAACAGCATCTTCACTGTGACGTCGCCGGTTGGAAGCGGCTTGGTTGACGTCTGCCGGTAGCTCTCGACGCCCAGGAACGAGTAGGTGTGGTTGAGCTTGCCGTCCTCGTCGACCCAGAGCCCGAATCCGCCGATGAAGTCGGCGTTGGCGAGGATCACGCCCTGTGCGCCGCCGGCCGGGATCTCGAGCTCTGCCTCGATCGCATACGACCGTCCGGCGATCCGGGGCACGAGCCCCTTCTGGACGTTCTGGACGTCGCCCGCGAACGTGTAGCGGGTCACCGTCGGCAGGGGCGGGAGGATGCCGAAGAAGACGCAAATCGAGCCGAGCAGCGGCAGTACATGGTTGCGCTCCGCCTCCTGCCAGAACAGCTCCCTCAGCTCGGCGAGCTTCTCCGGGTTCTGCGCCGCCACGTCCTTCGCCTGCGTGAAGTCGTCCGGCAGGTAGTACAGCTCCCAGACGTCCTGCTCAGGATCCCACTTGCCCGGGGCGAACTTCGCCAGCGCGGCCGGCGAGAAGTCCCACGGCGCCTTGTCGAGGCGTGCACACGCCCACCAGCCGTCCTTGTAGATCGCCCGCGAGCCGATCACCTCGAAGTACTGCACCGTGTGCCGCTCCTCGGCGTTCGGGTCGTCGAACGTGTAGAGGAAGCTCGTGCCGTCCATCGGCTCCTGCTCGATCCCGTCGACGACCTTCGCTTCCGGGATCCCGGCCGCTTCGAGAATGGTCGGCGCGATGTCGATGCAGTGCGTGAACTGCGAGCGCAGGTCGCCGCCCGCCTCGATCTTGCCCGGCCACGCAACAACCATCGGGTTGCGCGTCCCGCCCAGATGGCTCGCCATCTGCTTGCCCCATTGAAACGGCGTGTTCCCGGCCCACGCCCAGGCGGCAGCGATGTGCGGTGCCGTGTGGTCGTTGCCCCACGCGTCGATGCCGCCGTACTTGTCGATCAGCTCGAGCTGCTGCTCGGGCTCGATATCGACGCCGTTGAGGAACGTCATCTCGTTGAACGAGCCCGTCGTCGTCCCCTCCAGGCTCGCGCCGTTGTCGCCCCAGATGTAGAAGATCAGCGTGTTGTCGAGGTCGCCCATCTCCTCGACCTCGTCGAGCAGGCGGCCGACATTCCAGTCAGCGTTGTCCATGAAGCCCGCGTAGACCTCCATCTGCCGCGTGTACAGCTTCTTCGAGGCGTCGTCGAGCGAGTCCCAGGCGGCGAACAGATCTGGCCGCTCGGTCAGCTCCGCGTCCTGTGGGATCACACCGAGCTTCTTCTGACGCTCGAAGACCTCCTCGCGCAGCTTGTCCCAGCCCTGGTCGAACCGGCCCTTGTACTTGTCCGCCCACTCCTTGGCGACGTGATGCGGCGCGTGGGCGCAGCCGGTCGAGTAGTAGAGGAACCACGGCTTCTCGGGATCCTGCGCACGCACGGAGTGCAACCACTCGACCGCCTTGTCCGTGAGGTCGTCCGGGAAGTAGTACTGCTTGCCGTCGGTGCCCTCGGGAACGCCGATCGTCGTGTTGTCCTGCGTGATCATCGGATCCCACTGGCCCGCGGCCCCGCTGAGGAAGCCCCAGTAGTGGTTGAAGCCCCACGACTGCGGCCAGTGGTCGAACGGGCCGGCGGGGCCCTGCTCGCGGTCCGGGGTCATGTGCCACTTGCCGAAGCCGCCGGTGACGTAGCCGTTCTCCTTCAGCACCTTCGGGACCGGCGCACAGCTGCGAGGCACTGCGCCCGTATATCCCGGGAAGGGGCCGGGAAACTCCGCGACCGAGCCCATCCCGACGCGGTGCTGGTTGCGCCCCGTGAGCGTTGCCGCTCGCGTCGGCGAGCACAGGGCAACCACGTGGAACCGGTTATAGGTGAGACCCATCTTCCCGACACGGGTCAGGTTCGGTGTGGCCACCGGCCCTCCGAACGTATCGGGCTGGCCGAAGCCGGCGTCGTCGATGAGGATGAGCAGGACGTTCGGCGCATCCTGCGGAGCCTTTGGCCCCGGGATGATCGTCCAGTCCGGGACCGACTGGTCGATCGTCCTCCCGATCGTGCCGCCGAAGTTCCTGTCGGGGATCGGCAGCACCGTGCGGTCGGGCACGAACTTGCCCATCGCCTCTGCAAGCCCGTCCTTCAGCGCCTTCAGTCCCTTCTTGTCCGACTGCACGACCGACTTCGCGAGCGCGCCCGGGAGCGCCTGCTCCACGGCGAGCCGCTCGGAGTCGTCGAACGCAGCGATGATCCCGGCCGTTCCCGGCGGGAGGTTCTCGCCGATCTTGTCGTGCATCTCGGTCTCGAGTCGCTTGTCCACGAACTTCCCAACAAGACCGCCTGCGACCGCGCCGGCGGCGGTGACCGCGAGCAACGGCGGCGCCGCCAAGCCCACGAGAACGCCCACACCACCGCCCCACTCGACGCCCTTGCGGCCGCGATGGTCGGCCGTCTGCGCCACCGTCACGCTGCCATCCTTGGCATGCGTGATCAGGATCGCGGCCTCCATCTTGACCTTCTTGCCCTCAACGAGGTTCGCGAGCGCATCGAAGTCTCTCATCGCCTCGTCGATGTTCGGATAGCCGCCTACGAGGACGTCGGTCGTGGTCGCAGCCATCATTCCATTCCTTTCGGTCTATTCCCGTGTGTCGATGGGCATCTTCAAGTCGTCCCGGTTGACGGTCGCCGTGGTTCCGCCCGATCGTCGCGGATCGATGGCTCGAGATCATCAGTGCTAGCCCGAATCCTTGATTGGTAGTTCCCGCTAGCCCGAGGCGGTGGCCGTCTTGAGCGCGGCCCGCTCCTCTGGTCGGCGTCCGTCTCGGCGACGCCGATCAGAAACAGAGTCATCTCCCTGATCCGTCTCCGCCTCGTCCGGTGAGGATGATGTGCGCACCGCCCCGCCGCCTCGGGTCACTCAAGCGGCAGGTTGCGTGGTCGAGGGCTCGGCGGGCGTGTGATCGGCGGTGTGACGGTTCGATCGCGCCTCTGGCGAGGGCGAGTAGGACTTCCACCCGCCGTAGGCGACTCCGGCGAGCACGCCGGAGCCGACCAGCGTGATGGCAGCCGTCCTCGTCCAGTGGTGCCGGCGGGGGCGAACCGCAAGGTGTGCGGCCTCGGACGCGTGGCGAGTCGCATGCCGAAGCTCTCGGGCACCGCTGGGCGGTGCCCTTGTGTTGGACGGACGAGACCCCTTCAGGTCATTCCGGACTGGCGGCTTCGACGTCGCCCAGCATCTTCTCCGCGGATTGGATGTAGAGGAATGCGTACGCGGCGGCGGCGCCACCGAGGAACTCGGCCAGCAGGTAGATCCAGATGTTGCTCCACTTCAGGAGGCCGGTGACCATTGCGCCCAGTGCGATGGCCGGGTTGAAGATGCCGCCGGAGATGCCGCCGACCGCGAACGCGCCGGCGACCACCGTGAACCCGATCGCAAGGCCGTAGAAGGAGTTCCCTTCCGTCCCGCGCGCGGTTGCGACGTTCAGCACCACCCACCCGAGCGCGAACGTGAACAGGAACTCGGCGATCAGCATCTTCCCCGCGCCGGCGACAGGCGCCGCCGTCTCGTGACCGCCGACCGCGCGAGCGGCGAGGCCGGCCAGGACCGCGGCGACGAACTGGGTGATCATGTACGCGCCGCACTCCGTCGAGGACATCTTTCCGCGAACGAAGACCGCGATGCTCACGGCCGGATTGAAATGACCGCCGGATACGTGCCCTCCCGCAAAGACCAGCACCATCAGCACCGACCCGATCGCGAGCGGCGCCAATGGACCTGCACCCGCATTGTTGGTCGCCATGCCGACCGTGAAGACGAAGATGAACATTCCAATGAACTCGACGACGAGCTTGCGGTCAAGCTGATAGCTCATAGCGTGCCTTTCTCGGTGAGACCTCCAGAGATCCGCAGTGAACTTCGACCCGCATCGGGATCACCCTTCAGCGCCATGTGGACACCGTGCTCGCGTTCTGCGAGCGCGTCGCGACCGCCGTGACCGCCCGCGAATCCGATCATCGGGCCCTCATACCGGCCCGGGTAGGGTTGGTGCGTGAGCGATCTCGATCTCACTGCGCTCTTGTGTGAGCACGCGTCGGTCCATTCGGTGCCGGGAGTCGCGCTCGGCGTGCTTCGCGAGGGCGTGGCTCTTACGTCGTGTTGTGGAGTCGCAGATGTTCGCACCGGTGAGCCGGTCACAGCGGACACACGGTTCAGCGTCGGATCGCTCACCAAGTCGATCGTCGCAACCGTGATCGCACGTCTCGCCGAGGCCGGGCGCTTGGCGTTCGAGGACCCGGTGGCAGCGCATGTGCCGGAGCTCCGTGGATGTGGCTGGGCGCAGCGCGCGACGGTGCGCGACCTGCTTGCGAACCGCTCCGGGCTTCCACTGTATGCGGGATTGGAGTTCGGGTTCGCAGGCCGTGCAGACGACGACGAGGCACTGTCTCGGCTTGCAGCCGACGTCGCAGCTGCCGTACCTGCGCCGGGCCTCTGGTCGTACAGCAACGTGGGCTGGTGCCTGGCCGGACGCGTGATCGAGACGGTCACGGGCGCTACCTGGGAGGAAGCCATGCGGTCCCAGCTGGACGCCGCCGGGATGCGTGAGACGACCTTTGCGGCCGACCCTGCCTCGAAGCGCCGGGCGACCGGTCACGACGTCACCGCCGACGGTACGATGCCGGTCGAGCCGTTGATCGCGCGAGCCTACGCACCAGCCGGCACCAGCATGGTCTCGACGGTTGGGGATCTCCTTCGGTTCGCGGAAGCGCACCTCGAAGACCCCGCGCTGGCCGAGATGCGCGCCGTCCATGCCGAGGTCATGATTACGGGGTGGTTGGATGCGTGGTGCCTTGGCTGGGCCCAGTTCGACTGGGACGGGGCTCGTGTGTGGGGGTGGGACAGCCTGATCGACGGCGAGCGGTCAGTGCTTCGGATCGTGCCTCAGCGGCGGGCCGCCGTTGTCCTGATGACGAACGCCAGCACGGGGCGCGCGATGTACCGGTCACTCTTCGCGGCTCTGATGCCGTCACTCTTCGAGATCGCGGTGCCGCCGTTACACCTCGAGCCATCTCCCCGCGCCGGCGGCGACCTCGCCCGCTTCCAGGGTGTCTACGCGTGGCCCGACCGTCGGGTCGACGTGGCGGCCACCGCGCAGGGCCTGCTGATAACCAGTGACGTCGGCGAGACCGAGGCGTTTCCGGTGGACGAGCGGACGTTCCTGGTCGACGCCGCAGATCCCGATAACCCGACCGTGACCTTCGGTGCGTTCGACCCGGCCGGGCGACCGCAGGTGCTCTACAGCATGCTGTGGGGGCTCCCGCGCCTCCGGTAAGCAGGCCGGGGACCGGCAAGCCTCTGGGCTCGCCGTTCGAGCTGCGGGCGACGGCTTAGCCGAGGCGAGCCGCACGCGCGACCTCGCGTGTCACGAAGTCCGCGAAGTCCTTCCGAGTGAGTCGCAGAATCTCCGCTCCATGCTCCTCAAAGCGCGATGCCAGCTCCGGTGATCGCAGCGCCTCTGAGACCGCTCCCGCAAGCTCTGCCGCGACCGGTTCGGGGACCCCGGCCGGCGCCCACAGTCCGTACCAGATGGGGAAGTCGAAACCCTCCACGCCGGCCTCGGCGAGCGTCGGCACGTCCGGCATGAGCGGAGATCGCCGGGTCGCGGTCACGCCGATCGAGACCAAAGTCCCGGCCGCGACATAGGGCGCCGCGATCGGAATGGGCGACACGGCGTAGTCCGCTTCGCCTGCGGCGAGACGCGCGATCGTCTCGCTGATCCCATCCTCCGACCGAGCCGGAAGATGGCGCGCCTCGATGCCCAGATCATGGTTGAGCTGGGCAGCGCACACGTGGGTGGCGGTGCCCACGCCCGGCGAGACGAACGACAGGCCGTCCGGACGGTCGTGCCCGGCCCTGGCCAGGTCGGCAGGGCTGCGGATCCCGGCGCCGGGGTTCGCCACGAGCACGTACGCCTGACTGCTCAGCGCAGCGATTGGCACGAAATCCGCGATCGGGTCATACGGGAGGCCTACGGACAACGCCGCGCTGTACGCGTGGCCGCTGGTGTTCACGAGCAGCGTGCGGCCATCCGCGGGCGCACTGGCCACATATGCAGGCGCTGCCGTGGCACCCAAACCAGGGCGATTGTCGACCACCACCTGCGCGTCCAGCGTCATCGCCAGCGACGCGGCGAACGGTCGCGCGATCACATCGACGCCGCCGCCTCTCCCGAACGGCTCCACGAGCGCAACCTCGCCGCCGCGAACCACAAGGGCGCGATCCACCGCCTCAGGCCGACCCTCCACCCGACGATCGTACAGAACGCCGTGCCCAGCCCGGTAGCCGCAGCCGGCAGTGCGAACCAGCCGTTGATCACCATGCTGCGCTGTGACAAGACTACGGCTGACATGGATCAGAAGGTGCCTGACACGCGGTACGCGAAGACCCTGGATGGGGGGTATATCGCGTACAAGATCCTCGGAGATGGGGAGGTCGACGTCGCGATCATCGGGTCGATCGCCACGAACATCGAGCTGTTCATGGACTTCGAGCCGGCCGCGCGGTCGTGGTTCGACCTCGCTTCGAGCGCGCGGGTAACCCTCCACGATCGGCGCGGGACAGGCCTCTCCGACGACATGGGTGGGCTGCCGAACCTCGAGACTCGCGCAGCTGACCTTCTGGCGGTGCTCGATGCTGCGGGCCAGGAGCGGCCGTACCTGCTTGCGGCGGGCGACGGGGGGATGGCGGCCGCGCTGTTCGCCGCGACGCGCCCCGATCGGGTGGCCGGTTTGGTCTGGTTCCAGGCCGCCGGACGGTCGGTGGCCGGCGACGGGTGGCCACACGGGCGGGACCCGGTCGACGTTGAAGCGCTCGCCGAGGCGGCAGAGTCGGGGTGGGGATCGGCGGCGTTTGTCAGGCAGATGTATCCCGGCATGGCGATGGACGTGGAGGCCGTCGAGTTCCTCGCAACCATGCAGCGCCACGCATGCGGCCCTGCCACCGCCGTGGGGTTCATCCAGCTCCTGAATGAATACGACGTCCGGGACGTTCTGCCGACCCTCCGGCTCCCTGTCCTGGCCGTTGCCCCGAAGGGGTTGCCGAATGACTGGCTCTACCGCCAGGCCGAAGCAACAGCCCAACTCATCGAGGGGGCCGTCCTCCACCCACTGCCTCCAGAGGGGCTGAGGCTCTGGCACCCGTCCGTGATCCACGAGACGAGAGCATTCCTGGGCATCGAACATCCGCCGCCGGAACTCGACACCGTGCTCGCGACCGTGCTGTTCTCCGACATCGTCGATTCCACCGACCATCAAGCGCGGCTTGGCGATCGAGCCTGGAAGGAGCTGGTCGAACAGCATCACACGATCGTCCGCCGGGCACTGGACCGGTGGCGCGGGATCGAGGTCGACACCGCCGGGGACGGGTTCTTCGCGAGCTTCGACGGACCGGCGCGCGCAATCCGCTGCGCGCTCGAAATCTCACGCCGACTCGCCGGGCTCGGCATCCAGATCCGGGCCGGCGTTCACACCGGCGAATGCGAGCTCATCAACGGCAAGATCGGCGGGATCACCGTCAGCATCGGCGCACGCGTGGCCGGAAACGCACGCCCGGCGGAGGTGTGCGTCTCTCAGACGGTCAAGGATCTCGTGGCCGGATCCGGCCTGTCATTCGACCCTCGCGGAGAGCAGGAGCTCAAGGGCGTGCCCGGACGCTGGCGCCTGTACTCGGCCCACGAGCGCAGCTAGCCCCGGCACCCGGCGGGCATCCCGCGGGACGTCCCACAGCGCAGCGCTCTCAGGCGCGGCCGGCCGTCGGCACCTTGCTCACGATCCAGTCGAACATCGGCACCTCTTGGCGGCAGCAGACGCCCACGTGCCCGAGGCCGTCGACCAGGAACGGCTCCGCGTTCGGGATCGCCGCCACCAGCCGGCGGCCGTGCTCGATCGCGACCATGGTGTCGTCCTCGCTGTGCCACACCGCGACGGGGCGGCGGATGTCGGCCGGCTCAAAGCCCCACGGCCGAGCCATCGCCAGCCCGTCGTCCAGCCACCCGTCGCGACCGGGCCGCAGCCCCTCCTTGACCGCCCCCAGCACGTACGCGGCGCTCGCCCGCTGCTCCGGCGTGGCCGCCGCCGGGTCATCGCCGACCGCGCTCATGAATCCGTCCACATCAGCGCTGCGCAGGTTCGCGACCTCGGGGTCGTAGAAGCGCGCCAGCGCCTGCCGCCCCTCCGCTGTAGGCCGCATTGCCTGCTCGCGGGTCAGCTCCAGCTCCTCGGGGTCCATGCCGGCGCCGTCGACCGCCTCGTCGAACCCGGAACTGCCGGCGCCTGAAATGACCGCCACCACCCGGTCGGGCAGGAACGCGCCGCATGCCAGCGCGTACGGCCCGCCGCCGGACACACCGATGACGGCGAACCGGTCGACGCCCAGGTCGTCCATGAGCGCGCCGGTAGCGTCGGCCACGCTGCGCAGGGAGCGGTCGGGCTCGCGGGGCGCGTTGCCGTAGCCGGGGCGGTCGATCCCGATCACGCGCAGCCCCCGCTCGCGCGCCGGCGCGTCCCACCACCCCGGGACCAGACGGGAGCACGGCGTGCCGTTGTGGAAGACGACTGCGAACCCGTCTGGGTCGCCAAGCTCGTGGATGATCGAGGAACCCGTCAGTCTGCCTCCCGGTGAGAGCGGCCGACGCTACTCCGCTCGAGCCGGACCCGCAAGCCGCACCGCTCCCGCCGCCGCACTCAACCCGGCGTCGAGGCCGTAGGCTGCCGGGCGGCGTGCAATCACAACACCTTGGAGGAGAGGAATGGCCGACACCACCTGCCACATGTCGATGTCTCTCGACGGCTTCGTCGCCGGGCCGGATCAGAGCCGCGAACACCCGCTCGGCAAGCGGGGCCGCGAGCTTCACGGCTGGCACCTTGGCGACGAGCGCGCGAACGAGGCGGACGCCACTGTCGAGCGGCGTCTGCTGCGTCCCCGCGGCGCCTACGTCATGGGCCGCAACATGTTCGGCCCGATCCGCGGCGAGTGGGACGAGGAATGGTCCGGCTGGTGGGGGGCCGAGCCGCCCTACCACGCGCCCGTGTTCGTGCTGACCCATCACGCTCACGCGCCGATCGAGATGGAGGGCGGGACGACGTTTCACTTCGTCACCGGCGGCTTCGACGCCGCCTACGCCCGGGCCCGCGAGGCCGCCGGCGCAGACGGCATCGACATCGCGGGCGGCGCCTCGACCGTCCGCCAAGCGCTGCTGGCGGGCGTCATCGACGAGCTCTGGCTCGACATCGTCCCCGTTCTCCTCGGGTCCGGCGAGCGGATATTCGACGGCGTCGCCGAGTTCGATCTCGAGCCCGACGAGGTCCTGCATTCCCCACTGGCGACGCACATCCGCTACCGCCGGGCGGGATGAGATCCGCGGTCAGCGCTCTCCTGAGACCCGTGCGTTGCCCCACACTGCAGCAATGGCCTCACCACCGGTATACGAATTCCCGGAGCCGAAGCATTCGAGCTGGAGGGTATGGACCCGTGCGACACCGACATCGACGGTCCTTGGCTTTCTAAGGCTGACACTAAACGTCCGGAGAGTACGCCCATCGCCGACCAGCAGTATGCCTGCCTGGAACTGTGGGGACGACTTCGGCGCGAGTCCAATGGTGGCCTGGAACCGGCGAGCGTGAGGCTTGAGCCTATAGCCAGGAAACGCAGTTGGGTCACCAACGTTACAGTAGAACGAGAGACTCTTGGGGTAGATCGATCCGGAGATCTTGACCGGACCTCGGTGTACCAGCTCGCCGAGACCCCCGGAGGGGTGCAGGTCTGAGAGATATGAGAACGAGGACGTGCTGGAAGTCTCCGGAAGTACGACCCGGGCCGAGATGGGAGGCGCGGGCGGCGAGGCTGCATTTGGCGACGTGCCCGAGTTGGCGTAGATCACGACTATCACTACCGCCACGGCGGCTATGACACTTCCGATAATCGTCCAGAGGACCGTCCGCCCTCGCCGCATAGGTCGGCCCACCCCCGCTCGCTAGCGCCCGACGGCGTAGAGGGTGGCGTTATTGATGGCGTAGACCGTGCCGTCGGGGCCGATGAGGGTGGGGGTGTACGCCTCGGGGCGCGGGCCGTTGAGGTGGATCTCCTCGGCCAGGGTGTTCGAGGCCAGGTCCCAGCGGTAGAGGGTTCCGTCCTCGCTGTTGGCGATCACCGAGTCGTCGGCGGGGTCGGCCACGGCCGAGTTGATGCACCACTCATAGCGCGCTCCGGCGGGTTCGCCGGGGACGTGCACGGGCGACAGGATGGTCTGGACGGCCTTCATCACCCGGGTGTTGGCGTAGGGGTCGTTCTGGCTCGCCCGGGGGTCGAGCACGGCGACCTGGTTGTGCCCGTCTCCGTGCGGCCCGATGCCGAGGTAGTTGTTGTACTTGGACACCAGCAAATACGGCGAGGATCCGTGGTAGCTGGGCACCGCGCGGGCGGGCATCACGGAGACGGTGTTGTCCCAGCCGAAGGATCCCGGCGTCTTGGCCCGGGTCAGGGTGGCGTTGTAGTGCAGCAGCCAGCCCCGGTCGTCGTGGCTGGGGAACGGATTCTCCAGGACGCCGTAGTACACGTCGCCGTCCGGCCCGACCGTCGGTGAGGCGGACGAGCTGGTCGAGACGAAGGCCGGCAGGCCGCTGACCGGATCCTTCAGCAGGACGTGGAACCGCGGCTCGAGCGTGCGTGCGTCGAGCCCGACGAGGATGTCGCGTGTGGAGTTCATGACGGCGGTGTAGACGGTCGCGCCGGAGGGCGACAGGGCCGGAGCGGCGTTGAGAGCCACCGCATTGATGGCCGGGTTGCCGGCGGCCGCGGCGGCCGTGATCCAGGTCGCGTGACCGTGGCGATCGATCCGGGCGATCCCGCTGGACAGGTGCGCCGGCGTCGGGCCGGACACGGTGAACCCGAAGTACAGCGACCCGTCGGTTCCTACGGTCAGCGGTGTCGTGATCTGGACGGCCTTGTCATAGGCGGACCGGTGGGCCCGCCACTGAGCGGCGCCGTAGAACACCAGCCGCCGCACCGCACCGGTCCTCCTGTCGGCGTGACGGCGCACGAGGACGGTCCCCCCTGCACCTGCAACTGCAAGGGTTGCCCGCGCCGTGAGCACCGCGGGCAGCGGAGGCGTCCACGCGATGAAGCCACCGGTGAAGGCGGGCGACCGATAATCGGTGGTGAGCGACCAGCGCCGGGCACCGCTCCTGCCGGCGTATGCGACCACCCGGAACCCGGCCTTGGCGCTGACGCGGGTCGGGACGAGCACCGTGTTGGCCGCGGTGATCATCGGGGAGCCGTAGTGAATGAGCAGCTCCCCGCCCACCAGAACCGGAGCCAGATCGACCTTCGCCCTCCACCGGATGCGGCGGAACGGCTGTGGCCGCGTCCGGGCGAGTGCCGTGTGCTGCGCGTTCCCGGCGAACCCGGCCCACTCCACCGCCGTCCTCCTGGTCTGGGCGCCTGCAGCCGGGCTCCCGAGCGAGACGGCGAGCACCATCGCCGCCGCGGCAACCGCACCAGCGCCCCCGCGGGCGATCCGCCCGACGGCCGGCCTGGCCGGGCTCCTCACCAGACCGACACCCGTCTCCCGTGACCGCCGTGGCCGGCCAATCATGACCCGTCCGATGATAGTGCGGCGGCGCAGTCACGACAACGCGCGGGGCAGGAGACCGTCCGCCGGGCGGCGAACGTCTCGGGAATCATCGCCCGCCGTCGATCCGCGGGTGCCGGGCTGTGTCCGTACTGAAGGAGTTCACATGCTGATGCTGTCGTCGGGCGGCGGGTTCTTCCTGTTCATCTACCTCGCGATCCTGGTCACCGTGATCGCGGGTGGCTGGATGGTCTACACGAAGGCGGAGCGTCCGGGCTGGGCCGTGCTGATTCCGATCTACAACGTGTATGTGCTGTGCAAGATCGTGGGCCGGCCGGGATGGTGGGTGATCCTGCTGTTCATCCCCCTGGTCGGGATCGTGATCGACATCATCCTCGCGCTCGATCTGGCCAAGAGCTTCCGCAAGGGATCCGGGTTCGCGGTCGGGCTGATCTTCCTGCCCTTCATCTTCGTCCCGATCCTCGGGTTCGGCGACGCGACCTACGCAGGGCCCTCGGCCTGAAGCACCACGATGAGGCTTGACGATGTGAGTCGTCTCGCCGGTCAGCTGGAAGGGGTCACCGAGCGCACCCGCGGCGGGATGTTGGACTGGCGCTACCGCGGGCGCCTCGTGGCTCGACAGCTCGACGACGGTCACGTCGTCATTCGCGCGTCCTTCGGCTCCCGCGACTTCCTCCGCCAATCGTTCCCCGAGACGTTCTCCGTGCCGAGACGGTTCGCCAAGCACATGATGGTCGTCGCCGATCTCGAGCACGGCGACGCCGATGCGATCGAGGACGCGTTCGTCGGCGCCTGGGAGCTCCAGCGCCGGAGCTAGCTCCGGCGCCCGAAGATGCTGAGGAAGAACAGGAACACGTTCAGGATGTCGAGGAAGATCGACGCCGCCAGGAGCGGCGCGACCCGGATGTCCTTCGAGCGGCGCAGGCGCTGGAAGTCGATCATCGTGAAGCCGGCGAAGATGATCAGCCCCAGCACCGCATAGATCAGCTCGCCGTTCGGTATCCGCACGAAGATCGTGACGATGCCGAAGATGATCAGCGCCAGAAGCGCGAAGAACAGCAGCCGCGCCAGCTTCGACAGGTCGCGCCGGGTCGCGTACCCCGCGGCGCCGAACCCGGCGATGAAGAGCGCGGTGGCGCCGCCGGCCTGCCAGACCGCCTGCGGGTTCGTGCTCACGTAGTACGCGATCGTGGGCGCGGTGGCCAACCCCAGCACGAGGCCGAACGTGAGCAGCAGCCCGACGGCAAGCTGCTCCGACCGCTGCGCCGCCATGTTCAGCCCGAAGAGGCAGCCGATCGCGACGATGAACCACAGCCAGCCCCACTGATACGCCATGTCGCGGCCGAGGTACGCGCCCAGGGCGAAGAACGCGGTGGTCAGCGCCACGAATCCCATCGTCTGCCCGAACAGGGCGCGGGATTCGTCGGTGGTGAGGACTCGGGAGGTGGTGGTGTCCGCGATCACCGCCGCAACGCTACCACCGCGGACACCGGTATCATGAGCGCTCCAGCAGGGGGCTGGTGCGTGAAGGGGGTGGGACGTGGTGAGGCGCTGGGTGGTGTTCGCTGCGGCGGTGGTCGCGTGCGCCGTGTCGGCGTCGGCGTGGCTCGGGCCGCCCGCTCCCGCAGGCGCCGCGCAGACGCAGGCGCGCAGCCGCCACTGCTCTCCCGGCGCGCACACCCTGGCGCCGCCGGGCTCGCACCTCTACCCCGAGACGGGCAACGGCGGCTACGCCAGCCTGCACACGCTGGTGCACCTGGTCTACGACGCGACCGCAAACAGGTTCCTGCGCGGCAACCGGGTCGCCCTCACCGACCGCGCCACGAAGTGCCTGACGAGCTTCAGCCTCGACTTCGAGCGCCGGTCGGCGAACACCGGCGCCGGGCCGGACATGCACGTGCGCTCGGTCACGGTGAACGCCGTTCCCGCCCGCTGGAGCTTCGTCCAGCCGACGTATCCGGGCGATCCCAACGGGCAGGGCGATCCGAACCCGCTCGCGCATGAGGCGTCGCAGAGCGATCCCGTCGGCGGTCCGGGCAGAAACCCGCTGCCGCCGGCCTGCTCGCCGGAGCTGCTCTCACCGAGCGCCGCCGCCGACTCCCTGAACGGCACGCCCTGCCCGGCCAACAAGCTCGTCATCAGGCCGCCGAGGCCGATCGCGGACGGCTCCGAGTTCACCGTCGTCGTCTCCTACACAGGCAGGCCCGGCGTGCACAACGACGGCGACGGCACCACCGAGGGCTGGTTCCGGGCGCCCGACGGCGGCTTCGTCACCACCGAGCCCGTCGGCAGCGAGGACTGGATGCCGCTGAACGACTACCCGGCCGCCAAGCCGACCTACGACTTCAGGGACACCGTCACGGCCGGCCGGACGGTGGTCGCAAACGGCCTGCTCGGCTCGGTGCGCCACCACGGGCCGACCCGCGAGTTCCCGGGCGGCTCGGTCACGTGGAGCTGGCACTCGCCCGCGCCCATCGCGAGCTATCTCGTCGAGGACAGCATCGGCAACTACACCCTCACGCAGCACACCGCCGGCGGCATCCGTTTCTACGAGGCGCAGGACGCGTCGATCGGCGCCGCGCAGCAGCAGCGAAACATCAGGATCATGCGCATGCAGCACGACATCACCCGCTTCGAGAGCCGGTTCACGGGGCCCTACCCCTTCACCTCCGCGGGGATCGTGATCGGCACGCCTTCGGCGAGCTTCGAGGAGGAGATGCAGACGATGATCGCCTTCTCCGGCGGGGCGATCGACACCGACACGCTCTACCACGAGAACATGCACCAGTGGTGGGGCGACAACGTCTCGGAGAGCGGCTACCGGATGACGTTCTTCAAGGAGGGCATGGCCACGATGGCCGAGTTCCTGTACCAGGCGCGGCTGGCCGAGCACGCGGCCGGGGGCCCGTCGTCGCCTGCCGGCCGGGCCGCCTTCCAGGCCAGCCTGGTGGGCGAGTTCAACGCGATCTACGGGCTCGGCGGCACGTTCTGGACGGTGGCGCCGTCCAATCCGGATCCCTCCGGGCTCTTCTCCGGCTCGTCCACCTACTACCGGCCCGGCGCGGCCTACCTCGCCCTGCGCCAGATCCTCGGCCCGCGCAGGTTCACCCGGGCGCTGCGCCAGATCCAGCGCACCTACGGCGGGGCGAGCATCGCCGAGCCGCAGCTGGAAGCGATGTTCCAGCGCTGGCTGCCGGATCAGACCAGGGCCGCCCACGCCCGCCTGCGCCGGTTCTTCGCCCAGTGGTTCGACACCGCCTACCCCGCGGGCGGCGGAGCACACCGGCCCACGATCACCGGCCCCGGCCTCGCCGGCCCCGGCTTCGCGGGCACGAGCCCGGCGCTCGCACGCTCGCCGGGCTCCGCGGCAGCACAGCGCCTGCGGGGGTAGCGACCGGCGCCTGTCGGCGCTCGTGATTTGACAAGAAAGCACGACCGGTCGTATAGTCTCTCCACACTAGTACGACCGATCGTGCTACTTATGTTGGAGGAACTCTCATGAGCACCGAACCCCGCACCGCAGACACCCCCCGACCACGCGAGGTGGGCCCGATCGGCCACCTGGGGCGGATCACCGCGGTACACGTGCGTGGCGTCGTGCTGGCCTGGATCATGATCGCGGTGGCCTTCGGCGCCTTCGCACCGAGGGTCGAGACGGCGCTCTCGGGCGCGGGCTGGCAGGCCAACGGTTCCGAGTCGGTGGCCGCGCGCGGCATCATCCAGCGGCACTTCGGCGGGCGCGGCTCGACCGCGCTCGCCGTTGTCGTGCACTCCGCCTCGCTGACGACGACCGACCCCGGGTTCGCCGCGACCGTCGGGCGCGTCGAGCGCACGCTGCGGTCAGACCCTGCGATCGCCTCGGTGACCCGGCCGACGGCCGGCGTCTCGATCGCGCAGGACGGGCACACCGCCGTCGTGATCGGAGGCGCGGGGCGCAATCCCACCGGGATGGTGAGCGCCGCCGACCGGCTCAAGGGTCCGCTGCGGGCGCTGTCGTCGGGCGCGGTGACCGTGGAGGCGACCGGCGCCTCGACGATGTGGTCTGACTTCAACACGGCCAACCGCACCGCCATGATGCGTTCGGAACTCTTCAGCTGGCCGGTGACGCTCGCGATTCTCGTGCTCGCGTTCGGCTCGCTGGTCGCAGCGGGCCTGCCGCTGATGCTCACCATCACGGGCCTGGTCGCAAGCGCGGGCGTCCTCTACCTCGGCACCCGGGTGGCCGACATCTCGATCTGGTCGATGAACTTCGCGCTGATGTTCGCGCTCGCCCTGGGGATCGACTACGCGCTCTTCATCGTCGGCCGCTTCCGGGCGGCCCTGCACGGCGCCGGCCTGCCGCCGGTCGAGGCGGCCGCGGTCACCATGGACACGGCCGGCAAGGCGGTGCTGTTCTCGGGCATGACCGTGCTGATCTCGCTCTCGGCCGTGATGCTCGTGCCGAGCCCGGCCTTCCGCTCGACGGCTCTCGGGATCATCGTCTCGGTCGGCTTCGTGCTCGGCGCGGCGCTCACGCTCCTGCCGGCCGTGCTGGCGTGGCTCGGCCCGCGCGTCGACCGGCTGGCGCTCGCGTGGCTGCGCCCCGGCGAGCACCGTTCGCCGCGCTTCGCCGCGTGGGCGCAGCGGCTCGGCCGCCATCCGCTCGCGTTCGGCGGCGCGGCGCTCGCGGTGCTGCTGCTGCTGGCCGCACCCATCGCCGGGCTGCGCACGGGAATGCCGTCGATCAAGGTCGTGCCCGCCGATGACAGCTCCCGGGTCGGGTACGGCCAGATCGCGGGCGCATTCGGCCCCGGCGCACCGGGCGCGCTCCAGGTCGTCGCGCCCGCCGGCGAGGGCGCCCGCACCGCCGCCGTGCTCGCCCGTGACCCCGGCATCGCCGCGGTGACGCCGCCGCAGGCCGACCGCCGCGGCCACCTCGTGCTAATGCAGGCGGCGCCGCGCACCGACGCGTCAAACCCGGCGGTCGGCGCAACCGTCGACCGCCTGCGTGCCGCCCTGCCAGCAGGCGCGCTGGTGGGTGGGGCCGTGGCCGAGAACCACGACCTCGAGGTGGCGCTGTCGCACGCGGCGCCCAGGGTGATCGCCGTCGTGCTCGGCCTCGGATTCCTGATCCTGCTGATCGCGCTCCAGGCACCCGTGATCGCGCTTGTCGGCGTGCTCACAAACCTGCTCGCCACCGGCGCGGCGTTCGGAGTCGCCCGGCTGATCTTCCAGGACGGGCACGGAGCGGCGCTCCTGGGCTTCGGGCCGCAGGGATTCCTGGACGCCTGGGCGCCCCTGTTCTTCTTCACGATGATCTTCGCCATCGCGATGGACTACACGGTGTTCCTGCTCGCCTCCGCCAAGGAGCACTACGACCGCTCCGGCGACCCCTTCGAGGCGATGATCGGCGGCGTCGCGCACTCGGGGCGCGTGATCCTGGCCGCGGCCGCGGTGATGGTGGCGGTGTTCTTCACCTTCGCGCTCTCGGGGCCGCTGCCGCCCAAGGAGATGGGTGTCATCCTCGGCGTTGCAGTGCTGCTCGACGCGCTGCTCGTGCGCCTCATCCTCATCCCCACCGCCCTGCGCCTGCTGGGCCGATGGGCCTGGTGGACGCCCCGGTGGGTATGCCGGATGCTCCCGGCCGTCACCTTCGGACACTCGTGAGGTCATGCCCCGACGGTCAGGCCCTCGATTCGGCCGTCGGGGCACAGCGGGTCCCTACACTTCGCCCGCGATGACTTCGCCGCTCGTGCTCACACGGGAGCAGATCCTCGGCTTCCGGCGCCGGGTCGGCGCGCTCGACGAGCGCCTCCCGCCCGGCGCGGGCTCGCTGCGGCAGGCGGCCTGGGCGGGCCTGCAGGACAGCATGCCGCGGGCGGCGCTGCTCTCGATCCACGCGCGCGTCGAGGGCGCCGACTCCGCGAGCTGGGAGGATCCCTCGCTCATCCAGCTGTGGGGGCCGCGCTACCAGGTGTACGTCGTCGCCGCCTGCGATCTCGCGCCGTTCTCGCTCGGGCGCCTGCCCGACGACCCGAAGGGGCGCACACGGGCGAAGGACATGGCCGCGCTGCTCCACGCCCACCTCGGCGGCGCGCGGATGCCGTACGGCCGGGCGGGCGACGAGCTCGGCGTCCACAGCCCCAACTCGCTGCGCTACGGCGCGACCACCGGCACCGTGCTGATCCGGTGGGAGGGAGCGCGCGCGCCGGCCGTCTGGACGGTGCCGCCGCCCGCGGTCGACCCGCTCGAGGCGCGGCGCGAGCTCGCGCGCCGCTACCTGCACGTCCTCGGCCCGGCCACACCGGCCGCCTTCGCCAAGTGGGCCGGCGTCACCGCACGGGCGGCGGCAACGACGTTCGAGTCACTGCGGCCGACGCTGACCGCCGTGCGTACAGCGCTCGGCGACGCGTGGGTCATGGCCGCCGACGAGCCGCTCTTCCGCGCCGGGCCGGGGCCGGTCGCGCGGGCCCGGCTGCTGCCGAGCGGCGATGCCTACTACCTGCTGTGGGACGAGGACCGCACGCTCCTGGTCGCGGACGCCGGCCGCCGCGGCGAGCTGTGGACCTCGCGCGTGTGGCCCGGCGCGATCCTCGTGGGCGGCGAGGTCAGAGGAACGTGGCGGCGCGCCCACGACGTGCTGACGATCCAGACCTGGGACCGCTTCTCGCGCACCGATCGCGCCGCCGTCGAGGCCGAGGCGGCGGCACTGCCCCTCCCCGGCCTCGAGCGCGGGATCAGCGTCCGCTGGGACGCCTGACCGGGCTCACGGCCCGGTCGGATCCTCGTCGGTCGCAGGCGGGTCGGCCGGCGCGGCTGCGGGCGCGTCCTCGGCGACCGCCGCCGTCGTCGTCGTCGTCGTCGCGTCGTCCTGCGCGTCCGTCCACGGGTCTGCAGCCGACGCGTACTTCTTGCGCCCGGCGTAGGCGGCGCCCGCGAGCGCTCCGGTGCCGAGGACGACGATCGAGGTCTTCCTGACCCGATGCCGGGACGGGTTCACGGCCAGGTTCGCCGCCCGCGACGCATGGTGGGTCGCGCGGCGCAGGTTGCGCGCCACCTGCTTGTCCGTCAGCGCCCTGGTCACCCCGATGCGCTGCACCCGGTGAGCGGCGCGCAGGGCGTTGCCCCGCGCGCGGCGCGTCTCGGAGTGCACCCGCATGTCGGTCGCCGCCCGCCGCGCCGGCTCGGCGACCTTGAGCGCCTGCCGCCTCGTCTCGGCAATCTTGATCCTCCTGGCGAGCAGCGAGCTCCCCAGGACCCCGATGCGGAATGCCCGCCGCGGATGGCGCCGGGCATACCGGACGCCGTATGTGGTCAATCTCCGATTCATCGTCGGTCAGCTCCTTCTCGGGTGCGCACGTTGACCGGTCCTTGCCGACACGCCAGATGGGCGTGCCGGCACGGACCGGTCGCGTTTCGATGTTAGCGGCGCCTGGCGACGCGGCGTGAAGTGCGTCGGGCGACCCTGCGCGATCCCATCATTTCGTCCCTCCCGCTGCCGTTGCCGTCTTGCCATGCTCAAGCGCATGGTGCATCTGCGCATCCTCGGCGCTCATCAGACCGATCTCGACCAGGTCGAGGGGGCTGATGAAGCCGTCGCTCAGGCGGAACCCGCCCGCACGCGCGATGGCATCGCGAAGCGGCACCGCCCAGTGATGCTCGATCAGGATCAGCGCCGCACCCGAGTCGTTGGGGATGTCCTCGAGGACGTCCCACGCCTCGTCGTCGGTGAAGACTTCGACGCCGTCTTCCGCTCCGGCCTCGGCGCCCGCCAACGCGCCCGCCTTGGCGCCCTCCTCGCCGTCGATGCCAAGGCCGATCAGCGCGCCGATCTTGCTGCCGAGCTCGATCGCCTCGTCCTTCGAGATGTTGCTGAGGTGCGCCACCTCCATGTCTCCCTCGGCGTCCTTGTGCACGGCGAGCGCATCGATCACTCGCACCGTGTCACTCTGCCGCAGCCGTTCGAGCTCCTCGATCACCTCACCGTGGAAATCCGGGTGGCTGAAACCCAACACCAGAAGCTGTACTGGTCCGATCGCCATATCTCACCTCTCTGCAGTACGCGTAGACGCATCTCGACCTCCGCTTCAGCGGAATGTGCGACGGCGTTCTCGGAACCCGCAGAACCGCTCATGCCGCACTCGTGCGCCGAACTCTCTGGATTGTCGATCGTCCGGGGGTGCCGAGCATCATCCGGTCAGGATGAGCCATTCGGCCAGGGGAACGCGCGACGCCCAGCGCTCACACCACCCAGCGGCCGTTCTCCTGGACGACCGCGCCGTCGAGCTCGATCCGCCCGCCTGCGCGCAGGTCCTTGACGAGGTCCCAGTGGATCGCCGACTCGTTCGTGCCGCCCAGGTCGGCGAATCCGGATCCGAGCGCGATGTGCACCGAGCCGTCGATCTTCTCGTCGAAGTACACGTTGCCCAGGTGGCGGGTGATCCCGGGGTTGCAGCCGATGCCCAGCTCGCCGATGCGCCGCGCGCCCGCGTCGGTGTCGAGCACCTCGGCCAGGAACTCCGCCTCGGAGTCGGCGGAGATGTCGACGACGCGGCCCTCGGCGAAGCGCAGGCGGATGCCGCGCACCTCGCGCCCGCCCCAGGCCTGCGGGAACTCGGTGAACGCGATGGTGCCCTCGGCCGAGTCCTCGACCGGGCAGCCGAAGAACTCGCCGCCGGGCATGTTGCCCATCCCGGCGTCCACCTCGGTGCGCCGCCCTGCGAGCGACAGGCGCAGATCGGTGCCGGCGCCGACGATGCGCACCTCGGCGGCCGCGTCGAAGAGCCGCGCGTAGCGGGTGAGCCGGGCATGCTCGGCCTCCCAGTCGAGCAGCACCGCGCCGTAGAGGAAGTCCTCGAACGCCGGCAGCGTCATGCCCGCGTCCTGCGCCAGCGCCGGTGTCGGGTACCAGCACATCACCCACGGGAAGTCGATGGCATTCACGCGCGCGGCCGACCGCCGGTAGGCGGCCTGCGCCGCCGCGGTGCGCTGCGGGGCGATGTCGGCGCCGTCGCGCGTGTTCTCGGGCGCGGCGATCGCGAGCAGCGCGTCGCAGTTGTCGAGCGTGTGGACATCGATCGACGCCGGCTGGGCGATGGTCTCGAGCGGGGCGTGCCGCAGCCAGTCGCGGTGATAGACGAGGCCGCCGCCGAACGTCAGCCGGAGCAGCGGGTAGGCCCCGCGGCGGCCGAGCTGCCGGGTGACCTCCTCGAGCAGCGGCCGCGCCCCCGGGTAGCCCCAGACCAGCACCTGCCAGCCCGGCTCGACGTGCAGACACGTGTCGAGCAGGAGCGTCGCGTAGCGCTCGATGCGGGGGTCGGCCACGGCGCGCGTGATCCTAGCCGTCCGCTCATGCGCTCAACCCGCTGATCGCGTTTGCCGATGCCGGTGGCTACTCGCGCGCCAGCATCGCCGCCGCCTCGCGCTCGAGGTCGACATACGGCTCGCCGCTCACATCCACGGCGACCCGGTGGATCCTCCCGCCGGTGAACGCGTGCGGATGCGCGCCCGGGTAGTCGGCGGCCACGGGCTCACCGCCGTCCCGTCCGACGCACAGCCCCTCGCCGGCGATCGAGAACTTGCCCGGCTGGGTCTTGATCCTGGCCTCGCCGACCTTCTCCTCGCCGTGGTAGAGCGTGAGCATCCCCGTCGCGACCCGGGGCGGGTCCTCGCCATCCTTCTCGAAGCTGGCGGCCAGGATCAGGTTCTCGCCGGTCGGCACGTCCTTGGTCGAGACGACCTTCTGCTCGGCGCTGCCGACGAAGTTGTAGACGTAGTGCAGGCGGTTGTCCTTGATGTAGAGCGCGTGCCCGCCGAACCGTGAGCCGTGAGCGAAGAGCACGCCCTCGGCACCGGGCGCCGGGATGTCGACGAGCGCGCCGATCCCGAACGAGCGGTTGCGGGTGTTGACCGCCTGGGACTCCGGCACCTCTGCCACGCCGGGGTAGTAGACGTAGCGGTTGCGCGGCGGCGTGAGCACGGGGCGCGGGGTGGTCAGGATCTCGATGGCACTGCGATCGTCGAGCGGGAACGCGCCGTTCGCGCCCGCCTCGGCGTACCACAGGCTGATCATCTCCTGCAGCCGCTCCGGCTCCTGGTCGGCGAGGTTTCGCAGCTCGGCCCGATCGACGTCGGTGTGGTAGAGCTCCCACGTGTCTGCGCCGAACCGGCTCCACCCGCTGATGGTCGCGTGGGTGGTCACAGCTTTCCAGCCCTCGTGCCAGATCGCGCGCGAGCCGAGCATCGAGTAGAACTGCGTCGCGCGCGCGGTCGGCATCTCGGCGTGCTCGAAGCTGTAGCGCATGCTGAGGCCGTCGAAGTCGGTCTGGACGTGGCCGGCGATCGTCTCGGGCGGTTCGACGCCCAGGCAGTCGAGGATCGTGGGGACGAGATCGATGGCGTGGTGGTACTGCTCGCGCACCTCGCCCCCGGCCTTGATGCCCGCCGGCCACGAGATGACGCACGGATCGGACGTGCCGCCGTTGAACTCGTAGCGCTTCCACATCTTGAACGGCGTGTTGAACGCCATCGCCCAGCCGGTCGGATAGTGGTTGTAGGTCTTCGGGCCGCCGAGCTCGTCCATCAGCGCCAGGTTCTCCTCCATCGAATCCGGGATCCCGTTCGTGATCTTGTTCTCGTTCACCGACCCGTTCGGCCCGCCCTCGCCGCTCGCGCCGTTGTCGGAGATCAGCACGATCAGCGTGTTCTCGAGCTGGTCCGTCTCCTCGAGGTAGTCGAGCAGCCGCCCGATCTGATCGTCGGCATGGGCCATGAACCCGGCGTAGACCTCGGCCATCCGCCGGAACAGCTGCTTCTCATCCTCGGCGAGGGAGTCCCACGGACGGGTCAGGTCGAGCGGAGGGAAGGGCTCGCCGTTTGGCCCGGTCGCGTCGGCGATCGGGTTGATCGGCGAGAGCTCGGTGTCCTCCGGCACGATGCCGAGCTTCTTCTGATTGGCGAGCGTCTGCGCGCGGATCGCCTCGTAGCCCATGTCGAACTTGCCCTTGAACTTCGCGATCCACTCCTTGGGCGCATGGTGCGGCGCATGGCAGGCTCCGGGCGCGTAGTAGAGGAAGAACGGCTTCTCCGGCGCGACCACCTTGGCGTCCTTGATGAACTCGAGCGCCTTGTCGGTCAGGTCGACAGTCAGGTGATAGCCCTCCTCCGGCGAGGCGGGCGGATCGACGGGATGGCTGTCGTAGACGAGGTCGGGATACCACTGGTTCGTCTCGGCGCCGAGGAACCCGTAGAACCGCTCGAAGCCGCGGCCGGTCGGCCAGTTGCGCCGTGACGAGGCCAGGTTCATCTCGGACTCGGGGCAGAGATGCCACTTGCCGACCATGTACGTGTTCCAGCCGCGCTCGCCGAGGATCTGCTGCAGCTGTCCGTTCTCCGGCGGGATCACCCCGCTCGCGTTCGGAAAGCCGATCGCGGCCTCGGTGATGCACGCCATGCTGTTGCGCGTGTGGTTCCGGCCCGTGAGCAGGCACGAGCGCGTCGGCGAGCACAGCGCCGTCGTGTGCATCTGCGTGTAGCGCAGCCCCTTGGACACGATGCGATCGATGTTCGGCGTCGGGATCGGCCCCCCGTAGGGCTCGAGCGCCGAGAAGCCGACGTCGTCGAGCACGATGTAGAGCACGTTGGGGGCGCCGTCCGGCGCCTTCGGCGCCTCGTACGGCGTCCAGTCGGGCACCGAGTCGCGGATATCGACGTTGATGACGCCGTTGAACCTCTTGCTCATCTCCGAACACCTCGCTTGGGTCTTGCGATAACCGAGTCAGGCGCGCGCCCCGCCTTGAACGCGCACGCCGTCACACGATGCCAAGCGCCGTTCCGCTGGCCGTCATCCCCATCGGGTGATCTCCCCGCGCGGGGCGGTTCAGGCGCCGCCGGCCGCGCGCCGGGCGTCCTTGGCGGCGTAGAGGTGGACAATGTCGGGCTAGAGCGTCAAGCCGACCTGAAGGAGGAGCTGTGAGCGACTACACCGTGACCCCTCTCGACGAGATCGACGAGATCACCGACGGCCGCTGCCCGTGGCGGCCGGTGCGAGCCCACTTCAGCATCACGTCGTTCGGCGTGAACGCGTGGACGGGCCACGCGGCGGGCGACCGGATCATCAACGAGCACGACGAGGAGAATGAGGCCGAGGAGCTCTACCTCGTCCAGAGCGGCCGGGCGACCTTCGAACTCGCCGGAGAGCGCGTCGACGCGCCGGCCGGCACGCTGGTCTACGCCAGCCCCGGAGTGAAGCGCACGGCGTTCGCCGAGGAGCCGGACACGACGGTGGTCGTGGTCGGCGGGACGCCCGGGCAGGCGTACGAGCCCAGCGGCTGGGAGCTGTGGGCGCCGCTGCACGCGCTCTACCAGGCGGGCGAGTACGACGAGGCCGCCGACCGCGGAGCGGCGCTTGCCGCCGCCAATCCCGAGTACCCCACCCTGTTCTACAACGTCGCCTGCTGCGAGAGCCTGGCCGGACGCCCCGCCGCCGCGATCGAGCACCTGCGCACCGCGATCGAGGGGGCCGAGCGATTCCGCGAGTTCGCCGCGGGCGACTCCGACTTCGACCCGATCCGCGATGAGCCGGAGTTCACGGCGCTGGTGACGCCCCCGGCGTAACCGGGAGCGAGAACCGCAGCCGCGTGCCCCGGCCCGGCGAGGCGGTGATCGCCATATCGCCGCCCGCGGCGCGGATGCGCTCGATCATCGACGGGATGCCGAGGTGGAGCGCCGCGTCGGGGCTGCGGCGGACGCGCGTCGGATCGAAGCCCTGGCCGTCGTCGTGGATCTCGCCGACGATCGTTCCGCCCCCGTCCTCGCCCAGCCTCACCACGATCCTGCGCGCGCGGGCGTGCTTGCGCACGTTCGCGAGCGCCTCGCGGATCGTCCGGTACACGAGCTCCTCCAGGGCGTGGTCGTAGCGGTGCGGCACGCACTCGACGTGGGCCGTCGCACCCGCCTCGCGGGCCGTCTGGTCGGCCAGCAGGCCGACCGCCGCACACAGGCCCTGCTCGTGGAGGATCGCGGGACGGAGCTCGAACATCAGCCGGCGCGTGCGGTCGGTGGCCTGCTCGAGCGTCGCCCGCGTACGCGCGACCGCCGACTCGACGTCGCCGTCGCCGCGCCGGCGTGCCACCATGGCGAGCCGATCCATCGAGAGCAGCGCGGCGGTCATCACCTGGACGGTGTCGTCGTGGAGCTCGGTCGCGATCCGGCTGCGCTCGTCCTCCTGCGCCTGCAGCATGCTGGCCAGGATCGCGCGCCGGTGCTGCTCGCTCTCGGCCAGCGCCCGCTCGGCCGAGACGCGCTCGGTGACGTCCGAGTAGATCGTCCCCACCCACTCCACGTCGGCCTCTCGCGTCCCGATCGGGAAGATGGTCATCAGGTAGCTGTGATCGGCGTCGCCGCTGAGCTCCAGGTTGACGTACGCCTCGCCGGTCTCGAACACCTGCAGGATCGCGCCGACCATGACCGGGCTGACGTCGGGCACCGCCTCGGTGATGCGCATGCCGACGTGCGCCTGGGTGATGCGGCCGATCTGCTCCACCATCGCGTTCACCCGGACGATGCGCAGGTCGCGGTCGTACACGGCCACGCCGACCCCCGGCGCGCGGTCGAGCACCATCCCGAGCACGCCCGCGTCTCCCGCCGACGCGAGCTCGAGGGCCGGCGTGATCTCGACGAGCACGAGATCCTCGCCGCGCATGACCAGGCTGTGGATCTCGATGTCGCACCGCCGTGACCCTGCCTGGGTCGGCATCTCGCGGGCGTACCGCATCCCCCGCCCAGGCGCCGGCAGCCGCTCGTAGACCCACCGCGCCCGCTGCTGTTCGGCGATCCCGGAGGCGGCCACCGAGCCGCCGACGATGTCTCGCGCGCTGCGGCCGACCATCCGACAGTACGCCTCGTTGACGCACACGATCGTCTGGTCGGGCTGCACGATCGCAAGCGCGCGCTCGGACTCGGCGACGTTGCCGGACCCACCCCGGCTCTGCCGGGTCGGCGTCACGAGCGTCCCACGGACACGGCGACGCCGCCCTCTCGCACCCCGCGCCCGGACCCGGGCGTGCGACTACGTCGCATACGTCGCAAAACCCCGCCAGTCTAGCTCAGGCGATCTCGCCGACGCGAGCGTGCGTCTCGGCTCTCGTAACGATCCCCGGACGGAGTTCTGAGAAGATCGAGAGGTGAGACCGAGCCGGAGCCGGCCGCTGGCGTGGGCGCTGTGGGCGCTTGCCGTCGGCTCGCTCGCGGCCGCGTCTGCCCTCACGGCCGCGCGCGGCGGCTCCACCGATCCGGCGACCGTCCTGGACAGAGGCATCCTGGTGGCGGGGTACGCGAGCGTCGGCCTGGCCCTGTGCCTGCGCGTGCCCCGCAACGCGATCGGGTGGCTGTTCCTGGCGTTCGGGGTGATCGGCGGCGTCGCCGCCGTGTGCGACGCGTATGCCGACCCGCGCCTCGGGCTGCCCTGGTCGTCGGCGGCGGCGGTTGCGGCAGGGCTCCTCGATCCGTTCCCGCTCTTCGTGCTGCCTGTGCTCCTGCTCGTGTTCCCGTCGGGCCGGCTGCCGTCCGCGCGGTGGCGGCCGCTTGCCTTCGCGTGGGGCGCCGGCCTCGCGGCCTACCTGCTGGCGGCCGTGTTCTGGCCCGGCCCGCTCGGCCTTGACTCCGATCCCTCCCTCCGCAACCCGATCGGGATCGGCGGAGCGCTCGGCGGGCTGATCGTGATCGTCGGATTCACGGCGTTCGCCACGAGCCTGATCGCCGTCATCGTCGCCGCCGTCTCGCTCGTCGTGCGATTCCGGCGAGCGTCGGGCGTGCTGCGCCAGCAGCTCAAGTGGTTCGGCACAGCCGCGGCCGGGATTGCGGTCTCGATCCCGCTCGACGTCGCGTTGTCGCGCTCGAGCTCGCCGCTCGCGAGCGCGATCAGCACGGTGCTCCTCCCCGTCGCGGCCACCGGGCTGCTCGTCGCGACCGGCGTCGCCGTGCTGCGTTACCGGCTGTACGAGATCGACGTGCTCATCCGCAAGACGCTCGTCTACGCGCTGCTCGTGGGCTCGCTCGCGGCGGTGTACCTCGGCGGGATCTCGCTCATCGGCCGGGCGCTCGACGCGGTCACCGGCACCTCGGGGGCGCTCGCGGTCACCGTCTCCACGCTCGCCGTCGCGGCCGCGTTTCAGCCGCTGCGCACACGCATCCAGCGCACGATCGACCAGCGCTTCTACCGCCAGAAGTACGACGCGAACGTCACCCTCGAGGCGTTCGGGGCGAGGCTGCGCGACCAGATCGACCTCGCCGCGCTGCACTCCGAGGTGCTGGGCGTCGTCAACGCCACCGTCCAGCCCAGCCACACCAGCCTGTGGATCCGTCCGACGGTCGCGGGCACCGCCCCCGCGCCGCTCAGGCCGTCTCGCTGACGCGGGCGTGCGTCTCGGCCCAGTCGCTCACGATCACGGTGTACCCGCTACGCCTCGTAGCTGGCCTTGTGGACACGCACCCGCAGGCTACCCTGAGTTCCGCAGAACCCCCGCGGCCGCGGTAAAGGTCGGGCCGCGTCTGCCGATCAGTTCTGCAACTCGCCGTCCCGAAGGAGCGCAGACGCCATGGCCGCAATCACCGCAGCTCAGACCGAACTCGAGGCCGTCCGCGACCGGATCGGCGAGGCCGCCTACGAGGTGATCCGCGCCGGGCTGGCCGAAGCCGAGGGGCTTCGCAGCGCCCCCGGGCGCGACGCGACCGCGACGACGCGGGCGCGCAGCCACGAGGAGTTCCGCCGCCAGCCGCACCTGGACGAGGCCCACGCCGCTCCCGCCGCCGCTCCCGCGCCGCGCCGCGACCCGCAGCCGGAGGCGCCGCGGCGCATGGTCACGGGCGCGATGACGCTCGGGCACTAGACGCTTCTAGAATGCGGCCGATGCGTGCCGCATCGCCACCGGGGCCGGCGTGAAGAAGATCGACAAGACGGGCCGCACGAGCGCGGGCATCCTGCTCTGGCGCCGTCGCGACGGCCGCCTCGAGGTGCTGCTGGCGCACCCGGGCGGACCGCTCTGGGCGAAGAAGGACCACGGCCACTGGACGATCCCCAAGGGCGAGGTCGAGCCCGGCGAGGCGCTCGCGGACGTCGCCCGGCGGGAGTTCGCCGAGGAGACCGGCCACCCGCTCCCCGCAGGCGAGCTCGTCGACCTGGGCGAGATCCGGCAGAAGTCGGGCAAGCTCGTGCTCGGCTTCGGGGTGCAGGGCGACCTCGACGCGGCGACCGCGGTCAGCAACACCTACGACATGGAGTGGCCGCCGCGGTCGGGCCGCGTGCAGTCGTTCCCCGAGATCGACCGGGTCGAGTGGTTCGGCATGGACGAGGCCCGCGCGCGGCTGAAGGCGGCCCAGGTGCCGTTCCTCGAGCGGCTCGAGGCGGCGCTCACCCCGGCGGGCTGACCGTGCGGTAGTGCAGGTGCACGACGCCGCCCGCGAACCGGCGCTCGGCCAGCAGCTCGAGCTCGACCCGCACACCGGCCGGCAGCGCCGCCGTGCCGCCGCCCACCACGATCGGCACGACGAACAGGTGGCACTCGTCCACGAGCCCGGCCCGGAACGCCTCGGCGGCGAGCGTGGGCCCGCCGATCGTGATGTCGCGCCCGGCCGCGGCCTTCATCGCCCGCACCGCCGCCGGGTCGAAGGCGCGCTCGATCCGCGTCCGCGCGCTCGAGACCTCGGTCAGCGTCCGCGAGTAGACGACCTTGTCGGCCGACCGCCAGATCGCGGCGAAGTCGCGCACGGCCGGCGACGCGCCGGCGGGCGTCGGCATCGTCTCCCACGCGACCATCGTCTCGTACATCCGCCGACCGTAGAGGTGGGTGCCGGCCGGCCGCTCGAGGTCGTTCACGAAGGCGTGCACCTCCTCGTCCGGCGCCGCCCAGCCGAAGCCGCCGTCGGTGTCGGCGACGTAGCCGTCGAGCGATGCGATCGCCGCGTAGATCAGGCGGGCCATCGCCCGGATCCTACGGCTCGTACGACCCCGGCTGCCACGCCCGGCTGGCGACGCCGATCGCGTTCCAGGCGTTGATGGCGACGATCAGGCTGAGCAGCGCGGCGACCTCGTCGGGGGTGAAATGGGCCGCGACGCGTTCGTAGTCGGGGCCGGGGACGTGCGTCTGGGCGCAGAGCGTGACCGACTCGGTGAAGGCGAGCGCGGCCTGCTCGCGGTCGGTGAAGAACCCCGCCTCGGGCCACGCCGGAAGCGCATAGATGCGCTGCTCGGTCTCGCCGATCGCGCGCGCGTCCTTCGTGTGCATGTCGATGCAGTAGGCGCAGCCGTTCAGCTGCGACGCGCGGATGCGGACGAGCTCGCGCAGGCGGTGGTCGAAGTCGACCTTGTCGAGCTGCTTGGTGGCGGCCCGGTCGAGGCGGCCCATCGCGGCCGAGAAGTCGGCCGCATGCTGATCGAAGTCGAGGCGGACGGGGATCTCTGAGGTGTTCTCGGTGGTGGTCATGGCAGCAGCGTACCTCCGTGATGGCCCTTCGCTATGGTCCACTTCGATGCCGGATACATGGGCCAATCTGGGGATCGACCTGCACCTCGAACCGGCGGGCCGGCGCGTGCGCGCGGGGCTCGAGCACGGGCTTCGCGATGCGATCCAGACCGGGCGCCTGCAGCCGGGGACGCGCCTGCCCTCGTCGCGCACGCTGGCGCTCGATCTCGGCGTCGCCCGCAACACGGTCGCCGAGGCCTACGGCCAGCTCGTCGCCGAGGGCTGGCTGTCGGCGCGGCAGGGGTCGGGCACACGGGTGTCCGCGCACGCGGTCGCAGCGGGCCACGGCCCCGCGCCGGTGCCGGCCGCGGCCGACCGGATCCGCTACGACCTGCGGCCGGGCCGGCCGGACGCGGCCCTGTTCCCGCGCGCAGCCTGGCTCACCGCTGCCCGGCGAGCCCTGGCCGGTGCGCCGTACGACGCGCTCGGCTACGGCGACCCGCGCGGGCGGATCGAGCTGCGCGAGGCGCTGGCCGGCTACCTCGCCCGCGTCCGCGGCGTGCGCGCCGCACCCGATCGGATCGTCATCTGCGCGGGGTTCGTGCAGTCGCTCGCGCTGCTGTCCGCGACGCTCTACCGCGGCGGCGCGCGCCGGCTCGGCGTCGAGGCGTACGGGCACACGTTCCACCGCGAGGTCGCCGCCGCGAGCGGCCTCGCCCTGACCGCGATCCCGGTCGACGCGGCCGGGGCGGTGGCACGCGCGCTCGGCGGCGTCGACGCCGCCGTCCTGACACCGGCCCACCAGTTCCCGCTCGGCGTCCCGCTCGCACCCGAGCGGCGCCGGCAGGCCGTCGAGTGGGCGCGCGCGGGCGACCGGCTGATCGTCGAGGACGACTACGACGGCGAGTTCCGCTACGACCGCCAGGCCGTCGGCGCGATGCAGGCGCTCGCCCCCGAGCACGTCGCCTACGCCGGCACGGCGAGCAAGAGCCTCGCCCCTGGGCTGCGCCTGGGCTGGCTCGTCGTCCCCGCACACCTGCTCGAGGCCGTGGTCGAGGCCAAGCGGCTGGCCGACGCGGGCAGCGGCGCGCTCGACCAGCTCACCCTGGCCGAGCTGATCGCCGCGGGCGGCTACGACCGCCACATCCGCCGCTGCCGGCTCGAGTACCAGCGCCGCCGGGCACACCTGGTCGCGGCGCTTCGCCGCCGCGTGCCCGGCGCACGGGTGGCGGGCGTTGCGGCCGGCCTGCAGGCGCTGGTCGAGCTGCCCGCGGGCCTTGGCGAGGCCGAGGCGGTCGCCGCGGCCCGCGAGCGCGGAGTCGCCGTCGAGGCGCTCACCGCCTACAGCGCGACGGCGGAGCCGCACGCCCCGGCGCTCGTCGTCGGCTACGGCACCCCGCCCGAGCACGCGTTCACGACGGCCGTCGCCCGCCTGTGCGCCGCCCTCCAAGCGGCCTGCAATCCAGCGGCCGTACGGTGATCGTGATGCCGGGGGCACGCCCGGCACGCCGATCTCCCGATGCCGACGCCGTCCACGCACCCCCCTGCCGCCGCCCGGTCCCGGGCCCGCCGCATGCTCTCGAAGGTGCCTGAGATCACGCTGCTCTTCTGGGTCGTCAAGATCCTGACTACGGGCATGGGCGAGGCGACGTCGGACTACCTCGTGCACACGATCTCGCCGCCGGTCGCGGTCGTGCTCGCCGGGCTCGTGCTCGTGGGCGCGCTCGCGCTCCAGCTCCGCTGCGACCGCTACGTGGTGTGGGGGTACTGGTTCGCCGTCGTCATGGTCAGCGTCTCGGGCACGATGGCCGCCGACGTCCTGCACGTCGGCCTCCACATCCCTTACGCAGTCTCGACGGTCTTCTTCGCCATCGTCCTGGCCGGGATCTTCGTCGCGTGGTACCGCAGCGAGGGGACGCTCTCGATCCACAGCATCCACACCCGCCGGCGGGAGTCCTACTACTGGGCGACGGTGCTCGCCACGTTCGCGCTCGGCACGGCCGCGGGCGACATGACGGCGCGCACGGTCGGTCTCGGCTGGTTCGCGTCGGGCGTCATGTTCGCGATCGTGTTCGCGCTGCCCGCGATCGGTCACTGGCGCTTCGGCCTGAACGCCGTTGCCGCGTTCTGGTTCGCCTACATCGTCACCCGCCCGCTGGGCGCGTCGTTCGCCGACTGGATGGGCCTGCCCCCGAACCTGGGCGGCGTCGGCATCGGCCGGGGCACGGTCAGCCTCGGCCTCACGGGCCTGATCGTGATCCTGGTCGCCTACATGACTGCCACCGAACGGGGCGCCGAGGCCGAGGCGGGCGACGCCCTGGCCACCGAGCCCGCCTGATCAGGCCGGCGGCGTCACGATCAGCTTGCCCCGGCGCACCTCGACCTCGCCCCGCGCGCGCATCTCGCGCAGGACGCGGCTGACCGTGAGCCGCGACGTGCCCGCAAGGCTCGCGAGGTCGTCCTGGGTGAGCGGGATGGTGGCGGTGCCGGCGTCGTCGCGGTAGCGATCGGCCAGCGACTGGATCAGCGCCGTCACCCGGCGCGGCGCGGGCGTGTAGAGCGCGTCGACGAGCCGGTCGGTGAGGTCGGCCACCCGGTCGGCCAGGATGTCGACGAGCACGGCGTCGATGGCCGGGTGCGTGCGCCGCAGCTGGTCGAACGTGGTGCGGGTGAGGACGTGCGTCTCGCTCGGCTCGAGCGCCTGGATCGTCGCCGAGCGCAGATGCGCGTTGCGCACGAGCCCAAGCTCCCCGAACGTGCCGCCCGGCCCGACGAGCGCGAGGGTGGCCATGTCGCCGACCGGCGTCAGGACGCGCACGGCCAGGCAGCCGCTGCGGACGAGATGGAGCGTGTCGGCCGTGTCGTCACGGTGGACGACGATCTCGCCGCGCGCGAACCGGCGCCGCCGGGCAAGGGCCAGCAGCTGCCGTTTCTCCTCGTCTGAGAGGGGCGAGAGGATGGGCCAGTCGGTCACGCGAACGTAAGCGATTTTACACAAGCTGCGCGTCCCGCGAAGCAGACGCCGCTGCGGCCGCCACATAGCCTCGCCGTATGCAGTCCACCACCCGAGCAAGGAGCGCGAGGAGCATGACAGGCACCCGTATCTTCCGTCTCGTGATCGCGGCCGTGGCAGCACTGGCCCTGATGGCATCGGCCGCCCAGGCCCGCCCCGCCTCCCAGAGCGTCAGCCCGCAGGCGACGGTCCGCGCGCAGGCAACCACGGTGACGGCTCGGCCGACCCCGGCCCCCGCCCCGCACTCGAGCAGCTTCGACTGGGGTGCCGCCGCGATCGGCTGCGGCGCGACCCTGGCCGCCGCCCTGATCGCCACGGCCGCGTACGCCGCCCGCGGACGGCGGCGGATCCCCGCTTCGGCCTGACGGCCCCACACCTTGGCCGGGCGGGCTGCGCGGAACAACCTGCCCGGCCAAGCGCCTGCCGCCGGCCGCCCTATGATCGGCCGATGGACGCCGCGACGCTCTGGGAGACGTTCGCAGGGCACGCGGCGATCGTCATGAGCGGCGGCCGGGCACCGGCCCGGGCGGCGGGCGAAGGGTGGTTCGCGATCGCCACAGGCGAGGATCACCCCGAGCTCAACCAGTGTGCGCTCACGTCGCGCGCGACCGCCGCCGACGCCCGGGCGCTGGTGGCGTTCCTCGCGGCGTGCGACGTGCCGGCGCTCGTCTCGGTGGCCTCGAGCGCCGGCGCGGACGTCACCGCGCCGCTCGCGGCGGCCGGGTTCGCGCGCGCGCCGGTCGTCGAGCCGCTGATGTGGTGCCCGCGCCGGCCTGCCCTCGTGACCGCCGGGCTGCGCGTCGAGCAGGTGCGCTCCGCCGCCGAGCGCGAGCGGGCGCTCGCGATCATCGCCGACGCCCACGCGATGGACGCGGCCGTGGCCGACCGTGCGCTCGCGCCCCTGCCCGACCCCGACGGCCGCATCATGGCGTTTCTGGCGTACGCGGACGGCGAGGCGATCAGCGTCGCGTGGGTCACGCCCGGACCCCGCATCGGCGTGTGGGAGATGATGACACCGGCCCGCCACCGGCGGCGGGGCGCGGCCCGCGCCGCGCTCACGACGGCGCTGCACGCGACCTGGAACGCGGCCACGGAGGGCGCCTTCCTGCTCTCGACGCCGGCCGGCCGCCCGTTCTACGAGGCGGTCGGCTTCGCGGCGGCCGACGACGCCTCGAGTTGGACGATCGGAGCCGACGAGGCGCTGCTCGCGGCAATCGGCCAGCCGCGATCGTGACCGCGCCGCGGCCCCCGCACGCCTGTCCGCCGGGCGCGCTGGGGCCGGACATCGCGATCAGGCGGCGGCGGTGCGCTGGTTGCCGATGCGCTGGCCCAGGATGCCGACGCCTGCGACGACGATCACGAACGCGCCGCCGACCAGGAGCTCGGTCCAGCCGAAGCTCGCGCCGGAGGTCGCCCGAGCGGCCTTGCCCGCCGACGAGACCGACGAGTGCACAGGTCCGGGCGGCACCTCGAGCGGCTTGGCCTGGGCGGCCGGAGCCATCAGCGCCAGCACCGCGGCGGCGATGAGCAGGGGCTTCAGCGTGCGGGTGAGGGTTGCCATGGTCGCGCTCCTTGCTGGGTGGGAGAAGTTCATGGCTGCAGGCTACGACCGCACCCGCGCGGCGTCTGCATCGGCGGTTGCACACGGAGCGTGACGCTTCGCACCCCGGCGGCTACCGTACGGCGGTGCTGCGCGAGATCGCCGAATACCCGAACTCGTTCGGCCCCGTCTCGGCGAGCGGAGAGCGCATCGACACCGGCCGCTTCACGCTGTGCATGGGCCGCGGATCGACGTGGAACACCGTCCAGCGCCAGCGCTTCGGCGCGGACGAGGTCGACGACGTGCGCGCCGAGGTGCATGCGCTCCTGCGCGAGCGCGGGCGCACATCGACGCAGTGGGAGGTCGGCAGCGCCGCCCGGCCCGAGAACCTGGTCGACCTGCTGCTCGCGCGCGGTGTCGTCCCCGATCGCGACCCCTACGCCGTCGCGCTGGTGCTGCGGCACGAGCCGCGACCCGGCCCCGCCGGTGCGGTGGCGCGGCGGGTCGAGACCCTCGCCGAGTACACGGCGGGCAGCGAGGTGCAGTTCGAGGCGTTCGGGACGGAGGGCGACGAGCTCGCCGAGAGCCGCGCCCTGCTCCCGGAGCTGTGGGCGGACGACGCCTACGTGATGCACGCCGTGTGGATGGACGGGAAGATCGTGTGCGCCGGCACCGTGAGCCCGGCGGCGGAGGGCCTCCTGCTCTACGGCGGCGCGACCGCGCGCGCCGCCCGCGGCCGCGGCGCCTACCGCGCGCTGCTGCGCGCCCGCTGGGACGACGCGGTGTCGCTGCGGACGCCGGCGCTGATCACCCAGGGCGGCGCGATGTCACGCCCGATCCTCGAGCGCGCCGGCTTCGAGCCGGTCGGCCACGTGCACATGCTGCTCGACGAGTTCGGCGCCGGCGCCGCAGCGTCTACGTGATCGTGACGGTGTCGAGCACCCAGCCGCTCGAGTTGCCGTAGGCGTCGAGCGCCTCGAACCGCACGACCGTCTGACCGACCGTCTTCACCGTCGCGGTCGCCCCGGTGCGGAGCGCGCTCCAGGTGACGCCGCCGTCGACCGACGTCTCGTACTTGTAGCCCAGGAAGCCGGGCGCCGAGTCGGCCGAGCCCGAGGCCGTGACCGTCACGGGCGTGGTGCTCGTCGGCAGGCCGCCCGCGCTGTCTGTGAACGTCGGCGGCGAGATCTCGGGGAACTCGCCGAAGCCCTGCTGGGTGACGCCGCCGATCTTCGTGAAGTCGCCGCCCGCCTCGAGCGTGCCGTCGCCGCCCGCGAGCGCGAACACGCCGAGGACGCCGTTGGCGCTCGGATGCCACGGCTCGAGGTTGCCGGTGGCCTCGTCGACCGCGAGCAGATGGTCGCGCGCCGTCGGGATCGCGCACCCGCCGGTGCCGACCGAGTGGCCGCAGTAGTTGTTGAAGTGACCGCCGACGTAGACGTTGCCGTCCTGCACCGTGATCGCCTGGTCGTTGCCGTCGAGGGCACCGACCCAGAGCTGCGCGCCGGTCGCCGGGTTGAAGCCCACCATCGTGCCGCCCGCGCCGGCGCCGGCGGCGTAGACGCCGTTTGCGTCGACGGCGAGCGCGATGATCGCGTACGACGGATGCGACGCCCACGGCAGCGTCGCGCCGGTCGTCAGGTTGACCGCGCCGATGTAGCGGCCGGCGGCGCCGTCGAGGTTCAGGAAGGTGCCGCCGACGAACAGGCGCGAGCCGTCGGCTGCGAGCGCGATCATGTTCACCTTCTTGTCGGCGCTCGCCGTCCAGCCGGGCACGATCGCGCCGGTGGTGCGGTCGACCTCGGCCAGGTAGCCGTGGGCGACGTTGTCGGCGGTGGTGAAGTTGCCGCCCATGTAGAGGCCGGACGGGCCGACGGCGAGCGACATGACCTCGCCGTTGGTCTTGGCCTTGAAGGTCTGGATGGGGGCACCGGTGGTGGCGTCGACGGCGGCGGCGCGAGCGTGGGTCTTGCCGCCCACCGTGCCGAACGTTCCGCCCAGGTACACGGTCTGCCCGCTCACCGCGATCGCCTGCACAACGTTGTTCGTGTTCGGGTTCCAGGGCAGCAGGGCGCCGGTCTCGACGTTGATCGCCGCCGCGTGGTTGCGCACGACCTCGCCCGTCCCGGCCGCGTCGCCCGAGGGCCGCACCGAGGTGAAGTCACCGCCCAGGTACGCCGTGGAGCCGCTCACGACCACGGTCTCGACGCGGCCGTTCGTCTGCCACGACGCGCCCACCGGGATCGAGCCCGGCGGCACCGCCGCCTCGGCTCCCACGGCCACCACGAGGGTCGCCAGCACCGCCACGATCGACGCACCAATCCGCATTCGCACCACGCTGCCTCCACCCACGTCGCTGTCTGCTCTCCACCTCAAGGGTACGTGCGAGGGCGCGGGCAGACAATCAGGTGCCGACGGCGCGCTCGAGCGCCTCGCGCAGCGCGGGGGCCAGGATGGCCATGATCCGGTCGCCGGCGTGCAGGCGGGAGTCGCCCGCGGCGATGACGTAGGTGCCGTCGTGGGTGATCGAGATCAGCCGGGCGCGCTCGGGCAGGTCGAGCTCGCTCACGCGCCGGCCCTCGGCGCGGGAGCCGGCGGGGATCACGAGCTCGACGATCGCGAGGTCCTGATGGCGCAGGTCGAGCATGGTCAGGAGGTCGTGCTGGGGCAGCTCGTGCTCGCTCAGCGTGAGGATCGTGCTCGTCGCCGACACGGTCCGATCGATGCCGAGCATCGCGAAGTGCGGCTGGTTGCGCGGATCGTTCACCCGGGCGATCACCTTCGGCGTGCCGTACTTGTCCCGCGCGAGCTGGCAGGCGACCACGTTGGTCTCGTCGTCCCCGGTGACGGCGATCATCAGGTCGCAGCGCTCGACGCCCGCCGACTCGAGCACGGTGACCTCGGTGGTGTCGCCGTGGCGGACGGTGGTCCCGAAGCGCTGCTCGAGCCGCTCGTAGCGACGCCGATCGGCCTCGAGCAGGGTGACCTCGTGCCCGTGCAGCTGCAGGGTGGAAGCCAGGTTTGCGCCGACCTTGCCGCCGCCGGCGATCAGGATGTACACGCTCGGCCCTCTCCCGCGTCGAGGCGCGCAGCGTACACGCTGCCCGTGCGCGCCCGGCCCGACCCGGACCGTGACGAAATCGTGACCCCACCGTGTCGACATTGGGATGCGATCAGGCCGAATCGTGATTCGGCCGTGACGCCCGCCGTGCAACCTTGTGAGTATGGGTATCGGATCAGGATCAGGTGTCCTCGGGGCAGGCTTGCGCTCACCCGTCGTACGCAGACGGGCAAGCGCCCGCCGGGTCGCCCGCGGACGGGCGGGCCTCTACGCCGCGGCGTACCCGCGGATGGGATCGGCCGTCTACCTGGCGCTCGGCCTGGTCGCGATCCACGCCGCCGGCCTGACGCCGGCCGCGGTGCTCGCCGCCGGGCTCCTGTTCGCGATCGTGGCGGCGTGCTACACCGAGGGCGTCGCGATGTTCCCCGAGGCGGGCGGCGCGGCGGCGTTCGCACGCTACGCCTCGAACGAGCTCGTGAGCTTCGTCACCGCCTGGGCCGCCTGCCTGGCACTGATCGTCCTCACCGCCCTCTGCAGCCTGTTCGCCACGCACTACCTGAGCGTTCTGTGGGCGCCGCTTGCGACCGGCCCCTGGGACGTCGCCGGCGCCGTCGCCGCAACCGCCCTCGTCGCCGCGATCGCGATCCGAGGCCTCGACCGCGCGGTCAGCCTGGGCACGTTCCTGGGCGTCGTCGACGTCGGCACCCAGCTCCTGCTGGTCGTGCTCGGCGCGACCCTCATCTTCCGCCCCGACGTGGTCGCAAACGACGTGCACCTGGGCACGGCGCCGTCGGTATCGCAGCTGATCCTGGGCGTGGCGGTGGCGATGGTGGCCTACACCGGCATCGAGACCACCGCGGGGCTCGTGGAGGAGGCGCGCGATCCCGACCACGACGTCCCCCGCGTCGTCGGAGCGCTGCTCTGGTCGGTGGTGGCGCTCGCCGCGGCGCTCGCCCTGATCGCAATCATGGCGATGCCCGTCACTCGCACCGCCTCCGGCGCCTACACGACGCAGCTCGCGCAGGGCTGGCCGCACGGATACCAGGGCGCGCCCGTGCTCGGGATCGCCGCCCACCTGCCGCTGCACGTGCTCTCGTCGGGCCTGCGCTATCTCGTCGGGCCCCTCGTCGCGGTCATGCTCCTCGTCACGGCATACGGGGCGATCACGAGCCTCGCCCGCCTGTGCCACTGGCTGTCGGAGCACCACCAGCTCCCGGCCCGGGTCGCGGCCGTGCACCCCGAATTCGAGACCCTGCACGTCGGCATCGCGCTCGGCGCGATCGCGGCAATCGCCGCCGTGGTCGCACAGGCCGGCCTGGCAGCCGGGGCGTCCACGCTCGCCGGCACCTACGTGTTCGGAGCGGCGATCGCGTTCACGAGCGTGCAGGTGTCGATCGTCGTCATGCGCTGGCGCGACCCGTCCCGCTACCGCCCCTTCCAGGTGCGCGGGAACATCCCGGCCGACGGCCGCCAGGTGCCCGTGCTCGCGATCCTGGGCGCCGCCTGCACCGCCGTGGCGTGGCTCGCCGTCTTCGTCCTGCGGGCCGACGCGCGCGATGCCGGCCTCGTGTGGATGCTGGTGGGTGTCGCCGGCTACGCCGTCTACCGGCGCCGGCTCGGGCTGGGGCTGGGCGAGCTGACCCAGCGCGAGGTCTCCGAGCACACCGGCCCGGGGATCGCCGTCGCCTACCGGACCATGCTGATCCCGGTGAACACCGATCAGGCCGACATCCCCGCCGACGCCGTCGAGGTCGCCGCCAGCCTGGCCGCCGAGCGGCGCGCGTCCGTCGTGCTGCTGGCGTTCACCGAGATCCCGCTCGGCGAGGAGCTCGACACCGAGCTCGACGGACTCGAGCGCCGCGTCGAGGCGATGGCGGCCCGTGCGCGCACGATCGGCGAGGCCTACGGCATCCGCGTCCACACGACCCATCTGCGCACCCGCGACCCCGCCGAGTCGATCCTGGCCGAGGCCGCCCGCCGCAACTCGCAGGTGATCCTGCTCGGCGCGGCAGGGCTGCACCACAGCCGGTTCCGCCGGATCGCCTACGACCTGGTCGTGCGCCGGATCGTCGCCGAGGCCACGCAGCGGGTCATGATCATCCAGCCCGCGGGGGCGCCGGCATGAGGCGCCGCGCCGTGATCGTCGTCCCGGCGGACTCGCACGTCTCCCCGGAGCTGATCGACGCCGCTGTGGCGGAGGCCGACCGGCGGGCGGGCGGACGGCCCGTGCGCGTCGAGGTCATCATCCCCGCGGTGCTGCCGCCCACGCTCCCGATCGGCGCCTGCCCGCCGCGGCTGGCTGCGCGGCTGGCCGCCCTGCGAGATGCGGCGCGGGCAGCGCTCGACGCGCGCGGGATGCGCGGCCGCGCCGCGATCGTGCCGTGCCGCACCGTGCCCGCGCTGCTGCACGCCACCGGGCCTGCCGAGACGCTGATCGTCGTCGGCCGCGCCGGTTGGAGCGTGCGCCGCGCCGCCCACGGCGTCGCGGCCGACCTGGCGTTCATGACCGGCACCGGGCTGCGCAAGCGCAGGGCCCCGGCGCCGGCGGCCACGCCGCGAACGGTGGTGGAGTAGACGATGAGCGAGCAGGGCACAATCAGCCTCCCCGCCGCGGTCACACCGGCGGCGCCCGCGCCCGCCGCCGAGCACCACGGCGCCCACAGCGCGACGCGCTGGGGCAGCCTCGCGCTCTCGCTGGGCGCGCTCGGCGTCGTCTACGGAGACATCGGCACGAGCCCGCTCTACACGGTGCAGCTGATCTTCACGGGCGACCACCCGATGGTGCCCTCACCGCTGCGGGTCTACGGCGCCCTGTCGCTCATCTTCTGGTCGCTCATGGTCGTGGTCACGCTCAAGTACGTGCTGCTGATCCTGCGCGTCGACAACCACGGCGAGGGCGGCATCATGGCGCTCGTCGCGCTGATCGAGCGCACCATCAAGACGCGGCGCAAGACCGCGCTCGTCATGGTGGGCGTGCTGGGAGCGTCGCTCTTCTACGGCGACGGGATGCTGACACCGGCGATCTCGGTCGTCTCGGCCGTGTCCGGGCTCAAGGTCGCCTCGCCGGCGCTGGCGGCCCAGATCATCCCGTTCTCACTCGTTATCCTGATCACGCTCTTCGCCTTGCAGCGCTTCGGAACGGGAGCGGTGGGCGGCCTGTTCGGCCCGATCATGGTCATCTGGTTCTTGGTGCTCGGGGCACTCGGAATCAGAGAGGTCGCCGCCCATCCAGGCATCCTGCGTGCCGCGTCGCCGACCTACGCCGCGTCCTTCCTCGCAGACGACCCGAAGATGGGATTCTTCGCCCTCGGGTCGGTCTTCCTGGCGGTCACCGGCGCCGAGGCGATCTACGCGGATATGGGCCACTTCGGCCGGAGGGCGATCACACGCGCCTGGCTCTTCCTCGCCCTCCCCGCGCTGCTCCTGAACTACATGGGCCAGGGCGCCCTGATCCTCGCCCAGCCGAAGACGATCGTAAACCCGTTCTTCCTGCTCGTTCCCGGCGGTCAGACCGGCCAGAAGGCGATGGTCGTGCTCGCGACCATGGCGACGGTGATCGCGTCGCAGGCGGTGATCTCGGGCGCGTTCTCGGTCACCCAGCAGGTGATCCAGCTCGGGTTCCTGCCGCAGATGACCATCAAGCACACCTCCAAGCGCATCATCGGCCAGATCTACATCCCGGTCGTGAACTGGTTCCTGCTCACGGCCGTGATCGTCCTCGTGCTGACGTTCCGCTCGCCGACCGGCCTCGCGAACGCGTACGGCATCGCGCTCAGCGCGATCTTCGCGACCAACACGTTCCTGGCCGCGGTGGTGTTCCGCACCCTGTGGCGCAAGCCGCTCAAGGTCGTCATCCCGGCCGCGACGGTCTTCATGACGATCGAGCTCACGTTCTTCGCCGCCAACCTGACCAAGCTCCTGTCCGGCGGCTGGTTCCCGCTCGTCGTCGGCGCAGCGTTCTTCACGATCCTCACGACCTGGCGGCGCGGCCGCAAGATCCTGGCCAAGTCGATGCGCGAGGGGCGCGTGCCGCTGCGCCGCTACATCAACCGCATGATCGACGACCCGCCCAACCGCGTGCCGGGCACGGCCGTCTTCCTGACGAGCTCGCTCGAGACCGTGCCGCCGGCGTTGCTCAACAACGCCGAGCACAACGGCATCGTGCACGAGCACGTGGTGCTGGTGAAGCTGCAAACGGTCGGGGTGCCGCACGTCGTCGACAGCGACCGCGTCTCGATCGAGACACTGCGGCTCGGCTTCGCCGCGGTGACGGTGCGCTACGGCTACCAGGACGAGCCCGACGTCGTCAGCGCCCTGCGCATCGCCCAGCGCCGCGGGCTCGCGATCGACCTCGACCGCACCTCGTACTTCGTCGACCACGTCTCGATCCTGCCGTCGGGCGAGGCGCGCATGGCCCGCTGGCGCAAGCGCCTGTTCGTGCTCCTGCACCAGAACTCGATCCCGCCGGCGCGCTACTTCCACATCCCGCCCGACCGTGTGTTCGAGGTCGGCGCGTACGTCGAGTTCTAATCAGGCCGTGGCGGCCACCGTGTGGTTGTCGACGATCGCGCCGATCTCGACGAAGCGGACCTCGGGCGCGACGCCGTAGAGCCCCGTCACCCGCTGCGCCAGCTCCGGCGAGAAGAAGCCGCGCGCGGCCTCCTCGGAGTCCCACACGTAGAAATTCGTCGCCGATCGCGACTCGCCGTCCCAGGTGAACACCTTGGAGCGCAGGCCGGGCATGCCCTCGAACTGCGGCGCGGCCTTCTCGGCGATGGCCATGACCGCCTCCCGGTCGAGGCCGCTGTCGGAGCGGAAGCTGACGAAGACGCCGATCATGTGATCCCTCCCGGACTCGTTGCAGGTGTGGCGATGGTACCGGCTAGATTGGCCACATGCCCGAGATCGTGATCGTCGGCGCAGGCATCGGCGGACTCGCCACCGCGCTCCTGCTCGGACGCGAGGGGCGCGATGTGGTCGTCTGCGAGCGCGACGCCGCGGCCGTGCCCGCGACGACCGAGGAGATGTGGTCCGCCTGGAGCCGGCCGGGCATCCCCCAGGCGCCGCTCGGCCACACGTTCCTGCCGGGCTTCCGGGCGCTCCTCGCCGCGCGTGCGCCCGACGTGCTCGAGCGGGTGCACGCGGCCGGAGCGCCGCTCGTGGACTACGCCCGGGACATGCCCGGCGCCGAGCGCCGCCCCGAGGACGCCGAGCTGCAGGCGATCATGTGCCGCCGGGCCGTGCTCGAGGGCATCCTGCGCCAGGCGGTGGCAGCCGAGCCGACGGTGCGGATCCGCACCGGCTGCGACGTCACCGGCCTCGCCGCCACCTCGTCGCCGATGCCGGGCGTGCCGCGGGTCGTGGGCGTGCACGCGCGCGGCGGCGGCACCATCCAGGCGGATACGGTCGTGGTCGCGGGCGGTCGCACGGCGCCCGTGCCGCGCTGGCTGGGCGCGATCGGCGCGCGGGCGCCCGAGGAGCTTGCCGAGGGTTGCGGGTTTGTGACGTTCACGCGCTTCTTTCGCATCACCCCGCGGTCCGGCGAGGACCATCGCGTCTCGACGCGCCTGAGGGTCGAGGGCGATGCGGGCTTCATGAGCTACGAGGTGTTCGGCGCCGACAGCGCGACGTTCTGCGTCGAGCTCACACCGCAGGCGTCGGATCACGCGCTGCGCGGCCTGCGGCACGAGGCCGTCCACATGGCCGCCGCGCGGCTCCTGCCGGAGATCGAGGACTGGCTCGACCCCGGCCGGGCGACGCCGATCGGGCCGGTCGCGGCGATGGGCCAGGAGCGCAACGTCCTGCGCCACTTCGTCGCTGACGGCCGGCCGGTGGCGCTCGGGCTGCACGTGATCGGCGACGCCCGCTGCCAGCTCGACTCGCTGTACGCGTGGGGGTCGGGCGTCGCGCTCGCCGGCGCGGCCGCGCTCGCCGACGTGCTGGCCGAGCACCGCGGCGACCCCGAGGCGCAGGCGCTCGCCTTCGAGCAGCGCCTCGGCGGCGAGATCGGCGGCCGCCACGCACTCTCGCTGGCGCGCGACCGCGCCACCGCCCGCCGCTACCGCGGCGAGCCGGAATGGGACGACCCCGAGCACGGCATCGGGCTCCTGCAGAGCACGGTCGTGCCGGCGGCGGACGAGGATCCCGACGTCTACCGGGCGGTCACGCGCTGGGAGAACCAGCTCGACCCCGCCGACGCGCTGCTGCGAAACACCGCCGTGATCGACCGGGCACGGGCGCTCGCCGCGACGCGGCGGCCGCAGCCGACGAGCGCGGCGGCACCGACACGCGAGCGGCTGCTCGAGCTGATCGCGGCGAACAGCGCGTGAGGATCCCCCGGAAGCGGCCGTCGTGGAGTAGCCTTTGCAGGCGCAACTATGAGGAAGATCCAGAGCCAGGGCGTTCACCACATCACCATCGTCGGCGCCGACCGGCAGACGTCGATCGGGTTCTGGGAGGGGGTGCTCGGCATGCCGTTCGTGTTCGAGCAGCCGAACCTCGACAACAAGGCCGAGAGCCACCTCTACTTCGATCCCGGCGACGGCCGCCTGATCACGGTCTTCACGAACGAGGAGCGCACGCCCGACCCGACGCGCACGCCCACCGACCCGGGCTGCGTGCACCACGTCGCGTTCTCGCTCTCGCAGGCCACGTTCCGCCAGACGGTCGAGCGGCTCGACGAGCGCGGCATCCGCCACAGCGGGGTGAAGGACCGCGGGTTCATGGACTCGATCTACTTCGACGACCCCCTCGGCCTCCTGATCGAGCTCGCGTCCTACCGGTTCGAGCCGCCGTTCGGCTACACCCACTCCGACGTCCTGCTCGAGGCGCACAGGCTGCGCACGGAGCGCGGCGACTACAACATCGCCGAGGTGCACCTGGCCGACGCCATCCAGGTGCTCGTCGAGCGGTCGCGGCCGTCGCTCTCGGAAGACCGGTCACCGAAGAACCCGTACTAGGAGGAATGCGATGACGGCAATGAAGCTGCACGTGCTCAAGCCGAGCGTGAACAACCTGACGGTGCGGATCTTCGTCCGCGCGGCGGGGCTCGACTTCGAGGAGATCGACGCGTGGGGCAACACCACGACGCCGGAGTTCCTGGCCATGAACCCCGCCCACCTGACGCCGATGATCGAGGAGACCGGGCTGCCCCGGGCGACTCTCTGGGAGAGCTGCGCGATCATGGCCTACCTCTCGAACGTGAACGGGCTGGAGCAGTTCTATCCGAGCGACCCGGGCAAGCGGGCGATGATCGACAGCGCGAACTTCTATCTGATCGGCACGCTCTACCCGCTCGTCGCCCGCGCCACCTACCCCACCCTGAACTTCCCCCAGTACCCGGGCGAGGTGGGCTCCTCGGACGCCGGCGACGACGCCAAGGCGGCGGCGCAGAAGGCCGCCGAGGAGGCGCTCGCCGAGCCGCTCGACGTCTACCGCTCGTTCTTCCTCGACGGCAAGCAGTTCATCGGCGGCGACCATCCCTCGACGGCGGACATCCGCCTCGCGGCGACGCTCGAGTTCCTCGCCGCGATCGAGTACGACCTGCCCGAGTGGGCGAAGGAGTTCATGGAGCGGATGGCGGACACCCTCGGTGACGCCTACACCGAGCCCGCCGCGGACGTGCGCGGCTACATCGCGTACGTGAAGTCGCAGGCGCCGGCCTGACCCGTCGGTGATGGGCGGGAGCAGGCCGCTCCCGCCCATCACTAACCCTCACGTAGAGGGTGAGATACCGGAGCCGCGACCACGGTGCGACGGGGTCTGCCTGGTATGCTCGCGCGCCGTGAGGGTCAGCCGTTGACTCGGGCGCTTTACCGGGTGGGCCAAGCGTGCGTGCGCCACCGCTTCATCGTCATCGCCGTCTGGCTCGTCGTCGCGATCGGGATGCACCCGTGGGCCGCCTCGCTCGGGCAGCAGTGGAACGACAACCTGACGCTGCCGGGCACCGGGTCGACCCAGGCGACCGACCTGCTGCAGCAGAAGCTGCCCCAGCAGGCGTATGGCAGCATCCCGGTGACGCTCCTCGACCCCAACGGCACCCTGGGCGACGCGGCCAGCACGAGCGCGATCAACGCCACCGTCGCGAACCTGAAGGCGCTGCCCCACGTCACCCGCGTCGTCAGCCCGCTCGACCCCGGCGCCTCGGCGCTGCTCAGCAAGGACAAGAAGGCCGGGTACATCTCGGTCACGCTCAACATCGGCTCGAGCGACACCTCGACCGAGCAGGCACAGGCGATCCTGGACGCCGCCGCCCCCGCCGCGAAGGCCGGCCTCTCGCCCGCCGTCGGCGGCTACGTCGGCCAGAAGCTCTCGCGGCCGTCCACCGAGAGCAGCGAGGCGGTCGGCCTGCTCGCGGCCGTGATCATCCTCGTGCTGGCGTTCGGCACCGTGACGGCGATGGCGCTTCCGATCATCACCGCGGTCCTCGGCCTGCTGACGACGCTCGGCCTGATCACCGCGATCGGGCACGTCACCGCTGTCCCGACCGTTGCCCCCACCCTCGCGACGATGATCGGCCTCGGCGTCGGCATCGACTACGCGCTCTTCATCGTCACCAAGCACAAGCTGCACCTGGCCCACGGCGTCGAGATGAACGAGTCGATCGCCCGGGCGACGGCGACGTCCGGCGGCGCGGTGGTGTTCGCCGGCGTGACCGTCGTGATCGCGCTGTGCTCGCTGGTCGTCGCCGGCATCCCACTTGTGTCCACGCTCGGCTACACGGCGGCGATCGCCGTCGCCGTGTCGGTGCTCGCGGCGATCACGCTGCTGCCGGCGCTGCTCGGCGTGCTCGGGCGCCACATCGACTCGCTGCGCGTCCAGATCGGCCGCACCCACCCCGACGACCAGCAGCCGCACGGCTGGGCGCGGATGGCGCGCGCAGTCTGCGGCCGGCCGTGGCCCTACATGATCGCGAGCACGGTCCTGCTGCTCGTGCTCGCCTTCCCGCTCGTCCACCTGCAGCTCGGCCAGTCCGACCAGAGCGTGCTGCCGAAGTCGACCACCTCGCGGCAGGCGTACGACGCGATCGCCCAGGGCTTCGGCGCCGGCTCGAACGGGCCGCTCCTGATCGCCGTCAAGTTCGGCACGCCGGCGAAGCCCGCCCAGGCCGGCGGCGACCCGACGAGCGACCCCCGCCTGACCGCGCTGCAGAACGCGATCGCAAAGACGCCCGGCGTGCAGTCGGTCGCGCCCGCGACGGTCGACCCGACCGGTACCGGAGCCGTGTTCAGCGCGATCGCGACCACCTCGCCGTCGGCGTCGCAGACCGAGGATCTCGTCAACAACCTGCGCGACTCGGTCATCCCGAAGGCGCTCGCGGGCACCGACCTGACCGCCTACGTCGGCGGCCAGACCGCCGGCTACATCGACCTGGCCGAGAAGATCGGGGCCAAGCTCCCGCTGATGATCGCGATCGTGGTCCTCCTGAGCTTCATCGTGCTCATGATCGCCTTCCGGTCGGTGGTGATCCCGATCAAGGCTGCGGTCATGAACCTGCTCTCGGTCGGCGCGGCGTACGGCGTCGTCACGCTCGTGTTCCAGGAGGGCCACGGCATCGGCCTCGTCGGCCTGCCGCACGCGATCCCGATCGTGAGCTTCGCGCCGCTCTTGATGTTCGCGATCCTGTTCGGCCTCTCGATGGACTACGAGGTGTTCCTGGTGAGCCAGATCCAGGAGCGCTACCACGCGTCCGGCGACGCCGGCGGGGCCGTCGTCGAGGGCCTGGCCTCCACCGGCCGGGTGATCACGTCGGCCGCGCTCGTGATGGTGTTCGTGTTCTCGAGCTTTCTCCTGAACGGCGACCCGGTCGTGAAGGAGTTCGGCATCGGCCTTGCGGTCGCGATCGCCCTCGATGCGACCGTCGTGCGCTGCCTGCTCGTGCCGTCGGTGATGGAGCTCCTCGGTGAGCGCAGCTGGTGGCTGCCCGGGTGGCTCGACCGGATCCTGCCGCACGTGAACGTCGAGGGTACGGGCGTCTTCGACGACGCTCCGGTGCAGGCGGCCCCGCCACCGCCTCCGCCGCCGCCACCGCCTCCGCCTCCGCCTCCCCCCGCTCCGGAGCCGGAATCTCCGACCGTCGCCGCGGCGGACGCCACCCCCGCTCCGGACCAGGCGCCGGCGGCACCCGGGCCCGAGCCGCCCCCACCCTGACCGGCCGCCGCCGATCCACGCTACCGTGGAAGCGATGAGTTCCGAGGCCCCAGCGGGTCTTCAGGGGACACTCGCGAACCAGGGAGCAACACCGAATGACGATGGACCGAAGTGATTCCCGCAGGCGCTGGCTGGCGCTGATCCTGCTGTGCGGAGGCAGCCTCATGATCGTGCTCGACACGACGATCGTGAACGTGGCGCTGCCGTCGATCCGGCAGAGCCTGGGCTTCTCCGAGACGTCCCTGGCCTGGGTCGTGAACGCCTACCTGCTCACGTTCGGCGGCTTCCTGCTGCTCGGCGGCCGCCTCGGCGACCTGTTCGGGCACCGGCGGCTGTTCCTGATCGGGATCGCGCTCTTCACCGTCGCGTCGCTCGCGTGCGGCCTGGCCAACACCCAGCACATGCTGATCGGCGCGCGGGCGGTGCAGGGCCTCGGCGGGGCGATCGTCTCGGCGGTCTCGCTCTCGCTGATCATGACCATGTTCACCGAACCGGGCGAGCGGGCGAAGGCGATGGGCGTGTTCGGCTTCGTCGCCGCGGGCGGCGGCACCGTCGGCGTGCTCCTGGGCGGCGTGCTCACCGACGTGCTCGACTGGCACTGGATCTTCATCGTCAACCTGCCCGTCGGCATCGCGGTGTTCGCGTTCTGCTTCGTGCTGCTGCCGTCCGGCCGCGGCCAGCCCGGCGTGCGGCTCGACGTCGCCGGGGCGGTCACCGTCACCGCGGCGCTCATGTGCGCGGTCTACGCGATCGTGAACGGCAACCAGGCGGGCTGGTCGTCGGCGCAGACGCTCGGCCTGCTCGGCGCCTCGGTGGTGCTGCTGCTCGTGTTCCTCGGGATCGAGGCCAAGGTGGCGTCCCCGCTCGTGCCGCTCGGCCTGTTCCGCCTGCGCAACCTCACGACCGCGAACGTCATCTGCGTCCTGTGGGCGGCCGGCATGTTCGCCTGGTTCTTCCTCTCGGCCCTCTACCTGCAGGTCGTGCTCGGCTACAGCCCGCTGCGTGTCGGCCTGGCGTTCCTGCCCACGAACCTGATCATGGGCGCGTTCTCGCTCGGGCTCTCGGCCAAGCTCGTCATGCGCTTCGGCATCCGGCTGCCGCTCTCGATCGGTCTCTCGCTCGCCGCGATCGGGCTCGTGCTGTTCGCCCGCGCGCCCGTCGGCGGGAGCTACGTCGTCGATGTGCTGCCGAGTATGATCCTGCTCGGCTTCGGCGGCGGCATGTCGTTCAACCCGCTCCTGCTCGCGGCGATGAACGACGTCGAGCCCGCCGAGGCCGGCCTGGCCTCGGGCGTCGTTAACACCGCGTTCATGATGGGCGGCGCGCTCGGCCTCGCGGTGCTCGCCACCCTTGCGGCCCGGCACACCGAGAGCCTGCGCGCAGCGGGCGAGAGCTCGCTGGTCGCGCTGAACGGCGGCTACCACCTCGCCTTCCTGGTCGGCGCGGCGTTCACGCTCGCCGCCGCGGTGATCGGCGCCACGGTGCTGCGGGCCGAGATGGGGGCGCCCGCCGAGGGCGACGAGGCCATGGATCGCCGCGCGGTGGCCGAGGGCGAGTACTAGACTCGCGCCGATGGGTTCCTTCATGGTGGCGTTCCGTGGCCGCGCGAGGGCGCGGTGCACAGGCCCGGCCGGGCTCCGGCCGGCACTTCCTGCGTAGCGCACGGCTGGCCGCAGAGATCGTGGCGACGGCCGGCGTCGGCCCGGACGATCTCGTCGTCGAGATCGGGGCGGGCTTCGGCCGGCTGACGGCGCCGCTCGCGCGCACCGGCGCGCGCGTGGTCGCCGTGGAGCTCGACCCGGGGCTCGCAGCGTCGCTGCGGCGCCGCTACGGGCGTGGCCCGCTCACCGTGATCGAGGCCGACGTCCTCACGCTGCCTGCGCCGCTCGAGCCGCACCGCGTGCTCGGCAACATCCCGTTTGCGATCACGACGCCGATCCTGCGCCGGCTGCTCGACGATCCCCGCTCCCCGCTGCAACGGGCCGACCTGATCGTGCAGGACGGCTTCGCGCGCAAGCGCACGTCGAGCCGGCCGTCCACGCTCCTCGCCCTGCGCTGGCTGCCGTGGTGGCGGCTGGGTGCCGAGCGTCACCTGCCCGCCGCCTGCTTCGACCCGAAGCCGGCGGTTGACGCCGCGCTGCTCACGGTCCGGCGGCGCCCACGGGCGCTGCTCGCCGCCGCCGACGCGGCCGCCTACCGCGCGTTGCTCGAGCGCGCGTTCACCCGTGACGCCCGCCCGGTGCGGCGTACGACGCCGGTTGCACCGCTCACGTGGAAGCGGTTCGCGCGCGACCGCGGCCTGCGGCTCGACGCCCGCCCGCACGAGCTCGACGTGTGGGACTGGGTGGCCCTGTTCACCCTGGGCGGCCGCTGATGCGACAATCGGGCGCGATGCGCGCCGTCGTCAACCCCTCGCTCGACACGGCGGCCGTGCCCGCGCCCCGCACCGAGGCGGTCGCGTTCCACACGAGCCTGCCGGAGTACCAGGCGACGCCCCTGCACGACCTGGCCGACGTGGCGGGCGAGCTCGGCCTCGCGGCGGTCGCCCTCAAGGACGAGTCCGACCGGCTCGGGCTGCCCGCCTTCAAGGTGCTGGGCGCCTCGTGGGCGGTCGAGCGCACGCTGCGCGCACGGCCGGACGTCCGCCGCCTGGTGACCGCAAGCGCCGGCAACCACGGCCGCGCGGTCGCCCATGTCGCCGCGCAGCGCGGCCTGCAGTGCCGCATCTACCTCCCGGCGCGCTCGGCACAGGCGCGGCGCGAGGCAATCGTGGCCGAGGGCGCCGAGGTGATCGTCACGGCCGGCGCCTACGAGGGCGCCGTCGCCGAGGCGACCGCGGCGGGGGCCGAGCCGGGCACGGTCACGCTCGCCGACGTCGGCGCTGCCGACTCGGCCCGGTGGGTGATCGACGGCTACCAAACGCTCTTCGCCGAGACCGCGGAGCAGGGACGGTTCGACGTGATGCTCGTCCCGGTCGGCGCCGGGGCGCTCGCGGCCGCCGCGGCCCGGTACGGCGCGCACGCCGGTATCGCCGTCGTCGGCGTCGAGCCGCAGACCGCCGCCTGCCTGACCGCCTCGCTCGCCGCCGGCCGCCTGACGGCCGTGGAGAACCCCGGCACGTCGATGGCGGGCCTCGACTGCGCCGAGATCTCCGAGACCGGGTGGCCGTCGCTGCGCGCCGGGATCGCCGGCACGGTGACGGTCGGCGATGCCGAGGTGCATGCGGCGATGCGCGCGCTCGCCGGCCGCGGCCTTGCGATCGGCGACTGTGGCGCGGCCACGCTCGCGGCGCTGCGCGCGCTCGCCGCCGAGGAGGCGTGCGCGGAGCTGCGCGCTGCGACCGGCCTCGGCGCCTGCAGCCGCGTGCTCCTGATCGCCACCGAGGGCGCGACCGACCCGGACGCCTACCGGGCCGTCATCGCGGGATGAGCACCGCCGCTCCGGTCACCGTCGTCCGCCTCGGTCCGGGCGACGCCGCCGTCGTGCATGCGGGCGCCGACCTCTTCGACGCGCCGCCGACCGCGGAGTGGACGGCCCGGTTCCTGGAGCGCGACGGCCACCACCTGCTGGTCGCGCTCGCCGGCGCTCGCCCCGTCGGGTTCGTCACCGGCGTCGAGACGACCCACCCCGACAAGGGCAGCGAGATGTTCCTGTACGAGCTCGCGGTGCATCCCGCCCACCGCCGCCAGGGCGCCGGGCGCGCACTGGTCAACGCGCTGGCCGCGCTCGCGCGGCTGCGCGGCTGCTACGGCATGTGGGTCGCGACCGACCCCGCCAACCGCGCGGCGCTTGCGACCTACCGGGCCGCCGGCGCCGAGCCGCCCGAGCCCTGCGTGACGCTCACCTGGACCTTTTAGCTACGGGACGACGCCCCGGGCCGCGAACGTGACCGTCGGGAGCGTGAACGGCCCATCGCCGAGATCGGCGCGGCAGCGGTCGCGGATCTGCTCCCGCCGGCCGGCGTCGAGGCCCGTCAGGTACACGCCCGCCGGGCCGACTCCCAGCGAGAACGGCTGCCACCAGTCGTCGAACGTCGGGTGCTCGAAGTGGGCCGTGTGCTCCACCTCGGTCACATCGTGGAGTCCCGCCGCGGTGAGCACCAGGCCCGGGCGGCCGTCACCCGCGCTGGGCGGGTTGAGCTCGCTGCGCGCCCCGGGATCGAGCGCAAGCGCTCCGCGCCAGAACGGGCTGAACGGCGCCCGGCCGCCGGCGAGATCCCACACCGAGACCGCCACCGCCCCGCCCGTGCGCGTGACGCGCGCCATGTCGCGCACGCCGGCCACCGGATCGGTCATGAAGTGCATGACGAGCTGGGCCAGCGCGGCGTCGAACGTGCCGTCTGCGAACGGCAGCTCCTCGGCCACCCCCCGGCGGACGTCGACGCCGGGATGTCGCCCGCGCATCGCCTCGACGAACTTCTCGGACGGGTCGATCGCCGCCACGTCAGGCGCACCCAGCCGCGCCACGAGCTCAGCCGTGAGCATGCCCGACCCGCAGCCGACGTCGAGCGCGCGCTGCCCGGCGGCCACGCCGGCGAGATCGGCGAGCTGCGCCGACAGCGTGACCGAGTAGCGGCCCATGAAGCGGTCGTAGGCGTCAGCGGAGACGTCGAAGCTCATGCGGGAGGACCCTACCGGCCGGCACGGTCAGGGCGCGAACAGACCCTCGCCGACGTATCCGCCCCGGCGGGCGCCGCCCGGGATCGCAAACAGCGCGCTCGCCGTGTGCCGGATGTACTCGTTCAGGGCGTCGCCCGTCGCCAGCCGGTACTGCAGGACGGAGAACTGGGCGTGCGGGTCACGCTGGAAGGAGATGAAGAAGAGGCCGGCGTCGAGCGCGCCCGTGGCCGGATCGATGCCGTCGGTGTAGTTGTAGCCCCGCCGCAGGATGCGGACGCCGGCGTTCGTGACGTGCGAGCTGCGACGGATGTGGGCGGTGGCCGGGATCACGAGCGTGCCGTCGGGCCGGCGGGCGGCCAGGTCGACCGGGTCGTGCTCGGCCCGCTCCCCGAGCGGCGCGCCGGAGTGCTTGTCCCGGCCGATCGTGTTCTGCTGGTCGGCCAGAGCCGAGTCGTCCCACTTCTCGATCAGCATGCGGATGCGGCGGCTGACGAGGTAGGTGCCGCCGTGCATCCATGCCTGCGGCTCGTCCCGCCCGACCCATACGAAGCGGCGCATCTGCGCCGTGTCCGACGCCTCGAGGTTGTTCGTGCCGTCCTTGAAGCCCTGCAGGTTGCGCGGCGTCGTCTGCGCCCGCGACGTCGCCGACGCCCGCCCGAAGCCGAACTGCGTCCAGCGCAGCACGGCCGCGCCGTGGGCGATCCGGGCCAGGTCGCGCACGGCGTGGAACGCCACCTGGGGATCGTCGGCGCACGCCTGCACGCACACGTCTCCGCCCGAGCTCGCCGCAACCAGGTGGTCGCCGGGGAACGCCTGCAGCGGCGAGAGCGGCCGCGGCCGGCGGGCGGCGAGGCCGAAGCGGTCGCGCCCATCCCGCTGGAACACGCCCGGGCCGAGCCCGAAGGTCAGCGTCAGGTTGGACGCCGGCAGGCCGAGCGCCTCACCGGTGTCGGCGGGCGCCGCGTCGGGCGGGCCGGCCGGGCTGCCGACAGGGCGGCCGGCGGTCATGAGCGCCGCTGCCTGCGACCAGGCGCGCAGCAGGTCACGCAGCTCGGCGGCCGTCGCGAGGGTGAGGTCGAACGAGGCAAACACGAGCCGCCCGGGCGGCGGCGTCGTGATGCCCGCCTGGTGGGGGCCGTGGAACGGCACCGTGCTCGGCCGCGGGCCGGCCAGCGCGTCCGAGTAGCCGATCGCGCCCGCACCCGCGACGCCGACCGCCGTGCCACCGGTCGCCGCGAGCAGCCGCCTGCGTGTGAATCCCCCCACCCTGCAAAAGCCTCCGCGCGCAACGCTACCGCAGCGGGAGGCGGCCGTGGATGAACGAATCGTGAAATACTCGCCGCAAATCGACCCAGGAGACCTCGATGCCGCCGGATTCGATGGGCCGCGGGTGGGCGGATGTGCTCGCTGAGATCCCCCTCTTCGCCGGCCTCTCCAAGCGCCACCTGAACAAGATCGCCGCGCTCGCAAAGACCCGCCGGTACGCGCGCTTCAGCCCGATCGTCCGCGCGGGCGACCGCGCAGACAACTTCTACGTCATCCTCGACGGCGAGGCGCTCGTGAAGCTGCCGAACAAGCGCGGCGTGCGGCTCAAGGCCGGCGAGGCGTTCGGCGAGATGGCGCTGCTCGACGGGACGCCGCGCACCGCGACGGTCGAGGCGCAGACCGAGGTGCTCGCGATGCTCCTCGGCCGCTCGGCCTTCCTGAAGACGCTCGAGGCCGAGCCGAAGATCGCGCTCGAGATCATGCGCACGCTGGCCGAGCGGCTGCGCAAGGCGAACCACTCGCCCACGGCTTAGCGCGCAGGCAGCGCGGCCAGGTCGGCAGCGTCGAGCCGCCAGTCGCCGGCGCGGGCGTTCGCCTGCACCTGTGCGGGCGTCATCGCGCCGGCGATCACCGACGCCACGCCGGGCGGCGACGCGAGCGCGGCGATCGCGAGCTCGAGCAGGCTGTGGCGGCGCTCGGCGGCGAAGGCCGCCAGGCGGTCGACGAGCGCGAACGCCGCCTCGGAGGACTCGACGCCGGGGGTCACCCAGGTGCCGTCGCCCAGCGAGCCCTCGCGCACCAGGCGTGTGCCCGGCGGCGGCGGCTGCCCGTGGCGGTACTTGCCCGTGAGGAGCCCGGCCGCGAGCGGGTAGTAGGGCACGAAGCCGATGCCGAGCTCCCGGCAGCGAGGCAGGATGTCGTGCTCGGGGCTGCGGTCGAGCAGCGAGTACTCGTTCTGCAGCGCCGCGATCGGGCCGGCCGCGGCCGCCTCGCCGAGCTGCTCGGCCGTGAGGTTGGACACGCCGAGCGCGCGCACCGTGCCCTCGGCGACGAGCCCCGCCATCGCGGCGACCGTCTCGCCGATCGGGGTGATCTCGTCGGGCCAGTGGTAATAGAGCAGGTCGACGTGGTCGGTGCGCAGGCGCGCGAGCGAGCGGTGAAGCGCCTGCCGCACATAGGCGGGGGCGCCGCGCGCCGGCCCCTCGTCGCCCATCTCGCCGCCGAACTTCGTCGCCAGGACGACCTGGTCGCGGCGGCCCTGCAGCACCTCGCCGAGCGCCTCCTCGCCGCCGCCGCGGCCGCCGTAGATGTCGGCCGTGTCGAAGAAGATGACGCCCGCGGCGATGGCCGCGTCGACCACCGCCCGCGTGCCCGTGCGGTCGAGCCGGCCGCCGAAGTTGTTGCAGCCGAGGCCGACGCGGGACACCTGGAGCGGGCCGAGCGGGACGTGTTCCACCGCCCGCGAGTCTAGTTCTCGCGAGCGCGCATATGGCCACAGCAGACGGCTCGTGACGTCCCGCACAGGCTAAGCGGTCTCCAACCTTGCCAGCGGACGAGGGGCGTATACTCCGCCGACCCGTGCCCCCGCGAACCTCGCAGCGAGCTGCCGGCTGCTGCGAACCAGGAGCCGCTTGGCAACCCAGACGCCGCCCAGAGGTCCGGGCGAGGGAGATCCCCCCCGGCGCGCACAGAAGATGGTCGTCTACGGCAGCGAGCCGCCGAAGCCGCCCCGTCGCGGCGGCCGGCGCAAGCGTCACCGCCTGCCGCGCTGGGCGCGGTGGACGCTCGCCGTGCTCGGCATCGTGGTGCTGGCCGTCGTCGCCGCCGGCGGCTACGAGCTCTGGTATCTGAACTCCGTCTACAACAAGGTCACGAAGCTGCACGGCACCGACAAGAAGGCGTCGGTCCACCTGGCCCCGAACATCCCGACGTCATCCCAGCCCATCACCGCGCTCCTGATCGGCTCCGACCATCGCGCCGACGGGGCGACCGGCCAGAACGGCCTGTCGGACACGCTCATGCTCGCCCGGCTCGATCCCAAGCACCACATGGTGTCGCTGCTCTCGATCCCGCGTGACCTGTGGGTTCCGAGCGCGGGCCAGAAGATCAACTCGTTCTACTCCGAGGGCGGCGACAACGCCTCGCTGCAGGCCGTCGAGGGCGTCACCGGCGTGCGCCCGAACTACCTGATCAACGTCGACTTCGCCGGCTTCCAGCGGCTGGTGGACACGCTCGGCGGGATCTACGTGAACGTCGACCAGTACTACTACAACCCGCTCGCCATGTCGCAGTCCACCGGCTTCTCGGCGATCGACATCAAGCCGGGCTACCAGAAGCTGAACGGCGCCGACGCTCTCGCCTTCTCGCGCTACCGCCACACCGACGACGACTTCCACCGCCAGGCCCGCCAGCAGACGTTCCTGCGCTCGTTCGAGGCGCGCGCGTCCGACCGCTTCCACGGCATCTCCGTGACCGACATCCCGTTCATCAACAGCATGCTCGGCGCGATCTCGAACAGCGTCACGATCGTCGGCCCGAACAAGAAGGCGCCCAGCCCGCAGACGCTGCTCACGTTCGCGGCCACCGCCTACCAGGCCCGCTCGCACATCGTGAGCGTGCACCTCGCCTGGACGCCGTACAACGCCCCCGACGGCGAGTCGGCGCTGCAGGTGACCGACCTGCCCCAGGCGCTCTTCCAGTGGAAGCACCCGTGGAAGCTCGCAAGCGCCGGCGCCACGCTGCCGACGGGGAAGCTGAAGCACCCCAAGCACGTCTGGAGTCCGGCCGTGACACCCGCGGGCGTGCGCGTCGCCGTGCTGAACGGAAACGGCGTGAACGGAGCGGCGGGCAAGGCCGTCGCGGGCCTCAAGGCATGGGGCTACCACGCGCACGCCGGCAACGCGCCCGGGACGTCCGCCGCGGCCACCACCGCCTACTACCGGCCCGGCGCCGCCCCCGCAGCCACCGACCTCGCCCACATCTTCGGGAACGCCACCACCGCCCCGCTCCCGGCCGCGGTCGCCGGCGTGATCGGCGCGCGTGTGCAGGTGGCGGTCGTCTTCGGCGGCGCGTTCAAGGGCAAGCTCGCGGTGCCGGCCCCCAAGAAGACGGTCAAGAGACCGACCGGCCCGCCGGCGACGATCACGCCCACGAGCTCCTACCGCGCCGACTTCGTCCACGCGCAGAGCATCCTGCACTTCCCGATCATGTACCCGACGGTCGCCCAGGCCGACTCGAACCTGTGCCCGTGGGTGCCGACCCCCGCCGGCCCGGGCGTGCTCAGCTGCCAGGGCACCTCGACGTCGCCGACCCGCATCTACGGCATCCCGGCGGCGGGGCACGGCTGGAACTCGACCTATGCGGTCTTCCACATGTCGAGCCCGAGCGGCGACGCCTACTGGGGCATCGAGGAGACGCGCTTCACCGATGCGCCGCTCCTGCAGACGCCGAACGCCACCCGCAACCTCGACGGCCGCAAGTACCTCTTCTTCTTCAACGGCAGCCACATCCAGACGATCGCCTTCATCCAGGGCGGCGTCGCCTACTGGGTGCAGAACACGCTGCTCGACGATCTGACCGATCCCGAGATGGTCGCGATCGCGCGGTCGCTCAAGCCCGTGCGCCGCTGAGCGCGAGGAACGGCGCGACGGCCGCGTCGAACGCGGCCGGCCGCTCGAGGCTCGGCAGGTGGGCCGCGGCGGGGATCTCGGCGGGCGTGGCGTGCGGCAGCGCGTCCACGAGCCGGTCGGCGATCGCCCGGATGTCGGGGTGGTCGAGCGCGCCCACGACCACGAGCGCAGGCGCCGCGATCTCGCCCAGGCGGTCGCCGAGCCCGGCAACGAGCGGCTCGTCGGGAGCGGCCTCGCCGACCGGCACCTGGATCTCGAGCGCGCGCAGCTGCATGGCGTGCACCTGCGCGCGCACCGCCGCGTCGGCCGGGCCGATCCAGAAGCGCACGTTCGCGTCGGCCGCGGCGTCCAGGTCGCCGCGCTCGATCGCGGCTTCCTCGGCGGCCCAGTAGTCGCGCACGTCCTGCGACCACTCGTGGCCCGGCAGGCCCGAGCACGCGAGGACGAGCGCCGACACGCGCTCGGGCGCGGCCGCCGCGACCTCGAGCACGACGCTGCCGCCCAGCGAGGCGCCGATGAGGGCGGCCCGCTCCACACCGGCGGCGTCCATCACGTCCAGCACGTCGCGGGCGTTCGAGTACCGCTCGGGCGGCAGCGGCGAGCGGCCGAAGCCGCGCAGGTCGAGCCGCAGCAGCCGGTGCGTACCGGCCAGCGAGCGCCACTGCGGATCCCACATGCCGCTGTCGCAGATGCCCGCGTGGACGAGCACCACCGGCGGGCCGGCGCCGGTCACCTCATGGTGCAGGTCCGCCGGTCAGCCCTCGTACATGACGAGATCGATCGTCTCGACGATGCTCTCGTCCCAGGTCCTCTGGTGCGGGCCGCCCTCCATCATCAGCGCCCGCTGCACGTCGAGCCGGTCGGCATCCTCCGCGTAGGCCCGCGCGCCGCCGTGCGACGTGAACTCGACCACGCCGAAGAAGGCGTTCGGATCCTCGGTCGAGCGCGCGATCCAGTGGCCGACCGCGCCGTGCTTCACGCGCTGCGGCTCGTGCGCGGCGAACGCCGCCTTCCAGCTCTCGAAGTCGCCCCCGCGGAAGCGGATGACGAACTGGATCGTTCCCGGTCGCAACATCGGCGGGATTCTGCCATACCGGGACACGATCTCCCCGGCCCTCCTGAGGTCGCGATCAGGCTGCCGGCGCGTCGAGCACGCCGACCACCTGGAACCAGGGCGGCTCCGGCTCGGGGTTGCGCTCGATGCGCATGCCCAGCCGGCGCATGACGCCGATCGAGGCGACGTTCGTGTGGTCGGTCGTCGCGACCACGCGGGCAAGGCCGACATCGGCGAACGCGCGGGCGATCAGCGCAGCGGCGGCCTCGGCGGCGAATCCCTGCCGGCGGTGCTCGGGCGCGACGGCCCAGTAGAGGCCGACCTCGGGCCGGAACCGGCGGCCCGTCTGCGGCCACGACGGCAGCAGGCCGAACGGGCCGAGCGCCGGGACGAGCCCGACGAGGCCGATCAGCTCGCCCGACGCGCGCAGCTCGACGGCCCGTTCGCCGTAGGGCGGCTGGCGCAGCTCGTCGAGCTGCTCGTAGCCGAGGCCGGTCCAGCGCAGCCAGCGCTCGCGGTCGCCGCCCGCGACGTGCTCGACGGCGGCGCGGTCGCCGGCGACGAGCTCGCGGACGACGAGGCGGTCGGTATGCAGGCGCGGGATGCGCACACGGGCGAGCCTAGATGGTTAATCCGTAGCTGTGGTGATGTCCTGGGCGGCGAGAACCGAGCAGCGCAAGGACGCAGGGAGCGTTCATACCGGCCTAGCGTATGGGCGCGACCGAGGACGCCGCGCTGCGACGGTTCGCAGCCGCAGCCCCACCCAGGCCACGGACAACCACCGCAGTCGGGCGTCCAGGCGCGCCGAAGTTACGGATTGACCATCTCCTACCCAGGAAGGGCGGCGGCGTATCCCCCCTTTCCGGGTGCTTGTCACCCGTCCGGGTGTGAGCCACCCTGAGCCTGACCACAGGCGGCTTCACGAGGTACCCCGTTGCTCCCACACGCCACCGCAGATCCCAGCGGCGCGGCAGCCCACCATCGTTCCCGGCGACCCCACTTCCTGCGCGAGACGGGCTGGTCGGCGGCGGTCCTGGTGGCGACGGTGGCGGCGATGATCGGCCTCACGGCGCTCTCGTGGTTCACGATCTCGGCGACGAGCCACGCCAGCCAGAACGTGCGCACGGCCACCGATGCCGCCTATACGTACAACCGCACACGCGACGCGATCGAGCGACTCGGGCTGGCCGAGTTCACCTACGTCGAATACCCGGGACGGCCCACCGGCCGCGCCCTCGCCCACGCAATGGGATCGGTCGACATCGCGCTCGCACGGCTGAGCGACTCCATCGCCGCCCGCCATGTGCCCGCGGGCTCCGCGGAGCGGCGCGCGGTGAGAAGGCTCGACACCGACAGCCTGGCGCTCGCGATCGTCGTCGACCGGGTGACGGCGATGGCCGCGCACTACAACGCCAACGTCTACAAGATCGACACGAATATCCTGCGCCCGCTGGTGGGCCGGATGCTGCGCGTCGCCAACCGCGAGGTGGCCGTGCATCAGCAGGCGGCGAACGCCAGCCTCACGCGCTCGCAGACGACCGACCGGCGCGCGAGCCTGGTCGTCGTGATCACGGGCATCCTCTGCCTGGCCATCTCGTGGACGGTCGTGCGGATGCTGCGCCTGCGCCGGCGCCTGGCCGACGTGCACCGGCGCGAGATCGGCCGCCTGCGCGACGCCGCCCTGCGCGACAGCCTCACGGGCCTGCGCAACCATCGCTGCTTCCAGGAGGACATCCGCCGCTCGCTTGCGGCCGACAGCGGCCTGCACGCCCTCCTGATCGACATGGACGGCCTGAAGGCGATCAACGACGGCCTCGGCCACCAGGCGGGCGACGAGCGCATCTGCCAGCTCGCGGCCGCGCTCACGACCGCGTGCACCGGCATCGAGGCAGCCCCCTACCGGATCGGCGGCGACGAGTTCGCGATCATCGCCGCCGGCCACAACGAGCGCCCCGAGCGGATCGCCGACGGCGTCCACGCCGCGCTGCGCAAGTGTCCCGGCGCGCAGCTCACGGCCACGATCGGGATCGCGAGCGCGTCGCCGGGGATGACCGCCGATGAGCTGCTGCGCCGCGCCGACATGGCGCTGATCGCGGGCAAGCCCACCCGCTCCGGGACGCGCAGCTACAGCCGGGCGCTCGAGAACGCTCCGGGCCACGCCGAGACCGAGCGCGCCGAGCTGCTCGCGATCATCGACGACCCCGCGGCCATCATGCCGGTGTACCAGCCGATCGTCGACCTGCAGACGGGCGAGGTGCTCGCCCACGAGGCGCTCTCGCGCTTCCCGGCGGCCGACTGGCGCAACCCGCAGGAGTGGTTCGAGCTCGCCCACGCGCACGACCTGGCCGTCGAGCTCGAGGCGGCCGCCGTGCGGGCCGCGCTCGCATCGCCCGTCCGCCCGCTCGTGCCGGGCGTGAACCTGAACATCAGCCCGAAGGTGCTCCTGAGCGCCCGCGACCGTATCGGCCTGCCCGACGACCTGTCGGCGATCACGATCGAGGTGACCGAGGACGCGCTCGTCACCGAGGGGCCCGACCTCGAACTCGCGCTGCACGAGCTGCGCGCCCGCGGCGCCCGGATCGCCGTCGACGACGTCGGCACTGGATACGCCGGATTCGCCCAGCTCGTGCGCGTGCGCCCGGACGTGATCAAGCTCCACCGCTCGCTCATCGCCGGCGTGGACACCGACCCGCTCAAGGCCGCGGTCGTGACCGCGTTCGTCGGCTTCGCCGGCAGCGCCCACGCGGTGGTGTGCGCCGAGGGGATCGAGACCCCGGCCGAGCTGCAGACGGTCACGAGCCTCGGCGCCGACTCCGGACAGGGCTTCCTGCTCGGCCGGCCCGCGCCCGCCGGCGCCGTCGGCCCCGCGCCTCTGGTCTCGCTGTCGTGGCCCGAGGCGGGCGCGCCGGCCGGCAACGTGGTACCGCTGCGCCGCGCCGCCTCTGCCTGAGGCGACGCGGCGCGTCGAGCGCGGCGTGAGCGGATCGGTCAGGACGTGAGCGGCACCTGGCGGCGTCCGCGCGCGGCCATGCCGGCCGTGGCGACCAGCGCGAGGGCGAGGGCGACCGCGGCGCCGATCGCGGCGTCGAGCCAGTCGAACCCGCCGGCGGTCGTCGTGTGCGTGACGTACACGGGGGTCACGATCGGCCGCGCGAGGTCGGTGCCGATCTTGTCGACGCGGTCGGGAACGGCCAGCGACGGCGTGTCCGGCGTGGCGATGCCGATGCGGTCTGCCCGGTCGGCGACGAGCGAGACGGGCGGGGCGGTCGGGGCGGACGGGCGGTAGGTGCCGACGTACGCGCCCGAACCCGCGGAGACCGTGCCCTGCGTCTGGCCGGACGGCATCGCCTGGGCGGCCGGGGCCATCACGGCGAGCAGCGCCGCGGTCGCGAGGGCGATACGAGTTGTGATGCCGGTGCTCATCTTCGTGCTCCTTGTCGATGGGGAGAACCTCATGCGACGAGCGTAGGGCCGCCCCCACCGCGTGTCTGCGTCAGCAGGAACACGCCACGTGTGATCTTGCGCACAGTCGCCGCACCGGCTCTGCGACCGTAGTTCCCCGCTGTCCAAGCAGGGCCGACCCCGATGCCGCGGCAGGCCCGCGGGCTCCAGAATTGGGATGCGATGGCACACCGCATCGTCATCCTGGGTGCTGGTACCGGCGGCAGTCTGGTCGCCAACCGGCTGCGCAGGGAGTACGGCGACGCGGCGCAGATCGTCGTCGTCGACCGCGACGACGACCACGTCTACCAGCCCGGCCTGCTGTTCGTGCCCTTCGGGCTGGCCAATCCCGCGGCGATCGTGCGCTCACGCGCCGAGCAGCTGCGCCCGGGCATCGACTTCCGCATCGCCGACGTCGACCGCGTCGACGCCGAGCGGTCGGCCGTCGTGCTGGGCGACGGCACCGAGCTGGCCTACGACGTGCTCGTGATCGCGACCGGCGCCGAGCTCCTGCCCGAGGAGACCGAGGGCATGACCGGCCCCGGCTGGGGCGATTCGGTGTTCACGTTCTACACGCTCGCCGGAGCGACCGGGCTGCGCGACGCGCTGCGCCGGTTCCGCTCCGGCCGCCTGGTCGTGAACTTCGTCGACCTGCCCATCAAGTGCCCGGTGGCGCCGCTCGAGTTCTGCTTCCTGGCCGACTGGTACCTGCACAAGCACGGCATCCGCGACCGGGTCGACCTGCGGTTCGTGACCCCGCTCGACGCCGCGTTCACGAAGCCGGCCGCGTCGGCGCATCTGGCCGGTCTGCTCGAGCAGAAGGGCGTCGCGATCGAGACCGAGTTCGCCACCGGCCGGATCGACGGCGCCGGCGGCCGGCTCGTGAGCTGGGACGAGCGCGAGGTCGGCTTCGACCTGCTCGTGACCGTCCCGCCCCACGGCGGGGCTGCGTTCGTCGCCCGCTCGCCCGGGCTCGGCGACGATCTCGGGTTCGTGCTCACCGACCCGGCGACGCTGCAGGCGACCGCCGCGGCGAACATCTTCGTGCTCGGCGACGCGACCAACCTGCCCACCTCCAAGGCCGGCTCGGTGGCCCACTTCGAAGGCGAGACGCTCGTGGCGAACGTGCGCAGGTTCCTGGCCGGAAAGCCGCTCGCGGCCACCTTCGACGGCCACGCGAACTGCTTCGTCGAGACTGGATTCGGCAGGGCGCTCCTGATCGACTTCAACTACGACCAGGAACCGCTTCCCGGGCAGTTCCCCATCCCCGGGATCGGGCCGCTGCCGCTGCTGCGAGAGGCGCGGCGAAACCACTTCGGCAAGCTGATGTTCGAGTGGGTCTACTGGCACCTGCTCGTCCCCGGGCGGGCGCTGCCGGGCATCAGCGCACAGATGCGGCCGCGCCAGGTTGGCGCGGTGAAACCGAACCATCGAGGAGCACCAGCATGAGCACCATGACGCTTGCAGGCTCACCGGTCGACGTCGACGCCGAGGGCTTCCTGGAGGAGCCCGGCCAGTGGAGCCGCGAGATCGCCTCAGACATCGCCGCCCGCAACGGGATCGGGACGCTGACCGACCGCCACTGGCTGGTGGTCGACTACATGCGCAAGACGTATCTCGACACGGGTGCGGCACCGTCGATCCGCACGCTCGGCAAGGCCTCGGGCGTGCCCATCAAGGAGCTATACGAGCTGTTCCCGAAGGGCCCGGCGAAGCTCGCCGCCAAGATCGCCGGCATTCCCAAGCCGCGCGGCTGCATCTAGGAAGGACAGGAACATGGCCACCACACTCGCAGAGCCGCAGGTCGCCGAGACGGCGCCCGCAACCATCGCCAAGGTGGCGATCATCGTGTCGAAGGGGTCGCTCGAGGGCATCTACCCGGCGCTGATCCTGGCCAACGGCGCGCGCATGGAGGGCATCGAGGCCAACGTGTTCTTCACGTTCTTCGGCCTCGATGCGGTGCGCGACGACCGCATCGACCACATCAAGGTGGCGACGGTCGGCAACCCGGGGATGCACATGCCGACGCTGATCGGCGCGATCCCGGGCATGGCCGCGGTCGCCACGCGCATGATGTCGCGGCAGATGGAGAAGCTCGACATCCCGCCCGTGCGCGAGTTCATCGAGATGATCGCCGACTCCGGCGCGAAGCTCTACGCGTGCCAGGCGACGGTCGACATGTTCGGCCTCAAGCCGGCGGACTTCGTACCCCAGGTGGAGGGGGTGCTCACCGTCGGCGAGTTCTACGCGCTCGCGGCCGGCGGGCAGATCATCTTCACCTAGATGATTGATCGGTAAGTCCGCGAGGTTCCGCACGGGAGACGAACCGGTATCGCCCCACGGGCGAAGTACCGGTGGACCACGTTCACCGCCCCACGGACCTCAAGGAGCACCCCATGCCGTTCCAGCTCGGACTTCCAGAGATGATCGTCGTGCTCGTCGTCGCCCTGCTCTTCCTCGGCCCCAAGCGGCTGCCCGAGGCGGGCCGCTCGCTCGGCCGCGGGATCCGCGAGTTCAAGGACGGGATCACCGACAAGGCGCATGACGGCACCGCCGCGCCGGCCGCGGCCCTGAATCCCGCGCAGCCGGCCTACACGCCGCCGCAGTCCTACACGCCGCCCACCCCGGTCGTCGCCGACTCCGGCCGCCCGACGAGCGCCTGACCGACCCGTGGCCCGCATCCGCCGCCTGACGCCCGACGACGAGCTCTCGCTCGTCGAGCACCTCGACGAGCTGCGCACCCGGCTGATCGTGTCGATCTCGGTGCTCGTGGTGGCCGTGTCGGCGTGCTACTACGAGAACCACCAGATCTACCGGCTCCTGACCGGGCCGATCCATCACCGCCAGCTGTACACGTTCGCTCCGAGCGAGGCGTTCTTCAACGCGGTCACGGTGTCGGTGTACAGCGGCCTTCTCATCAGCCTGCCGGTGCTGAGCTACCAGCTGTACGCGTACGTGATCCCGGCGTTCTCGCGCGATTCGCAACGCACGATCCGGCCCCTGCTCGCGATGGTGCCGGGCCTCTTCCTGCTCGGCGTCGTGTTCGGCTGGTTCGTCGTCATCCCGCCCGCGCTGCACTTCCTGACGAGCTTCAACAGCGGCCAGGTGCAGTACCTGCCGCGGGCGAGCGACTACATCCACTTCCTCATGTACACGCTGCTCGCGATGGGCGTCGTGTTCGAGCTGCCGGTCGTCATGATGATGCTCGGCCGGGTGGGCATCCTGCGCTCGGCGTTCATGAAGAAGCGCTGGCGCGAGGCCGTCGTCGCCCTGGCCGTCTTCGCCGCCGTCCTGCCGGGCACCGACCCCGTCACCATGACGGCCGAGTACGTGCCGATGCTCGTGCTGTACGGCGTGTCCTACTTCCTCGTGCGGGCCGTCGAGCCCAAGCCGGCCGGGCCGGACTTCAGCAATCCGGAGCCGAGCGCCTGACGTTTGGGCGGCTACACTCGCCGCCCATGCGCGCCCGCCGAGTGATCACCGTGGTCGGCTGCCATGCCGGCGGCGAGATCGGGAACGTCGTCACGGGCGGCGTGCTGCCGCCGCCGGGCGCGACCGTCTTCGAGCAGATGCAGGCGCTGCGGCGCGACGGCGACGGGCTGCGGCGGCTGCTCCTCCGCGAGCCGCGCGGGAGCGTCGCCTGCCACGCAAACCTCGTCGTGCCCGCGACCCGGCCCGATTGCGACGCCGGGTTCATCATCATGGAGCCGACCGAATACCCGCCGATGTCAGGCTCCAACACGATCTGTACCGTGACGGTGCTGCTCGAGACGGGCATGGTGGAGATGACCGAGCCCGAGACGACGCTGCGCCTCGAGGCGCCCGGGGGCGTGGTCGAGGTGACGGCCCGCTGCCGCGACGGCCGCTGCGAGAGCGTCGAGGTGCGCAACGTCGCCTCGTTCGCCGACCGCCTCGACGCCCCGCTCGAGGTCGAGGGGCTGGGCACGATCGCGGTCGACGTCGCCTACGGCGGCATGTGGTACGCGATCGCCGACGCGCAGGCGCTCGGGTTTGCGATCGAGCCCGCCGAGGCGCGCGACCTGTCGCTCGCCGGCGAGCGCATCCGCGCGGCCGCCCGCGAGCAGCTGCCGTGCGTCCACCCCGAGAACCCCGGCATCGCCGGCGTCAGCATCGTCGAGCTCGCCGGCCCGTGGCAGGGCGTCGGCCAGGTGAGCCGAAACGCCGTGGTGGTCGCGCCCGGCCGGCTCGACCGTTCTGCCACCGGCACGGGCCTGTCGGCGCGCATGGCCACCCTGCACGCGCGCGGGCTGATGCGGCCCGGCGACGGGATGACGCACGCCTCGGCGATCGGCTCGACGTTCGAGGGGCGGATCGTCTCCGAGACGCTCGTCGGCGACCGGCCGGCGATCGTCCCGGCGATCCGCGGCAGCGCCTGGATCACCGGTGTCTCGCAGCTCGTCGTCGACCCGGCCGACCCGTTCCCCGAGGGCTACGTGCTGTCCGACACCTGGGGCGTGAGCGGGGCAGACGCGCAGGCCTGAGCCCCGGCGCTGGTAGATTCGCCCGCACCCGATGACGAACCCCTTCCAGATCGACGGCACCTGGCTGCGCTGCGCCCTGCACGCCCACACGACCCGCTCCGACGGCGAGCTCCAGCCCGAAGCGCTCGTTGAGCACTACGAGCGCGCCGAGTGGGACGCGCTCGCGGTCACCGACCACTGGACGATCACCGAGCCGCCCGCGCGCGACGGCATGGTGCTCATGCGCGGCATCGAGCTCACCTGCCGGACGCCCGCCGGGATCTGGGTCGACGTGCTCGTGTACGGCCTCGAGCGCGAGCCCGAGGTCGACCCCGACGACGAGCGCACCTACCCCGACCTGCCGGACGCGATGGCGTTCGTGGCCGAGAACGGCGGCGTCGCCTACATCGCCCATCCATACTGGACCGGCGTGCCGATGGACGTCGTGGCGGGCCTCCCGGCCGTCGTCGGGATCGAGGTCTACAACGCCGGCTGTGAGATCGAGAACGGCCGCGGCCTCTCGGCCGTGCACTGGGACATGCTGCTCGACTCGGGGCAGTCGTGCTTCGCCGTCGCCTGCGACGACACCCACTACCCGGGCTTCGACAACGGCTACGCGTGGACGATGGCGCGCGTTGCGGAGCCGACCGCGGCGGGCCTGCTCGAGGCGCTGCGGACGGGCGCCGCCTACGCGTCGACCGGACCGCGGTTCGACGCGATCGAGCCGGTCGCGGGCGGCCTGCAGGTGCGCTGCAGCCCGTGCCGCTCGGTCACCCTCCTGACCGGCCCCGAGGACGGCTGCCGGGCCAACGTCGGCCGGCTCGCGTTCCGCCATCGCACGAAGATCCTCGACCGCGATTCGGCCGGCCTGATCACCGCCGTCGAGTTCATGCCGCCTCCCGGCGCCGCCGCCGGCCGCATCGAGCTTGCGGACGGCGGCGGCGGGAGGGCGTGGTCGAACCCGGTCGTGCTCTAAAGCGGCGAAGGGCTCAGACCGTGGTGCTGCCTGGCTCCTGTGCCGGGGCGTCGTCCTCGGCGAGGATCTGGTACAGGCTGCGCCGCGCGGTGCGCAGCACCTCCTGGGCCGCCTCGACCTGGGCGGGAGTGCCCGCACCGGCCACCTGGCGCACCGCTCCGAGCACCTGGAACACCAGGCTGCGGAGATCAGCGTGCTCGTCGTGGGCCTGCTCCGCGACGTGCTCCCACGGAGCGGGCGACGGCAGCGCGGCCGCCCGCTCGCGCCCGGCCTCGGTCAGCTCGTACACGCGCCGGCCGGTGTCGGACTTCTGCTCGGAGACGAGCTCCTCGTCCTCGAGCTGCTGCAGCGTCGGATAGACCGAGCCGGGGCTCGGCGTCCACGCCCCACCCGTGCGCTCGGAGAGCTCGCGGATGATCTGGTAGCCGTGCATGCCCTGCTCGGAGAGCAGCGCCAGGATGGCGGCGCGGATGTCGCCCCGCCCGGCCCGCCGGCCACCGCCGCCGAAGAATGCTCCCGGGCCGCCCCTGCCGGGGCCGAAGCCGCCGAACCCGAACGGGTCGCGGCCGTGCCGGTGCTTCGCGGCGAACATCATGAATCCCCGGTGGTGGTGGTGACGGCGGCCACGGCGGCCCCCGCCCATCGGGATCGGTTCTGCGTATGTCATCGAATCCTCCTTGAATCCTTGTGGTATGACTATCGCGTAGCATCATGATATATCGCGACTATATCGATGTCAAATTCTCGATACCTCGCGACTGCCTCGCTCAGCTGGACGCGGGGCCGCGGCCGGCTCGCGCTCCGACACCGCGACGGCGACGGCGAGGACGATCACCGCGGTCGCGACGAGGGCACCCGCGGTCAGCGACTCGCCGGCAAGCGCCCAACCGAGCACGACCGCGACCGTCGGGTTCACGAACGCGTAGGTCGCGACCCGCGAGGGCGCCACCTCGCGCAGGAGCCACACGTAGGCCGAGAACGTGACGACCGTGCCGAGCACGACCAGGTAGACGAGGCCGGCGGCGGAGCGGGCCGAGATGTGGTCGAGGCTGGCGCCGGTGAGCTCCCCCGACGCGAGCGCGATCACCGTCAGGAGGACGCCGCCCGCGAGCAGGGGCATCGCCGCGCCCATCGTCGGCGACCGCGGCACCGGCACCACCCGGGTCGCCACCGTGCCGGCGGCCCACGAGAGCGCGCTGAGCAGCAGCAGCACGGCGTCGGCCGGGTGCAGGCCGCCCCCGGTGCCCTGGGACGCGACCAGGAGCGCGACGCCGGCGAACCCGGCCGCGAGCGCGAGCGACCGCCGCCGCGACGGCGGAGTCCCACCCGGGAGCGACCAGGCGAGCAGGGGCACGAACAGCGGGATCGTCGCCAGGCAGAGGGCGGCGATTCCCGAGGGGGTGCGCTCCTCGGCGTAGGCCAGCACGCCGTGACAGCCGACGAAGAGCAGCGCCCCCAGCACGACCGCTCCGCCCCACTCGCGCCGGCTCGGCCAGGCCAGGCCGCGCTCGCGCGCCATGCCGATGCCGAGCAGGATCGCACCGCCCAGCAGGCAACGGGCCGCCATCATCGCGAACGGCGGGATCGTCTCGACCGCGTAGCGGATCGCGAGGAAGGTCGATCCCCAGATCAGGTAGATGGCGGCGAAGGCGGCCGCGATCTCGGCCGCCGGCGGACGCGCGGCGACGGTCGCCGGCGCGGACGCCGGCCCGGGCGGCGCGCTCACCCCGTCGCGTCCGGCAGCGACGAGCGCTCGCGATCGACCATGACCCCGTCGAACCGCAGCGACGTGAGCGCGTTCGCCCACAGGCCGTGCACCCACGGCCGCCGCAGCAGCGTCGTGCGGGAGTACGCGACGGGAACGAGCGCGACCCATTCGGACACGAGCAGGCGGTCGACCTCACCGTACAGGGCGAGCCGCTCGTCCTGATCGCGCGAGGCGCGGGCACGGGCGAGGATGGCGACGACCGCCGCCGTCTGCTCCGGGTCGGCAACCGGATCGCACGGATCCGTCAGCAGGCCGCGGAAGAACCCGTCCGGGTCGGGGAAGTCGGCCAGCCACGAGGTCAGCCACAGGTGGGACGGGCCGTCGGCCACCCGCGCGGCGCGGGGGCTGATCGAGAACGTCACGCTCAGCCCGACGTCGCGCAGCGCCGCCTCGATCGGCTCGCAGAGCAGCTCCAGGCCGCTCGAGACGACCATCTGCAGCGCGGGCAGCCCGTCGCCGCCCGGGTGGCCGGCCTCGGCCAGGAGCGCCCGCGCTCCCGCGAGGTCGAGCGTCGGCCCGATGTGGTGGTCGTGGCCCGGCATCGCCGGCGGCAGCAGTCCGCCGCCCGCCGCCGGCCGCCCTACCAGACCCAGCTCGGCGTACGCGCGGCCGATCGGGGCCAGGGCGGCGGCCGCCGCCCGGCGCAGGCGCACGTCGGCGAAGGGCTCGCAGTCGGTGCGGAAGCCGAGCATCGTCGTGCCGAGCCCGGGCGCGTACTCGGCGCACACCTCGTCGTCGGGCGCCGGCGCGTACGGGGTGACCAGCACGTCCACCCGGCCGGAGTCCCACAGCTCCTGCACGTACGCCCCGTACACGCGGAAGTCGACCTCGATCTCGCGCAGGTTGCCGCGGCGGCCGCTCCAGTGCGGGTTGGCGACCAGCGTCAGGTGCTCGTCGTCGATCTCGGAGAGCAGGAACGGGCCGTTCGAGACGAGCGGCCGCTGGGCCTGCCAGGCGTCGCCCTGGGCCTCGCACAGGTGGCGCGGCCACGGGAAGGCGTAGGTCGAGGCCAGGATGTAGGGGAAGTAGTTGCGCGGCTCGCGCACGACCACCTCGAGGGTGCGGTCGTCGAGCGCCGTCGCCCGCTCGACGTCCTCGAGCAGGAACGCCGTCACCGTCGACAGCCGGCGCGCCCGCTCCCACGTGTAGACGAAGTCGTGCGCGGTGACCGGCACGCCGTCGCTCCAGCACGCGCTCTCGCGCAGCTGGAACATGTAGGTGAGCCCGTCGCCGGAGACGCGGAAGTTCTCGGCCAGCGAGGGCATCACGTTCAGGTCGCGGTCGATGATGAGCAGGCCGCGGAAGAGGTGGGCCGTGAGCGCGCTCGTCTCGGCGATGTACTCGAGGCCCGGGGCGAGCGACTCGGGCCGCAGCGAGGCGGTCACGAGCCGCTCGGTGGGTTCCGGCTGCTCGATCGGCTCGACCTTGCATGCAAAGGCCTCGTCGTACGCCCGCTCGGCCTCGCCGAAGTCGAACGCCAGGTGGTGCACGAGCGCGATCTTGAAGAGCGTCTCGCGCGAGCGGCGGTCGTCGCCGAGCCGGCCCAGGAACTCGCGCGCCTGCCGGTAGTGGCGGATCGCCTCCTTGTCGGCATACATGGAGCGCGCCTGGTCGCCCGAGCGGATCAGGTACTCGGCCGCCTTCTCGGCGTCGTCGGCGGCGGTGAAGTGGCGCGCGAGCAGCGCCAGGGTGCCGGGGTTCTTGTCCTCGCCCGCGAGCTCCTCCAGCGCGCTGCCGACGCGGGCGTGCAGCGACCGGCGGTCGGACTCGGTGAGGCCGGCGTAGGCGGCCTCCTGGACGAGCCCGTGCTTGAAGCGGTACTCCGGGAACGGGCGCCGGCGCTCCTCGACGATCAGGTCGAGCCGCTGCAGCTCGGTCAGCGCGCCCGGCAGCGTCGCGGGGTCGAGCACTCGCTCGAGCAGCGGCATGCCGAAGCGGCGGCCGATCACCGCGGCCACCGCGGCGGCCTCGCGGGCCGCCGGGTCGAGCCGGTCGAGCCGGGCCTGGAGGACGCCCTGGACGAGCACGGGCACCTCGAGCAGCCCGGTGTCGACCGCCACCTCCCAGCCGCCGTTGCGGCGCCGCAGCGCTCCGCGCTCGACCAGGTCGCGCAGCGCCTCGCCCACGAACAGCGGGTTTCCGCCCGCCCGCTGGGCGATCAGATCGGCCACGGCATCGGGCAGCGGCGCGTCGGCGAGCGCCTGGGTGAGCGCGAGCGTCGCGTCGCCCGTGAGCGCACGAAGCTCAACCTCAACATAACGGTGAGGGTAGTGCTGCCGGGCGCGCTCGCCGACGCCCCATGACGGCAGCTCGCGCTCGCTGCGGTAGAGCAGGACGATGCCGAGCGCCTCGCGCTCGGTCAGCTCCAGCAGGCTCTCGACGGCCTGAAGCGTCTGCTCGTCGGCCCAGTGCAGATCCTCGAACACGACCAGCAGCGGCCGCTCGGCGGCCAGCCGCCCCAGCAGGTCGGCCACGACCTCGAGGCTGCGGCGGTGCAGCGAGTCGCGCGAGAGCTCGCGCAGGTCGGCGGCGGCGCGACGGTCGGTCTCCTGCAGGCCGAGCAGGTTGGCAAGAAACGGATAGCGCTCGTCGCCGCCGGCGCCGTAGAGCTCGTGCAGGGCCGCCTTGAGGTCGAAGCGCACGCGCGCCTCGCTGGACGTCGCCGACGCCCCCAGCCAGTCGCGCAGGAGGTCGCGGATCGGCCAGTACGAAAAGCCCTGGGTGTAGGAGAGGCTGCGGCCGACCAGCAGGCGCAGGCGGTCACGCACCGGCTCGACCGCCTCGGCCATCAGGCGCGTCTTGCCGATGCCCGGCTCGCCGGTCACCGACACGATAACCCCGATGCCCTCGGCCAGGCGGTCGACGGCGGCGCAGACGGTCGCGAGCTCCGCGTCGCGGCCGATCAGCGGCCCGTCGGCGGGCCGCGGGTGGCGGTCGCGCTCGCTGACCACCCGGAAGCGATCGACCGGCCGGGTGCGACCGCGCAGCTCGGTCGGCCCGAGCTCCTCGAGCTCGAAGCAGTCGCGCACCTGGGCGGCGGTGCCGGGGCCGAGCGTCACGTCGGCCTCGCCGGCGAGCGCCTGCAGCCGGGCGGTGACGTTGACCGTGTCGCCGAGCGCATTCCAGCGGTCCGAGCCCTCGCCGTCGGGCGTGATCAGCACCGGGCCGGTGTTCACGGCGATCCGCGCGCGCAGGTCGATGTCGTAGGCCTCTGCGACGTCGCGCGAGTAGGCCGCAAGGGCGCGCTGGATCGCCAGGCCGGCGCGCACGGCCCGCTCGCTGTCGTCCTCGTGCGCGACCGGCGCGCCGAACACGGCCAGCAGGCCGTCTCCGAGCAGCTGCGCGACGGTGCCCTCGTACCGCTCGACCTGCTCGGCCATCAGCCGCACGACCTCGTCGAAGAGGAACTTCGAGCGCTCCGGGCCCAGCCGCTCGCCGATCGTCGTCGACCCCGCCACATCGGCCATCAGCACGGCGACGACGCGCCGCTCTCCCTCGGTCACGACCATACCCTGCAGTCTGGCACAGGAAGGCGCCCACCCCTCCCCTGGCCGGCCACATCGGCGAACACCTGTTCGCACGTTGCGGAGAATTCGCAAGCGGCGGCGGCCGGCCCGTTGCCGGGGACTGTCCCCGGTTGTCGGGGACAGTCCCCGCCTTTCGCCGCGAATTCCCGCGTGGCTGCTACAACGAGCGCAGGGCGGGGCCGAGCGCCTGGCGATCCTCGAGCACCGGCGCGTGCAGGTCGCCGTGGCGGGCGAGCCGGTCGAGCATCACCGCCATCGTGAAGTCGCCCGGCTCGACCCCGGCGGCGAGCTCGTCCCAGGTGACCGGCGCCGACACCGGCGCGCCGGGCATCGGCCGCACCGAGTAGGCGAAGGCGATCGTGCGGCCGGGGCCGTTCTGGTTCGCGTCGATCAGGACGCCCCGGCGCTTGGCCTTCGACCACTCCGTCGTGACCAGATCGGGCCGCATCGAGGCGAGCGCGCGCGAGATCGCGAGCACCACCGCGCGCGTCTGGTCGTAGCCGTAGCGGCGCGCGAGCGGCACGAGCACATGCACGCCGTCGGCGCCGCTCGTCTTCGGATACCCGCGCAGGTCGACCGCCGCGAGCGCGTCGCGCACGAGCAGCGCCACCTCCGCCGCCGCCGCAAAGCCCGCCTCGGGCGTCGGGTCGAGGTCGAAGAGGGCGAAGTCGGGCCTGTCCGGCCGGTCGGCGCGCGAGCACCACGCGTTCAGGTCGATGCAGCCCATGTTGGCCATCCACAGGAGCGCCGCCTCCTCGTTCACGAGCGGGTAGCGGATCATGCGCTTCTCCCTCGTCTCCCGCGAGGTGGCCGGGAACTCGGCCGTCGGGATCCAGTCGGGCATGTGCGACGGGGCGTTCTTCTGGAAGAAGGGCTTGGCGCCGATGCCGTCGGGATAGCGCTTCATCGTGAACGGGCGCCCTTGCACGTGCGGCACGGCGACGTCTGCGACCGCCCGGTAGAAGTCGATCAGGTCGCCCTTGGTGATGCCCTCTCCCGGCCAGAACACCTTGTCGAGGTTCGAGAGCTCGAGCGGGCGCCGGGGCGTCCCGGCCGACTGCTTGCGCGGATGCTCGCGATGCACGTCCCGTGCCTCCTTGTCGTCGCGTAGACCTTTGTAGGACGGTGCGCGCAGGCGGCCCTCGCGCGTCCATTCCAGGAACACCACCTCGCACACCAGCTCCGGCTCGACCCAGGTGACGTCGGCCGCGCGCACCTTGGCCATGCGCGGAGTGACCGCAAGCGGCGAGGTCTCCCGCCGCAGCGGCTCGAGCTTTGCGATCAGCATGTCGAGCTCGGCGTCGTCAAAGCCCGTGCCGCAGTTGCCGGCCCAGACGAGCTCATCGCCCCGCTCGATCGCGAGGACGAGCGCGCCGAAGGCGCCCTCGCGGCGGCCCTGCCCGCGGGTGTAGCCGGCGATGATGAGCTCCTGGCGCTGTTGCGTCTTCACCTTCACCCAGGAGTCGCTGCGCCGGCCGGCCAGGTAGCGGCCGGCGGGCCGCTTGGCGATCACGCCCTCGAGCCCGAGCTGCACCGCCTGCGCGAGCAGCGCGGGGCCGTCGTCGAACGCAACCGAGAGCCGGATCACGCCGTCCGGGATCAGCACTCCCTCGAGCAGCTCGCGGCGCTCGTGCAGCGGCAGGCCGGTGACGTCGCGGCCGTCGATCCGCAGCAGGTCGAAGGCGTACATCGCGAGCGCCCCGCCGCCGTGCTGCAGGAGCGAGAAGCGCGGGCGGCCGGCTTCGTCGAGCGCGCACACCTCGCCGTCGAGCACGCAGTCGGAGCTGCGCAGCGCGCCGGGCAGCGCACGCGCGACCTGGGCGAAGCGCTCGGTGAGGTCGTTGCCGTTCCGGCTGCGCAGCGTCGGCTCGCCGCCTTCGACCGCCGCGATCACGCGATAGCCGTCCCACTTCACCTCGTAGATCCAGTCGCCGGCCGTGGGCACCGTGTCGGCGGACACGGCCAGCATTGGGCGCAGGCCGGCGGCGTCGCCCACGGCGTCGCCGTCGTCCTTGCGGATAATGAGCCAGTTGCGCTCGTCGCCGTCCATGCGCGTCGGCACGAGCGTCCACAGGCCGTTCAGGCGCTCGCCGCGCAGGCGCACCGTCAGGCCGCCGTCGCGCTTGGACTCGACCAGCTCGTAGTGGCCGCGGTCCCAGATCTCGACCGTCCCGGCGCCGTACTCACCGGCCGGGATCTCGCCCTCGAACGTGGCGTAGTCGAGCGGATGATCCTCGACGTGCACCGCCAGGTGGCGCTCGCCCTTCTTGAGCGGGATGCCCTTCGGCACCGCCCAGCTCTGCAGCGCCCCGCCGCGCTCGATGCGGAAGTCGAAGTGCAGCCGGCGGGCGTCGTGGCGCTGGACGACGAAGATCGGCTCGCCGCCGCCGCCCTCGCCGGTGAACGGCTCGGGCGTCTTCGCGGGATCGCGCTTGCGGCGGTAGGTGTCGAGGCCCGGAGTCACCGCGCGGCGGCCTAGCGGGTGGCGCCCGGGACGAGCCGCTCCCAGTAGCCCGCCATCCGGCGCAGGTCGTCGCACTCGAACTGCTCGAGGAACCGGCGCCGCACGCCCGCCAGATGGGTGGCGCGGGCGGCGTCGAACGCCTCGCGACCGCGCTCGGTGAGCACGGCGTACTGCCCACGGGCGTCGTCCTCGCACGGGATCCGCTCGACCAGCCCGTCGCGCTCGAGGCGGTCGACCAGGCGGGTCACGCCGCTGCGTGACAAGAGCACCGAGTCGGCGATCTCGGACATCCGCATGCGCTCGCCGGGCGCGTCGGCGACCGTCAGGAGCACCTCGTAGGACGAGAGCGGCAGGCCGTGGTTGGCCATGAGCTCGGCGTCGAGCTCGCGCTCGAGCGCCGCGTGCACCCGCAGGAAGCCGCGCCACGACGCCAGCTCGGCCTCGCTCAAGAGCGCGGTGCCCGGCGATCGTTCGCGCATGCGCACCCCCTGCGGTGGTAGTTGCGCCGACAATGGTATCAGCGGTCCGAAACGACCTCCGCGAGCCAGCCGCGCAGCTCGCCGAGGAACGCCGGGTCGATGCTGTGGGGCATCGGCGACTCCTGGTAGCGCACCGCGAGGCCGGCGCCCTCGAGCAGCTCCCGCGCGCTGCGGCCGAAGCCGACGCCGATGACCGGGTCGAGCGTGCCGTGGCCGATCGCCACCGGCAGCCCCGCGCGCCCGGGCAGGTCGAGGTCGAAGCCGTCGACGACCGGCACGAAGCCCGAGAGCGCGATGATCCCGGCCGGCCGCGGCCGGCCGGCGCCCAGGCCGAGCGCGTAGGACATCACCGCCCCCTGCGAGAAGCCTGCGATCACCACCCGGTCGGACGCCACCCCGTGCTCGGCGGCGGTCGCGTCGAGCCACTCGCCGAGGGCGGCGTATGTGGGCAGAAACGTGGCCGGGTCGGGCCGGCCGACCTCGTAGACGACGTACCAGTGGGCGCCGCCCGGCGGCAGCCGCAGCGGGCCGCGCGGCAGCACCGCCACCAGCCTCCGCTCGGGATCGAGCGCATCCGCGAGCGGGAAGAGGTCGTGCTCGTCGGCGCCGCGGCCGTGGATCAGCACGAGCAGGCCCTCGGGCGCCGCCGCCGCCGGCCGGGTGATCGCCGTGATTGCGGGGACGCTCAGTCCTCGCCCTCCCAGAAGTCCACCGGCTCGATCCGCCCGACCACGCCCACGCCGACCAGGTACACCTTGCCCGAGCGCGGGTAGTAGCAGATGTCGTTCGGCTCGCGGGTGCCGTAGGCCAGGTACGTCAGCCCGTCCGGGCCGGCCCGGAACGTGTGCGCGACCGCCGTGCCGGCTCGCCGGGAGACGATGCTGCCCGCGCGGACCGGCTGCTCGCCGGCCCCGAGCACGAACGTGCCCTCGCCCGCCAGCACGACGAAGATCTCCTCCGAGGCCGAGTGGCAGTGCGGCGGCGCGCCGAGCTTGCCCGGCGGGACCTGGACGTGCGTCATACCGGTCGCGATCGAGCCGGCCGCGCGGCCCAGGTCGCGGCGCTCGCGCACCACGGTGGCGCCGTCACGACGCACGCCGGGAACAGCATCGACGTGGACGACCCACGCGGGCCGCGGCGTCGGCTGCGGCAGATCCGGGGCGCCCGCCTGCGCCTCGCCCTGCCACGGCGATGGCTCGCCGCCTGAGCGCACCCAGCTCGGGCCGTGCCAGCTCAGGCCCGCGCGGGGGAGGTAGGCGCCGCCGCCGAGCACGCGCTGGCCGAAGGCGAGCACGTCGAGGCCGTCGGGACCGGCGTGCAGCGTGTGCGCCTCGCCCCGGGCCAGGTGCACGAGGCAGTCGCCGGGGCCGACCGTGTGGGTCGCGGGGCCGGCGCCCGCGTCCTGCCACGACTCGCCCGACCCGGCGAGCACCCAGAAGATCTCCTCCTCCGCGTGCTCGATGTGCGCGGGAGTCGACCACCGATCGGGGGCGATCCGGATCCGCTGCAGGCCGACGGTGTCGGTTCCCGCCGCGGTGCCGAGATCGCACCACTCCGCATCGAGGTGACCGGCCGCGCGGCGCGCGCCCGCGACGTCGTCCCAGTGCGCCATCCCGCTCACGCGGGTGAGACTATCGGGAGCCGGCAGCCGCCGCGACAGCAGCGGTGAGGTCGGTCGTGCGATCCGCGGGCGGTGCAGCCACGCGCACCGGCGCGCCGAACGCGTACATGTCGAGCGACACCGAGGTCGTGAGCGTGCCGCCCGTCGCCGCGACCGGGATCGCCATCCGGTAGGCGACGCGGCGCACGAGGCCGTCGGCGCCGATCCAGACGTCCATCGGCATCCGCCGCTTGCCGAGCATGGTCTCCAGCCGCGCCTCGGCGCTGCGCACCGCTGCCCGCAGCGCCGGCTTCGCCGACCCGGCCACCTTGCCGAGATCGATCACGGCGCGGTAGTGCGTGGTGGCGACGCCGCGCACCGTGTCGTGGCCGACGGTGACGATCGAGTCGGACTCGCCCTCGAGCGTCGAGAGCATCTGGGTCGGATCGCTGCGGCCCGTGCTCGTGAGCGCGTTCATGTCGATGCCCTGGGCGCGCTCGAGCCGGGCGAGGTCGAGCCGCACCCACGGCCTGCCGCGGTGGGTCTCGGCCGCGAAGAGCGGCGAGCGCATGTAGACCACCGGCCAGCGCGTGATCTCGCGCATCCGGATCACGGCGCCGCTGCCGGGGGCGACCATGCGCATGCGCAGGTCGGCCGCGCGCGTGCCGAAGGCGACGACGCCGGACGCGTCGACCGTGATCGCGCCGCCGGGCATGCCCGCCATGCGCATGTGCATCACCACGCGGGCGCTGCCGGCACGGGCGGTGCGGGCGGCAGAGCCGGCCAGGGCGACGCTCGGCTTCGGCGCGGGCATCCGCGTCGAGGACGATGGCGTGACGGGATGACCGGCCTTGGCCTGACCACACGCGGTGGTCAGCACCAGGGCGACGATGAGCAGGCGAGACGACCGCACTCTCTCGTTGTAGCGAACGGATTCGAGCCCGCCTAGAGCGGTATAGGATCGTTTACATGGCCGTCACACCCGCCGTGATCGTGGAGTGCCGCGGGGACGGCCGCGAGCGCGGCCGCGCGCACGGCGAGGCGCTGCGCATGCAGATCCACGCGCTGCTCGAGCGGTGGGATGCGGACGTGGCGAGACGGCTCGGCGGCCCGCCGCGCGGGCTGGTGGAGGCGCTGGTGCAGACCACGGGCTTCGTGGCCGCGATCGGACGGCACACACCGGACCTGCTCGCCGAGGTGCACGGGATCGCCGAGGCGGCCGGGGTCGCGTTCGAGCGCATCCTGGCGCTCAACCTGATGGACGAGGAATGGTGGTTCACCGCCCCGGCGCAGCCGCGCGAGGCGTGCAGCGTCCTCGCCGTCGCCCCGCACGCCGGGCGCCCGGCCGTGCTGGCCCAGAACATGGACCTGCCCGCGCTCATGGACGGCGCCCAGGCCGTCTTGCGCATCGACGACGGCGAGCACGGCGCGGGTGCCGTCCTGACCGCGGCCGGCATGATCGGTCTGACCGGCGTGAACGCGGCCGGCGTCGGGGTGTGCGTGAACACGCTCGCGATGCTGCGCCACTCCGGCGACGGCCTGCCGGTCGCCTTCGTGATGCGCGGGGCGCTCGAGCGGACGAGCGCGGCCGCTGCGGCGGCGTTCCTCGCCCGGGTGCCCCACGCCTCCGGCCAGCACTACGCGCTCGCCGACCGCGACGGCGTCGCCGGGTACGAGTGCTCGGCCGCGGGCGCGGTGCGCTCCGACGACGGCGCCGGCCGCCTATACCACACCAACCACCCGCTGCGAAGCGCCGATCTCGACCCCGCCCGCCGCGCCGAGGGCGAGCCCGACTCGCACGTGCGGCTCGCGGCGCTCGCGGCCGCCGCCCCGGACGTGACGTCGGGGGAGGATTGCGAGCGGGTGCTGGCCGATCGCGACGCTCCGCTCAGCGTCGTCCCGGAGCCGGGGCGGCCGTGGATCACCTTCGGCTCGATCTGGGCCGAGCTCGGGGCATCGCCGCGGGTACGCATCGCGCCGGGGCCGCCCGACCGCACCCCCTGGCTCGACTGCCTGCCGGCCTAGCGATCTCCTACGCGACCGGCGGCTCCTCGCCCCACAGCTGCTCGAGCGCCGCGCGCAGGAGCCGCGAGACGTGCATCTGCGAGATCCCCAGCCGCTCGCCGATCTCGGCTTGGGACAGCTCGAGCCCGAAGCGCAGCGCGACGACGACCTGCGAGCGCTCGTCGAGCGCGCGCAGCCGCGCCCCCAGGTCGAGCCGGCGCTCGACCTGCTCGATCGCGTCCTCGTAGCCGCCGTGGGCCTCGAGCAGCCCCTCCTCGCCGGACCGCGGCGGCGCCAGCGCGCGCCGGGCCTGCAGCCCGGTGACGACCTGCTCCTCGTCGAGCCCGGCCCGCGCGGCGATCTCGTGCACGCGTGGCGCCGATCCGGTCTCGGCGGTCAGCTCCGCGGCCACCGCCTCGACGACGCCCGCCAGGTCTCGGCCCGTCCGCGACACGTGCACGGCCGCCGTCTGGCGCGCCAGGGCGAGCATCTCGCCGAGCGCGAACCGGGTCGCGTACGGCTCGAACGCCGTGCCGCGGGCGGGGTCGAACCCATCGATCGCGGCCAGCACGCCCACCATCCCCGCCTGCGCGAGGTCCTGACGGGGAGCGCGGTCGCTCGCAAGGCGCGTGGCGAGCCGCCCGACGAGCGGGCTCATCCGCTCGACCAGCTGGGCCTTCGCGCCGGCGTCGCCCGCGGCCGCGCGCACGGCCAGCAGGCCGGCCGGATCAGCCGGCACGCATCACGAGGCCTTCGCCGTCACCGTCGACCTCGACCGTCGCAACCAGCCGGCGCAGCACCTCGCGGCACTCGCGCAGCCCGCCCGGCTCGAGCGGCCGCACGGCCACGGTGAGCCGGCCCGGCACGGGCGTCAGCTCGATCAGGAGCGGCCGCCCGGCGCGGCGGACGGCGAGCTCGAGCGCCATCACGAGCTCGTCCAGGCGGGCAACGTCGAGCCCGGCCCGCGCGCCCAGCGCGAGCAGCACGGGCTCTGCCACCGCAGCCGCCGGCGCGGCGCCCAGCACCCGCAGGCTGACTGTGCCGTCGATCGCCGCCACCGGCGAGAGGTTAGCGCCCCCGCAGGCGCGCCGAGGGCCTGATTGACACCGATTCGGGGGCGAACTAGGCTGGCGCATGTCATCGGCGCCGAGCGGAGGCGGGACATGAGCGGCCCCGAGATCACGCTCGCGGGAATCACGGGCAGCGAGCTGATCGAGCGGGCGCCGGTGGCGATCGTCGTGACGGACGCGGGCGGCACCTTCGTGACGTGGAACCACGTCGCCGAGCGGCTGTTCGGATTCGAGGCGGCCGAGGTGCTCGGGCGCACGCCCGCCGACCTGGGCGGCGGCAGGGCCGAGCCGGCGGTCGTCGGCGAGATGCGCGCGCGCGTCCGCGGCGGCGGCGTATGGGACGGCGAGATGCCGGTGGTGCGCAAGGACGGCAGCCGCCTGCGCGTCCGCGTCGTCAGCGCCCCGATCACCGACGCCGACGGGAACCCGGCGGGGACGATGTCGGTCGCGGTCGAGCAGACGGGGCCGGCGGGCGCCGAGCCGGCCCAGCTGCGGCTAGAGCTGCTGCTGCAGGCGAGCGAGATGCTCGCGCGGTCGCTCGATCCCGAGGCCGGCCTGCAGGGCGTCGCCCGGCTGGCCGCGTCCTGGCTGGCGGACGTCTGCGCCATCGACCTGCTCGACGAGACCGAGGGCATGCGCCGGGTGGCGGTCGCCGACGCCGACCGGGTGCGGGCACCGCTGACCGAGCGGCTGCGCGCGTTCCCGCCCGACCCCTCCGGCCGGCACATGACGGCCGCGCTGCGCGAGGGCCGCACCGAGATCCTGACCGACCTGAGCGACGAGGTGCTGCGCGATCGGCTGCACGGCCCGAGCCACATCGACGCCGTGCGCCAGATCGACGCCAAGTCGGCCGTCATCCTGCCGCTGGCTGCGCGCGGACGCACGCTCGGCTCGATGCTGCTCCTGAGCTGCGGCGAGCGGGCGCCGTTTGCGCCGGACGACATCGCTGTGGCGGAGGAGCTCGCGCGGCGGACGGCAGTCGCCGTCGACAACAGCGTGCTCCTGCGCGAGGCCCGCGAGCGCGCCGACGCCGCCCAGCGCCTGCAGCGGCTGTCCGACGCGGCGCTCTCGCACGTCGACCTGGACGACCTGCTCGAGGAGATCCTCGCGCTGCTGCGGCACGAGCTCGGCTCGGATGCCGCGGCGGTGATGCTGATGGAGCCCGGCGGCGAGCGGCTCGCGGTGCAGGCGACGACGGGACTCGGGCTCGACGCGGGCCGCGGCGTGCGGGTGGATGCCGACGACGCCGCCGTGGCCGGCCCGGTCGCGGCCGGCGAGCCGGTCGTGATCCACGATCCCGGCGACGACGAGACCGGGCCGCTCCTGCGCGGCCGCGGCGTGCGGACGCTGATGGCCGCGCCGCTGCGCGTCGGGCCGCGCACCGTGGGCGTGCTCCAGATCGACTGGCTCCAGCCGCGCCCGGTCGGGCAGGACGAGATCGACCTGATCGGACTCGCCGCCGGCCGGATCGCGCTCGCGGTCGACAGGGCCCAGGCCTACGAGGCCGAGCAGAGCGCGCGGCTGCGCCTCGAGCTGCTCGCGCGGACGTCGGACGTGCTCGGCGAGTCGCTCGACTTCCGCGCTGCGCTGGGCGACCTCGCCCGCCTGATCGTGCCGCACCTGGCCGACTGGTGCGCGATCGACCTGGTCGAGTCGAGCGGGGCGCACCAGATCTCGGTCGCCCACTCCGACCCGGCCAAGGTGGAGCTCGCGCGGGAGCTCGTGCGCCGCTATCCGGCCAACCCCGACGACGCCGTCGGCGCGAGCGTGCTGCGCACCGGCCGCGCCGAGCTCTACGCCGACGTCCCGGCGGCATTCGTCGAGCAGGCGGCCGGCGACGACGAGCACCGGGCGATCCTGCGCGGCCTGGGCATGCGCTCGGTGATCGTCGTCCCGCTCACGGCGCGCGGCCGCACCCATGGGACGCTGACGCTCGTCATGGCCGAGTCCGGCCGCACCTACGGCGACGACGACGTGGCGTTTGCGACCGAGCTCGCGCGGCGGGCGGCGACGGCGATCGACACCGCCCGGCTCTACCAGGATCGCGACCAGGTGGCGCGCACGCTCCAGCGCAGCCTGCTCCCGCCCGACCTGCCCGACGTCCCCGGCATCGAGCTGGCGGCCGTCTACCACCCGGCCGGCGGCGGCGGCGACGTCGGCGGCGACTTCTACGACGCGTTCGAGACGGGCGAGGGCGACCTCTTCCTGGCCATCGGCGACGTGTGCGGGAAGGGCGCCCCGGCGGCCGCGCTCACCGGCATCGCCCGCCACACGGTGCGGGCCGCCGCGGTGCGCGAGCGATCGCCCCGCACGATCCTGCGCACGCTGAACCAGGCGCTCCTGCGCCAGGTCACCGAGCACCGCTTCTGCACCGTGGCGGTGGGGCGGCTCGAGCCGGCCGCCGGTGGGGCCAGCCTGACCGTCTGCTGCGGCGGGCATCCGCCGCCGCTTCTGATCCGCCGCGACGGGACGGTCGAGGAGGCGGGCACGCCGGGGACGCTGCTCGGCATCTACGACCAGGTGCAGCTGTCCGACCTGACCGTGGCGCTCGAGCCGGGCGACGCGGTCGTCTTCCACACCGACGGGGTCACCGAGGAGCGGCTCGAGGGGCACATGTTCGGCGAGGAGCGGCTGCTCGAGCTCCTGCGCGCGTCGGCGGGCATGAGCGCCGCCGGGATCGCCGACCGGATCGAGCGGGCGGTGCTCGAGTTCAAGCCCGGCCCGCCCGCCGACGACGTCGCCGTGATTGTCCTGCGGCTGACAGGGAATGAGTAGGGCAACGATGCGATGGGTACCACAGGGCGCGATGGCTCCGAGCTCATCCGGGTTCGAGTTGGAGCTTGCCGCAGAGGCCGACAACGTCCCGCTCGTGAGGCATGCGCTGCGGGGTCTGCTCGAGGCATCCGGCATCTCCGACGAGCGCATCTCGGACATCGCCCTGGCGGTGACCGAGGCTTGTGCGAACGCCGTCCTGCACGCCTACGCGGACGGGCCGGGCCAGTTCGAGGTGTCGGCCGCGTTCACGGCCGCCGGCGAGCTCGTGGTCACCGTCCGCGACCACGGCACCGGGATGGCGCCGCGGGTCGACAGCCCCGGCCTCGGCGTCGGCCTGCCCGTGATGGCGGCCATCGCCGACGCGCTCGAGATCGACACGCCGGGCGGATCGGGGACGTTGGTGCGGATGACGTTCGCGGTCGGCACCCCGGCGGCGTGAACGGGCCGGACGGGCCGGCTGGGGCTATCGTGTCGCGTGTGAGCACAATCGCCGTCGAGCGGGCCCAGGCGGGCGTCGAGGTCGTGACGATCACGGGTGAGCATGACCTCTCCACCGCCCCCGAGCTGCAGCGGCGGGTGGACGCGGCGCTCGACTCGGGCGCCCCGGTCGCGGTCGACCTGCTGCAGACGACGTTCATCGACTCGACCGTCCTGCGCGTGCTCATCCTCGCCCGCGAGCACGCCGACGAGCGCGGCGTCGGGTTCAGCGTCGCGCTCGGCGAGAGCACCGGTCCCGGCGTGCGCCGCCTGCTCGAGCTCACGGGCATCGAGCAGCATCTGCAGACGGCGCCGACGCGCGCCGCGGCCATCGCGGGCGCCGCCGCCCCGCAGCACGCCTGAAGCTACGCCACCGCGGCCTGGTCGATCTCCTGCTCGATCGCGTCGAGCGACGCGCGCAGGAGCCGCGACACGTGCATCTGGCTGATGCCGGTGCGGGCGGCGATCTCGGCCTGGGTGAGGTCGTGGTACACCCGCAGGCCGACGATGCGCCGCTCGCGTTCCGGCAGCGCCCGCATCGCCCGCTCGAGCAGGTCGCGATCCTCGACCGCCGTGAACCCGGGCTCGTCGCAGGCCAGCACGCGCCCGGAGGGCACGCCCTCGGCCGCGCCGGACTCGGGCGCGGCGTCGGGCTCGACCAGCGGCTCGGCCGTGTACGCGCGGCCGGCGGCGATCGCCTCGGCGACGCGCTCCTCGCTCTCGCCGACGGCCTGGGCGAGCTCCTCGAGCGACGGCGATCGGCCGAGCTGGTGCCCGATCCGGTCGCGCACCGCGGCCACCCGCCGGCTCATCTCCTGCAGCGAGCGGGGCACGCGCACCGCCCAGCCGCGGTCGCGGAAGAGGTGCATGATCTCGCCCTCGATCGTGCGGGCGGCGTATGCGCGCAGCGGGACGCCGCGCGAGGGGTCGTAGCGGTCGACGGCCTGGATCAGGCCGAGGTAGCCCGTCTGCTCGATGTCGTCCGGCGCGAGGCCGCGGCCGTGGTAGCGGCGCGCGATCGCGCGCACGAGGCCCGCGTGGCGCATCACCAGCTGCTCGCGCGAGGCAGCGTCGCTCGTGCGGCGATGGGCCGCGATCAGCTCGATGTCCGTGCGATTGGGAAGCGATTGCATGCGGTGTGGGTCTCCTTCCGCGGAGATCAGGTGTGGTCTTCTCGAGAGGTGTGTGCTTCGGTCCCGGTCTCAAACATCGGCCGCGGCTGTGGTACGGTCGTGTCTCAAGGCAACGCATGCAGGCGCGGCTTCGTTGGTGGGCGAAGGCCGCAGCGGGGTAAGGTGTTGGCAATGGAAGAAGCCAGTGGCAGCGGCGCGCCGAGGGCGACGTCCGCGCGATTCACCAGGGACACGATCGAGGAGACCGCGACGGTCGTGCGCGTCGACGGCGAGCTCGACATCAACTCCGCCGACTCGCTGCGCGAGGCGCTCGACGCCGCCGAGGCCGAGCGCTGCTCGGTGCTGCGCGTGGACGCCGCCTCGGTCACGTTCCTCGACTCGACGGCGCTCGGCGTGATCCTCGCCTCGGCGCAGCGGATGGCCGAGCGCGGCGGCCGCTTCGAGCTCGTGTGCGGGTCGCCGTCGATCAGGCGCATCCTGGACATGACCATGATCAGCCGCACCGTCCACCTGCTGCCCTGACGGCGCGGCACGAGCCGGGCGCAGCCGGCGCGGCCTCAGGCGGCGATGGCCGCGGTGCGCATCCGCGCGGACTCGACGAGGCCCGCGACCACCTCGGCGAGCTGCTCGCGCAGGTTCTCGTCGGTGAGCGAGCCGTCGGCGGTGAGCTTGTCGTGCGCGTGGCCGACGGCCACCTCGCCCTCGACGACGCGGGCGCCGGTCGCGGCCAGCACCTTGCGCAGCTCGGCCTGCGCCCACACGGCGCCGAACGCGCCGGTGCTCGCGCCGACCACGGCGACGGGCACGTTGCGCAGGACATTGGTCGCGATCGGGCGCGACGCCCAGTCGAGCGCCGTCTTCAGCTGGCCCGGGAGCGACGAGTTGTACTCCGGCGTCGCGAACAGCACGGCGTCGGCCTCGGCGAACGCCGCGCGCAGCGCGGCGATCGCCGGAGCGACCGGCTCGACGTCATCGTCCTCGTCGTAGGGCGGCACGTCCCGCAGGCCGTCCCACAGCTCGAGCTCGACTCCGGCCGGCATGAGGCCGGCCGCGCCGCGCAGGAGCCGGGTGTTGTACGAGTCAGCCCGCAGGCTGCCCGAGACGCCGAGCACCTTCATCGCGACCGTTACTCCTTCACCAGGTAGAGCTCGGCGGACAGGCTGACCTCGTTGGCGAGGGCGGACTTGCCGCTCGGCAGCGGGTTGTTCCAGGTGATGCCGAACTCCGTGCGGTCGATCGTGCCGGCAAGCGTGATGCCGATGCGCTCGCGGCCGTAGGGATCGGTGATCGCCTCGGTGACGTCGCCCGCGAGGGTGACCGGGCGGGTGGCGCCCTTGATCGTCAGGTCGCCGGAGACGACGACGTGGTCGCCCGAGACGCTGATGTCGGTCGAGCCGAAGTGCAGCTCGGGGGCGCGCTCGGCGTCGAAGAAGTCAGGGGAGAGCAGGTGGGCGACCAGGTTGGGCTCCTGCACCTTGACGCTCTCGGCGCGAGCCGAGCCGGTGAGGGCCGCGCTGCCGTCGTCGGCCACGGCCAGGGTCGCCGCGACGGGCGAGAAGCTGCCCCGGAACGTGCCGACCATGTACTTGACCGCAAAGCCGACCTGCGAGTGGACCGGATCCAGCTGCCATGTCCCCGCGGGGAGCGTGCCGGTCGCGGTCGATTCGAGTGTGCTCATCTGAGGGATCCTCCGCTCGTTGGAAAACTTGACTACGCAAGAACTCTAGCAGGAGAATCATGAGCGGTCAAGTATTGCACGATCAAGTACTCCGGAACGGGGAGCCCGCACAGGCGAGCCTTCTAGACTCGGGAGGGTGACCGACGCCAGGCTCACCGGCCTCACCCAGGTCGAGGCTCGCCGCCGCCTGGAGGCGGCGCCACCGCCCGAGGCGCCCGGCACGAGCCGGTCGTACGCGAGCATCGTGCGCTCGAACACGCTCACGCTCTTCAACCTCATCCTGGGCGCGTTTTGGGTGGTGATCATCGCCGCCGGCCGACCCGCCGATGGCCTGTTCGGCGCCGTGATCGTGGCCAACGCGAGCATCGGCATCCTCCAGGACGTGCGCGCGAAGCGTGCGCTCGACCGGCTGGCGCTGCTGGTCGCCCCGCACGCACGCGCCGTCCGCGACGGCAGCGAGCAGACCGTCCCGGCGGGCGAGGTGGTCGACGGCGACGTCGTCGCGCTGCGCCCCGGCGACCAGGTCGTGGCCGACGGCACCGTGGTCGAGAGCTCGGCCCTGATGCTGGACGAGTCCCAGCTCACCGGCGAGTCGCACGCCGTCGCCAAGGGGGTCGGCGACGAGATCCTGTCGGGCTCGTTCTGCGTCGAGGGCGGGGGCCGCTACCTCGTCAGCCGCACGGGCGCGGCGAGCTATGCCTCCCGGGTCGTCGGCGAGGCGCGCGAGTTCCGCTACCAGCGCTCGCCGCTCGAGCACCAGATCAACCGCCTCCTGCTCGCGACGGCGGCGGTGATGCTGCCGCTCGGCGCGGCCTTCGTCTGGGTGCTGATCCGCCACCACCAGCCGTTTCGCTCCTCGGCTGCGACGGCCACCGCCGGGATCGTCACGCTCGTGCCGGAGGGGCTCGTGCTGCTCACGAGCCTCACGTTCGCCGTCGCCGCGGTGCGGCTCTCGAGCCGGGGGATGCTCGTGCAGGCGTTCAACGCGGTCGAGTCGCTCGCAAACGTCGAGGTGGTGTGCATGGACAAGACCGGGACGCTCACCGACGGCACGCTCGCGCTTCACCGCGTGACCCCGGTCGGCGCGACCGACGAGGCGGCCGCCGAGCGCGCGGTGCGCGACTTCGCCGCGAGCACGACGTCCCGCAACGACACGGTCGACGCGATCGCGGCCGCGCTTCCGGGGACTGCCCGGCCGGCGCGCTCGGAGGTGCCCTTCTCGTCGCGCTGGAAGTGGAGCGCGGCCCGGCTCGAGGGCGACGAGGAAACGCTCGTGCTCGGCGCCCCCGACGTCCTGCTCGGCGACGGTGCGCCGGCGCTCGTGTCCGAGGACGAGCGCGCCGGCAGGCGCACGCTGGTGCTCGGGCGCACGCCGGCCGAGCTCACGGCCCCGGCGCAGGACGGGGCGCCGCCGCCCGCGATCGAGCCGATCGCCGTGATCGCGCTCGAAGAGCACGTGCGGCCGGAGGCGGCCGACACGATCGCCTACCTGCGCGACCAGGGCGTCGCGGTCAAGGTCATGTCGGGCGACTCCCCCGCCACCGTGACCGCGGTGGCCGAGCGGGCCGGCATCGAGGTCGAGGGGCCGCCGCTCGACGGCGCCCACCTGCCCGGGCCGGGCCCCGAGCTCGCGCTTGCGGCCCGCTCCTCGACGGTGTTCGCGCGCCTGTCCCCGCAGCAGAAGCGCACGCTGATCGAGGCGCTGTCGGGCGCCGGGCTCTACGTGGCGATGATCGGCGACGGCGTGAACGACGTGCCCGCCATGAAGGGATCGCGCCTGGCGATCGCGCTCGGCAGCGGCGCCCAGATGGCCAAGAGCGTGGCCGACAGCGTGCTCGTGACCGACAGCTTCGCCGCCGTCCCCGCCGCGATCCGCGAGGGCCGCCAGATCATCCTGAACATCCAGCGGGTCGCCAAGCTGTTCGTCACGAAGACGGTCTTCGCCGCCTTCGTGATCCTCATGTTCGGGCTGACGACGGCGGGCTTCCCGCTGCTCCCGCGCCACCTCACCCTGGCGGCCACGGTCACCGTGGGCATCCCCGGCTTTGTGATCGCACTGATCCCGTCGGCCGAGCGCCCCGATTCGACGTCGTTCCTGCGCCGCGTGGCCAGGTTCTCGATCCCGGCGGGGGCGGTGATCGCGGTCGCCGTGCTCGCCGCCTACCTGCTCGAGCGGGCGGTGCGCGTGCGCACGGTCACCGACGCGCGCACGGCTGCCGTCACCGTGTTCGTCGCCCTCGGGCTGTACCTGCTGCTCGTGCTCGACGCCGAGCGGATGACGGCCAGCCGCCACTACGCCGTCGGCATCGTCGCGCTCGTGGGAGCGCTCGCGGCGGCCTACCTGGGGACGCTCAGCGCCGAGCCGGCGCGCGACTTCTTCGCCCTCGCGCGGCCCGACCTGCTCGACGCGCTCATCGTCATCGTGACAACGATCGCCGGGATCCGCCTGATGGCGTGGGCCGGGCTCTCGCCGTACGCCAACCCGCCGCAGGCGCAGCCGGCGGCGGTCGCCGCGCCGGGCGAGACGGACACGCTGCCGCCGTCAGGCTGAGCCGGCAAGCACGTGCGCGCCCAGATGGTGCGTGCGCCCGCGCGCGTCCACGAACTCGACCCCGTCCGGCCCGCTCGCGACCACCCGCCCGCCCTCTGCGAGCGTCTGCTCGAGGAAGACCTGGTCGTATTCGCGGCGCCAGCGCTCGGGATCGCCGCAGCAGCCGATCAGGTGCACCGACCGGCGGCCGTCGGCCGATCGCTCGATCCGGAAGCCGGGCATCACCAGATTGTAGGACGCCCCGTGGGCGCGCGAAGGTGGCCGATCTGACAGGACCTGTGCGATAGTCAACAAATGCCTGCAAATGTAAGAATTCGGTATGTCACCACGAGGGGTGACGGACGATCCCCCGATGCGGGGAGACAGGCAGGAGCCCGCCGCCGCGAGGATACTCAGACGTGCAACTCGTCTCGACACATCCGCACCTGCGCCGCCGCCGCCACCTGCTGCTCGCCGCCCTCCCCGCGGCAGCGCTCGCGCTGACGGCCGTCCACGTCGGCCGCCTCGTGCGCGGGCCGGCCGGGTCGTGGGACGGCTCGGCCGTCGACGCGCACCTGTACGCGGCGGCCGTGATCCTCTGCGGCCTGGCCGTGTTCGGCCGCAGCCTCGCCGACCGGGAAGACCGGGCCGCGTGGAGCGCGCTCGGGATCGGCCTCGTCGGATACGGATCGGTGTCGCTCGCCGCCGCGCCGCACCTGCACCAGGGCATGAAGTCGTTCACGCCGTCGGCGGCGCTGCTCTGGCTGACGTTCTACCCCTTCGTGATCGCATGCGTCGTCCTGCTCGCACGCAACCGGGCGGCGCGCTTCGACGCCGGCCTCGTGGTCGACGGGCTGATCGGCGGAGTCACCCTCGCGGCGGTCGTCGCCGAGGTCGGCCTGCGGCCGCTGCTCGCTCACACCCATCAGCACGTGCGCGGCATCGCGGTCGACGGGATCTGGGTCGCCTCCGACCTGGCGGTGCTCGGCGTGATGGCGGGATGCGCGGCCCTGGCCGCATCGCGCGGCCAGCGCGAGCGGTGGCTGCTCTTCACCGGCGGCGTCGTGCTGGCCGCCGCCGACCTGCTCTCGCTCTACCACGGCACCGCGGCGGTCGCGGGCCTGCCCGGAGGCTGGCGCCAGACGCTCGTCCCGGTCGCCGCGACGCTGATGGCGGCCGCGGCGATCGTGCCGTCCGGCGCGCCGCGCGCCACCCCCGGCCGGCCGGTGGTCGGGTTCACCGCCGTGTTCGCTCTGATCGCCGTCACGCTGCAGGCGCTCAACCTCGTCGGTGCCGCCAACCAGGTGGCGCCGGCGCTCTCGGTGCTGGTGCTGCTGGCAGTTGCGATGCGCGTGTCGCTGAGCTTCCGGCGGCTGCGCGAGAGCGAGCAGCTGCGCGACGCGCTCGTCGACGCCGAGGAGCAGCGGCGGCTGGTGCTGAACCAGATGCTGCGCGCCGAGGCCGACGAGCGGGCGCGGATCGCCGAGGAGCTGCACGACGACACCGTCCAGGTGCTCACCGCGACGCTGCTCTCGCTCGACCGGCAGCGGCTCTCGGACGAGCGCGGCGAGCCCGAGGCGGCCGCCGAGGCGGCGCGCAGGGCGCGCGACACGCTTGCGCTGGCCCTCGAGCGCACCCGCCGGCTCATGTTCGAGCTGCGCCCGCCTCTGCTCGAGGCGCACGGCCTCGCACCGGCCGTCCGCGACCTGGTCGAGCACGCAAACCACGAGCTCGGCCTCGAGGTCGAGGCGCACGTGGACGTCCCGCGCTACCCCGAGGCGTTCGAAACGCTGGTCTACCGGGTCGTGCGCGAGGGGGTCGCGAACGTCCGCCGCCACGCCCGCGCCCACCGGCTCGAGGTGACGCTGCAGCACGAGGACGGCCGACTGCACGGCACGGTCACGGACGACGGCCGCGGCTTCGACGTCCGCCGGGCGCTCGACCGCCACCGCACCCGTATGCACCTGGGCCTGGACGCGACGATCGAGCGCATCCGGCTCGCCGGCGGCGAGATCGAGATCGACTCGGCTCCCGGCGAGGGCACGCGGATCTCGTTCCAGCTCCCCGGCGCCGAGATCGACGCCGAGCAGCCCGACATCGTCGCCGTCGGCGCCTGAGCCGTCGTCGCGGGGTGATATCCCGCCCGGCCACGGGGAGGGGTTACCCGTTGGGCCGGGCGGGTTCACCGCCACCCGCGTTTCCTAAGTTGCGCCGGGGGCCCGGCGGCCGGCCTGTCTCCCGATAGCCGGCTCGCGGGCTCTCCCGGGCATCTCCGAGGAGGTCACGCGGGCTGTTGCTGCCATTGAACACAGCCCACCTAAGAACAGTCTGAGCGCGACCTAAGGGTTTGTCGAGATCCGCTCGGACGCCGCCGTAGACTGGACGGGTGACCATCTGCACGGAGTGCGGCGGGCGCAACCCCGACGGGGCGCGGTTCTGCAACCTCTGCGGCGCAGCCGTCTCCGACCGGGCGCCCGCGCGCGAGGTGCTGAAGACGGTCACCGTGGTCTTCTGCGACGTGGTCGGCTCGACCGAGCTGGGCGAGCGGTTCGATCCCGAGGTGGTGCGGCGGATGATGGCGCGGTTCTACGCGGCGATCCGCGAGCCGGTCGAGCGCCGCGGCGGCACCGTGGAGAAGGTGATCGGCGACGCGCTCGTGGCCGTCTTCGGCATGCCGGTCGTCCACGAGGATGACGCGCTGCAGGCCGTCAGCGCGGCGGTCGAGATGCGCGACGCGGTGCTCCGGCTCGGAGACATCAGCGCCCGCATCGGGGTGAACACGGGCGACGTGGTCGCGCGCGACCCGACGCCGGGGGAGTCGCTCGTCGTCGGCGATGCCGTGAACGTGGCCGCGCGGCTCGAGCAGGCCGCCGCACCGGGCGAGGTGCTCGTCGGCGAGGCGACGTGGGCGCTCGTGGCGCACGCGGCGCGCGGCGAGCGCGTGCCGCCCATCGCAGCGAAGGGCAAGCGCGAGCCGCTCGTCGCCTGGCGGCTCGCGACGGTCGACGCCGCGGCGCGCGGCCACCGCCGCCGGCTCGACCTGCCGATGGTCGGCCGCAGGCCCGAGCTCGACCTGGTGCGCTGGGCGCTCGAGCGCACGCAGACGGCCCGCCGGCCGCACCTGGTGACGGTGCTCGGCCAGCCCGGGATCGGCAAGTCGCGCCTTGTCGCCGAGATCCCGCGCCTCGGCGACGAGCTCGCCGTCTTCACCGGCCAGTGCCGGCGGGGGACTGAGTCATCGTCGCTCGAGCCGCTGCTCGAGGTGGCGCGGGCGGCGCTCGCGGATGGCCCCGACGTGCCCGCGGCGGTGCGTACCCTCATGCCCGCAGATCCCGACGCCGACGCGGTCGGCGCGTGCCTCCGAAACGCCGCGGCGGCGGGCGCCGCGGACGTCGCCTGGGCGCTCTTGCGCCTGATCGGCGCGATGGCCGCCACCCGGCCCGTCGTGGTCGTCCTCGAGGATCTGCACTGGGCCGACGACCGCGTGCTCGACGTCGTGGAGCAGCTCCTCGCGGACACCCGCCGGCGCTCACTGCTGATCGTGGGCACGTCCCGGCCGGAGCTGGCCGACCGGCGGCCGGGCTGGGGGGCCGGGACGAACTCGGTGTCGCTCACGCTCGAGCGCCTGGAGGACGCGCAGACCCGCCTCCTGCTGAGCCGGGCCGCCCCGGCGCTCCCTCCGGCCGACGCCGACCGCGTCATCGCGGTGGCCGAGGGCAACCCGCTCTTTGCCGAGCACCTGGCGGCGATGGTGGGCGACCACGACGCACCCGCGGGCCTGCCGCGGTCGATCCAGGTGCTCCTGACAGCGCGGCTCGAGGGACTCCCCGAGCCGGAGCGAGAGGTGCTGAGCGTCGCCGCCGTCGCCGGGCGTGACTTCCCCGTGGCCGCCGTCGAGGCGCTCGTCGGCCGGCCGGTCGCGACCGAGCTCGACCGGCTCACGCGCCGCGAGCTGATCGAGCCCGCCGCCGGGGGCAGGCAGCAGTTCGGGCATGCGCTGCTGCAGGAGGCGGCCTACGGGCTCGTCACCAAGCAGCGGCGCAGCGACCTGCACGTCCGGCTCGCCCGCCTGCTCGACGCCGACGGCGCGGGCGATGCGGTCGTCGGCGACCATCTCGAGCGCGCGTTCCAGCTGCGCTCGACGCTCGGCGAGATCGACGCCGACACCGCCCGGATGGGCGAGGAGGCGGGCACCCGCCTGGCCGCCGCCGGCCGACAGGCGGACGCCCTGGGCGATCCCGTCCGCGCCCGGGCGCTGCTCGAGCGGTCGCTCGCCCTGCTGCCGGAAGACGGCGCCGCGTACGCCGCCGCGATGGTCGAGCTGGCCGCCGCCGGATGGAGCCTCCTCTCCAACGCCGAGGTGAGGCGTGTGCTGAGCGCCGCCGCCGACCTCGCCGCCGGCCACGGCCTGCGCGCGCTCGAGCTGCGCGCCCGCATCCTGCTCCTGGGCACGGGTGGCGGAGAGGACGGTGGCGAGGCGCCGGCGAATCTCGAGATCCTCGCGCAGACCGAGGCCGCGCTGCGCGAGCTCGAGACCCTCGATGACCCGCGCGCGACGGCGACCGCCCTCTGCACGCGCGGGTGGATCGAGTGCTCGCTCGGCCGGGCCGCGGACGCCGTGGCATCGTCGCTGCGCGCGGTCGATCTCCTGCGGGCCGGCGAGTACGACACGGTGTGGGCGCTGCGCCTGCTCGGCTGGGCTGTGGTCGAGTCCCCGCTTCCGGTCGCAGAGGCCGAGGCGCTCCTGTCCCACCTGATGGACGAGCTCGGCGTCCGGCCGACCGTGCGGTCGGAGCTCGTCGTCGCCCGGGCCCTGCTGGCGCAGCTGGGCGGTGACGCCGACGCGGCCTGGGCGCTGTTCGATGCCGCCCGTGACCTCGAGCGCGACCTGCGCCGCGGCCCGGCCTGGCGCCTGCGCGACTCCGAAGGCGTCCTGCTCCTGCGGTCGGAGCGGTGGGACGAAGCCCGGGTCGTGCTGCGGTCGTTCGCCGCCGAGCTCGAGCGCCGTGGCGCCACGGACGAGCTCGCGGACATCCGCGGCCGGCTCGCGCTGGCGGAGGTGCGGGCGGGAGACACCGAGGCCGCGCTCGCGGCGACGCGCGCCGCCGGTGTCGTCGACGGGTACGAGGCACGGACGTCCATGCATCTGGCGGTCGCGGAGATCCACCTCGCCCGCGCAGAGATCGGCGCTGCCGTCGAGTCCGCTCGGCAGGCGGTCGCCGCCGCGGGGCGCGGCGACTGGGTGCTCCTCCAGGCAGAGGCGGAGCTCACGCTCGCGCGTATGCTCCAGGCGGCGGGCGATCCCGCGGCGGACGCGGCCAGAGAGCGGGCCGCGGGTCTCTACGCCGCCAAGGGGTACGCGGGCGGAGTTGCCCGGGCCGGCCGGCTCGCGCCGGCCTGAGCCGGCACGTCAGACGTCGACCAGATCCTCGCTCGGCACGGCCAGCGCCGGCACCGTGAGGACGAAGCGGCTGCCGCCGCCCGGCGGTCGCTCGACAGTGACCTGGCCCCTGTGCGCCTCGGCCACCTGGCGCACGATCGCAAGGCCGAGGCCCGAGCCGGACATGCTGCGGGCCTCCTCCGAGCGGTAGAAGCGGTCGAAGATGAACGGCAGGTCATCGTCGGAGACGCCCGGGCCATGGTCGCGCACGCCGACGGTGCCGCTTGCGACCTCGACCTCGACCACCTCGCCCGCGGGGCTCCACTTGGCCGCGTTGTCGAGCAGGTTGGTCACGGCCCGGTCGAGCCGCGCCGGCACCCCGCGCACGAGCGTCGGCTGGGCCACGAGCCGGAAGTGGACGTCGCGGGCGTTGCGCTCGGCCCGCTCGACCGCATCGGCGACGAGCACGTCCAGGCGCACGTCGTCCTCCTCGGACGGCTCCTGGCCGTCGCGCGCGAGCTCGACGATGTCGCCGACGAGCGCCGCCATCTCGGCGAACTGCTGGTGCACGTCGCGCTCGAGCTTGCGCCGGCTCTCGTCGGGCAGCGGACCCGGGCGCAGCAGCACCTCGAAGTTCGTGCGCAGGCTCGTGAGCGGCGTGCGCAGCTCGTGCGAGGCGTCGGCGACCAGCTGGCGCTGGGCGGCGACCGCCTGCTCGAGCGCCGCCAGCATCGTGTTGAAGCTCATCGCCAGCCGGCTCAGCTCGTCGTTGCCCCTGGCGTCGATCCGCTCGGAGAGGTCGTGCGTCTCGGCCACGCGCTCGGCCGTCTCGGTGAGCTTGCGCACCGGGCGCAGCGCCTCGCGGGCGACGAACGCCCCGAGCAGCGCAGCCAGCGCCACGCCGCCGACGGCGACGAGCAGGAACCAGATGCGCAGCTTCGAGAGGACGATGTCGGCGTCCGTCAGGCGGCGCGCCATCTGCAGCGAGAACCCGGGCGCGAGCGTGACGGTCGCCACACGCAGGTGGACGCCCTGGACGGTCATCGTCGAGAGCGTGAGCGGCTGCTGCGACTGCGCCGCCGCGAGCGCCGCCGGCGTCACGGGCAGCTGCCCGCGGATGAACTGCGACTGGCTGGGGATGGTGCCGTCGGAGGCGACGACCTGCATGTAGTCGTTGGCGGAGCTCGAGAAGAGCTCCGGCGAGGGCACGCGCGAGTACGGCGGTGTCAGCGAACGGATCGCGCTCGCGGCCTCGTCCTGCAGGGCCGAGTCGACCTGGCCGTACAGCTGCTGGCCGACCACGACGTAGGCGATCGCACAGGCGACCGCAACCGCCAGCGCGACCGCGGACGCCGCCGCGAGCGTCAGTCGCAGGCGGAAGCTCACGGCTCCCGCAGCACGTAGCCGATCCCGCGCTTGGTGTGGATCAGCCGCGGCTCGCCGCCGGCCTCGGTCTTGCGGCGCAGGTAGCCGATGTAGACGTCGAGGGAGTTCGAGGCATAGCCGAAGTCGTACCCCCACACCCGCTCGAAGATCGTCGCGCGCGTCAGTACCTGGCGTGGATGCCGCATCAGCAGCTCGAGCAGCAGGTACTCGGTGCGGGTCGTCTCGATGACGCGGTCGCCGCGGCGGGCCTCGTACGTGTTCGGGTCGATGGTGAGGTCGGCGAAGCGCAGCACGCCCTGCTCGTCCTCGGTCGTCGTGCGGCGCAGCAGCGCGCGCAGCCGGGCGAGCAGCTCCTCGAGCGCGAACGGCTTGGCCAGGTAGTCGTCGGCGCCCGCGTCCAGGCCGGCGACGCGGTCGGTCACCTGATCGCGCGCGGTCAGCATCAGCACCGGGGTGCGGTCGCCGTTCGCGCGCAGCCGCCGGCACACCTCGAGGCCGCTCATGTGCGGCATCATCACGTCGAGGATGACGGCGTCGGGGCGGGAGCTCGCGACCCGGTCGAGTGCGGTGCGGCCGTCTCCGGCCGAGGCGACGCTGTAGCCCTCCTGCACCAGGGCGCGGTCGAGCGCGTCGACCACCGCCGGCTCGTCATCGACTATCAGGACTTCCACAGGCACAGTATCTGGGGGCATCCTAAGACCGACGTAAATTCCCTGCAAGAGCGCCATAAGACCACCGCGTAAGCTTCGCCGATGCCCTGGCTGCGCCGTCACTGGCCCCTGGCCGCCATCGCCGTCGTCGCGGTGATCGGAGCGACCGGAGCCGCCGTGGTCGTGGTCGGCACGCTGCTGTCCGCCGCGGGCACCGCCCAGCCCGCCACGGCGACCCCGACGCCACAGGCCACCGTCACGGTGCTCTCAGGCCCCGCCGCGACCGCGCCCGCCACGACCACCGCACCGACCACCACGACCGCGCCGCCCGCGCCGCCGCCGCGCCTGCCCCGGCCCCGGATCGTGTGGAAGCCGATCCCGTTCCCCGCCCGCCGCCTCGCCGAGACGGCCGCCTACGCCCTGCGCCACTACGGCATCGACACGTGGCGGCTGCGCCATCCGCACGTGATCGTCGAGCACTACACCGAGTCGACCACGATGCTCTCGGCATGGTCGCTGTTCGCCCAGGACGTTCCCGACGCGGAGCTGCACGAGCTGCCCGGCACGTGCGCGCACTTCATCATCGACCGCGACGGCACCATCTACCAGCTCGTGCCGCTCGACGTCATCTGCCGCCACACCGTCGGCCTGAACGCGACCGCGTTCGGCATCGAGCACGTCGGCATGTCCGACGCGCAGATCCTGGGCGACCCGGCCCAGATGCGCGCATCCCTGCACCTGACCGCCTGGCTGATGCAGCGCTACCACATCGCCCTCGGCGACGTCATCGGCCACGCCGAGAGCCTCACCTCGCCGTACCACCACGAGCTCGACCCGGCCTGGCGCTGCCAGACCCACGCCGACTGGCAGACACCCGACATGCGCGTCTACCGCGCCCGCCTGCGGGCGCTCCTTCACCGCTACCGCATCCCGGCGGGGCCGCCGGTGCGGCGCGTCAGCTCCGGCTGCTGACCGGCGCCTCGGCGCCCGCGCCGTCGGCGACCTGGTCAGCAACGTCGACCGGCGCCGACTGACCGGTTCGCAGCGGCACCTCGGGCAGGAACAGGGTGATGGCGAAGCCGATGAGCGCGATCGGCACGCCGACCAGGAACACCGTGTCGATCGAGCGGGCGAACGCCTCGACCACGAGCCCGCGCACCTCCGGCGGCAGGCTGAGGATGACGGCTGGGCTGCCCTTGAGCGTGTCCGGCGAGACGCCGGCCGGCAGGTGCCCGCCGGGCAGGAGGTCGGCCAGGTTGGACGCGAGTTGGTTCGTGAGCACCGCGCCGAGCAGCGCGACGCCGAAGGAGCCGCCCATCGAGCGCAGGAACGTGGCCGCGCCGGTGGCGGTGCCGAGGTCCTTGCGGTCGACCGCGTTCTGCACCGCCAGCACGAGCACCTGCATCACCATGCCCAGGCCGAGCCCGAGCACGACCATGTAGGCCGATGCCTGCACCTGCGTCGTGCTCGGCCCCATCGTCGAGAGCAGGTACATGCCCACGGCCATCACCAGCATCCCGCACACCGGGAACGCCTTGTAGCGGCCGGTGCGGCTGATGATCCGGCCCGACGCGATCGAGGTGAACATCAGCCCCAGGATCAGCGGCAGGAGCAGGAGGCCGGCGTTCGTGGCGCTGCGGCCGCCCACCACCTGCAGGAACAGCGGCAGGTAGATGATGCCGCCGAACATCGCCAGGCCGACGATGAACATCGTCGCCGTCGAGACTGCGAACACCCGGTTGCGGAACAGGTACAGCGGCAGCACCGGCTCGGGCACCCGCCGCTCGACGGCGATGAAGGCGGCCAGGAGCGCGGCGCCCCCGGCACCCAGCCCGAGGATCGTCGTCGACCCCCACCCGTACTGCGTGCCGCCCCAGGTTACGGCGAGCAGGATCGAGCTCACGCCGCCGACGAGCAGCGCGGTGCCGACGTAGTCGATCCGGTGCGAGATCCGGTGGGTGGGCAGGTCAAGCACGATGCTCGTCACGACCAGGGCGACGACGCCGATCGGCAGGTTGACGTAGAAGACCCACCGCCACGAGAGGTTGTCGACAAAGAAGCCGCCGAGCAGCGGCCCGATCACGCTCGCGAACGCGAACACCGCGCCCATGTAGCCCTGGTAGCGCCCGCGCTCGCGCGGCGGGACGACATCGCCGATGATCGTCATCGCGAGCGTGATCAGGCCGCCGGCGCCGATGCCCTGCACGGCGCGGAACGCGATCAGCTGCGTCATGTTCTGGGACAGCCCGGCCAGCGCCGAGCCGATCAGGAAGACGACGATCGCAAACTGGAACACGCGCTTGCGCCCGTACAGATCGCTGATCTTGCCGTAGAGCGGCGTCGTCACGGTTGACGCGACCAGGTACGCGGTCACCACCCACGACAGGTGGTTCAGGCCGCCCAGGTCGCCGACGATGGTCGGAAGCGCCGTCGCGACGATCGTCTGGTCGAGCGCCGCGAGCAGCATGCCCGACATGAGCGCGCCCAGGATCACCATGATCTGGCGGTGGGTGTAGACCTTCATCTCGCCCGCTCCGGCGTCAGCCGCCACCGAGGCCTCCCTCGCGGTGGATGTCCGCGACCAGCCGCTCGAGCAGGTCGGCGAGGCGGGCGCGGTCGGCGTCGTCCCACCCCGCGAGCATGTGCGCGAACGCGCGGTGGCGGGCCTCGCGCAGGCGGCCGACGAGCGCGTCGCCGCGCTCGGTGGTGGACACGAGCGCGGCGCGGCGGTCGCCCGGGTCGAGCGTGCGCGCGACCAGCCCCGCGGCCTCGAGCTCGGCCACCTTGCGGCTCGTGGTCGAGATGTCCAGGCCGATCCGCTCGGCCAGCTGGGAGATGCGCGCCGGCCCGTCCATCAGCTTCACCAGGAGCACGAACCCGGTGCGATCGACCGCGACGCCGGCCTCCTCCGCCACCCGCTCGTGCAGCCGGGCGGCGTGGCCCGCGCGGAAGACGCCCGCGAGCGCCTCGCCGATCCGGGTGAGGTCGTCGGGCGTGACGGGATCGCCGACCAGGGTCACATCTCCCAACGTAGCAAAGTTGTTTGTGGCATGCAAGCTTATGCTGCTATGCTGCGGCTGTCGGGGACGCGACTCGGGGGGGACGTCGTGGAGCACGCCATCGCGCATGTCAGCTACACGAACAACGGCGTTGCGCTGCCCGCGACCATGGTGCGGCCGGCGGCCGCCGCGGGCGCGCTGCCCGCCGTGATCGTCGTCCACGAGGCGTGGGGCGCAGACGGCCATATCCGCGACGTCGCAGGCCGGATCGCGGCCGCGGGATACCTCGCGCTCGTGCCCGACCTGTACGCCCACGGCGGCTCGCGGCCGCCGCAGCTCGCCCCCGACCGCATCGACGCGCTGAAGCGGTTCACCGACACCCTGCCTCCGGGCGGCCTCGGGAACGCGGACGTGCGCGACGCCGCGCTCGCCGGGATGCACGGGACCGAGCGCACCCGCATCTCGGAGTCGCTCGACGCCGTGTTCGCGGGCATGGCCGCGCCGGCGCAGTTCGTCGCCGACCTGCGCGGCGGGGTCGCCTACCTGCGCGACCACCCCGACTGCAACGGCCAGATCGGCGCGATCGGGTTCTGCATGGGCGGCGGCCTCGTCGGCCTGCTCGCCTGCGACGAGCGCGCCCTGCGCGCGGGCGTCGTCTACTACGGGACGCCGCCGCCGGCCGAGCGCCTCGGCGGCATGGCCTGCCCGCTGCTCGGCATCTACGGCGGCGACGACGGCCGCATCACGGGCGGGGTGCCCGCGTTCGCCGAGGCGATGGCGGCGGCCGGCAAGCGGTTCGAGCACCACGTCTACCCGGGTGCGCCACACGCCTTCTTCAACGACACCCGCCCCGCCTACCGCGTCGGCGCGGCCCGCGACGCGTGGGCACGCACGCTCGGCTTCCTGGTCGCCCAGCTCGGCTGAGCACACGCGAGAGCCGCGGTGAGGTACGGTCCCTGCGACCGGGCAGGAGCGTGCGATGGGTGGAGGTCACGAAGACGAGCTGGTGGCAGCGCTGGCCCGCCGCGCCGTGGCGAGCACCGCGCCGGGGGAGCTGCCGCTCTTCCGGGCGACGAGCCGGGCCTACTTCGAGGATCCCGCCGGCCTGCGCGGCGCGGGCCCGGCCGGGGACGACATGCTCGGCTTCGGCCCCGGCGAGGCCGCGCTCCTGCTGACGCCGGTCGCTCTCGACGTCGCCCGGCGCGTCGTCGACTTCGTCCTCGACCACGTGCGGGCGACGGCCGAGGCCGAGGCCGGGGATGCGGTCGAGAGCGCCACCGCGCGGCTGCTGCATCGCCTCGGCGTGGGCGACGGGCCGGACGAGGCCGCGAACGCGCCGCCCGAGACGCCGCTGCTCTCGCCGGAGCAGCTGCACGAGGTGCGCCGCGTCGCGCTCGAGAAGGCGCGCCAGTTGCAGCTGCCCGAGGCCACGGCCGACCTGCTGGCCGACTCGCTCGTCGGCGGCCTCGCGGCGGGATGAGCGCCGCGCGCGGCGAGCCGTCGCCGCCGCCGCGGCTGAACCCGTTCGCGTTCCCGTCGGAGACGACGTTTCGCCTGGCGCTCCTGGTCGTCTCGGTGGTCGGCGTGAGCCTGTTCCTCTCGAGCTGGCTCTACATCAGCTTCGAGGACAAGCACCGCGAGATCGTGCGCCGGCTCGCGTGCCAGGACGAGCATCAGATCGACGTGCGCACCGCGGTCGATCTGAACGCCGTCGCCACCGCGAACCGCCGGTTCTCGGACTGCCTCCAGGCGATCAACCGCCCCCGCGGCCTCTTCATGCTCGGCGTCGTCGTCTGCGTGCTCGTCCTGGCGGCCGCGATCATGTTGTGCATCCCACCGGTCAAGCGGCGCCGCCGCCGCCTGGTGCCGCTCACGGCCGAGGACTCGCCCGAGGTGCTGGCCGAGATCGCCCGGCTGGCGGCGGTCTCGGGCCTGCGGCAGGCGCCGGACGTGGTCTGGAACCCGCTCGATCCGGCCGTGACGGGCCTGGCCTTCGGCCGCCCGGGACGGCGTCAGATCGCCGTCTCCGGCGGCCTCGTCGTGCGGCACACGACCGATCCGCCCGCGTTTCGGGCCGTCGTCCTGCACGAGCTCGGCCACCTGCGCAACCACGACGTCGACGCCACGTACTTCACGGTCGCGATCTGGTACGCGTTCCTGGCCGCCGCCGTCGTGCCCTTCCTGCCCACCCTGCGGCACGAGTCGGCCGCGACGGTCGTGGCGATCGCCTGGCGGCTGGTGGCGCTCACCGCGCTCGTCTACCTGTCGCGCAGCTCCGTGCTGCGGGCGCGCGAGACCTACGCCGACCTGCGGGCGGCGACGGCCGAGCCGTCCGGAGCGCTGCGGCGGGTGCTGCTCTCGATCCCCGACCGGCCCCGCGGCCTGCGCGACCGCCTGCTCGCAAAGCACCCGCCCGCGAGCGTGCGCGCCGGCCTGCTCGACTCGACCGATGCGCTCTTCTCGCTCGGCACGCTCGAGGCGTTCGGCGTCGGCGTGGCGGCGACCGTCGCCTACCAGGAGGCCACCGACCTGCTGGGGTACCTGGGCGTGGTGCGGCTCGAGGCGCTCTCGACGTGGTGGATCTCGGCGCTCGTGTTCGCGCCGCTCGCGGTCGGGGTGGTCGGCATCGGCGCCTGGCGGGCCGCATTTGCGGCGCTCGCGCGCGGGCGCCGCCCGGCCGGCGGCTGGAGGCTCGGCGCCGCGCTCGCGGCCGGGCTGCTCGCCGGCCAGCGGCTCGAGCTCTCGAGCGCGATCACCGCGCAGGACGCCGTCCTGAACGCCGCGGACGCGACGAACGTCGTGTGGGCGGCCGTCGCGGTCGCCGCCGTGGCGGCGTTCGTGGCCTGGCTGACCTCGGCGGCCGCCGTGTGGCTGCCCGTGGCCGGCCGCCGCTCCCCCACCCTCGCCCTGCTCGCGGCATTCCTCGCCGGCAGCCTCGTGCTCACACTCGGCGTCGGCCTCTTCCTCTACGCCCACGCCGCCCGCGCGCTGATCCACCTGTCGACGGCGTCCACCGCCGCCGACTACCACATCGTCCGCGCCGTCGTCTGGCCCGGCCCCGAGGCGGTCTACCAGTTCGTCGAGGACCCCGAGATCGCCCTGCTGGCCCACCGCCCGCTCGTGTGGCTGGGCGTGATCACCCTGTGGCTCTTCCCCCTGGCCGCCCTGGTGGCGCGCCGCCACGTGGCGGCGGAGGCACCGCCGTGGGGGTGGCTCGACGGCGGCGGCGGCCCGCTGCGGCGGCCGCCGGTCGGGCTGGCGCAGGCGGCGCTCACCGGCGCGATCGGCGCCGCGGCGGTCCTGGTCATGGTGCTCGTGCTGCGGCTGGCGGTGCACTCGGGGATCGCGGCCCAGACGCGCTACCGGCCGGAGTTCCCGATCGCGCTCGACGTCTGGACGGTCTCGCTCGCGCTGCTCGCGCAGGGCGTCGTCGCCGCGGTCACCGCGGCCCGGGCCGGCAGCCTGGCCGTCCCGCTCGCCCTGTTCGCGGCGTTCATCACCGCCCTCGGCGGGTTCGTGACGGCCACCGCCTACCCGTCGCTCGCAACCTGCGTCAAGCCGATCTCGTACCGCAACGCCGCCTGCAGCTGGTCGCTCGACCGCGACTACGCGCAGTTCACGTTCGAGAAGATGGTCGTCGACGGGGCGCTGGTCGCGCTGCTCTGCGCCGCCGCCGCCCGCGCGGCGGTGGTGGGCGGGAGGTTACGATCGCCGTCTCATGACTGACCTGCAGGGACGGACGGCGATCGTGACCGGAGGCGCGCGCGGGATCGGCCGCGCCGTGTGCGAGCTGCTGGCCGAGCGCGGGTGCCGGCTCGTCGTCAACCACAACTCGTCGCGGGCGGCGGCCGAGGAGCTCGTGGCGGGCGTGACCGCGCGCGGCGGCCGGGCGATCACCGTCGGCGGGTCGATCGCCGACCCGGCCACCGGGCCCGCGCTCGCCTCGGCGGCGATCGAGACGTTCGGGAGCCTCGACATCCTCGTGAACAACGCGGGGGTCACCCGCGACACGACCGTACGCAAGATGACCGACGAGGACTTCACGGCGGTCGTCGACGTCAACCTGACCGGCACGCACCGCGTCACCCGCGCGGCCGTCGAGCCGATGTGCACGGCCGGATTCGGCCGCATCGTCACCGTCGCGAGCTTCGTCGGCGAGCTCGGCAACTTCGGCCAGGCCAACTACGCCGCGGCCAAGGGCGGGCTGATCGCGTGGACGAAGTCGCTCGCGCTCGAACTCGCCCGCTACGACGTCACCGCCAACTGCGTCTGCCCCGGCTTCACCGACACCGACATGCTGGCCGGCGTGCCTGAGCCGATCCGCGAGAAGCTGCTCGCGCGGGTGCCGCTCGGCCGCTTCGCCCGGCCCGACGAGATCGCCCGGGCCGTCGTCTTCGCGGCCGAGGCCGACTACATGACCGGCGCGTGCCTCGACATCAACGGCGGGCTGCGGATGTGAGCGAGGCGCTCCGCATCGGCAGCCGGGCCGAGCGCACCTTCCGCGTCTCGGACGCGACGATCGCGGCGTTCGCCGACGTCTCGGGCGACCGCAACCCGGTCCACCTCGACGAGGCCTACGCCCAGACAACGCCGTTTCGCGGCCGCGTCGCCCACGGCATGCTCACCGGCGCGTTCTTCTCGGCCCTGCTCGCGGGCGACCTGCCCGGGCCGGGGACGATCTACCTCGGCCAGCGGCTGCGGTTCACCGCGCCGGTGCGGCCCGGCGACGACGTGCGCTGCGAGGTCGAGGTGACGGCGTGGGACGAGGCCCGCCGGCGGGCGACGCTGGCGACGCGGGCGTGGGTCGGCGACACGCAGGTGGTCGACGGTGAGGCGACCGTGGTCGCCCCGCCCGAAACCGCCTAGAAGGCGGTGGGAGCTGCGCTCTTGCCGCTCATCGTGCCGCCGTCGTGATCGCGGTCCCAGCCGTGGTGCATGGGGCCGCCGAACCCGAAGCCGAAGTGGAAGCCGTTCGTCACCATCCGGTCGATGCCGTGCGAGATCATCTTCAGGAACCGGGCCTCCTGCGCCTTGCTCAGGTGCCCGCCCGAGACCGCGGCCGCCAGGTGCTTCTGAATCGGCGCGAGCAGCGCCGCCTCGAGGCCGCTCACCGACTTGCCGTTCGCCTTCGCGACGGCGGCGAGCGTCTTGCCCGAGCGCAGGTCCTTGACGAGCGCGGCCTGCGAGACACCCAGGTACGTCGCGGCCGTCTGCAGCGACCCCATCGGGCCGGCGAAGCCGAACCCGGGCCGCGGGCCGCCGCGGAACTGATGGTGGAAGGCGCCGCCGCCGAACGGGCCGCCGAAGGGCCCGGCAAACGGCATCGCGCCGCCGTGCTGCTTCATCCGCTGCTCGATCGCATTGGCCTGGGCGCGCGTGAGCTTGCCCTGCCTGACGAGCTGGTTCAGACGGTCGGAGATCGCCCCGTTGATCGCCGCCTGCAGCTTGGCGGGGGCGATGCCGAGGCGGCCGGCGACGTCGTTCACGAACGGGTTGCTGCCGCCGGAGGACGTGGCGAGCGCGGTGCCGCCGAGGCCCACGACGCCGAGCACGACTGCTGCGATCACGATCCGGCGCTTCACGCGTCCGCTCATCACGTCCTCCTCGACAGGCTCATCCCCAGATGTCCATCCCGGGACACTGCTCCAACTATGCGGCACACGGGGCGGGCAGCGCAACGCCGATCCGGCTGCCGGAGGGGATTCTTAGGCACTTCTCAGATCGAGAGCCACCGCCGCGGCGGAACTTCCGTGCGGGTTCTGCGTCATACAGGCATGGCCCGCCGGGTTCCGATCGTCATCGCCGCGCTCGCGCTCGTCACCGCGGGGTGTGCGGGCGGCGCGTCGGGCCCCTCGACCAAGCCGCCTCCGCGCAGCGGGTTCATCCTCGGCCACGTCGCCGACGCGCGCGCCGGCGGCGCCTCCCCCGGGCCGGTGCGAAACGCCCCGCTGGTCGTCACCGGGCGCACGGCTGCTGGGTTCCGGCTCGTGCGCTACTACACGGCCGACCCGAACGGCAACTTCCGCCTGCGCCTGCCGCCCGGCACCTACGTCGTCGCGGCGCGGGTCGACCGCTACACACTGCTTCGGCACGATCCCGTCGTCGTGCGCATCGGCGAGGTCGCCAGGGTGTCGATCGCCGACCGCGCGGCGCCGGTGGACGCCTCCGGCCACCACGCCGCGTGACACGTCCGCGGCGGCGCTGACTATCCTCCCCGGGGCGATGCTGACCCGCTACGAGCCCGCCGCCGACCGCTACGACCATATGGCCTACCGCCGCTGCGGGCGCAGCGGCCTCGACCTGCCCGCCGTCTCGCTCGGGCTGTGGCACAACTTCGGCCACACCCGGCCGCTGGACACGAGCGCCGCGATCATCCGGCGCGCGTTCGACCTCGGCGTCACCCACTTCGACCTCGCCAACAACTACGGCCCGCCGTACGGCTCCGCCGAGGAGAACTTCGGCCGGCTGCTGCACCGCGACCTCGCCCCGTTCCGCGACGAGCTGATCATCTCGACCAAGGCCGGGTACGACATGTGGCCCGGGCCCTACGGCGACCACGGCTCGCGCAAGTACCTGCTCGCGAGCCTCGACCAGAGCCTCGGCCGGATGGGCCTCGACTACGTCGACATCTTCTACTCGCACCGGTTCGACCCGGCGACGCCGCTCGAGGAGACCATGGGCGCGCTCGCCCACGCGGTGCGGTCGGGCAAGGCGCTCTACGCCGGCATCTCGTCGTACTCGGCCGAGAACACGCGCCGCGCCGCGGCCGTGCTGCGCGAGATGGGCGTCGAGCTTCTGATCCACCAGCCGTCGTACTCGATGCTGAACCGCTGGATCGAGCCCGACCTCCTGGACGCGCTCGAGGACGAGGGCGTCGGCTGCATCACGTTCTCACCGCTCGCCCAGGGCCTGCTCACCGACCGCTACCTGCGCGGGATCCCCGAGGGCTCCCGCGCCAGCCGCGACGACTCGCTCTCGCCCGACCAGCTGAGCGAGCAGACCATGGCCAAGGTGCGGGCGCTGACCGAGATCGCCCGCGGCCGGGGGCAGACGCTCGCGCAGATGGCGCTCGCGTGGACGCTGCGTGACGCGCGCGTCACGTCGACGCTGATCGGCGCGAGCAGCGTCGCCCAGCTCGAGGACAACGTGGCCGCGATCGACCGCCTCGGCTTCAGCGCCGACGAGCTGCACGAGATCGACCGCTACGCCACCGAGAGCGACATCAACCTCTGGGCGTCGTCCAGCCGCAGCTGACGCGACCACGCGGACCTCAGCGACTTCTTAGGCGCGGTCGGTACGCTCTTTGCCTGCGATGACGCCCGGGCTGCGCGCCACAGGAGTTGCGGTCGCGGCGGCCATCGTGATCGTCGTGGCCGTCGTGCTGGCAACGAGAGGCGGGACGACCGGCGCAAGCGACGGCCAGTCGCACTCCGTGGTGGTTGCCACCACGAAGCGGACGAACGTGATCGTGATCCTGACCGACGACCAGCGCTGGGACACGCTGTGGTCGATGCCCAACGTGCAGAGGCTGCTCGTGAAGCACGGGGTGACGTTCAAGAACTCGTTCGTCTCCGACTCGCTGTGCTGTCCCAGCCGGGCCAGCATCCTCACCGGCAACTACGCCCACACCACCGGCGTCTACGACAACCATCCGCCTTACGGCGGCGCGCCGAGGTTCCGTGAGAACGGCGACGAGCACTCGACGATCGCCACCTGGCTGCACGCCGCCGGCTACGACACCGGCCTCTTCGGCAAGTACCTGAACTCCTACGGCGGCGGTGTGCCGCCGGGCTGGGACCGGTGGGTGGCCTTCGACTACGAGCCCGCGTACTACCCCTACTACGTGTTCTCGAACGCCCCCGGCGCGTGCAAGCGCAAGCGCGGATGCCGGCTGCCGCACAAGGTGAACGCGTACTCGACGACCTACTTCGGCAAGGCGACGACGCAGTTCATCGACACGGCGCCGAAGAACAAGCCGGTGTTCGCCTACTACGCCCCGTATGCGCCCCACCTGCCGTCGTTTCCGCAGCGCAAGTACGCCAACCGCTTCCTGCACCTGCCCCAGTACCGGCCGCCGAGCTACAACGAGGCGGACGTCTCCGACAAGCCCCCCTGGATCCGCAAGCTGCCCCGCTTCGACCACCTCAAGGACGAGCAGATCTACGCCGAGCGCCAGGCCGAGTACCAGACGCTCGTCACGGTCGACAACGAGGTCGGATCGATCGTCGCCTCGTTGCGGGCGACGCACCGCCTCGCCCACAGCGTGATCCTGTTCGCGTCGGACAACGGCATCAGCTGGGGCGAGCACCGGCTCTCGGCCGGCAGCAAGCAGGTGCCCTACGACGAGGCGCTGCGCGTCCCGCTGGTCGTGCGCTACGAGCCGGCCACGCGCACGCCCACGACCGACAGCCACCTGATCGCGAACATCGACTGGGCGCCCACGCTCGCGGCCATCGCCGGCGCGCCGCACCCCGCGACCGAGGGCCGCAGCTTCCTGCCACTGCTCGAGAAGCGCACGCCGGATCCGCCCTGGCGCACGCAGTTCCTGCTCGAGCACATGGCCGGCAACCCGCCGTCGGACGCGCCCACGTTCTGCGGCATCCGCAGCACCGGGTTCATGTACGCGCGCTACACGGGCGGCTACCAGGAGCTCTACAACCTGAAGACGGATCCCTATGAGCTGCAGAACATCGCCTCGGAACCGTCCCAGGCCGGCGAGGTCGCCCATATGCGCGCGCTCGTGCAGCGGGAGTGCAGCCCGCCGCCGCCCGGCTACAAGCCGTAGCAGCCCGCGACGGGATCCCTATACTGGCCGGGTGCCGGGAGTCGCGTTCGTCGCCCACTGCCTCCTGAACCAGAACTCGAAGTGCTCGGGCGGCGCCCGCTGCCCCGGGATCTACTCGCCCCTCGTCGCGTCGTTGCGCGAGCGCGACTGGCAGGTGCAGCAGATGCCGTGCCCCGAGCTCGCGTTCACCGGGCTGCACCGCTTCTGGGCCGTCAGGGAGCAGCTCGACACGACCGCGTACCGGCGCCACTGCCGGCGCCTGGCAGCGTCGGTCGCGGGCGCGATCGAGTTCCACGTCCGTGCGGGGGACGAGGTCATCCTGGTCGGTCTCGAGGGCAGCCCGTCGATGGGCGTACACGTGACGAGCTCCGACCCGGCCCGCCACGGCCGGCCGGAGTGGCCGGACGGCAGCGACGAGCTCACGCCGGGGAGCGGCATCTTCATCGAGGAGCTCGAGGCCGAGCTCGCGGCGCGCGGCGTGCCGCTGCCGCGCGCAACCGGGATCACCCACCAGCTGCCCGGCCACGACGACGCCCGGGACCAGGCCGCCCTCGCCGCGCTCATCGAGCCCGCGGGTGGCTGAGCGCACCGAGGCGGGCGACGCGCGCGGCTACCGCGTGGCCCTGATCGCCGACGAGCTCGTGAACCCGCCCGCCGGCGGCGTCGACGGCCTGGCGGCGCTCGAGCGGGCCGGCTGGGGCGCCGTGCAGCTGCCGAGCGCGGCCTACCCGGCGGCGGTGGCCGGCCCGCTGCTCGAGCAGGTCGCCGAGCAAGCCGACGAGTTCGCGCGGCACGGCTACGTGCTCGCGGTCGTCGGCGGCCGCGACGGCCTCGCCGAGGCGCTCGCCGCCTACGGCATCACCGGGCTGCCGTCGATCAGGCCGCGGTCGGCCGCGGCGCTCGACCGGTTTCTCGAGACGACGGGCGCCGAGCGCCCGGCGGCTCACGGATCCTGACGCCAGGCGACGAGCAGCGCCCAGTTCAGGATCGCAAGAGCGACGAAGATCGCCGCAGTCGTCGCGTGTCCCGAAGCTGCGTACCCCAAGGCACCTAGGGCGAACACGGCGGCCTCGACGACGGTGCGAGCCGGCTGCGCCAGCCGCCGCGCCGACTTGGGGGCACACCAGATGCCCCAGACGACCGCCCCGGCGAGCATGGCCGCGATCGCGAGCCCGAACCGCGCGACGCCACCGGTGGCGTTCAGGCCCCACACGGCGAGCCCGGCGAGGGCGGCGAGCTCCAGCCCGAAGCGCAGTGCGAGATTGGCGGAGCGCATCCGCGTGAGGGTAGCGGCGAGCGGTCGGCGCATCCGGCTGCGGACTTCGCAAGTATGCATCTCAGTGACCGCCGTGAACGACCTCGACGCCATCACCCGCCGCATCGCGCGCCTGCAGGAGCGGCTCGCAAGCGCGGTCGTGTTCGCGGCCGGCGCCTGCGCCGCGGCGCTGCTCATCCCGGCCGAGCGAGGGCTCATGCTGCGGGTGGCGGTGGGCGCGGCGGGATGGGCGGCGATCGAGCTCTTCCGGCTGGGACTGGCCGACGGCGATCGCATAGAAGCGCTCGACGCCCTCGTGCTGGCCGGCTCCCGTGACCCCCGCTGTGAGCGCCGCCGCGCCGAGCTGCGATCACGGCGCGCGCAGCAGCGCATGGCGCGGATGCTGCGCCAGACGTGCGCCCAGGCGCACGACCGCACCCCCAGCGCCGGGTGGTGGATCCTCGACCGGCGGGCCGTGCGCGCTGTCGAGGCCGACCTGCGCGACCTCGCTGCGGCCTTCGACCGCGACGCCGGCCAGATCGCGCCCGAGGCGGTCGTGCGCACCCGCATGCTGCTCGTCTCGCCGGCGAGCCCGCTCTGCGCCGTGGGTGTCGCCGACGCCACCGAGACTGCGATCACGGACGCCGAGGCCATGATCGCCCGCTGCCGTGCCGAGCTTCACCGCTAGATGGTTGATTCCACGTCCCCGTGATGTCCTGGGCGGCTGCGAACCGAGCAGCGCAAGGACGCAGGGAGCGTTCATAGTGGTCGAACTATGGGCGCGACCGAGGACGCAGCGATGCGACGGTTCGCAACCGCAGCGCCACCAACGCTCAAACCACCCACCACAGCCCGCGCGGCCAGGCGCGCGGGGACGTCGAATCAACCATCCAGTGCGGCGGCGCGCTCTCTAGACTCCCGGCCGGGTTCGAGAAAACGCCACGAAGGGAGCGGGGATGGGACAGCCGGTCGTCCATTTCGAGGTGATGGCCAGGGACATGGAGCAGGCGCAGGCGTTCTACTCGGGCATGTTCGGGTGGGAGCTCAACGCCGACAACCCGATGGGATATGCCGTCGTCGACCGCGAGGCGAACCTCTCGCGCGAGGGCGTCGGCATCGGCGGAGGCCTCGGCCGGGCCCCCGAGGGCTACGCCGGCCACGTCACCTTCTACGTCGCCGTCCCGGACGTCGAGGCGGCGCTGCAGCAGGCAGAGAGCCTCGGCGGCTCGCGCATGATGGGCCCCGAGCAGGTCATGGGCGATCTCGTGATCGGGCTCTTCACCGACCCCGAGGGCCGCGTGGTCGGCCTCACCAACGGCGGCTGAATACGCGGGGTCTGACCCCGTCTATTCAGCCGAGGGGTGGAGCAGCGGCACCGCCGCGTCGCTCCAGCCCGCCCGCAGGACCGCCAGCAGCGACGGCGGGGTGATCGCCTCGGCGGCGCCGGCGGGCCGAGGCCGGCGGCCGGCGTAGCCCGAGGGCGACCACAGCAAGAGTTCTGCCCCGAGCACGAGGTACGGGTCGCCCTCGACGAGCACGAACGCACCGTCGGGCAGCTGCCCGAACGCGGCCGGGTGGGTGCGGTTTCGCCGTCCCGACGGGTCGAGCCGCTCGGAGTGGAGCTGGGCGTCGATCGCGTCGGCGCCCGCCTGCTCAGGATGCAGCCCGGCCCAGATCTGACCGAAGCGGTCGTAATCGGCCCGGCGGCACAGGGCGCACGGCCGGTGCCCGGCCGCGAACGCCGTCGCCTCGTCGAGGAAGAAGAGCTCGGTGAACCGGCCCGGCTGCATCATCGGCCCGCGCTGCCAGCCGCGGAACTCGAGCCGGCAGGCGATCCACCGCTTCACCTGGAAATGGCGGCGCACGTGTCGGTGCGCGTCGTGCAGGCAGCCGCGGTTGCCGTAGACCAGGCCGCGCGCGGGGGCGGCGATCAGCTCGCCGCGCGGGGTGACCCGATTCTGGAGCGGCATCAGCCCATCATGCGGCCGGCCAGGCCGACGTAGTTCTCGGCCAGGGTGGTCGCCGCCGCCGTCGAGGACGTGACGTAGCGCAGCTGGGCCAGCTGCAGCTCGAGGTCGAACGGGTCGTCGCCCGGTGGCCGGTGCAGCATCGAGGTCATCCACCACGAGAAGTGCTCGGCGCGCCACACCCGCCGCAGGCACGCGTCGGTGTAGCCGTCGAGGCCGCTGCGGTCTCCGGTCGCATACCAGGCGGCGATCGCCTCGCCGAGCAGCTCGACGTCGGCGATGGCGAGGTTCAGCCCCTTCGCCCCGGTCGGCGGCACGATGTGGGCGGCGTCGCCCGCCAGGTACAGGCGGCCGTGCTGCATCGGCTCGACGACGAAGCTGCGCATGCCGGTGACGCCCTTCTCGAGGATCGGCCCCTCCGCCAGCGTCCAGCCGGGCGTGGCCAGGCGCGTCTGCAGCTCGGCCCAGATGCGCTCGTCGGGCCACTCGCCGATGTCCTCGTCGTGGCGCACCTGCACGTAGAGCCGGCTGAGCGTCGGGCGAGCGCAGGCTGAGCAGCGCGAACCCGCGCTCGTGGTGGGCGTAGACGAGCTCGTCGCTCGAGGGCGCGACGTCGGCGAGGATGCCGAGCCAGCCGAACGGGTACTCGCGCTCGGTCGCGCGCAGCACGCCGGCCGGGATCGACGGGCCGCGACACGCCGTGGAAACCGTCGCAGCCCGCGATCACGTCGCACACGAGCTCGTGCTCACCGCCGTCGTGGCGGTACGTGATCCGCGGCGTCTCGCCGGTCAGGTCGTGCAGCGCGACGTCGGACACCTCGAACAGCAGCGGATCGCCCTGGCCGAGCCGCAGCGCGATCAGATCCTTCACCACCTCGGTCTGGCCGTAGATCACGATCGCCGCCCCGCCGGTGAGGTCGGACAGGGCGATGCGGTGGCGCTCGCCGTCGAACTGCAGCTCGACGCCGTGGTGGACGATGCCCTCGCGCCGCAGCCGCTCGCCGGCGCCGATCGCCACGCAGCAGGTCGACGGTGCCCTGCTCGAGCACGCCCGCGCGGATGCGGTGCTCGCAGTAGTCGCGGCTGCGGCTCTCGAGCACGACCGACTCGACGCCGCGGCTGCGCAGGAGCTGGGCCAGCACGAGGCCTGCCGGCCCGGCGCCGACGATGCCGACCTGCGTGCGGACGGCCGTCACCCGCCCGGCGCCTCGAACAGCGCCGCCTGGCCCTGGCCGACGCCGACGCACAGGGTGGCGAGGCCGTAGCGGCCGCCCCGCCGGCGCAGCTCGTGCACAAGCGAGACGACGAGGCGGGCGCCGCTCATGCCGAGCGGATGGCCGAGCGCGATCGCGCCGCCGTTCACGTTCACGCGTCCCGGATCGATCCCCAGCTCGCGCACGACCGCGACGCTCTGCGATGCGAACGCCTCGTTCAGCTCGACCAGGTCGATCGCGTCGATGCCGATCCCGGTGCGCTCGAGCAGCCGGCGCACGGCGGGGATCGGCCCGATCCCCATCACCCGCGGATCGACGCCGACCGACGCGCTGCCCCGGAAGGTCGCAAGCGGGGCGGCACCGAGCGCCGCCGCCCGCTCCTCGCTCGCGATCACGAGCGCCGCAGCGCCGTCGTTCATCCCGCTCGAGTTGCCCGCCGTGACGCTGCCGCCCGGGCGGAACGCCGGCTGCAGGGCCGCCAGCCGCTCGGCGGTCGTGTCGGGGCGCGGATGCTCGTCGGCCTCGAGGTCGCCGACCGGGACGAGCTCGTCGGCGAACCGGCCCGCCTCCTGCGCCGCCGCCCAGCCGCGCTGCGAGCGCAGGGCAAAGGCGTCCTGGTCCTCGCGCGAGATGCCGTAGCGGTCGGCCACGTTCTCGCCGGTCTCCCCCATGCTCTCGAGCGGGAACATCGCCTCGAGACGCGGGTTGGGGTAGCGCCAGCCGAGCGTCGTGTCGTAGACGGTGCGGTGGCCGCGCTCGTAGGCGCGGCCGGGCTTGGGCATCGAGAGCGGCGCGCGCGTCATCGACTCGACCCCGCCGGCGACGAACAGGTCGCCGTCGCCGGCCGCGACCGCGTGGCACGCCATGATGACGGCCGAGAGCCCCGAGGCGCACAGCCGGTTCACCGTCACCCCGGGCACCGACTGCGGGAAGTCCGGCCAGCAGCGCCGCCATGCGGGCGACGTCGCGGTTGTCCTCGCCGGCCTGGTTCGCGCAGCCGAGATAGACGTCCTCGACCTGCTCCGGCGCGACCCCGGCCCGGTCGACGGCGGCCCGCACGGCGATCGCCGCCAGGTCGTCGGGACGGACGCCGGCGAGCGCCCCGCCGTAGCGGCCGACCGGCGTGCGCACGGCCGACAGGATCACGGCCCGGCTCACGCGCCGCCCTCGTCCTCGTACACCTGCTGGGCGATGGCGAACGCGGAGTTCGCCGCGGGCACTCCGCAGTAGATCGCCGTCTGCAGCAGCACCTCCTTGATCTCGTCCCAGCCGAGGCCGTTGCGGCGCGCCGCGCGCAGGTGCAGCGCGAGCTCGGAGTGGTGGCCGCCCGCGACGAGCGCGGTCAGGGTGATACAGCTGCGCGTGCGCCGGTCGAGCCCCGGCCGTGCCCAGATCTCGCCCCACGCGTAGCGCGTGATCAGCTCGCCGAACTCGGCGGTCACCTCGGACGCCGACGCGAGCGATGCGTCGACGTGGGCGTCTCCCAGCACCTCACGGCGCACGCTCATCCCGCGCTCGATGGGATCGTCTCTCATTGCTGCTCCTCTCCCGCGAGGATGTGGTCGACAAGGGCGGCGGCCGATTCGAGCCCGGCGGCCGGGTCGAGCAGGGCGGCGATCTCGTCGAGCGTCAGCCCGAGGCCCTCGCTGTCGATGAGCGCCTTGCGGAACGCGACGCCCTCGGAGCCCACGCGCGCGGCGGCATGCTCGACCACCCGGCGCGCGGCGACGAGCCCGACCCGGGGCGCGGCGGCGTAGGCGATCCGCTCGGCCGTCACCAGGCCGCCCGTCAGGTCGAGGTTGCGGCGCATGCGATCGGCGTCGACGACGAGCCCCGACAGGAGCTCGGCGACGGCCGCGGCCGCGCCACCGGCGCCTGCGAGCGCCCCGGAGATCGCGTCCCACTCGGCGTGCCAGGGCCCGGCGGCGCGCTCGTGCTGGTGCGGCTCGGCGGCGACGAGCGCGCAGGCGTGCGTGCGCGCGGTCGCGGCACACGCAAGCGCGCGCACCGAGACGGCCGGGTTGCGCTTGTGCGGCATCGTGGACGAGGCGCCGGCCGCGCCCTCGTGCACCTCGGCCACCTCGGTCTGGGCGAGCAGGACGACGTCGGTGGCGATCTTGGCCGAGGCGGCGGCGGCCGCCGCGAGCGCCGCGCCGAGCTCGATCAGCGCAATGCGGTCGGTGTGCCACGGCGCGGGCGGCGCGGGCAGGTCGAGCTCGCGGGCGTACAGGCGCACCACCTCGCCGGCCTGCTCGCCGAGCACCTGCAGCGACCCGACGGCGCCGCCGAGCTGGGCGCGCAAGCGACCGTCGTGCACGTGCGCGACCAGGGTCCGGGCCTCGCGCGCACCGAGCAGCCATCCGGCCGCCTTCAGGCCGAACGTCGTCGGCACCGCCTGCTGCAGCAGCGTGCGGCCGGCGATCGGCGTCGCGCGGTGCGCGGCGGCGAGGGCTGCGCACCGCGCCGCGATCTCGTCCAGCCAGCCGCCGGTCAGGCCGAGCACGCGCCGGGCGATCAGCATCGCCGCGGTGTCGACGATGTCCTGGCTCGTCGCGCCCCAGTGCACGAACCCGGCCGCCTCGCGGTCGAGCCCGGCCCTGATCGCGCGCACGAGCGGCTCGGCCGGGTTGCCGGCGGCGCGGCCGTCACGGACGACCGTCTCGGCGTCGTAGAGGTCGGGACGGCAGCGCTCGGCGATGGCGCCCGCCAGGTGCGCAGGCACGACGCCCGCGATCGCCTCGGCGTTCACGAGCGCGCGCTCGGCCTCGAGCATGGCCGCAAGCCACGCGCGGTCGGACACCGCATGCTCGAGCTCGGGCGGGAGGAGGAGCGCGGCGAATGCGGTCATGGCACGAGGAACGTCGTCTGCCGGTCGCCCTGAAGGTGGATGTCGAACCGCAGGTCTCCGGCCGCCTGCGCCGTTGCGGTCAGCCCGGCCCGCTCGTCCTCGGTGAGGGCCGCGAGCAGCGGGTCGGCCGCGTTCGTCGGCTCGCCCGGGAAGTAGACCCGGGTCAGCAGCGGCTTCAGCAGGCCGCGGGCGAACACGAGCACCGCCAGGAACGGCGCCCCGGCGCCGCCCGGCTTCACGGTGACGAAGCCGTACCGGCCGTCGGCGTCGGTGCCGCAGCGGCCCCAGCCGAAACCGGCGGGACGCTCGCCGTGCTCGTCGCGCTGCCAGATCTCGACCATCGCGTCGGGCACGGGCGCGCCGTCGCCGTCGCGAACGCTGCCGCCGACCCGGATCGCGTCCGGCCGCGCCGGATCGACCAGCTCATGGCGGTCGACGGTGCAGAGGCCGAACGCAAAGAACGGCCCCACGGTCTGTGACGGCGTCGCCGCGGCCACCCGCTCAGCCCTCGGCCGGGGTTGCGTCGCGGCCGCCGAGCACGATGTCGAAGCGGTATCCGAGCGCCCACTCCGGCGTGGTCGTCTCCCAGTCGAGCGCCGAGACGAGGCGCTCGCGCAGGCGCGGCTCGCGGATCGACTGGAAGATCGGGTCGGAGCCGAAGAGCGGGTCGCCGGGGAAGTACATCTGCGTCACCAGCCGGTCGGTGAACGCCCGTCCGAACAGCGAGAAGTGGATGTGCGCGGGGCGCCAGGCGTTCGGGTGGTTCCGCCACGGGTAGGCGCCGGGCTTCACCGTCGTGAAGCGGTAGCTGCCGTCGCTGCCGGTCAGGCAGCGGCCGGCGCCGGTGAAGTTCGGGTCGAGCGGCGCCGGATGCTGGTCGCGCTCGTGGACGTAGCGGCCGGCGGCGTTCGCCTGCCACAGCTCGATCAGCGCGTCCGGCACGGGCCGGCCCGCGCCGTCGAGCACCCGGCCCGTGACGATGATGCGCTCCCCCAGCGGCTCGCCGGCGTGCTGGCGGGTGAGGTCGGAGTCCGACTCGGCGAGCGGGCCGTCCCCGTACACCGGCCCCGACGGGTCGTGCATCGACTCCGGCAGCATGACGAGGGGCCGCAGCGGCGCCCGTAGCCGCGACGAGCGGTATTCGGGGTGCAGGTAGGGCGGATGCACCGTGCCGTCGGCGCCGTCGGCGACGCGCGCGAACTCCGGCCCGCTCATCCGGCCGGCTCCCGCTCCTCGGCGGTGTGCAGCGAGCGCAGCGCGCCGAGCTCGCGCTCGTCGGGCGGCGTGCTCATGACGAGGTCGGCCGACACCCGCAGGGGCCAGCCCGTGGCCGCCACCACCTGCTCGACCGCCACGCCCGGGTGGATGCGCGTCAGCGTGAGCTCGCAGCTGTGCGGATCCGGCTCGAGCTCGCCGAGGTCGGTGATGACGGCGCTCACGCCACCGCCGGTCAGGCCGAGCCGCTCGCGCGCGCCCGGGCCGTCGCCGAACCCCACCGACGTGACGAAGTCGAGCCGCTCGACGAACGTGCGCGGCGACTGCTTGAGCACCACCAGCGTCTCCTTGCACGACGCCGCGATCTCGGGCGCGCCGCCGCCGCCCGGCAGGCGCACCCTGGGGTGGTCGTAGTCGCCGATCACGGTGCTGTTCAGGTTGGCGTGGCGGTCGATCTGCGCGGCGCCCAGGAAGCCGACGTCGATGCGGCCGCCCTGCAGCCAGTAGCTGAAGATCTCGGGCACCGAGACGACCGCGTCCGCCGTCTCCGCCAGCTCGCCGTCGCCGATCGAGAGCGGCAGGTTGAGGGGCTTTGCGCCGATCGTGCCGCTCTCGTAGATCAGCACGCACCCGGGCGCGTGGGTCGCACGGGCGAGGTTCGCCGCGCGGCTGGGCAGGCCGATGCCGACGAACACCGCGGCGCCGTCGCGCAGCCTGCGGGAGGCGGCGACGGCCATCATCTCCTCGGACGTGTAGGTGCTCACCCGGCCGCCTCGAGCACGTGCTCGCGGATCCAGTCCGAGAACACGTCACGGTCGCGGCTGATGCCGTCCCAGCTGCGGTAGAAGGCGTTGTCGCGCTCGTAGTAGCCGTGCACGTAGGAGGGGTGGGCGCCGCCGACGGCGATCGCCACGGCGCTCACCACCCACGTCGGCAGGATCACGGCGCCCGGCACGGGATCGAGCTCGTCCACGATCTCCTCGACGGTCACGAGCGAGCGCGAGGCCGCGAGCACCGCCTCCTTCTGGACGCCGCTGATCCCCCACAGCTGGACGTTGCCTTTCCGGTCGGCGCGCTGGGCGTGGATGATGCCGACGTCCGGTCGCAGCGCCGGCACCGCCGCGAGCCGCTCGCCCGTGAACGGGCAGTCGATCCAGGCCGTCCGCGTGTGCTGCGGCAGGTCGGTGCCCGCGTAGCCGCGCAGAACGGCGAACGGCAGGTTGGCCGCGCCCGCGGCGTAGGCGGCGGCCATGCCGGCGTGGGAGTGCTCCTCGAGCTCGAGCGGCCCGGGCCAGCCGTGCTCGACCGCCTCGCGCAGGCGGTGCAGCGAGCCGACGCCGGGGTTCCCGCCCCACGAGAACACGAGCTTGCGCGCGCAGCCCGAGCCGATCAGCTGGTCGTAGACGACGTCGGGCGTGAGCCGGATCAGCACGAGGTCGCGGCGGCCCTGGCGGATCAGCTCGTGGCCGGCCGCGTGCGGGATCAGGTGGGTGAACCCCTCGAGCGCCACGGCGTCGCCGTCCGAGACAAGCTCGGCCACGGCCTCCTGCAGGCTGACTATCTCCGCCATGGCGCTCCCTCGCTCGGCCCGCTCAGAACGGGAACGGCCGCGTCCCCGACTGCACGGTCACCCACTGCATCTCGGTGAACTCGTCCATCGCGAACGTCCCGCCGAAACGGCCCCAGCCGCTGTCCTTGACGCCGCCGAACGGCATCTGCGGCTCGTCGTGCACCGGCTGGTCGTTGACGTGGACGATGCCGGCCTCGAGCCGGCCCGCGATCGCAAGCCCCTTGTCCGGGTCGGTCGTGATGATGCCGGACGCGAGCCCGTAGCTGGTCGCGTTCGCAGCGGCGACGGCCTCGTCGGCGCTGTCGACCACCTCGATCGACGCCACCGGGCCGAACGTCTCGACCTGGGCGAACTCGCTGTCGCGGGGCACGTCGGTGAGCAGCGTCGCGCGGTAGCAGCTGCCCTCGGCGCTGCCGCCCGCGAGCACCTTCGCCCCCGCCTTCACGACCTCGTCCACGCGCCGGCTGACCGTCTCGAGCGCCGCCGGCGTGATCAGCGGGCCGATGATGGTCGTGTGCTCGCGCGGGTCGCCGACGCCCAGGCCCGCCACCTTGGCGGCGAGCGCCTTCGTGAACTCCGCGGCGATCGGCCGCTCGACGATGATGCGCCGGGCCGACATGCAGATCTGGCCCTGGTGCAGGTAGGCGCCGAACGTGGCGGCGTCGACGGCGTAGGTCAGGTCGGCGTCTGCGAGCACGATCAGCGGGTTCTGGCCGCCGAGCTCGAGGACGACGCGCTTGAGGTGGCGGCCGGCCGCCTCGGCCAGCTTGCGGCCCGTGGCGGTCGAGCCGGTGAAGTTGATCCGGCGCACGCGCGGGTTCTCGACGAGCTCCGCGCCGATCGCCGCGGCGCCGTCGCGGTCGTGCGTGACGATGTTCAGCACGCCCTCCGGCAGGCCGGCCTCGGAGAAGATCTCACCCCACAGGAGGCCGCCGACGTACGGCGACTCCTCGGACGGCGACAGCACGACCGTGTTTCCGAACACGATCGGGGACGCGATCGCCCGGGCCGACAGGATCAGCGCGGCGTTCCAGGGCGAGATGGCGCCGACGACGCCGACCGGCCGGCGCACGCCCATCGCAAACGCGCCCGGCATGTCGGACGGCAGCACCTGGCCGAGCGGCGCGTAGGCGGCGCCCGCGGCCTGGCGGAAGAGGCCCGGCACGAAGCCCATCTGGAACATGCCGAAGCCGAAGCTGCACCCCGTCTCCTTGGCCAGCCACTCGACCACCTCGTCGCGGCGCGATTCGAGGATGTCGGCCGCCTTCAGGAACACGGCCTGGCGCTGGCCCGGCCCGGCCTGCGACCACGCGGCGAACGCCTCGTGTGCGGCCTCGATCGCCCGGCGGGCGTCCTCGCGCCCGCCCGCCGCGACGCTCGCGACCACGTCGCCCGTGTAGGGATCGAGATCGTCGAACTTGCCGCCCTCGGCGGAGTCGACCCGCTGCCCGCCGATCAGGTGGCGGCAATCCTTCGCTCGAGTGTCCGTTGCGCTCATCTGCTCCTCCTCGTCTCACCTTCCGGTGCGCAGCACCGGCTAGACCACCTCGCCCGCCTCGGCGTCCCGAGCGGCACGCTATCGCCTTCGACGACCCTGCGTATCACGGGTCGGGCTCCTGCACGGGCTCCTCCGAGACGACGAGCTCACGCCCCACCGGCAGGAGCTGGATTCCGAAGCGGTCGGTGACGGTCCCCCACACGCCGCGCGGCAGGAAGATGGCGAACAGGATCGCCGTCGCACCGATGCCCGTCAGGTAGACGGTGCCGTTGGAGATGAACTCCGTCTGGATGACGAAGAGCACGACGGCGCCCAGGATCGGCCCCTCGAAGGTGCCCAGGCCGCCCACGAGCACCATGAAGATCATGTAGGCGGTGTACTGGATCGAGAAGATCGAGGTCGGCTCGATGAAGAGGGTGTTCGCGAGCGTCGCGGCGCCCGCGGCGCCGCAGCCGAGCGCCGCGAGGACGAACAGCACGGTCTTGCACTCGGTCACCCGCACGCCCAGCGACCGCGCCGCCTCCTCGTCGTCGCGGATCGCCTGCAGCGACGCTCCCAGCGGGCTGCGCAGCAGGGCGAAGACGACCACGAGCGAGATCACCGCAGCCCCGAGCGCCCACCAGTACGTGTAGTTCTGGCGCTGGGTGGGCTCGTAGAAGTTGAACTCGATCAGCGACGTGCCCGTGCCGGCGCCGAGGCTCGAGTCGAGCGTGACCAGGATCGCGAACACCTCGGCGACCACCCACATCGCGATCGCGAACTGGGCCGCGCGCAGGCGCAGCATGAAGACCGACAGGGGCAGCGCCACCACGCCGCAGAAGATGGTGGCCTCGAGCATCGCGATGTACGGGTGCTGGCCGTGGTGCACCAGGTAGACCGTGCCGTAGGCGCCGAGGCCGATGAACGCCTGCTGGCCGATCGAGACCATGCCGCCGAATCCGGCGAGCGCGTTCCACATCACCGCCATGATCACGAGGATGAGCAGGTTGGTGAGGTCGAGCACGACGTTCGAGCCCGCGACCTCCGGTGCGAGCGCGAGCGCGACGAGGATCGCGACCGCCGCGCCCGTGGACGTCATCGAGAGCCGCGACCAGCGCCGGATCCGGCCGCGCGGCGCCAGCTTGGCGAGGGCGACCTCGGTCACTGCATCCCCCCGGACGAGCCGAGCAGGCCGCCGCGGCGCACCGCGATCACGGCCAGGAACACCAGGTTGCCCGCAAGGATCGAGTAGTTGGGGTCGATCTGGGCGCCGGTCGTCTGCGACACGCCGAGGATGATCCCGCCCGCCAGCGTCCCCCAGAGCGACCCCAGGCCGCCGATCACGACCGCCTCGAACGCGAAGATCAGCTGCGTCGGTCCGGCCGTCGGGTCGAATGTCGAGCGGATGCCGAGGAAGAGGCCGCCGAGGGCCGCGATGGCGACGGCAACGGCGGTCGCCCACGCGTACACCTGGCGCGAGTTGATCCCCACGAGCTCGGCAGAGTCGACGTCCTGCGCCGTCGCGCGCATCATCGATCCGAAGCGGGTGCGGTGCAGGTACAGCTGGAGGCCGCCGATCACCGCGACGGCCGTGGCCAGCGTGAGCGCTCCCAGGGCCGAGACCGTGATCTGGCTCGAGATCCTCCAGCTCGCCGTCGTGAGCGAGCCGGCGTTGCCGCCGAGCGACTTGACGTCAGGCGAGAACTGGCGCAGGAGGATGTTCTGGATCGCGATCGAGAGTCCGAACGTGGCCAGGATCGGCGTCAGGATGCCGGCGCGCAGGCTGCGGTCGAGGATCGTCCGCTGCAGCACGTAGCCGATCGCGAGCATCACCGGCAGGACGGCGATGAACGCGATGAAGGGCGAGACGCTCTCGTGGTCGAGCACGACGGTGACGAGATACGCGCCGACCACGGCCAGGTCGCCGTGGGCCAGGTTGATGATGCGCATGACGCCGTACATGAGCGAGAGCCCGCAGGCGAGCAGCGCGTACACGCCGCCCAGGAGCACCCCCTGCACGACAACGTTCACCCAGGTCATGCGGCACCCCCGGCCGCCGCGCTCAGACCGAAGTAGGCCTCGGTGATGTTCTGCCGCGCGGCCGGATCGGCCGGCCCCTCGAGCACGACATGGCCCTCGAGCATGCACACCACCCGATTCGCGAACCCGAGCGCGCGGTCGAGATCCTGCTCGACCAGGAGCGCCGTCGTGCCCTCGCCGACGATCGTGCGAAGCGACTCGTACACCGCCTCGACGGCGATCGGCGAGAGGCCGAGCGAGACCTCATCCAGGAGCAGGACGACGGGGTTGCTCATGAGCGCCCGGCCGATTGCGGTCGCCTGCTGCTCGCCGCCGGAGAGGCTGCCGGCCCGCCGCCGCCGCAGCGGCACGAGCATCGGGAACGCCTCGAGGACGGAGTCGACGTTCCAGCGGCCGGCCCGGCGCGTGGCCGCGCCCATGCGCAGGTTCTCCTCGACCGTCAGGCCCGGGAACAGCCGCCGCCCTTCCGGAACGAGCGCGATCCCCATCCCCACCCGCCGGTAGGCGGGCACGCGGGTGACGTCGCGGCCGTCGAGCGAGACCGTGCCGGCGGCCGCGACATGGGCGCCGGCGATGGTCCGAAGGAGCGTCGTCTTGCCGGCGCCGTTCGCACCCACGAGGGCGACGGTCTCGCCCGCGGCCAGCGTGAGCGAGACGCTCCGCACAGCCTGCAGCAGGCCGTAGCCGGCCTCGATCGAGTCGACCGCGAGCAGGCTCATGCGACCCGCGTCCCCAGGTAGGCGTCGATCACGCGGGCGTCGCTCATGACGGTGGCCGGGTCGCCCTCGGCCAGAACGCGGCCCGCATCCATGCACACCAGCCGGTCGATCGCCCGAACGAGCATGTGCACCACGTGCTCGATCCAGACGATGGCGACCCCCTCGGTCCGAATCCCCGCGATCGTCTGCAGGAGCACGACGGCCTCGGCGTCGGTCAGGCCCGCCCCGATCTCGTCGAGGAGCAGCAGTCGCGGCCGCGTCGCCAGGGCGCGGGCCATCTCGAGCCGCTTGCGGTCGAGCAGGCCGAGGCTCTCCGCCCGCCGGTTGGCCACGCGCAGGAGGCCGCACGAGTCGAGCACCTCGGTGCACGTGTCGCAGGCCGCCTGCCCGCCGCGGCGGGCGCCCGCCGTTGCGCCGACGAACACGTTCTCGAACACGGTCATGCCGGTGAAGGGCTTGGGCACCTGGTGGGCGCGGCCGATCCCGAGCCGGCAGCGCTTGTCGGCGCTCGCGCGGGTGACGTCCGCCCCGGCGAAGCGGACGGTGCCCGCGTCGGCCCGGAGCGAGCCGGAGATGATGTTGAGAAGCGTCGTCTTGCCGGCGCCGTTCGGCCCGACGATGCCGACGGCGTCTCCCTCGTTCAGCACGAAGTCGACGCCGTCGATCACCGTCAAGGCCCCAAAGCGCTTTCGGACTCCCACCGCCTCTACGAGCGCTGGTGATGCCTGATCCACTATGAGTTGTATGGAACCAGCTTGGCCGCCACCGGGATGTTCGGGTCGCCGGAATTCTCGCAGAAATGGAACTCGAGCGGCCACTTCGTGCCCTTGACCCACTGGCCGCCCGGGATCGGCGTCGTGACCACGTTCGGCACCGGGCCCTTGCCCCACTCGAGCGTCCCAAGCGTCGTGTCGACCCTCAGAGTCTTCATCGCGTTTGCGACCTTGACCTTGTCCTTGGGATTGCCGCTCGCCTTGAGCACGGCGTTGGCGACGTCGAACAGGGCCATGCTGGGACCGAGCTGCTGGTTCCACTGCTTGTTCGACTCCGCCTCGTACCCCGACGCCAGATCGGCGTTGGAGATGCCCGTGAGCGAGGACTTGTACGGCCACGTCGGGCCCCAGTAGAACCCGGTCGCGAGGTTCTTGCCCAGGCTGCCCAGGGCGTCGACCTGCGACTCGAACAGGCCTGTCTTGGCGATCTGGGCGATCTTCACCATCTGCGTGTAGCCCTGCTGCGCGGCCTGGCGCCAGAAGGTGGCGAAGTCGGGCGGGATCGGGAACGTGTTGAAGATCTGGCAGTTCTTCGACTTGAAGAGCGCGATCTGGGACGAGTAGTCGTTCGTCCCGTCCTGGTAGGCGCCGGGATCGACGATCGTGTAGCCGGCCTTCTTGAGCAGCGGGCCGAGGCTCGTGCGAATGGCGTTTCCGTCGGCGTCGTTCGGCCACATCACGCCGACGGTCTTGTTCGTCGGTACCTGCGGCCAGAGGCTGGTGTAGGTCTGCGCGAACTGCTCGACGCCGAAGCAGAAGTGGTAGGTGAACCGGAAGGGCGAGGGCGCGCCGGGCTTGGCGCCGCGGCCGAAGTACCACGCCTCCCACGGCACCACCGTCGAGACGCAGGGGACACCCGCGGCCTCGGCTGCGTCGGAGGCCGGGTTGACCGACTCGGGGGTGGACGTGGCCAACAGCAGGTCGACGCCCTCGGAGTGGATCAGGTCGTTCGCGACCTGAGCGCTGACCGACGGAGTCGCCTGGTTGTCCTTCTCGATGATCTGGACGTCCCAGGTCTTGCCGGCGATCACGATCCCCTTCGCAAACGCCTTCTTGGCCAGGCCGACGACGTACGGGTCGGGCTCGCCGAACGCTGCTGCCGGGCCGGTCAGCGGGCTGACGAAGCCGATCTTGATGGTGCCCGCCGAGCCGCCTGCGCCCGAGCTTGAGCCCGAGCCGGAGCTGCCGCACGCGGCGGCGGTGCCGGCGATGAGGAGGCCGCCGGCACCGGCACCTCCCCGCAGAACGAGCTGCCGCCGGCTGAGCCGGCCGCTGCGGTCGTTCCCCTCGTCTTGCGCCATGAGAGTCCCCTTCCCGACGGTGATCGTTGGCGGCCGATGATGGCAGTGCGTTGTGCTCATGTCAACACGGCGTTTCAACATGCGGAACAAACCTGTGATTTAATGGCGAACATGAGCAGCGTCGAACGCCGCGCCCAGACGCAGTCGCTCGAGCGCGGCCTCCTGATCCTGTCGTCGTTCCGGCCGGAGGAGCCGCTGATCGGGATCAGCGACCTGGCGCGGACGCTCGGCCTGAACCGCAGCACCGTGCACCGCTACGTGGCGACGCTGCACCGGCTCGGCTATCTGCAGCAGGACCCGGCCACGCGCAAGTACCGGCTGGGGATGCGCGTGCTCGACCTCGGCTTCTCGGCGATCAACTCGATGGAGCTGCGCGAGATCGCGGCGCCGCACCTGCAGGAGCTCTCCGACAAGACCGGCCACACCGTGAACATGGCCATCCTCGACCACTCCGACATCGTCTACATCGACCGCGTCCGCAGCCCGCGCCCGGGTCAGAGCCAGATCGACCTGAACCTGCACGTCGGCGCGCGCCTGCCCGCCTACTGCACGTCGATGGGCAAGGTGATGCTCGCGTACCTGCCCGAGCCCGCCTTGGGTGACGTGCTCGACGCCACCGATCTCGTCCAGCGCGGCCCGAACACGCTCACCCAGCGTGAGGCGCTGATCGGCGAGCTCGCCCGGATCCGCGTCTCGGGCCTTGCGGTGAACAACGAGGAGCTCGCCTACGGCCTGCGCTCGATCGCAGTCGCGGTGCGCACACCGACAGGCGAGCCGGTGGCCGCCGTGAACCTGGCCGTGCACCGCTCGATGGTGTCGATGGACGACCTGATCGCGCGCCTCGGGCCGGCATTGCGATCGACCGCCGAGGAGATTTCCCGCCGCATCGGCCATCGCACACCGGCGCGGTGAGGCGGCGGGTGGTAGAACACCGTATGTCGTGACCGCGTCAGCACCGATGCGGCCCCGGCAGCCTGCACCTAGGCTGGGCCGCATGCCCCAGGAGCCGGCCGATCTCACCCGCCTGCCCGACCTGACGAACCCCGGTGGCGTCGGGCCCGTCCGTGCCCGCCGGCCGGAGTACGTCGACCTGCTGCCGCCGTGCAACGCCGGGTGCCCGGCCGGCGAGAACATCCAGGCCTGGCTCGCCCACGTGCAGGCCCGCCGCTACGAGGACGCCTGGCGCCAGATCGTGCGCGACAACCCGCTCCCGGCCATCCACGGCCGCGTCTGCTACCACCCGTGCGAGGACGTCTGCAACCGCGCCCACCTCGACACCCAGGTGTCGATCCACGCGGTCGAGCGCTTCCTCGGCGACCTCGCGATCGAGCAGGGCTTCACGCTCGGCGAGCTCCCACCCGCCACCGGCAGGCGCGTGCTCGTGATCGGGGCCGGCCCGAGCGGCCTCTGCGCCGCCCACCACCTGCGCCTGCTCGGCCACGACGTCGAGATCCGCGATGCCGGCCCGGCGGCGGGCGGGATGATGCGCTTCGGCATCCCCGCCTACCGCCTGCCCCGGGACATCCTCGACGCCGAGATCGCCCGGATCGAGGCGCTCGGGGTGCGGATCACGCTCGACCACAAGGTCTCGGACCTGGCCGCCGAGCGCGAGGAGGGCGGGTTCGACGCCGTCTTCGTCGCCGTCGGCGCGCACCTGGCCAAGCACGTCGACATCCCCGCGCGCGACGCCGGCCGGATGGTCGACGCGGTGGCGCTCCTGCGCAGCGTCGCCGGCGGCGAGCGGCCCCAGCTCGGCCGCCGCGTGGCCGTCTACGGCGGCGGCAACACGGCCATGGATGCCGCGCGCGTGTCGCGCCGGCTGGGGGCGACCGAGGCGCTGATCGTCTACCGGCGCACGCGCGAGCAGATGCCCGCCCATGCCTCCGAGGCCGAGGACGCCGAGCGCGAGGGCGTGAAGATCCACTGGCTGCGCACGATCGCCGAGGTCGACGGGCCGGAGCTCAAGGTGGAGGTCATGGAGCTCGACGACCAGGGCCGGCCGCACCCGACGGGGCGCTTCGAGTCGCTCGAGGCCGACACGGTCGTGCTCGCGCTCGGCCAGGACGCCGACACCGAGTTCCTGCGCGACGTCCCCGGCGTCGAGATCGCCCGCGACGGCGTCGTTGCCGTGTCGGGGTCGCTCATGACCGGCTGCCCCGGCGTGTTCGCCGGCGGCGACACCGTCCCGGCCGAGCGCAGCGTCACCGTCGCCGTCGGCCACGGCAAGACGGCCGCGCGCCACATCGACGCCTACCTGCGCGGCACCGTGCACGAGCCGCCGCCGAAGCATCCGCAGGCCGGCTACGACAAGCTGCACGTCTGGTACTTCGCCGACGCGCCGATGGGACAGCAGCCCGAGCAGCCACCGCTCGAGCGCGTGTCCGGGTTCGAGGAGGTGCTGGGCGGGCTCGACCGCGAGCAGGCCACGTACGAGGCCGGGCGCTGCCTCTCGTGCGGCAACTGCTTCGAGTGCGACGGCTGCCTGGGCGCGTGCCCCGAGGACGCGGTGATCAAGCTCGGCGTCGGCCAGCGCTACCGCTTCGACTACGACCGCTGCACCGGGTGCGGCGCCTGCTACGAGCAGTGCCCGGTGCATGCCATCGAGATGACCCCGGAGGGCGTCTGATGCGCGCGACCGTCGACGGCAACGAGGCCGCCGCATCGGCCGCGTACCGCCTGAACGAGATCTGCTGCATCTACCCGATCACACCCTCCTCGCCGATGGCCGAGCTGGCCGACCAGTGGTCGAGCGAGGGGCGCGCGCAACGTGTGGGGCCAGGTGCCGACGGTCGTCGAGATGCAGAGCGAGGGCGGCGCCGCGGGCGCGCTGCACGGCGCGCTGCAGACGGGCGCCCTCACCACCACGTTCACCGCCTCGCAGGGCCTGCTGCTGATGATCCCCAACATGTACAAGATCGCGGGCGAGCTGACGCCGGCCGTGTTCCACGTCGCCGCGCGCTCGCTGGCGGCCCAGGGGCTCTCGATCTTCGGCGACCACTCCGACGTGATGGCCGCCCGCCAGACGGGCTTTGCCCTGCTGTGCTCGGCGTCGGTGCAGGAGGCGCACGACCTCGCGGCGGTCGCGCAGGCGGCGACGCTCGAGTCGCGCGTGCCGTTCGTGCACTTCTTCGACGGCTTCCGCACCTCGCACGAGCTGAACACGATCGAGCTCGTCTCCGACGACGAGCTGCGCGCGCTCGTGCCGGTGGAGCTCGTCCGCGACCACCGCGGGCGCGGGCTCTCGCCGGAGCGGCCGTACATGCGCGGCACCGCCCAGAACCCGGACATCTACTTCCAGGCGCGCGAGACCGTGAACCCGTTCTACGCACGCCTGCCCGACCGTCGTCGAGGCGGCGATGGCCCGGTTCGGCGACCTCACCGGCCGCCGCTACCACCCGTTCGAGTACGCCGGCCATCCCGAGGCCGAGCGCGTCCTCGTCATCATGGGCTCCGGCGCCGTGACGGCCCGCGAGACGATCGCCCACATGGCCGCGGCCGGCGAGCGCGTCGGCGTCGTCCAGGTGCGGCTCTACCGGCCCTTCTCGGCCGGGCACCTGCTCGCCGCCCTGCCGCAGACGGCGACCCGGATCGCCGTGCTCGACCGCACCAAGGAGCCCGGCTCGTTCGGCGAGCCGCTCTTCCTCGACGTCGTCTCGACCCTGGCCGAGGCGCACGGCCGAGGGCGCCCGCGACCTGCCGCTCGTCACCGGCGGCCGCTACGGCCTCTCGTCCAAGGAGTTCACGCCGGGGATGGTCGCCGGCGTGCTTCACGAGCTCGGCGGCGAGCGGCCACGGCGGCGCTTCACGGTGGGCATCGACGACGACGTCTCGGGCACGAGCATCGCCTACGACGAGCTCGACATCGAGCCCGCCGGCACCGTGCGGGCGGTGTTCTTCGGGCTCGGCTCGGACGGCACGGTGGGCGCGAACAAGAACACGATCAAGATCCTGGCCGAGGACGAGCAGATCCACGCCCAGGGCTACTTCGTCTACGACTCCAAGAAGTCGGGATCGCAGACGGTGTCGCACCTGCGGTTCGGCTCGGAGCCGATCCGCGCGCCGTACCTCGTCTCGGGCGCGAGCTTCGTCGCCTGCCACCGCTTCAGCATGCTCGAGCAGGTCGACGTCCTCGCCCGTGCCGCCCACGGGGCGACCCTGCTGCTCGACTGCCCGCATCCGCCCGAGCGCGTCTGGGACGCGCTGCCGCGCCGCGTGCAGGAGCAGATCCTGGCCAAGCAGATCGCTCTCTACGCCATCGACGCGGGCCGGGTGGCCCGCGACGCCGGGCTCGCCGGCCGCACGAACACGGTGCTCCAGACCTGCTTCTTCGCCATCGCCGGCGTGCTCCCGCGCGACGAGGCGATCACACGGATCAAGCACGCGATCGAGAAGACCTACGGCCGCCGCGGCGCCGAGGTCGTGGCCCGCAACGACGCCGCCGTCGACAACGCCCTCGCGGCCCTGCACCGCATCGAGGTGCCGGAGCGGATCACGGCCGACCACGACGTTGCCGCGCCCGTGCCGGCGCACGCGCCTGACTTCGTGCGCCAGGTGACCGGCATGATGCTCGCCGGCCGCGGCGACGAGCTGCCCGTGAGCGCGCTCCCGGTCGACGGCACCTATCCCACCGGCACGGCCGCCTACGAGAAGCGCAACATCTCCGACCTCGTCGCCGTGTGGGACGGCGACCTGTGCATCCAGTGCGGCAACTGCAGCTTCGTCTGCCCGCACAGCGTGATCCGGTCGCGCTTCTACCCCGCCGAGCAGCTCGCCGGCGCACCGGCGGGCTTCCCGTCAGCCCCGCTCGAAGCGCGCGGGCTGCCCGACGCCCGCTACACGCTGCAGGTGTACGTCGAGGACTGCACCGGCTGCGGGCTGTGCGTCGAGGCCTGCCCCGCCCGCGACGTGACCGAGCCGACGCGCAAGGCGATCGACCTGGCTCCGCGCGAGCCGCTGGTCGAGACCGAGCGCGAGCGGATCGCGTTCTTCGAGACGCTGCCCCAGAACGAGCGCCCGCGAGTCGACTTCTCGAGCGTGCGCGGCGTCCAGTACCTGCAGCCGCTCTTCGAGTTCTCCGGTGCCTGCGCCGGCTGCGGCGAGACGCCGTACCTGAAGCTGCTCTCGCAGCTCTTCGGCGACCGGCTGATGGTCGCAAACGCCACCGGCTGCTCCTCGATCTACGGCGGCAACCTACCGACGACGCCGTGGACGCGCGGCGCCGACGGCCGCGGCCCGGCGTGGTCGAACTCGCTCTTCGAGGACAACGCCGAGTTCGGCCTCGGGTTCCGTCTGGCCGCCGACGCTCACCTCGCGCTCGCCCGCGCGCGCCTCGCCGAGCTGCGCGACCGGGTCGGCGCCGAGCTGGTCGACGCGATCCTGGGCGCCCGCCAGCTGACGGAGTCCGAGCTCGTGGCCCAGCGCGGGCGGGTCGGCGAGCTGCAGCGGCGGCTGGGCGGGATCGACGGCCCGGCCGCGGCCGACCTGCGCAGCGTCGTCGACCACCTGGTGCGCCGCAGCGTGTGGATCGTCGGCGGCGACGGCTGGGCGTACGACATCGGCAGCGGCGGCCTCGACCACGTGCTCGCAAGCGGTCGCGACATCAACGTGCTCGTGCTCGACACCGAGGTGTATTCGAACACCGGCGGCCAGATGTCCAAGGCCACGCCCCTCGGCGCCGTGGCCAAGTTCGCCGCCGCCGGCAAGGTGGTCGCCAAGAAGGATCTGGCCATGCAGGCGATCGCCTACGAGAACGTCTACGTCGCCCGGGTGGCGATGGGCGCCGACCCGCGCCAGACGCTCGTCGCGCTGCGCGAGGCCGAGGCCTACGACGGCCCGTCGCTCGTGATCGCCTACTCGCACTGCATCGCGCACGGGATCGACATGCGCGACGGCCTCGACCAGCAGCACCGGGCGGTGGACTGCGGCCACTGGCCGCTCGTGCGCTACGACCCCGCCGCCCGCGACGCGGGACGGAATCCGTTCGTGCTCGACTCCCACCGCCCCCGCATCCCGTTCGTCGACTATGCCTACCGCGAGCTGCGCTACCGCATGCTGAGCCAGTCCGACCCGGCCCGCGCCGAGGAGCTGCTCGCCCGCGCCCAGCAGGCGGTCGACCAGCGCTGGCGCACGTACGAGGAGCGGGCGACGGCCGCCGCCGCGCCTCCGCCGCCGGCGGACGGAGGCATCGGCGGATGATCGACCTGCGCTGCCGCTATCTGGGCCTCGACCTGCGCAGCCCGCTCGTCGCGTCGGCCTCACCGCTCGCACAGACGGTCGAGGGCGTCCGCCGCCTGGCCGAGGGCGGCGTCGCCGCCGTCGTCCTGCCCTCGCTCTTCGAGGAGCAGCTGCAGCGCGAGGCGGCCCGGTTCCACGAGCTCACCGAGGCGGGCTCGGAGAGCTTCGCCGAGTCGCTCTCGTACCTGCCCCCGACCCCGGTCGACCAGGGCGCGCCGCACCGCTACCTGAGCCTGGTCGAGCGCGCCGCGGCGGCGGTGGACGTGCCGATCATCGGCAGCCTGAACGGCGTCACCCCGGGCGGGTGGGTGCGCTACGCCCGCTCGATCCAGGACGCCGGCGCACGCGCGGTCGAGCTGAACGTCTACCACGCGCCCGGCCCGCCGAGCACGTCGGGGCGCGACGTCGAGGACCGCACGATCGAGGTCGTGTCACAGGTGAAGGCGGCGGTGAGCGTGCCGGTGGCCGTCAAGCTGGGCCCGTTCTGGAGCTCGGTGGGCGAGTTCGCGCTGCGGCTCGACGACGCCGGCGCCGACGCGCTCGTGCTCTTCAACCGCTTCCTGCAGCCGGAGATCGACCCCGAGACGCTGACGACGCGCCCGAGCATCGACCTCTCGAGCGCGGCCGACGCGCGCCTGGCCGCCACATGGGTGTCGCTCCTGCACGGGCGCGTGGGGGCGCAGCTGGCCGCGTCGAGCGGGGTCGAGGGGGCGGCTGACGTCGCCCGCTACCTGCTGGCCGGTGCCGACGTGGTCATGACGACCTCCGCCCTGATGCGGCACGGGCCCGAGCACGCGGGTGCGCTCCTGCAGGGCCTCTCCGAGTGGATGGCCGGCAAGGGCTACGCCTCGCTCGCCGACGTGCGCGGCATCATGCGCGTCCCCGCCGCGGCCGACGCGGCCGCCTACGAGCGGGCCGGGTACGTGAGCATGGTGCGGCCCGAGGCGGAGCGCCCGCCGGCCTGAGCTTCAGCGGTCGTCGGCGCGCAGGCCGCGGGCGGCGAGCAGCGTGCCGGCGAGGCACAGCACGACCGCGAGGCCGACGCCGGCGCGAAATGCCGTCACCGTCGCGTCGCGCTGCGCGGCCGAGAGCGCGGTGGTGGCGAACGGCCCGCGATCCGGGTGCGGCGCTGCCGAGGCGAAGACGAGCGTGATCACGACGCCGAGCAGCGGCGTCGCGATCAGGCCGCCCAGGCGCGAGACGGTCGTGTTCACGCCCGCGGCGAGCCCGCCGTAGCGGTCGGGGGCGGCACGCAGCGCCGTCGCCGTGATCGGCGCGACCAGCATCGCCAGGCCGACGGCCATCACGAGCACGCCCGGCAGCGGCACGAGCGGATTCGTGCTGGTGACGAGGGTGAGCAGGGCGAAGCCGGTCGCCATCACGATGGGTGCGAGCATCAGGTACCGGCGCGGCCCATCGCGGTCGGCCAGGCGGCCGAAGCGCGCGGCGAGGAAGAACATGACGATGCTGATCGGCAGGAAGATGAGCGACGCCCGCGCCGGCGTGTACCCGACGGCGCCCGACTGCAGGTAGAGCGCCAGGTAGAACGTCGTGCCGCCGAGCGCGGCGTAGACGAGCAGCGTGTAGATGTTCGCTACCGCGAACAGGCGCCGGCGCAGGAGCTCGGGCGGAAGCAGCGGGCTGCCCGACCGCCGCTCGAGGGCCACGAGCGCCGCCAGGCCGCCAATCGAGAGCAGGAACGCCCACCACACCGTCGGAAACCCTGCCTGCGCGCCCTGGATCAGCCCGAACGTGAGCGTCCCGAACGTGACCGCGATCGCGGTCGCAGCCGACCACTGCAGCGGGCGCACCTCCTCGGGCGGGGTCTCGGCGCTGCGGCCGGCGAACGCCATCCCGAGCGCGATCGCCGCGGCGGGCAGGTTGAGAAAGAAGATCCAACGCCACGAGGCGTACTCGACCAGGAGCCCTCCCAGCGGCGGCCCGATCATGGTGCCGATGCCGCTCCACGCCGTCCACTGGCCGACCGCCCGGCCGCTGTTCTCGGCGTAGGTCGCGCGCAGGAGCGCGAGGCTGTTCGTGGTCAGGAGCGCGCCGGCGATGCCCTGCAGCACGCGCCCGGCGACGAGCAGGTCGGTGCTGGGGGCGAGGCCGGCGAGCGCGGACGCACCCGCGAAGCCGACGACGCCGCAGACGAAGAGCACCCAGCGGCCGTAGCGGTCGCCGAGCGCGCCGGAGACGATGTAGAGCGACGCGACCGCGAGCGAGTAGCTCAGCATCACCCACTGCTGCGCCGCGAGGCCGGCGTGCAGGTCGCGGCCGATGGTGGGCAGGGCGATGTTCACGACCGTGCCGTCGACGAACGTCATCGACGACCCGATGATGGTCGCGACCAGGATCCACCTGCGGCGATCCACCGGCGCGACCTGGACGGCTGTCTGGCTGGTCGTCACGGGCGGCGTTACGCCTCAGACTACGCGACCCGGGCCGGCGCGCGACTCCGGGGCTACGATGGCGCGATGGCGATGTTCTTCGTGGTCGTGCGCCGGGCCGGCCCCGACTGGGCGCCCTCGCGGCCGCTCGAGCAGCAGTCGGGGTGGGAGGAGCACGCGGCGTTCATGGACGGCCTCGTCGAGGAGGGGTTCGTCGTGCTCGGCGGCCCGCTCGCAGACGAGCATCGCGTCGTGCTGGCCGTTGAGGCGCCGTCGGCGCAGGCCGTCCGCGACACGCTCGCGCGCGATCCATGGGACACGTCGCACCTCGTCGTCGACTCGATCGACGCGTGGACGATCCGGCTCGACGGGCGCGGTGCCCGTCGCCCGGCCGGCCCGGCTACATAGACCCGGTTACGTAGTTATCCCGGATCGAGGGGCGGCCGCGGCGGCCGATCACCAGGAGCGGTCGGCGCACCGGCATGGTGCGTTTGACATCCCCACTGGAGGTTCACGGTGTTCCGCCCATTCCGCTCGGTGACGCTTCGCACACGACTGCTCGCGCTCGGCGGGGTCTCCGTCGTCGCACTCCTGCTCGTGGCCGCGACCAGCGCGACGATCATGACCCAGATCAGCGGCAAGGCGCAGACGTCGACCTCCGACCAGACGCAGGCGATCGTCCTCAGCCACGCCTACGAGGCGTGGATCTTGAACGACGACCAGAACAACATGTACGCCGCGGTGATCGCGCTGCGCGACCCCAAGCAGCACCAGCTGGCCGAGACGACCTGGGGCCAGGCCGTGGCGGGTTACCGCGAGGCCTTCAAGGGACTCGAGCACCTTCGTGGGATGCTGACCGACCCGGCCCAGGTGGCCGTGCTCCACCGGATCGACGCGAGCCTCGCCGCGTACAACGGCTTCAGCCTGCAGCTGCGCAAGGACTCCCTGGCAGGCAACGTCCAGCGCGCCGTCTTCGACGTGACCGTCGCCAACCTGAAGCCTTCCAACGCGCTGCCGGCCGAGTTCTCGAAGCTGCGCAACATGCTCGACAGCAACGCGCAGCAGAGCAACGCCGCCGTGCAGTCGAGCGCCGGCTTCGGCACCCGCGTCGTCGTGATCGTGAGCGCGATTGCGCTGCCGCTGCTCCTGCTGGTCGTCGTGACGACGATCCGCTCGATCGTGACCCGCGTCCGTCCGCTGCTCGAGCGGATGCAGTCGCTGATGGACCACGAGACGGCCGACCTGCGCACGAGCCTGGAATACCTGGCCGAGGGCGACCTCACGCACACCGCGACGCCCGTCACCGAGGCGATCGAGCACGCGAGCCACGACGAGCTCGGCCAGATCGCGGACGCGGTCAACGGCATCCGCGAGCGCATGGCGGCGTCGCTCATCGCCTACGACGCGACCCGCGAGAGCCTGACGCAGCTGCTCACCCAGGTGCGTCACGCATCGGCGACGGTGGCGTCCGCGTCGCACGGCATGGCCGCGACGTCGGACGAGGTGAACCGCGCGGTCGAGGAGATCGCGACCGCCGTCGTCGAGGTCGCCGAGGGCGCCGGCCGCCAGGTGCACATGGTCGAGGGGACGAAGACCGCCGCCGGCGAGACAGCCCAGTCCGCCGGTGAGACGCACGACCTGGCGACCGCCGGTGTCGAGGCGGCCGGCGAGGCGAGCACCGCGATGGTCGGCCTGCGCGAGTCGTCGCGGGCGGTGAGCGAGGCCATCGGCCAGCTCGCGACCCGGTCGGAGCGCATCGGCGAGATCGTTGAGACGATCACCGGCATCGCCGCGCAGACCAACCTGCTCGCGCTCAACGCCGCCATCGAGGCGGCCCGAGCCGGTGAGCAGGGCCGCGGGTTCGCGGTGGTCGCCGACGAGGTGCGCAAGCTGGCCGAGGAGTCGCAGCACGCCGCGCAGACCATCGCGGGCCTGATCGCCGAGATCCAGACCGAGACCCGGCATGCCGTCGGCGTCGTCGAGGACGGCGCCCGCCGCACCGAGGACGGCGCGGTCGTCGTCGAGCAGGCGCGCGACACGTTCGTCCGCATCGGCGCGAGCGTCGAGGAGATGAACATCCGCATCAGCGAGATCGTGCGCACCACCGACGAGGTGGCATCGGTCACCGAGATGGCGTCCGCCGCCGCCGAGGAGGTCTCGGCCGCGAGCGAGCAGACATCGGCCTCCACGAACGAGATCGCCGCCTCAGCCCAGGGCCTCGCCGACACGGCCGACGGCCTCGACCGGCTCGTCGCCCAGTTCAAGCTCGACACCGCCTGATCCACCGCCCCGGGCGGGCGATGAGTTTTCCCGCCCGGCGGTGTCTCCTCCACGTGGCCGCGATCCGCGCGGCCACCCGGAACCGGGAGGGGCGCGATGCCAGAGCTCACGACATGCCTGTGGTTCGACACCCAGGGCGAGGACGCGGCGCGGTTCTACACGTCGGTCTTCCCGAACTCGAAGATCACGAAGTTCGCGCGGTACGGATCGGCCGGGCCCAGGCCGGCGGGCACGGTGATGACCGTGACCTTCGAGCTCGACGGGGCGCGCTTCCTGGCGCTGAACGGCGGGCCGCAGTTCGCGTTCAGCGAGGCGATCTCGTTCATGGTCGACTGCCCCACGCAGGCCGATGTCGACCGGTACTGGAGCACGCTCTCCGGCGGCGGCGAGGAGGGCCCGTGCGGCTGGCTGAAGGACCGGTTCGGCGTCTCCTGGCAAGTCGTGCCGAGCCGCCTGCCCGAGCTCCTCGCTGACCCCGACCCCGGGCGGTCGCAGCGGGTGATGGCGGCGATGCTCGAGATGCCCAAGATCGACATCGCCGCGCTCGAGGCGGCGGCCGACGCGGCCTCGACGGTTGAGTGACAGATCCGGCGATGTCGTGGGCGGCTCGGGCGAGGCCCGGCCGCCCGCCAATTGGCATCCACGGCGTCTGCCAAGTGGGCAGCCCGCCGCCTCCCGCGCCAAGACCAGCGAGAACCGACCAGCGCAAGGCCGCAGGCAGCGTGTCCGCGGCGGAGCTGCCGATCAGCGGTCTAGTGGGTGTGGCTGCAGCTGCCGCCGCGGGCCAGCAGCACCTGGTCGCCGGCCAGGAGCGCGTTCAGCGCTGAGTCGTAGGGCCCGCGCGAGGACTGGCTCGGGAACAGGTGGCTCAGTCCGGGCTGGTAGTAGCCGGGCGGCGCGCCCGTCCACTCGACGACCGGCGTCACGCCGGGGCCGTTCGCGACCACCCGGTAGGCGTCGCCACGGCCGGGCACCGACCGCGTCCGCACGCCGGCGATCGCACCGAAGACGCCGGTGCAGAAGTCGCCGCCGGGATGGTGGACGAGGAACGCGTTCTGCCGGTACCACCCACCGGTCTGCCGGTAGCCGCTGTGCCACGGCGGGTTGCGGGTGTCGAGCGAGATCAGGCGGCCGAAGCTGTCGGTCGGCGCGCCGCGGCCCGTCGACCCGAACCCGTACACGGGATGGCCCCGGTAGGAGAGCCGGCCGTAGATGTTGTCGTACGGCCCGTTCGGCGTGCCGGCGTAGGCCCAGTCGGCCTTGAACCAGAGCTGCGGGAGCGGGCCCGACCAGTGCGACACGTACAGCTCCGGCGCGGACTCGCGCGCCGACGTTGCCGGCCAGCCGTTGTCGGGCAGCATGCCCTGCCACGTCTGTAGCGCCCAGTGGGAGCCGTCGTGCATCGTGCAGGCCGCGACCATGTGCCACAGCGCCTCGCCGGTGTAGGGGCGGCAGACGTTGTGCCTGGCTACGCGCTTCCAGTAGCCGGCGCCGAATGACGTGCCGTAGCCGCCCGAGTAGTTCAGGTGGAACTTGACCTGGCCGCGCGGATGCGCCGGGTTCGGCGGCAGGGCGTTTACGGCGCCCCACACGAGGACGTGCATCGTGTGGCCGTGGGCGAAGTAGGTCACCTCGGCGATGTGGCGGCGGTTGACCTTGATGCTCTGCCACTTCGTGCCGCGGTCGATCACCTTGCCGGCGTAGGCGGGAGCGGCGGCGACGGTGAGCAGTGCAGCCAGCGCAACGGCGAAAGTCGACAAACGGAGCATTCCTTCGATCGTCGGCACGCATGGGCGATGGCCACATCCCCCATTCCGGGGCGAAACGCGATGCGCCGCGGGACCCGCCGGTGTCGGCAGGGCCCGCGGCGCAGGGGTCGCGGCCTAGAAGGTGCCGCTTGCGATCAGGGTGCCCCCGAGCGTGCGCACGCGTACGGTGGAGCCCTTCTTGATGGCCGGCACGTGCTGGCCGGCGCCGGTGTTGCGGTTCACGCTGAAGTGGCCGAGGCTCGACACGAGCGGGCTCGCCAGGCGGCTGCCGTTCACGTTCACGTTCACATGCTTGCCGGCCAGCGACCGCAGGTGCTGGACGTCGATCTCGAGCTCGCGCTCGCCGACCTTCACCTTGGACACGGCCTTCCCCGTCGCGGCGGGGAACGAGACGCTGCCCCGCAGGGCGATCGTGCGGGTGGCGCCCCCGCCGCTGGCCGAGGCCGCCGGTGCGACCACCACCATGGCGATGCACGCGATGAGCGCCCCGATGAGTGTGATCCTTCGCATTTGTCCCTACCTCCCGTTCGATTGCAGTGAGAGAAGGGTGCGCGAGCCCTGGTCGAACCCGCAACGGGACATTGGTCGTACGACCTGGTAATGACCCGCCCGCGCAGGCATGCTGGAACCGTGTACATGCTGTCCCAGGCGGCCGCGCGATGAACCGCGGCCGCGGAGAGATCCTGCGCCCCGTGGCCACCTTCGCGCTCTCGGGGCTCGCCGTGCTCGTGCTCGTGGCGGTCGCGGGCGCCCTCGCCCTGCGCAGCCTGAGCACGTCGGAGGCGGTGCGCGACGCGCGCCGCGTCGCCACCATCACGGGCCGCGGCATCGTCGAGCCGGCGCTCACCACGGGGGTCGTGCGCGGCGATCCGGCGGCGATCGCGCGCCTGAACCGCATCATGCACCGGCGGGTGCTCGCGCCCGATGTCGCCCGCGTGAAGGTGTGGAACGCCGAGGGCAAGATCCTCTACTCCGACCTGCCCGTGCTGATCGGGCGCCGGTTCCCGCTGGGGCCTGACGACCTGCGCGCGCTGCGCAGCCGGTCGGTCGCGATCGAGGCGACCAACCTGTCGAAGCCGGAGAACGCGTACGAGCGCAACCTGGGCGATCTCACGTCGGTCTACCTCGGGCTGCGGGCGCAGGACGGGACGCCGGTGCTCTTCGAGGAGTACGTGCGCTCGAGCGCGATCGCCGGCTCGAGCCGCAGCGTCGCGCGCCTGTTCGCACCGGTCGGCATCGTCGCCCTCATCGTCCTCGCCGTCCTGCAGGTGCCGCTCGCCTGGCGGATGGCGCGGCGCATCCGCAACGCCCAGCGCGACCGCGAGCGGGCGCTCCAGCAGGCGATCGATGCGTCCGAGCACGAGCGGCGGGCGATCGCGGCCGGACTCCACGACGGCGTCGTCCAGGAGCTCGCGGGGCACTCGTTCCAGATGGCCGCAGCGATCGAGCAGGACCAGCCGGAGGCGGAGCTGCGCCGGGTGCTCGCCGCCGCCGCCGCAGGCACCAGGAACGCGATCCGCCAGCTGCGCTCGCTGCTGCTCGAGATCTACCCGCCGGCGCTGCGCGACCAGGGGCTGGCGGCGGCGCTGCCCGACGCCGCCGCGCCGCTCACCGCCCGCGGCGTCGACGTCGCCGTCGACGTCCAGCCCGGCCTCGAGCTTCCGACCGACGTCGAGCGGCTCGTGTTCCGCACGGCGCAGGAGGCGATCCGAAACGTCGGCTCGCACGCCGCCGCCGGGCACGTCAGCATCGACGTCGCCGAGGCCGGCGGCACGGTCACGCTGCGCGTCTCGGACGATGGGCGCGGCGTCGACGCCGAGGAGCTCGCACGCCGGCGGCGCGAGGGGCACATGGGCCTCGCGATGCTCCAGGACCTGGCCGAGGCCGCAGGCGGGAGGCTGCGGGTGACATCGCCGGAGAGCGGCGGCACGGTGGTCGAGCTCGAGGTGGCGGTGCCGTGATCCGGGTCGCGGTCATCGACGATCACGCCATCGTCCGCGGCGGCCTCGTGCAGCTGATCGGCTCGCACGCCGACCTCGAGGTCGTCGGCGCGGCCGGCGACGGCGAGGCGGCGGTCGCGCTCTGCCTCGAGCAGCATCCAGACGTGGCGCTGATGGACATCTCGATGCCCGGGATGGGCGGCGTCGAAGCGACCCGCCGGATCCTCGCGGGGGCGCCCGGCGTGCAGGTGGTCGTGCTGACCTCGTTCATGGACCGCGACCGGATCGTCGCCGCGCTCGACGCGGGCGCGATCGGCTATCTGCTCAAGGACGCCGAGCCCGAAGAGCTGATCCGCGGCATCCACGCCGCCGCGCGCGGCGAGTCTCCGCTCGACCCCCGCGCGGCGCGCACGATCCTGAGCGCGAAGCGCGGCCCCGCGCCCCTCGACGCCCTGAGCGAGCGCGAGCGCGAGGTGCTCGCGCTGGTCGCCGAAGGCCTGCCGAACAAGCAGATCGCCCGCCGGCTCGAGATCAGCGAGAAGACGGTGAAGGCGCACCTGACGAGCGTCTTCCGCGCGATCGGGGTGACGGATCGCATGCAGGCGGGCCTGTGGGCGCGCCGCCACGGCCTGTGAGTCGCGCGCGCGTGAGCTGCCGGGTCAGGCCGCCCTGCGCTCCGGGTCGGCCTCGAGCGCGCCGCCGTCGAGCAGCGCGAGCAGCGCGCCGACCACCCGCGGGTCGAACTGCGTCCCGACGCCCTCGACGAGTTGCGCGCGCGCCGCGGCGAGCGTCAGCGCGGCGCGGTACGGGCGATCGGCGAGCATGGCCGTCCAGGCATCGGCGACCGCGATGATGCGAGCCTCGATCGCGATCTGGTCGCCGGCGAGGCCGGCCGGGTACCCATCGCCGTTGAAGTGCTCGTGGTGCTGGGCGACGATCGGCGCGAGCTCGCAGGTCTCCGGGAGCGCGGCGAGCAGCTCGGCGCCGACGCGCACGTGGTCCCGCATCACCGCCTTCTCGGCGGGCGTCAGCGGGCCGGGCTTGCGCAAGATGTGCCCTGGTGTGCCGACCTTGCCGATGTCGTGCAGGCGGGCGGCGGCCAGGCAGCGCCGGCGCTCGGCGACCGAGACGCCGAGCGAGCGGCACAGGCGGTGGGTGACGTCGACCATCGCCAGGCTGTGCTCCTGCTGGGCCTGCTCGCCGTCGAGCCGGTCGGCCAGCGCCTCGAGCTGGGCGACGACGCCGGTCTCGGGGATCGGGATCTCGCGCTGCGGCGCCGACTCGCCGCCGACGTGCACCTGGTTACGGCCCGCGTCCTTGGCTTCGTAGAGGTCGTAGGGGTTTCCCCGATCTGCATTACGCAAAAGCGGGTCTCGCGCGCGCTCAACGGCCCCGGCGCCCGGCCGACTATCCGGAGTGTGAACGCGAAGACCACACGATCGCTGCCGGTCAGGCTCGTCCGCAACGAGTACACCTGGGTCGGCGCCGCGTTCATCCTCGCCGTGCTCGCCGCCTACCTGGTGCTGCAGACCGTGACCACCGGCAGCTTCGACCGGCTCGAGCGCCAGAACGTGAGCAGCCAGGCCGACCGCATCCGCACGAGCCTCGGCTACGAGATCTCGCTGATCCGAAACTTCGTGCTGACGAACGCCCAGTGGGACGACGCCTACAACGCCATCGCCCGCCGCGATGCCGCGGGCGCCGCCGCGGCGTTCCCGCCCCAGGTGATGCGCACGAGCTTCGGCTTCGGCGCGGTCGCGCTCGTCGACCCGGCCGGCAGGATCGTGGGCGGCGGCATGGTCGTCAAGGGCGCCGGCTACCGGCCCGTTTCGCCCAGCCTCGCCGCCGGCCTTTCCAGGCCGTCGGTGCTCGCGCACAGGGCGGCGTGCGGCGTGCTCGCCGCGGCCGAGGCCCACTACCTCTACTGCTCGTCGCCTGTCATCCACAGCGACGGCAGCGGCCCGCCCGCCGGCACGCTGGTTGCGCTGCGAACGCTCGACGCCGCCGGCATGGCCGCCATCGGCCGCCGCGCCGGCCTCGACATGCGCGTCGCCCGCGGGCCGATCACGGGCGCCGCGACCAGGCTGCAGAGCGGCCTCGGCCCGCTCTCGGTGCAGACGCGCGTGGCCGGCGACCAGCGCATGGATCTGCTGGTCGGCGTCCCGGCAGTCGAAGGGGGTGCGCCGCTCGTCCTCGACGTCACGTTCGGCCGCCCCGTGCACGCCGCCGCGGCGAAGAGCGCCGTCACGGGCGCGGAGATCATCGGCGCCCTGGGAATCGCGCTGCTCCTGATCAGCATCCTCGCCCAGCGGGCCGGGCACGCGCGCCGTAACCGCGCCTTCCTGCGAGCGGTGCGGGCAGCGGCGGCCGAAGGCGGGCACGTCGCCCCGCCCGGGCGCGACCTGGCCGTCCTCGCCACGAGCGTCAACGAGCTGCTCGATGCAATGACCGCGCACCAGCGCGAGGCGCTGCGCGAGGCGGACGCCCTGGCCGCCGAGCGGGCGGCCGCGGCCGCGGCCACGCTGGACGCCGAGGCCCGGGCTGAGCGGGCGCGCGCCGAGGCCGAGGCCGAGTCCGAGCGCGAGCGCGCCGAGGCCGAGGCGGCCGCGCACCGGGCGAGCGAGGAGGCGGCCACGCACGCCCGCCGCACGAGCGCCGCGGCCGCCCGCGAGGCGCTCGAGCGGATCGAGGCCACCCTCGACGTGCTCACCGGCGCCAGCGACACGATCGGCGGCAGCGCCGAGGACACGCTCGCGGCCGAGGCGACAGCACGGGCGCGGATCGAGGAGGCCGTCCAGGGCAGCCTCAGCCTGCGCGAGACGACCAACGCCGCGGCCGCGGTCACGCGCGAGATCTCGGCGGTCGCCGACCAGACCCGGCTGCTGGCGCTGAACGCCGCCATCGAGGCGGCCCGCGCGGGCGAGCACGGCCGCGGTTTCGCGGTCGTCGCCCACGAGGTGGGCGAGCTCGCACACGCCGCCGGCGGCGCCGCGCAGCGGGTGCTCGAGCACATCCGCATCGTCAGCGAGCAGAGCACCGGCGTCGCCGCGTCGATCGAGGCCACGAGCACCGCCCTGCTGGCCGTCAGCGAGGCGACGCGCCGGATCGAGGAGACCGTCACCGCCCAGCGCACCGCCACCCGCGACAGCGAGGCGACGCTGACGGCGGCGACCGAGCGGCTGGTGCAGATCGCCGAGCGCCGCGCCGCCCCGCGGGTGTCGCTCGAGACCTCGGTGCGAGCCGTTCTCGTCGGCGACGACGGCCGCGCGGCGCCGGTCGAGACCGTCACGATCGACCTGAGCATGGGCGGCGCGCTCCTGAAGAGCCACCCCGCCCTCGGCGGCGGTCCGTGGCAGCTCCAGCTCTTCCTGCCCGGCGACGCCGACCCGGTGTGCTGCACCGCGACGCTCGCCCGCGCGACGAGCGCCGGAGTCGGGGTCGCCTTCGGTGGCGTGCGCGACGCCGACCTGCTGCGCCTCGACCACGCGATCTCGAGCCTCGGCCGGCCCGCCCGTTAGGCGCCTTCGGCGACCGGGGCCCGGGTCGGCTACCGTGGCGCTGTGACAGACGCCGGATTCGTCCCCGCCGAGTTCGTCCCGCCGCACGGGCTCACGGCGCCGGGCATGGTGCTCGAGCCGCTCGGCCCGCAGCACAACGACTCGGACCACGCGGCGTGGTCGTCGTCGATGGACCACATCCGGGCCACTCCCGGATTCGCCGACAGCCGCTGGCCGCGCGAGATGAGCCTGGCCGAGAACCGCTCCGACCTCGAGCGGCACGAGCGCGACTTCGCGCAGCGGCGCGGGTTCACCTACACCGTGCGCGACCCGGGCGACGGCGACGTGCTCGGCTGCGTCTACATCTACCCGCTCAAGGGAGCGGCCGGGGTGGCGAAGGTGAGCTCGTGGGTGCGCGCCGACCGCGCCGAGCTCGACGTGCCGCTGCACCGGGCCGTCACCGACTGGCTCGAGCGCGACTGGCCGTTCCCGCGCTTCGAGTACGCGCCGCGGCCGGCATGACGCCCGACGCACCGGTCGCGCGCAGATCGGACGGCCCCGGCCTGCTGGTGCGGACGATCTGGTTCGTGTTCGTCGGCTGGTGGCTGACGGGGATCGTGAACGTCGTCGCATACCTGATCGCGCTCACGATCATCGGCCTCCCGGTCGCGTTCATGATCTTCAACCGCCTGCCGAGCGTGCTCACGCTGCGGCCACGCACCGTGCAGACGACGCATGCCGACGTCGACGGCGTCGCGTACGTCACCGAGACGACGATCCCGCAGCGGCCGTTCTGGAAGCGGGCGGTCTACTTCGTGCTGGTCGGATGGTGGCTGGGAGCGATCTGGTCGGCGCTCGCCTGGGTCCTGTGCGTGCTGATCCTGACGCTGCCGCTGGGCGTCATGCTGTACAACCGCCTGCCCGCGGCGATGACGCTGCGCCGCTACTGACCGGAGGTGGGCTCGGGATCCTGGCGGGCCGCCCAGGCGTCGGCCCGGTCGCGCCGCTCGCGCAGGTCGGCCCGATAGGCGGCGACCGCGCGGTGCAGATACTCGACGTCGGGATCGAGGCGCGCCTGCACCTGCACGCGCAGCGCGTGGGAGAGCCGCGCGACGGCGCGCTCCGCCGTGTCCACACGGGCGAGCACGTCGACCTCGGACGTCGCCGGGAGCACCGAGTCGAACGGGGTGGCCGTCTGCGCGGTCGGCCACACCGAGAGCCGGGGGGCGGCGGCAACCGAGGGGATGTAGGCGATCCAGGCGAACAGCCATCCGTGCTCGTCGATCGAGACGCCGGCGATCGCCGCATGCAGCGGCGGCATCCCGTACTCGGTGCTGCGCGGCCGGTCGAGCCGCATCGGCAGCGACACGAAGAGATGCGCCAGCGCGAGCTCGAGCGCGGCCTCGCCGGTTGGTAGCGGCCGGTTGCTCATCGTGCTGATAGTACGGGCTGGGGCGGCCGGGGGTTCGGGAGACCGCTCGGCGGGGCGCTTCAGCCGCCCGCGGCCTGGCCGCCGTCGATGTGCAGGATCTCGCCGGTGACGAACGTGGCCCGCTCGAGGTAGAGGATCCCGCCGACGACGTCGCTGACCTCACCCACGCGGCCGAGCGGGTGCAGCCCCCCGAGCCCGGCGTAGGAGGCCGAGTCGTGCGCGGGCGTCCTGACGACGCCGAGGCCGACCGCGTTCACGCGCACCCCCCGCGCGGCGTACTCGATCGCGAGCGAGCGGGTCACGGCGACGAGGCCGCCCTTGGTGAGCGCCGCGAGCGCAGACGGCCGGCTGCTCGAGGGGTGATCGACGAGGCTCGTCGAGACGTTGACGATGTGCCCGCCGCCCTGCTCGACCATCCGGGGGATGACGCGCTGGGTGATGTGGAAGAAGCCCGCCAGGTTCACCGCCGTGATCGCCGCGAAGTCGGCGGGCGTGTAGTCGGTGAACGGCTTGCCGAGGTAGATGCCCGCGTTGTTGATCAGCGTGTCGATCCGGCCGAAGCGGTCGAGGGCCGCCGAGACGACGCGCTCGGCCGTATCCGCCTCGGCGATGTCACCCGTGACGACCAGGACATCGGGATCGGCGGAGGCCGACATCGTGCGGGCGGTGCCGACGACCGCGTAGCCGGCGGCGCGGAACGCGGCCAGGACGCCCGCGCCGATGCCCTGCGACGCGCCGGTCACGATCGCCACCCGGGTCGGCTCCGGCGCGGTGCTCACGCGACCAGGTAGGTCTCGTAGGTCACGCCGCCCGGCCGGCGGCCGCCGACGCTGATGAAGACGCCCCGGTTCAGCCATTCGAGGCCGGGCGCGGCCGTCTCGATCTCGGTCGAGGTGCGGAACGTGTACTCGCTCGCGTCGACGTCCTCACCGCGCGCCAGCCGCGCCAGCACGGCGGCGCTGCCGTGGCGCACGCTGCGCGACCGGACGTAGAGCAGGTCGCCGCCGTCGGTCTGCAGCGTGTAGCGGATGTCGCCGAGCGCGGTGCCGTCGGCGAGCACGATCTGCCAGTCGGCGCTCGCGCCCGGAAGCAGCGTCCCGCGCATGCCGGGGCCGGAGAACGTGCCGCCTGTGAGCGGCACGATGCGGCGCTCGCCGGCGGCGACGGGGCCGAGCTCCTGCAGGTCGCCGAGGGTGGCGTCGAGCCGGTACACCCGGGTCAGTTGCGGAGCGGGAAGCTGCGTGCCGGCCGCCATCCGGTCAGGCGCGGTCGAGCAGCTGCTGGCCGCCGTCGATGTCGTAGGTGGCGCCGGTCAGGGCGGTGTTGGTCATGAGATGCACCGCGAGCGCGGCGATGTCGGCCGGCCCGACGACGCGGCGAATCGGCAGCCGCTCGCGCAGCTCGGCCCGGCGGGCGTCGAGATCGGCTCCGAGCAGCCGCGCCGAGAGCGGCGAGTCGACGAACCCGGGGGCGATCAGGTTCACGCGGATCGGGGCGAGCTCGAGCGCGAGGTTCGCGGTCACCGCCGGCATCGCCGCCGTGATCGCCGAGACGATCCCCATGCCGATGCCCGGGCGGCGGGCGCCGGTGCCGCTCACGAACAGCAGCGTGCCGCCGGCGCGCACCCGGCCGACGGCCTGGCGCGCGACCGCGAACGCGAGCCACAGATGCTCGTCGACCTCGTGCCGCGCCCGGGCGAAGTCGATCTCGGCGAGCGGCGCGTAGTACGAGCCCCCGGCGGCGACCAGGACGTGGTCGATCGGCGCCGCCAGCCCGGCGAAGAACGCCTCGAGCGCGGCGCCGTCGGTGACGTCGAACGCCGCCGTCGCGACGGCCCGCGTCCGGGCCGCCGCCTCGGCCAGGCGGCCACCGTCGCGGCCTGTGAGCACGACGTCGCCCCCGGCGGCGCGGACATGCTGCGCGGTGGCAAGGCCGATGCCGGAGCTGCCGCCGAGAATGACGACGGTCTGGCCCGTGAGCCCCGCCGGCAGGGCTTCCGCGTTCACGCACCGGCCCTGGCGACGGCCCCGGCGGCGATCTCGGCGCGCAGGCCCTTGAGGGCGCCGACGTAGATCTCCGAGAAGGTCGGGAACGGCTGGATCGCGTCGCGCAGCACGTCGATCGGCACGCGGGCGCGGATGGCGAGGGTGGCCTGCTGCATCCACTCGCCCGCGTCGGGCCCGAGGGCGTAGGCGCCCGTCAGCCGCTCGCCGTCGCTCAGCAGCGTGAGGAAGCCGTTCGACTCGGCGTAGTTCCGCGCGTAGGTCTCGGTCTTGGCGATCCCGTTCAGCGCAGCGGTTGCGCTGAACCGGCCCTCGACGGCGCCCACCGCCGCCGCCTGGGGATCGGTGTAGACCACGCGCGGGACGGCGTCGTAGCTCGCCTCGCGCGGCTCGCCGAGGATGTTGGCCGCGACGACCTCGCCCTGGTACTTGCCGACGTGCGTGAGCGGCCACAGGCCGGTGACGTCGCCGAGCGCCCACAACCGCTCGCCGGCGCGCATGTGCGCATCGACGTGGATGCCGTGGGAGTCGGGCGTGATGCCGACGGTCTCGAGGCCGATCCCGGCGACGCGCGGCCGCCGCCCGGTGGCCACCAGCAGGCGGTCACCGCGCAGCTCACGGCCGTCCGGCAGCTCGAGGACGTACTCGTCGCCCTCGCGCCGGGCGGCCGTCGCGTGCACCCCCAGGGCGAGCTCGATGCCCTGCCGGCGCAACACCTCGCCGAGCGCCTCGCCCAGCGGCGCGGCCTCGCGTGCCAGCAGGCGCTCGGCGCCCTCGACGAGGGCCACCTCGCCGCCCAGGCTGCGCACGACCTGCGCCATCTCGACGCCGACCGGCCCGCCGCCGAGCACGAGCAGGCGCCGCGGGACGGCCTTCATGCTGGTCGCCTCGCGGCTGCCCCAGACGCCCTCGAGCTCGCGCAGGCCCGGCACCGGCGGCACGAACGGATCGGCGCCGGTCGCCACCACGACGTGCTCGGCGGTGTGCGGCACGCCGTCGACCTCGACCACGCCCGTCCCGGCCAGGCGGCCGCTGCCGCGCAGCAGGGTGATGCCCATCCCGGCGAGCCAGCGCTCCTGACCGGCGTCGGAGTAGTTCGAGACCATGTAGTCGCGCCAGGCGAGCGTCGCCGCGACGTCGACCTGCGCGCTCGCGGTGGCGTCGCGGGCGTCCTGCACCGCCTCGCCCGGGCGCAGCAGCGTCTTGGACGGGATGCAGGCCCAGTAGGAGCACTCGCCGCCGACCAGCTCGCGCTCGACCAGGGCCACGCGCAGGCCGCCCTCGGCCAGCTCGCCGGCGCAGTGCTCGCCCGGCGAGCCGCCGCCGATCACGATGACGTCGTAGTCGCTGCTCGTGCCGTTGCCGGTCATGCCGACCTCCGTGTCATGAGTGTGGAAGCGCCGCCGCCCGGGTCTGCGGGGCGCGGAACCCGCCCGCCACCCAGTCCGTGACGATCGCGGCGTACTCGGCAGGGGCCTCTTCCCAGACGAAGTGCCCCGCGTCGATCAGATCGAGCCGGCTGCGCGGTAGGCGCTCGGCGAGGAACTCGGCATTCACGAGCGGCACCGCCCGGTCGTGGCCGCCGGCGATGATCTGCACGGGCGTCTGGATCTGCGGCAGCAGCCGCGCGAGCTCGGGCAGCTCGGCGGGATAGGTGCGCACGTAGCGCATCGACTCCACGAACCGGTCGCCGGCGTACGAGTCGAGGTAGTCGACGCGGATGTCGGCGGGCAGCGTGTGGCCCTGGATCGTGTCGAGCGCCACGCCGACGACGGCGCGCGCGTCCATCGCCCGGAATCGGTCGAGGTCGGGGGCGAGCACCCACCCCTCGAGCGCGCCGCCGAGCTCGATCGGCACGGCGGCGGCACCGCTTCCGACCACGACGCTCGCAACGGCCTCGGGGCGCTCGTGGGCCGCGAAGAGGACGGCCGAGGTACCGATGTCCGGGCCGACGAGGTGCGGCCGGCCGAGGCCGCACTCGCCGATCAGTCGCACGAGGAAGCCGCCCATCGCACGCGGAGACATGAGTTCGGCGCGGGACTCGGAGCGGCCGAAGCCCGGCAGGTCGACGGCGAACAGGCGGAAGCGCGTGGCCAGCTGCGCCCAGATCGGCGCGAAGGCGTACACGCTCTCGGGCCACGGGTTCGTCAGCAGGACCACGTCGTCGCCGCCGCGGCTCTCGGCGTAACGGATCCGCGTCCCGTCGACCGTGCGGTATCCGACGTCCATGCCGGCAACGGTCGTGCAGCGCGCCGCCCATCGCGCCCGTGCACCACCCTGGTCTTCGCCCTGGCCGCCCTGGGCGCCGTCAGACGGGCGCCGGCTGCCGGTCGCGGGCCGGCAGCGCGTCGCCGAGGTCCTTGCGCGAGCTCACCCCGAGCTTTGCGAACACCTTGCGCAGGTGCCACTCGACCGTGCGCGGGCTGATGAAGAGCTCGGCGCCGATCTCCGGGTTCGTGCGCCCCTTGAGGGCGAGCCGCGCGATGTGCTCCTCCTGCGGCGTGAGCTCGTCGCGCGCGGCGTCGGTGCGCCTGCGCACCCTCTCGCCGGTGGCCAGGAGCTCGTGCCGGGCGCGCTCGGCGAACCCCGCCGCCCCCATCGCGGCGAACGCCTCGTGGGCGGCGCGCAGCTGCTCGCGGGCATCGACGCGCCGGCCCTCCCGCCGCAGCCACTCGCCGTAGCTCAGCCGGGCGCGGGCGAGCTGTGCCGCCATGCGGGTGCGGCCGAGCAGCTCGACCGCCCGGCGGTGGTCGTCCTCTGCGGGGCGCCGTCGGCCACGAGGGCGCGGGCGCGGGCCTCGGTGCCGCGGGCCCAGTCGGTGCCGCTGGCGCCGGTGCGCGCGGCCAGGCGCTCGACGGCGGCGCGGGCGACGTCGAGCCGGCCCGTCCGCGCCGCGGCCTCGACGAGCTCCTGGAGCGCCCACGACGACGTGACGATGTCGTCGGGAGCGATCGCGCTCTGCGCCGCGGCGAGTGCCGCCTCGTACCGGCCGAGGCCGTTGTAGAGGACCGCCGTCGCGTAGCCGGCGACGGCGATCGCACAGCCCTCGCCGCGGGCGTCGGCGGCGCGGGTGATCACCTCGACGAGCTCCAGCGCAGCCGGCTCGCGCCCGCGCCAGGCTGCGAGCAGGAGCGGGATGAAGGACAGCCCCTCGGGCCGGATGCCGGCGTCGAGGCCAAGCGCCTCGGTCAGGAGCCCCGCGGCAACGGAGAGCTCTCCGGCCTGGATGTGGTTCCCGGCCAGATAGTCGAGCGCCCAGGGCAGCAGGCTCAGTGTCCCCGTGGAGCGCGCGAGCTCCGCCTGCCGGGACGCGAGCTCGAACCAGGCCCGGTCGTCCCACAGATCCTGGGCGGCGATCAGGTAGGCCACCGAGGGCCAGTCGAGCCGGGGCTCCTCGCGCTGATGCATACGCAGCGCCTCGGCGAGCGCGGGCGCCGCGGCCGCGTACCCGTCGATCAGCCGGGTCGCGAGGCCGAGCAGGAGCAACCGCCCCGCGGGCGCCGGCTTGGCTCCGGCGGGCGCGGCGCGGGCAGCGGCGGCGATCGCTGCCGGGTCGCCGGCGTTGGCGAGCGGCCCGGCGTACATCGCCGCAATCAGCGCCTCGAGATACGTCTCGGCGGCGAGCTCGGAGTCGAGCGGCTCGAGCCGCCGGGCCGCGACCAGAAGGAGCGGCAGCGCGTCCCTTCCCCGCCGCATCGCGAAGGCGATCTGCGCGCTCACGTGCTGCACCTGCGCACAGCCCACGTCGTCGAGCGGGCCCGCCGCCGCCGTCGCGAGCAGCCCCTCGGCGCTCGCCAGGTCGCCGGCCGCAAACTTCGCCCGGGCAGCCGCGAGGGCGCGCACAGCCCGCTCGCCCGGGTCGGGCGTGAGCGCCACCGCCCGCTCCAGGAACGCGGCCGCCGCGGCGATCCCGCCCCGCCGCTGCGCGCGGCTGGCGCGGTGGACGAGCTCGCCCGCCACGTCCTCGTCGGGGGCCGCGGCCGCGTGCGCGCGGTGCCACGCCCGCCGGTCGGGATCGGCCTCGGGGTCGGTCGCGGCGGCGAGCGCGCGGTGGGCGGCGTGCCGGTCGGACGCCGCCGAGTTGCGATACACCGCCGAGCGCACGAGCGGATGCCGGAAGCGCACGCGCGACCCGATCTCGAGTAGCCGGTCGGTCGCCGCCGGCGCCGCCGCCGCGCGCTCGATCCCGAGCGCCTGCGCCGCCCGCCAGAACAGGGTCGCATCGCCGACGGGGTCGGCCGCTGCCAGCAGCATCAGCCGCTGGGTCGCCTCGGGCAGTCCGCGGAGGCGGCGGACGTACTGCGCCTCGATGTGCGTCGGCAGCGCGCCCGCGTCGGGCAGCGCGAAGCCGCCCGCCAGGTCGGCGGCGCTCATGCCGCGCGGCAGCTCGAGCAGCGCGAGCGGGTTCCCGCGCGCCTCGAACACGAGCCGGTCACGCACGCCCTCGTCGAGCCGCCCCGCGATGACCGTCTCGAGCAGGGCGCGCGCGTCGTCGTCCTGCAGGCCGCGGACGAGCAGCTCCGGCAGGCCCACGAGCGCACGCTCGCCGCTCGGCTCGCGCACCGCGAACACCATGCCGACCGACTCCGCCAGCAGCCGCCGGGCGACGAATCCGAGCACCTGGCCCGAGGCGCCGTCGAGCCACTGGGCGTCGTCGACGATGCAGAGCAGCGGCCCCTCCTCGGCCACCTCGCACAGCAGGCTGAGCGCAGCGAGCGCGACGAGGAAGCGGTCGGGGGCAGGGCCGGCCGCGAGGCCGAACGCGACGCGCATCGCGGCCTGCTGGGGCGGCGGAATCGCGCCGAGGTGGGCGAGCATCGGCGCGCACAGCTGGTGCAGCCCGGCGAACGGCAGCTCCATCTCGGCCTCGACCCCGCCGATCGGGGCGACCCGGAAGCCCGCCGCCCGCTCGGCGGCGTGGCGCAGGAGCGCCGTCTTGCCGACGCCCGCCTCGCCGCGGATGACCAGGACCGCGCTCTGCCCGCTCCGCACGTCCTCGAGCATCGCGTCGAGCACGGTGCATTCGCCGGTCCTCCCCCGAAACCCCGCCAGGTGCTCGGTGGCCATCCCGGAGGCAGCGTATCCCACGATCGGCGCCCTCCGTGCACCAGGGCACGGGCCAGGGATTCCCACGGGCGCGACGGATGGCCCGCACCGCCAGCCTCCACCGACACCAACCTTTCGGAGGTCACGATGAGCAGCACCGATGTGCACAGCGGATCCGACGCCGCGGCCGATGTCGTCGGCGCCCCCGGCATGGACATGAAGCTCGAGGTCGTCGTCCTGCCCGTCGCGGACGTCGACCGGGCGAAGCGCTTCTACCAGAAGCTCGGGTGGCGGCTGGATGCCGACTTCGTCGCCGGCGACGGCCTGCGCGTCGTGCAGCTGACGCCGACCGGCTCACCGACCTCGATCATCTTCGGCACCGGGGTCACCGCGGGCGTGCCCGGCTCGACGCAGGACCTGATGCTCGTCGTCACCGACATCGAGGCTGCGCGCGCGGAGCTTGCCGGCCGCGGCGTCGATGTGAGCGAGATCTTCCACGACGAGGGCGGCGTGTTCCACCACGGCGGGACGGCGGGACGCGTGCCCGGCCGCGACCCCGAGGGCCGCTCCTACGCCTCGTTCGCGTCGTTCAGCGACCCCGACGGCAACGGCTGGGTGCTCCAGGAGATCACGACGCGGCTGCCCGGGCGATGAGCGAGATGGCACGGACGTCCGCGCCGGCCGACGTCGCGACGCTGGCCGGGCTGCTGCACGAGACCGCCGACCATCACGACCCGTACGAGAAGGCGGCGCCCCCGCACGACTGGTGGGACTGGTACGCCGCCTACCTCGACGCACGCCAGCACGGGAGCACCCCGGACGAGGCGGCGCTGGCGGCCGGGGCCTACATGGAGCACGAGCGGGGCATCGTCATCCGCTGAGGCTGACGGCCACCAAACGTCATCGTCCCGCCTCCGCCGGGATCAGCCACGCCTCCTCGTCAGTCCACGCGACCGAGACGAGCGTCCCCCGCTCCGGCGCGGCCGCGGCTCCGCGCGCGGCGGACGTGAGCTCGCCGAGCCCCGGCGCGTCCAGCCGCACCGTGCGCTCCGCGCCGAGGAAGGCCACGTCGACGACCCGGGCCTGCATGTCGTCGCCCGCAGGGACGATGCGCAGGTTCTCGGGCCGGACGACGACCACCGCCGCGGCCCCGGCGGCGAGGCCGGGTGCGCCGGCGGCCCGGCGCACGCCGACGCCCGCGACGTCGACCTCGTAGCCTGCGCCGTCGGCGCGCACGACGCGGCCCGCGAACCGGTTGGCCTTGCCGACGAAGTCCGCGACGAAGAGCGATGCGGGCCGGTGGTAGATGTCCTCCGGCGTCCCCACCTGCTCCAGGACGCCCAGGTTCATCACCGCCACGCGGTCGGACATCGAGAACGCCTCGCCCTGGTCGTGGGTGACGTAGCAGAACGTCACTCCGACCTCGCGCTGGAGATCCTTGAGCTGGCTCTGCATGTCGGTGCGCAGCTTGAGGTCGAGCGCGCCCAGCGGCTCGTCGAGCAGGAGCACCTCCGGGCGGTTGATCAGCGCCCGCGCGAGCGCCACGCGCTGCTGCTGGCCACCCGAGAGCTGGCGCGGCCGCGCGCCCTCGCGGCCCTCGAGCTGGACGAGCGCGACCGCCTGCGCCACCCGCGTCCGCAGCTCGGCCTTCGGCACCCGCGCCTCGCGCAGCCCGAAGGCGACGTTCTCGAACACGTCCAGGTGCGGGAAGAGCGCGTAGCTCTGGAACACCGTGTTCACCGGCCGCCGGTACGGCCGCACGCCGGCCATGTCGCGCCCGGCCACCGTGATCGTGCCGGCGGTGGGATCCTCGAAGCCGGCCACCATGCGCAGCGTCGTCGTCTTGCCGCACCCCGAGGGCCCGATGATCGCGAAGAACTCGCCGCGGTCGATGCGCAGGTCGAGGCTGCGCACCGCGACCAGGTCGCCGAAGCGCTTCTCGACGCCCGCGATGTCGACGGCAGGCTCGCTCATCGTCCCCGGTAGATGTCGAGCATGTTCCCCCTGCGCCCGGAACGCCCGAGCGAGCCGGCGGTGGCGTAGATGAGCACGGCGACGCTCATGAGGGTGACGGTGAAGAGCATGACCAGCAGTCCGATCGCGTTGATCTCGGGCGTGATGCGGAAACGGATCATGCCCAGGATGACGACGGGAAGCGGCGTGTTGGACGCGCCCTGCAGGAAGACCGACGTGACCACGTCGTCGAACGAGAACGTGAAGGCGAGCAGGCCCGCGGCGATGATCGCGGGCAGCAGCGCCGAGAGCGTGACCCGCCGGAACGTGCGCCACGGCGTCGCGCCCAGATCGGCCGCTGCCTCCTCGAGCGCCGGATCGAGGCCCGCCATGCGCGCCTGCACGATGATCGCCGCGTAGGCCGAGTTCCAGACCGTGTGCCCGATCACGATGGCGGTCAGCCCGAGCGTGTAGTGGATCTTCAGGAAGAGGAAGAAGAGCGCGGTCGCGGACACGACCTCCGGCAGGATGATGCGCGCGTAGATCAGCCCGTCGTAGACCGCCCGCGCCTTCGCCGAGGCCCGCCGCCACCAGAGCGCACCCGACACGGCGATGACGAGCGAGAGCACGGCCGACGCGATCGCGATGTAGAGCGTGGTCTCCAGGCCGGTGCGCACGTTCTGGTCGTGCAGGGCAAGGCCGTACCAGCGCGTGGTGAACCCACCCCAGCCGGCCATGATCGTCTGCTGATTGAACGAGTTCACGGCGACGACGATCAGCGGCAGCCACATGAACAGCAGCACGAGCAGGCTCAGGCCCGCGGCGAAGGGGTGGCGGCGAATGTTCACTGCGCCTCCGTGGCGGGTTGTGCACGACGCAGCCCGAAGAGCAGCACCATCAGCACGACCATGATGCTCACGGCCAGGGCCGAGCCGAACGGATAGTTGCCGGTCTGCAGGAACTGGTCGGCGAGGATGTTGCCGGCCATCAGCGTCTTGCCGCCGCCCAGGATCTCGGGGATCACGTACTCGCCGAGCGCGGGCACGCCGACGATGATGATTCCGGCGATCAGCCCGGGCACGGCCATCGGCAGCACCACGCGGCGGAACTGCCGCCACGGGGTCGCGCCCAGATCCTCGGCAGCGTCGAACAGCGCAGGATCGATGCGCTCGAGCGAGACGTAGATCGGGAGGATCATCAGCGGCAGGTACGAGTAGAGGATGCCGATGGCGATCGAGTACTGCGTGTACAGGATGTCGATGTGTCCGTGCAGGCCCAGCGTGCGTGCGAACCGGTCGATCGGCCCCAGGTTCTGGAGCAGGTCCACCCACGCGTAGGTGCGAACGATGAAGCTCGTCCAGAAGGGCACGATCACGGCCACGAGCAGCAGTCGCTGCGCCTTCGGGCTCTGGCGGCTGATGAAGTACGCGAACGTGAATCCGATCACGGCGCACGCGAGCGTGGTCGAGACCGACAGCACCACGCTGCGCGCGAGCGTGTGCAGGTAGAGGGACGAGGTGAACGCCCGGTAGTTGCCGGTCGTCCAGCCGAAGAAGACGTTGAAGTCGACCTGGTTGACCGACCCGAACGAGTAGAGCGCGATCAGGCCGAGCGGCACGACAAAGCACACCGCCGTGATCAGGAGCGTCGGCGCGAGCAGCGCCAGGCGCACGAGCCCGCTCGAGCCGTGGCGCCGCCACCTCGGGAGCTGCGGTGGCGGCGCCGTCACGTGCTCGATGGCTACGCCGCCTTGATCGCGGTCCACGTGTTCGACCAGAGGGTCGCGCCGGCACCGCCCAGGTACTTGTCGAACTCGGTCTTCGCCAGCACCTCCTTGGTCGGAACCAGCACCGGGTTCTGCGAGATCGTCTTCAGCACGAGCGGCGTCGCCGGAGGCATGACGTATGCCGTCCCGGTGGTGTTGACGAAATCGGCGTACTGGGCGGGCTCGGCGAGGAAGTTCAGGAACGCCTGGATCACCGCGAGCTTGCTCGTGTTCTGCACCGCGGTGAAGCCCTCGAGGTAGGCGTGCACACCCTCATCCGGCAGCACCCACTTGATCTTTGAGTTCTTCTGCTGCAGCAGCGCCACGTCGTAGTCCCAGTCCATCGCCATCGCCGTCGACCCGTTCACGAGCCCCGCACCGACGTTGGTGTTCAGGAACGCCTTCAGGTGCGGCTTCACCGAGACGATCGCGTCCTGCACCTTCTGCAGGTCGCCCTGGTCGGTCGTGTTCGACGAGAACCCGAGGTACTTGCACGTCGATCCCATGCAGTCGCGCTCGAGGTCGATGAAGACCGTCTGGCCGGAGTACTTGGGGATCAGCTGCCACAGGTCATGCCAGCTCGTGATCGTCGCGCCGCCGACCAGATCGGGCCGGTAGGCGATGCCGACCTTGCCGTAGTCGGTCGGCAGGCCCCACGGATAGGACTTGCGGAACGACTCGGCGACGTTCTTGATGTTCGGCACCTTCGACCAGTCGAGCTGCGTGATCAGGTTCGCCGCCGCCGCCTGGCCCGCGTCGCTCGTGTCGGCGAGCAGGAAGTCGTACTGCTTGCTCTTGAACTGCAGCACGACCTCGGCGGTGCTCGATGTCGCGTTCGAGATCATCTTGATGGAGGCGCCGGGGTACTTCGCGGCGAAGTCGGCCAGGTTGTGCTTGCCCATCCAGCCCGGGTAGTTGGCCAGGATCGCCTGGCCGGTGATGGCCTCGGAGCTCGAGCCGCCGGCCGCCGACGACCCGGATGAGCTCGAGCTGCCGCATGCGGCCAGCAGGGACGCCGCCGACACACCCAGCGCGCCGGCGCCGGCGCGCCGCAGCAGCGTCCCGCGGGTCAGCGGATCGAGTGGAGAAGAGTCCTCGGGATTCACGGCATGTACCTCCAGAGCGGGGGATGGACGCAGATTGCGGGTGTACACCTCGAGCGCGCAGCGTATCCATATTTCCCACTAAAGTGGTGCAGAACGTCCGCCGCGTCCGCCGCCATCGTGCCACACTCGCCTGTCCGGTTGCTAGATTCGCGCCCCATGACAGCCTCCGTTCCCCTCGAGCTCGACAATGGAAACGTCCTCCTGGAACGCGACGTCGGCGTGGTCGCCCGCGACGGCGTGCGGCTCTCGGTCGACGTCTACCGGCCGCGCGCGCCGGGCCGGTATCCGGCCATCCTCGAGCACATCCCCTACCGCAAGGACGACCTGCGCGCGATCGAGGACCGGTCGCAGAACGTCTTCCTCGCCGGGCAGGGATTCGTCTGCGTGCGGCTGGATGTGCGCGGCACCGGCAGCTCCGACGGGGTGGCGCAGGACGAGTACACCGAGGCGGAGCAGCAGGACGGCTGCGACGTGATCGCGTGGATGGCCGGACAGGAGTGGTGCACCGGCGCGGTTGCCTCGTGGGGCGTCTCCTACGGCGGGTTCACGTGCATCCAGGTGGCCGCGCTGCGGCCGCCGGCCCTGCGCGCGATCGCCCCGGTGTATGCCACCGACGACCGCTACACCGACGACATGCACTTCCACGGCGGTGCGCTCAACGCGGCCAGCCTCCCCGCCTACCCGACCGAGATGATCGCGATGAACGCCCTGCCGCCGCTGGGCGAGCGCGGCCCGGAGTTCGACCGCCGCTGGCGCGAGCGGATCGAGCGGTCGCCCGCATGGATCGTCGAGTGGATCCGGCAGCAGCACGACGGGCCCTACTGGCGCAACGGCTCGCTGCGGCCCGACGTCGGGCGCATCCGCTGTCCCGTGCTGATCTGCGCCGGCTGGCGTGACGGCTACCGCACGGCCGCCCTGCGGATGGCCGCGAGCCTCGAGGCGCCGTGGCAGCTCCTGGCCGGGCCGTGGTCGCACACCCTGCCCGACCGCGGCGTGCCCGGGCCGCGCTACCCGTTCCTGGCCGAGATGGCCCGGTTCTTCCACCGGCACCTGGACGATCCGGCTCCGGCGCAGGCCGCGCCGCGGCCGCGAGCGGCCTTCTTCATCGGCCGGGCGGACTCGCCGGTGCGGCCGCACGCCGTCGTCTCGGGCGACTGGATGGCATCCGAGCGCTGGCCGCAGGGAGTCGAGACGACGACGCTCACGCTGGGCGGGCCCGCGACCGCGCCGGCGGCCGTGACGACCGGGCTGATGACGGGCCAGTGGTGCCCGCCGCCGCCGTCCACGGGGCAGTTCCTCGACCAGCGCCGCGACGACGCACAGAGCGCGGTGTTCGACTCGGCGCCGCTCGCAGAACCGATCGCCGTGCTGGGCGAGCCGGTGGTACGGCTCTCGCTGCGCCATCCCGGGCCGCGCACCCTGGTGTCGGTGAAACTCCAGAACATCGCCCCCGACGGCAGCTCGCAGCAGGTCACGAGCGCGGCGGTGAACCTGGCCGTCGCCGGCACGGCCGACATCGAGCTGCGGCTGATGGCAACCGGATGGCGCTTCGAGGCGGGCCACCGTATTCGCCTCGCGGTCGCGCCGAGCGACTGGCCGAACCTGATGCCGCTGCCCCGGATCGCGCCGCTCGAGATCACCGGACCCGTCGAGCTCGCGTTGCCCGGCCTGCCGGCCGACGCCACCCCGTACACGGTGCCGGACGAGCACATGGTCGCGATCGCCCAGCCGGGCGCGACGACGGCCGCCGGCTCGCAGTGGCGCGTCGTCACCGACGTCCGCACCGGCCGCAGCGGGATCGCGACGACCGGCCGCAGCCGCGACGCGATCCCCGCCGAGGGGTGGTCCGTGAGCGAGGCCACGACGCGACAGGCGATGGCGGCCGACGACGACCCGCTCACGGCGGAGCTGCACGGCACGTGCCGCTACCGCCTGCGCCGGCCGGGCCTTCACGCCGACGCGACCGCCGAGTCGCGGGTGCGGGCGCGCGAGACGGAGTTCGTGGTCGACCTGCGCCTGCGGGTCGTGGCCGACGGCGAGCCCTTCGCCGAGCGGCGCTGGCGCGAGCGCATCCCCCGGGACGGCGTGTGAGCACGATCCTGCTCGCCGACGGCGGGGTCGTCGTCGAACGCGACGTCCGGATCACGATGCGCGACGGCGTCGAGCTCTCGGCGGACGTCTACCGCCCCAACCGGCCGGGCCGCTTCGGCGGGCTGCTCGAGCACATCCCCTACCGCAAGGACGACCTGCGCGCGGCCCAGGACCGCGGCCAGAACATCCACCTCGCCTCGGCCGGGTTCGTGTGCGTGCGCCTGGACGTGCGCGGCACCGGCGGCTCGCAGGGCGTGGCGCACGACGAGTACACAGAGGCCGAGCAGCTCGACGGCGTCGACGTGGTCGCCTGGATGGCGCGCCAGGAGTGGTGCAACGGCCGGGTCGGGTCGTGGGGCAAGTCCTACGGCGGCTTCTCGTGCATCCAGCTGGCCGCCCGCCGGCCGCCGGCGCTGCGCGCCATCGCGCCGGTGTACGCGACCGACGACCGCTACAGCGACGACATGCACTTCGACGGCGGCGCCGTGTGCGCGTTCGAGCTCTCGAACTACCCGATCCGCATGATCGGCATGAACGCGCTGCCGCCCGGGGACGGCGAGGGCGACGAGTTCGATCGGCGCTGGCGGGCGCGCATCGAGGAGACGCCGGCATGGGTCGTGCGCTGGCTCACCGAGCAGGCCGACGGTCCGTACTGGCGCAACGGCTCGCTGCGCCCCGACTACGAGCGCATCGACTGCCCGGTCTTCATCGTCTCCGGCTGGCACGACGGCTACCGCACCGCCGGCCTGCGGATGGCGCGGCGGCTCGCGGCGCCGTGGCAGCTCCTGGCCGGCCCGTGGACGCACATCGCCCCCGACCGCGGCGAGCCGGCCCCGAGGTACCCGTTCATCCGCGAGCTGATCGCGTTCTTCCGCGCACATCTCGACGAGGGCGGCGCGGCCGTGCAGCGCCCGCGCACGATCGCCTTCATCGAGGAGCACGACTCGCCGGCGGCCGCGCACGAGCGCGTGTCGGGGTCGTGGATCGCGAGCGACGCGTGGCCTGACGCGAGCAGCGCGACGACGCTCGCGCTCGGCGCCCCGGCCGTCGCGCCGGCGACGGCGGCGGTCGGCGTCGGCACCGGCAACTGGTGCCCGCCCCCGCCCGGCAACGGCCTGTTCGCGGACCAGCGCGCCGACGAGGCCCGCAGCGCCTGCTTCGAATCGCCGCCCCTGCTCGAGCCTGTCGCCGTGCTCGGCGCGCCGCGCGTGCGCCTGCGCATCTCGCACCCGGTCCACGGGCGCTCGTGTCGGTCAAGCTGAACGACGTCTCGCCCGCGGGGGAGTCGCAGCCGGTGACGCGCGGCGCGATCAACGTGGCGTGCGCGGGCGACGCCGACGTCGAGCTCGACCTGATGGCGACCGGATGGCGGTTCCGGCCGGGCCATCGCATCCGCGTGGCGGTGGCGGCGAACGACTGGCCGTGCCTGTGGCCGCTGCCCCTGCTCGCGCCGATCGAGGTCACGAGCGCGGTCGAGCTCGAGCTGCCCGGCCTGCCCGCCGATGCCCGGCCGCACGTCCCGCAGGGCGACACCGTCCCGGTGCTGTGGCCGGGCGCGCGCACGAGCGCCCGGCCGTCGCGGTGGGAGATCGTCGACGACCACGCCACCGGCCGGGCCGGGATCGACGCCGAAGACTGGTCGGCGTTCGAGCTCCCAGGCGACGGCAGCGCGTGCGAGGAGGGCCACGTCTACTCGACGCGCGTGGACGCGGCCGATCCGCTGTCGGCACACGTCGAGGGCCGCACCCGCTTCGGCCTGCGCCGGCCGGGGCTCGACGTCGTCTCGGAGGCGAGCGGGACGTTCACGTGCACCGAGGACGAGTTCGTGGTCGAGCTGCGGCTCGAGGTCACGCGCGACGGCCGCCCGTTCGCCACGCGCGAATGGCACGAGCGGATCCCCCGCCGGGGACCTAGCCGACGCCCACCCCTACTCGAGGAAGCGGCCGAGATCGCGGAAGCCGACCGCCGCGTACACGCGCTCGGCTGCCGGTGTCGACTGCAGGCTCGCCGTCTCGCACCCGCGCGAGCGCGCGTCGTGCACGAGCGCCGTGGTCACGGCGGTGCCGAGCCCTCGCCGGCGCGCGTGCTCCCGGGTGACGACGTTGTAGATCCCGCAGTCCCCGCCCGTGTCGTAGGCGATCCCGGCCGCGGCGGCCTCGCCGTCCAGGTGCGCGACGAGCACGTGGAAGGCGGCGGGATCGACGGCCGCGAGCAGGCCCGCGGGCAGGTCGGCGACGCGCAGGTACTCCGGCCACTGCGCCGTCCGCACGTCGATCGCCGGCCGCGGCAGGCGGACCTCGTCGAGCACCAACCCCATCGCGCGCGTCGACTCCACCAGCCGGTACCCGCGCCGCTCGGCGTCGCCGCGCATCCCGTCATCGCTCTCGTGCACCCAGACGGCGTACGCGGTCACTCCGGCCGCCGCATACGCCGCCGCGATCGCATCGAGCGCGTGGGCGCGGCCCTGGGCGCCGAGATCCCGCTCGACGAGCGCATTGTTGAAGAACTCGCGCTCCGGCCGCACGGGGAAGACGGCGGCGGCAGCGCCCGGCAGATGCTGAACGGACGCCCCGCCCGCCCCGCGGGCGTACTCCTCCCACGAGGCGATCAGGGTCGCCGCTCCGCGGGCGTACAGCGCGTCGTCGGTCACCATGTCCCCGGCATCCTGGCACCTGCAACGGGCACGTGCATGAGGCCGTGCGGATACGATTGCACTCCCGTATCCTCGCCAGTTTCCGGCCCAGGCCGGCCGCACCGAACGAAGGAGCCACATGAGCGACTACGCGGTCACGAACCCCGCAACCGGAGAGACCCTCAAGGTCTACCCCACCATCACCGACGCCGAGCTGCAGGCGGCGATCGCCCTGGCCGACGAGGCGCACCGCGGCTGGTCGCGGTCGACGACCGTCGAGCAGCGGGCCGCGCTCGTGCGCCGCGTCGGCGAGCTGCACTCCGAGCGGCGCGAGGAGCTCGCCGCGGCCGCCGTGCGCGAGATGGGCAAGCCGATGGATCAGGCCCTCGGCGAGGTCGACTTCTGCGTCGACATCTACGGCTACTACGCCGACAACGCGACCGACCTCATGAAGGACGAGCCGATCGAGCTGCTCGCAGGCGAGGGCTCGGCGATCATCCGGCGCAGCTCCCTGGGCGTGCTGCTCGGGATCATGCCGTGGAACTTCCCCACCTATCAGGTGGCGCGCTTCGCGGGCCCCAATCTGATCATCGGCAACACGGTGCTCCTGAAGCACGCGCCCCAGTGCCCCGAGACGGCCGAGCTGCTGCAGAAGATCTACCTCGACGCCGGCTTCCCGGCGGGCGCCTACGTCAACATCTATGCCACCAACGACCAGGCCGCGACGGTCATCGCCGACCCGCGCGTGCAGGGCGTCTCGGTGACCGGCTCGGAGCGCGCCGGCGCCGCCGTCGCCGCGATCGCGGGCCAGCATCTGAAGAAGGTCGTGCTCGAGCTGGGCGGCTCCGACCCGTTCATCCTGCTCAGCACCGACGACCTGGACGCGACGGTCGAGGCCGCGGTCACCGCACGGCTGGACAACACCGGCCAGGCGTGCAACGCCGCCAAGCGGTTCATCGTCATCGACGAGCTCTACAACCCGTTCCTCGAGAAGTTCACCGCCGCGATGAGCGCGGCCGAGACCGGCGACCCGACGGCGGACGGCACGGCGCTCGGGCCGCTCTCCTCGGCCACGGCGGCCGAGCGCCTGCAGGATCAGCTCGATCGCGCGATCAACGGCGGTGCCACGGTCGTGGTCGGCGGCGAGCGGTCGGGGAACTTCTTCACGCCGACGGTGCTCGCCGACATCAAGCCGGACAACGCGGCGTACAAGGAGGAGTTCTTCGGCCCCGTCGCCTCGGTGTTCAAGGTCGGATCCGAGGAAGAGGCGGTCAAGCTCGCCAACGACACGCCGTTCGGGCTCGGGTCGTACGTGTTCACGACCGACTCGGAGCAGGCGATCCGCGTCGCCGACCAGATCGAGGCCGGGATGGTGTACGTCAACGTCGTCGCGGCCGACGGCGCCGAGCTGCCGTTCGGCGGGATCAAGCGCTCCGGCTCCGGACGCGAGCTGGGCCGCTTCGGCGCGGACGAGTTCGTCAACAAGAAGCTGATCCGGATCGGCTGAGCGACGCGGGCGGATTGCGCCGGGGCCCCTGCGCAGGACGGGGGTTCCGGCGCGATCGCCTATCCGTGCACGAGCCGGGCGAGGCGCTTCGCGTTGCCGACGGAAAAGGCCTCCCAGTCGTTGTCGAAGTACGCGTAGACGTCGCGGCTCCGGGCCCACGCGCGAATCCGCACCGCCCACTCGCGCAGCTCCGTCTCCGAGTAGTTCCCGCGCCGGCCGCGACGGCCGTGGTGGAAGCGCACGTACACCCAGTCGGCCGTCGGCTCCATGGTCTGGTAGGCGCGATCCGGGTGATCTGCGAACACGAGCGCGGCGCCGGCGCCGGCCAGCAGCCGCTCGACGGGCTCGCAGAACCACGACTCGTGCCGGAACTCGAAGCAGTGCCGGCCCGCGGGGAGCGTGGCGAGCGCCTCCGCCAGCCGGTCGTCGTCGCGCCGGAACGTTGGCGGGAGCTGCCACAGGAACGGCCCGATCTTGCCGGCGTCCGCGAGCGGTCGCAGCCGCTCGAGGAGCACCCCGATCCCCTCGCCCGCGTCACGCAGGCGGCGAACGTGGGTCAGGTACCGGCTGACCTTGATCGCGAACACGAACCCGTCCGGCGAGCGCTCCGCCCAGCCCTGCACCATCCGCTCACCGGGGAGCCGGTAGAAGGTCGCATTCACCTCGGTCGTCGAGAACATCTCCGCGTAGCGCTCGAGCCACTCGCCCGAAGGCCGCCGGTGGTAGACCGGATCGCGCCAGTGCGGGTAGCTCCAGCCGCTGCAGCCGACGAGCGTGGTTGGCATGGCCGATTCATAGCTCGACAGGCGGCCCAACCTCCCGCTCGTGTCTCCAGCCATCCGTCGACAGGAGCATCGCAGCCCGCCCGCCTCAAGATGCGCAACTTCGTGCCAGCGCGGACGAGTCCGGGCGTCATACTGGAGCGATGAGCGCGCAAGCGACCGTGCGCACACTGCTGCTCGGCGACGATCTCACAGTTGGGGAGTTCCTGTGCCCGCCTGCGGACGATCGCTGGCGCCGTGAGAACGACATCGGTGAGGGCTTCCACGTCGTCTTCCCGTGGACGCCGGTGCACATCGCGCGGCGGGCGATGCCGGGCCTCGTTGCCACGCCCAATCACGCGGTGCTCTATCCGCCCCGGCTCCGGTTCCATCGCCGCCACCTCACGAGCGAGGGCGACCACTGCCTGTTCGTCGTACTCGGGACGGGGATGTGCGAACGGCTTGGCCTGCACACCGAACCGCCCGTCGACCCTGCGCTCTCTCCGACCGTATGGCTGGGGCAGCGGCTGCTCGCGGCGTACCTGTGCCGACCGGGCCACGACGCGGCCATCGCCGAGCGCCTGGCGCACGGGCTCGTGGCGGCGGCGCTGCGGCGAGAGCCACCCGACGTGAGTGGCGCCGGCGGCAGCGCCGTCGAGCGCACGAAGGAGCTGATGGCCTGTTCGACCGGACGCCTCGTCCCGCTCGAGTGGGTCGCGCGCGAGGCGCACTACTCACGCTTCCACTTGCTGCGCGCCTTCCACGCCCGCACCGGCTACACGCTGCACCAATACCACCTGCACCTGAGGCTGCGCCGCTCGCTCGGCCCGCTGCTTGCGGGGTCACCCCTGGCGGAGGTCGCGGTCGAGCTGGGCTTCCAGGATCACAGCCATTTCACCGCCCGCTTCCGGCGGGCGTTCGGCGAGACGCCGTCGTCCGTGCGGGCGATCGCGGCGGATCCGGCCGCGCTGCCCGACCTGGTCGAACGCCTGCTGGCCGCGTAGCGACGCCGCAAGAACGTCCTATGTGCCCGGGCCGGGGCGTTCGTAGCATCGATCCTCAGTCCGACGGAGGAGGAGCGATGTCTCGAGTCTGTACTCGCGCGGCGGCGATCGCCGCGCTCGCCCTGGCCGCGTTCGCCGCAAGCGCGAGCGCGTCCGGGACGTTCGTGCAACCGGTGCACGTGCTGCACGCGTTCCACGGCCCGACCACCGGCAAGGGCGCGTTCTTCGGCTGGGCGGTGAGCGAGCTGCCCGACGTGAACGGTGACGGCGTGACCGACATCGTGATCGGCGAGGTCGACGGCGGGTCGAAGATGCAGGGCCGGGTGTGGGTGTATTCGGGCCGCACCGGCCACCTGCTCTTCCGCCGCGGCGGCAGGGCGGGCGAGCAGAACGGCTACGCCGTCGCCGACGCTGGCGACGTGAACGGCGACGGCGTTCCCGACGTCATCAGCGGCGCGCCCGGCCAGGCGACGGACGTCGGCCACGCGTATGTCTACTCAGGTGCGACGGGAAAGACGATCGCGCGCCTGCGCGGGCCCCATCCCGGCGACATGTTCGGCGCCGCCGTATCGGGCGCGGGCGACGTGAACGGCGACGGCGTACCCGACCTCCTGGTGGGCGCACCGGGGAGCGGAACAGCCGTCGGCCACGCGTACGTCATCTCGGGCCGGACGTTCCGCGTCATCCGCGTCCTCTCGGCGCATCGCCCCGGCGACGAGTTCGGCGACGGCACCGCGCATACCGCCGACCTGAACGGCGACGGCGTGCCCGACCTGATCGTCGGCGCGAGCGGCACGAACCCCGGGCACGGCGCAGCGTACGTCTACTCCGGCCGCACGGGCGCGCGGCTCTTCCGCATCAACGGCGAGCGTGGGAACGCCGCGTTCGGCCAGTTCTTCGTCGCCGGTGTCGGCGACATGAACGGCGACGGCGTGCCCGACCTCTACGTCGGCGACTACGCCTCGAACAACGCCGGCCAGGCGGGCGGATTCGCCGCCGTCTACTCCGGCGTCGACGGCGCGCGCCTGCACGCATGGCGAGGCGCGGCCGGCGAGGGCATGGGTCCCGGCCGCTCCGCCGGCGATGTGAACGGCGACGGCGTGCCCGACATCATCGTCGGCAACTACACGAGCAGCGACGGCGCACCGGCGGCCGGCAAGGTGCAGGTGTTCTCCGGGGCGACCGGGAAGCGCCTGCGTACCGTCACGAGCACCACGCCGAACGAGAACCTCGGCTTCGACGCGGTCGGCATCGGCGACACAAACGGGAACGGCACGCCTGACTTCCTCGTCTCCGCAGCCAACCGCGACACGGTCTACGTGATCGACGGCAGCGCGCTCAGGTGATGGCGATCGCGGCCGGGCCTCGTGCGCACGCACCCGGGGCCCGGCCGCAGCGGTCAGAGACGCGGAAAGCCGCCCGACGGGCGGGTCAGCCCCCCGGGCCAGGCGCGTGCGTGATCACCTCGTAGTGGTGTGACCGGAGGTCGCGCTCGACGAGGAAGCGGTCATCATCCGGGTAGAACACCGCTGTCTCGGGGTCTTCGCCGGCGAATCTCCGCACAGCATCCATCGAGTCCCAGAGGGTGAACATGACGAACTCGGTCACGTCCTCGAGATCGCGGCGCAGCATCCAGACGCCCCGATTGCCCGGAATGCCTGCGTATCCAGCCACACCGGTGTCCTGCATGTATTCGGCGTAGGCGTCGCGGTCCTCCGGGCGGACCGCGCCTCGCCAGGTGCGAGCGATCACTGGGGTCTCCTCCTCATCGGTTCGTTGGGCGGTAGTCTCGTCGAGTGTCAGGCGATTCAGAGCCGGATCGGGCGGCCGCGGCGGGCACGGCGGACACTGAGGCGGTCACGGATCGCACGGGTCCGTCGGCCTGTTACGTGGTCCACCACGACGGTTCTGAACATGTCCGTTTCGACCGTCCCACCGTCGAGGGCCTCCTCGCCGGGCACAGCTTCTTCTGGCTCGATCTCGACCGGCCCGCCGCCGGCGACTTCGAGATCCTGCGCGACGTCTTTCGGTTCCATCCGCTGGCGGTCGAAGACTCGGAGCACTTCGACCAGCGGGCGAAGCTCGACGACTACGACGACTTCCTGTTCATCGTCGTCTACGGCGCGACGCCGGATGCCGACCAGCTCGTGGAGGTGCACTGCTTCTACTCCGAGCGCTTCCTGGTGACGGTCCACCGCGATGACTGTCCCGCGTTCGCCGAGATCAGGCGGCGCTACCGGGACCGCGTCAAGGCGATCGACAAGCCTTCGCTGCTGCTCTACCGAGTCATCGACGGCCTCGTCGACAGCTTCTTCCCGATCCTGGCGGCGTTCGACAACCGCATCGACGAGCTCGAGAACGCGATCTTCTCGAGAGCCGACGACGAACAGCTCCAGGAGATCTTCGGCATGAAGCGGCTGATGGTCGGAATGCGCAAGGCGGTGACGCCGCAGCGCGACACATTCGCGAGCCTGATGGGGCGCATCGCCGAGCTACCCGGACTCGAGGACGAGGACGAGCGCTACTTCCGCGATGTGTACGACCACCTGATCCGGATCAGCGACCTGATCGACAGCTACCGCGACCTCCTGACCGGAGCCATGGACGTCTACCTGTCCACGGTCTCGAATCGCCTCAACAGCGTCATGAAGCAGCTGACGGTGATCGCAACCATCTTCCTGCCTCTCACGTTCATCACCGGCTTCTTCGGCCAGAACTTCGGCTGGATGGTCGGCCACATCGGCGGCCTCCCAGCGTTCCTCGCGCTCGGGATCGGCAGCGAGATCGTCCTCGTCGTCGTCCTGCTGACCTACTTCAAGCGCCGTGGCTGGTTCTAACCCCAGCAACTGATCCGACATTGCTCCGCCCAACCCGGGGCGAGATGGTTCGCGAGACGCCTCCCTTGGTATCTTCACCGTATGTCGGAAACACCAGAGTCACGCGAGGAAGACAGGCCGGACGAACTCCCGGAGTCCACTGCGCTCGAGCCAAGCGACACGGCCACCCCTGAGCCAGAAGAGCGCCACCGGCCGCAAGGCATGCTGCCGGGTCGTGAGCGACGCCGCAGCGTGATCGAGCGCGGTTTCGTGCGCATCATCGCCACGGGCGGGATCATCGGCATCGCCACCATCCTTGGCGCCGTCCTGGTGAGCCAGGACGTTGCCGGGTGGATCGTCGGACTCGCGGTCGGGCTGACCTCCGTCATCCTGGCCGCCCTGCTTTGGTCATCGCGGCAGCTCTAAGCCCGATCATCACGATCGACGTCTGATCCACCGATGAGCCTGGCCGCCCGCACCGGTCACACCGTTCGAAGACGAGAAGGCGATGACCCGGCGCGCGACGAGCTGAGCGCGAAGCGCCGCCGGCTGCCGATGGTGCGGATCGACAAGCCTTACGTGTTCCACGGGCCCAGCGGCGACGTCGGCCTGCTCGACCTGTTCGAGGGGCGGCGACAGCTAATCGTGCGACACTTCATGTTCGGGCCGGACTGGGACACCGGCTGCCCCAGCTGCACGGCCGGTGCCGACGAGCTAAGCGACGGCCTGCTCCGGCACCTGCATGCGCGCGAGACGACGCTGGTGGTAGTGGCCCGCGCCCCGCTCGAGAAGCTGGAGCGCTACAAGGCCGAACGCGGCTGGACGTTCCCCTGGTACTCGTCCTACGGCAGCGACTTCAACTACGACTTCCACGTCACCCTGGACGAGTCGGTGGCGCCGATCGAGTACAACTCTCGCGGCCAGGCGGAGCACGAGCTGGCCGGCACCGGCGGCGACGTCGATGGCGACCAGCCCATCGAGCAGCCCGGGGAGAGCTACTTCCTGCGCGACGGCGACACCGCCTTCCACACCTACTCGACGTATGCCCGCGGCGCCGAGGCCACCGGCGGGTCGTACTATTTCCTCGACCTCTCCGCGCTCGGCCGCCAAGAGGCGTGGGAGGAGCCGAAGGGCCGCTCCGACGATCCGCACAAGGCCGTGCCGAGCTTCGCCACCTGATCGGGTCAGCGCGGATCGGTGCCACAGATCCGGACGACAGGCGCCCGAAAACACGGAAACCCGCATAACCATGCGGGTTTCCGTCGATGCGCTGGAGAGGACTTGAACCTCCACGACCCATACGGGTCACAAGGCCCTCAACCTTGCGCGTCTACCAATTCCGCCACCAGCGCCGGCCCTGCGGCAGGCAGTCTACCTAGAGCAGGAAGCCCAGGGCGATCACGTTCGCCGTGAAGATGATCGCGACGAAGACCGTGAGCCGGGTGAGGTTGCGTTCCATCACCGCGGTGCCTCCGTAGCTCGACCCGCCGGGGTTCAGCATGCCGGACAGGCCGGAGTCCTTGCCCGAGTGCATGAGCACGAGCACGACCAGGCCGACTCCGAGCAGGACCTGCAACCCCGAGAGGATCTGTGCAAGCAGATGCGAGGACATCGCCGCCAGTGTACCAGCGTCGCGGCGGTGCCCTGAGCGGGCAAACGGCGTCCCGGGGCCGCGCGCCGCGACATGATTCGCGAGTGTCCGTCCCCGCCGCGATCGCGGTCGTCGCGCTGACCCTGGCCGCCGTCTGGCTCGTGGGATCGGCGCTCGTCCGCGGCGCCCGGCCGGGGGTGCGCATCCTGGCGGGCGCGCTCGCAATGGTGGCGGTCGGTTGGGTGGCGATGCTGGTCTCGACGCTCGGCATCGCCGTCCTCGGCCAGCGCACCGGCCTGCGCATCGCCGTGCCGGTGGCCCTGGTCGCGCTCGTCGCGCTCCGCCGGCCGGACCTGCGTCTTGCGCGCCCGAGCCTCGGGGCGGTCGCGGCCGTCGCGATCTCGGCGGTGATCCTGTGGCCGAGCGTGAGCGCTCCCGCGAACCTCGCCCGCGGCGCCGACGCCGGCTGGCACAGCGGCTGGACGCGCCAGCTGATGAGCGGCGCGACGACGCCCGGCGGCCCCTACGGCGGAATCCCCGACGCCTACCCGTGGCTCTTCCACGCGCTGGCCGCGTGGATCGCCCACGTCGTCCCCGGCAGCCTCACCGGCGCGTTCCTGGCGATCCAGGTGCTCGCGCTGCTCGCCCTCGGCGCGGGGACGTGGCTGCTCGCGAGCGAGCTCGGCCTCTGCGCGGCCGCGACAGAGTGGGCGACCGTGCTCGTGCTCGGGGGCGCCGGCGTCGGCTGGATCTGGCAGCACTCGCCCGCCGCCGTCCTGACGCTGCGGTTCGGGCTCGGCGCCTACCACGGCGACTTCATCCTGCCGGACGCGATGTCGACGGGCCTCGGCAGCCTCGCCCCGCTGCTGCCCCGCGAGGCGGCGCTCGCCCTGCTGCCGGGCATGCTCTGGCTGGCGATCCGGGCGGCGTCGGAGCGATCGGCGCGGCTGGCGCTGCTCGCGGGCGGCGTGGCCGGGTTCGCCATCGTGCTGGGGCCGGTCGAGGGCACGCTGGGCCTCGTCAGCGTCGCCGCCGTCGCGATCGCGACACGCTCCCGGCCGCTCGTCCTCGCACTGCCCGCGGCGCTCCTCACGGCATCCGTCTGGCTCGTCCCGCTCGCCCTGAGCTCGCACAGCCACGGCGGCCTGCGCGAGACGACCACGCAGGTCGCCCCCAACCCGACCGTGGCCCAGGCCGCCGTCGCGCTCGGGATGCTGGTGCCTCTGGGCGCCGCCGGCCTCGTCCTGCTCGCTCGCAGGGGAGCGCTGCGGCGGGAGCTCACGGCGATCGTCGCAGTTGCGGTGGTGGCATGTGCCGCGGGCGTCGCCGCCGGCTCGGGGCACGTCGTCTTCGGCACGCATGCGATCGTGCACTGGCTGCGCTACGTCCCCGTGCTGGCCATCGCCCTCGCGCTGCCGGCGGGCTACGCCGCCGCGGAGCTCGTGACCGCCGCGGGCCGCCGGGCCGTGCCGCTGGGGATCGTGCTCGCGGCGGTCGTCGCCGTCGCCGCAATGGGATCGACGGCGCTTGCGGCGGCCGCGATCCGCGCCGAGCCCGCCAATCCGAGCCTCACATGCGTCCACCCGCTCGACCTCACCCAGGCCGACGAGGTGGCCGTCTCGAGCGGCCAGGTCTGGATCACCGGCGAGGTCGGGTTCGGGCTCTTCAGCGCCTCGGGCGCGCGCATCCTGTGGCTCCCCAACCGCATCGCGCGGATCCCGTTCACGCGCCTGCCCGCGGGGGTCGCCGGCGAGCACACACGGCGCACCGAGCTGAACGCGATCGCGGCGGGCGCGCCGCCGCCCGCCGGCGTGACCTGGGTCGTGACCAACCGGCCGCCGGGTGCGCTCGCGAGCGATCTGCATCCGTACTCGTGGTGCGTCTGGCGGGGGACGGTGCCGCTGCGGGCGTTCCGGGTCGTTCCGTCCGGCTAGGCGCGCTCAGCGCACGGCGACGGTGCCCGCGGCACCGGCGCTCAGGCGGCCGATCACCGGCCACGGCAGCGCGGCCGCACGCTCGGCCGACAGGCTCACGAACAGGCCGCCCGAGGTCTGGGCGTCGCACGCGAGCAGCCGGTCGGCCTCCGAGAGGCCGGATGCGAACTCCGTGTACTCGGCCGCGAGGTCGAGGTTCGTGCGCGTGCCGCCCGGCACGTGACCGGCGGCGATCAGCTCGCGCACGCCCGGCAGGAGCCGCACGGCGGAAAGGTCGATCTCGGCGCACAGGCCGGCGCCCGCCGCGAGCTCGCGCGCATGCCCGACGAGCCCGAACCCGGTCACGTCGGTGACGGCGTTCGGCCCCGCGGCCCGCACGATCGCGGCCGCCTCGGCGTTCAGGGTCGTCATCGACTCCACCGCCGCCTCGACGACCGCGGCGTCGGGCGCGCCGCGCTTGAGCGCGGTCGTGACGATGCCGGTGCCGATCGCCTTGGAGAGCACGAGCACGTCGCCCTCGCGTCCGCCCGCGTTCGTCCAGATCTCGTCCGGCCGGGCGAAGCCGGTCACGGCCATGCCGTACTTCGGCTCCGGATCGTCGATGGAATGGCCGCCGGCCACGACGGCCCCGGCCGCTGTGGCCACGTCGGCACCACCGCGCAGGATCTCGCCCAGGAGCTCCATCGGCAGCGTCTTCGGGAACGCGACGACGTTCAGCGCAAACGCGGGCCGCGCCCCCATTGCGTAGATGTCCGAGAACGCGTTGGTGGCGGCGATGCGGCCGAACTGGTACGGATCGTCCACGAGCGGCGTGAAGAAGTCGATCGTCTGCACGACGGCGAGGTCGGGCGAGATCTGCCACACCGCGGCATCATCCAGACCCTCGTGGCCTACGAGCAGCTCGGCCGCGTCGACGTGAGGCAGCCCCCGGAGCACCTCGCGCAGCGATCCGGCCGGAAGCTTGCACGCGCACCCCGCGCCGTGGGAGAGCTGGGTCAAGCGGACGGTCTGGACGGCCATCGTGCATCAGTGTATGCCGGACACACGGGCTCCGGTCAGACGAACGGGATCGGGTGCGGCTCGCCCCGGCGCGCCCCGTCCGCCGCGTCGACGACGAGCCCGGCGGCGGGATCGAGGCCGGCGTCGACGAGCACGACCGCGATGTTGCGCTCGAGCGCGAACGAGTACACCGCCCACCGGGCCACGCCCGCCAGGTCGCCGGCCGGGGTGCGCACGGGCCAGTGCTGCTCCATGACCGGGAACGGCGGGCCGTCGCACACGAGGCCGACGGTGCGCCGCGCCGGGCCGCGCTCGCGCACCGCCCGCAGGGCGTCGCGGCCGACGAAGTCGGGCCGGTCGAGGTCGAGCAGCGCGCTCATCCCGGCCTCGATCGGGTTCATGGCCGAGTTGGTGGCGTACTGGGTGTCGGAGATGCCCTGCTCGACCGCGCGGACGATGTTCGGGCCGGTGACGAGCAGGCCGTGCGGCTCGCCGGCCGCGACGAGCGCGTCCCACACCTCGCCCGCCCGGTCGCTCCCGAGCGGGTAGATCTCGTAGCCCGGCTCGCGGCTCCAGCCGGTGTTCGAGACGATGCAGTCGACCCCCGCGATCGTCCGCGGCGCGCACCGGAAGCGGCCCAGACGCTCGATGTCATGCCCCGCCGCGGCCGCCATCACGGCGGCCGCGCGCGGCCCCTGCAGCTGCATCGGGGCGACGTCGGCCTCGGCCACCGCGACGTCGTCGCCGCGCGCAAGCGAGAGCCCGGTCGCCCACAGCGTCAGGTCGCAGTCGGAGTGCGAGAACCAGACGACGTCGGCCACCGGGCGCAGGACGATGCACTCGCACATGATCTCGCCCGCCCGGTCGCACACCGGCGTGTAGCGGCACTCGCCCACGGCCAGGTCGGACAGCCGCCGCGGCGCCAGGTGGTCGGCGAGCGCGAGCGCATCCGGCCCGCGCAGCTCGCGCCTGGCGCTCGGCGCCGACGTCCCACAGGGTCACCCGCTCGACCAGCGCGGCGTAGTCGGCGCGCGGGTCGCGGCCGTAGTCGAGCGGCATGTAGGTGTGGTTGTAGACCATGAAGTCGCACGCGCCCGCACGCACGGTGCGCTCGAAGTAGGGCGAGCGGCGGATGGTCGGATGCAGCATTCGGTAGCATCATCCCATGACTCCGGCCGAGGCCCTGCGGGCGGTGTGCGACGCGTGGGAGCGCGGCGATCCCGATGCCGCCGCCGCCCTCTTCGCGCCCGCGGGCGTGTACGAGGACCCGCTGTATCCGGCTCCCCTGCACGGCCGCGACGCGATCAGGGCCGGGCCTGGCCGAGGGCATGGGCGCGATCTCCGACTGCCGCGTGACGCTCGACCCGGTGCTGGAGGAGCGGCAGCCGGGTGATCGCCGTCGGCCACTTCGGCTCACGCCTGCGCGACGGCGGCGGGCGGTTCGACTTCCCGTTCGCGATCCTCGTCGAGCTGCTCCGGCGCGGGCATCGAGCGGCTCGCCGAGTACTTCGACACGAAGCCGCTCGTCGGCTGACGCCGGCGCGCGGGCGCGGGCATACACTCCGGCCCATGAAGACGCGCGCGTTCGGCTCGTCGGGGATCACCGCCTCCGAGGTCGGATTCGGCCTGTGGACGGTCTCGACCGGATGGTGGGGCGAGCACTCCGACGAGAGCGCGATCGCGCTCCTGCGCGAGGCCTACGACCTCGGCATCACGCTCTACGACACCGCCGACACCTACGGCGAGGGCCGCGGCGAGATCCTGCTCGCAAAGGCGCTCGGCGACGTGCGCGACGGATCACGATCGCGACCAAGTTCGGCTACGACATCTACTCGCCGTGGGAGCGCAAGGGCCACGTCGAGCGGCCGCACGACTGGTCGCCGGAGTACGTCCGATACGCGCTCGAGCAGAGCCTGGCGCGCCTGCGCACCGACCACATCGACGTCTACCAGCTGCACAACCCGCGCATGGACGCGATCCGCTCCGACGAGGTGTTCGCCGTGCTCGAGGACGCGGTCGCGGCGGGCAAGATCGGCACCTACGGCGTCGCCCTCGGCCCGGCGATCGGCTGGCGCGACGAGGGCCTCGAGGCCTTCCGCACGCGCGATCTGGCCGAGGCCCAGATCATCCACAACCTGCTCGAGCAGGACCCGGCCGCGATCTGATCGAGGTCGCCCGCGAGCGGTCGATCGGCCTCATGATCCGCGTGCCGCACTCGTCCGGGATGCTCGAGGGGCGCTACACGAAGGACACGGAGTTCGCCGCCAACGACCACCGCCGCCACCGGCCCAAGGAGTGGCTGACCGAGGGCCTGCGCAAGGTCGAGCAGCTCGGCTTCCTCACCGAGGGGCGCACCCTCGGCCAGGCCGCGATCCAGTGGCTCCTGGCCGAGCCGGCGGTCACGAGCGTGCTGCCGAACATCTACGACTCCGACCAGCTGCGCGAGTTCGCCGCGGCGCCCGGCGACGCCCGCGCTCTCGGCCGGGCGAGCTCGACCGGGTGGCCGAGCTCTACGCGAGCGACTTCGCCGCCGAGGCGGCCGCGACCGGTTCCTGAAGCGTCGGTGAAGAGCGCCGCCAGCTCGGCGCGCTCCGGCGGGAGCCGACCAGCGCCGGCGCACCACGCCCGCCGCATCGACGTAGAGCACCATCGGCGTCGCCCGCATCGCCATCCGGTACGGGCGGCGGCCCGCCGCCGATCTCGATGACGGTGACGCGGCCGGCATGGTGGGCCGGTCACCGCCGCCAGCCGGTTCAGCGACACGCGTGACGACGTCGAGTACGGCGTCGAGAACTGCACGAACGCGCCCTGCGGCGGGAACCGCTCGAGGCCGACCTGGGCCGGAGACAGGTGATCGGGCAGGGTCGGGATCGTCCGGCGGCGGCGCCGGACGAGCGCAGCGCGCACGGCACCGGCGACACCGGCGCACCCCGCTACCAGCACCAGCCACTCGAACATGCCGACACGATAGCGGCCGCGCGGAACGCCGTTCCCAGAATTTCGGCGACTGCGCCGGAATGGGGACTGTCCCCGGACGGGGACTGTCCCCGCTTTTCGCTCTACGGTCTGGGCCGGCCGGCGCCGTTCGCCGCCCGGTGCAGGACGGCCTCGATGCGGCTCGCCTGCACGGCAGCGCATGCTCCGCCGCAACCGCCACCGCCTCGCGGCACGGCACCTGAAGCGCCGCCGCGGCCACCATGCCGGCCGCGATCGAGTCGATGTCGAGCGGGTCGACCAGGGCGCCGATGCGCGGGGTGAGCACCTCGGCGGGCCCGCCGACGCGCGTGGCCACCACCGGCCGCCCGCGCGCGAGCGCCTCGAGCATCGCCTGGCCCTGCGGCTCCTCGAGGCTCGGCAGGCACACCACATCGGCCTTGGCGATCTCGGCGGCGACGCCGTCGGAGTCGAGCCGGCCGGCGAAGCGCGTCCCCACCGGCGCGGTCGCGCGCAGCCGCTCCTCGAGCGGGCCGCCGCCGACGATCGTGAGCGTGCCGCCGCCGAGCTTGCCGAACGCAAGCAGCAGCCGTTCGAGGTTCTTGCGCCGCGTCAGCGAGCCGATGAACAGGAAGCGCGGCCCGTTGCCGTTCGTGTCGCGCGCCCGCGGCACCGGCTTCAGCCGCTCGGTGTCGACGCCGCAGTCGATCACCTCGACGGTCACATCGTGGGGCGCCGCGAGCAGCCTCGCCACGTACGCCGAGACGCAGATCACGGCCGCCGCCCGCCGCAGCACCGGCTTCGTCAGTGCCGCAACGACGGGGCTGCGGCGCATGTTGCGCACGTCCGAGCCGTGCGCGGTGATCACGTACGGGACGCCGGTCGCGATCGCGACGAGGCCGGTCGGGACGAGGAAGTGGGCGTAGACCACGTCCGGGCGGTGGCGCTCGACCGCGGCCCGGGCCTGGCGGGCGAGGCCGCCGTAGGCCCGCGGCGTCGAGATCGGGCCGCGCGTGCCGGCGTGCAGCACCACGTCCTCGACCTCGTTACCGCGTGCACGCAGCGCATCCGCCAGGCGCGCGACGAACACGCCGTACTCGGGCGGTCCGGGCTCGGGTACATGTTGCTGACTAGCAGGATCCGCATGCGCCAAGTCTAGAGGGTTCGAGAAGAACGCAGCCCTCGCGGCCACGCCCTGCTGGAAGATCACACCAGCTCGCGCGGGAAGGTGTACGTCCACGTCTTCGCGAACGCACACGCCTCGCCCTCGTAGGCGTGCACCGCCGACGGTGACGCGGAACCGCTCCGCGTCGCACGTCATCACGCTGTCCGTCTCGCAGCGCGTGCGCCACTCGCCGCGCCCGACCGACCCGGCCGTGCTGCAGCGGACGCTGGCCGACAGCGGATCGCCCTCGACGATCGAGTACGTCGTGCGGTTCGAATCCTCGACCTCGAGCCCGTTCGGCAGGCGCGTGCGGCCGCCCACGTCCCAGTCGTACACGAGCTCGATGCGGCCGGTGGCGAGATCGTGGTGAACGGTGCGGCCGGCCGGAGCGCCGTGGACGACTTCGACCGGCGAGCGGCGCCGACTCCTCGGCCTCGGCGAACCGGGCAGCGCGGCGTCGCCCGGCTGCGGCTCGCGCACCGGGCAGGACGAGCGTGCTCGCCGCGCCGGCGATCGAGCGTCAGGGTCACCGGCTCCGGCGAGGGCCACGCCCACGGCCAGTAGGTCGGCGAGATGCCGACGCGGATGCGGCTGCCCGGGCGCGAACGCGTGCCCGATCGCGTCGAGCTTCACGGTGGCCGGGAACGGCACGCCGGGCTCGAGCGGGCGCGGATGCTCGTCGCTCTCGCGGTGGGTCAGGTTCTGGACCGCGCGGGTGACGAGGGCCGACGTGCCGTCGGGGAACACCTCGCACAGGCGCACGCACACGAGCGCCTGCGGGCCGGTCGCTCGCGAGCGTCGAGCTCGACCTCGGGGAAGCCGAGGATCTCGACCGCTCCGCCAGCGGCTCGGACGTGAACGTGAGGCTCATGCCGTCCATGGCCCGCTGGTCGCCGGGCCAGTCCGCGGTCTCGCCGTACGGGCACCACGAGCCGGCGTCGAGGCCGGCCGTCTGCACGCCGCAGAAGCGCAGCTCGGTCGCGGCGGCAGGCTGCTCGCGCCAGGCCGGCCGGGTTGAGATGCAGGCGCATCGGAGCGACGCCGGGCGCCGGCCAGCCGGGCTCGGCCACCCACCACCCCGGCCGCTCGGTGTAGCAGCTCGCCGGCCGGAACGAGTCCTGGATGTAGGCCCGCAGCATCGGCTCGTCCATGATCCCGGTCTCGACCCCGCCCAGCCAGTGGTCGAACCAGCGCAGCATCTCCTGCAGGAAGCCGATCGTCGGCCCCGGCGGCCCCGCCTGCGGCCAGGCGTGCGCCCACGGCCCGATCAGGCCCTTGCGCGGCCCGGGCAGCCCCTCGAGCAGCCGGGGGATGGCGTTCGTATAGCCGTCCGACCAGCCGCCGACGGCGTACACGGCCGCCTCGATGCGCGGCGTAGTCCTCGCACACCGAGCCCTGCTTCCAGTAGTCGTCGCGGCGCTGGTGACCGAGCCACGGCTCGATGAACGGCGGCGCCTGGCGACGAGCCGCTCGAGCCACATCTCGCGCCAGCGCTCGCCGACGATGTCCGGGTCGGGCGGCCAGCCGTTCCAGCCGAGCATCGACGCCGCCCACTGCAGCATGTCCGAGCCCACGCAGCCGCCGTCGTAGTGCACGTCGTCGGCGTAGCGATCGTCGGTCGAGCACAGCGTCACGATCGCCTTCAGCGCCGGCGGCCGGCGGGCCGCCACCTGCAGGGCGTTGAAGCCGCTCCACGAGATGCCGATCATGCCGACCGCGCCGGTGCACCACGGCTGCTCGGCGATCCAGCGATCACCTCGCAGGCGTCGGACTGCTCCTGGGGCAGGTACTCGTCGTCGAGCACGCCGTCGGACTCGCCGGTGCCGCGGATGTCGACACGCACGCAGGCGTAGCCGTGGCCCGCCAGGTAGGGGAAGTGGTGCGAGTCGCGCACCGCCGTGCCGTCGTTCAGGCGGTACGGCAGGAACTCGAAGATGGCCGGCACCGGCGCCGCCTCGGCGTCCTCGGGCAGCCAGATCCGCGCGGCCAGGCGGCAGCCGTCGGCGAGCGTGATCCACTCGCGTCGCGATCGTCCGCACCGCGCGCGGATACTCGGTGACGATTCGCATCGCGGCATTTAACCGCACCGCGCGCGGCTCGCCCACCGTGCCGGGCCGCGCGCGCGTGGGGGGCAAAACACCACCCGCCACCCCCACGCGCGGGGGTTGCCGGATCGCCGTCACACGGCGAGAGTGGAATACATCCTCACGCGCGCCGCGATGGGGGTGCCTCCCTGACATGCGCCCGCCTGGATGGACGTCCACCACCGGGCGGGCGCGGAGGAGGCGCCATCAGGCGCCGCGGCGTGCGGCCGCGAGCAGCTCGCGGAAGCAGCCGAGCTCCTCGCACGAGGTCGCGTCGAGGCCGTTCAGGGCGATCTGCAGCTGCAGGCCGAAGGCCTCGAGCAGCGATTCCGGCCCGTCCTCGAGCGCGAGCGTGAAGGTGAGGTACTCGCGGCCCGATCCCTCGCCCACGACGCGAAAGCGGCGTGAGGCCAGCGGCCGCCCGCCGGTGAGCCGAACACGCACAGCCGCTCGCCGGCGCGCTCCGCATCGGTGGCCGGGGCGGCGATCAGCGTGCGCACGACTCCGAGAGGCTGCCGTCGATGGCCGTGGCCGCCGACTCGATCAGGCGCGGGAGCATGAGCTCGGGCATGCCCTCACGGTAGACCGGCACGACGGGCGGGGCACCCCCCGTATTGGGGACATGCCCGCCGTGGTGGCCGCGGTCACCGCGGCCAGACATCGCCGCTCACGGGCGCAGGTGACGCAGGAACCAGCCGACGGCGAGATCGGCGACCTGCTCCAGGGCGCCCGGCTCCTCGAACAGGTGCGTCGCCCCCGGGATCACGGCCAGCTCGGTGGGACATCGCAGCGCAGCCGCCGCGTCGCGATTGAGCCTCAGCACGACGTCGTCGTCGCCGCCGACGATCAGGAGCGTCGGGGCCTGCACGCGCGGCAGGTGCTCGCCGGCCAGGTCGGGACGCCCGCCGCGTGAGACGACCGCCCGCACGGCCGGGGCGCCGGCCGCAGCCCGCAGAGCGGCGGCGGCGCCGGTGCTCGCCCCGAAGTAGCCGATCGGAAGCCGTGCGGTTTCGGGCTCCGTTGCCAGCCAGCGTGTCGCGGCAGCCAAACGCTCGGCCAGCAGCGGGATGTCGAACACCCGCTCGCGATCGAGCTCCTCGGCGGGCGTCAGCAGATCGAGGAGCAGGGTGGCGAAGCCGGCTCGATTGAGGCGGTGCGCCACCGACCGGTTGCGGGGGCTGTGGCGGCTGCTCCCACTCCCATGCGCGAAGACGACCACACCGTGCGCCGGGCCGGGCAGCGCCAGGTCGCCCGCAATCCGCACGTCGCCGGCGGTGATCGTGACCGGTCGCCCCGCGACAGCCGCCGCGCCGGCCACCAGCGCGATCACCTCGTCGTCGGTGACCTGCCGGAAGTCGTCGTACCACTCGGCCACCGCGAACATGTTCGTGGGCGCCTGCAGGCAGACGACGGCATCCGCCTCGAGGCGGAGCATGTCGACCGTTTCGGCGGGCCCCACGGGAACCGCGACAACGACGCGCGCCGCCTTGCGGGAGCGCGCCCACCGCGCGGCCGCGACCATGGTCGCGCCTGTGGCCAACCCGTCGTCGACGAGCACGCACACCCTGTCCGCGACCGAGACCATCGCCCGGTGCTCGTGCAGGCTGCGGTCGAGCGCCGCCGCGCCCGACCGGGCCGCCGCGACCGCTGCGTCAACCTCTGCGGCGCCGACGTCGCGGGCCGCTCGCAGGAAGACGTCGCCGTCCACCGTGACGGCCCCGATCGCCAGCTCCGGCTGCAGCGGATGCCCCACCTTCCGCACGGCCAGGGCGTCGAGCTCGAGACCCAGCCGCCGTGCCACCTCTGACGCGACCACCACGCCCCCGCGCGCCAGGCCGACGACGACACCGCCGGCGAGGTCCTCGGCGCCGAGCCGTCTCGCCAGCATCGCGCCCGCCTCACGCCGATCTGCAAACGAAGCAGGGCGAGGGGTCATCGCCGGATCCTCGCAGGCGGCGGAGGGGCCGGCTTCGGGGATCACACGGAACATGCTGCGGGTTTGCCACGGCGCCGGGTGATGCCGGGACGCGAGCGTCCACCCCGCGGTATCCTCGGGGCCTCGCGTGCCGGCTCTCGCGAGGCGTGTCGATGAGCGGAGAGAACAGGTCGTGTCAAGGCATGCCGTCCGCGTCAAGGGTGGGGGCGACCGACCCGGCCGGCGCCCGGGCGGGCAGCCCGCTCGGCGCCTGCTCATGCCCCGAGGTGGTCGCGACCTCGCCCGGCAGATCGCGATCTGGGTGGGGTTCGCCCTGACATACGAGACCGCGCGCGGCCTGGCTCATGGAACGACCGCCACGGCGCAGCGAAACGCCGGCCACGTGATCTCGTTCGAGCAATCGCTGGGCGCGTTCTTCGAGCCATCGCTGCAGCGCCACGCGATCGACACGAGCCCGACGCTGATCACCGCGGCGAACTGGACGTACTGGATCGCCGAGTTCGGCGTCGTGACGGTCGTCCTCGCCTGGACATACGTCCGCCACACCGGCCACTACATCGTGCTGCGAAACGCGGTGATCGCGACCAATGTGATCGGGTACGTCGGGTATGTGCTCGTACCGACCGCGCCGCCCCGCCTCGTACCCGGTCACGGCCTCGTCGATACGCTCGCGAGCTTCTCGGTCGTCAACCACGGCACGCCGATCGTGGCATTCGCGGCGAATCGGTATGCGGCGATGCCCAGCCTGCACACCGCCGACGCGGTCGTCGTGGGCATCTCAATGGCCACGCTCTCGCACAACCGGTGGGTGCGGGTGATATGGCTGGCCTGGCCTGTGTGGGTCTCGTACTCGCTGATCGTGACCGCGAACCACTTCTGGCTCGACACAGCGGCCGGTGCGCTGGTCGCCTGTCTCGGAGGATCGATCGCGCTTGCCATCGAGCGGCGTCGTTCCGACGCGTGAGCGCGGGCGGATCCCGCGCACGCCCGAGTGCGGAGAAGCCCGCATGTCGAGTGCGGGTTCGCCCCGATGCGGCTCGACCCGCCCCTGGGCGAGACTGGATCGATGGCACTCGGAACCGAAACGCTACGCGCCATCGCGCGCATGCACGACCCGGTCGGTGTCCTGTCCGTGTACGTCGACGTCGTCTCGCACGAGCCGGCCGGGGGCTCGCCTCTCTGGGATGAGCAGGTTCGGGTCGGCCTCCATCATCTCGCCGGTGGGTGGGACCCGGACGACACGGCAGCCGTGCGTGCCCGCCTCCATGCGCTGGAGCCGGCCATCGAGCAGCTGCTCGATCCGCGCACGGCAGGTCGCGGGCGCGCGCTCTTCGCAGCCGTGGCCGGCGCCGACATCCACGAGGTGCGGATCGCGCTCCCGCTCGTTACTGACGTCCGGTTGCAGCCGCGCGCACACATGCTCCCACTGCTGGCCGCGGCAGAGGAGGGCCGCGCCGTGGGCGTCGCCGTCGTGTCGGCAGCCGAGCTACGGCTGATCGATCTCGACACGGGGACGGGCCGCGAGCTCAGGCGCCTCGACCTCTCCCAGCCTGGATTCGAGTGGTCGCTGCGCAAGGAGCCCAACGCGGGCGTGGTGGAGAACCAGCATCGCGTCGCCGACAGCGCCGCCCCAGAGGTGGAGCGAGCGGCGCGCTCGCATGGGTGGGACACCGTTGTCGTGGCGGGGAACGCGCGCATCGCCCGGCGGCTCGCCGCGACGCTCGCGAGCAGCGGGCTCGACGTGCACATCGACGATACGGATCCGGCTCCCGAGGCGACGGCTGCCACAATCGCCGAGCTCACGGCCGCCTACGCTCGCGCGACGCGGCAGACCCGCGAGCAGCAGCTCGTGGAGTTGGTGCGCACGCGGGCAGCCGCGGCCGGCCGCGGCGCCCTCGGCATGGCCGAGGTGGCCACAGCGCTCGCCGAGGGCCGCGTGGAGCACCTCGTGCTGGACGCGCGCGGCACCTATCCCGGCACCGTGACCGGCGACGGCCGCCTCGTCCCGGTGGGCGCCGCGCCGGCGGCGCCCGTCGCAGACATCGCGGGAGACCTCATCGAGCGCGCGTTCGAGACCAACGCCAAGGTGACCGCGGTGAACGGATCGGCGGCGCAAGAGCTGGCGGCGTCCGAGGGAATCGGCGCGCTCCTGCGCTGGTGACGGGAGGCGGACGACGTGAGCAGCGGCCCGGGACGAGGATTGATGGGCGCGACGGTGCCGGCCGGCGGGATCCGAACGGCGGCCGATGCGGCGGCGTTCGGCCGCGAGTGGGCGGTCGTCCTGGCGGACGTCCCCCTCTTCGCCGGCCTGTCCAAGCGGCATCTGCGCCGCGTCGCCAGGATGGCGTCGAAGGTGACGTTCCCCGAGCGCACCGTCATCGTCAGCCCACGGCGGCGCGCCGACGCCTTCTACGTCATCCTCGCCGGCACGGCCGAGGTCACCACCGTCACCGGCGATCGCATCGAGCTCGGGCCGGGCCGGTTCTTCGGCGAGATGGCGCTCCTCGACAACGGGCCGCGATCGGCCACCGTGACCGCGCAGACCGAGGTGCTCGCCATGAGCATCTCGCAGGGCCGCTTCCGCGAGCTGCTCGCGGCCGAGCCCAACATCGCCTTCTCGATCATGCGCGAGCTGGCGGCCCGGGTGCGCCGGGTCGAGTCCGACGCTCACCCCTGAGGGCGCCTATCCCGCGGCGCTCCCGTCGGGCACGGGTCGGCCCGAGGGCCGGCGATGCTCGCGCTCGAGCCGGTCGTGTGCCGCGATCAGGCGGTCGAGCAGCGCGACCGGGTCGGCCTCGGTGAGCACCTCGCGCGCCGGTGTCCTTGACCGCGATCACCTCGAGGATCTCGTGCAGGTGATCCGCGATCCCGCCCGTGCCGGTGAGCACGCCGATCAGATGGCCCTCGTCGTAGGCGATGCTGAACTCGCCGAGCGTCCCCGACCGGCCGCCGGCGATGATGACGATGTCCGACGAGCGGATCGTGTCGACCTCGCGGCCCATCAGCCCGGAGCCGTTGTAGACGATCACGTCGAACCCCGCCGTCGGCGACCGGTAGCGGTGCACGTGCTCGGCGCGTGAGAGCGCGGGCGAGATCCCGATCACCATCGCGCCGGCCGCCTTCGCGCTCTCGACCGCGACCTGCGGCAGGCCGGGACAGGCGCCCGTGATCAGCACGCAGCCGCGCGCGGCGACCGCGCGGCCAAGCGCCGACAGCACGGCGTGGGCCTCGGCCGGCACGTGCACGTCGGCGCTCCCCATCACGCCGACCGTCAGACGCTGCTCGCGTGGAGTCCTGTGCCGGCGGCTCGGTCACGGGCGCGACTCTAGCGCCGGGCCGTCGCTGCCGCGGCCGCCTTTTGCGATCGCACACATGCTTCTGACGCTTTGCATCTAATAATCTTTGCAACTTCGGCCGATATGAGAGGACAGCTTCGACGCACCCCCGACTTCTTCGAGGTGCGCGTTGACCCACCGAGGCCGCCCGGCGGCGACCCGATCGACCAGTGCGCTCGCACGATCCCTCGCGATCGCGGCGACCGCCTGCGCGCTTCTGGCCGCCCCGGCCGCGGCCTACGTGCTGCATCCGGCGCGAGCGTCGCGGTGACGGTCAAGATCACCGACCCACCCGGCCGGCGCCACCTCCGGCACGACCGCCAAGCTCGCCTGGAAGACGACGGGCACCGGCGTCAAGACCACCTGCCGGCTCGACTCGGGGGCCTACACCAGCTGCTCGCGCACGCGCTCCTACACGAAGCTCAAGGACGGCGCAGCACACCTTCACGATCCGCGCGAAGAGCGGGGCGACCACCCGGTCGGCGACGTCCAAGTGGCGGGTCGACACGGTCGCCCCGACGGCGCCGACCGTCAGTGGGGGCACGGGCACCTGGACAGCCGCGGCCGTGATGCTCGCCGCGGCCGGGTGCGACCGACACCGGCGGCAGCGGCATCGCCTCCTACCAGCACCGCAGCTCGGCCAATGCGGGCGCCTCGTGGAGCGCCGCGGCCGCGGGAGCGACCGCGAACGTGACCGCCGACGGCACGACCTGGGTGCAGTTCCGGGCGCTCGACAAGGCCGGCAACAGCTCGGCATGGGCGCCGGCGAGCGCCGATCCCACCGCCGAGGCGATGGTCGACACCCTGCCGCCGTCGCTGCCGGTGCTCACCGGGGGCTCGGGCACCTGGGCGAACGTGGCATCGGTGATGGTGCAGCCGACCGGCACACCGGCCGACGCCGGGTCGGGCTTCGCCGGGTACGAGTACCGCACGTCGGCCGACGCGGGCAGCACCTGGTCGGCGCCGACCGCAGGATCGGCCGCAACGATCTCCGCCGAGGGCGCGACCCTGGTCGAGTTCCGGTCGCTCGATGCGCTCGGAAACGCCTCCGCCTGGACGGGGACGAACGGGTTGGTGCAGATCGACCGCACGCCGCCGACCGCGCCCACCCTCACCGGCGGATCCGCGTCGTGGCAGGCCGGCCCGATGGTCACGGTGTCGGCCTCCGCCTCCACAGACGCAGGGCTCCGGCGTCACCGCCTACGAGTACGAGACCTCCACCAACGGCGGCAGCACGTGGTCGTCCCCCACGACGGGCCCGAGCGCGGCGATCTCGGCGCAGGGCACGACGCTCGTGCGGTTCGCGGCCGTGGACGGGGTGGCGCTCGCCTCGCCGTGGACGCAGGCGACCGTCAAGCTCGACCTGACCGCGCCCTCCGCGCCCACCGTGGCCGGCGGCTCCGCGGCCTGGTCGACCGCGGCCTCGGCGACCGTGACCGCGAGCGGCTCCACCGACACCGGCGGCTCCGGACTCTCCGGGTACCAGTACCGCACCTCGACCGACGGCGGCACCACGTGGAGCGCGGCGACGACCGGCCCGAGCGACACGGTCTCGGCCGAGGCCAACACGTGGGTGCAGCTGCGCAGCGTCGACGTCGCGGGCAACACGTCGGCGTGGACGCCGGCGACGCAGACGGCGGCCGCGACGGTCAAGCTCGACCGCACGGCGCCCGCGACGCCCGTCGCGACCGGCGGCTCGGCCGGCTGGTCGAACGCCGCGTCGGTCACGATCACGCCGACGGCGACCGACGCCGGCAGCGGCGTCGCCAGCTACCAGTACGAGACGTCGACGAACAACGGCTCCACCTGGACTGCACCGGCAACCGTGAGCGGCTCCGTGCCGGTGGTGAACACCGGATCGACGCGTCGTGCGGTTCCAGGCGACCGACGGCGTCGGCCTCACCTCGCCGTGGTCGCCGATCACGGCGGGCGGCACCGTCCAGCTCGACCGCACGGTCCCGAGCGCGCCCACATCGTGACCGGCGGATCGACGAGCTGGCAGCTCACCGCGCCCGTCACCATTACGGCCACCGGCGCGACCGACTCCGGCGGCTGCGGCCTGGCCGGCTACCAGTACCGCACCTCGACCGACGGCGGCACGACCTGGTCGGCCGCGCTGCCTGGGCCGGCCGCAATCTCCGGCGACGGCGACGACGCTCGTGCAGATGCGGGCCGTCGACGGCGCGGGCAACACGTCGGCGGCCTGGACGCCGGCGTCGCCCGGCACCGGCCAACACGGTCAAGATCGACACCACGCCGCCCACCGCCCCCATCCTGGCCGGCGGCACCGGCGCTGGTCGACGGCCGCGTCAGTGCTCGTGTCGGCCTCGGGCTCGACCGACACGCCCGGGTCGGGCGTGAGCGGCTACCAGCACGAGACGTCGGCCGACGGCGGCGCCACCTGGTCGGCCGCGACCGCGGGGGCGTCGGTCTCGGTCAGCGCCGAGGGCACGACGCTGGTGCGGCTCCAGGCGCTCGACGTCGCCGGCCACGCGTCGGCCTGGGTGCAGACGAGCGTCCAGCTCGACCGCACCGCCCCGAGCGTCCCGACCGTCGCCGGCGGCTCGCTCACGTGGGCGAACGCCCCGTCGCGCACCGTCACGGCCTCGGCCGCGACCGACGCCGGCTCGGGCCTGGCCGTCCTACCGGCACCGCACGTCGACCGACGGCGGCAGCACCTGGTCGGCACCGGTCGCCGGCGCTCGCTGAACGTCCCCGCCGAGGGCGAGACGCTGGTCGAGTACCAGAGCGTCGACAACGTCGGCAACGTCTCCGCGTGGACGCCGTCCCGGCGTCACCGGCGGCACCGTGCGCCTGGATCGCACCGCACCGACGACCCCCACGACCGGCGGCTCGTCGGCGTGGCTGAACGCACTCGCGCTGCCGATCTCGGCCGCCGGAGCGACCGACGCCGGCGGCTCCGGGGATCGTCTCCTACCAGTACAAGACCTCCACCAACGGCGGCACGACGTGGTCTGCGATCAGCACCGGCGCGATCGTTCAACGCGACGGCGCAGGGGACGACCCTGGTCGAGTTCCGCGCGGTCGACGGCGTCGGCCTCATGTCGCCGTGGTCGGCGATCTCGCCCGGCGGCACCGCCAAGCTCGACCAGACCGCAGCCGACGGCACCGACGATCACGGGCGGCTCGAACTCGCTACCAGAACGTGCCCTTCGGTGACCCTGACGGCGGTCGGGATCGACCGACACCGGCGGCTCCGGCCTCGAGGGCTACCAGTCCCGTACGAATTCGACGATCTCTCCAACGCTAACTGGTCGGCCGCCGATCGACGGCACGCAGATGACCGTCTCGGCCGAGGGCCTGACGATCGTCGCAGTACCGGTCGGTCGACAACGCCGGCAACGTCTCGGCGTGGGTGCCGATCGCCGCCTATCCCGGCGACATCGTCAAGCTCGACCGCACGCCCGCGAGCGTGCCGACGGTGAGCGGCGGATCGCTCGCGTGGAGCGCCGCCGCCTCGGTGACCGTGACCGCGAGCGGACGAGCGACGGCGCGAGCGCCTGGGCTCCGACTCACCGGCTACCAGTACCGCACCTCGACGAACGGCGGCAGCACCTGGTCGGGGACGGGCTCCGGATCGTCGCTGGCCGTCTCGGCGCAGGGCACGACGCTCGTCCAGTTCCGCTCGCTCGACAACGCCGGCAACGTCTCGGCCTGGACACCGGCGTCCGGGAACGCGACCGACACCGTCATGCTCGACCGCACCGCGCCGACCCTGCCGACGCTGAGCGGCGTCCCGGGCGGATGCGTCGCCGGGCCGGTGACGGTCACCGCATCGGGATCGAGCGACACGCTCTCGGGCCTCGACCACTACGAGTCGACGGTGAACGGCGGCAGCGTCGTCGCCGGCCAGAGCGTCGTGGTGTCGGCCCACGGGACGGCGACGGTCAAGTTCCGCTCGGTCGACCTCGTCGGCAACGCCTCTGCCTGGGTCACGAGCACCGTCTGCATCAGCTGAGCGCGGCGTGCCCAGCGTAGAGGTCGTACTCGCCCTCGCGCGCGAAGCGGGCCACCCCGCGGGCGACGGCCGCCTCGTCGAGCTCGACCCCGAGCCCCGGCCCTGACGGCACGGCGACGCGCCCCCGCTCGGGGACGAACGGGCCGCGGGTGATCACATCGTCGGTGTACCACCGCAGCAGGGACTGGCTCGGCAGGTCGAGCGCCGGCGTCGCCGCCACCAGGTGCAGCGCACAGGCGGTGGCGACGCCGAGGTCGCCGCCGTAGAACCAGAAGCGCGCGCCGGCGCGCCCGCACGCGTCGATGACGCGGCGCGTGCCCGCGACGCCCCCGCAGGCGGCGACGTTCAGGACGAACGCGTCGGCGGCGCCGAGCGCCGTGACGTGCTCGAGGTCGACCGCATGGGTCGAGAACGGGATCGCCGTCGTGCGCCGCAGCGCGGCCGCCTCGGCGAGGCTTGCGGTCGGCTCCTCGAGGTTTGCGACTCCGAGCTCCTCGAGCTCCGGCAGGGCCCGGCGGACGGTCTCGGCGCTCCAGCCCATGTTGGCGTCGAGGCGCAGCACGCGGTCGGGGCCGATGGCGCGGCGCACCGCCCGCACCATCGCGAGCTCCTCGGCCGGCGGGCGCACGCCGACCTTGCCCTCGAAGCCGGGTGACCCGTGCGCCTCGATCATGGTGGCGCAGTACGCGGCCACCTCGGCCGCCGTCGCCTCGCCCCGGGCCGACGGGCCGGGGACGCGGTAGGCGAAGTACTCGGTGAACCCGGCCTCGGTGCGCACCGCGCCGCCGAGCAGCGTGGAGAGCGGCACGCCGAGCGCGCGCGCCTCGATGTCCCAGAGCGCGATCTCGACCCCGGCGAGCGCCCGCGCCCGGTCGACCGCAGCTCCCCGCTGCGCGGTGCGCATGCGGCCGGCGGCCCGGCCGAGCTCCGCGCCGAGCTCCCCGACCCGGCGGCCGACGACGGCCTCGCCGAGCGGCCCGCGCAGGGCGGCGGCGTCGTGCGGCGACGGGGTCTCGCCGAGGCCGCGGAGGCCGTCGGCGGTCGTCACCCGCAGCACGGTGCGGCTCATGCCCCAGTACGTCCCGGGGGCGAACAGGTACGGGGCGTCGAGCGGCACGTTGACCGGCCACGCCTCGAGCCGCGCGATCCGGGAGTCCAGGCGCACGCCTCAACCTACACGGCGGCGCGGACCGTGCCGGCTCAGGTGTGCAGGACGACGCTGTAGTTCACGCCGCCGCCGAGCCCGAACGCGCCGGTGAGTCCAGGCACCCGCACGGGTGCCGAGCGGTTGGTCTTCGTCCCGTCGCCGAGCTGGCCGTCGGTGTTCAGGCCCCACGCCCACACCGAGCCGCCGCTCTCGATCGCGAGGCTGTGCAGGCGGCCGTTGCCGATGGCGATCACGCCCGCGAGCCCCGAGACCTTCACCGGCGTCGCGCGGTTCGTCTTCGTGCCGTCGCCGAGCTGGCCGTCGTTGTTCTGGCCCCAGGCCCACACGGTGCCGTCGCTCTTGAGCGCCATCGAGTGGTCGGCGCCGGCGCTCACCAGCTTCACTCCCGTGAGGCCGCTGACCTGGACGGGCGAGAGCACGTTTGAGCCCTTCGTGCCGTTCCCGACCTGGCCGTACTGGTTCCAGCCCCAGCCCCACACCGTGCCGTTCGACTCGACCGCCAGGCTGTGGTCGCGGCCGCCGGCGATGGCGACGGCGTTCGCCACGGTGCGCACCTGCACGGGCACGAGCGAGTTGGTCGTGTTGCCGGTGCCGAGGTTGCCGAACTCGTTGTCGCCCCACGCCCACACGCTGCCGTTCGCCTCGAGCGCCAGGGTGTGATCGCGCGCGCCGGCGATCGCGATCACGTTCGCGAGGCCGTGCACCTGCACGGGTGTCGTGCGGTTGGTGGTCGTGCCGTCGCCGAGCGTCCCGAACTTGTTCCAGCCCCACATCCACACGGTGCCGTTCGCCTTGAGCGCCATGCTGTAGTAGTGGCCGGTCTCGACCGCGGTCACACCCGTGAGGCCCGACACCTGCACCGGCGACTGACGGTTGGTCTTCGTCCCGTCGCCGACCTCGCCGTAGTTGTTGTGGCCCCACGCCCACACGGTGCCGTCGCTGCGCAGCGCGACCACGTGCTCGCGGCCGCCGTCGAGCTGGGTGACGCCCGTGAGCCCGGCCACCGCCACCGGGGTGGTGCTGCTGCCGCCGGCGCCGTTTCCGAGCTGCCCGAACTCGTCGTTCCCGAACGACGAGACCGTCCCGGTCGTGACCGCTCCCGCCGCACCCCCGAGGGAGAACGCGAGCACCCACAACACCGAGACGAGCAACATGCCTGCCAGACGACGTCGCCCCACCGCGACCAGCGTACGGGGTGTGCGGCCCGATGTCGAGCCGGTTACGGCAGCGTCGGCAGGGATTGCACGAGCGCGCTGTGCGCCAGCACGACGCCGGGGTGGCGCTGGAGGATGGCGAGGTAGCGGCGGCCGAACGGCGACCCGGCGTCCGGGGGTGCGATGAGCGCGCGCAGGCGCTCGATCAGCACGCCGGCCGCGTCCGCCGCCTCGTCGCCCGGCTCCGGCTCGGGCTCCTCGAGCGTCTCGTCGATCTCGACGATCAGCTCCGAGACCGGCTGGAGCCATGCCAGCCGCAGGCTGTCGGTGGCGATCTGCAGGAACTCGGCGCCGGTCAGGCGGCCCTGGAAGCGCTCCATGTCGGCGCGCTCGGCCGCGAGCAGCTGCCGGTGCAGCTCGAGCAGCGGCGGCCGCACGCCGGCCAGGCGATCATCGTTCATGCCTCATTGTCGCCGTCGGCGTCCAGCAGTCGCAGGAACTCGTCGAGGCGGTAGAGCAGCATCTCGATGTGGTCGCTGCACAGGAGCGGTGCGTGCGCGGCGCCGCTGCGAGCCTGCGGGACGGCCCGATCGCAGCCTGGGAACGAGCACAGACCCGGTGACGCCGAGAGCATCCGGGCACTATCCCGGCCGGCGCGGCCCGTCCGCATCGGTACGAACCACGGCATCGGGCTCGCGGGTTTCCCGCAGTCCGCCGCGGTGCCGGCCGGCTCACGGCTCGACGAAGTGATACACGGCCAGGTCGGCGACGACCTCCGCGAGCGAGTAGCGGTCGTACCTCGGCGACCCGTCGTCGCCCTCACCCGGATCGGCGGTCATCACCTCGCCGCCGGCAGCGCGCTCCGCCCAGGCCGATGCCGCCGGAGGGTCCGGCCACTCGGGGATCACCATGCCGTCCAGACATCCACTGTGGAACCGCGCCACCATTACGCTCGCCTTCGTTCGCCGGTGCGGTGCTGATGGTACCGGCATTCGGCGCCGTGCGGACCGCGGCGCACGGACGAGCGCTGTGGGCGCCGGATCGGGTCGTATATGCATCAACTATTGGTCCTAGTGTTACGTCCAGAAGAGGCGTCATCACATATAGCTACGGATAACGTTACGTCAGCGAAGTCCCGCCATCGCGGTGTCGATCTAGTTGCGCGCGAACGGTGGAGATATCAGCCTCTGGAGGGTGTACCCCCTGTGGGCGCGAAGGTCGGCCATCGTCGCCTCGAGGATCGGCACCTCCAGGCCATCAACGCCGGTGATGGTGATGTCCATGTCGCCGAGGAGCTCGAACAGACGCAGGTACAGGTCTGCATCTCCATGGGCCTGCTCGAACAGGTTCTCAAGGGTCGCATCCGCCAGATTCACTGGAAGCCTCCGTTGGGTCTGCCCATGCTGGGCGGTGGTCGCCGTCCGCGTTTGTGTGCTGGGCTGTCCCGCTGTGTCTCCGTCGGCGGCCCAATCCTTACGCTGGCGGGGGCGCAGCAGAGCCGAGGGCGGGACTCGAACCCGCAACCGCTCGATTACAAATCGAGGGCTCTGCCAGTTGAGCTACCTCGGCGAAGCGGGGTGATCCTACCGCCCGGATCGCACCAGACGGTGACCCCGTACCCCCCAAAAGGGGGACGCTCTCGACCGGCCACCGCTGAAAAATGCCCGCGTATGGTGGGAAAACGCCTCCTTGGTACGGCGTTTGACCATAGCCAGTCGATCAGGAGGTCACCATGCCCGCAGAGCGGATCACTCCGGGTGAGTCCGACGCCCTCGCCCACGCCCGCGACGTGGCCGGCGAGAGCGCGCGCACGATCATCGCCGTCGCAGTCAGGCTGCCGCTCGAGGCCTGGCTGGCACTGGCGTGCTTCGTCGTCGTGCTGTGGGCGGTGGGCTGGGTGTGAGCCGGCCCACCGGGCGGGCCGCTAGCCGAGCTCGCGCCGCGCCTGCAGGTGCACGAGCACCTTGCGCTTGACGCGCTGCAGAGCGTTGTCGACGGTCTTCGGGTCGCACCCGAGCGCCTCGCCGATGGCCTCGTAGCTGCGCCCCTCGAGGTAGCCGGTCAGCACCTGCGACTCGAGCGATGAGAGCGACGAACCGAGGCAGGCGAGCAGGCTGCGCAGCTCCTCGCTCGAGATCACGCACGTGGCCGGGTCGTCCACCGCCGGGCCGGGCAGCGCGTCGCCGAGCGTGCAGTCGGCGTCGGCCTCCTGCCCCGCGGGCGTGTGGCTGAACGAGACGTAGGTGTTCAGCGGGGCGTGCTTGTACCGCGTGGCCGTCTTGATGGCCGTGATGATCTGGCGCGTGATGCAGAGCTCCGCGAATGACCGGAACGACGTCTCCTTGTCGGCGCGGAAGTCGCGCACCGCCTTGAAGAGGCCGATCTGCCCCTCCTGGATCAGGTCGTGCGAGTCGCCGCCGGCCAGGAAGTACGAGCTGGCCTTGAGGCGGACGAACCCCTGGTAGCGGCGGATGATCTCGTCCATCGCGCGCTCGTCGCCGTTGCGGGCGGCCGCGATGAGGGCGAGCTCGGTCGGCTCACGCCAGACTCGCCGTTGAAGCTGCAGCGCAGCACTCGACCTGGGCACCGCCTACCTCCGGGGGAAACAGGAAAGCCGAAGTCTCGATCAGCCTCAGGCTGACTCTCAACTTCAGCTTTAGGGACGGGGGAACTCTAGCCCAAGTTCCGCTCGTGTCAAATCGGGCTCGCGGAGCAGGGCTATTCGCCGCGGCGCATGCGCTCGAGCGCCGCTCGCACGGCCGGGTCGAGCGCGTCCCCGAGCAGGCGCCGGCCCGCTGCAGGAGGCGGCTGGGAGCGCTCGCGCGGCGCAGCGGCCAGGCGATCGGAGAACTCGCGCGCGCTCATCGCGTGCACCCCGCCGCGCTGGGCGACATGCCGCAGAACGGCGTCCGACGAGACCACGGTCACCTCGCGGTTCGCGTGGTGGCCGTACGCCAGCCGCTCGATCACGGCGTCGGCGGTGTCGCGGCCGGAATGTGTCACCCGCGTGCGGCCGATCGAGCGCGTCCGGCCGTGCCCGTCGAACACGAGCTCGGCGTCGAAGCCGGCCTGCGCCATGTACCCGGAGACCTCGGTGACGAGCAGCTCGCGCGCGCGCTCGTAGTCGGACCCCGGCCCGCGCAGGTGGCAGACGTTGTCCCCGTCGATGATGTAGAGCTCAGCCGCCACCGCGCTGCCGCACCGCCTCGAAGAGCAACACCGCCGCGGCGGTGGACACGTTCAGCGACTCGACCCGGCCGCGCAGCGGGATCGCGACCGCCTGGTCGCACACCGCCCGCACCCGCCGCCGGATCCCCCGCCCCTCGGCGCCGAGCACGAAGACGGCGCCGTCGCGGTAGTCCGCGCGGTCGTGCGGCGTGGCCGAGTCTGCCGCGGCCGCGTAGCTCCAGAGACCCGGGCGGCGCATCTCGAGCAGGAGATCGGCCAGGTTCGCGACCCGCGCGACCGGGAGGTGCTCCACCGCTCCCGCCGACACGCGGCAGACGGCGGGCGTCACCCCGGCCGAGCGGCGGGCGGTGATCACGAGGCCGTCGGCCCCGGCGCACTCGGCCACGCGGGCGACCGCACCCAGGTTGTGCGGATCGGTGACCTCGTCGAGCGCGACCACGAGCGGGTGCTCGCCACGCAGGAGCTCGGTCGGCTCGGCGTAGCGGAACTCCGACACCTCGGCGACGACGCCCTGGTGGTCGGGGCTGCCCGCCCGCTGGGCGAGGCTCTGCGGGTCGGCGGTGCGCGCATCGCGCGGCAGCCAGTCGAGCGTCTCGCCGAGGTCGGGCGCGCACCACACCTGCCCGACCTGGCGGCGGCCCCGCAGCGCCTCGCGCACCGCCCGGCGGCCGTAGACGACGTCAGCCATCGTGCGGGTAGAGCTCGAATCCGGACGCGCCGTCGCGCACCTCCCAGCCCAGGCCGACGATCTCGTCGCGGAGCCGGTCGGACGCGGCGAAGTCGCGGCGCCCGCGGGCCTCGAGCCGCTCCTGCGCGAGCGCGACCACCTCGGGCGGCGGCGGCTCATCGTGGGCGAGCGAGCCCAGGCCGAGCACCTCGAGCACCTCGGCGGCCGTGTCGCGCGCCTCCGGCGGCGCCCGGAAGAGCAGCGCGAGCGCGCCGGGCGTGTTGAAGTCCTCGTCGAGCGCGGCGTGCACCGCCGCGCGCAGCCCGGGATCCTCGCCCGAGCCGGCCCGCAGGCGGTTGCGCAGCGTGGCGCATGCCGCCCGGGCGCGCTCGAGCGCCTCGTCGTCGTACTCGACCGGGCTCGCGTAGTGGGCCTGGAGCAGGAACATCAGGAACGTCTCTGCCCCCCATCGGTCAAGGGCGTCCGCGAGGGGGTCGATCCGCCCCTGCGACTTCGACATCTTCTCGCCCGAGATCTGCAGCATCCCGTTGTGCGCCCACACGCGCGCGAACGCGCGCCCGGCCGCGCACGACTGCGCGATCTCGTTCTCGTGGTGGGGGAAGATCAGGTCGCGGCCGCCGCCGTGGACGCAGAACTCGCGCCCGAGCAGCTTCTCGGCCATCGCCGAGCACTCGATGTGCCAGCCCGGCCGGCCCTCCCCCCACGGCGACGGCCAGGCCGTGTCCTCGCCGGGCTTTGTCGCCTTCCAGAGCGCGAAGTCGACCGGGTCGCGCTTGTGCTCGCCGGGCTCGACCCGTGCGCCGGCGCGCAGATCGTCCGGCCGCTGGCCCGACAGCTCGCCGTATGCAGCGAACGTGCGCACGCCGAAGTACACGTCGCCGCCGCTCTCGTACGCATGGCCGGAGCCGATCAGCTCGGCGATCAGCGCGACGATCTCGGGCACCGTCTCGGACGCGAGCGGCTCGTGGTCGGGGCGGCCGATGCCGAGCCGGTCGGTGTCACGCACGTACGCGGCGGCCATCTCGCGGGCCAGGTCGTCGGAGCGCACGCCGGCCGCCACCGCCGCGGCGTAGATCTTGTCGTTCACGTCGGTGATGTTCTCCACCAGCGTGACCGGCTGCCCACGCCACTCCAGGTAGCGCTTCATCAGCCCGAAGACGACGAACGGGCGGGCGTTGCCGACGTGGATGCGGCCGTACACCGTCGGGCCGCACGCGTAGATGCCGATCGTGCCGTCGGGGCCGGGCCGCAGCTCGTGCAGATCGCCGGTGCGGGAGTCGCGCAGCCTCATGCCGCCCGCCGGATCGCCTCATCGCGCGGCAGCGCCGCAAACACGGCCCAGAGCTCGGGCCCGCGGTCGCGGCCGGTGAGCGCGCGCCGCGCCTGGCGCAGCGGCACCTGGGCGCTGCGCAGCTCGTCGACGAGCGCCCGCGCCTGCGCCTCGTCCAGCTGCTCCGGGTACCCGGCCCGGATCCGGGCCAGCTCCGGCAGCGGCGCGGGCTCGGGTGTGACGAGCACGCACTCGACAAGCTCCACCGCCTCGGCCAGCGTGTGCACGCCGCGCAGCGCCGGCGCGAGCGCGCGGACGGCCGCGGCCGGCGTGTCCGGCGGGCAGCGGTCGAGCACGCGTGCGACCAGGTCGTCCTCGGAGAGTGCGGACAGGTGCCGCGTCGAGAGCGCGCGCAGCCGGCCCATGTCCAGCTGCAGCGTCCCGCGCGCGAGCCGGGACTCGTCGAAGCGGTCGGCGAGCTCGGCAAGCGAGAGCACGTCGCCGGCGCCCGAGCTCCCGATCAGCCCCAGGTAGTTCACGACCGCCTCCGGCGGGTAGCCGGCCACGCGCAGGTCGGCGATCGAGCTCGCGCCCTCGCGCTTGGAGAGCTTGCCCGACTCGCCCGTGATCACCGCATGGTGCAGGTAGCGCGGCGGGGTCGCACCGACGGCGCGCACGGCGGCCTCCTGCAGCGGCGTGTTCGACAGGTGGTCGTTGCCGCGGATCACGTGGGTGATGCCGTCATCGACATCGTCGACCGCGGTCGCCCAGTTGTACGTTGCCCGCCCGTCCCCGCGCAGGATCACGAACGGGGCCTGGCCGGGCGCGCGCAGCCAGCATGCGCCGTCGCGGATCTCCACCCCCCGGGCGGTGGACGCCGCCTCGCGGTAGCGGTCGAAGCGCTCGCTCTGGCGCACGGGACCGGCGTCCCAGCCGATGCCGAGCCAGCGCAGGTCGCGCACGATCCCCGCCTCGAGCTCTGGCCGCGAGCGCTCGGTGTCGGTGTCGTCGATACGCAGCAGGAGCCGGCCGCCGTGCCGGTCGGCGAACAGGCGGTTCAGGAGCGCGGTCAGCGCGCTGCCGAGATGCAGCGACCCGGTCGGGCTGGGGGCGAAGCGGACGTGGACGGACACGGCATCCGTCAGAGCGCAGCCGTCGGCTGCAGGTCACGCACGCGCCTGGCGAGCACGCGCAGGATCTTCGACTCGACGCCCGGGTTCTGCCCCAGCATCGATGCGAACGCGGCCGAGGTGAGCACCATCAGGCGGGCGGGCCCGGCGGCGGTCGCGGTCGCGGTGCGCGGGCCCTGGTCGATCAGCGCGATCTCGCCGAGGAAGTCGCCGGGGCCAAGCCGGTTCAGCTCCTTGCCGTCGCGCTCGATCAGGATCGATCCCTCGAGGACGATGAAGAACTCGCCCCCGCGGGCGCCCTCGCGCGTCAGCACCTTCCCGTCGGCGACGTCGACGTCGTCCATGATCCTGCCCAAGAACCCGATCTCACGCTTGTCGAGCCCCGCGAAGAGCGGCACGGACGCGATCAGATCGAGCTTGGGATCGGTCGACGGCACGCCGGGATGATACCGGTACGGCCGCGGCGGCGCGGGTCGCGCCGAGGTCGACCTCGATCTGGCGCAGCCAGGCCGAGAACCGCATCGCGTCGGCCTCCCGCCGCACGAGCGGGCTGGCCGGGTCCCACAGCAGCCGGTGCACGCGGGCGACCGCCGAGGCCGCGGGCGGCGGCTCGCGCCGCAGCGCGCCGGCGATCGCGCACATGCGCCGGGAGTGCAGCCGCACGAGCCCGGTCTGGAAGCACTCCCGGCGCGGACTGCGCTCGGCGCGGTCGACGAGCGACTCCAGGCGCCGCGCGAGCCGGCGGCGATGGCGCCGCGACGAGTTGCGCCGCGCGCGGCGCTGAAGCGCCCCGCTGCCCGGCGGATCGACCGCTCCGATCAGGATCGCGTCGAGCACGGCGTCGGCCTCGCGGCGTGCGCGCCGCGCCGCGAGCAGCTGGGCCGCGGACGCGGCGGCGGCGATCGCGCTCGTCGCGGTGAAGAACGCCGCGAGCACCGGCTCGACGAGCGCGGCGACGGCGGCCGCGGCGGCGAGGACGGCCAGCGACCACGCTCGCGCGAGCCGGTCATGGACCACCGCCTCCAGGTGGGCGCGCCGTTGCCCCTCGGTCGATCGGGTGCGCGCGAGTGCATCCATGTCGTCACCGTAGCCAGGCCCGGACCCGCCGTCGTTGACCGGATGTCATCAAGGTCCGTGACAACCGTCACACAATCCGGTACAGTCCGGGGGTGGGTGACGACGTGTTTGGCGCCGTCCCCGAGCAGGAGCTGCGCCAGGCCGGCCGGCGCAGACGGTTCGATCGGGGCGAGGTGGTGTTCCACCGCGACGATCCGGGCGACAGCCTGCACCGGGTCGAGTCGGGGCGCTTCGCCGCGCGCGTCATCACCCCGCTCGGCGACTCTGCCACCGTCTCACTGCACGGCCCGGGCGATGTGTTCGGCCTGCTGGCGGTGGTCGGCCCGTCACAGCGGCGCACCGCCACGGTGGTCGCGCTCGAGCGCGCCGAGACGCTCGCGATCCCGCGGTCGGCGTTCCTGCACCTGCGCGCCACGTACCCGGCGATGCGCGACACGATCGAGGAGATGCTCGCGGTCCAGGTGGCGGCGACCACCGACCGCCTGATCGAGGCGCTCTACACGCCGGTGGCGCAGCGCGTCCGCGCCCACCTGATCCAGCTCGCCGCGCTCTACGGCGACCTGGCGGCCGCCGACGTGACGATCCCGCTCAGCCAGGAGCACCTCGCCGGTCTCTCGGGGACGACGCGCGAGACGGTGAACCGCGTGCTCAAGCAGGAGCAGGAGCGGGGCGTCGTGCGGCTCTCCCGCGGGCGGATCGTCGCCACCCCGGCACTGCTGCGCACGCACACGCTGCTCGGCGACGACATCGTCGCAGCGACCGGCCGGCCGGGCGGCCTCGCCGGCGGGGAGTGACCCACGAGGGGCCGGCCGTCGCCGACCCCTCGCCGTTCGGGGTGAAGCGCCGGGACCGACCGCCGGAATACGCCGAAAGGAGCGGGTCCGACCCCAACGCTGGTTCAGGGTAGGCCGGCGACGCCGCCGCGTCGTTGCGGACTGTCACACCCGGTGTGTGATCACCGTCAACCGCGGCCCGCCGGGGCCGTAGGATCCACGCATGCCCACTCCCGCGCCCGGCGCTGACGGCACGAGCGACCCCGCCCCAGCGCCGGTCGCGCTCGAGGAAGTGCTGCGGGCGGCCGAGTTCCGGCGCCTCCTGCGCCGTTTCCTCGCCCACGGCGACGTGCGCGTGCGCCGGGTCGGGCTCACCCCGCAGCGCTACCTGCTGCTCCTGGCGGTCAAGGGAGCTCCCGACCGCAGCGAGACGCGCTCGATCGGCCAGCTCACAGACGATCTCCAGCTCGCCCAGAGCTCGGTCACCGAGCTCGTCGACCGCGCCGAGGCGGCCGGGCTCGTGGTGCGCTCCGCGGACAACGCCGACGCCCGCACCGTGCTCGTGCGGCTGCGCCCCGCCGGCGAGGAGCGGCTCGCGGCCGCGCTCCTGGCCATCCAGGCCGAGCGCGAGCAGCTGCTCGAGCGCCTCGACCGCGCCCGGCACCACCTGTAGGCGGGGCGGGAGGCCGCCATGGGACGGCCCCCGGCCCCGGCACGCCGTGCCGCCTGCCTACGGCCCCAGCCCTTGCCCGCAGAGACCCATGCGGCCGCCACCGCCAGGCAGCAGCAGCGCAAACGACGAACGCGTGATCCGGCGCACGTGTCACCCCTGATAGAAGTGATGTCACATAGACAACACCTACCAGGATTAGTGGCGCCGAACAATGGGTCTCGTTGCTGCAAGACAAACAGGGCGTTATGCTCCAGCCACATGGGGCGAGCCCGACCTACTCATGTGCCAGATCCGAAAGCGCTGGGAGCACGTCTACGGGCTCTCCGTGAGCGGCGCGGGCTGTCGCTGCGCCAGATCGCCTTCCCCGGATGCTCACCGTCGTACCTGTCCCGGGTGGAGTCGGGCGATCGTGTGGCCTCGCTCACAATTCTGGCGGAGCTGGCCCGGCGGCTCGACACCTCGATCGAGGAGCTGCTCGGCCGCTCGCTCGACGGCCGCGTCAGCGAGGCGGACCTCGCCGCCGCCGAGGTGGCGGCGAGGCTGGGCGACCCGCGCGCCGGCGCCGACCTCGAGTCGCTGCTCGCCGGCGCACGCTCGCTCGGCGACCAGCGCGCCGAGAGCCGGGCGCTCGAGTACCTCGGCCTGCTCGCGCTGGACGCGCGCGACGACGCACGGGCCGTGCAGCTGCTCGAAGAGGCACGCGCGTGCGGCCCCGTGCCGAGCGCACGCGAGCGGCCGGCGCTCTACCGCGCCCTCGGCCGCGCCCACGCGGGCACCGGCGACCTGATCCAGGCCGCCGCCGTGCTGCAGGCGGCGTTCGACGAGGTGTGTGAGAGCCCGCCCGACGCCGCGCTCATGGTCCAGTTCGGGTCATACCTCGCCAACGCGTACACCGATCGGGGCCGGTTCGCGGACGCCGAGCAGGTGCTCTCACGCGTGCTGCGGCACGAGCGCGACATCGACGGCGCGAACCTGCTGCGGCTCGACTGGGCGCTCGCGCGGACGTACGCCGAGCAGGGTCAGTCGCGGGTCGCCGAGATGTATGCCCATCGCGTCCTCGCCCGCATGGAGCGGGGCGAGGAGCTGCGCGCGCAGGGCCATGCCCACCTGCTGATCGCCGGCGTCCTGCTCGATCAGGGCCAGGCCGGCGGGGCGGCGACGCACCTCGACCAGGCCGAGCGGATGCTGACCGACGAGGCTCCCGTCGAACTCGCCCTGCTGAGCTACGAGCGCAGCCGGCAGGCGCTCGCAAACGGCGACGTCGCGGCCGCCAAGGAGCACGCCGAGGCGGCGCTGCAGCGCACCCAGGCCACCGAGCCGGGGTACGCGGGCATGGCCTACGCGCTGCTCGCCGAGGTCGCGCTGGCCGACGGCAGGCTCGACGACGCCCGCTTCCTCTGCCAGGAGGGGATCGGCCTCATGACCGACCGGGCCGCGCCGCCCTATATCTCGCGGGCGTACGACACGCTCTCGCGGGTCGAGGAGGCGGCCGGGAATCTCGAGGCTGCGCTCGAGGCGCTGCGCAGCCGCCCGGCCACCCCCGCCACCGGCAGATAGGGCTCAGGCAGCGGCAGCCTCGAGCCGCGTGATGCCGAGATCCTTCACGAGGCCGACCGGGTCGATCAGGATGACCAGGCGGTCGTCGACCTTGGCGATGCCGGAGAACACGTTGTCCTCGGCCGTGACGGCCGGCTCGATCTGGGACTCTTCGACGCTCATCACCTCGTTGACGCCGTCGACCATCAGCCCGGCGCCGACACCCTCGGCGTCGATGATGACGATCTTGGCCTCCTCGGGCGCGACCGCCGCGGTGACTCCGAACTGGAACGCGAGGTCGCACACGGGCACGATCCGGCCGCGCAGGTTGATCACTCCGCGGATCGAGTGGGCGCTCGAGACGCGCCGGGGCTCGCGGTGGCGGATGATCTCCTGGACCTGGTGGATCGGGAGGGCGTATTCCTCCGATCCGAGCGCAAATACGACGAGCTGCATGACGATCACTCTCTCTCTTGGCGGATTCGCCGGTGTGATTACAGGGTGAACTGCCCGACCAGCTCGGTGAGCTGGGCGGCGGTGCGGGCGAGCTCCTCCGACGAGGCCGAGACCTCCTCGGTGGCGGCGCTGGTCTCCTGGGCCGAGGCGGACACCTGCTCGGTGGCTGCGGACGTCTCCATCGCGACGTTCGCGACATCGCTCGTGGCGGTCGAGACCTTGGCGACGCAGTCGGTCACGTTCTCGATGCTCGACGCCAGGCCGTGGAAGGCGTCGCGCGTCTGCCCGACGGTGGCGGATGCCGACTCGGCGAGCTTGCGCACCTCCTCGGCGACGACCGCGAAGCCGCGGCCCTGCTCGCCGGCGCGGGCGGCCTCGATGGCCGCGTTCAGCGCCAGCAGGTTGGTCTGGTCGGCGATCGACGCGATCTGCTCGGTCAGGCGCACGCCCTTGTCGGCCATCTGGCGGGCCTGCTCACCCATGGCGACGGCCTCCTCGGTGATCTGCTGCGTCTGGCCGACCATCGTCGTCTGGCGCTGGGCGCCCTCGGCCATCTCGGTCACGGCACGGGCGATCTCCTCGATCGCGCGGCTCGTCTCGGTCGCGGTCGACGACATCTGCGCCGACGCGGACGAGACGGTGCCCGCGGTGCTCGAGATCTCGCGGATCATCGACGCGACATGCTCACGGGTGACGTTGTAGAGCCCGAGGCTCTCCTGCGCCTTTCCGAGCATGGAGTTGAAGATGGCGCCGAGCGTGCCGAGCTCGCGCCCCGGCCGGGCCTCGAGCGCGTGGGTCGCCGGGTCGACGTGGATCGTGAGATCGCCGCTCGTCATCGCCTGCAGGCCTGCGCCCAGGTTCGTAAGGCAGTTCCCGTCGAGGCTCTGGAGCCGCTCCTCGAGGTCGGCCAGGCACGACTCGTCTCCGAGCCCGTGGCGCAGCTGCTCGCGCGCGACCTCGTAGGACTCGAGCGCCGCCTGGGCGCGCTGGAGCATCGAGTTGAAGACATCGATGAGATCCTGGATCTCACCGTTGCGCGACCTGGTGGTGATCGGGGTCGTCGCCGGCTGCACCTCGACCGTCAGATCGCCGGACGCGATCGCCGCGAGGCCGCGCTCGAGGTGGGTGAGACACTTCCCGTCGAGGCTCTTCAGGCGCTCGCTCAGCTCGGCGACGGCGGGATCTTTTCGGCTCCTGAAGCTCAGCATGACGGACTCCTCACTCGCAAGCGGACGTGGACGACTCTCTGATCCCCGGTAATCGCCTGCCGGGTGCCGCGACCACTCGCCGCTCTGCGGTATCGCACCACCTGGTTCTGCGTATCCGAGCGCAGCGCCACTACGCTCCCGCGATCACCACGATCGTCTGGCTCCGGAACGACCTGCGGCTCGCCGACAACCCGGCGCTGCATGCCGCCGCCGCCCGTGGCCCGGTGGTGCCCGTCTTCATCTGGGCACCCGCCGAGGAGGGTGAGTGGCCGCCCGGAGCGGCGTCGCGATGGTGGCTTCACCACTCGCTCGCGGCCCTCGCCGCGCGGCTGCGCGAGCGCGGATCGCGCCTGATCCTGCGCCGTGGATCAAGCCGGGACGAGCTGCGGGCGCTGATCGCCGAGACGGGCGCAGACGCCGTCCTCTGGAACCGGCGCTACGAGCCGAGCGTGATCGCCCGCGACCGCGACCTCAAGGCGTCCCTGCCCGGCGCTGCGAGCCACGCCGCCGCGGTGCTGCACGAGCCGTGGACGGTGCAGACGCAGGCGGGCGGGCCGTACCGGGTGTTCACGCCCTTCTGGAGGGCGGTGCGCGCGCTCGGCGAGCCCGCCTGCGCGCTGCCCGAGCCGCGCCTGGAGGCCCCCGCCGCCTGGCCCGGGTCCGCCCCGCTCGCCGAGCTCGGACTGCTCCCCGACGTCGCGTGGGACGCCGGCCTCGCGGCGGAGTGGTCGCCGGGCGAGGCCGGCGCGGCCGAGCGGCTGGAGTCGTTCTGCGGCCGCGCCGACCGCTACGCCGGCGCGCGCGACCATCCCGCCCAGAGCACGTCGCAGCTCTCGCCGCACCTGCACTTCGGCGAGATCTCGCCGCGCCGGGTGTGGCACGCGGTGCGCGCATCCGCCGGCGCGGCAGGCGAGCCCTACCTGCGCCAGCTCGGCTGGCGCGACTTCGCCCACCACCTGCTCTACCACTTCCCCCACACCGCGTCGGCGCCGCTCGTGCCCGCCTACGCGCGCATGCCGTGGCGCGACGATCGCGCGGGCCTCGAGGCCTGGCGGCGCGGCGAGACCGGCTACGCGCTCGTCGACGCCGGCATGCGCCAGCTGTGGCACAGCGGGTGGATGCACAACCGGGCGCGGATGGTGACCGCGTCGTTCCTGACGAAGGATCTGCTGATCGACTGGCGGGCCGGCGCGCGCTGGTTCTGGGACACGCTCGTCGACGCCGATCTCGCGAACAACACCCTCGGCTGGCAGTGGGTGGCCGGCAGCGGCGCCGACGCCGCGCCCTACCACCGCATCTTCAACCCGGCCACCCAGGCCGACCGGTTCGACGCGGACGGGCGCTACATCGCCCGCTGGCTCGGCGCCGATCCGCGGCCGGAGCCGATCGTCGACCACGCCGCCGCCCGCACGCGCGCGCTGGACGCCCACGAGTCACTCCGCAATCCGAGCTAGAGGTAGCGGCGCGCGCCGGCGTACTCGCCCAGGAGCGACGAGAGCGGGGCGATCCTGACGACGTCGCCGGTGTTCGGCGCCTCGATCACCTGCCCCGACCCCATGTAGATGGCGACGTGGTGGATGTGGCCGACACCGCCCGCCCCGGCCAGGAAGACGAGGTCGCCGGGGCGCAGGTCGGCCCGGGCCACCGGCGTGCCATGGAGGGCCTGGCGGTCGGCGTCGCGGGGGAGCGGGATCCCGTAACGGCGGTAGACGCTGTACGTGAACCCGGAGCAGTCGAAGCCGTACGCGGACGTGCCTCCCCACAGGTACGCGAGCCCGAGGAACCGGCGGGCGGTCGCGACGATGCGCGCGCCGGTGGGCTTCGGGATAGCCGCCACCGACCGGTAGCGGGCGACCTTGCTCGCCCGGATGGCGCGCGTCCCGCCGCCCGGAGTCGCAACGAGGTCGTACCCGCCCGCCGTGCCCGTGATCCAGAGCCGGGTCGCGAACGTCACCTGCAGCCTGGGCGCGAGCGTGACCGGGTCGCGCAGCCGCGCAAAGGCAGAGGTGACCACGGCGACCGGGTGCGTGCGCTCGACGGCGAGCAGCGAGAGGTTGGACGTCAGCTGGCGGGTGGGCAGCCAGCCGGGATAGCCGCGCGGGTCAAGCTGCGACGGCTGGCCGCGCACCGCCACGTCGCTCCAGTTGCCGCGCCGGCCCAGCACGTCCACCGCCATGCCGTACAGGGCCTGCGTCTGCACCCGGCCGACCAGCCATTCCCGGTCGGCGGTCGTCATCGCGGCGAGCCAGGCCGGCATGTCGACGGGCTGCGCAGCCGACGGCGCATCGAGCGGCCGCAGCGCGTCCGGGTGGGCCCAGAGCGTCGCCACCGAGACGTTCACGATCGCGCGCGAGACGGTCGCGGCGGACGTGACCGGAGCCGTCCCCGCCGCGGCGGCGGGCGCGAGGGCGACCCGGCGCACGCCCCAGACGCTCCACGCGGGATGGTCGCCAGCGGCGACGAACCGGATCGAGTTGGGCGCATCGGTGTTGAGCAGGCCGGGCGGGATCACGACGCTGCGCACCGGGCTCCATCCGCCCGCGGCCGCGGGCCCAAGCGTGCGCACGTACTGCCAGTTCACCCACAGCTGCACCTCGTTCGGCCCCAGGTCGAAGCCCTGGTACCGCACCGCCCGCGTGCCGGTGGCGCGCGGCCCGGCGTAGAACACCTCCTTCGGATGCGAGCGATCCCCGCCGGGGATGTTCCCGTAGGCCGGCGCGGCCGGAAGCCGCAGCGGCATCGGCTGCGCCTGGCGTGGGTTCACCGGCACGCCCGCGAGCTCGGCCCACTCGGCCGGGCTGGTGGTGGCGTCGTCGTACAGGCTCGCGCCGAGCACGCCGCGCTCGCGCTCGGCGTGGACGAACGCCGTCACCTCGGCCGTGGACGCCGTGTCCGCAATGCCGCCGATCAGGTGGATCGGCACGGCCGGATCGCCGGTGCCCTGACGCAGCAGGGCCACGTTCGCGGTGGTGTAGTCGTGGGCGGCCGCCGCCGTTGTGACGTGATAGGTGAAGTAGTCCATCGGCAGGAACACGTCGAAGTCGGCCCGCAGCCGGCGGAAGGGGAAGCCGGGCCAGTAGGCCGGGCTCATGCGCATCCCCTCGGGAGCGGGCACGATCGCTCCGAGCGGGTAGCGAGGGCCGGCCGAGGCGCGCAGCGCCGCCGCCAGGTCGAGCAGGCGGCTCGTCCGCAGCGCGACGTGCTTCACCTGCGCTGACTCGATGTCGAGCGCGAACGCGTCGAAGCGCTGCCCGCCGGAGGTGCGGAACGTGATGGCCGCACGCGCCCGGAAGCGGTCGATCCCGGGGCGCGCGAACGACGGCAGATACCAGGCGACGACGCGCATGCCGTCGGCGTGCGCGGCGACGATGAAGCGCGAGACGATGTCGGGAGAGACGATCGCCGACGATGCGGAGAAGTTCGACGTCTCGAGGTAGAGCGTGCGGACGCCGTCTGCGTGCATCCGGGCCACGGCGGCCTCGGGGTCGGCGCGCAGGCTCGCGTCGAACAGGTCGACCCACGTCCCCAGGCCGCGGAACGAGGCGACGGGCGCCGCCGCCCGGGCCGAGCCGGCCGGCCACGCCGCGAGGAGGCACATCCCGGCGAGCAGCCCTCGCGCCATCCGGGCCCGCAGCCTACGACGGTCCAGGTATGTCCTCACGCCACCATCATGCCGCGCCCTGGTAGAGCCCGGCATCGGGGAGAACACCTACCGCAAATCGGGGAGGGCCCTCAACACAACGGGGAGGGCAGCCGATGAAGAGTGGTAGTGCCGTGACCGGTTCGCCCACCCCACCGCCCGACGCTTCGCCGTCGCCTCCCGCGCGGGAGCCGATGGAGCGCGGGCGCGTGCGCCGGGCCTGGGCGGGCCTGTGGCGGCCGCGGCGGCGGCTCTCGAGCCGGATGGCATGGCGCGAGGCGCGTCTGGCCCACATCCTCGACCTGTTCGAGGAGCATGTCTACGCGGGCGAGATCACGCCCGACGGCCGCTACGTGCACCACGCGTCGGCCTCGACCCTCGAGGCGCTGATCGGCGCGCCACTCCCCGACGGCGCCCTGGCCGGCGAGCTGTGGGAGTCGTGCATCCAGCCCGAGGACTGGTCGAGCTACGAGGCGTTCAACCGCCGCCTGCTGCGCGGCCAGGACGCCGAGGCGACCTACCGCCTGCAGGGGATGGACGGCGTCACCCGCGTCCTGCGCGACCGCGCGCGGCCGCGCCGCAAAGCGGACGGCGGGATGCTGGTCGACGGCATCGTGTCCGACATCACCGCGAGCACCGAGGCGGCTGCTCAGCTGGCCGAGGCGAGCGACCGCTTCAGGAGCCTGCTCGACGTCGTCGGCGCGCATGTGTACCTCGCGCTCGCGTCCGAGGAGGAGGGCCTGCAGGAGCTGTTCCAGGGGCCCGGCGGGGATCGCCTGCTGGGCGGCGCGGAGCCCGACCCCGAGATGACGAACTGGGACAACGCGGTGCACCCCGACGACCGCGCGGTCTACGACGCCTTCAACCTGGCGCTCAGCCGCGGCGAGGACGGCGAGGTCATGTACCGCCTGATCGGCGCCGACGGCATCACCCGCTGGGTGCACGATCGCGGCGCCTGCCGCCCCCGTCCGGACGGCACCTTCGAGGTGAGCGGGATCGTGTCCGACGTCACCGAGCGGCGCCGGCTCGAGGACGACCTACGCCGGAGCATGCGCGAGATGCAGAGCGCCCATCGCCAACTCGAACGCGCCCGCGCCGAGGCCGAGCTCCGCGCCGGCACCGACGAGCTCACGGGCGCCTACAACCGGCGGCACTTCGTGACCCGCGCGACCGAGGCGCTGCGGGCGAGCCCCGACCGCTGCGGACTGCTGCTGCTCGACGCCGACCACTTCAAGTGGATCAACGACGCCTACGGCCACGCCGTCGGGGATGCCGTCCTCGTCCAGCTCGCACGGCGGCTGCGGGTGGGCCTGCGCCCGGGCGACTGCCTGGCCCGCTGGGGCGGCGAGGAGTTCGCGGTGCTCCTGCACGACATCGGCTCGAGCGCCGAGCTGGCCGCGCGCGCCGAAGTGCTGCGGGCCCACGTCGCCGCGTCCGCAATCGTGCACGACACCACCCGCCTCGACCTGACCATCTCGGTCGGCGGTGCCCTCGCCGGCGCGGACGGGGGCACCCTGGACGAGCTGCTCGACAAGGCCGATCGTTGCCTCTACACGGCCAAGCACCACGGCCGCAACCGCGTGTCGCTCGAGGCGCTCGGCGTCGAGATCGACCCGGCGACGAGCGAGCCCGAGGCGGTGGGCGTCGCCCGAGCGCTCGCGTTCGCCGGCAGCGTCCGCGAGGGCACGCCCGAGGAGCACGCCGCCCAGGTCGCCGACCTGGCCGCGCGCACCGCGGCAGAGCTCGCGCTGCCGGTGGACGTCATCCTGCGCTGCCGCCTCGGCGGCTGGCTGCACGACATCGGCAAGCTCGCCATCCCGGAGCACATCCTGACCAAGCCCGGGCCGCTCGACGACGCCGAGTGGGCGATCATGCGCACCCACCCCGGCGTCGGGGCGCTGATCGTCGAGCGCATCCCGAACCTGCGCGACACCGCGCGCACGGTGCGCCACCACCACGAGCGCTTCGCCGGCAACGGCTACCCCGATCGCCTCGCCGGGAACGCGATCCCGATCGAGGCGCGCATCGTCGCCGCCGCCGACGCCTACGCCGCGATGACGGCCGACCGGCCCTACTCGGCGGCCCGCACCCGCGCCGAGGCGGCCGCCGAGCTGCACCGAAGCGGCGGCACGCACCTCGACCCTGAGGTCGTGGATGCGCTGCTCACGGTGCTCGGCCTCGCCGGCGAGTCGGTGGCGAAGGCCGCCTGACCGAGCCGCTGCCGCCTACGCCGTCCGGCGCCTCGCGACCGCCTTCGCGATCTCCCACGTTACGAGGAGCGCGATCGCCGAGAGCAGCGCCAGCCCGAACTGCTGGGTCGTGAGCGGGGTCGTCCCGAGCAGCCTGTTGAGAAAGTCCCACCCGGTGGCGAGCACGGCTCCGATCACCTCGACCGCCGCGATCAGGTTCATCCTGCGGCTGTTGAACGTGTCGTTCGTCAGGACGGTACCGACCTCGCTGCGGCACTCGAATGCCGCGCCCACCAGCATGAGCGCGAACGCGGTGAACGCGATCGAGTTGCCGATGTGGAGGCTCCCGTAGTGGTGGATCCCGATCTCGAGCATGATCAGCGCCGCCACTGCGATGAAGAGCCCCACGAGCCCGGCGGTCAGCATCACCGGCCTGGTCAGGATCGACTCGCCGCGCTCGCGCGGCTGGAGCCGCATCAGGCCGAGCGTCTCCTCGTCGAAGCCGAGCGCAACGCCGAACGGTGCGCTGATCAGGAAGTGGATCCACAGCACCTGGGGAGCGGTGAACGGCTCGCCGGCGGCGATGTTGAAGAGGCTCGCGCCCAGGAAGGTGAGGATGAAGGCCACCAACATGACGAGCACGAAGCGGATGTACTTGTTCAGGTTGTCGTAGAGCTTGCGGCCCTGCTCGACGGCGTAGACGATCGTGGCGAAGTTGTCATCGGACAGGATCATGCGGCCGGCGTTTTTGGCCACCTCGGTCCCGCTGCCCATCGCGATCCCGATGTCGGCCGCCTTGATCGCGGGCGCGTCGTTCACGCCGTCGCCGGTCATGGCGACCACATCGCCCCTGGCCTTCAGCGTCTCCGCGAGCAGCACCTTGTGCTCCGGCGCGACCCTGCCGACGACGCCGATCGTCTCGATGCGCGCCAGGCGCTCGGCCTCGGGGAGCGAGGCGAAGTCGGCTCCCAGGATCGCCTCGCCCGGGATCCCGAGCTGCTCGGCGATCGCGGCGCCGGTGACCACGTCGTCGCCCGTGACCATGCGCACGCGAATGTGTGCGGCATGGGCGTCGGCGACCGCCTGCTTCGACTCGTCGCGCGGCGGGTCGAGCATGCCGACGAGGCTCGTCACCTCGAGATCCGTGACGTGTGAGAGCAGGTCGCCGCCGGCGTCGAAGTCCGCGGGGTCGAGGTCGCGGCGGGCGGCGGCCATGACCCGCAGGCCCTGGCCCCCCATCCGGGTCACGTGCTCGTCCGCGCGCTGCCTGAGGGCCTCGTCCCAGGGAACGCTCCCGGAGTCGGAGAGCGCGGTTGCCGCTCGCTCGAGCACCGCGGGAGCGGCTCCCTTGACGTAGACGCGGACGACGTCTCTCCCCTCGCTCGTCGTCTCGTGATTGAACGTCGCCATCAGCTTGTAGGTGGGATCGAAGGGCAGCGTCGCCAGCCGCGGGGTCTGCTCGCGCGTCGCCTCGATGTCCAGGCCGGCCTTGTGGGCGAGCACGAGCAGCGCGCCCTCGGTGGGGTCGCCGACGACCTTTCCACCCTCGAGGCGGGCGTCGCTCGCGACCACGTAGGGGAGGATGGCGGCCTCGATCGACCCGGAGCCCCCGGCCGCGTGGTGCACCTTGCCGTCAAGGCTGTAGCCGGTGCCGGAAATGGTGAAACGGTCGGTCGTGTCGACCACCTCGACGGCGGTCATCTGGTTCATGGTCAGCGTGCCGGTCTTGTCGGAGTTGATCGCCGACGTGAACCCGAGCGTCTCGACCGAGGGCAGATCCTTCACGATCGCGTTCCGCCCCGCGAGCTCGACGCTGCCGAGAGAAAGCACGACCTGGACGACGGTGGGCAGAGCCTCGGGGATCGCCGAGATGGCCAGTGCGACGGCGGTGATGAACAGCTCACGCCAGGGATCGCCGCGGTGGAGGCCGAGCACGAACATGATGACCATCGTCACGCCGGCCGCACCCGCGATCCACAGCGTGAGCGTGTTCATCTGCTTGGTGAGCGGCGTCTCCTCCTTCGCGGTGGCGGCCAGCATGCCGGCGATGTGGCCGACCTGCGTGTCGCTCCCGGTGCCGGTCACGATCATCACGCCGCTGCCGTGAGTCACGGGCGTGTGCATGAACGCCATGTTCGTCTGGTCGCCGGGCCCCCGCTCCTCGTCGGGGAGCGTCTCGGTGTCCTTAGCGGCCGGTGTGCTTTCTCCGGTCAGGGCGGACTCGTCGATCTGCAGCGAGCTGGCCGCGATCAGGCGCCCGTCGGCGGGCACCTGGTCACCCGCCGCGAGCAGGACGACGTCGCCGGGCACGAGCTCCTCCGCCGGGATCTCCGCCTCGGCGCCGCCGCGACGCACGCGCGCCGTCTCCTTCATCATCGACTTGAGTGCGTTCATCGCGCTCTCCGCCTTCCCCTGCTGGCGCAGGCCGACGACGGCGTTCAGCAGCGTGATCGCCACGAGGACAACGGCCGTGTTCCACTCCCTGATCGCGAGTGACACGACCGCTGCACCCACGAGGATCATCTGCATGTAGCTTCGGTACTCGTCCAGGAACCGGCGCCAGCCGGGCGTCGGCTCCTCGGTCGGGAGCGCGTTTCGGCCGACACGGCCGAGCCGCTCCTGCACCTGCTCGGCCGAGAGCCCCGCCTCGAGATTCGCGTCGAGCCGGCCGGCGACGGCATCGGCGTCGCTGGCATACCACCGCTCGGTCATGTCACCCTCCTCGCCCGATCAGTCGCGCTCACCGTCGCGAAGCCACATGCCGTCCCAACGGCCGTGAGGCCAGGCGATCGTACGGAGCGCCCGACCCGCGGCACATCGCCCGGATCGGATGAGACAGCCGTCCGCAATCCTGTCAGGCTGGGTGCGGTTCCCGGCCAGGAGGGGTCTCGCGATGTGCAGGTGGATGGCATACCTCGGAAGCCCGATCAAGGTCGGGCTCGTGATGTTTCGCGAGGACGCCAACACGATCGTCCATCAGAGCCTCGACTCGAGTCAGGGGGCCGAGCCGGTGAACGGCGACGGGTTCGGCCTGGGCTGGTTCGCGCCGGACGCTCGCGAGCCGTCTCGATACCGCTCGACCGAGCCGGCGTGGAACGACGAGAACCTGCGTGAGATCGCCCAGACGCTCGAGTCGGGGGCCTTCATCGCGCACGTACGGGCGGCGATCGGCTCTCCCGTGCAGCAGTCCAACTGCCATCCGTTCCGGCACGGCGACACGCTGTTCGTCCACAACGGCTTCGTCCGGGACTTCCACCGCATCAAGCGCGAGGTCGTGCTCACCATCGACCCGGATCTGTACCCGCAGATCGTGGGCAGCACCGACTCCGAGCACATGTTCCACCTCGCGCTCACCTTCGGCCTTGCGGGACGATCCGCAGGGCGCGCTCGAGCGGATGGTGGGGTTCATCGAGACCACCGCCGCTGCGGCCGGAGTCGAGGACGCGATGCAGATGACCGTCGGCGTGCTCACTCCGGACGCATTCGTCGCCGCGCGCTACGCGAGCGCGTCGATTCCGCGGTCGCTCTACCACAGCAACGACATCGAGACCCTCGAGCAGCTGCATCCGGACTTCGAGGATCTCCGGCTGATCCCCGGCGACGCGCACGCGGTGATGAGCGAACCGCTGGGGACGCTGCCCGGTGCATGGAGCGAGGTCCCGACCTCGACGGCCGTTCACCTCACCCGCGGCAGCATCGAGATGCGCCCGTTCGCGCCGCGCCGGCCGTAGCGACCGGCGCGGGCGGACGGTACGGCGCTCGCGCTACCGACCTGCGGTGGCCTCATCCCAGCGGACGATGAGGGCGTAGAGCACCACGAGGGTCAGCCCCAACACGGTGAGCCCCCACAGCGGGGTCGGCGAGCTGCCGAGGAAGCCCAGCTGCACGATGAAGCTGAGGCTGCCGATGACAATTCCCATCCAGCGCGCCCAGCCTGCCGCGGAGAGCAGGCCGAGGCCGCTCAGGGCGACGATGATGCCCCAGATAAGGGTGACCCAACCCCAGGTCTTCACGTTGAACACGATGACCGACTGTGACGCGAATACGTAGTACTGGCCCCTGATGATGGCGATCAAGCCCTCGAACGCATCGATCGACCCGATGATGAGCATCAGCCAGCCGGCAAAGCCGACCCACCCACTCCACGCACTCCGGTTCATGATGACCCTCCGCTTCGTTCGCCTATGTGCCGCGACCGTATCGGGAGGCACAGAGCGGCCCGTCGTCCGATCAGGATGACCTTCCGCGGGGATTCCCCGCTCCTACCTACTCCCGACCGGGTGACGCGCCGCCGACGAGCGGCTGAGAGGATCGGCCGCCTTGGCGGCGTCGACCCCGCATCCGAGCCCGTCGCGGCTCGCACGATTCGTCCCGGCGGTGGGGTGGCTCCCCCGGTACGACCGCCGGTGGCTGCGCGGCGACGTGACGGCGGGCGTCGCCGTGACGGCGCTGGTCGTGCCGAAGAACCTCGGCTACGCGGGCATCGCCGGAGTGCCGCTCCAGAACGGGCTGTACGCGGCGGCGGCGGGCGCGCTCATCTACGCGCTCTTCTGCACGTCGCGCCACATCTCGACCGGCCCGAGCTCGTCGCTCGCGGCGGTCGCGGGCGGCGCCGTGCTCGTGACCGGGCTCGGCGGGGCGCAGGCGGCGCAGCTGGTCGCCGCGATCACGCTTGCGACCGGGGTCCTGTTCCTGCTGCTCGCGCGTGTTCCGGATGGGGTGGCTGGCGCAGTTCCTCTCGAAGGCGGTGATCACCGGATTCCTGGCCGGCGCCGCGATCGACGTGGTCATCGGCGAGCTGCCGAAGCTCACCGGCACGTCATCGCGAGGGAGACAGCGCCTGGCGCGAGCTCGCACTGGCTCGGTCGCTCGACGACATCCACTGGACGACGCTCGCTGGTCGGGGTCGTCTCGCTCGGCGTGATCCTCGGCCTGCGGTTCGTGGCGCCGACGGTTCCCGGGCGCGCTCGTGCTCGTCGCCGGCGGGCTGCTCGCCTCGCGCGCTGTTCGACCTCGGCGCGCACGGCGTCGCGCTCGTCGGCGACGTGCCGCGTGGGCTGCCCGCCCCCGCAGCTGCCGGATCTCGCGCTCGTGCAGCAGCCACTACGCGACGATCGGGATCGCCGCGGTCGCGCTGCTCCTGATCGGGTTCTCCCAGACCGCCGGCGACGCCCGGGCGTTCGCGGCTCGGCACCGCTACCGCATCGACGTGAACCAGGAGTCGGTCGCCCAGGGCATGGCGAACGTCGGCGCCGGCGTGTTCCAGGGCATGCCCGTCTCGACGAGCCTCTCGGCCAGCTCGCTGAACGAGTCGGCCGGCGCGCGGACGCCGGTCGCGTCGCTGGTCACCGGGGCGCTCGTCCTCGCGACGCTGCTCGTGCTCGCCCCGCTGTTCTCGCACCTCCCGAAGGCCGTCCTCGGCGCGGTCATCATCGACGCGGTCGTGTTCGGCATGATCGACGTCGCCGAGCTGCGGCGGCTGTACCGGGTCACCCGGTTCGACTTCTGGATCGCGGTGGCGGCGATCGTCGGCGTCCTCTCCGCGGGCGTGCTCGCCGGCGTCGTGATCGGTGTCGTGCTCTCGCTGGGCTGGCTCGTCTACGTCGCGACCAGGCCGCCGATGCCGCTGCTCGGCCGCGAGGCCGGCACCCAGGTGTTCCGCGACCTCGACGAGCACCCCGGCGACGAGACCTTCCCCGGTGTCGCCGTGCTCCGCCTCGACGGCGGGCTCTTCTTCGCCACCGCCGAGGCGCTCGAGGACCGCGTCCGCGGGCTGATCGACGCGGGCGGCCTGCATGCGCTCGTGCTCGACCTCGAGGGGGTCGAACTTCATCGACTCCCAGGGCGCCGACCAAGCTGACGCGAGCTCGTCGAGCTGAGCCGACGCCGACGGCATCGCTCTGCGCCTGGCCCGGGTCAAGCCGCAGCGTGCTCGCGGTGCCTCGAGGCCGACGGCGTCGTCGACCGTCGATCGGCGCCGACCACGTCCACGGCAACGTCGACCGCGCGCCGTCGAGGCGCAGCTGGCCGCAGCGCCGGGGCAGCCGCCGCTAGCCGCTTCAGCCGAGGACGACGCCCTCGAGCGGCCCCGAGGGCTTCGGGTCGGGCAGGCGCATCATCCGGAACGAGTTGAGCAGTCCGAGCAGCGCCGGCGAGGATCGGCACGAGCAGCGCGACCTGCAGCGCGATGGCCGTGCGTCGGTGTTGATGCGGATGATCTCGGCCTGGATCGCCTGCGGGCTGGCCGGCGAGCTGCTGCTCGAGCTGGGTGTTGCTCATCACCTCGGCGTCGTGCTCGAGCGCCTTGGCGACCTGCTGCTGCTGCGGCCGGCGGCAGCACGGTGCTGTCGTCGCGCCATGTTGGTGAAGGTGAACGAGAGCGTGGCCAGCATGATCGCGCCGGCGAACGCCAGCCCGAACGAGAGCCCGAACGACCCGCCGGCCGAGTTGACGCCGGCCGCCTCGCTCACCCGCTCCTCCGAGATCGGCGACAGCGTGTAGTTGTTGAGCTGCGACACGAGCAGCCCGAGCCCGGAGCCGGCGATGATCGAGCGGGACGACGAGGTACCAGCCCGAGTCGGCCCGCGGGCACGATCGGGAGGAGCATCAGCCATGCCGACGCGTCAGCAGCGCGAACCCGGCGCGGATGATGCTGCTCGGGCGCCGCGTCCCTGCCTTCTTCCCGGCGAGCAGCGCCGTCGCGAACATGCTGAGCGACAGCGGCGCGAGCGACAGGCCCGCCTGCATCGCGTTGTACTCGAGCACCATCTGCAGGTAGATCGGCAGCGCGATCATCGTGCCGCCGAGCGCGATCTGCTGGAGCATCTGCCCGGAGATCCCGAACCGGAAGAGCTTGGACTTGAACAGGTCGGGGTCGATCAGCGTCGGCTTGCCCTGGCGCTTGCGCCGCACGAGCCACCAGCACGAGCCCGGCCATCGCGGTCGCGCCGATCGCGAGCAGCGCGACGACCGCTTCGCCGCCCTCCTGCCACACGAGGATGCCGAGCACGATGCCGCCCATGCCCGACGACCGACAGCACCGCGCCGACGACGTCGACGTGCCGCGGTCCCGGTGTACGGCACGTCGCGCACCAGCTTGATGCCCGACAGCACGATCGCGATGACGACGTCCTCGAGCAGGAACGCGATCCGCCACGACAGGTAGGTCGTGATGAACCCGCCGAGCAGCGGTCCGACCGCGGCGGCGATCGCGGCCGCGGCGCCGACCAGCGCGTAGGCCTGCTTCTGCGCGGCACCCTCGAAGTTGCCGTGGATGAGCGACTGCATCGCCGGCAGCAGCAGCGACGCCCCGAGCCCGCCGATGATCGCCCAGAAGATGATGATCGCGGTCAGGCTCTGCGCGAGCGCCATCGACAGCGCGCCGACGGCGTAGCCGAGCAGGCCCGAGCACGTACGCCCGCTTGCGGCCGATCAGGTCGCCGACCTTGCTGCCGATCAGGATGAACGCGGCCGACACCAGCGCCTCGAGCGCGATCGCCGACTGGACGCCGCTCACCGTCGTGTCGAGATCGTGGACCACCGCCGAGATCGACACGTTCATCAGCGACGTGTCGACGACGAGCACGAACATCGCCATCGCCAGCAGGATCGCGAGCCGCGGACTGCCCGAAGCCTCCTCAGGAACGCTCGTCGTCGCGGCCTCAGCCATTCAGCGCCCCACCGTCCCGCGTCACGCCGACTCCCGCCACATCGGTGCTGCAGACGTGGCGGGAGCCGGGTGCGTGGTCAGACGCCGTCAACGCCTCAGGTGCTGACGACCTGCTTCGGGTTGAGCGCCTCCTGCAGCTTCGCGGTGTCCTCGTCCGACAGAGACGTCTTGATGACCGTCCCGCCAAACTGGCTCAGCGACGCAATCGCCTTGTCCGGGGTGGCCTTCTCGATCACCATGAACAGGGCCGACGTTCCCGGCTTCACCTGGTCCCGGACCTGCTCCTGGAACTGCTTGTCGATTGCGTTCTTGCCCAGGTGGCCGAAGAGCGCACCGAACCCCGCCCCGATCGCCAGGCCGGCAAACGGGATGAAGAACAGCAGCCCGAAGAGCATTCCCCAGAACCCGCCCCACCACGCGCCCTCGCCGGCGGACGTGCCGCCGTGAGTCGTGGTGACGTGGTACTTGCCGTCGGGGTCGCGTGAGATCGCCGCGACCTGATCGGCCTGGATCACGAGATCTGCCTCGAGCGACTGCACAACGTTTCGGGCCGCCTCGGCGGTGCCCTGATCGGGATACCCGATTGCAACCAGTTCTGCCATCTCAAGCCTCCTGCTTCGGTTGACGGGACGACGCTCCTCGACTCCGTGGTGCGGCGTCGCAGTGCGTGCGACCGGGAATACTGGCGCTCCGGCGCCGCGACAGCGTAGCGCCATCGGGACGAACCGCCTGTAGCTCGGGCCGGTTCATGCGGGCGGGATGAGGCGTGCGGTGACCGTTCGCAGCGACAAATGAGCATGTCCGCGAAGCCGAAGAAGAAGCCCAAACACCACCACAAGGGTGCGGCGGCCGAGCAGCACGCGGCATCTGAGGAACCCGCCGCCGGCCCGACGGCGAAGATGAAGCGCAAGCCGTACGAGCGCGAGATGCGGCGGCTGCACGGCGAGCTGGTGGCCATGCAGGAGTGGGTGAAGTCCTCGGGCGCGAAGACCTGCATCGTGTTCGAGGGGCGCGACACGGCGGGCAAGGGCGGGACGATCAAGCGCATCACCGAGCGGGTCAGCCCGCGCGTGTTCCGGGTGGTGGCGCTGCCTGCACCGACCGATCGGGAGAAGTCCCAGATGTACGTGCAGCGCTACGTGTCGCACTTCCCCGCCGCCGGCGAGGTCGTCATCTTCGACCGCAGCTGGTACAACCGCGCCGGCGTGGAACGCGTGATGGGGTTCTGCACACCGGAGCAGACCACCCGGTTCCTCGAGCTGGTGCCCGATTTCGAGCGAGCGATGGTGGATTCCGGCATCCTGCTCGTCAAGTACTGGCTGGATGTCAGCCCCGAGGAGCAGACGCGCCGCCTCGAGAGCCGGATCGACGACCCACGCAAGATCTGGAAGCTGTCCGGCATGGACCTGAAGTCCTACGGCCGCTGGTTCGACTACTCGCGCGCCCGCGACGAGATGCTGCGTACGACGGACACGTCGTGGGCGCCATGGTTCGTCGCCGACACGAGCGACAAGAAGCGCGGCCGGCTGAACATCATCAGCCACCTGCTGAGCGTCGTCCCGTACGAGCCCCTCGCACCCCGGGACATCAAGCTCCCCCGGCGCCAGAAGCCCCAGGGCTACCAGGACCCGCAGCTACCGCTGAAGCACGTCCCCACCCTCTTCTGACCTGATCGCTCGCAGCGCCTCAGACGAGACGTTTCGGGTCGATGCACCGGATCCACTCGGCGTACGACGTGACCTCGTCGACGCCGAGCGGGCGGCTCGATCGGGAGCGGCTGGGCGAAGACGGTCGCCGCGGTCCTCCGGATCGCCGTCAACGGGTCGCGGCCGCCGGCCTCGAGCGCGAGCGTCCACCAGGCGTCTCCGAGCGTCTCCACGTCGGTCAGCTCGACCGAGCATGTCTCCCCCGACGACTGCGGCGGCTCTCCGGCCGGCAGGTAGCTGATCCGCCGCTGCTTGTGGACCCGCTGCCAGTCGCCGGCTTCGACACCGGGCAGCCACTCCGCGGCCCCGTCCAGCGGAAGCGAGAGCTTCAGCCACGATCCGATCACGCCGGCCGCGCGGCCGCCGATCTCGAGGGGACCGGCCACGCCGCGGAAGAGCTTCACCTCGAAGCTCGCCTGGCCGCGAATCTTCACCGAGAGCCCTGTCAGCCGCGGGTTTACGAGGTAGTCGTCGTCGCGGTTCTCCACCACGGGTGAGAACCGTCCGAACCACCGGGCGACGCTCGGCTCGACACTCCCCTGGCGGATCCACCGCACCTCGCACGTCCGCTGCTGCACCGGATCCTCACGCCACCGCGAAGCCGCCTCGGGTCGCACCATGACGCAAGTGTGCAGCGCCCCGCCACGCTTCCCATCACTCGAAGCGGACGAAAGTGCCGCACACGATCACGCGATGTGCGTGAGGCGCCGCCGGTGGCCGGCCTGAAGACTGGCGCCATGCATGCGCCCCGAGACGTATCGAGGTCCGCCGTGCCCGGCTTGCGGATGCTCGGGGGCTACCGGCGGGCGTGGCTGCCGCAGGACATCGTCGCCGGCCTCGTGCTGACGGCGCTCCTGGTACCGCAGGGCATGGCGTATGCAGAGCTCGCCGGGCTGCCTGCGATCACCGGCCTGTACACGTCCATCATGTGCCTGCTCGGATACGCCGCATTGGGACCGTCGAAGATCCTCGTGCTCGGCCCGGACTCGTCCCTGGGGCCGATGATCGCTGCAACGCTCCTGCCGCTCCTGGGGGCGAACGGGGATCCGGCGCGCGCGATCGCGCTGGCGTCCATGCTCGCGCTGCTGGTCGGTGCCTTCATGGTCGTGGGCGGCGTCGCCCGGCTCGGCTTCATCGCCGACCTGCTCTCGAAACCGACCATGATCGGCTACATGAACGGGCTTGCGGTCACGATTCTGGTGGGCCAGCTGCCCAAGCTGTTCGGGTTCTCGACCGACGCCGACGGGTTCATCGCCGAGGCGCGCGCGTTCGTGCACGGGGTCGCGAACGGCGAGACGGTCGGGGCCGCGCTCGCGATCGGCCTGGTCGGCCTGGCGGTGATCGCCGTGCTCGGGCGGGTGCTGCCGAAGGTACCCGCCGTCCTGGTTGCGGTCGTGGTGTCCATCGCCGCGGCGAGCGTCTTCTCGCTGTCACAGCACGGAGTGGATCTGGTGGGCACGCTGCCGCAGGGCTTCCCACCCCTGACGCTTCCGCGCGTCCATGTGTCCGACCTCGCGGTGCTGGTGGGCGGGGCGGCCGGGATCGCCCTCGTCTCGCTCGCCGATACGATCGCGACGGCCTCGGCATTCGCCGAGCGCAGCGGCGACGAGCTCGATGCCAGCGGGGAGATGATCGGCATCGGCACCGCGAACATCGCCGCCGGGTTCTTCCAGGGCTTCCCCGTGAGCACGAGTGGCTCGCGCACCGCGGTGGCGGAGCAGGCCGGCGCAAAGACCCAGGTGACGGGCCTGGTCGGCGCTGCGCTGATCACGCTGATGCTCGTGCTCGTGCCGGGCCTGCTCCGCGACCTGCCGCAGCCCACGCTGGCCGCGATCGTGATCATGGCATCGCTCTCGCTCGCGGACATCCCCGGCACCGTGCGCCTCTGGAATCAGAGCCGCCCCGACTGGGTGATCTCGATCGGCGCCTTCGCCGGCGTCGCGCTGCTCGGCGTGCTTCCCGGCATCGTCGTGGCCGTGCTGCTCTCGATCGCGAACGTGTTTCGCCGGGCGTGGTGGCCGTACCAGACCGTGCTCGGACGCGTACCCGGCCTGCCCGGCTTCCACGACGTGCACAACCATCCCGACGCCGAGCAGCTGCCCGGGCTCGTGATCTTCCGGTTCGACGGGCCACTGTTCTTCGCCAACAGCCGCACGTTCAGGGATCAGATCCTGCGCATCGCAGCGGCCTCGCCGCCGCCGAGATGGATCGTCGTCGCAGCGGAGCCGATCACCGACGTCGATACGACTGCAGCCGACATGCTGAAGGATCTCGACGAGGCGATCAACGCGCAGGGCGTGTCGCTTGTCTTCGCCGAGATGAAGGACCCTGTGCGGCGGAAGATCGACCGCTACGAGCTGACGCAGACCATCGACCCGGCCCACTTCTTCGCGACGCTCGACGCGGCCGTGTCGGAGTTCAGCAGCGGCACCGATGCCACGTGGAGCGGCGTGAAGAGCTGACGGTCACACCTGGTCAGGCCGTGTTGCGGGCATCGGCGCGGGCACCTAGAGAAGGCCGAGCTCCGTTGCGCGCGCCACCGCGTCTGACCGGCTCGTGACACCCAGCTTGCGGTATGCCGAGATGGCCTCGGTCTTCACGGTGTGTCGCGACAGGTAGAGCTGCGTGCCGATCTCGCGGAAGCTCAGGTGGGTCGTGAGGAAGCGCAGCACCCGCAGCTCTGCCGGTGTCAGGTGGCCGCCGCCCTCGGCGATTGCGATCGGGAAGGAATCGAGCGTTGACTCCATCGAGTCGAGCTGGGCGCGCAGACCGGCGCCGTCGGCGAGACCGGATCGCCACGTCATCCTGGCGTCGTCCAGCAGGGCCCGGGCTTGCGCTCCATCCCCGAGGTGCAGCGCGGTGCGTGCAAGGACCGTCCTCAAGACTGCGGTCAGCCACGGGACGCTGCCGGGCTCTGCGTCGGCCTTCTGGATCGCGGTCTGGCGACGGAGCCGAGCCGCCGACTCGTTGCCCGATCGGGCATGGACGAGCGCTGCCAGAGCGTCGATCATCGCCAGGTGGGGCTCGTCGGCGAGGCCGCCGGCTGCGATCGTGGCCGCTGCGTCTGCGACAATCTCGCGCTCGGTCCGCCGATCGTTCGTCTCGGTGGCGATCAGCGCGACCTGCGCGGAGACGAGCCCGCACAGCGCCGGCGGCAGCGTCCCTGCCATGAGCCGTGCCCGTTCCAGGTGCTGCATGCTGACGCCGTTCTCGCCGGACACATACGCGGCCATCGCAGCGACGTAGCTGCAGAGCCCCGCCCACGGCCCGGTCGAGGGGGCGAGCTCACAGGCACGCGATGCCTCATATCGCATCCCTTCGCAGCCGTCCGGGGGACGCATGGCTCTCAGGAGGTGCAGCGCCATCTGGGTCTGATCGCGCGCACCCTGGGTGCCGGTCGGCTCCGGGGCGGCTTCTGCGACGGCGGTCCATGTCGCCGAGCCGTATGCGTCCGAGGCCGCGAGCATCGTCCATGCTTTGGCGACGGCGAGCCCCCTGTGGGACCGGATCTGCCAGTCGTCGAACCGATCGAGCAGATCGCCCAGCGACCGGCTCGAGGTGAAGACGGTTTCGGGTATCCGGCCGATCATCAGCGCGGCGGCCCGATCCGTGTCACCGCTCGTGTGAGCGAAGCGCACCGCTTCCCGCCACGAGCCCCTTGACTCCCACCATGCGCTGGCTCGGGCATGGATCCGGGACATGCCTTCCGGATCGACGCGTGACAGCTCCCGTTGCATGAGCTCCTCGAGGAGGCCGTGGACGCGATACCAGTCCCCCGTGTCGTCGGCCGGCATGACCAGGGTGTTCTCACACGCGAGCCTGCGCAGGATGCGGCCGGACTCTGGCTGCTCGAGAACGGCGCCGCAGAGGTCGGCGTTCAGGGCTCCCAGGCCGGCGACCTTCGTCAGGAACTCGGCGTCCTCCGGTGCGAGCGAGCTGACGAACTCGTCACGAAGCCAGCGCGCGAGATCGTTCTCGCGAGCGGCCACCGCCAACCGCAATGCGAGCGGGCAGCCCTCCGTGCGCCGGACGATCCGCTCGGCGTCGGCGTCGCCGAGCCGCAGACCGGCGTTCTCGAGGACCATCCTCCCCTCGGCGGACGACATCGCCAGGTCGGCTGCCCCGAGCTCCACCATTCGGCCCTGGGCAATGAGCCTCCCAAACGGAAGATCCGGTTCCCGGCGCGACGAAAGCGCCATCTGCGATCCGTGCGGGAAACGATCCGCCAGGTGCTCGAGCACCGCGAACGCGTGCCGGGAGCGAAGATTCTGGGCGTCGTCGAGGATGAGGACGATGGGCTCCCTCTCGGCGGCGGCGAGGATCGATTCCAGGTCGAAGTCGGCGATCCGCCGGCGGCGTCTTGCGCCCTGCTCACGAAGCGTCGCTGCCACCATCGCCGAGGCGATCGACGACACGAGGAGGTCGCGGTCGTTGTCGGCATCCGACAGACGCACCCATGCGAACGGGCGCGGGTCGTCGTCATCCCACTGCCGCAGCAGGGTCGATTTCCCGTAGCCGGCCGGCGCGCGGACCACGAGCAGGGGCGCCCTCGCATCCCTGATCCGCCGAAGCAGCGCCCGGCGACGCACGTCGACGACCACGGGCACCGTCTGATCCGGCCCGCCACCCTGCGCAGAAGCCTTCCGAAACACCACCGTCGCGGCGAGCACCTCGTCGGCCTGGCCCATGACCGGCAACGCCGCTACCGACCAGCGGGCGCGCCGGTCGCGCGACTCGACCGTGACCGTCACAGGGTGACCGCGCAGCGCTTCGCGACACTTGCGCAGCGCCGCCGGTCTCACCTCGTGCTCGAGCGCAGTCTCGAGCGGACGGCCGACCACTCCACCGTGCGCGAACGATGGGCCGGTCGCATACACGATCCGCCCGTCCCCGTCGAGGACGAACAGGTGGTGCTCGGCCGCTCGCAGCCCTGCCGCCCCCCGGTTGACCCCGGCCGCGATGTCCAGACCGTTGGCGCCCAGGGCGCGGTCGGTGAGAGCCGTCGCGGCATGCTCGCGAGTGTCGGCCCTCACCGGTCCGCGCCCTCCTCGACGGCTGTGGCGCTGATCAGGGTCAGTCCCATGTCGGCGATCCGGCCGATATGGCCCTGGAGCTCCGCCTGATCTCGCACGACTCCGACGAGAACGGTCGTCCCGCTCGCCCTGCTCACGGTCATGCCGTGGAACGCGTGGGCGGCGCGGGCCCCGAGCTCACCCTCGACGACGAGGCGATACTGACGACTTGGCACGAGCCGACGATCCCACGAAGAGTCCTCGCCGGAGCCGCGCCGGCCCGAGATCACCTAGGTGAACACGAACGCCCCCAGAAGCGTCCCGAGGACATCGGTACGCTCTCGGGAAGGAGTGCGCGAGTTGCGAACCGAAACCCAGGATGGCTCCATGCGGGTGCACCCGTTCCTGGCAGAGTCGAAGCTGACGCCACCGAGGGCGCCGTCGGGCACCATCGAGCGGCCGTGCAGCGCACGCATGCTGGACGCGGCGACCGGCGTCCCCCTCACGCTCGTCGCGGCGCCGCCCGGATTTGGGAAGACGACGGCCGTGCGCGTCTGGTGCGGGCAACGGGGGGCAGCGGTCGCCTGGGTCACGCTCGACGGCCGCGACAACGACCCGGATCGCCTGTGGATGTATGTGTCGACGGCCGTCGACCGCATCCGCGAGGGCCTGGGCCGCGGCGCACTTCAACGCCTTCGCGTTGCCGGCGCATCCCCCGAGGCGTACATCGACGAGCTGATGAACGGCATCACGGCCTACGGAGCGGAGCTCGTGATCGTGCTGGACGACCTCCACCTGGTGACCGATCGCGACTGCCTGGCATCGATCGACTACGCCGTGGCGCACCTCCCGCCGCACGCACGCATCATTGCGATCAGCCGTGCCGACCCAGGCCTGCGACTGTCACGACTCCGCGCCAACGGCGCGCTTGTCGAGATTCGGGCCGCCGACCTCGCATTCACCGCCGCTGAGGCGCGCGAGCTGATCGTCGACCGCGCCGGGCTCTCCAGTCTCGACGCCGTCGAGGTCGATCTCCTGCGCGAGCGAACCGAGGGCTGGCCGGCGGCGCTCGTCCTCGCCTCGCTCTGGTTGCGATCAGTCGCCGATCCGCAGCGTGCTGCGCACGAGTTCGGCGCCGGGCATCAGTTCGTTGCCGACTACCTGAGCGACGAGGTGTTCGACTCGCTCGCCCCCGATGCCAGGGAGTTCCTCCTGCAGGTGTCGGTGCTCGGGCGCTTCACCCCGGACCTGTGCGACGCCGTGCTGGAGCGATCGGATTCCGCGGCGCTGATCGCGCTGCTCGCGTCCTCGAACCTCCTTGTCATCCCGCTCGAGCACGGCTGGTACCACGTGCACTCTCTGGTGGCTGAGTTCGCGAGGCTGCGGCTTGCATCCACGGACCCCGGCGCTGCCGCGCGGATCCATCGCCGGGCGGCTGAGTGGTGCCAGTCGCAACGGATGCCCGCCGACGCGATCGAGCATGCGTCCGCAGCCGGAGACCACCGGTTGGTGGCCGGCATCCTCTCCGACATGCAGCTCGCGCTGTTTCGAAGCGGCGGGGCGCGGACGGTGCTGCGCCTCGTCCGGGCGCTGCCCGACGACGTCCTGGTCGACCATCGGGAGCTGGCGGTGGCGGGAGCGACGTCCGCGCTCGTCATCGGCCGAGGCACGATCGATGTGCGCCGCTACCTGCAGATTGCCGACGGTGCGAGCGCGACACACCCGCGCGAGCGCCGGGCCTACGTGGCGGCCCAAACGGCGATGGTCCGCGCAGCCATGGTGGACGGAGGCGTCGGGGCGGCGGTCGAGCACGGTCGCCATGCCGTCGAGCTGGCGATGACCGGGGGCGACGAGGCGCTTGTCGCCGCGCTCGGCGCACACGCACGAGCCCTCTACTTCGCCGGGGACGAGGAGGAGGCCAGGGCGGCGGCGACGCGCGCCATCGAGCACCCCGACATCGCGCGTCGCCCGCCGGGCCACGCATTCGCCCGCTCGACGCTTGCGCTCGTGGACGCTGATCAGGGGCACCTCAGGCATGCTCGAGAGCACGCGGAGACGGCCAAACGCATCGTCGGCCGCGTCGGGAACAGCCGGACATGGCTTGGAGCCAACGCATCGGTCGCGCTCGGCAAGGTGCTGATGGCGGAGGGCCGGATCGACGACGCCGAGCGCGAGTTCGCGTACGCGGAGAGGTTCTTCACTGACGACGTGCCGACGATGCACCATGCGTGGCTGGCCCTTCTGCTCGTGCAGGCGCGCTGCCGCCGCGGCCGGCTCGAGCGGGTACGGGTCGTGCTCGACCTCGTCCGGGCCGAGATCGTCGCGCTCCCCGATGTCGGACGGATCGACGCGCTCGCCCGAGATCTGGAGTGCGAACTGCGAGAAGCAACCGCCAGGCTCGACGGCGGCCACCTGCTCGCGACACCGAGCGCGGCCGAGCTCGCGGTGCTGCGGCTGCTCCCCAGCCGTCTCTCGGCGCGCGAGATCAGCGACCAGCTGTTCCTGTCGCCGAACACCGTTCGGTCGCACACGCGCGTGCTGTATCGCAAGCTCGGCGTCAACAGCCGCGCCGATGCGGTTGCGCGCGCGACGGCGCTCGGCCTGATCGAGCCCTCTCCGCCGGAGTGACCGCGTACCGGGCGCTCGACACCTACTCGAACCAGATCGTCCTGTACCCGTTTCCGTAGGCATCGAGGTTGAGCGGGCCCTTGTTCGGCGCAAGCCCATGCACTCGAGGGGTGTGGGCATCGACGTGATCGTTGTAGAACGGGATGATGTAGCCGCCAAGGTCGTACTCGAGCCGCTGCATCGCATGGATGACGTCGTCGCGCTTCGCCGGATCGCTCTCCGCCAGCGCTTGGTCGTACAGGCTCAGGTACGCAGCGCCCGGGCCGGTCGCAGACGGCCAATGCGTCTCGTTCTCCGGCGACGTCGGCAGCATGCTGTCTGCAACCTGGGACAGATAGCTGCGTGTTCCCCAGAAGTCCGCCGAGAACGGGAGCTTGAGATAGAGGTTGCCGTAGAAGTCGGGGTCATCGCGGACATTGACGGTGATCCCGACATTCGCCGCGTTCACCTGGTTCGCGAACACCGTCGCGATGTCCACCATGCCGGCGGCCGCGTTGGTCGTGTGCAGATCGACCGATCCCGACATTCCGGCGGCCCGCAGCAGCGATCGCGCCTGCTCGACGTCCTGGCTCCGCTGAGGCAGCTCACGATCGAACCCGGGGTCGAACGGTGAGAAGAGATCGTTCGCGATCCTGCCGTATCCGGACAGGACCTGCTCCACCATCGCCGCACGGTCGACCACGAGCCGCATCGCCTGGCGCGTCCTGGAGTCGGTGAACGGCCGCAGATCGATCGCCATGCAGAGCGGCAGCCAGCCGCCCGTCGGCGAGACGAGGACGTTCAGGCCGCTCATCCTGGCCGCCGGCACCTGTGCGTACGGGATGTCGGTCATCGCATCCACCTGACCACCGAGCAGCGCGTTCACCTGCGCGGTGGGAGAGGGGAAGTCCGTGATCGTGACCCGGTCGAACCAGGGCGCGGGATGGCGCCAGCAGTCAGCGAAGCGTTCATGTTCGCTCTGCTGTCCGGGCGCGAAGCGCTTCAGGACGTAGCCGCCCGTGCCGTGTTGCGGGAGCAGGCCACCGGGAGTAGCCGACCGGCACGATGGCGTTGTAGAACTGGGCCAGCTGATCGGCGATGATCGAGCTGGGGCGTGTCAGCGACAACCTGACCGTATGCGCGTCCATGGCCTTGATCCCACCGGCGGTGAGCGCCGAGAGGCCCGCGGCGCCCGGGAGCCCCTGCTTCGGGTCGATGATCCTCCGCAGCGAGTAGACGACGTCCTGCGCCTCGAGCGTCTTTCCGTTCTGGAACTCGATCCCCCTGCGCAGCTCGATCGTCCACTGCCTCGGCGAATCCTGGGTGACGCGCTCCGCGAGGCCCGTGTCGCGCACCACGAAGCTCTCGTCGTATTCGAGCAGCGTTTCGAACGCGGTCATCAACCGGGCCTGGTCAGGCTTCGTGATGATCGCCTGGGCATCCATGATGTCGCCCGAACCGCCCCCCGTGACGGCAAGCCGGAAGTGCCGCCGCGCCGCGGCACCGTCGCCGCGCCGGCCCCCGCTGCGGGTCCGGACGAGCCGCAGGCCGCCAGCGCGCTGGCCGCGACCACACACCCTGCCGCCTCGAACAGGCGCCGGCGGCTGAAGGCAGCGCCCTCGTCGCAGCTCGTTGCGGCAATGTCGGGCACCGAAGAACACCCTCTCGACGTGGTCGGCGCCTAGCCTATCCCGCCGCCCCGACCGCGCTCAGCCCGGTGCCCGCCTCAATGGAACGGCACGGTGACCGGGCCCGGCAGCCGCCGGTACACGGCGAAGAAGTCGCGGTCGTCCGGGACGAGGTAGCGGGTCGGCGGCTGCTGGTAGTTGGGCACGACCCTGACCGGGCCGAGGCCGCCGTGGTGGGTGTAGGTGATCAGCGTCGGCCACTCCGGGTTGATGTCGAGCTGCATCGCGCGCACGGCGCCGGCCCGCTGCAGGATCTGCGCGAGCGTCACGACCGTCTGGTAGTCCGCCGCGGCGTAGATCAGGTTGCCGTGCCGGTCGATCCCGACGCCGGTACGCCAGACGCGGACCGCGTTGCCGAGCGTGTAGCCCCACTGCGAGCTGTCGTTCAGGGCCGGGTTGAGGCGGCCGTGGTCGATGATCAGCGGCAGGCTCTGGCGGGCGAAGGCGATCTGCGGCCCGGCGACCGGCCCGCCCTGCCACGTCTTCACGTCGACGCGGCCGTCGCGGTAGGCGACCAGGGTGGCGAGGCCTGCCTTGAGCGGCTCGTACTGCCGGCCGCCGATCGACGACCCGTTGTTGCCGTCGGTGTAGATGAAGCCGCCGTTGAACGTCGCGAGCAGCCGCCAGCGCTGGTCGATCGGCACCGACATCGGCCCGCGCACGGGAGCGGCTCGGAGGCTCGTAGCGGCCCGGGTACCAGGCGACCGCCGTGCGCGTGTGGTCGAACCACGCCGCGTAGGCGACGATCCGCGGGTAGTCGACCTCGGTGCGGAACGTCGTCACGAGCACCGGCGGGCGGCCGCGTACGACGCGGCCCGGTGCCCCGCCAGATGCCCTCGCCGGGCAGCGGGTGGGCGAAGGACCAGCGGCACCCGCGGCGGCGCGTGGTCGTGCGAGTGGTCCTGCTGTGCGCGGTGACCGCCGGAGCGGTGCTCACCCCGACGGTCGGCAGGCTCTTCAGCTGCGGCCCGCCCTTGCGACGGGGCCTTCCAGCTGTAGTAGTAGTGCTCGACCTCGTCGACGAGCCAGTTGCCGTGATGGGCCCGCAGCCACTCGACGCTGCGCGGCCAGAGCGGCAGGCTCGACGGCTGCATCATCGTCGTCGCGTACGAGTAGACGACCGGCGCTGAGCAGGACGAGCAGCGTCAGCGACGTCAGCGTGAGGACGCGCCGGCGCCGCCGGCGGCGGCGCGCGCGGCGCCGCCCGTCTCGAGGGGAGCCGGCCGATTCCATCGCCCCAGGCTAATCCGGCCCTGTGAGAGCGACGTTGGGCGCGGATGTGACCGATCTCAGACCGGGATCGCGCCGCGCTTGACCACCTTCATCGTGAACTGCGAGTTGACGCGCGCGAGCCCGGGGAGCTCGGCGAGCTTGTTCATGTAGAACGCCTCGTAAGCGGCCTGGTCCGCGACGGCGACGCTGACGACGTAGTCGGGGAGGCCGAACATGCGCCGGCACTCGACGACCTCGTCGAAGGCGGCGATGCCCGACTCGAACGCCTCGACGGTGGCCCTGTCCTTGAGCGTCAGCTCGACATGGACGGTCACCTCGAACACACGGTCGACGGCTGCCGGGTCGATGTCGGCGTGGTAGCCGCGGATCGCGCCGGCGCGCTCGAGCGCGCGCACGCGGCGCAGGCACGGCGAGGGCGAGAGCCGGACACGCTCGGCCAGCTCGACGTTCGTGAGCCGACCGTCGGCCTGGAGCTCGCGGAGGATTGCGCGATCTATGCCATCCATTGGCATATCATGCCACGTTCAGCGGCTCGATCCGTGCAGAACGCCAGAATCAGCCGTCGAGATGTCGCTATCGTGGCCGGCATGGACATGGCGATCGCGAGCACGCCGCGCAGCACCCTCACCGGTGCGGTCGGGATCGGCCTCGCGGTGGGCGTCTACGGCATCTCGTTCGGCGTGCTCGCAGGGGCGGGCGGCCTCGGCCCAGCCCAGGCGTGCGCGATGTCGATGCTCGTGTTCACCGGCGCGTCGCAGTTCGCGTTCGTCGGCGTCCTCGCGGGCGGTGGCGGGGCGCTCGCCGCGATGGGCCCGGCGGTCATGCTGGCAGTTCGCAACGCCGCCTATGGGCTCTCGCTCACGTCGGTCCTCCCCGAGCGGCTGCGCGACCGCGCCCTGGCCGCACACCTCGTGATCGACGAGACCACGGCGATGGCACGGGCACAGGACGACCCGGACGCGTCGCGGCGCGCATTCCTCGCCACGGGGGTGAGCGTCTGGCTCTTCTGGAACGCCGGCACGCTCGTCGGCGCACTCCTGGGCGGCGGGATCGGCGACCCGCGCGCGCTCGGGCTCGACGCGATGTTCCCGGCGGCGTTTCTCGCCCTGCTCGCGCCGCAGCTGCGCCGTCCGGGCGCCCCGGTTGCTGCGGTCGCGGGAGTGCTCATCGCCGTCGCGCTGGTGCCGGTCGCACCGGCAGGCGTGCCGGTGGTGGCCGCCCTCGCGGGCGTCGCGCCCGGCGTGCTCGTCGCCCGGAGAGTGCGCTGATGAGCTGGTCAGTGCTCTTCGCGCTGTCCGGCATCTCCTACCTGCTCAAGGCCGCCGGCCCGCTGCTGGCAGGCGGCCGCGAGCTCGGGCTCGAGGCGCGCCGGGCGCTCGACCTGGTCGCCGTGCCGCTCCTGGCCGCGCTCATCCTCGTCCAGACCCTCGCCGACGGCCACCGTCTGGTGATCGACGCGCGCCTGCCGGCGCTCGGCGTGGCGGCCATCCTCGCATGGCGGCGGGCGCCGTTCCTCGTCGTGGTCCTCGCCGCCGCCGCGACCGCCGCGGGCCTGCGGGCGGTCGGCTGACGCGGGCCTGCTATCCGTCGAGGGATCCGGGGGCGAGCTCTCCGTAGAAGTAGGACGCGGTAACTCCGCCGTCCATGAGGAAGTCGCTGCCGGTGATGAACGCGCCGTCGGGGCCCATGAGAAGCGCACCGACGGTTCCGACCTCGTCGGGGGTGCCGCCGCGCCCGGCGGGGCAGAGCTCGATCATGCGCCGGTATCCCTCACCGCGAGGGCCGGTCAACTCGTCCCTGGCGAGCGGGGTGAAGATGATGCCGGGACTGATCGTGTTGATCCGGGCGCCGCGCTTGCCCCACCGAACGGCCTCGGCCATCACGCGCAGCGAGTTGCCCCGCTTGGCGAGCTGATAGGCGTGGAGGGGTCGGTCACCTGGTCGGGCTGGAGCATGGGGAGCTTCAGCAACTCGTCGGCTGGGGTGGTCGCCAGCGCGGCGTTCTGGCTCGGCGGTGAGGGCGCCGAGCCGGTGCCCGGACTGCGACGCGATCACCACCCCAGCGCCACCGCACCCGATGACATTTCCGACCTCCTCGAGCACGAGCGCCGTGCCGTAGAGGTCGACCGCGAGGATGGTCGCCGGGGAGGCCTGGCTGGGTGAGACACCCGCTGCGTGGATGAGCCCGGTGACGTCGCCGAGCGTGGTGGCTTCCTCGACGAGCGCGTGCACCGACTCGCGCGCCGACACATCGACGGTTACCACGCTCACGTCGAAGCCGGCGTCGCGCATCACGTCCGCCGCAGCATCAGCGTTCTCGCGGTGCAGGTCGGCCAGCACGACCTGCTTTCCCGCGCTCACGCGCCGGGCGATCGCCTGACCGATCGACCCCGCTCCGATCACGACGATGACCTCGCTCACGGCGTTCCCACGCGGACGAGCGCCTTGACTGCGCGCCGGTCGTTCATGGCCTCGTACGCCGCCGGGATGCCGTCGATGTCCGTCTCGTAGTCGAGCACGCGTCCGGGGTTGATGCGGCCTTCCAGGACGTCGTCGAGCAGATCCGGGATGTACCGGCGGACGGGCGAGACGCCGCCGCGCAGCCCGATGTTCCGAAAGATCACCGACTCGATGGGCACCTCGACGTCGTGGGGCGCGCCGATCGCGCCCACGATCGAGCCTGGGCGGGCGATCGCAAACGCGGTCGCCATCGACTGCCCCATGCCGACGCACTCGAGGGCAGCGTCGACCCCGATGCCGGCGGTCATCTCCAGGATCGCCTGGTTTGCCTCGTCGCCGCGCTGGGGGAGGATGTCGGTGGCGCCGAACTCGCGGGCGATCGCCTGGCGGGCCGGGTTTCGGCTGAGCGCGATGATCCGCTCCGCCCCCAGCCGGGCTGAGGCGAGCACTGCGCACAGTCCCACCGCGCCGTCGCCGATGACCGCGACCACGTCGCCGGACTTGACCTCTGCGCTCACGGCGGCGTGGTGGCCGGTACACATGACGTCGGAGAGCGTCACCAGCGACCGCAGCGTCTCGTGGGAATGCCCGGAGCCGGGTACGCGAACCAGGGTGGTGTCCGCGAACGGGACGCGCACCGCCTCGCCCTGACCGCCGTCGACTCCGTGGTTTCCAAACCGACCCGCCGTGGGCGCAGTTACTTGGCCATCCCGCCCGGCAGTGCGGGCAGGTGCCGTCGCAGAACGTGAACGGGGCGATCACGAGGTCGCCGCGAGAGACACCGTGCACCTCCGCCCCAGCCTCTTCGACGACACCGATGAACTCGTGGCCGATCGGACCAAGCGCATGCGGCGAATCGCCGCGGTAATACCACAGATCCGAGCCGCACACACAACCCAGCACGACCCGAACCACAGCGTCGGTCGGCGCCTCGATGACCGGGTCGGGGCGCTCGCCGACCGTGATCGAGTACGCCCCCTCATAGATCGCTGCACGCATGACCGACACCTTCCTTCGCTGATCCACGCCGGCTCACTCATCGCTCCGGCAGGTACGTCGTACCCGGGAGCAAGCACCGGGCACGAGCACCTGAGAGTCCCTGTTGACAGGGGTACCGGCAGTATCCCTTCGTGCCGCCCGGCCAGGCAACAGGTGCGACCCAGCGTGCAGCGCATCCTCGACGCCATGCCCCAGGCTCCCGCCTACCGCCGAAACGGCCGCGGGGACATCCTCGCCGCCAACCAGCTGCCTGCTGGTCAGTTGGACGGGCAGGTCCACTGAGCGCAGCGGGAGCCGTCCGGGCCGGTAGCGTGCCCTCATGGCGGTGACGAGCAACGAGGCGATGCAGGAAGCGGTCTTGGCTTGGTATGGAGGAAACGGGCGGAGTCTTCCCTGGCGGGAGACGCGTGATCCGTATGCGATCCTGGTCTCTGAAGTCATGTTGCAGCAGACCCAGGTGGCGCGGGTCGTGCCGCGGTACCTGGCGTTCATCGAGCGCTGGCCCGTCGTCGCCGACCTGGCTGCTGCGAGTCCGGCAGACGTCATCACCGAGTGGAGCGGCCTGGGATACAACCGGCGGGCGGTGCTGCTGCACCGGTGCGCGGTCGCCGTCACCGAGCTGGGCGGGTTCCCGCGCGAACCGTTGGAGCTGCGGCGGCTGCCCGGGATCGGCCCGTACACGGCCGCCGCGATTGCGTGCTTTGCCTTCGGGGCCCAGATCGCCGCGCCGGACACGAACGCCGTGCGCGTGCTCGGGCGCGCGTTCGGCGCACCCGACCTCGCGCCCCCGCCCGGACGCGCCTACGAGTGGAACCAGGCCCTGTTCGACCTTGGCCGCGAGGTCTGCATCGCGCGCACGCCGCGTTGCGGGATCTGTCCGCTCGCGTCCGCCTGCCCGTCGCGGGGGATGACCTACGCGCCGATCCGGCGCCAGTCGCGGTTCGAGGGTTCGTTCCGGCAGCGGCGCGCCGACCTGCTGCGCGCGATCGCCGCCGCCGGATCGCTGCCGGACGCACACGCCGACGCCGAGGCGCTCGTCTCGCTCGTGCGCGACGGCCTGGCCGAGGTCTCCGGCGGCCACGCCCGCCTGCCTGAATAACCGGGGTCTGACCCCGTCTATTCACCAATGAGCTGGGAGACGACCTCCGCAAGCCCGGACAGGGAGGGCAGCTCGGCGTCCGGGGCGTAGCCCTCGGGCAGCGCGAGGCCGGCGCGGTTGATCCACACGGCCTTCATGCCGCACGCCTGCGCGCCGGCGACGTCGGTGTCGAGCCCGTCGCCCGCGTGCACCCAGCGGGCGGGGTCGCCGTCGCAGAGCTCGACGGCCCGCCGGAACGGCGCCGAGGCCGGCTTCATCGCGCCGAGCTGCTCGGCGTGGACGATGAACTCGAACCGCCGCGCCACCTCGAGCTGCGCGAACGGGAAGTTGCCGTTCGTGATCGCCCCGAGGACGCACCCGGCCGCCTGCAGCGCGTCGAGCTCGGGCTCGACGTCGTCGTGCAGGCGCACCGCCGCCGGCCGCTCGGCCATCCACACGTCCACCATCCACCCCGGCAGGTCGGGATCGTGGACGTCGTGCGCCGCGAGCACGCGCCGGAACGACTCCAGGCGCAGCTCGAGATAGGAGCCCTCGCGCTCCTGGGCCACCACCGACCGCTGCTCATGCAGGAGGTCGACGGTGATCCGCCCGGCGAGCTCGGGCCGGCGCCGCTCGAGAGCGGCGATCGTGCCCGCGAGCGAGCCGTTCATCATCGGCATGAAGTCCCACAGCGTCTCGTCCAGGTCGAACGAGACGACCGCCGCGGTCATGCCGTCTTCCGCAGCAATGCGACGGCCTGGCAGGCGGCGCCCTCGCCGCGGCCGGCGAAGCCGAGGTGGTCGGTGGTCGACGCCCGCACCGTCACCCGCTCGACATCGGCGCCGAGCGCGGCCGCGAGCCCGGCCCGCATCGCGTCGCGGTGCGGGGCCAGGCGCGGCGCCTGCATGATCACGATCGCGTCGACGTTCACGAGGTCGAAGCCGCGGGCGCGTACCGCGGCCCAAGCCTGTCGCAGCAGCTCGATGCTCGCGGCGCCGCGCAGCGCCGGGTCGTCAGACGGGAACAGGTGGCCGATGTCCTCCATGCCGGCGGCGCCGAGGAGCGCGTCGGTGACCGCGTGGCTGATCAGGTCGGCGTCGGAGTGGCCCTCGAGGCCGCGCTCGGCCGGGATCGGCACACCCGCGAGCACGAGCGGGCGGCCCTCCGCGAACGCGTGCGCGTCGAAGCCGATCCCGACGCGCAGGTCGTCGCCGGCGCTCATCCGAACCGCGCCTCGGCGCGGGCCAGGTCGTCGGCGGTAGTGATCTTGACGTTGGCCAGATCGCCCTCGACCGCCGCCACCGTGAAGCCGGCGGCCTCGACCAGCGACGCGCAGTCGGTCGCGTCGCGCACCTCGCCGGCCGGCGCCGCGAACGCCTGCCGCAGCGCGGCGGCGCGGAAGGCCTGGGGCGTCTGCACCGAGCGCAGCTCGCCGCGAACGAGCGTCTCGACCACCCGCCCGGCGTTCACGCGCTTGACCGTGTCGTGCAGCGGTACGGCGGGCACCGCACCGTCGTGGTCGGCCAGCGCCGCGAGCAGGCGGTCGACGAGATCGGGCGAGGCGAACGGCCGGGCCGCGTCGTGCACGAGGATCGTCGCGGCGTCGTCGGCCACCTCCTCGAGACCGGCCGCGACCGAGAGCGCCCGCGTCGCTCCACCGCGCACGGCGGCCGCCACCTTCCCCGCCGCGAGCTCGTCGGCGAGCAGCGTCGCCGGCTCCTCCCACTCGGCCGGGACGACGAGCACCATCCGGTCGACCGCCGGATGCTCCTCGAGCAGGTCGATCGCATGGGCCAGGAGCGGGCGCCCGCCCAGGCGGACGAACGCCTTGGGGTGGTCGGCGCCCAGCCGGGCGCCGTCGCCCGCGGCGACCACGATCGCCCAGGTCGGGCTCATTTCTCGGCCGGGCTTGCGCTCACCCTGGTGAAGATCATCTTCCCCGACGGCGATTGCAGCACCGACGTCACCTGCACCTCGGCCGTCTCGCCGAGGAGCTTGCGGCCGCCCTCCACCACCACCATCGTGCCGTCGTCGAGGTAGCCGACGCCCTGGTCGTGCTCCTTGCCCTCGCGGATCACCCGCACGTCGAATGACTCGCCCGGCAGGACGGCCGGCTTGAGCGCATTTGCGAGCTCGTTCACGTTCAGCACCGCGACGTCCTGGATGCGGGCGAGCCGGTTCAGGTTGAAGTCGGTCGTGAGGATGCGCAGGCCACGCTCCTTGGCCAGCTTGAGCAGCTTCGCGTCGACGTCGTCGAGGTCGGGGAAGTCGACGTCGGGCGTCGTCACGACGACGTCGGAGCGCAGCCCCTGCACCACCTCGAGGCCGCGCCGGCCGCGGGCGCGCTTGAGCGAGTCACCCGAGTCGGCCACCTGCTGCAGCTCCCGCAGCACGAACTCGGGCACGACCAGCTCGTCCTTCAGGAAGCCGGTGCGGACGATGTCGGCGATCCGCCCGTCGATGATCGCGCTCGTGTCGACGAGCATCGCGAAGCCGGGCGGAGCCGGCTCGGTACCAGTCTCGGCGACGGGATGGATGCCGACGAGCCGCAGGATGCCGCGGTACTTCTTGGCCGCCGTGAACGCGAACAGGTACCCCACCACGAGGAACACGGGCAGGATCACCCATTTGCCGATGTACGGCAGCGTGTGGATCGGGAACCACAGCAGCGCAGACACGAGCAGACCGACCAACAGGCCGATCGCCGCGACGGTCAACTCACCCGCACTGCGGGTCTGAACGGCTCGCTCGACCCTCTTGAACCCACGTACCAGGCCCTTGCCGACCAGGCCCCCGACCATCCACCCTACGGCGAAGACCAGGAAGACGACGACGGCGAAGGCGGGGTACGCGTAAGAAGCCGAATAACGGTCCTCGAGACTGAGAGACAACCCCGCCTGGATGGCACCCAGGACGCCCAAGAGGGACAGGACGATCCGGCTGGAGACCACCATCGTCCGCTCCTCTCTAAACGTGTCGCTGCCCGCGCCGGATGAACCTGAGCCGCCGGCGGGGGATAGAACGGTCGTGCGGCTAGGCGCGCGCCTTGCGGGCCTCGCCGATCTCCTCGAGCACCTCCTCCAGGAACTCGCGCGCCTCGTCCTCGTCCATGTTCTTCGCGTACATCAGCTCGCTCGCGAGGATGCGCTTGGCCTTCGAGAACATCTGCTTCTCACCGGTCGAGAGGCCCTTCTCCTGGTCGCGCTGGGCGAGGTTGCGGACAACCTCGGCCATCTCGAAGATGTCGCCGGTCTTCATCTTGTCCCGGTTGTGCTTGAACCGGCGGTTCCAGTTCTTCGGCATCTTGGTGCCGTCGCCCTGGAGCACCGTCAGGACCTCCTCGACGGTCTCCTCGCCGATCACCTTTCGCAACCCAACGCGTTCCGCACTGTCCAGAGGGATGGTGACGGTCATATCGTTGTGAAGAATCTTGATCGTGAGGTACTCACGATCCTTGTCGCCCACCACGCGCATGTCTCTGCTCGTGATCGTCCCCGCGCCATGATGCGGGTACACGACCTTGTCACCAACGTCATACAAAAGTCGCTCGACCTCCTCGACAGGTGGCACCACGCCCGCGAAACCCCTCGCGCCTGAGGTGGAGATTCTATCAGATCTGGCACCTTGAGGCGAACGGATCACAGCATTCTGTAGACATCGCAAGCGAATTTCGGCAGACAGCGCGACTGGCCGATTGGAGCCGCTCACAGGTTGAGATAGCGGTCGACGAGGTTCTGCTCCTGAAGGCGGCGCAGGCCTTCCCGGATCTCGCGCGCGCGCACCGCGCCGACGCCCTCGACCTCCTCGAGCTCGGCCGCCGAGGCGCGCACGAACGCCTCGAGCCCGCTGAAGTGGTCGACGACGTGACCGATCACGCTGTCGGGCAGCCGGGGCACCTTCGAGAGCACGCGGTAGCCGCGCGGCGTGACGGCGTAGTCGACCGGCGAGACCGTGCGTGCGTAGCCGAGCACCTCGGCGAGCTGTTCGAGCTCGAGCAGCTGGGTGTCGGGCATCGTGCGCAGCTGCTCGAGCGCGCGGCGGTGGCCGCCGGTCACCTCGGGCAGCTCGTAGTCGCGCACCATCGCCACCTCGTCGCCCGGCACCCACTCGGACATCTCGTCGAGCTGGATCTTGATCAGGCGCCCCTCGACGCCGAGCTCGGCCACGTTGCGCTCGATCTCGTCGCGCATGCGCGAGGTCATCTCGGCGCGCTGCAACGCCACGAGCACGTCGTCGAGCATGACGGCGCCCTGGAACTCGAGCGCGGTGAGACGCGTGGACACCTGCTCGAAGCGGGTGCGGTACGTCTCGAGCGTCGTCACGGCCTGGTTCGTCTTGGCGAGGATGTCGGAGATGTCCTCGAGCTGGTAGCGCACATCCCCCACATAGGAGGTGACGACGTCGCGCTGCTGGCTGATCGAGATCACGAGCGCCCCGGTCTGCTTGGCCACGCGCTCGGCGGTGCGATGGCGCGTGCCGGTCTCGGCCGACGGGATCGTCGGATCGGGCATCAGCTGCACGTTCGCGTACACGATGCGCGTCGCGACGGCGTTCAGGATGATCGCCCCGTCCATCTTCGCGAGCTCGTAGAGCAGGTAGGGCGAGAATGCCTGGTCGAGCCGGATCCCGCCCGAGAACATGAACGACAGCTCGGCCGGCTCACCGATCACGATCAGCGCACCGAGGCGGGCGCGGAGGATGTCGTTCAGCCCCTGCCGCATGGTCGTGCCCGGCGCGATCCGGCGCAGGGCGTCGAGCATCTTCGGGTCCTTGCGAACATCGGGAAGAAGCTCGGTCATGCGTTACCCCTCGATTGCAGCTTGCCGGCGCAGTGCCAGCCCGATCGCTACCTCCAGAGTACCAGCGCAATGCAGCTCCGGGCCTCCCGCGGCCCCGGATGTTCCCGGCGGGCAGACCAGGCCGGACACGCCGAGCTTGGCGGCTTCGGCCAGGCGCGGCCCCGTGTGCGACACCGGCCGCACCCGCCCGGTGAGGCCGAGCTCGCCGAAGCACGCGAGCCGCGGCGGCGGGGCCAGGCCCCGCGCGGAAGAGACGATCGCCAGGGCGACGGCGAGATCGGCCGCCGGCTCGTCGACGCGCACGCCCCCCGCGACGTTCACGAACACGTCGGACGCACCCAGGGCGACGCCCGCGTGGCGCCCGAGCACGGCGACGATCATCGACAGCCGGTTGCGGTCGAGGCCGGTCGCCTGACGCCGCGGCATGGCCATGTCGGTGGGCGAGACGAGCGCCTGCACCTCGAGGACGATCGGCCGCGTGCCCTCGATCGCCGGGAGCAGCACCGACCCCGGGCCGGCCGGCTCGGGCTCGGCCAGCGCCGCAGAAGGATCGGTGACCGGCAGCAGGCCGGCGTCGCTCATCTCGAAGATGCCGATCTCGTCGGTCGACCCGAACCGGTTCTTGACCGCCCGCAGCACCCGCAGGTGGCGGTAGCGGTCGCCCTCGAACTGGAGCACCGCGTCGACCAGGTGCTCGAGCACGCGCGGGCCTGCGACCGTGCCGTCCTTCGTCACGTGGCCGACCAGGACGATCGCCGTCTGTCCGCGCTTGGCCACCCGCAGCAGCCGCTCGGCCGCCTCGCGCACCTGGGCCACGCTGCCCGGCGCCGACTGCAGCTCGGCGCTTCGCATCGTCTGCACCGAGTCGACGACGCACACCGCCGGCGCCTCGGCCGCGATCGTCTCGCACACCGTGTCGAGGTCGGTGTCGGCCAGGACGCGGATCGCGTCGCCGGCCCCCAGCCGCTGCGCCCGCAGCCGCACCTGCGCGGGCGACTCCTCGCCGCAGATGAGCAGGGTGCGACCGCCGGCGGTCGCGACCGCCGCGAGCGCCTGCAGGAGCAGCGAGCTCTTGCCGACCCCGGGCTCGCCCCCGATCAGGACGAGCGAGCCCGGCACGAGCCCGCCGCCGAGCACGCGGTCGAGCTCGCCGATGCCGGTGGGCAGGCGGGCGGCGGCGAGCACGTCGACGTCGCCCAGCAGGCCGACCGCCGAGCTCGAGCGCAGCCGCCGGCCGCCGGCTCCGGAGGGCGCGCGCGCGGCCTCCTCGTGCAGCGAGTTCCACTCGCCGCAGTCCGGGCAGCGGCCGAGCCACTTCGGGCTCTGATGCCCGCAGCTGGAGCAGACGAAGGTGGTGGATGTGCGTGCCACGGACGCACCATTCTGGCAGGCGGGTCGGCCGTCGCCCGGGCGGCGCGGAGAAACGCGCCGCGCCGGTGCAACGACGCGGGGACTGCCCCCATTTCAGGGACAGTCCCCTTGGTGTTGCTCAGTGTCTGGTGAGGCCTACTTGTCGGACCGCTCGCCCGCGTCGGACTCGCCGTCGTCGCCCTCGCCCTTCGGTGCCTCGGCGGGCCCCTCGGCGGGGACGAGGTCGGCCGGCGGCGCGTCGGGCACCTCGACCGGCTCGATCATCTGCAGCGAGATCTCCTCGTCGCCCTCGATCCAGTCGACCAGGACGGTCGAGCCGGGCTCGATGTTGCGGGCGAGGACGAAGTCGGCCAGCGGATCCTCGATGTAGCGCTGGATCGCCCGCCGCAGCGGCCGGGCGCCCATGGTCGGGTCGTAGCCCTTGTCGACCATGAAGTCCTTGGCCTTCTCGGTGAGCTCGATCGACACCTCGTGCACCTTCATCTGCTCGCGCAGACGCTTCATCAGGAGATCGACGATCTGCTTGATCTCGTCCTTCGTCAGCTTCTGGAAGACGATGATCTCGTCGATGCGGTTCAGGAGCTCCGGCCTGAACATCTTCTTGACGTCGCCCATGATGCGGTTCTTCATGTCCTCGTAGGAGACACCGGTCTCCGACTCCTCCACGCTGAACCCGAGCGAGGTGTTCTTGGCGATCGACGCGGCCCCGATGTTCGAGGTCATGATGACGATCGTGTTTCTGAAGTCGACGTGGCGGCCCTGGGCGTCGGTTAGGCGACCCTCCTCCAGCATCTGCAGGAGGATGTTGAACACGTCCGGGTGGGCCTTCTCGATCTCGTCCAGCAGCACCACCGAGTACGGCTTGCGGCGCACGGCCTCGGTCAGCTGGCCGCCCTCGTCGTAGCCGATGTAGCCCGGAGGCGAACCGACCAGCCGCGACACCGCGTGCTTCTCCATGTACTCGGACATGTCGACCTGGATCATCGCGTCCTCGTCGCCGAACAGGAACTCCGCGAGGGTGCGTGCGAGCTCCGTCTTGCCGACGCCGGAGGGGCCGAGGAAGATGAACGAGCCGGTCGGCCGCTTGGGGTCCTTGATCCCCGCGCGGGCGCGCCGGATCGCCTTGGACACCGCCTGGATGGCGACGTCCTGGCCGATCATGCGCTTGTGCAGCTCCTCCTCCATGCGGATGAGCTTCTGCGACTCGGCCTCGGTGAGCTTGAAGACCGGGATGCCCGTCCACATCGAGACGATGTCGGCGATCTCCTCCTCGCCGATCTCGGCCTGGTCGGCCTCGCCGGAGGACTTCCAGTTCTCCTCCATCTCCCGCTTCTTGAGCGACAGCTTGCGCTCCTTGTCGCGGAGGTTGGCGGCCTTCTCGAACTCCTGCGCCTCGATCGCGGCCTCCTTCTCCTTGCGCACCGTCTCGATCTCGTCGTCGAGCTCCTTGTGCACCGGAGGTGCGGTCATCAGCTTGATGCGCATGCGCGAGGCGGCCTCGTCGATGAGGTCGATCGCCTTGTCGGGCAGGTGCCGCTCCTGGATGTAGCGGCTCGACAGCTCCGCCGCGGCCTGGAGGGCCTCGTCGGTGATCGCGACCCGGTGATGGGCCTCGTAGCGGTCGCGCAGCCCGCGCAGGATCTGGACGGTGTCCTCGATCGAGGGCTCGTCCACCTTGATCTGCTGGAACCGGCGCTCGAGAGCGGAGTCGCGCTCGAGGTACTTGCGGTACTCGTCCAGGGTCGTCGCGCCGATCGTCTGCAGCTCGCCGCGGGCGAGCGCAGGCTTCAGGATCGAGGCGGCGTCGATCGCGCCCTCGGCGGCACCCGCGCCGACGAGGTTGTGCAGCTCGTCGATGAACAGGATGATGTCGCCGCGCTGGCCGATCTCCTTCATGACCTTCTTCAGCCGCTCCTCGAACTCGCCGCGGTACTTCGAGCCGGCCACCAGGGCGGCCAGGTCGAGGGTGTAGATCTGCTTGCCCTTGAGCAGCTCGGGCACCTGGTTGGACGAGATGCGCTGGGCGAGGCCCTCGACGACGGCGGTCTTGCCGACGCCCGGCTCGCCGATCAGCACCGGGTTGTTCTTGGTGCGGCGGGAGAGGATCTGCATCACGCGCTCGATCTCGTTCATGCGGCCGACCACCGGGTCGAGCTTGCCCTCCTGGGCGAGCTTGGTCAGGTTGCGGCCGAACTGGTCGAGCAGCTTGGAGCTCTTCTGCCCCTTCTCGGCGGCGCCGGCGCCTGCGGCCGTGCGTCGTCCGGGACCGGACAGCATGCGGATGATCTCGTTGCGGATCTTCTCGGCGTCGGCGTCGAAGTCGAGCAGGATGCGCGCCGCGACGCCCTCGTTCTCACGCACGAGGCCGAGCAGGATGTGCTCGGTGCCGATGTAGTTGTGGCCGAGCGACAGAGCCTCGCGCAGCGCCAGCTCGAGCACCTTCTTCGCCCGGGGCGTGAACGGGATCTGGCCCGTGGTGACCTCGTCACCCTGGCCGACGATCCGCGCGACCTGCGCGCGCACCTCTTCCACGGTGATGTCGAGGGTGTCGAGGACGCGGGCAGCCAGCCCCTCCTCCTCGCGCAGAAGCCCCAGCAGGATGTGCTCGGTGCCGATGTAATTGTGCTTGAGGGTGCGGGCCTCATCCTGGGCCAGCACGACCACCTGGCGGGCACGTTCGGTAAACCTCTCAAACATGCTCGTGCCCCCTTTCTGCCGTTAATGAATGAGTCTGGATCAATGCCTCTGGCCGGAGCGTCAAGTAGGGGCACCTACATGACGTCCCGGTCTGGAGTGGACGGTCGGGACTATAGCACCGGCACTCCGCGATTCCCGTATCGCCGCTGGCACGGCGTGGGGCGTACATCGGCCCTCGCCCGCGCCGCCTTTAGCCCGACTTCTGTCCGATGTCGGACGGGTGGACACGGGACCGGAAATGCGCGACCATGCGCCCCGTGCGCTACACGGTCGAGCACTTCCGCGCCATCGACGACGAGGGCTCTCCGCTCGGCGTCGCCTACGTGCCGACCGGCCGCGTCGACGAGGTGGACGCGCACGACGCGAGCACCGCGGCGGCCATCGCCCTCTCGGGCGACGCCGAGGTGCTCGAGGCCGACGTGCTGAGCTACAACCCGGCTCAGGACCTTTTCGGTATCGCGGGCGAGGACGAGGCCGTCAAGGTATCCTCGCCGGCATGAAGACCGAAGAGGGCATGGTCCCGGTCCCGGGCGGGCGCGTCTGGTACCGCAGCGTCGGCGAGGGCGGCGTGCCGCTCCTGTGCCTGCACGGGGGGCCCGGCATGACGCACGACTACCTGACGCCGCTCGAGGCGCTCGGCGAGCACCGCCGGGTCGTGTTCTACGACCAGCTCGGCAGCGGCGGCTCCGACCGGCCCGACGACCTGTCGCTGTGGACGATCGAGCGGTTCATGGACGAGGTCGACGCCGTCCGCGATGCGCTCGGGCTCGACCGCATCCACCTCTTCGGCAGCTCGTGGGGCGGGATGCTCGCCATGCAGTACGTGCTCGACAAGCCGCGCCGGCCCGTCAGCCTGATCATGGCCGGCAGCCCGGCCAGCGCGCCGGCATGGAACGAGTTCTGCCAGGAGCTGCTCGACGAGATGCCGGCCGCCGAGCGCGAGCTGATCGAGCGCCTCGAGGCCGAGGACAAGATGCTCGAGCCGGAGTACGAGGAGGCGATGATGCCCTTCTACCACCGCCACGTGTGCCGGATCGACCCGTTCCCCGACTTCGTCATGCGCTCGTTCGAGAACATGAGCACGACGATCTACCACTACATGGCCGGGCCGAGCGAGTTCCGCATCATCGGCACGCTCAAGGACTGGGACATCATGGACCGGCTGGGCGAGATCCGAGTGCCGACGCTCGTCACGGGCGGCGAGTACGACGAGTGCCGGCCCTCGCACCTGCGCAAGGTGCACGCCGGCATCCCCGGCAGCCGGCTCGAGATCATCCCCAACGCGTCGCATCTGAGCTTCGCCGAGCGGCCCGAGGTGTTCCTGCCGGTCGTCGACGACTTCATGGCCGAGGTCGAGTCGGCCTAGGCGAGGAGCGGGGCCTGGCCCGCTTCACGCGGGGCCAAGCCCCGGTTCGGACGCTGCGGCGTGGGCGATGCCGATGATGTGCGGCGCGGCGGTGATCGTCAGGAGCGACGAGGAGTGGAAGCCGCGGTCGAGGGCGGCGAACTCGAACCCGGCCGCGCGGATCGCGGCCTCGGTGTCGCGGGTGGTGCGGCAGCCTCCCAGCGCCCGCGTCCAGTACGCCGCGTCGAATCCCCGCTGCACCAGCCGCAGGGCCGGGCCCGTCGCACGCACGTGCTCGTAGACGCGCAGCTCGCCACGCGGGGCGAGCACGCGGGCGACCTCGGCCAGCGCCGCCGCGGGGTCCGGCACGCTGCAGAGCACCCACACCAGCACGGCGGCATCGAAGGTCGCGTCCGCCGCCGGCAGCCGGTCGGCGAGGCCGTCGACGACCTGCACCGGCACCGCCGCCGAGCGGGCCGCCTCGGCCGCGGCCGCCCGGGCGGTGGGGTCGGGCTCCACCGCGAGCACCGACTCCACCCGGGCCGGGTAGAGCTCGAACGCGCGCCCCTCGCCGCAGCCGATCTCGATCACGCGGCCGTGCAGACCGGCGAACAGGCGCCGCCGCAGCCCCCGGGCCACCACGTCCGGCCGCCGCTCCTCGCGCCACTCCAGGAGGCGCGCGAACCGCGACTGGCCCGGGCCGTAGAGGGCCGTGTCAGCCCCGCGGGCGCAGCGTCGGGAAGAGGATCACCTCGCGGATCGAGCGCACGCCCGTGAGCACCATCGCGAGGCGGTCGATGCCGATGCCGACGCCGCATGTCGGCGGCATCCCGTACTCGAGCGCGAGCAGGAAGTCCTCGTCCATCGGATGTGCGTCGGCGTCGCCTGAGGCCGCCGCCGCGCGCGCCTCCTCGAACCGGGCCCGCTGCTCGGCGGGATCGTTCAGCTCGGAGTAGCCGTTGGCGATCTCCATGCCCAGGCAGAACGCCTCGAAGCGCTCGACCATGCCCGGGTCGGTGGGTGAGCGCTTCGCGAACGGGGACAGCTCGACCGGGTAGTCGACGAGGAACGTCGGCCGCTCGATGGCCGGCTCGACGAAGTGCGAGAGCAGGTGATCGACGGCCTGCGCCCAGGTCGAGTCGCCCGACGTGTCGAGGTCGTGCTCGCGCATGAACGCCACCAGCCGGTCGCGGTCGCGGTCGGCCATCGGGTCGATCCCCGCCCGCTCGAGGATGGCCTCGCGCAGGGGCACCCGCGGCCACGGCGGCGTCAGGTCGATCGCCGCCCCGGCGGCTGCGCCGGCCGCCGCGACCACCCGCTCGGTGCGCTCCATGCCGCCCTCGAAGTCGGCGTAGGCCTCGTACCACTCGAGCATGCTGAACTCGGGGTTGTGCTTGAAACTCGTGCTCTCGTTGCGGAAGTCCTTGCCGATCTCGTACACCCGCTCGAGGCCGCCGACGATCAGCCGCTTCAGGTAGAGCTCGTCGGCGATGCGCAGGTAGAAGTCGCGCTCGTACTCGGCGGAGTGGGTGACGAACGGCCGGGCGGCGCCGCCGCCGTAGATCGGCTGGAGCACCGGGGTCTCGACCTCGGTGAACCCGTCGCCGTCGAGCACGCCGCGGATCGCCGTCACGAGCGCCGTGCGCGCAAGCGCGATGCGGCGGGCGTCGTCGTTGGTGAGCAGGTCGAGGTAGCGCTGGCGGTGGCGCTGCTCGACGTCGGCCAGGCCGTGGTGCTTCTCGGGCAGCGGGCGCAGGCACTTGGCCAGCGGCCGCCATTCCCGCACGCGCAGGCTGAGCTCGCCGCGGCGGCTGCAGAACACCTCGCCGTGCACCGCCACCACGTCGCCCAGGTCGCAGTCGGACACGGCGGCGAGGCCCTGCTCCCCGAGCACGTCCAGCGTTGCGTGTAGCTGCAGCCGCCCGGTGCGGTCGGTCAGGTCGAGAAAGATCGCCTTGCCGTGGCCGCGACGGCCGCTGATCCGGCCGGCGAGCCACAGCGACTGGCCCGACTCGGCCCCCGCCTCGAGCGCGCCGAACTGCGCGCGGACGGCCTCCACCTCGACCCGCTCCGGCGTGCGCGCGGGATAGGGCTCGACCCCGGACCGGCGCAGGGCCTCGACCTTGGCGATCCGGTCGGCCCGGATCTGCTGCTCGACGTCGCTCGACACTGCGGCCAAGAATATTGCCCGCGGCGGGGGCGGGCGCCCCGTGGCGCCGCCCCGCGCCGCGGGCAACGGCGCTAGGGGGCCTTGATGTCCATGATCTTGAGCCGGATCGCGCCGGCGGGCACCGCCACCTCGACGGTCTCGCCCTTCTTGTGCCCGAGCAGGGCGCGGCCGACCGGCGACTCGTTCGAGAGCCGGCTGCGGGCCGGATCGGCCTCGGCCGAACCGACGATCTCGTAGGTGTCGACGTCGCCCTGGTCGACGTCCTTCACCTTCACCTTGGTGCCGACGGACACCACGTCGGTGCCGACGTCCTTGGGGTCGATCACCCGTGCCGAGCGCAACTGCTCCTTGAGCCTCGCGATGCGGTGCTCGAGCAGCGCCTGCTCGTTCTTGGCGTCGTCGTACTCGGAGTTCTCCGTGATGTCGCCGAACTCGCGTGCCTCGCGGATGCGATCGGCGACCTCGCGGCGCTTGTTGGTCTCGAGGTCCTCGATCTGCTCCTTGAGCTTCTCGTATCCCTCGGTCGTGAGGATGACGTCTTTTTCCACTGCCTCATCGCCCTTCAGGTGCGAATAAACGGAAAAACGGTGTCGGCCGAGACTGTGCGATTTGCAGCGCAAAATCCGGGCTGACACCGAGCGACGGCGGATTATAGGTCAAGTCCTCGTCAGCCGTCAAACATGCGAAGTCGAACATCGGCACGGCCGCCGCGCAGTTGAGCCCCAGTACCATGCCGGACGTGGCGGACATGACCGAACGGTGGGCGATCGGCGACGTCGAGATCCCCTCGCGCATCGTCCTCGCGCCGATGGCGGGGGTTTCGGTGCAGGCGTTCCGGCGGCAGGGGCGGCGCTTCGGAGCCGGGCTCGTGTGCTCCGAGATGGTGTCCTCGTGCGGCCTTTCCCACGGCAACGAGCGCACGCTCGGCTACCTGCGCATCGCCCGGGACGAGCACCCGCTCGCGGTGCAGATCTTCGGCAGCGACCCGGGGCCGATGGCCGAGGCGGCGCGGATGGTGGTCGCGGCCGGCGCCGACATCGTCGACATCAACTTCGGCTGCCCGGTGCGCAAGGTCACGAAGACCGGTGCTGGGGCGAGCGCGCTCGAGGATCACGACCTGGCGTGCGCGCTCGTGGCGGCGGTCGTCGGCGCCGTCGACGTACCGGTCACCGTGAAGATGCGCCGCGGGGTTCGCAACGGCTCGCGCTCGGCGCTCGCGCTCGGGCCGAAGCTCGCCGCCGAGGGCGTGGCGTCGCTCACGCTGCACCCCCGCTCAGCGCAGCAGATGTACACCGGCACGGCCGACCACACGCTCACCGCCGAGCTGGTCGACCTGGTCGACATCCCGGTCGTCGCGTCGGGCGACGTCACCGACCGTGAGACCGCCGAGCGCGTCATCGACGCGACCGGCGCGGCGGCCGTGATGGTCGGCCGCGGCGCCCAGGGGCGGCCGTGGGCGCTGCGCGAGATGGCGGGCGACGGCGCGGCCGACGCCGACCCTGCCGAGGTCGTGGCCGAGCTCATCCGCTTCATGCGCGAGGTCGAGCGCGAGATGGACGATCGCGCGGTCGGCTTCCTGCGCAAGTTCTACGGCTGGTACCTGCGCGGGCTGCCCGGGGCGAAGGCGATCCGGGGCGCGCTCGTCACCTGCCCCACCGTGGCCGCCGCCGAGGGCGAGCTGCTGGCGTTCTGCCCCGAGGCGTGCGCGCACCTGCGGGCGCACGAGGCCGAGCTCGACCTGCTCGGAGACATCGCGTCCGACCGTCTGCTCGAGCTGCCGATCTCGATCTACGGCGGGGGCTGAACCCCGGCGGGGAGGCCGGGTCGCTGGATCTCCGCTGCAACCGGGCCGGCCTCCGCACCCGCCAGCGCCATGAAGATTCCGCACGCGCCCGTGACGACGCCCATGACGCCGATCAGGATGCGGTAGTCGACGACCGTGATCAGCACCGCACCCAGGGCGAGCGAGACGGTCTGCGGGGTGCCGACGAGCGTATCCGCGGCCGAGTAGACGCGGCCCTGGAGGTCGGCGGGCGTCCGCAGCTGGATGGCCGTCCCGAACGCCACCACCGCCCACGAGAGGCCGATGCCGGCGATCGTGAAGCCGGCGATCACGGGCACGAGGGACGGGATCAGAAAGAGCGAGTCGCCCCCGGCGAAGAGCAGCAGGCCGGCGCCGAGCGTGCGCCCGTCGCCCAGCCGGCGCAGGGCGGCGGCGGCCGTGACCGCGCCGGCGATCGCCCCCACCCCCTGGGCGACCGAGAGGACGCCCAGGAACGCCGGCGGCCGGTGGATCCCGTACTGCAGCACGGCGAAGATCGCGGTCTCGATGAAGCCGACGACGAGCAGGGCGACGCCCGTGACGGTCACGATCCGGCGCAGCCCGGGGCTGCGGGCGATGTGGACGACACCGGCGGCGACCTGGGCCAGGATGTGGTGCTCGGGCGCCGCGGGCCGCTCCTCGCGCAGCCGCAGGGCCGCCAGGCAGATCGCCGACGCGGCGAACGTGGCCGCGTCCAGGGCCGCCACCGCACCCCCGCCGACGGCGGCGAAGAGGCCCGCGCCGATCAGCGGCGCGATCAGTCGCGAGCCCTCGCTGAACGACTGCAGCGCCGCGTTCGCCTCGCCCAGCCGCTCCGGCGGCAGCATCACCGTCAGCAGCGCCGACTGGGCCGACGCGAACACGTACCCTGCCGCGCCGTAGAGCGCGGTGACGGCGTAGATGATCCAGACGTCGCTGCGGCCGTGGACGAAGAGCAGGCTGAGCAGGACGAGGCCGATCGCGATGTCGGTCGCGATCATCAGCGGCCGCTTGCGCATGCGGTCGACCGCGAGCCCGAACAGCGGCGCGATCAGGCCGGGCGCCGCGAGGACGAAGAACACGGCTCCCGCCTGGGCGTTTGACCCGGTAAGGGTCTTCACCCAGATCCCCAGCACCAGGAACATCGCCCGGTCGCCGAAGAGCGAGAGCGACTGGCCGAACATGAGCAGCCGGACGTCGTGATCCCGCAGCAGCGCACGCATCGGCTCAGTTGCCCGTCGGCGTCGGGGGCAGCGGGAAGCCGGCGGCCACGACCTGCACCGGCGCGGCGCCCGGGGGCCGCAGCGCCGGGTCGATGCGGTCGCTGTAGGCGAGCACCTGCTCGGTGATCGACCGGCCGAGCGCCTCGAGCTCGTCGCGCGTCAGGTACATGAGCGACTCCGTCAGGAACGCCGCTCTGCGCCAGTCCGGGTCTGCCGTCGGCTCGCGGGCGAGCCACTCGCGCAGCCGGCCGAGGTCGCGCTCGAAGATGACCGACGTGAGCGCCGAGGCGGCCGCCGACGTCTCGGCGTCGGCGCCGATCCCATCCCAGCTGTGCCGCACCGATCCGATCTTCCACGGCCGTGCCCGCCCCGGCCGCGGCGCGCCCTCCTCGACGAAGCCGTGCTTCGCCAATTGGCGCAGATGGAAGGAGCAATTGGCCGGTGTGAGCCCGAGCCTCTGGCCCGCCTCGGTGGCGGTGAGCTCGCCCTCGCGGGCGATGAGCTCCATCAGGTCGATGCGGGTCGGGTGGGCCATGGCGCGCATCACCCCGGCGTCGGTCAGCCTGCGCGACTCGAAAGACATGTTTCGAAACATATCTTTCGACATTCGCCGCGTCAAGATGGACCTGTGCGCCGCGGCGGTCAGGCGATGCGCGCCCGGGCCGCGGCGACGGCCTGGGCGATGCGCCGCGCGCGCGTCTCCGGCCGCCCGGCGTCGTCCACCGCGGCGACCCACTCCTTGCGATACGTGTAGAACATCGCGTCGAACGCCGCCCGTACCGCCGGGTCGGCGGCGAGCGCCGTCGCGAGATCGTCCGACACCACGACCGTGCACGGGGCCTCGAACCGGTGCACGCTCACGCGCGCATGATCACACGCGCGGGCCGTCGAGCTCGGTGTCGCGGCCGAGCGCGATCGCAGAGGCGAGCGATGCCAGCGCGAGCACGACCGCTGCGGCGGTGAGCGCGAAGGTGGCGTCGTACTGCGGAGCGGAGACTGCGAAGGGGACGAGGAAGGCGTCCACGGGGACGAGCACCGCGAAGGCGGCCACGGCCAGGTGCGGGCACAGGCGCGCAGCCGCGAACCAGCCGACGACGAGCACGGCGAGCGGCGCGACCGTGATCGTCGAGACGTAGTAGCCGTTCAGCTCGAGCACCGCGAGCAGCGGCGGCACGAGCAGCCACGCCCGGGAGTAGCGGGGCGCGGGCCGGCCCGGCCGGCGGTACGCCACCCAGAGCAGCCCGATCGGCGCGGCCAGGAGGATCGCCTCGGCCAGCGCGATCGCCTCCACGAACACGACTCCGGAGCCGAGTATCGCCATGGAGCGGGTGAAGAAGAGGGCGAAGCTCGCGACCGCGCCCACCATCGCGATCGACGTACGTCCGCGGCCGAGCGCCGCAGCGGCGATCCACGGGAGCAGGACGGCGGCCGTCGCACGCGCCAGTCCGGTGGCGCTCATGGCGGCGGCCGGCGTGAACCCGTGCGCCATGCCGAGCTGCGAGTACCAGACGTCGGCCGCCACGACGTACATGCCCCGGAGCGTGGCCAGCAGAAGCAGCACGAAGGCGGCCAGACGACAGCCCTCGGCCCACATGCCGGCGGCCGTGCCGCCCGTGGTCGCGGTCTCGCGGGCGCGGATCCCGCCGGCGAGCAACGCGAGCACCTGGCGCACCTCGGGACGCCGGCGGCCGGCCTGCATCTCGGCGAGCGTCGCCAGGATCTCGGGGCCGCGCTCGGCGCGGTACGCGGCCGGGTACGCGCGCAGCGCGAGCCGGTAGGTGCGCTCGGCGGCGGTCATCACACCGGCTCCGGCGCCGCGATCGACATCCGCGAGACCACCACGGACGCGGCCGAGTGCAGCCGCGCCGCCTCGGCCTCGAGCGCCCTGCCGCCGGCCGGCGTCAGGCGGTAGTAGCGGCGGGCGCGGCCGCTGACGACCTCCTCGCCCTCGACCGCGACGAGCCCGCGCTCGAGCAGCCGCTCGAGGGCGGCGTAGAGCGTCCCCGCGGTCAGGCGCACGCGGCCGTCCGAGACCTCCTCGGCGCGCTTGGCGATCGCGTAGCCGTGCAGCGGGCCGTCGAGCAGCGCGGCGAGGGTGAAGTACGTCGGCTCCCGCATCGGCTGCGTCGCGTTCGGCATAGGCGATATATACCGTCTATCGATGTATATGTCAAGGAGATCGCAGGCGCTAGAGTTTGGATCCAAAGTGGCAGCCCGACTCGCAGACCCCTACCGCGACCTGGACGTGATCGACGCCCGCGCTCCGCGGTTCAACCAGGCCGTCATCGGCTCCCTTGCACTGGTCGCGTTCCTGACCGGCTGGTGGCCGCTGCTCGGCCTGCTCGCGCTGCAGTTCGCACTGGGCCTCACGCTCGGCCGCCGCTTCTGCCTGCCGTGCGTGGCCTACTTCGAGCTCGTGCAGCCGCGGCTCGGCGAGGGCGAGCTCGAGGACGCACGCGCACCGCGGTTCGCGAACACGATCGGCCTCGTCGTGCTCACCGCAGCGACCGTGGCCCACGCCGCCGGCCTGCACACGCTGGGCTGGGCGCTCGCGCTGCTGGTCGCGGCGCTCGCCCTGCTCGCGGCCGTCACCGGCTTCTGCACAGGCTGCGAGATCTACCGGCTCGGTGCGCGCCTGCGCGGCATCGGCCACGGCGAGCTGCGCCGGGTCGACCCCGCCGACGTCGGCATCGCCGCCGATGCGGCCGGCGAGACCGTCGTCCAGTTCACCCATCCGCTGTGCTCGGAGTGCCACACGCTCGAGCGGCGCCTGCGCGACGCCGGCCGCACGGTCGTCACGATCGACGTCCGCGGACGTCCCGACCTGGCGCACAAGTACGGGATCGGCATCGTCCCGACGGCGGTCGCCGTCGACGCCGCCGGCACCGTCACCGCGCGCCTCGCGTGAATACACGGGGTCTGACCCCGTGTATTCAGCGGTTGCGGTCGTAGATCAGGCGCAGGCCCTCGAGCGTCAGCCACTGCTCGACATGCTCGACGGTCTCGCAGTGGGGCGCGACGAGCCCGGCGAGGCCGCCGGTGGCGACCGTCGCCGCCTCGGCGCCGAGCTCCGCCCGGAACCGGCGCACGAGGCCGTCCACGAGCCCGGCCCAGCCGAACACTGCGCCGGACTGGACGTTCGTGTTCGTGTTCGTCCCGATCGCCCGCGCCGGGGCGACGAGCTCGACCTTCTGCAGCCGCGCGGCCCGGTCGCCGAGCGCGTCGAGCGCCACCTGCAGCCCGGGCGCGATCGCGCCGCCGATGAACTCGCCGGCGGCAGAGACGACGTCGAAGTTGATGGCGGTGCCGAAGTCGACGACGATGCACGGCCCGCCGTACTTGGCGTACGCGGCGACGCTGTTCGCGACCCGGTCGGGGCCGACCTCGAGCGGGTTGTCGACGCGCAGCGCGATCCCGGTGCGCACGCCGGGGCCGACCACGAGCGCCTCCCGGCCGAGGTGCTCGCGGCTCATCGCCGCATACTCCACCGCGAGCTGGGGCACGCTCGAGGCGACCACCGTCGCGTCGATCGCGGCGAGCGTGTGGCCGCGCAGCTCGAGGAGCCCGACCAGCATCAGCGCGAGCTCGTCCCCCGTGTGCGTCCGCACGGTGGTGGTGCGCCAGTGCTCACGCAGCTCCTCGCCGTCGTAGAGCCCGACGACGGTCTGCGTGTTACCGACGTCGAGCGCGAGCAGCATCACTCATCGCTGAGCTCGAAGCCGGGCGGGAAGGTCGTGTCGATCTCGGTCTCGGGCTTGAGCTCCTCGACGGTGACGTCCTGTGTCGTGTGCACCTCGGCGCGGGGGATGATGCGGCTGGGCCGGTTCTTGTCCCAGACCCAGACGTCCTCCATCGTCAGGTGCACGAGCGGGTAGGCCGGCGAGTTGGCCGTCTCCATCTCGAGCCGGTTGCACAGGTACGTGGCCTCCGCGGTGAGCACGCAGTAGCGGAACAGCCCGAACACGGTCGCGTACTCGCGCTTGAGCCGGAGCTCGAGCTCGGCGTCGAACTCCTCCAGGTCTTCGATGTAGGACATGCCGGGAGTCTAATGTGCCCCGCGCCGGCTCAGATGATGCCGGGGATGAGCCGCTTCGTCCGCGCCGCGTACTCGGCGTACTCAGGGAACTCGGCGCTGATGTTGCGCTCCTCGTAGCCGGTGCGGGCGAGCTGCAGCCCCAGGCAGGCGATCCAGGTCAGACCCGCGTACAGCGGCTGGCGCGAGCCGAGCACGATGCCGAGGACGGCGGTCAGCTCACCGAGGTAGAGCGGATGGCGCACGTAGCGGTAGGGTCCGTGGGTGACGAGGCCGCGCACGTCGGGCAGGATCCCGAAGCAGCGCCCGAGCACCGCAACCGAGCCGATCGCGAAGGCGAGGCCGGCGATCAGGAGCACGTCCGAGGCGAGCACCGCCACTCCGCCGTCGGTGCGGGCGCCGAAGAGGCCGACGGCGATCACGGCGAGCTGCGAGAGCAGCGCCACGATCACGCCCACCGGGGAGCGGTTGCGCCGAAGCGGCGCCGGCCGGATGTTGATGAGGACGATGAACAGGCCCCAGAGCGTGGCCGAGAGCGCGTGGAAGGCGGCGGCGCTCGGGCCGGGCGCGCTGCCGACGCCCAGCAGCGACACGGTCGCCATCGTCGTGAAGAGCAGCGTCGGGATCAGCCGCGAGCCAACGATCGTGAAGAGATCGGAGATGCGCGCGATCGGGGTGGCCGCCACGTCGGTCATACATCGGTCATCGGCTCCGGCGCGCGTCTACATGAGCGTCTCGGCGGTCGCCTCGACCCCCTGGGGAGCGAGCCCCGCCAGCCACTCGGCCACGGTCGCACCGCGCAGCACGAGGCCGGGCGCGAGCTCCGCCAGCGGCCGCAGCACGAACTCGCGCTCGTGCGCGCGCGGGTGCGGGAGGGTCAGATGCGCGTCCTCGCGCTCCTCGCCCTCGTACCAGATCAGGTCGAGATCGAGCGTGCGCGGCCCGAACCGCACCTCGCGCACCCGGCCGAACTCCGCCTCGACGGCGTTCAGCTCGGCGAGCAGCCGCTCGGCCGGAAGCGCCGTCTGCACCCTGGCCACGGCGTTTCGGAAGTCGGGCTGGTCGACCAGTCCGACCGGCGTGCTGCGGTAGATGCGCGAGCCGGCGGTGACGGCGCCGGCCCGCTCACCGACCGCGACGGCGGCGGCGCGCAGCGCGGCGGCAGGGTCACCGAGGTTCGCACCGAAACCCACGTACGCGCGCTTCACCCCTCCGGGGGCACTTTTCACAGATCACCTTTACGGATTGCTCACAATTGCCGATGGTCTGGTCGGGACGGCCTTGCGTTGGGCCGCCGACCGCTCCAAGCTCGGATCAAGGATGTTGCCATGTTGACCCTCATGGAACTGGCCGTCGTGCTCGTACTCTGCCCTGCGGCGCTCGCAATCTGGGCCGATGCCCGCTACCCCAACCTGCGCCCGCGGGAGCTGCGGCGCACGACGATCCACCTCGGGATCGGCGGCGTGCTCGCCTTCCTGCTCATGCGGCCGCTGCTCGTCGGCATCGCGACCTTCGTCTCCGGGGCGGCCGGCCAGGCCGCCGCGATCGTGGCCGCGTGCGCCGTCATCACGTACTGCCTCACCGTGTCGGTGTGGATCGTGCGCTGGGCTGCCGAAACGATGCGCGCGGGCGGCTGACGCCGGCCGGAAGGCCCGTCAGACCATCACTTCGCGCAGGGCCGCCGCGGCCTCGGCGCGCGTGCGAGCCTTGAGCTTGCGCAGGATCGCCTTCACGTGCCAGCGCACGGTCTCGGGCGAGAGGAAGAGTCGCCGGGCGATCTCGGTGGTCGTCTCGCCGGCCGCGATCAGCTGCAGGATCTCGAGCTGGCGCGGCGTCAGCCGCTCCCGGTGCGGAAGCTTCGTCGCGAGCACCATGCGCCGCTGGGTGTCGCGCACGTCGGCGATCAGGTGGGCGGCCATCCGCCGCGATATCGCCGCCTCGCCGCGCAGGACGCCTCGCAGCGCCGCCGCCAGCCGCTCCGGCGCCTGATCCTTGGTCAGATAGCCCACGGCGCCGGCACGGACTGCCGCGATCATGTCGGCCGGGTCGCGCGACTCGCTCAGCATGACCACCCGCACGCGCTCACCGTAGAGCTCGTAGAGGCGCCGCGTGGCATCGATGCCGCTGCCGTCGGCGAGCTGCAGGTCCATGAGGACGATGTCGGGCATGCGGGCGGAGACGACGTCCATCGCCTCCCGCACCGTGCCGGCCGATCCGTCCACCCGGAACCCTTCGGCGTCGAGCAAATCGATCAGTCCGCGCCGGAACAGTGGCTGGTCCTCGACCACCACGATCCGCATGCCGTCCATGAATCCGTTATACGGGCAGAACGTGGCGGCCGATACCCTAGGCCGCCGCGGCGCCCGCCGCGATCAGCTCGGCAACGCGCACCTGCTCGGTCAGCAGGCGGCGGAACCGCCCCGGATCGCCGCCCACATACGCGTCGCACAGCTCCTGCCCGGCGGAGTAGGAGAGCACGTAGGTGCGCGACGTCGGCTCGTTCAGGAAGCGGATCATGTGCGCCGAGAACTCGGGGGACATCAGCCCGTGGCGCTCGAGGTAGGCGCGCGTCTCCGCCTCGCTCGCACCGTCGGCGTGCAGCAGGAGCGCGGCGTTGACCTCGACCCGCCGGCAGGGCTCGTACGCCCGCTGCACCGCCAGCGTGTGGCCAAGGTCGAACGCGATGCCCGCGTCGCGGATGATCGCGGCAAACGCCGGCCCGCCCTCGCTCTCGAGCACCATCCCCGGCGCGAGCACGGCGATCCCCTCGGCGACGATCGACTGCGGCGTGGGCACGGCCACGAGCGTCTCCTCGAGCAGGCCGCGCCCGCGGACGAGCAGGTCCTCCTTGAGCGCGCGCTCGGCGTGGTGGCCGGGATACGTCTCGTGGATCACGAGCAGGAGCAGGTCGAGCGCCGACATCGGCAGGTCGAGGTTGACCGACATGCGGCTGCGCCCGCCGCCGAGGTAGGCGTCGAACCCCATCCAGGGCACGTCGCGCACGAACTCGACCTCGACCTCGTCGCCGGGCGGCAGCTCGACCAGGGTGCGCGTCCAGGCGCGCGCCTGCTCCATGACCGCCGTCACCGTCGCCTCGATCCGGTCGGGCGGGACGAGCATCGAGTCGCGCCACGCGGTGTAGCGCTCCGCGAGCGGCCCGGCGCCGGGCAGGAGCTCCCCGAGGCGGGCGTGCGCCGCCGCGAAGACCGCCTCGTCGGTGTGCACCGGGCGCACGCCGTAGCAGCCCTCGACCTCGTCGGCGTAGGCGCGCCCCTCGCCGGCCAGCACACCGGCATAGGTGCGCAGGCCGGCCGCCTGGTCGCGCAGCCAGCCGTCGTCGAGCTCGGCGAGCAGGGCGGTTGCGGCCGCCACGAGCGCCTTCGGGTCGGCGGGCGGGGCGGCGGCGACCGCCTCGGCCAGCTCCGGCGGGCCGAAGTACGCGTCGACGAGCCCGTCGACGTGGCGGCCGAGCTTCAGCCCGAGCTCGAGGTAGCGCTCGGCGGCGGTGCGGGTCACGTGGCGGCGCCGCGCACGCGCTCGACCGTGACCGCCACCTCGGCCACGTCGTGGGTGATCGGGGCGTGCGGCTTCGCCACCCGGACGCGCACCGTATCGACCGGGAACCGGCTCAGCAGGTCGTCGGCGATCACGGCCGCGAGCCGCTCGAGCAGCTTGTACGGGCCGCCAGTGGCGAGCGCGACCACGCGGTCGCACGCCGCCGAGTAGTCGACCGCGTCGGCCAGATCGTCGCTCGACTCCGCCGCAGCCGCCGAGCACCCCAGCCACACGTCGATCACGAACGTCTGCCCGCGCTCGCGCTCGAAGTCGAGCACGCCGTGGTGGGCGAACACGCGCAGGCCGCGGATCTCGATGCCGGGCGCGCTCACCCGGCGGCCTCGATCGCCGCAGTGACGGCGAGGGCGTCGCGCGTCGGCTTGACCGCGTGCACACGCAGCATCCAGGCGCCGCGACGCACGGCGTCCAGGTTCACGGCCACCGTCGCGAACTCCCGCCCTTCCTCAGGCTCGTCGACCAGCCGGCCCAGAAACGACTTGCGCGACGCGCCCAGGAGCACCGGCGGGCCGACGGCGGCGATCCGGTCGAGGTGGCGCAGGATCGACCAGTTGTGCTTGGCGGTCTTGCCGAACCCGATGCCGGGATCGACGCAGATCTGGTCGGGCGCGATCCCGGCCGAGCGGGCGAAGCCGACCCGCTCCGTCAGGAATGCCGCCACCTCGGCCACCACGTCTGCGTAGCGGGGGTCGCGCTGCATCGTCTTCGGCTCGCCCAGCATGTGCATGAGGCAGACGGGCACGCCCGCCTCGGCGACCACCCCGGCCATCTCCGGGTCGTGGCGCAGGGCGGAGACGTCGTTCACGAACGCCGCGCCGGCGCGGATCGCCTGTTCGGCCACCTCGGCCTTGACGGTGTCAATCGCGATCGGCACGTCGGTCTCGTGCGCCAGCCGGTGGATCACGGGCAGCACCCGCTCGAGCTCGACCTCGACCGGCACCGGGTCGGAGCCCGGCCGCGTGGACTCCCCGCCGACGTCGAGCAGATCGGCGCCCTCGGCGACCAGCTCGAGGCCGTGGGCGACGGCCGCGTCGGGATCGAGGAACGCGCCCCCGTCCGAGAACGAGTCCGGGGTCACGTTCACCACTCCCATCACGGCCGGGGTGGGAAAGCGGTCGCGCAGCGGCTGCACGCCGCGCAGACTACCCGCCCTGCTCTACCACCTAGTGGTACGTGAGGGCCGTGGCCTCGGTGATCTCGCGCTCCCAGCCCGGCGAGAACGACCACTTGCCGTAGTGGGGCGCAAAGAGCTCGGTGGAGGAGTTGTTGTCGAAGCCCATCGCGTTGCGGGCGCCGAGCTGGACGAGCATCTTGCCCCAGTTCCAGCCGTACACGCCGTCGCCGTAGTGGACGCCGCCGGTGATGATCATCCAGCCGCGCGTGCTGGTCTCGGCGAGCGCCGGCCGCCAGTGCGGGTAGTCCCACTGCCAGCCGTCGCTCGACATCATCGGCGGATCGACGTTCGCGACCGGGTAGGTCACCCGGCCGTTCTTCACGAGCTGCGGCTTGCCGCCCATCACGTCCTGCACGGTGCTCCACGGCGTGGCGTCGACCGTGACGCGCAGGACGTGGGAGTGCGTCGCGAGCTGGGTGAGGCCGACCGAGGCGACCGGGTTCTGGGCCGAGGCGTGGGCGATGAGCAAGGCTTGGCCGCCGCTGAGCGTCACGGGGTTCGTGGCGACTGCGATCGGCAGGGAGTCGGTCACGATCCTTCCGCTCCCATCGCCGAACCGGAAGCCGCCGACGTTCTCCGCCTTGTTGACGCCCGTTGGATTCGACGCCCTCTCGGTGCCACGCAGCATGGGGGTGAACGGTGCCGGCGACTGCGGGGAGCCGACGATGAACCCGGTGAACCCGCCCGGGATCTGCGGCTGCGACCCGCTGCCGTCGATGGTCTTCACGATCACCTGGTCGCCCAGCACGCTCGTGAGCTCTGACGAGCCGGTGTCGAACGACTCGATCGTGGCCGACTTGCCATTCGGGAGCGTGAGCTTGACCGGCTTGGCCGTGGGGTTGCCCATGATCATGCGGCCGTTGGGCTCATAGCCGACGCCGGCGTCGCCGCTGCCGAACGCAACGACGTGCCGCGACTGGACGAGCATCCCGCTGGGGTGGCCGACGGCGCTCCAGCCCACCTCGCTGAAGAAGTCGCCGTTGATCGCGCCGAGCAGGCCCGAGACGCCGCTCGTCGCGGCCCAGTGCGAGATCGTGCCGAGCGGGATGTCGCCGGACGGCCTGGGGGTGTTGAGCGCAGCCGCCACCAGCTGCACGTGCGGATCACCCAGGCGCCACGACAGCTTGTACAGGTTCTGCGTCGAGCCGGAGCGCATCGTCGCGCGCCAGCGCGTGAGCAGGATCCCCGGCTTCACCGTCCGCGAGCACCACATCGGCACGGGCGGACAGCGGTAGGACGCGATCGGCCCGGCGATGGCGGGCTTCGTCGCGAAGGCCTGCTGGGCGGGGACGAGGCCGGCCACGCCGACCACGGCAAGAGTGAATGAGACCCGGACGAAGCGCAACGCGTGACCCCTCGAGAGCAGATGGACGGCTGTGCACGTGATCGGCACTCACGGGTCACTGCCGTCCCCCCCTTTTCAGGGATCTGCGGCGCCGGTGCGGGGATCTCCGCGGGCGCGGCGGTGAGGATCAGGAGGGCTGCGGGGACTCCGGCGGCTGGCCGGAGGCGATGTTGCCCGGGAGCGGCAGGCCGAGCCCGCGCGGCCGCGCCGACTCCTTGCGCGGCTCCTCGGCGGGGGTCTCGGTCGGCTTGGGCTCCTGATCGACGAACACGTCCTCGGGGGCCTCGCCGGCCAGCAGGCGCTGGAACTGGCTCGCGTCGAAGGTCTCGTACTGGATCAGGATCTTCGACATGCGGTTCAGCTCGTCGATGCTGCCGCCGAGCACCTCGCGGGCGCGCTCGTGCGCCTGCTCGACGATGCGGCGGATCTCGTCGTCGATCTCGCGCGCGATCTCCTCCGAGTAGTCGGCCTCGTGCCCGAAGTCGCGGCCGAGGAACGGCTGGCTCGAGTCACGCCCGAAGGTGCGCGGGCCGAGCTTCTCGGACATGCCCCAGCGCGTGACCATCCGCTTGGCGGTGTCGGTCGTCTTGTTGAGGTCGTCCTCGGCGCCGGTCGTGACCTCGCCGAACACGAGCTCCTCGGCGGTGCGCCCGCCCAGGTTCTTGGCCAGGCCGTCGAGCAGCTCCGCCCGCGAGCGCATAAACTTGTCCTCGGACGGCAGGGTGACCACGTAGCCGAGGGCCATGCCGCGGCCGACGATCGAGATCTTGTGCACCGGGTCGTTGTGCTCGAGGAAGTGGCCGACGAGCGCGTGGCCCATCTCGTGCACGGCGGTGATCTCGCGCTCCTTGGGCGACAGCAGCCGGGTCTTCTTCTCGGGCCCGGCGATGACGCGCATGATGCCCTCTTCGAGCTCGAGGTTCTCGATCTGCTTCTTGCCCTTGCGGGCGGCGAGCAGCGCGGCCTCGTTCACGAGGTTGGCGAGGTCGGCGCCCGTGAAGCCCGGCGTCTGGCCGGCCAGGGCCTCGATGTCGACCTGCTGGGACATCGGCTTGCCGCGGCTGTGCACCTCGAGGATCTTCTTGCGGCCGACGCGGTCGGGCCGGTCGACGACGACCTGGCGGTCGAAGCGGCCGGGGCGCAGCAGGGCCGGATCGAGGATGTCGGGGCGGTTCGTGGCCGCGATCAGGATCACGTTGTCCTTCATCTCGAAGCCGTCCATCTCGACGAGCAGCTGGTTCAGCGTCTGCTCGCGCTCATCGTGGCCGCCGCCCATGCCGGCGCCGCGATGGCGGCCGACGGCGTCGATCTCGTCCATGAAGATGATGCAGGGCGAGTTCTGCTTGGCCTGCTCGAACAGGTCGCGGACGCGGCTCGCGCCGACGCCGACGAACATCTCGACGAAGTCGGAGCCGGAGATCGAGAAGAACGGCACGCCGGCCTCGCCGGCCACCGCGCGGGCGAGCAGCGTCTTGCCGGTGCCGGGAGGGCCGAACAGGAGCACGCCCTTGGGGATGCGCGCGCCGAGGGCCTGGAACTTCTTCGGGTTCTCGAGGAACTCCTTGATCTCCTGCAGCTCCTCGACGGCCTCGTCGACGCCCGCGACGTCCTTGAACGTGATCTTGGGCGAGTCGACCGACATGCGCTTGGCGCGGCTCTTGCCGAAGCTCATCACCTTCGAGCCGCCGCCCTGCATCTGGTTCATCAGGAAGATCCAGAACACGAAGAAGAGCAGGAACGGCAGGATCGTGATCAGCGCGCTCCACCACGGCGAGCCGCCGGTCTTCGCGCCGTCGATCGTGACGGTTCCGGGCGGCAGCTTCTTCACCGTGTTCATCTCGTCGTTCAGGAGCTGAATCGACGGGATGCCGACGCTGAAGGTGTTCTGCCCGATCTTGTAGGTGACGCTGTTGCCGCCGAGGTCAGGCTTGATGTAGCTGACCCGGCCGGCCTCGGTGGCGGCGGTGAGCTTCGACCAGTTCTGGCTGGGGCCGCTGCTCGACGAGTTCACGATCTTCAGCGCGAAGAACGCGAGCACCAGCACGACCAGAATGGGAAAAAGTGCGCTCTTGAAAAGTCTGTTCACGACGCCTCGCCTACTTCCCCCGGGGATAGAGTCGGACGGCCCTGCCCGCGGTCGCCGGGAGTCTCAATACGGGACCGAACGATACCACGGTGTTTTCGCCACGCCCCGTATCGGCACCGACACGCCCATCCTGAAGGATGGGGCTACTCGAACTCGTCGGGCAGCTTCGACTCGTCGAGGGCGGCGACGTAGGACAGGCCGCGGTAGCGCTCGGCGAAGTCGAGCCCGTATCCGATGGCGAACCGGTTGGGGATCTCGAAGCCGACGTAGCGGCACACGATGTCCGCCTTGCGCCGGGCCGGCTTGGTGAGAAGCGCGCACACCTCGAGCGACGCGGGCCTGCGCGCGCGCAGGCTCCGCAGCAGGTAGGACAGGGTCAGGCCGGAGTCGACGATGTCCTCGATGACGATCACGTGGCGGCCCTCAATGTTGGCCTCGAGGTCCTTCAGGATCCGCACGACGCCGGAGGAATCGGTGCTGTTGCCGTAGCTCGAGACGGCCATGAAATCGATCTCGCACGGCACCGTGATCCGGCGCACCAGGTCGGCCAGAAAGAACACCGCGCCCTTGAGCACGCCCACGAGCAGCGGGTCGAGGCCGGCGTAGTCGCGCGAGAGCTCCTCGCCCAGCTCGTCGACGCGCGCCCGCACCGCATCGGCCTCGACGAGCACCTCGGCGATCAGCGGATCGCGTTCGAGGCCGGTCTGCTCGACATTCATCCCGGCGGAGGATACCGGGTCCCCGGCGGCACGAATGCGATGGTCGCGCGGTCGCGCACCGCCTCGAGGTCGCGGCCGAGCGACAGCCGCTCCACACCGGTGCGCCGCTCCGCCATCGCCTCCAGCTTGGCCGTGAGCGTGCGCGGCAGCCGCAGCGGCCGCCCGGCGGCGCGCTCGGCCGCCTCGCGCAGGACGAGCACCCGCAGCGCGCGCGGCATGTCGTCGAGCCCGTGCAGGTCGATGCGCGGCTCGACGTGCTCGCCGGCCAGTTCGCGCAGCAGCTCGTCGAGCTCGCCCAGGAGCTCGGCCGACCGCGCCAGGTTGACCTCGGCGCCGGGATGGACGCGGCGCAGCGCCGGCATCACCTCGCGCCGGATCAGGTTGCGGCGCAGGCGCGTGTCGGCGTTGGTGGCGTCCTCGCGCGGCTCGACGCCGTTTCTGGCGCACCACTCGCGCGTCTCGGCGGCGGTGGCGCACAGGAGCGGCCGCACGATCCCGCCCGCGCTCGGCCGCATCGCCCGGATCGCCCGCGCGCCCGACGACGACACGAGCCGGTAGAGCACCGTCTCGGCCTGGTCGGACAGCGTGTGCCCGGTCACGATCGGGCGGCCGTCCGCATGCTCGCGAGCGGCGGCATATCGAGCGTCGCGGGCGCGCGCCTCCAGATTCGGGCCGCCCGCGACGTCGACGGCGACGACGGTCGCGCCGAGGCCGGCGCAATGGGCGGCGTCGGCGAGGCCGTCGGCACCGCGCAGGCCGTGCTCGAGATGCAGCGCCTCGACCTCGTAGCCGAGCTCGCGCAGCACGCCCCACGCGCAGACCGAGTCGGCGCCGCCGGACACGAGCACGAGCACCCGCTCGCCCGGCACGAGCAGCGCGTGCTCGGCGATGTACGCCGCGACCCGGCTAGCCAGGGGTTCCGGGGCGGCCATCTTGGGCGAGCACGAACCGGCGCATGAACGTCGTGCCCAGCTCGATGTAGCGGGCGTGGGCGGCCTGCGCGGCCTCCTCGTCGCCCGCCGAGCGGGCGCGCTCGATGTCGTCCTGCAGGCCGGCCAGTCGGCCCTCCAGGCGCAGCTCGAGCTGCTGCTCGCGCGTGAGCTCGTCCGCGCGGCCGAGCAGCACGAGCGCGCGCGAGCGCCACAGTGCGCGCAGACGCTCCAGGCGCTCGTCGGCGCTCGCCTCGAGCACCGCCCAGCCCCGCTCGGCAAAGGGGAGTAGGGCATCGCTCGAGAAGGTGCCTGGCACCGCGGACGCGGTGCCAGGCACCTGCGGGCTGCGCTCCAGCCGGCCGCCGCAGGAGCACGGCGCAAGGAGGGGAGCGACCTCCGCCTCGATGCCCTCGCTCCCGAGCCGGAAGCCGGCCTCGCCGCGGGTCGCGAGGCGGACGAGGCCGACCTCGAGCGAGCGCAGCGCGAGCTCGTGGGGCAGGCCGCACTCGCGGCACCGCCACGGGTCGGAGCGCGAGGCCGGGATCATGCAGGCACCGTAGCCGAGAGGAACTCGGCGACCGCGACCGAGAACGCGTAGGGCGCCTCGAGCATCGGCATATGGCCGACGCCGGGCAGGACGAGCTCGCGCGCCTGCAGCGCGGCGGCGAGCGGCGGCCCGCTCTCCCGGCCGCCGCGGTCGAGATCGCCCCAGATCACGAGCGCCGGCACGTCAACGCCGGCGCACAGGCCGGCCAGATCCAGGCTGCTCAGGGCGGGAAGGACATTGGGGACAACGTGCGCCGCCGCCGCCGAATCGCGCACGATCGCCCGGCCCAGGGCCGGATCGACGCCGTCCAGGCCGCCCATGCCGACGAACCAGCCGAAGACGATCCGCCGCAGCAGCGGCCACGACACCGCCGCCCCGCCCCACAGCGGCTCGGTGGCTGCGAGCGCACGGTGGAACGGGAGCACGAACCGCGCACGGCGCAGCTGGAGCGGCACCATCCCCACCGGCGAGCACGCGACGACGCCGGCGACGGGGCGCTCGGCCGCCCAGGCCACCGCGAGCGGCGCGCCGAACGAGTGCCCCAGCACAACGGGGCGCTCGCCGCCGACCCTGGCGACCGCGTCTGCCATGAGGCGGGCTGCAGCCGGGAACGAGAACGGCTCGAGCAGGTCCGAGCCGCCGTGCCCGGGCAGGTCGACGGCGACGACCCGGTGCGTGCGCCCGAGCCGCTCGGCGAACGCCTCGAAATAGGCGCGCGAGCCGGTCAGGCCGTGCAGCAGCACCACCGCCGGCCCATCTCCCCACACCGTCAGGTTGACACGCAGATCTCCGACGGCGAATGTCTCGGTGTGCACGACCGAGAAGCTACCAGCCGGGTCGCGGCCGACGAGTACCGCCGGCGCAGCGCCCTCAACTGGGAGCGGGCCGCGGCCGGGTGGGAGTCGGAGCGCGACCGGGTGCAGGCCATGGGCCGGCCGATCACCGACTGGCTGATCGATCACCTCGACCTCGCCGCCGGGGCGACCGTGCTCGAGCTCGCGTCGGGCGCCGGCGACGTCGGCCTTGCAGTCGCCGCCGCGCTGCGCGGCGACGGCACCGTGATCCTGTCCGACCGCGCCCGGGCGATGGTCGACGCGGCCGGGCGGGCGGCCGCAGCAGCGGGCCTTCAGAACGTCGAGCTGCGCGTGCTGGACGCCGAGTCGCTCGACCTCGCCGACGCCTGCGTCGACCGCGTCGTCTGCCGCTTCGCCTACATGCTCGTCGCCGACCGGGCGGCGGCGTTCCGCGAGACGCGGCGCGTGCTGCGACCCGGCGGCCGGCTCGCCTTCGCCGTGTGGGCGTCGGCCGCGCAGAACGAGTGGGCGACGACGCTGTGGGACGTGCTCGAGGGGATGACCGACCTGCCGCCGACTCCACCCGGCGGGCCGGGCATGTTCGCGCTCGCCGATCACGGCGAGATCGCGGCGCACGTCGCCGCCGCCGGGCTCGCGCTGCGGACGATCGAGCGGATCCCGGTCGCCTGGACGTACCCCGACTTCGAGGCGTACTGGCGGGCACAGTCCTCGCTGAACGGCGGCCTCACCCGGCTGCTGCCTACCCTGGACGACGCCGAGCGCGGGGCGCTGGTCGACGCCGTGCGCGCCGCCGTGGAGCCGTTCCGGACCGGCTCGGGCTACCGGCTGACGGGCGTTGCGCTGGGCGTCGCCGCCGACGCACGGTAAGCTCTGCGGCCGTGCCGATCCACCTGCGCGCAGAGACGGGCGACTACGCACCGGCGGTGCTCCTGCCGGGCGACCCGCTGCGCGCCCAGCGGATCGCGCGCGAGTTCATGGACGACGCCCGGCAGGTGAACGGCGAGCGGGGGATGCTCGGCTTCACGGGCACCTTCGAGGGCCGGCCGGTGTCGGTGCAGTCCACCGGCATGGGCTGCCCCAGCGCGGCGATCGTGATCGAGGAGCTGATCCAGCTCGGGTCGACGCGCCTGATCCGTGTCGGCACCTGCGGCGGGCTCCAGAAGAGCCTCGCCCTCGGCGACCTGGTGGTGGCGCTCTCGGCGGTGCCGGGCGACTCGACGGCGCTTCGCTTCACGGGCGGCGAGGCGCACGCGCCGACCGCCGACTTCGGCGTCACCCACGGCCTGATCCACGCCGCGAAGGGGCTCGACCTGCGCCCGCACGTCGGCCCGATCGCGAGCTCGGACACGTTCTACGACCCCGATCCCGGCCGGCACAAGCGCTGGGCGGCGCGCGGGGTGCTCGCCGTCGAGATGGAGGCGGCGGTGCTCTTCACGATCGCGGCGCTGCGGGGGGTCGAGGCGGCCTGCCTGCTGACGGTGTCCGACCTGATCCACGGCGACGAGTTCGTCCGCATCTCCGACGCCGAGCTGGCCGCCGCGGTGGAGCGGATGACGCGCCTCGCCCTGCGCGCGGCCGTGGACTAGCTCAATGCAGACCGTGATGATCGTGAATCCGGCCTCGGCCAACGGCCGCACGGCGCAGCGCTGGCCCGAGATCGCCCGCCGCGCGTCGGAGCACGGGCTCGACGTCGAGGCGCGCCTGACCGAGGCCCCCGGCCACGCGCCCGACCTCACCCGCCAGGCGCTGCGCGACGGCGCGCAGCTCGTGATCGCCGTCGGCGGCGACGGCACCGTGTCCGAGGTCGCAAACGGCTTCTACGACGGCGCCGAGGCCGTGGCGCCCGCGGCCGAGCTCGCGATCGTCTCGCGCGGCAGCGGCGGCGACTTCGCCCGCACGTTCCGGATCCCGAAGGACACCGACGCGGCCCTCGACGTCGCCGCCCGGGGTGCGGTGCGCGCGATCGACCTCGGCCGGGTCAGCTACACGGCGCCCGATGGCAGCGAGGCGTCACGGCTCTACTGCAACATCGCGAGCGCCGGGCTGACCGGCGTCGTCGCCGAGCGGGTGAACCGGTCGAGCAAACCGCTCGGCGCCACCGTCGCGTTCGGGTGGGGCGCCGTCGCCACGTTCTTCGGCTACCACAACAACCGCTTCCACGTCCGCATCGACGAGCGCGAGATCGACCAGATGTGCAACAACGTCATCGTCGGCAACTGCCGCTACTTCGCGAGCGGCATGAAGATCCTGCCGATGGCCGAGCCCGACGACGGCCTGCTCGACGTGCTCGTATGGGGCGACGTGGGCAAGGCCGACCTGGCCATGAACCTGCATCGCCTCTACCGCGGCACGCATGTGAACCACCCCAAGGCGGACTTCAGCCGTGCCCGCAAGGTCGTGGTCGCGCCCGAGTCGCCCCTGCCGATCGAGGCCGACGGCGAGCAGCCCGGCGTGACGCCGGCGACGTTCGAGATCGTGCCCGCGGCCCTGCGGCTGCGGGTGCCGGCTCAGGCGTCCTGAGCCGGAGTGCTCTTCGCGCGCGAGGCGCGCGGCTTGGCGGCCGCCCGCTGCGCGGGCATGCGCTTGGCCATGTCGTTCACCGCCGCCTCGATGCGGTCGAGCGACGCCTGGATCCGGGCGACGTCCTCGCGCGTTGCGACGTGCAGCTGCGACAGTGCCGCCGACTGGGCGCGCTGGCGCACCGCCTCGGCGCGCTCCTTGGTCGCGGACACCATCGGGCTCCCGGAGACACCCTGCTGGACGCGGCTCTTGGTCGCGTCGGTCGCCTCTATGACCCGATCGATGATGGTCTTGCGATCGTCCATCTTTTGGACCTCCCTGACTCTTCCAGGCTCCAATGACTAAAGGTATCAAGACCGTCGGCTGGCACGCGACCCCCGGATGCGGCATCAGCGTCGGTATCGTTCGGGGGGTGACCTGGAACGACAGCTCCGCCGAGCTCGAGGCCATCCGCCGCTGGTTCGCCCAGCGCGGCCTCGAGTTGTCCCTGCAGCCGTGGGGCGAGGGCGGGTGGCGCGCCTGGGTCACCGCCGCCGACTCCTCGGCCGGCGCAGGCGAGTTCGTCGACGGCGCGAGCGAGCTCGACGCCGCCCAGCGAGCCCGCCGCCACCACACCACCCGCCGCTTCCGCTCCGCCGTTGCCGCGCTCGGTGACATGGCCCAGACCGAGGTCGGCCAGCTCCTGATCGCCGAGGTCGCGCTGACCAAGCTGCCGCTCGGCAAGCGGCCGTTCGCCCGCCAGACGATACTCGCGACCGGGATCTGGATGCTCGACGCCCGCCGCCGCGGCGTCGCGCGCGAGATCGGCGGCGCCGCGGGCGACTGGATCTCGATCCAGGCGACCGAGCGCGGCATCGCCCGGCCCCGCCTGTCCGACCACCCGGCCCTGCCGGCGGCGCGCCAGGCGGCCGACGACGGCCTGAAGCTCCTGCGGCGAACGCTGCGCGGCCGCTAGGACATGACGGCGGCAGGTCACCGCACCGCCGTGCCCCTGCGGGTGCGGTTCTCGGAGACCGACGCGATGGGCGTCGCCAACAACGCCGCCTACCTGGCGTGGTTCGAGGTGGGGCGCATCGAGTACATGCGAGAGATCGGGCACAGCTACGCCGAGGTGCACTCCGGCGGCATGGACATGGTGGTCGTCGAGGCCCGCATCTCGTACCTACGCGCGCTGCGCTTCGACGACACGTTCACCGTCGAGTGCACCTGCACGTCGGTGCGCGGCGCGAGCTTCACCTTCGGCTACGAGCTGCGCGACGCCCGGGGGGTGTGCACGCGTGGCGAGACCCGCCACGCGTGCGTCGACCGCGAGCGGATGCGGCCCGTGCGCGTGCCGGACTGGCTCGTACACGCCGTGGCCGACGCCACCTAGCTCACGCTAGGTCCCGTCCCAGGTGCTGCCGCCGTCGTCGGAGCGCAGCAGCCGGCCGGCGGTCGCCGCGTAGGCGAGCCGCCAGTTGCGGAAGTCGAACGCGACCGCACGGACGCCGGCCGTGGTCGCCACCCGTGCGAACGTCCTGCCCGCGTCGCGAGAGAGCTCGATCCCGGCCGCCGAGGCGACGAGCAGCAGGTGCTGGTCGTCGGTGGTCACGGCCACGGCCGTCGCGGCCCCCGCCGCGGGAAGGCGGTGGAAGGTCGCACCGAAGTCGCCCGAGCGCCACAGGCCGGCCGGGCCGCAGGCGACGTAGATCAGGTCGGGCCGGTGCACGTCGCCGCGGATCGCAGCGATCGCCTGCGCGCCCGGAGGGAGGCCGGCGGCGCGCAGGCGCGACCACCGCCGCGCGCCGCGCACCGACACCCACAGGCGGCCGGCGGCGTCGACGGCGTAGAGGCGGTTCGTGCGGTAGTACGGCGAGGTCACCGCCCGCAGCGGCGCCGCGGCCGGGCGTGGGCGCGGCAGCGAGGCGGCGCCGAAGCCCCCGGTCTGCACACCGCGCGGCCCGACCGTGACGACGCGGGCCGACAGGAACGCGACGCCGGTCGCGCCGCCCTTGCCCGGCACCCGGCGCCAGGTGTGGCCACCGTCGTGCGACCGGTAGACGCGGCCGCCGGTCGCCGCCCAGATGGTGCCGGCGAAGTCCGGGGCGATCGCGAGCGCCGACGCCGTCGCCGGCATCGCCACCGGCGCCTCCCCCGCCCGGGGGGTGCACGCGGCGCACAGGAGGGCAACCGTCAGCGCAAGTACACGAATTCGCTCAACCGATCCGGTCATTCACCCGAAAAACCTAGAGGACGGCACACCGGTGCGCGCCGGGTCGAACCCCCGACCCGCCGCCGCAGCCGGACCGCACCCTCTGTGGCCCCACCCGACCTCTCAGCCCTCGCCCGCCTGCGCGCACTCCTCGACGTGACGAGGCTCGTGCGCGACGAGACGGACACCGCGACCATCCTGGACGCGATCGCCGGGTCGATCGCAACCTCGCTCGGCTTCGAGACGGTGGTCGTGAACACCTACCGGCCGGCGTGGAACGACTTCCAGGTGACGACGGTGTACGGCAGCGAGGAGGCCAGGCGCACGCTCCTGGGCGACACGCTGCCCTGGGAGGGCTGGGAGCCGCTGCTCGACGAGCGCTTCGCCATCAAGGGCGCCTACATGATCCCGCACGGCGCCTTCGACTGGACCGACGACGTCGGCGCTCGCTACATCCCCGACTGGGAGCCGACCGGACGGCCCGACGCCTGGCATCCCGACGACGAGCTGTTCGTGCCGATGCGCCACACCGACGGCCACCTGCTCGGCATCATCTCGGTCGGCGAGCCCCGCACCGGCCTGCGGCCGACCGCCGACGACCTGGCCGGCCTCGTCGCCGTCGCCGACCATGCCGCGCTCGCCCTCCAGAGCGCGCAGGAGACGGCCGCGGCCGCCTTCCACCGGGCGGCGCTGCGCCAGCTGCTGCAGGTGTCGTCGCGCCTGACCGAGACGCTCTCGGCCGGTGCGATCCTGCAGTCGGTGTGCGAGGGCATCTCCGAGGCGCTCGGGTTCGACAAGGTCTGCATCGACCTGCCCGATCCGGTGTCCGGGATCTTCACGACCCGCGCGGCGACCGGCTGGACGCTCGAGGACATGCGCCAGAACTCGCCGATGACGCTGTGGGAGCTCGCGCCGCTGCTCGACCCGCCGTTCGAGCGCCAGGGCTGCTACCTGCTCACGCTCGAGGAGGCGCTGGCGCGCCTGCCCGAGGGTCTGGCGATGCGCCGCTCCGAGTTGAACGGCCGCGGCCCGCAGGCCTGGAACCGGCACTGGCTGACGGTGCCGATGTATGACCGAAACGGCGACGTGATCGGCCTGATCTGGGCCGACGACCCCCGCAGCCGGCTCCTGCCCTCGACCGAGCTCCTGCAGGCGCTTCGGGTGTTCGCCAACCAGGCGACGGCCGCCCTCGACTCGGCTGCGCGGTTCGAGGAGATGCGCTACCTGGCCGAGCACGACCCGCTCACCCGGCTCTTCAACCGGCGCGCGTTCAACCACCGGCTGCGGATCGAGACGGCGCGGGCGCGCCGCTACGGCAAGCCGTTTGCGCTCGTGGTGCTCGACGTGGACGGCTTCAAGGGCATCAACGACCGCCACGGCCACATGGCCGGCGACACCGCGCTCGCCCGGGTCGCCGACCTCTTGAGCCGCCAGCTGCGCGCGCCCGACGCCGCGTTCCGGATCGGCGGCGACGAGTTCGCGCTGATCCTGCCCGAGATCGAGGCCGGGTCGATCGACACGGTCGTGCGCCGGATCGCCGTCTCGCTCGAGACGACGTGCGCCGCCGAGGGGCACGCCGTCACCGCGAGCTTCGGGGTCGCCGTGTTCGGCACCGTCGCGCACGACCCGGAGGCGCTCCTGCGCGCCGCCGACGCGGCCATGTACGCCGCCAAGCGCTCGGGCGAGCGCGTCCGCCTGGCCGCGTAACACCGGCGTCCGTTTCCCCCGTATTGGTCAAGACGGGGGCGCCCGGAACGGTCACACTGAGATCCGGGACTCCCCCAGTCCCCGCCTGCCTACCCGTATGCCGACTCCGCATCTGCAGCAACTCTCACGCCTGCGAGGATTCCTCGAGGTCACCCGCCTGGTCCGGCGCGAGGACGAGCTCGACGACCTGCTCGCGGCGATCGCCCGCGCCATCTCGAGCTCGCTCGGCTACGCCACCGTCGTGGTGCACCTGTACCGCCCGGCCTGGGACGACTTCGTCGTCACCACCGTGCACGGCGGCGCCGAGGCCTGCGACCGGCTGATGGGCGACGCGCGCGAGCGGACGGTGTGGGAGCCGCTCCTGCAGGACCGGTTCCTGCACGAGGGCGCCTACCTGATCCCGCACGGCGAGATCGACTGGGAGGCCTACGCGCCCGGGTCGTATGTCCCCGCCGGCGAGCCCGTCCCGGAGGCGGGGAGCTGGCATCCCGAGGACGCGCTCTTCGTGCCGCTGCGCCACTCTGACGGCCACCTGATCGGCATCCTCTCGGTCGACGAGCCCGAGTCCGGCCGCCTGCCGCGCAGCGAGGAGCTCGAGATCCTGGTGGCGATGGCCGATCACGCCGCGATCGCGGTCCAGAGCGCGCAGGAGGCGGCGGCCGCCGCCCGCCACCGGGCGGCGCTCGAGCAGCTGCTCGCGGTGTCGTCCCGGCTGACCGAGACCTTCTCGATCGACGCGATCCTGGAGTCCGTGTGCGGGGCGATCCACACCGCGCTCGAGTTCGACAACGTGTGCATCGACCTGCCGGATCCCGAGACGGGCGACTTCCGGTCGCGGGCGACGCACGGCTGGAACATGTCCGACCGGGCCGTGACGATGCCGATGGCGCGGCACGAGCTCGAGGGGCTGCTGCAGCCGGAGTTCGAGGTCGAGGGCTGCTACCTCGTCGAGCACGACCAGGCGATGCACCGCATGGCGGCCGAGCACGACACCTATCACTCGCAGATCAACGGCCGCGGCCCGACGGCGTGGCGCAACCACTGGCTGCTCGTGCCGCTGTGGAGCCGCAACGGCGGCCTGATGGGCGTGATCTGGGTGGACGACCCGATCGACCGTATGATCCCGGCCGACGCCAAGCTGCAGGCGCTGCGTGTGTTCGCAAACCAGGCCACCACCGCCCTCGACACCGCGGCCCAGTACGAGGAGATGCAGTTCCTGGCCGAGCACGACCCGCTCACCCGCCTGTACAACCGGCGGGCGTTCACCGAGCGGCTCGAGCGCGAGTCGTCGCGGGCCGTGCGCTACAGCCATCCGCTTGCGCTCGTGCTGTGCGACCTGAACGGCTTCAAGGCGCTGAACGACGCCCACGGCCATGCCGCCGGCGACGCCGCCCTGGAGCAGATCGGCGCCGTCCTGCGCGGCGGGCTTCGCCGCGCCGACGCCGCCTACCGCATCGGCGGCGACGAGTTCGCGCTGCTCCTGCCCGAGACGTCGGCCGACGATGCGGCCGCCGTCGCCGAGCGCGTCTCGACCGCCATGACCGCCGCGTTCACCGGCAACATGGCCGGCCTCGGCGCGAGCTTCGGCGTGGCCGTGTGCCCGGTCGACGGCGTCACCCCGCAGGAGCTCTTCCGCGCGGCCGATGCGGCCATGTACGCCGCCAAGCGGCCGGGCGAGGGCTTCGCGATGCCCCGCGCCAGCTAGCGATCAGCCGGCCGCGCCTCGCTGCCCTGAAGCGTGCAGGAGGTGCCCGTTCGTCGTCACGCCGGCGAGTAGCCGCCAACCGAGCGCCGCTGCCTCGCTCGCGAGCCCATCCGGCGTCCAGAAGCGCTTCACGATCGCGAACTCGCGCCCGTCGGACAGGCTGCGGTGGGCGACCTCGCCGCGGATGCCCAGGGTGTGGGGGGAATCGCCCGGGCGGGCGTTCTCGATCAGGAACACCCGGCCGTCCGGCTTGAGCGCCCGTCCGACCATGTCCCAGAAGGCGGCGAGGCGCGCTCGGGGCACATGGGAGAGCCAGAAGCTGAAGAAGCAGACGTCGAACGTGCGCGGCGGCTCCCAGGCGAAGATGTCCGCGACGACGTGGTCGACGGCCGCGCCCGGCCCGACCTTCGCCCGGTTTCGGTCGAGCACCTCGGGCGACGCGTCGAGGGCGGTGACGCGATCCGCGTAGCGCGCGAGCCTCCGCGTCCAGATCCCGGTGCCGGCGGCCAGCTCGAGCACGTCCCCGGCGGGATCGAACCGCCCGAGCACCGACTCGAGCTCGGTGGCATCCGCCAGCCACCGCCCGCGCCCCTCCTCGTCGAGGGTGTAGCGCTCACGCCGGAACCACCAGTCGTCGTACTCCGGCGCGCGGGCGCTGTAGTAGCGGCGCTGCTCGGAGAGCAGGCCCTCCACTGCCGACTCGTCCACGCCGGCGATGCTACCGCCCCCCTCGCCCCGGGCGCCCCGTTAGGATCAGTCGCCGACGAGACCGGCGGCGAGGAGCGGGTGTGGACCTACAGTTGACCGATGAGCAGCGCGCGATCCAGGAGACGGTTCGCGAGTTCGTCGACCGGCGGGTGCTGCCGGTGGCCCAGGAGAACGACATCAACCACCACCTCGACATGGGGATCATCGAGGGGATGGCCGAGCTGGGCCTGCTCGGCGCGCCGATCCCGGTCGAGTACGGCGGCGCCGGCCTCGACTACGTGTGCGAGGCGCTGATCTGCGAGGAGATCGAGCGGGGCGAGTCCGCCTTCCGCACGCTGATCTCGGTGCACGTCGGCCTGAACTCGCTCTCGCTGCTGCGTTACGGCAGCGAGGAGCAGAAGCGCAAGTACCTCGAGCCGATGGCCAAGGGCGAGAAGCTCGGCTGCTTCGGCCTGACCGAGCCGGCCGCCGGATCCGACGTTTCGGCGATGCTGACGACGGCGATCCGCCAGCCCGACGGCACCTACCTGCTGAACGGGCAGAAGAACTGGATCTCCTACGCCACCGAGGCCGACTACGAGCTCGTCTTCGCGAAGACCGACCCCGGCGCCGCGCACGGCGGCATCTCGGCGTTCATCGTCGAGCGCGAGTGGGAGGGCGTGCAGGCGCGCCCGATCGAGCACAAGCTGGGCGTGTGGGCCGGGTCGACCGGCGAGCTCTTCTTCTCGAACGTGCAGGTGCCGGCGGAGAACCTGGTCGGCAACGAGGGTGAGGGCTTCAAGATCGCGATGCACTCGCTCGACCAGGGCCGGTTCACGGTCGCGGCCGGCGCGGTCGGAGTCATCCGCGCCTGCCTGGAGGCGTCGGTGAAGTACGCCAACGAGCGCAAGACGTTCGGCAAGCGCATCGGCGAGCACCAGTTCGTGCAGGGCATGATCGCCGACATGGTGCTCGGCTACGAGACGTCGCGGCTGCTCGTCATGCAGGCCGCCGACGCGAAGAACCGCGGCGTGCGCAACACGCGCGAGACGTCGCTCGCCAAGTGGCACGCCACCGAGAGCGCATTCAACGCCGCGAACCTGGCGATCCAGGTGCACGGCGCCTACGGCTACTCGGCCGAATACCCCGTCGAGCGCTACTTCCGCAACGCCCGCGCCCCGATCATCTACGAGGGCACGACCCAGATCCACAAGATGATGCAGGCCGAGCACGCGCTCGGCTACCGGAAGATGAATGGCTGACGGATGGCTGATTCCCCGTCGCCGTGATGTCCTGGGCGGCGAGAACCGAGCCTCGCAAGGACGCAGGGAGCGTTCATACTGGTTCAAGTATGGGTGCGACCGAGGACGCCGCGAGGCGACGGTTCGCAGCCGCAGCGCCGCCACCTGTCGTCCACCCAAGACCGATGCACGTCCAGGCGCGCGGTGACGGGGAGTCAGCCATCTGAGGGCAGGGTCGTCGCCCTCGAGGACGGCGGCGAGCTCCACGTCGTCGAGCACGGCTCCGGCTACCCGGTGATGCTCCTGCACGGCGGCCCGGGGCTCGACCATCACGAGTTCCGGCCGTGGCTCGACCCGCTCGGCGACATGGGCCTGCGCCTGATCTACGTCGACGAGCGCGGGCAGGGCGGCTCGCCGCGGGTCGACCCGGCCACGCTCTCGGTGCGCGGCTTCGCGCAGGACATCGACCGCCTCGCGGCGGCGATGGAGCTCACCGACTACGCCGTGCTCGGCCACTCGTTCGGAGCGATCATCGCGCTCGCGCACGCGCTCGAGCGCGGCACGGCGAGCCACTACGTGATCTCGGCCGGCGCCGCGTCGAGCGAGGCGCTCATGGCCGACGTCGAGCGCGAGATCGAGCGCTTCGAGCCCGCGGCGATGCGCGACCAGATCCGGCGTTCCTGGGACGACGAGGCCCGGCTGACCACGGTCGAGCAGGCACGCCAGAACACCGCCGCCCAGATGCCGTTCCACTTCTGGGAGATGGGCGACGCCTACAGCCGCTACATGCAGGCCGACGAGACGGTGTATGCGCCGGAGGTGCTCGCGCACTTCGCCGCCCAGGGCTACGGCGACTTCGAGTGGCTCGACCACCTGCGCTGGATCCGGCGACCGATGCTCGTGCTGGTCGGCCGCTACGACCGCACCTGCACGCTCGCGCGCTCGGAGGAGATTCATCGCGAGGTCGAGGGCTCCGAGCTGGTCGTGATCGAGAAGGCCGGGCACATGGCGCACGTCGAGCAGCCCAAGGCGTACATCGACGCCGTGCGCTGGTGGTTCATCCGCCAGGGCGTGCTGCCCGATCCCACCGCGCCGCCCGCCACCTGAGGTGACCGCACACCCGCTGGTCGCACTGCTCGAGGATGCGGCGCGCGGCCGGTTCCCGGCGCCGGACGGTGCTGTCGAGGTGCTGCCGCCGCCGGGCGCGGCGATGGCGGTCGTGGCGTTCACCGCCCACCACGTGATCGCGGCCGACATCGGCGCGGACTGGGTGCGCGCGCAGCTGCCGGCCGGCGACCTCAGCGCACCGATGAGCGCGCGCTTCCTCGTCGCCCTGAGCGACCGGATCGGCCGTCACGCGGGCAGTCTGGACGTCGTCCTGGCGGCGCCCGGCCTCGCGGGCGAGCCGGGGCTCAGCGAGGTCGACGGCGCCGATCACCCGAGGGTGGTGCGGGCGCACCGCTACCGCAGCGACGTGCGCGTGTTCGCGGCCGCAGGCGGCACCGCGATGGTGGTCGTCGGGCACGGCCTGGCCGGACGCACCGAGGTGGCGGTCGAGGTCGATCCGGCGGAGCGCGGCGCCGGGCTCGGCGCGCGCACGCTGCTCGCCGCCCGCCGGCTCTTCGGCGAGGACAAGGTCGTGTTCGCGCAGGTCGCGCCGGGCAACGCCGCGTCGCTGCGCGCGTTCCTACGCGCCGGCTTCGAGCCGATCGGCTGCGAGGTGCTGTTCCTCTAGCCCCGTGGAGGCATACGCGTCGGGGCGGCGGTGGCGCAGCGCCGGCAGCCGCTCGCGGACGTCCGCCAGGGCGGCCATGTCGAGGTCGGCGGCGATCACGCCGTCGCCGTCGGGAGACTGGGCGAGCACCGTCCCCCACGGATCGATGATCATGCTGTGCCCGTAGCTCGGCTTGCGCTGGCCGCCGGGGTAGCCGTGCTGGCCGGTGGCGAGCACGAACGCCTGGTTCTCGATCGCCCGCGCGCGCAGGAGCACCTCCCAGTGCGCCATGCCCGTGAGCAGCGTGAAGTTGGACGGGACGGTGAGCAGGGTCGCGCCGCCGGCGAGCGCCAGGGTGCGGTAGAGCTCGGGGAAGCGCAGGTCGTAGCAGACGGTCAGGCCGACGCGGACGCCGTCGAGGTCGCACACGACCGGCTCGGAGCCGGGCGCGGTGCCGTCGGACTCGCGGTAGCTGATGCCGCCGACGTCCACGTCGAACAGGTGGATCTTCGTGTAGGCCGCCACGCGGTTGCCGTCGCGGTCATAGGCGATCGAGACGTTGGTGACGCGACCGCCGTCGTCGGCCAGGATCGCGATCGACCCGCCGATCAGGTTGACGCGGTGCGTGCGCGCCCAGTCGGACATCGCCTCGACCGTGGGGCCGTGGTCGAGCTGCTCGGCCTGGTCGCGCAGCGCCGGCCCGTCGAGCCAGGCGTTCCACTTCTCCGGCAGGAGCACCACGTCGGCGCCGAGGCCGGCGGCCTGCGCCACGAGCGGCGCCATGGCGGCGATGTTCTCGGCCTTCTCCGGACGGGCCTGGAACTGAACGGCGGCGGCTCTCACGCCTCGAACCCTACCCCGGCGTCGCGGGCATCGTCCTCGGCGAGCATGCGGAAGAAGCACATCGAGCATGCGGCGAAGAGGATCGCGGCCTGCTCGATCGCCATCGCGATCGCGCCGAGCTGCTGGTCCTCGAGCGGCGAGATGCCCCACAGACGCGGGGCGTGCACGTAGAAGGAGTACTGGGGATGGGTCAGGGCGAGCGCCAGCGCCACCGGCGACGCGGCGACGAATGCGCCGAACAGGTACACCACCTTCCCCGCGGCGCGCATGCGGCCGGGCGTGAGCACCGGCCACCAGAACGCGATCCCCGACGTGATGAAGACGAGGTGCTCGAGGCCGAGCGCCCAACGGTGCGTGAGCGCGAAGCCGTACACGGCCGGCACGTGCAGGCCGTACCAGGCCGCGAGCCAGTAGGTGAGCGCGACCGGGGGCGAGGTGAGCACCCTGATCGCACGCCGCCGCTCGGCCCCCGCCACCATGGCCGGCGAGAGGCCGAGCACGAGCAGCGGCGGCGCCCAGTCGGCCAGGATCACGTTCTGGAGCAGGTGCACGGACAGCAGCGACGTGAGCGCGATGTGCTCGAGCGGCGAGAGCAGCGCGACGCCGATCAGCACGAGGCCGGCCGTGAAGGACGCGATCCGAAGCGGTGATGTCGGCTGGCCGCGGCGCTCGTAGGCGCGGACGACGACCGCGTAGTCGACCGCGACGACCACGAGGGCGAAGGCCCACTCCCAATCGGCCTGGAGCTCCCAGGGGTGCAACATGCCGCGGTCAGCCGGCGGGGGTGAGCGGGGCCATCGTCAGCCCGAACCCGGCCAGCTGCTCCCAGTAGAGCTCCGCCCGCTCCTTCTCGCCCGTCCAGACAACGGCCTGGCCCGCGTTGTGGATCGTGTCGGCAAGGGCCATGCCGCGCTCGAAGGTGACGCCGGGAATGGTGCGCGCGAGCGCGAACGCAACACCGTCGAAGGTGTTGTGGTCGTCGTTTCGGACGATCACAAGCCACGGCCTGCCGGCGCCGGAGCCCGGGCCGGCCTGGCGCGGCCTCGTCTTGCGAACGGGCGGTGCGACCGTGGGCATGCCTCGAGTGTACCGGCGGCCGGGACGCACAGCCGGGGCCGAGACGTAGATCCCGGCATGACCCTCCACCCGTGGACTCGGTGCCTGCCACTGCTCCTGTTCGCCGGATGCGCGGGCGGGCAGAGCCACGCCGCGACGGGCGGCAAGGCCCCCGCGAGAGCCGCAGTTCCCGCCGCTCAGAAGACCCTCACCGGACGCGTCCCCGGCGAGCGGGGTGGCTACCCGTCGCTGATCAAGGTCACCGACGCCGAGCGATCACTGCTGACGGGAAGCCGTGGCGCCCTGATCCGGCTCGACGGGATCGGCGTCCTGCGGGTGAGGTGCGGCCGGCACCCGCATGCCTCGTTCATGTTCTCGCGGTTCGCCGCCGGGGAAGGCCCTCCGACCGTGGTGCACGACACCGCCCGGTCGTCGCAGCGGACGTCCATCTCAGATTCGATCGGGTCTGTCTCGGGCCTGACCGGGCAGCTGCAGATGCGCATCCCGCGGGCGGCCGGGCGACACGCCGTGCTGGAGCACTGGGAGGTGGCCGGCGGCGGCGAGGCGTTCCAGTTCGTCGCGTCGATCTCCGACCTGCTCGGCCAGGCGGCGGGCCGGTGCGACCTGCTGGCCCAGGCGACGGTCGTTACCCACGGCCCGTTCTACCGCTACGCCCGCGGAGGCTGAATAGACGGGGTCTGACCCCGTTTATGCACTCCCCCAGCCTCCGCCGCCGGGGGTGCGGATCTCGAGCACGTCGCCGGCGCGCAGGTCGAGGCTGCACTTGGCGAGCAGGCGGCGGCCGTTCAGGAGGTTGCGGCCCGGCGTGCCGTCGGCGCCGCCCGCCGCGCCGTGGGGGGCGTGACGGCGGCGCTCGGTCATCAGCCCGAGGCGGCAGTCGGCCAGCACCCGGTAGACGCGCACGACGCCGTCTCCGCCGCGGTGTGCACCGGCGCCGCCGGTGCCGCGCCGCAGCGCGTAGCGCTCGATCCGAATCGGGTACTCGCGCTCGAGCGCCTCGATGGGCGTGTTCAGCGTGTTCGACATCGCCACGTGGACGCCGCTCGGGCCGGGGCCGGCGGGCGAGCCGCCCTGCCCGCCGCCCAGAGTCTCGTAGTACGTGAACGCCGACGTCCCGAACGTGACGTTGTTCATCGTCCCCTGGCCGTGCGCCGGCACGTCGACCGCCGCCCCGAACGCCGACATGACGACGTCGACGATCCGGCTCGACGTCTCGGTGTTCCCTGCGACCACGGCGTGCGGCGGCTGCGCGTTCACCAAGCAGCCGGCCGGCGCACGCACCGTCACCGGGGCGAAGGCGCCGCCCGACGCCGGGATGTCGGGGTCGCACACCGTCCGCACGACGTAGTAGACGGCCGATCGGGTGACGGCGAGCGGGCAGTTGACGTTGCCCTGCTGCTGGGGCGCCGTGCCCGCGAAGTCGGCCACGATCTCCTCACCCGCGATCCGCACCTCGACCTGGATGGGGATATCGCGCGTGTGGATGCCGTCGCCCTCGATCACGTCGGACGCGCGGTAGCGACCGTCGGGCAGCCGGGCGACGGCGGCGCGGGTGCGCCGCTCGCTGTAGCGGTAGAGCTCGTCCATGCCCTCGGCCAGGAGGCTGCGCCCGAAGCGGCGGGCGAGGCCGCGCAGGCGATCCGCGCCGACGACCATGCATGCCTCCTGGGCGCGCAGGTCGGCAAGCCGCTCGGCGGGCTTGCGCATGTTGGCGACGAGGAGGCGGCGCACGTCGCCGGTGAGCTCGACCGGCGGGATCACGACGCCCTCCTGGATCAGCTCGGTCGCACCCGCCGGCATGCTCGCGGGCTGCATCCCGCCCACGTCGGCATGGTGCGCGCGCGAGCACACGAGGCCGAGGTCGCCGACGACCGAGACCAGCGTGATGTCGGGGAGGTGGGTGCCGCCGGTGTAGGGGTCGTTCAGGACGTACACGGCACCCGGGCGCGGCCGCAGCGTGCGCACCGCCGCCACGGCGTCGGGCATCGCGCCCAGATGGACGGGCATGTGCTCGGCCTGCGCGATCATCCTCCCCGAGGGATCAAAGAGCGCGGTCGAGCAGTCGCGCCGCTCCTTGATGTTGGCCGAGTGGGCCGAGCGGACGAGCGCCGCCCCCATCTCCTCGGCGACGCCGCGCAGCGCCGCGGCGAGCACCTGCAGCGTGGCCGGGTCGATCATCGGGCGAGCCTCCAGGCGCCGTCGGGCCGGCGACGCGCCGTCCAGCCCGGGGCGACCCACAGCGTGGCGCCGTCGAGGGGCACCGACGCCGGGCCGCGCACCGCAGGCGTGGCCGCAACCCGGCGCAGCGTAAACGCGGCACCGGGCAGGATCGTCGAGGTGCGCACGCTCACCACCTCGATCCCGGCCTCGGGGTCGGCGAACCCGTAGCGCTCGCGGTGGCGCGCGTGGAAGCGGCGGGCGACGCTCGCCCGCGGCCGCAGCGGCACGGTCAGCTCGTGCGCCTGGCCGCGGTAGCGCAGCTCGCACTCGATCTCGATCGTGCCGCCGCGTGGCGCGCGCGGCGCGGCGGGCGTGTCGGCGAGGAACTCGTCCAGCGGCCGCATCACGCTCGCGACCGCGACCCGGCGCCGCTCGCCCGCGGCGATCCCGAGCGCCGAGAGCACGCCGCCGGCCGCAGGCACGACCACCGCGCGCATGCCGAGGCTGTCGGCCACCTCGCAGGCGTGCAGCGGCCCCGCCCCGCCGAACGCGACCAGCTCGAACGCGCGCGGGTCGTGGCCCTGCTCGACGCTGACGACGCCGATCGCCCGCACCATCTCGGCGTTCGCGACCGCGACGACGCCCTCGGCGGCGGCGCGGACATCGGCGAACGGCCCCGCCACCGTCGCGAGCGCTGCGCGGGCGGCATCCACGTCGAGCCGCAGGCCGCCCGCGAGCGGCACAGCGGGGTCGAGCCGGCCGAGCACGAGGTTCGCGTCGGTCACGGTCGGCCGCTCGCCGCCGCGGCCGTAGCAGGCCGGGCCGGGGTCGGCTCCCGCGCTCGCGGGGCCAACCCGCAGCGCGCCGCCCGCATCGAGCCAGGCGACGCTGCCGCCGCCGGCGCCGACCGTATGGATATCGAGCTGCGGCAGGCGCAGGGGCAAGCCGCCGACGCGCCGCTCCGCGCTGCGCCCGGCCCGGCCGTCGCGGATCAGGCAGACGTCGGTCGACGTGCCGCCCATGTCGAAGCTGATCGCGTCGGGGATGCCGGCGGCGATGACGGCGGCGACGCCGCCGGCGGGCCCCGACAGCAGCAGCCGCGCCGGGTGGGCGGCGGCCTCCTCGAGATCGCAGACGCCGCCGTTTGACTGCATCACCGCCGGCGGCGGTAGCCCCTCGGCCGCCGCCGTCGCGGCCAGACGGCGCAGGTAGCGGCCCGCGACCGGGCCGAGGTAGGCGTCGGCGATGGTCGTCGACGCCCGCTCGAACTCGCGGAACTCGGCCGCCACCTCGTGTGAGGCGACGACGTGCACGCCGGGCAGGGCCGCCCGCAGCGAGGCGGCGACCGCCTGCTCGTGGCGCGGGTCGGCATAGGCGTGCAGCAGGCACACGGCGACGGCCTGCACCCGCTCGCGGCGCAGCCGCCGCGCCGCCCGCTGAACCGACTCCGGCCGCAGCGGCTGCACCACTCCGGCCGGGCCCATGCGCTCGTCGACCTCGACCGCGACCGAGGCGAGCGGGGCCGGAGGCGCCAGCTCCGGCCGGTAGAGGTGCGGCCGCGCCTGGCGCCCCAGCGCGGGCACGTCGGCAAAGCCGCGCGTCGCCACGTAGGCAGTGCGGGCGCCGCGCCGCTCGAGCATGGCGTTCGTCGCCACCGTCGTGCCGTGGCCGAGGTTGGCCACGTCGCCCGGCGCGAGGCCGGCGCCGGCGAGCGCCAGGCGCACGCCCGCGATGACGCCCACCGAGTGGTCGGCCACCGTGGTCGCGACCTTGGCCGTGACCAGCCTCCCCCCGGCGATCAGGGCGACGTCGGTGAACGTGCCGCCCACGTCGACTCCCACGATCGCGCGCATAGCCCGGGGAGGATATGTGCTCGCGGTGTCGCCGAATCGTCACACATAGGACGGCCGGCCGCGATTATGCTGCGCCGATGGACGTGGCCCGACACCATTCGGCGGAGCGCACGCCCGGAGCGCGCGGCGTCACGTTCGGCCGGGCGCAAAAGGATCGCATCCTGCTCGTGATGAAGGTCTACCGGCGCCTGTTCACCGTGCGTGCCGGGCTCTCGGGCGACGACCTGCGCCGGCTCGGGTCGCAGGCGCTCGACCGGATCGCGTCGTGGTCGCCGTCGCTGCTCGAGGAGATCGACGGCATCGCGCACGGCAGCGGGATCGAGGTCGAGCTGATCGGCGCGCTGAACGCGCGCACCGAGCTCCTGGCCGCGGCGGCCGGGGAGTGCTCGACGATCGCCTGCCTCGGCACGGCCACCGCGTCGGGCAGCCCGCTGGGCGTGCAGACGTGGGACTGGCACGAGGAGCTGCGCGACGGCTGGCTCGTATGGACAATCGAGCATGCCGACGGCCGCCGCGTCGAGACGCTCACCGAGGCGGGCATTGTCGGCAAGATCGGCGTGAACGCCTCGGGTGTCGGGGTGCTCCTGAACATCCTCGGCCACCGCGCCGACGCCGCACCCGTCGGCGTGCCGGTGCACGCGCTGTGCCGGCGGGTGCTCGACGAGGCCGACGGCGCCGTGGCAGCGCTAACGATGGCCTCGGGCGCCCCGATGTCGGCCTCATCGGCGATGACGATCGTCGCCGACGACGCCGACGGCGGCGTCGCCTGCACCGTCGAGCTGTCGCCCGCCGGGCCGGGCTTCGTCATGCCCGATGCCCGCGGCGTCCTGATCCACACGAACCACTTCCTCACCGAGCCGGGCCGCTCGGGCGACACGATGGTGCGCGAATCGCCCGACACGCTGCTGCGGCTCGACCACGCCGCCCGCCGGGTCGCGCAGATCGAGGCGCCGATCGAGGCCGAGGACATCCTCACCGCCATGGACAGCCACCGCGGCGGCTCCGGGGCGATCTGCTGCCATCCCGCCGCGGGGGCGACGTTCGGCGACCGCTGGACGACGCTTGCGACCGTCGTGATCGAGCCGGCCCGCGCCGAGATGCGCGTGCTCGCCGGCGGCCCGTGTCAGAGAGCGGCGGCCTCGACGGCCGCAGCGGCCGCCAAGCAGTGATCCTCGCGCCACGGTAGCGCCGCCAACTGGATGCCGACCGGCAGGCCCAGCGAGTCGGTGCCGCACGGCACGCTCACCGCCGGCCAGCCGAGCAGGTTGAAGATCAGCGTGAGGCCGCACATCGCGTAGGTGACGTCCATCTCGGGATCGCCGGCGAACGGGATCGTGCGCACGCCGATCGGCGGCGGCGGCTGGGCCTGCGCCGGTGTGGCGATCACGTCGATGCCGGCGGCGCCGAGCTTCGCCAGCATGCGCTCGGCGTACTCGAGCCGGTACTGGTTCGCGCGGGCGAAGCCGACCGCGCCCATCTGGTCGGCCGCGGCCAGGTCGCGGACGACGTCGGGGCCGAACTCGGCCTTCCGCGCCGGCCAGTAGTCGACGAGCGTCGCCGCCTCCTCGGGGATGAACGGGTCGCCCTCGCCGAGCGGCGTTGGCCACTCCATGTCGACCTCGACGACGTCGGCTCCGGCGGCCGCGAGCGCCGCGATGCCGCGCCTGACGTGCATGAGCACGTCCGCGTCGGTGTGCTCACAGAAGTAGCGCTCGGCGACGCCGACGCGCAGGCCGCGCAGATCGCCGCCCACGCCCTCGCTCCAGCGCATCGCCGGGGTGGGCACGACGCGCGGGTCGCGGCTCGGCCAGCCGGTGAGCGCCTCCAGCTGGAGCGCGCAGTCGCGCACGCTGCGCGCCATCGGGCCGCAGTGGTCGAGGCTCACGCAGAGCGGATGGACGCCGGCCAGGCTCACGCGGCCGTAGGTCGGCTTGAGGCCGACGACGCCGCAGCACGAGGCCGGGCAGCGGATCGACCCGCCGGTGTCGGTGCCGGGGGCGGCCGCGACCATGCGCGTCGCCAGCGCGACGCCGGAGCCGCCGCTCGATCCGCCGGGCACGCGCGTCGGGTCGTGCGGGTTGCGGCACGAGCCGAAGTGCGGGTTCTGCGTCGTCGTGCCCCACGCCAGCTCGTGCGTGGCGAGCTTGGCGACCGTGACCGCGCCGGCGGCCGCCAGGCGCTCGACGGCCTCGGCGTCGCGGTCGGGGACGTGGTCGCGGAAGACCGCGCTGCCGTAGGTCGTGGTGATCCCGGCCGTGTCGATCAGGTCCTTCCACCCCACGGGCACGCCGAGCAGCACCCGGCCGGGCGGGACGTCGCCCGCGGCGACCGCGGCGTCGACCGCCGCCGCCTCGCGCAGGGCGCGCTCCTCGGTCACGGTCCAGACGGCGCCGTGCGTGTCGGAGCTCACCCGCTCGAGCGCCGCGCGCGCGACCTCGGTGGCCGACACCTCACGGGCGCGGACGGCGCGGGCGATCTCCCAGCCGTCGGCGTCGAGCAGCGCGGTCACCAGCTCGCCGCCGCGAGCCGGGCGGCGCGGAACCGGTCGGCCTCGGGCGGGAGCGGGCGGCCGGCCGCCAGGTCGGCGATGAGCCTCCCCAGGAGCGGGGCGAACTTGAAGGCATGGCCGCTGTCCCCACCGAACACGATCACGCCGTCGATCCTATCGAGGATGAAGTCCCCGTCGGGGGACATCGTGTACAGGCACGACTCCGAGTGCAGCGGGCGCGGGTCGAGGCCGGGAAACGCGCGGCGCACGTGCTCTGAGAGCCGCTCCGCGAGCGCCGGCTCGACCGGCCGGTCGGCGCGGTCCGGGTCCCACTGCTCGGGACGGGCGGCGTCCTCGCCGAGCTTGTAGCCGACGCCGGGAGACACCAGCCCGTAGTGCAGATGCCGGTCGGGAGCGCCGTGGTCGATCACCGACGGCCGCGTGTCGGGCGCGCCGGCGAAGTACGTCACCTGCTCGATCCGGGGCCGCAGCGGCAGGCCGAACATCGGCCCGAGCCACGAGCCCGGGCACGCCACGACGACGTCGGCCTCCAGCTCGCGCGGATCGGCGACGAGGTGCCCTTCGCGCACATCGATCCCCTGCGCGAGCCGCCGCAGCGCGTCGTCGGCCATGACGGCGCCGGCGGTCTCGTCGTAGAGCACCGGCTCGTCCGGGAACCGCGCCTCGGGGAAGAGCGCCGCCGCCTCGGCCGGCTCGAGCCAGCGGTACTCCTCGCCGCAGGCGTCCATCGCCGCCGCGTGCAGCTCGGTGCCCGAGCCGTACTCGAGCAGGCCGTTCCGGCGCAGGAGCGTCGCGTCCAGCCGCTGCCACTCGTCGATCGCCCGCCGCGCCAGGCACACGTAGTCCGCCTCGCGGTAGCTGCGCCGGAAGATGCGAGAGCGCCCGAGCGACGAGGCCAGCGGCGAGCCGACCCGGTCGCGCTCGTACACCGTCACGGCGAAGCCGTCTTCCCGCAGGGCCCGCGCCGCCGAGAGGCCGACGACGCCCGCCCCGACGACCGCCGCCTGACCGCTAGGCAGCCGGCGCCACCATCTTTGAGAGCTCGCCGTTCTGGTAGAGCTCGGTGATGATGTCGCAGCCGCCGACGAGCTCACCGTCGATGAAGAGCTGGGGGATGGTCGGCCAGCCGGAGTGGGCCGAGAGCTGCTGGCGGATACGCGGGTCGGGCAGGATGTCCATGGCGGCGTACTCGGCGCCGGCGGCGTCGAGGCACTGCACCGTGCGCGCCGAGAACCCGCACCGCGGGAAGTCGGGCGTGCCCTTCATGAACAGCATGATCCGGTTGCGCTGGATCGTTTCGAGGATCTCTACGCGAATCTGGTCGTCGGTGACGATCATGTGGCCTCCGTCCTGATCTGGAGTGCATGGATGGTGCCGTCGTCGATCAGGTGCTGCACGGGCGCGTACACGAGCCGGTGCTGCTCGATCAGCGACTTCCCGCCGAACCGGTCGGAGCGCACCCGCGCCGACAGGTGATCGCTGCCGGAGAAGCTCGACACCTCGACCTCTCCGCCGGGGAAGGCCTGCTGGAGCAGGTCGCGCACTTGATCGGTCAACTGCATACTCGAGAGATTAGCTTTCCCGCGCTCACGGCTCACCCAACTCTTAGCCTGGGTGCCTATCCTTTCAAGCAGTACCGACCACGCGCTCCGAGGAGGGCGCACCATGCTCTTCTACCTCTACTTCCTGATTCCACCCCTGATCGCCGGACTGCTCGCCCAGGCATGGGTGAAGCGCGCGTTCGCCGACGGCTCCAAGGTGGCAGCCATGTCGGGCCTGACGGGCGCACAGGTCAGCCGGCGGATGCTCGATACCGGCGGACTTCAGAACGTCGGCGTCGAGGGCATCGCCGGCAACCTGAGCGACCACTACGACCCGCGCAGCAAGACGATGCGACTGTCACCCCCGGTGGGCGGCTCGAGCTCGGTGGCGGCCGTCGCGGTCGCCGCGCACGAGACCGGGCACGCCTTCCAGGACGCCGGCCACGAGGCCGGCTTCCGCTTCCGCGGCGCGCTCGCCCCGGCGACCGGCTTCGCGTCGCAGGCATGGTTCCCGATCTTCTTCATCGGGCTCGTGACGAGCGCCACCAACCTGGCCCTGCTCGGCGTGGCCCTCTTCGCCGCCATCGTGCTCTTCCAGGTCGCCACGCTGCCGGTCGAGTTCGGCGCGAGCCGCAAGGCGATGGTGATGCTGACCGACCAGGGCATCATCAGCCAGGCCCAGGCGCCGGTCGCCCGCAAGGTGCTGAACGCCGCCGCGCTGACCTACGTCGTCGCGACGCTTGCGGCCATCTGGCAGCTGGCGTTCCTCCTGATGCAGGCACGCAGGTAATCCGTATGACCTTGTCCCCGTCCTCACCCGAGACGTCCGCCGGCCGACCGGAGTGAGGACGGGGGCCACTCGATCTCGGCGGGCGCTCGCGGCCGCCTGCCTCGCGCTCGTCGCGGCGTCCGCCGCCGCATGTGCGGGCGGATCCTCATCGTCGAGCTCGGCGGCGGCCACGCTCGAGCCGGGCGACATCGCCGTCGTCGGCGGGGCCCACATCACCAAGCGCGAGTTCGGCCGCCAGGTCGCGCTCGACGTGCGCTCCCTCGAGCTCGGATATCAGTCGTGCAAGGGCGGGACGACGCCCGGCAAGGACCAGGAGCTCTGCAAGACCGTCAAGCAGGGGGTGCCCAAGCCGGGCACGGCCGCATACCGCCAGAAGGTCGTCGCCCCCGTGGTCGCGTTCCTGGTCGCCGACGCGAGCCTGGAGGACCTCGGCCGCCAGCTGGCGGTGAACGTCTCCCCGGCCGAGATCAAGGCCCAGATCCAGCAGAACGTGCAGCAGTTCTACGGCGGCGACGTGGCCGCCTACAGGGCGGACATGCGCCGGCACCGCCAGACCCCGGCCGACGTCAGGCAGCAGGTCGAGTTCACCCTCCTCGAGCGCGATATCGATGCCAGGCTGAAGGGGCAGGTGCATGTTCCCGCCTCGGCCGTCCGCGCCTACTACGAGTCGCACAAGCAGATCTACGAGACCGCCGCGGCCACGCGCACCGTCGACTACGTGCTGGTCGCAAACCGGGCCGCCGCGCTGCGGGCGCACACGGCGCTCGCCGCCGGCAAGACCTTCGCCGCCGTCTCAGCGGGAGCGATCAGCTCGAGTGCGCAGCACGAGCCGTTCGTGGCCACCAAGGGCCAGCTCGATGCCCCGTTCCAGAAGGCGGCGTTCGGCCTCAAGCGAAACGCGCTCTCCGGCCTCGTCCCGGTCGACAGGGCGTACGCGCGCGCGGCGCTCAAGGGCAGGTGCAAGCCCACCTGCTACTTCGTGATCCGGCCGACCGGCGCGACCGTCAAGGGCGGCACGGTGCAGTCGTTCGCCTCGGTCGAGGCGCAGATCCACACGCAGCTCCTCGACGCGCTGCGCACGCAGCACGAGCGCGACGTGATCGCGCGGTTCGAGAAGCGCGAGAACCGCGTCACGAAGTACGCCGCCGGGTACGCGCCGCCGACCACCTCCGGCTGACCTCCCCTGCCGCTACTGCAGCGTGTGCAGATAGGCGACGAGCTGGTTCAGCTGCTGGTCGCTCAGGATGCCGCCCCAGTGGGGCATGCTCACGATCGGCGCGCGGCCGATGACGCTGCCGCTCACGATCACGTCCTTGATCTTCGCCGGAGTGTTGAACTCGCCGCGGAAGTCGGCGCCGGAAAGCGGCGGGATGGTCTTGTCGGGCGACTGCGGATTGGGGACCCCGCCGAGGCCGTTCGGGCCGTGGCAGTTGACGCATCCGTAGCGCACGTAGAGCGCGGCGCCGGCGACAACGTCGCCCTGGTTCACCGGCACGGTGACAGGTACCGCGCCCGGCACCTGCGGCAGGCCGGCGCGCACGTAGGCGACCAGGCTCGAGGTCTGGCGGGGCGAGATGACGCCCTTCCACACCGGCATGTAGGGCTGCTTCGGGTTGGCCGACTCGCCCAGCCCGTGCTCGATGATGTTCGTCAGCTGCGCCACGGTGAGCGACTTGCCGACCGATGTCAGCGCCGGCACGTAGGGCGAGACGCCGCCCTGGCCACCCTCGCCGTGGCACTGGGCGCACGCGAACTGGACGAAGTAGTGCGCGCCCTCGGCGACGGTCGCGCTGACCGGGGCGGCCGAGGTCGTGGACGATCCCGTCGATGTGGGCGTCGTGGCGGCGGACGAACTCGACCCGCCGTTCAGGATCCATCCGATCCCGCCGCCGATGAACCCGGCGATCAGGAGCGCGATCACGCCGACGGTCAGGACCTCAGCCCACGGGAAATCCGTATCCTTCCGCCGCCGCTGCGCCACGCGCTGACCCCATTCGTCGTCCGCGGCCACCGTATCACGCCCGCGCGGCGGCGATCGTCTAGCATCGGCGACCGGTGCCCCTCCCGCTTCAGCCGCCGATCCTGCCCCAGCTCGCGCGCTCGGCGGCCGAGCTGCCTGAGGGCGAAGGCTGGCTGTACGAGCCGAAGCTCGACGGCTTCCGGGCGATCGCGTTCGTCGACGGCGACGAGAGCTACGTGCAGTCGCGAAACGGCAAGCCCCTCGGCCGCTACTTCCCCGAGCTGCGCTTCCCCGCCGGCCGCTACGTGCTCGACGGCGAGCTCGTCATCCGTGCAGAGGGCGGCGGCGAGGACTTCGAGGGCCTGCAGGAGCGCATCCACCCCGCGGCGTCACGCGTCGCGCGGCTGGCGGCGGAGCGGCCGGCGACGTTCGTCGCCTTCGACCTCCTGGCCAGGGACGATCGCTCGCTGCTCGAGGAACCGCTCACCGTGCGGCGGGCGGCGCTCGAGGCGATCGCGGCCGATCCGGTCGAGCTGATCCCGTCGACCGCCCTGCTCGCCGAGGCCGCACCGTGGCTCGAGACGGCCGAGGGCGTGATCGCCAAGCGGGCCGAGGCACCGTACAAGCCGGGCGAGCGGGTCGGCATGATCAAGGTCAAGCGCGTGCGCACGATCGACTGCGCCGTCGTCGGCTGGCGCCCCGGCAAGGCGGAGGGCACGGTCGGGTCGCTGATCCTGGGCCTCTATGCGCCCTCCGGCGAGCTGTACGTGGTCGGCCACACATCCGGCTTCACGGCCGCGCGTGCCCGCGAGCTCGTCGGCGTCGTCACGCCGCACGAGACCGGCGAGCACGGCGCGTCGGAGCCCAACCGCTGGAGCGCCGACCGCGACCGCGAGTGGCGCGGGCTGCGCCCCGAGCTCGTCGCCGAGGTCAGCTTCGATCACAAGAGCGGCCACCGCATCCGCCACGGCGCGCGCCTGCTGCGCTTTCGCGACGACAAGTCCGCGCACGAGTGCGCGCTCGCACAGCTCGACAGCTGACCGGCGCTCAGACGCCTCTCACGGACGCCTCCTAGCCTCGCCCAATGCGGGTGCGCAGGTTCACGCGGTCGGAGCTCGCGGTGCACTGGACGCTCGCGCTGTCCGTGCTCGCGATGATCGCGACCGGCATCGCGCTCGGGGTGAACATCTGGCATGCCGCCGTCTTCCCGGTGCACGTCGGCAGCGTCTTCGTGCTCGCGGGCGGCCTCGTCCTGGCCGCGCTCGCCGGCGACCGCCCGGCACTTCGCGGCGCCGCCCGGCAGCTGCGCGCGCTGGGCGACGACGACCGCCGCTGGCTCGCGTGGGCACCGCGAAACCTGATCGGCGGCGGCGGCGGCCACCCGCCGCCCGTGGGCCGGTTCAACGCGGGGCAGAAGCTGAACGCGATGCTGATCGCGACGCTGCTCGTGGCGTCCAGCGCCTCGGGCCTCTACTGGTGGGCGAAGCTCCACGGCGTGTTCTCGAACTCGAACCTCGACGGCGCGATCCACAACATCGCCGGCGTCGCCATCATCGTGCTCGTCTGCGGCCACCTGTACATGGCCGTCCTGAACCCGGCCACGCGCCATGCGCTGCGGGGCATCACCACCGGCAGCGTCGACGCGGAGTGGGCCGCCGCACACCATCCGGCCTGGCTCGCGGAGACCGAGGAGCGCCGCTAGATGGTTGATTCCGCGCCCCCGTGATGTCCTGGGCGGCTGCGAACCGAGCAGCGCAAGGACGCAGGGAGCGTTCATAGTGGTCGAACTATGGGCGCGACCGAGGACGCAGCGATGCGACGGCTCGCAGCCGCAGCGCCACCAACACCCAAACCAGCCCACCACCGCCCGCGCAGCCAGGCGCGCGGGGGCGTGGAATCAATCATCTAGGCTCGCGGGTCTGGAGCTCGACCACGTACTGATCGCCGTCGCCGACCTGGACGACGGGGCCCGCGACATCGAGGCGCGGCTCGGCCTCGCCTCCGTCGCCGGCGGCCGCCACCCCGGCTTCGGCACCGCCAACCGGATCGTACCGCTCGGCGACGCCTACGCCGAGCTGGTAGCAGTGGCCGATCCGGCCCGGGCGACCGCAAGCGTGTTCGGGCGGTGGGTGGCGGCGGCACCGCCCGGCCGCCCGCTGGGCTGGGCCGTGCGCACGCACGACCTCGACGCCGTGGCGGCGCGCCTCGGCCTCGGGGTCGCCGACGGCTCGCGGACGAGGCCCGACGGCCATGTCCTGCGCTGGCGCACCGCCGGACTGGAGCAGGCGGCGGCCGAGCCGTGCCTGCCCTTCTTCATCGAGTGGGCGCAGGGCACCGAGCCGCCCGGGCACGCCGCCGTGACGCATCCCGGCGGGCCGGCCCGCATCGCCGGGCTACGGCTCTCCGGCGACTCCGAGCGGCTGTCGGAATGGCTCGGCGGCCACACGCTCCCGATCGGGATCAGCGCGGGCGCGCCGATGCTGCTCGGCGCGACCATCGCCGGGCCGACGGGCCTCGTCACCCTCTGACTCAGGCGGCGCGCAGCCCCACTTCGCCCCAGTGCTCCGACGTGCGCCGGCCGCCACCCGGAAGCGTCACGAGCGCCGGCGCCGGGGCCGCGTCGACCTCGTCGGGGCGCAGCGCGAGGAAGGTCGCCCGCACGTCGGCGGCCGTGGCCGTCTCGGCGACCACCGTGGCGTGCACGCGCGCGCCGGGCCGGCCGGTGGCGGGGTCGATCAGATGGTGGGCGGTCGCACCGTCGCCGTTCACCCACCGGTGCGCGCTGAACCCCGAGGTCGCGGTCGCCTCGCCCTCGCGGACGGTGACCGAGCCGCACAGCGCCCCGTTGTGGACGACCGCCATCGCATGCGCGCCGCGCACCGCCAGCAGCTCGCCGCCGGCGTCGAGCAGCACCGACGCGTCGTCGGTCGCATCCGCCAGCGGCGCGAGGCAGCGGTCGACGATGAAGCCCTTCGCGATCCCGCCCACGTCGATCAGCTCGCCGGCCGGGATCCGCACCGTGTGCGCGGCGGGATCGATCTCGACCCACCCCGAGATCGCGCGCCCGTGCGGGCTGTACTCGGTGCCCGCGGGCGCGCGCCCGCTGCCCACGTCATAGCCCCACTCCCGCACCGCGCGGCCGACGAGCGGCTGGAACACCCCACCCGTGCGCCGCGTCCAGTCCTGGCAGGCCGCGAGCAGGGCGATCGTCTCGGCCGAGACGGTGACGGGCTCACCCTTGGCGGCGTTCAGGCGGGACACCTCGCTCCCCGACCGGAACCGCGACCACAGCGCCTCGTACCGGGCGACCAGGGCCGCAACTCGCTGCGCGGCGTCGCCCGACACGTGGCCGGAGTGGTGAATCCTCCAGATCGTTCCCGTCGCCCGCCATTCCCAGCAGGCACTGGTGTCCAGCACCGGTGTCTCCACCGTCGTTGCTCCTCGCTCGTTCCCACCCCTGTCATCGGCCGCGAGCCGTGGGGCATAAGCGTTTCAGGCGAGCAGCTCGAGCACCGCCTCGGGCTCCTTGAACGGCGGCACCAGATACGCCCCGGCGGCCAGCTCGCGGACGGCCGCGAGCAGGTCGCGGGCGACAGCGAGGCCCTCCCGGGGCGCGTCTGCGCCCGCCCGCTCGAGCCGCTGCAGGACGTCCGCCGGCACGCTGATCCCCGGCACCTCGTTGTGCAGCCGAAACGCCAGAGCGTGGCTGCGCACGGGCCAGACGCCGACGATCAGCGGCACGGGCGCCGGCCCGCCGAGCCGCTCCAGGAAGCCCTCGAGCTGGGCGGCGTCGAAGAGCACCTGCGTCATCGCAAAGCGGGCGCCCGCCTCGATCTTCTGGTGGAACCGCTCGATCTCGGCCTGGGGATCGTCGGCGACCGGGTTCACGGCCACGCCGACGTGGAAGCTCGTCGCGTCGTCGATCGCCTTGCCCGAGTAGTCGACGCCGGCGTTCAGCGCCGTCATCAGCCGCGTGAGCCCGATCGCATCGACCTCGTAGACCGCCTGGGAGCCGTGCGGGTCGCCGGACGGCGGCGGATCGCCGGTGACCGCGAGCACGTTGCGGATCCCCACCGCGTGCGCGCCGAGCAGCATCGACTCGATCCCGCGCACGCTCGCGTCCCGGGGCGTCACGTGCGGGATCGTCTCGATCCCGACCTGCTGCTCGATCAGCGCCGAGGCGATCAGCGCGTTCATGCGGGCGCGGGCGAGCGGGTTGTCGTTCACGTCGAACACGTCGACGCCGCCCGAGGCCGCCAACATGCGGGCGGACGCGATCAGGCGCTCGACATTTCCGCCCTTGGGCGGGTCGAGCTCGACCGAGACGACGAACTCGCCCTTGCGCAGCTTCGTGGCCAGGAGCGTCTCGACCGCCTCTGACTCGGCCCGCGTGGGCAGCTCGCGCTCGACGAGCTGCAGCGCCACGGCCGGCGGCCGCCGCTCGCTCACGGCCCGCCGGATCGCGGCGATGTGGTCGGGCGTCGTGCCGCAGCAGCCGCCGATGACGACCGCGCCCAGGGCGAGCGCGTGGGCGGCGTACTCGCCGAAGTACTCGGGGCTCGCGTTCGGATACACCAGCCGGCCGGTGGAGACGTTGGGCAGGCCGGCGTTGGCCTGGGCGATCAGCGGCAGGCCGGTCGCGGCGCGCATCCGCTCGATCCCGTGCAACACGGCCTGCGGCCCCAGGCTGCAGTTCACGCCGACCGCCACGGGGTCGAACCCGGCGACGGCAGCGGGGACGTCGGCCGCCGCGAGCCCCGCGACGGTCTCGGCGTCGTCGCCGACCGTCACCTGCACGATCAGCGGCAGCGACGCGACCGACCGCACCGCGCGGGCCGCCGCGACGAGCTCGTCGAGCGCGGTGAACGTCTCGAGCACGAACAGGTCGACGCCGCGGCCCTCGAGCGCCGCGGCCTGGGCGGCGAACGCGGCGGCCATCGCATCCGGCGCGAGCTCGCCCGGCGCGCCGCCGAGCGGCCCGATCGACCCGGCGACGAGCACGTCGCGTCCCGACACCTCGCGCGCCTCCCGGGCGAGCTTCACGCCGGCCTGGTTCACGGCCTCGAAGCGGTCGTCGAGCTTGTGGGCGGCAAGCTTGGCCGGGTTGGCGCCGTAGGTGTTCGTCAGGATGATGTCCGCGCCGGCGCGGATGAACGCAACGTGCAGCGCGACCACCTGCTCGGGGGCGATCAGGTTCGCCTCCTCGGCGCAGCGGGCGCGCACGACCGCCGTCTGCAGCAGCGACCCCATCCCGCCGTCGGAGACGAGCGGATCGTGCCCCAGCCGCTGCAGCGCGCGTGCCATCGGCGGCAGTCTAGGAGCGCGTAGAGTTCGGCCGGAACGTTTGCCGGGGAGTCCCCGCAGGGGGCTGAGAGGGCGCGACGGCGCGCCGACCCGCGAACCTGATCTGGGTCATGCCAGCGAAGGGATGCAAGCCATGGCGAGTGGGGCCTCCACGGCGATCGAGCTCTCGGACGTCACGAAGCGCTTTGGCGACCTGGTGGCGCTCGCAGGCGTCTCGCTCGCCGTCGCGCCCGGCACGGTGACGGGGATCGTCGGACCCAGCGGCTGCGGCAAGTCCACCCTGCTCGAGCTGATCGCCGGGCTCGAGCAGCCGACGGCGGGAGCGGTGACCGTGGGAGGCGACGCCGAGCCGGCGCGCAGGCTCGGCCGGTGCGCGCTCATGCCGCAGAGCGATCTGCTGATGCCGTGGCGCGATGCCCTCGGAAACGCGAGCGTTGCACTCGAGAACGCCGGCGAGGGCCGCCGCCGCGCCCGGGCCGAGGCGCAGCCGCTCTTCGCGCGCCTCGGCCTGGAAGGGTTCGAGCGCCGGCGCACATGGGAGCTCTCGGGCGGCATGCGCCAGCGGGTCGCATTCGCGCGCACGCTCCTGGCCGGCAAGGACGTGCTCCTGCTCGACGAGCCGTTCGGCGCGCTCGACGCGATCACGCGGGCCGAGCTGCAGGAGTGGCTGCGCGCCGCGCTGCGCGAGGCGCCGCGCACGACGGTGCTCGTCACCCACGACGTCGAGGAGGCGCTGCTCGTGTGCGACCGCGTCGCCGTCATGTCGGCGCGGCCGGGCCGGGTCGTGCTCGAGCTCGACGCGGGCTTCGGCGCCGGCGAGCGGACGGCCGCGATCGCGTCGGAGGCGTTCGTGGCGGCGCGGTCGCGGGCGCTCGAGGCGCTGCGGTGAGACGCGCCACCCGGCACCTGGGCTGGATCGTCGTGCTCGCGGCGCTGATCGCAGCCTGGCAGGCGTACGTGCGCCTGCGCGGCGTGCCGCAGTACGTGCTGCCGGCGCCCACCGACGTCGCGCGCACGCTGTGGGACGAGCGCGGCCCGCTCCTGTCGGCCGCCGCTGTGACGGCGCGCGAGATGCTGCTGGGCTTCGCGGTTGCGCTCGCGTTCGGCCTCGCCGCGGCGATCGTGCTGCACGCCTCGCCGACGCTGCGCCGGGCCGTCTACCCGCTCCTGGTCGCCTCCCAGAGCGTGCCCGTGGTCGCGATCGCGCCCATCCTCGTCATCTACCTCGGCTTCGGCCTGGCGCCGAAGCTCGTCATCGTGGCGCTCGTGTGCTTCTTCCCCATCACGGTGGCGGCGCTCGACGGCTTCGGCTCGGTCGCGCCCGAGCACGTGCGCGTGATGCGGACGCTGCGGGCGTCGCGGATCGCGATCTTCCGCCGGGTCGAGCTGCCGTGGGCGCTGCCCGCGATCTTCACGGGCATGCGCGTCGCCGCCTCCTACGCCGCCGTGGCGGCGCTCTTCGCCGAGTACGCCGGCGCCGACTCCGGCCTCGGCAACGCGATGCGCGAGGGCACGGGCCAGTACGACGCGCCGCTCGTGGGCGCCGCCGTGGTGGTGCTCGCGGCGCTCGCGCTCGGCCTGTTCGGCCTCGTCACCCTGATCGAGCGGCTGACCGTCCCGTGGGCGCGACGGGTCAGGTGAGTGGCTACAGTGGACGCGAACCGTTTGCCGGGGAGTCCCCCACGGGGCTGAGAGGGCGCACGAGGCGCCGACCCGCGAACCTGATCTGGGTCATGCCAGCGAAGGGATGCAAGCCATGCGCCACCGACTCGCCCTCCTCCTCGTCTTCGCGCTCGCGGGCTGCGGCGGCAGCTCCGGCGCGGCGACCACACCCGCCCCGACGCCGGTCAGCCTGACGCTCGACTGGTACGCGAACGCCGACCACGTCGGCGTGTACGCCGGCATCGACCACGGCTTCTTCGCCCGCGCCGGGCTCGCGGTCACGCCGCGACCGCCCTCGGCGGCATCCGACTCGATCACGCTCGTGGCGACCGGCCGCTCCGATCTCGGCATCAGCTACGAGCCCGAGGTGTTCTTCGCCCAGCAGCGGCACATCCCGGTCGTCGCCGTCGCGTCGGTCGTGCCGCGGGCGCTCGCCTCGATCATCGCCGCGGGTGGCAGCGGCATCCGCACGCCGGCCGACCTGCGCGGCAAGACGATCGGCGTCGACGGCACCGCCTCGACGACCGCGTTCGTCGACACCGTGCTGCGCCGGTCCGGCGTCGACCCGGCCGGCGTGCATCTGGTGAACGTCGGCTTCAACCAGGTCCCGGCCCTGCTCCAGCACCGGGTCGACGCCGTCGCAGGCGTGTTCGGAAACATCGAGGGGATCCAGTTCGCGCAGCAGGGCCTGCACCCGGTCGTCTTCCCGTACGACCGCTACGGCGTGCCCGCCTACGACGAGCTCGTGATCGTCGCAAACGCCGGCCGGCTGCGCTCCGACGCGAGCTACCGGCGCACGGTCGGCCGGTTCGTCACCGCGCTCGCCGCCGCGACCCGCTGGGCGCGGGCGCACCCGCAGGCGGCCGTGGCGGTGATGGAGCATCACGCCTATCGCGACTATCAGGGCACGATCCGCGCCAGCGTCCCGGCCACACTGCGGCTGCTCTCGACCGGCCCGCTCGACGCGGCCGCGTGGGCCCGGTTCGGCGACTGGATGTACCGCTCGCGGCTCTTGACGAGCCGCCCCGACGCGGCCGCGCTCGTCGCGCGTCCCTAGACTCCGCTGCGTGGCCGAGTCCTTGAAGGGGCAGCTGCTGATCGCCGCGCCGATGCTGATCGACCCGAACTTCCGCCGCAGCGTGGTGCTCGTGATCGAGCACTCCGAGGAGGGTGCGCTCGGGGTCGTCCTCAACCGGCCCACCGACCTGCCGGTTGCCGAGGCGGTGCCGGAGCTCTCGCAGCTCGACGACGGCTGTGTGTTCGCGGGCGGGCCCGTGCAGCCGCAGGCCGTGATCGCGCTTGCCGAGTACGCCGGCGCGCCGCCCGAGGGCGCCGTGTGCGGCCCGATCGCGCCGGTGGGCGTCGACTCCGACATGGACACGCTCGGCGACCGGGTCACGCGGGTGCGGGTGTACGCCGGCTACTCCGGCTGGGGCGAGGGCCAGCTCGAGGGCGAGCTCGAGGAGGACTCGTGGATCGTCGAGCCCGCGCTGCCCGGCGACGTCTTCTGCGCCGACGCCGACGCGCTCTGGAGCCACGTGCTCGAGCGCAAGGGCGGCCGGTACCGGCTGCTCGCGCGCATGCCGGACGATCCCGGCCTGAACTGAATACGCGCCAATTGCCCGGCTAGTATCTGCGAGGCGATGGCCACGACCACCACGACAGTCCCGCTGCACCTCAGCTCGCCCCCGATGGAGGGGGGCGACGTCGCCCAGGCGCAGCGGCTGCTCCTGCACAACGCGTTCGGGACGTTCGACCCCGGCCCGATCGACGGCGTCTACGGCGAGCGCACCGCGGCGGCCGTGCGCCGGGCGAAGTACTGGCTCGGCTATCCGGAGCGCCAGATCGACGAGATCGCGTCGCCCGACCTGGTGGCGATGCTCGCAGGCGGCGTCCCCCAGCCCCCGTCGTTCAAGGCCTCACATACGCGCAGGCTGCGCCGCGCGCAGGACGTCGGCCTGTGGAACTCGGCCTACGACGTCGCCATCTCGAACGTCGGCGAGCGCGAGACGCCCGCCGGGTCGCGCCGGATCGAGTGCACCGACTGGTACGGCGTGCCCGCCCCGTGGGCGGCGATCTTCGTGTCGTGGTGCTACGCCCGGGCCGGGTCGGCCGCGTTCCAGGCCGGAGCCCGCTACGCCTACGTGCCGCACATGCTGTGGGACGCCCAGCGCGGCGTGAACCAGCTCTCGGTCACCCGCCGCCCGCTCCCGGGCGACCTGCCGGTGTTCGACCTCGACGGCGACGGTGTCGCCGACCACGTCGCCATGTTCGACGACTGGACCGGCCAGCCCGGCACCACGTTCTGCACGATCGAGGGCAACGTCTCGACCGCCGGAGAGCCGAACGGCGGCCGCATCGCCCAGCTCGAGCGCCGCGCCGACCATCGCGTGATGGCGTTCGTGCACGTGCGCGGCTGAGGACGCGACCGGGCGCGGCTCCGGCTAGGCGATGTGACGGAAGTAGCGCACGGCCGTGCCGCCAAGGGCACGGGTCGAGCGCAGGTTGAACCCCGCGGCAAGGCCGATGCCGAGCAGCGGGATCTCGCGCCCGAGGATGATGTGCGCACGCCGGCGCGCCAGCCGGGCGGTCACCTGCAGGGCCAGGCGCGTCGAGACCGTCGAGGCCAGCCCGTCGGCGCGGGCGCCGCGCAGCTCGTCCGGGCGGTGCGAGACGCCCATCGCCTCGACCACTCCGCCGCGGCGCAGCTTGACCGAGCCGACGTCGAGGCCGAGCACGAGCAGCACATCGAGCAGGCGCGCGTCCTGATCGGTGAGCGGCCGGTCGTACAGATGCGCCGCCAGCAGCACCAGCTCCACCTGGGCGGCCGTGAGCAGCGTGATGTCGCCGAGAGCGGCCCCGATCTCGGCCGAGGTGCCCGGCCCGGGCAGGATGGCCGGAATGGCGCTCACCGCGCCGGTGCCGGCGACGTGCCAGGACCTCCGCTTGACGGCGATGTCGACCAGGCCGGCGGGATCGACCCGCGGGTGCGCTGCGCGCAGGGCGTCACCGGCGGCGGCGATGGCCGGACCGCGGTGGGCGACCACCGTGCGGATCGCGCGGTCGAGCATCGTGTTCAGCCGCCCGGCCAGCATGGATACTGCGCGGTCGGTCGTCCGTGCCATCCCGAGAGTCTATGAGCCCGCCGTGGATACGCTGCCCGGATGACCGAACGCACACCGCTCGAGCGCCGCCTGCGCCGGGCGGTCGTGGGGCTCGCGATGCTCTGCGCCGTGCTCGTGCTCGTCGTCGTGGCGGTGCTCGTCTACTGGCGGCTCTACCTGCTCTCGCCGAGCGCCGACCCGTTCAGCCGCGGGCCGTTCGTAACCCGCCTGGGCGAGGCCTCGGCCGCGCTGCGCTGGACGCTCCCAGGAGGCGGTCGCGTCGAGCTCGTCGCGACCGCCCCCGACGGGACGACGGTCGCCGGCCACGGCGGCCGGTTCCGCGGCCTCGAGCCGGGCGTGCGCTACGTGTGGACCGCGTCGGTGGGCGGGATCGGCCGCGCGGCGGGGTCGTTCCGCACGGCGCCGCGCGACCTCGCCGGCCCGGTCACGTTCGCCGTCATCGGCGACTACGGGTCGGGCACGGACCACGAGTGGGCGGTCGGGCGCACCCTCGCGGCGGAGCGTCCGGACTTCGTCCTCACGGCCGGCGACAACAGCTACCTGGTCGGCGCGCCGGTGCTGCTCGACCGCAACATCTTCCGCCCCCTGCACGACGTCATGCTGGAGGCGCCCCTGTGGGCGACGCTGGGCGAGCACGACCTGTTCTACAGCGGCGGCGCGGCCGTCACGCACGCGCTCGACCTGCCCGGCAGCGCCGGCCGCTACACGGTCGACTACGGCCCGATCCGGATCGTCCTGCTGGGGCTCGACGACTCGCCGTCGGCGGTCGCCTACGCCCGCCGCGAGCTCGCCCGGCCCGGATCGCTCGTGCGCTTCGTCGTCGTGCACCGGCCCGTGCAGCCGGGCGACGCGCTCCTGGCCCTGCTGCGGAAATACCACGTGTCGGCCGTCCTCGCCGGCCACCTGCACCGCTACGAGCGCCGGATCGTCGGCGGCATCCCCGAGTTCGTGGTCGGGACGAGCGGCGAGGGGCCGGGCGCGGCCGAGTTCACGAAGCGCAGCCCCGATGCCGTCGTGTCGCTGCTCAACTTCGGATCGCTGCGCGTGACGGTGACCGCGACCGGGATCGCCTACCAGTTCATCGACGAGCGCGGCCGCGTGCTCGACCGCTTCTCGACCGGGTCGCCGTGACCGGCCTGCGCATCACGCTCGCCGTGCTCGGGGCCGTGGCCACCGCCGCGGCCGCGGCCGTCGGCCGCCCGCAGGTGTTGGCGATCCTCGGCGTCGCCGGCATCCTGGCGTTCGTCGTCTCGGCCGGGTGCCTGGCGGCGGATCTGCTGCCGTTGCGGCGCCGCCACGCCGTGTGCTCGGCGCTCTCGCTGGCCGATGCGATCGTGCTCGCGATCGGCGGCCAGGTCGCACCCGTGCTCGAGCTCGCGCCGGCGATCGTGCTCGTCGTGCTCCAGGTCATACCCGGCATGAGCGTCTTGGGAATCGGCCGCTCGGCGCGCACGCGGGCGGGGTAGATACGGGACGCGTCCGCGGGGCTTCCGCAGGCGACGGCCCGGCGAGGGCGACGCGAGGTCGGAGATCGCACGTCCGCCAAACGGCGACTCCCTCGGGAGTGAGAGCAGGCATCGGGGCGAGCTCGAGCTCACGGCGACGCGCAGGCTCGTGCTCGTGAAGCCAGGCGCCTTGGGGAGCCGAGTGCGCCACGAAACCAATTGACAATCGCAGCGTTTGCCGATTGCGATGTGCGCGCGCCACCGAGCCCGGTCCACAACCGAGCCCCGGGGAGGGGCGGACCTCCACCGGGGCTCGACTTCCACCGGCCCGCGCGGGCCGGAAAGCTCACGTGAGATGAATATCGTTCGGCGCGCAACGACCGGCATCGGGGGCGGCGCGGAAATGCGCTGCGGGAACCCCGCAACGGCAAGCGCAGAAACCCCGTGCCGACCGGCGGCGGCTAGCGGGCGCGCAGGAGGGCGCGCGTAGCCCGGGCGGCGACGATCTCCTCGCGCGCGCACACGACGACGACGCGGATCCGGGCGTCGGCGGCGGAGACATCGCAGTCCCGCGAGGAGTGGGGCGTGCGCCGCTACGGCTTCCACGGGCTCTCGGTGGCGTGGTCGGCCGAGCGGGCGCCCGACGTGGCCGGGCGGCCGCGGGACGGCCTGCGGCTGGTCCGTGTGCCACTTCGGCGGCGGCAGCTCGGTGACCGCCGTCCGCGACGGCCGCTCGATGGACACGACGATGGGCTTCAGCCCGCTCGAGGGCGTGCCGATGGCGACGGAGGCCGCGGGCGGGATCGTCGCGTGGAAGGCGGTGTCGAAGACCGCCACGTGGGGCAGGCCCGGGAAGCGCTGCCGGGCCGCCTCGAGGCCGCGCAGCGCCGGCGTGTTGTGCAGCGGCGCGAGCGAGCGCAGTGCGGCCGCCCGCCAGTAGCGATCCAGCAGCCCACCTCGTCGTCGCTCAGGGCGTCGCCCGGCCCGCTCTCGTCACTTGCCCTGCCCATGACCCCGTGAGAGTGCGCGGACATGTCGTCTCCTCTCGCTCGACCGGCCCGACTCTAGCCACGGATCTTGCGCGGCCAATCCGAAGCACACCACGAGACCGTAGGTTGCGGCAATGTCCCGCCAGACCTCACCGGGGATCACCCCGGGCATCGCTCTGCTGCCGCTGCGCCTGTTCCTGGGCGTGACATTCGTCTATGCCGGCTACCAGAAGCTGTCCGACCCCGGGTTCCTCACGCCCGGGTCGGCGACGTACATCGGCACCCAGCTGCACGCGTTCGCGAACGGGACGCCGGGCGGCTTTCTGCTGCGGTGGTTCGCCCTGCCCTTCCCGCGCGCCGCCGGCGTCGGCGTCGCGCTGGCCGAGATCGCGATCGGCATCCTCACGACCGCCGGCCTGCTCACCCGCCTCGCCGCCGCCGCAGGCCTGGGCCTGAACCTGGTGCTCTTCCTCACCGCGAGCTGGAGCACGACGCCCTACTTTCTGGGGTCGGACATCGTGTTCTGCTTCGCGTGGCTGCCGCTCGTGCTCGTCGGCGCGGCCGATCAGCCCGCCGTGGACACCCTGATCCTCGCCCGCCCGTCATCGGAGCGCCTGCAGCGGCGCACCCGCAGCGGCGCGCACGTCTACGGTGCGGCGGGAGGCCCCGATCCGCAGACGCGGCAGGCGCTCCTGCGCCGCTCGCTCGTGCTCGCCGGAGCGGGCACGCTCTCGATCGGCGCCCTCGCGACCGCCTTCCGCGGGAGCGCGCAGCCGTCCGCGACGCCGTCCGCGCTCGGTGGCTCCACGCGGCGCGCGAAGCGCCCGCACACCGGTGCGCACAAACCGCCAGGGACCACCGGCGGCACCGGCCGGACGGCGAAGACCCACCACGCACAGGTGCCCTCCGGCGCGGTCAAGCTGGGGCCGTCCTCGGGCCTGCAGGCGGACGCCGCCGCGATCTACCACGACCCGGCCGACGGCTCGCCCGACATCGTCGTGCGCCAGAGCAACGGATCGCTCGCGGCGTTCAGCGCGATCTGCACGCATGCGGGCTGCCAGGTGGGCTTCCAGTCGGGCGTGATCTTCTGTCCCTGCCACGGGTCGCAGTTCAGCCCCGAGACGGGCGCCGTCCTGCGCGGCCCGGCCGTCACCCCGCTTGCGACCAAGCACGTGATCGAGCGCGGCGGCTCGATCTACGCCGTGTAGAGCGAACTTCCCGCACGCGGATCGGGGCGCGCCCCGATGCGACCCGCGCGGCAATGGCCGACGCTGGGAGCATGTACTCGCACCACATGACGGTGCTCGGCCCGGTGATGATGCTCCTCTTCGCCGCGCTCGCGATCGCGGCGATCGTCGCCTGCGCCTGGCTGGTCGCAACCGTCATCCGCGCGGACGGCCGCGGCCTTCCGGGTGGATCGTGCGACCCTCGCTGAGCATGGCCACGTAGGTGGCGATGCGGCGCGCGCGCGTCTCGGGCCGGCGCGCCTCCTGCACCCTGTACAGGATCGCATAGCGGTTGGTGCTGCCGAGGCCGGCGAAGAACGCGGCCGCGGCCGGATTCGCGGCGAGCGCCGCTTGCAGGTCGGGCGGCACCGTCGCCGTCGTGTGCGAGTCGTAGGCGGCCTCCCAGCGGCCGTCCGCGCGGGCGCGCTCGACCTCGCCCAGCCCCGCCGGCGCCATCTCGCCGCGTGCGATCAGCTGCTCGGCCCGGGCACGGTTTCGCTTCGACCACCGGCTGCGCGCCGTCCGCGGCGTGAACCGCTGCAGCCAGAAGCGGTCGTCGAAGGGGCGCTTCTGACCGTCGATCCAGCCGTGGCAGAGAGCGACGTCGAGCGCCTCGGCGTAGGACACCGACGTCTCGCCGCCGTCCTTGCGCGCGATCTGAAGCCACACGCCACCGCACGCGGCGTGCTCGCGAGCAAGCCACGCCGCCCACTCGGCGCGAGTCGCGAACGTGACGACGGGCAGATCAGCCGGCATCGACCCCGAGCAGCGCGCGCAGCTGGTCCGTGCTGACGTTGCCGCCGCTTGCGATCAGCGCCACCCGCGCGCCCGCGAGCCGGTCGCGGACGGCGATCGCACCCGCCAGGGCGGCCGCGCCGGCCGGCTCGATCAGGTTGCTCGTGGCCGCGATCATCCGCCTCGTCGCGGAGCGCAGGTCGTCCTCGGAGACCAGCACGAAGTCGTCCAGGAGGCGGCACATGATCTGCTGCGGCAGCGCGAACGCCGTACGGGTGGCCAGGCCCTCGGCGAACGTCTCCATCCGGTCCTCCAGCAGCGCGCCCGAACGCCACGACCGGTGCGCGGCGGGAGCCGCGTCGGACTGCACGCCGATGACCGCGATCTCCGGCCGGACGGCCTTGGCCACGATGCAGGCGGCGGCGGCGCCGCTGCCGCCGCCGACCGGCACGAGGATCGCGTCGAGTCCGGGATCGTCCTCGAGCATCTCGAGCGTCGCCGTGGCCACGCCGGCGATCAGCTGCGGCTCGTTCCCGGAGTGCACGTAGCGCAGGCCGTCGCGGGCGGCCAGCTGCTCGCACCGCTCCCGGGCCTCGTCGAAGTCGCGCCCGTGGACGACGATCACGGCGCCCATGGCCCGGATCGCATCCACCTTGAGCGGGTTTGCACCCTCGGGGACGCAGATCGTCGCCGCGACGCCGTGCAGGCGGGCGGCATACGCGATCGACTGGCCGTGGTTCCCGGTCGAGGCCGTGATCAGGCCGCGCCCGCGCTCGTCCGGATCGAGCTGCGCGACCAGGTTCAGGCCGCCGCGCACCTTGAAGGCCGCGGTCGGGTTGTGGTTCTCGTGCTTGACCCATACCTCGGCGCCGACGTCCTGCGAGAGCGCCGGGTAGGGGCGGAACGCCGTAGGCGGCAGGTGCCGCTCGATTCGGCGGCGGGCGGCGAGGACATCGGCGAGCGTCGGTTCGGTCATCCCGGAATCATTACCATCGTGCGGTGCGCTGGCTCGCAAAGGCCGCGGTGCAGAACACGCTCTCCGTGCTTCCCGGGAGCGTCGCGCTGAACGGCAGGCTCCAGCGCTACGGCACGGGGTCGGTCGTCACCACCCCCGAGCGCATCGTCGGGAAGCTCGCGCGTGTGGGCGGACGCCACCTCGACCACCAGCGCCGGTTCGGCGCGCGCCCGCTCGCCGAGACCACCGTGGTCGAGGTGGGCACCGGGTTTGCCCCCACCCTCCCCATCGGCCTTCACCTCGCGGGCGCGCAGGCCGTGCACACCTACGACACGCGCGGCTCACGAGCACCGCCCGTACCGTCGCCGTGCTCACGAACATCGTCTCGGCCGCGGGCACCGGCGCGCTCGAGCGCGAGTGCCCCTGGGTGCTGCCCGAGCGGCTCGCGTACGTGCGCGCGCTCGCCGCCGACCCGCCCCCGACCTCGACGATCTGCTCGCCGCGATGGGCATCACCTACCACGTCGGCGACGCCGCCCGCTCGGGGCTCGCCGCCGGGTCGGCGGGCCTGTTCGTGACGAACAACGTGTTCGAGCACGTGCCGCCGTGATCTCCGCACTGCTCGGCGAGGCGCACCGCACCGGCACGCCGGACGCGCTCGTGAGCCACCACATCGACCTGCGCGACCACTACGCCAAGTTCGACCGCAAGGTGGGCGTGTACAACTCGCTGCGGTTCTCGTCGCGCCAGTGGCGCTACCTGAACAGCCGCATGGAGCCGCACAACCGGCTGCGCCACTCCGACTACCTCGAGCTGATCGGCGCGGCCGGGTTCGAGCTCCTCGCCGACGACGCCCGGACGGGTTCGGACGCGCAGTTCGCCGCCGTCCGGCCGGCCGCGAAGTTCCGCCGCTACCGCGAGGACGACCTGCGCGTGATCGACATGTGGGTCGCCGCGCGGCGACGCGGCTGAGCGGCGGTCAGGCGGCGGCGCCCGGCGCCCGTGGGAGCGGGACGTCGAACGAGATGCGCGTCCCGTTCCCGGGGGCCGAGTCGATGTCGAGCACGCCGCCCGCCATCCGCACCCGCTCGATCATCGTGTCGAGGCCGATGTGCAGGATCCGGTCGGGTCGCTGGGCGGTCTCCTCGATCGCGAACCCGCGCCCGTCGTCGGCGACCATCACGGTCAGCGCGTCGCGGCGCTGACCGACGGTGACCATCACGTGCGACGCCTCGGAGTGCTTGCGGACGTTGGCGATCGCCTCCGCGACGGTGCGGTAGACGAGCTCCTCGACCGGCCAGTCGAAGCGCCGCCTGGGCACGTTCACCGTGGCCACGGCCCCGAGCTCCGCGGCCGCCTGGCTCACCATCGCCGTGATCGCCGGCGCCATCCCCTGCTCGTGCAGCACGGCGGGACGCAGCTCGAACGTGAGCCGCCGGGTGCGCTCGGTCGCCTGCCCGATCGTCTCGCGGGCATTCCGCAGGGCCACGGTCAGCCCCTCGTCGGCGCACGGCCGCTTGAGCACGCGGTCGATCGCGATCAGCGAGGCCGTCATCACCTGGATCGTGTCGTCGTGCAGCGACGTCGCGATACGGCCCCGCTCGGCCTCCTCGGCCTGCAGCATCGCCGCGACGATCTCGCGCCGGTGCACCTCCTCGTTCGTCACCGACTCGGCGACCAGGCGCTCCGTCACGTCGCGGATCGAGGTGATCGCGAGCGTTCCCGCCCCCGACTCGATGCTCGAAAGGCTGATCTCGGCCGGGAACTCGCTGCCGTCCTTGCGCAGCCCGAACAGCGCCAGCTCGGCGCCCATCGCCCGCGTCCCGGGGTGGGCGAAGTAGCTGCCGCGGTGCATCACGTGGGCGCGGCGGAACCGCTCGGGGACGAGCACCTCGACCCGCTCGCCCAGAAGCTCGTCGCGGCCGTAGCCGAACACGCGCTCGACCTGCTGGTTCACGAGCATGAAACGCGAGCCGCTCGCAACCAGGCCGGAACCCGCATTACTTCATGGTCGCCGATGCTGTAGAAGCCGTCGAATCGCGTGCCGGTGTGGTCCCGGTGTGGTCCCCGCTCAGTCGTCAGACCGGGTCTGGTACCGCTTGCCACACCGCGCGCACAAAGCAGCCCACCGTGGCGCCGTCCGCGGCGTCGACCGCCGCTCCACCAACACGGGACCGCTCGGGGCGTGTGACGGCGGATCCTGCAGGCGCTCCCAGTCAAGCGGCTCTCCGCAGCCCGGTACGAGGCAGATCGGCTCGTGCCGGTCGACATTCCACGGCGCCCGATGCACACGCTCAAGTTAGCCAGCGCCTCTTACTGACCGATTGGGAATCGCTCGCGGTGACCGACCGCGCCGGCGGGCGCGACCGCGTGGCCCGTCTGTGGCTGGGCGGGATACGTGTTCTCGGCTATGAGGATGAAGCGACCGGGTGGCCTGACGTGCCAATCACCCATGTGGGATGAGGGTCGAGTCGCCAGCGGCGGTGCAACATTCTTCGCAGCGGCCGGCCCGGAGGGGGATCTCCTGCAAGCGGCCAAGAAGGATTCTCCTCGGGTCGGCCGCTGCCGGAAAGACCGGGCGCGTCGCAGACAAACGACAAGCGTCCCGCACCGCGGCGACGGCCGCGGCACGCCACCGGCCGCCCAATACCCGAGCGGGCGGTGGCCGTGCCAACACCCGCGCGGCAACCTCTCGGTGGTACCTTCGGCCGGTGCCAGGCACGCGCTTTGTGCTGCTCGTCTTCTCTGGCGGGCGGAACCAGGGTACAAACCAACGTGTGTTTTCATGTCTGACGGGGAGCTGCTGCATTTGAGCGCCGTCGAGGGGGGCCACGTGTCGGCACACCGTGAAGGAGGAGCCACCAGTCCGAGCTAGAACGCGTTCACGGCTCGGGCGATGACGAGCGCGATTACCGTCAGCGATATCAGCGATTGCAGTGCCATGGCCAGCTTGGCCCACTGTGCCATCGGCATCACGTCAGTCGGGCTAAGCGCGGTGCTCGTGGTCAGGCCGAGGATGAGGTAGTCAACGTACTGGGACCGCCACCCGGGCGCAGCCAGTTCGGGGTTGAGCTGTTGTGGGAACGCGAAGTCGGGGTAGGGACGTGCCCGCTGGTAGCGGGCCAGTGGCCCGCCGGTGTCGAGTTGCCAGTAGAGCAGGCTGAACACCAGAAGATTCCCCAACCAGATCAGGGCACCCGACGCCAGCAGCGAGCTCGGCGAGCCGTTCAGCTTGCCTCCGCCAATCAGTGTCTCAATCAGGACCACGGTGGACACAGTGGCCGCAATCGCGAGTGCGACGATGAGCGTGATCGAGGCCCGGCGCAACCACCTGTGGCGACCGCTCACGCGCGCGGGATCGGCTGCGATCAGTGCCACGAGCATCGCGATCTCGATTGCCGGCACCAGCCAGTGTGGCCCGAATGACTCGCGCTGCGGCTCGAGAACCCGCAGCGTGATTGTGATGATGATGAAGCAGAACACCACGAGTGCGACCGGCCAGCGCGGTTCGATCGCGGTCAGCTCTCCACCGGCGTGGGGCCCATCCTCGTCGTGGCCTTCGCGGGTCACATCGGCCCACCGACGTAGCGCGTGTGCATCTGCGCGAGAACTGGCCGTCGTCCATCGCGAGTAGTCATCCCCTTAGGTTCGCGGTGGGCACGCAGTCGTCCTGCCGCAGCGAGCGCCGTCAGTCGGGGTGCGCGTGCCGTCTGCGGAGATGAGCTCCTCGACGACTCCGGCAACGAGCCCCGGGTGCGTGTAGTGCACCGCATGTGACCCGTCGGGCACGACCACAAGCGTGCCGTGCGGCAGCAGAGTCGCGACCTCCTCCGCCCACCGTTGGCTGATGAAGCGGTCGTTGCCCCCGTGCACGACGACGGTTCGCTGGCGAACGTTCGGCAGGCGCTCCTCGATCCGGTCGGCCAACGCCGAGCGGGCTGTCGCGTGGAGGCCGGCCACCCCGTGGCGCGCACTCTCGCGGACGGCCAGCGTCACGAGTCCAGCCGGCTCGTGCGTGGAGTCGCGCAGCGCACGGATCATCTGCTGGCGCGCGGCGCGCCTGGCCGGCTCGATCGTCGGGGCGATGAGCACCAGCGGCCCGACGCGGTCGGGGCGGCGCACGGCGAGCTCCGTGACGATCTGACACCCCATCGAGTTCGCAACCAAGACCGGACTCGACAGTCCAATGACGTCGAGCCAGTCGCCAAGCGCATCGGCCAAATCGCCGATGCCTGTAGCAGCTGCGAGCCGGGCTCGCCGGCGACGGCCGGGCAAGTCGGGGACGTACGTCGCGGATCGGGCTGCGATGAGCCTCGCAAGCGGAAGCAGGTAGCTGCCCGACATACCGTATCCGTGCACCAGCACTACGGGCGGACCGGCCCCACCGACCGAGGAGTGGATCGATACGTCGCCCACCTCGTCCCAACGGCTGACGAGCGGCGGCGACGCCGGACCGGTCCCGCCCGCAGAAGGCCTTGCAGCTGCGCCTGGTTGCGGACGTTTTCCGTCAGTGGTGCGTTGCCGTCGGTTCGGGCTCGTCGCACGCCGTCGAAGGCAGACTTGATATGGTCGCTGAGCTCCTTGCAACGATCAGCCGATACGTTCAGCAGCCCTGCCTGTAATGGCAGGTGATGCGCGAACCGCGCATCAGGATGGCAGCCACGCTTGACAGACTGCCTGGAATCGATGTCCAGGCATCTTCCCCAGCCCCGTCGCTCAGCGCATCGGGACTCTCGCGGATCGCTCATAGGTGGTTTCCCGCGACCAGGATCGGCCGCCGTACGTGATCTAGCCGCCTACCAACGCGGATGAAGAACGCTGCTTGGTGCGACCGCCACAGCCCAGCGTCTACCACAAGGCGGGATGCTGGTGCGCGTGTTTCCTACCGCAGATCTTTCAGTGGATTCCCCGATGTGAACCCAGGCGTCCCTGCGGATGATGCTGACATGGGGTTGGCCAGGAAGTCAAGCATGACCCACAGGTTGTGGCGTGGAACGCCGATCAGGTGCAGCGGGTCGCAGGCCGCGCCCAGGAGGTCGCCGACATTCGTGCCGCGTTTGTCCTGCTCACACAACCGGTCGACCATGCCTGACCGCCCCGACCGTCGCCGGATACTGCTCGATCGCACTCGCATCCGACCGAATAGCCGGCCACGCTTAACTGCGCGCCGAGGCGCAGCCGGTGGAACCGCGCCTGTTGGCGATCCACTCAGTCACCTCTGGAGACACGCGGGTTCCGAGTCCAACCTGCGGCCACGCGCACGGGTGGACACAAGGTGGATCATCGAGGACATCGCCGACAGGCGTCCACTCGCGATTACGGCCGCCCCGGACCGCATGCGCGACCTCGTTCGCCGCTACCAAGGCGGCGGCTGGGAAATGCTCAGCCAATACCTCTGCATCCGTAGGCACGCATACCCCCCTCCCGTGAGGCCAACGTGACGACGCTCGGTCCCGTTCAGCGCACAGAAGCCGACGCTGACGACGCATCCTGTGGCCGGCGGCGACGCGCACACGCGGCGCGTGCTACATGGGCAGCGGCGACGCACCGCGGCCTGTGACACCATCAATCAGGAACCAGTGAGTCACCAGCCTGACATCCGACATCGACTGGTCGCGGTGCTCGCCCTGCTGGCGCTGACGGCGGCGGTGGCCGCGGGCGTGTTCTCTGTGACGCAGGGGGCAGTCAGCCGGCTGGTGGTCGCGGCCGTCGCGCTGGTGGCGGCGGTGGTCGGTGCGTGGTACGTGGTCGCCAGCCGCGGGGTTGCCCGCGTCGCCGGCGCCCTGCTCGCGGTGGCGGCGGTGGTCGCGGTGGTCGTGTTGCTCTTGACCTCGTTCCGCAACGGTCTCGCGCTCGAGCTGGCGCTCGTGCTGGTGGGCGTCTCGGTGGCGGCTGCCAAGTACGCCCTCGACAGTCCAGCGGACGACACCGCCACACCATCGGCCACGACCACCAGCGCCGAGCGCGCGCGTCACCCGGTGTTGATCATGAACCCCTGGTCCGGTGGCGGCAAGGTCGACAGGTTCAAGCTGGTCGAGGAGTGCGGCAAGCGCGGCATCGAGCCGGTCGTGCTCAAGCGCGGCGACGATCTGCTGCAGCTCGCGCACGATGCCGTCGCGCGTGGCGCCGACGTGATCGGGATGGCGGGAGGGGACGGCTCCCAGGCGCTGGTGGCATCGGTGGCATCACGGCACGGCGTTGCGCACGTCTGTATCCCGGCCGGGACGCGCAACCACTTCGCGCTCGATTTGGGCCTCAACCGCGACGACGTGGTCGGGGCGCTGGACGCGTTCGGGGAAGCGGTCGAGCGGCGGATCGATCTGGCGACGGTGAACGGGAACGTGTTCGTCAACAACGCCTCGATGGGGGTCTACGCCAGGATCGTCCAGTCGCCCGAATACCGGGACGCGAAGATCCGGACCGCCGCCGCGATGCTGCCAGACATGCTGGGCAGCGACGCGGCGCCATTCGACCTGCGCTTCACCGGCCCAGACGGGACCGAGGTGCCCAGCGCCCAGATGATCCTGGTCTCCAACGACCCATACGAACTCGACCACATCGACGGACGTGGCAGCAGACCACGCCTCGACACGGGCACCCTCGGCATCGCCACCGCGCAGATCACCAACGCGCGCGAAGCGGTCGAGTTCACCAGGCTCGAGGCAACCGGCCGGATCCGACACTTCTCCGGCTGGTCGGAGTGGGACACCCCCGAGTTCCGGATCGATTCCGGTGGGCCGGTCGAGATCGGCATCGATGGCGAGGCGACATCACTGCAACCGCCGCTCGTGTTCGAGTCGCACCCAGCCGCCCTCCGCATCCGCATCCCCACACACGCCCGCGGCATCTCTCCGGCAGCACGCGCCCTCCCCGGACTGGCGAAGGTCGTCCCCGCGCTCGTTACGACGGCACAAGGACGCACACCCACCCCTGCCTAGGGTTCACGCGCGTGCGGAGCGGCGCCGGCGAACCCAAAATGGTCACGGTCGTCCGCGGGCCGTAACCGCGGCAAGCTACACAAGTGGCCAGCGTGCCAGCGCGAGCAATATAGGACGCGGTTCGGTTTCATCATCATCACGATCACGCCGGGCGTTTCCGATCGATGGCTCGCCGGTGTGCTCGGCTGGGAGCGTCCTCGCAGTGAGCGCCGAGTCGGCTGCCTGAGGGGCGAGGCACGAGGTATCTTGTGCTGCCCGGCCGACACCAGCGCGGACATATCCGGTGCCGTCCGGCCAACCCCGACGATTAGTGCCCCGCCCGTCACCGGACGGCGCCTGCTTCTGCCGACTTCCAGAGTGCGTTCAGCCGCTCATTCTCGCCAAGGCCTCCGCGAGCCCAGCCTCGAGTTCCCTGCGGCGGCGCCGTTGATCTGGACGGCTGTCTGACAAACAGCAGTGAAGTGGTGCCCTTCGCCGCCCGGCCGAGGTGCGACTAGGGGTGGCCGTCGGGATGTCCGTGGTGTCTGAGGTGGTGGGTTGCTGAGGCGATGCGGATCTGGAGGTCCGTCGGCGGGTGGCTCTCGGCTGGGGGGCGCTCGGCTTCCTCTGCGGCGCGCTTCTCGGCGGCGGCCACCAGTGCCGATATATCCGGCGCGGGCCGCGGCTCGGTGCCCGTCAGCAGATCGCCGAGGTCGTTCGCCTTCGCGACGCGCGTACCGACGTAATGTGGGTGGTTGAAGCGCAGCCGTGTGATCAGCCTCTCGTTCCGCCGCCCGTCGCGCTCCAGGGCCTCGGCGCAGAAGCGCAGCAGAATCGTCTTCATGACCGAGGTGTGGTCGTAGAGCGTCTTGGAGACGAATCGCGGCTCGACCCATGGCGACACGATCAGCGCGGGTATCCGCACGCCATAGCGGCCGAACATCTCCACGTTGTCGTCCGGCGCTTCGGGCGGCGGGACGTGGTCGAAGAACCCGCCGTGCTCGTCGTAGAAGATGATCAAGAGCGTCTTGTGCCACAGCGGCCCGGTCGCCAGCGCGTGGTAGACCGCGAGGACGAGATCCTGCCCGTCCCTGATGTCCCCCGGCGCGTGGTCGTCGTTCGGCCGGAAGCCCAGCATGTTGCCGTTCGTGAAGGCCGGATCGATCCACGACACCGACGGCAACGTCCCCTGGGCAGCGTCCTCGAGAAAGCTCGCCGCCTTCAGTCCGATCCGCACCTCATACGTCGTCCTCCAGTTCAGCCCGGTCTTGGTGAAGTGGGCGTAGCGGTCGTGGTGGCCGAGCTTGAACGTCGCGTCGGCCAAACGCAGGGTGCCGGGGTCGAAGGAGTACCAGCGCCAAGAGACGCCATGGGCGTTGAGGTGCCGCACAAACGACGGCTGGTTGTAGATCGGCGGCAGGTTCAGCGGCAGGTCGTCGCGACTGCGGGCAGCGCGACCGCAAAGTGCATACAGGCGGTTCGGCCACGTCGCCCCAGGGACGGAACTGAACCAGCGATCACAGACGACGAACTGGTCGGCCAGGTGGTCGTACACCGGCACGTCCGCCCCGTCGTAATACCCCATCACCGCTCCCGGATCCTCCACCACCCCCCCGCCGCGGCTCGCGAGCGTCGCCGCGTAGCTAGCAACGAACCCGTCCATCCTGCCGCCGCCTACTTGCAGGTCGACCGCATCGGCAGAGTGATCCGGATCCACGGCGACAGCCGTACTCGGCAAATGATGCACCGGATAGGTGTGACCCTGATACTCGTTCGCGAACCCTGCCTGCAACCCGTCCACATCGGCACGGCCCTGGAGCGAGAGGTACCCGAGCATGTGGTCGAACGATCGATTCTCCATCATCAGAACCACGATGTGGTCGACCTTGTCAAGGTTCTCGGAACGGCTCGCGCCGGTCACACTTCGGCTCCTCCTTGGAATCGCAGCGTCTTCCGGCCGCGACGGTGGCGACGTACGAAACAATCCTCAGCGGCCGAACCTCGCCGATCCTAATCCGGATGGGGCGATTCCTCGTGCGCTGGCCCCCATGCCCCGAGCACCCGCAGGATTTGCCTTCGGAGCCTCGGCCCGCCCCGATCGCGCCGACGCACCCTACACACACCCAGGGGCCGACGCAGGCCCTTTCCGCGCGGCCTGTGTCCGGTTCGTCCAAAGAGGGTGACCAACCGGCGGCGGGTCTGCGGCAGGCTCTTCGAACGTCGCGGATCGGCCGAGAGGGGAACGATGAGTACGACAGCCACCAAGAGGACCGCCAACGATGTGGTGAAGGGGGCCGCCAAGGGTGGACGGGCGACGCGCGCGGCGCGTGTGGTGCCGCATCTGAGTGTGGCGGAGCGGGTGGCGCGGGGGCGGGCGGCGCGGCGTGAGGTGCCGCGTTCGAGTCAGGCGGACTTCGAGCCGGCGGCGCATCGTCAGGACCCGGTGGCTCTGCTCGAGTCGCAGGCGGCGTCACGGGTGCCGGAGTTGGTGCCGATCCGGTACGGGCGGATGCTGGTGTCGCCGTTCACGTTCTACCGGGGTGCGGCGCTGCTGATGGCGGCCGACCTGGCAGCGAGTCCCCATTCAGGGCTGCGCGCCCAGCTGTGCGGGGACGCGCATCTGTCCAACTTCGGCGTGTTCGCGTCGCCGGATCGGCGGTTGGTGTTCGATCTGAACGACTTCGACGAGACGCTGCCGGGGCCGTGGGAGTGGGATGTAAAGCGGTTGGCGGTGAGCTTTGAGGTGGCCGGGCGCGACAACGGCCTTCCGCCAAAAGTGCGACGCGGGATTGTGCAGGCGACGGTCGCGGCGTACCGCCAGGCGATGCGGGAGTTCGCGGGAATGCGCCCGTTGGACGTGTGGTATGCCCGCATCGAGATCGACACGTTGGTGGCGCAGCTACGAAGCCAGATGAAGAAGCGGATGGTGAAGCGCACGGAGCAGACGCTCGCGAAGGCGCGCACGCGCGACAGCATGACCGCGTTCGCGAAGCTGACCCGGGTCGTGGACGGCAAGCGACAGATCGTCTCCGACCCGCCGCTGATCGAGCGACTCCACGATCTCGCACCCGGCCAGGAGGGACAGGCGATCGAGGACTGGCTGCACGCGGCGTTGCGCCGCTACCGCCAGTCGCTGCAGACAGATCGCCGTGTCCTGCTGGAGGAGTTTCGATTGGTCGACTTCGCACGCAAGGTCGTCGGGGTGGGAAGCGTCGGCACGCGCGCGTGGATCGCGCTGATGGTCGGCCAGGATCCAGAAGACGCATTGTTCTTGCAGTTCAAGGAAGCGCAACCCTCGGTGTTGGAGGAGTTCACCGGCAAGAGCGAGTTTCGAAACCACGGGCAGCGGGTCGTTGCCGGCCAGCATCTGATGCAAGCAAGCAGCGACATCTTCCTCGGCTGGGTACACGTCCAAAGCACCCTCGACGGCCAAGCGCGCGACTTCTACGGCCGCCAGCTGAAGGACTGGAAGGGCTCATTCGAGACGACCGGAGCGATACCCGAAGGCATGACGCTCTACGGCCAAGTATGCGCCTGGACGCTCGCCCGCGCCCACGCCCGCTCCGGAGACCGCATCGCCATCGCCGCCTACCTCGGCCAAAGCGACACCTTCGACCGCGCCATCGCAGACTTCTCCGCGGCATACGCCGACCAGAACGAACACGACTACAACGCGCTCACCCAAGCCGTCAACTCTGGAAGGATCACCGCACAAACAGGGCTCTAACTCCGGCCCCCTTTCTTGATAGACGATCCAATCATGCCAGGCTGTGGTTGCGTGATTGCGGCCCAGGCAGGAGGCATCGGTGATGGCACGTAACCGCGTACGCCGTTCCCCCGCCACGTCCTTTGGACGGCATCGACTTGATCGCGAGGAGCCTCCCGCAGCTGACCGGCTGATCTCCGATCATCGGTGTATTTCCGCCCACCAGTCGGGGTCGGGGCGGAACGGCGCAGCGGGAAGGCCAGTCGCATCCGAGGTGTACCAGTACACGAGCCCGGCCGTCGGCTCGGCACGGCGCTGCTCTTCACTCCACCCCTCCGTCGCAGTGGTGACGTAGAGCCGGTTCAGCCCAGGCCCCGCGAACCCGCAGCACGTAGTCTGCTCGGCGGGGACGGTCAGCACCTCGCGGAGTACGCCGTTGGGTGAGTAGCGGTGCACGCGTCCGCCCCCGTAGACGGCTACCCATAGGTCGCCGGCTGCGTCGACGGTCATGCCGTCCGGCGCTCCGACGTCCTCAGCCACGGTCGCGAGTACTCGGCCTCGCGAGATCGTGCCCCGACCGGGGTTGAACTCGAACGCGAGTACAACTCGCGGGCCGCTATCGACCAGGTACATGGTGCCGCCGTCGGGACTCCATCCCAAACCGTTTGAGATTGTGAGGCCGCGGAGCATCAAATGCGTGCGTCCGTCGGGATCGAGGCGGTAGAGCGTTCCACCTCCGGTGTGGTGGTCGTCGGCCATCGTGCCACCCCAGAATCGGCCTTGAGGGTCACATGCGCCGTCGTTCATGCGTGCGCCGGAGGGGGCCACCTCGGCGAGCGCGTTAGTGCCCCCGTCTGGTCTCAGGTGGACGAACCCCCGCCCGGCCGCGAGTACCCACCCGTCGTCGCCCGCGATGGGGGCAATCGCGCCAACCGTGCCTGGCAAGCTATACGCCGTCACCGGAGCGAGGGTGCCGTCGTCGTTGACCCGGTCGCGGTAGACGCGGCCGGCCAGGATGTCGACCCGGAGCAACTCGCCGCGACGGGCGTCCCACCGGACTCCCTCCCCGAGCTGAGTCTGCTCTGCCGTGCAGGGTAGTACGGCGCCGGGTCCGGCTGGGCTCACGCTCGGATGGGTCAGGCCCGTCGCTATGCGACCACCTCGTGCCTCAACACCGGAGACAGGAGCGCGTGCGACAGCATCCCTCCGGAGATGACCTTGGCGTCAAACCCTTCCTGCAGGAGGATCCGCGTGGCGTAGTAGGCGCGCTGGCCCGATCGGCAGATCACGTGGATTTCGCGGTCGTGCGGGAGCTCGGCGAGACGCGAGCGCAGCTCGCCCAGCGGGATGTTGACCGCCTCCGGCACGTGCTCCACGGCTAGCTCGACCGGTTCGCGCACGTCGAGCAGCAGCCCATCCGCAGCCGAGTCCCAATGGGTCAGAGGCATGTCGTCGCGCAACACGGCGGCTCCGACCATTCCGGCGAAGTTGATTGGATCCTTGGCGCTGCCGAATGGAGGTGCGTAGCAGAGCTCGCATTCTTCGAGGTCGTACACGGTCGCGCCCATCTGGATCGCCAGGGCGAACTCGCTGATCCGCTTGTCCACCCCGTCCGGTCCGACGGCCTGCGCGCCGAGCACGCGCCCGTCCGACGTGCGGAACAGCACCTTCATCGCGATTGGCTTGGCACCCGGGTAGTAGCCCGCGTGGGAGTTCGGATAGAGGTAGATCGTCTCGAAGTCGTCGTTACCGAGGCGTTCGAGCGTCTTCTCGTTGGCGCCTGTCCAGGCTACGGCCGATCCGAAGAGCCCGATGATCGAGGTTCCCTGCGTTCCGCGATAGTGCGCGTCACGGCCGGCGATCACGTTGGCCGCGATCCGCGCTTGCCGGTTCGCCGGTCCCGCCAGGGCGATCAGGCTCCACTCACCGGTGACGAAGTCCCTCACCTCGACGGCGTCTCCGACCGCGAAGATGTCCGGGTCGCTCGTCCGCATCTGATCATCGACGCGGATCCCGCCTCGGTCGCCGATCTCGATCCCGGCCATGTTGGCAAGGGTGGTGTCCGGCCGCACTCCCAGGGCGAGGATGACAATGTCAGCCTGATACGCCTCACCAGATTGGGTCGACACCGTGATCCGATCGCTCGCGGACTGTTCGAAACCGGCGACGCCGTCGCCCAGCACGACATGCACGTCGTGGGCCTCGAGGAACCCCTCGACGATCCGCGCGTACTCCGGATCAAGCGGGGCGAGCACCTGGTCTGCCAGCTCTAGCACCGTCACATCGAACCCCCGACGCACCAGGTTCTCCGCCATCTCCAGACCAATGAACCCCGCGCCGATCACGACAGCCTTCCTGGGCGGCCGCGCCGTCTGGAAGCCCGAATACCTCTCCATCCCGGCCAGAAAGCTTGTGCCTCGATCGATCCACTTGCGGATCTCGTGCGCATCCGGCACCGTTCGCACCGAGAAGATGCCCGGAAGATCGATTCCCGGCAGCGGCGGGCGAACAGACGGCGCCCCAGGAGACAGCACGAGCTTGTCATAGGACTCCGGCGTCACCTCACCCGTCGCGACGTCCCGCAGCTGCACCGTCTTGCCCTCCGCCGATATCCCAACCACCTCGCAGCCGATCCGGCAATCGACCGCGAACTGCGAGCGGAACACATGCTCATTGGCGACCAGCAGGTCCGATTCGTGCTCGATCACTCCGCCGACGTGATACGGCAGCCCGCAGTTCGCAAACGAAACGTACGGGCCGCGTTCCACCATCACGATCTCCGCCTGCTCATCCAGCCTTCGCAGCCGAGCTGCACATGACGCGCCGCCGGCGACTCCACCCACAATGATGACCTTCATGATGATGTCCTCCCCGCTCTTGAGTTGTTGTGCCCAAGTCCAGTTGCCCGCCCCACGCGTACCCACCGGCACGGCGAGTCCCTAACGCCTCTGCCGCGAAAGTCTCGACGGCCGGTCACTCGGTGCCCCTCCGCCTCGGGTCAATCCCCCACTCGCCGACCCACGAGCCACCAGGCTCGAGCACGATCACGCCAGTGCCGCTACGAAACGCGTTCGGCGGACACGACATCGGCTCGACCGCCAAGCTGCGCCGTGCGACCTCTGGGAGTGGGTCTCCGGTGAAAAGCATCACGTACGGATAGGTCGCGTCCACCCAGAGTGTGACGGCGGCTCCGTCGTCGCTACGTCTGAGCTCGACGTGTGCGAGACCGTCCGCGTCACGTTCGAGGTCGGTGAAGCAGTGGTCGAGCCTCGTTGCTCCGATCCGTCTCGGGCGACGGAAGTCGTAGTCTGTGCCTTCGACCGAGTCGACACCGACGGGAATGCCTCGCACGTCGCTCTGCAGCCACGTCCGCCCCGGCACGCAGAGGATCGCGTCGTCGACGATCGACGTTCCGACGGTCAGGTAGGGGTGCGCGCCGCTGCCGAACGGACAAGAGTCGACACCGACGTTCATCGCCGTCGTGCTGACGTGCAGGCCGCGCTCCGAGAGGGCGTACTCGATGTTAAGGGCAAGGGTGAACGGGTAGCCGGGCTGTGGCCCCAGCAGATGCTCCATGACGACCCGGCCGGGCTCGCGCTCGCGGACGGCCCAGGCCGCCTCGCGAACGAGGCCGTGGATGGCGTTCTGCTGTTCGGGCTCGGTGAGCGGTAGCTGGTGCCACTTCCCCGCGAACTCGTAGCATCCGTCTTGCAACCGGTTGGGCCACGGGACCAACACCTGTCCCCTGCCGGCGGAGCAGATCTCGTCAAGACCGTATCCGTCGAGCACGTCGCGTCCGCCGGCTGAATAAGCGCGCAGCCCGCCGCCCACCTCCGCGACGACAGCCCTCTGGTCGCGATAGGCGATCTCGAACCGGCCCCCCGGAGCCGAGACGGTGGTACCTCTATCCGATCTGGCGTCCATTCCTCTGACGCTGGCGGCAGCGGCACGCGTCTTCACGTGTACTCCTCGAGCCGCTCGTTGATGATGATCCGCGCGGCGGCCTCGATCAGGGCGAGATGTGAGAACGCTTGCGGGAAGTTGCCGAGGTGTCGAGCGCTTTTGCTCTCGAACTCCTCGGCGTACAGCCCGAGCGGGGATGCGATCCGCAGGAGGCGCTCCATCAAGTCGCGGGCACGCCCCTTCTCACCGATGATGGACAGCGCGGAGACGAGCCAGAAGGAGCAAATCAGGAAGGTTCCCTCCTTGCCCGACAGGCCGTCGTCAGTCTCGTCGGTTCGATAGCGGAGGACGAACCCATTTTCGGTCAACTCGTCGGCAATCGCGATCACGGTGTTTCGCAGGCGCTCGTCCCTTCCAGGCAAGAAGCCGAAGATGGCGGCCAGGAGCGTCGAGGCGTCCAGCGCGTCCGTCGCGTAGTGCTGGCGGAGAACGCCGCGCTCCGAAACACCATCGTCGAGGATGTCGGCGCGGATCTCCTCGGCCGTCGCGCGCCAAGTCGCCTGCAGTGCGGGGTCGCCTCGGATCTCGGCGAGCTTCGACGCCCGGTCAAAGGCGACCCAGCACATGAGCTTCGACGACACGTAATGCTGCGGCTTGCCGCGCGCCTCCCAGATGCCCTGGTCTGGGTCGCGCCAGACCCTGGTGGCGCACTCCACCTGCTTCTCGACGATCGGCCACAGCCGTCGCGGCAGTCGCTCGCTGCGGCGGGTGTGGAGCAGGATCGAATCCAGCACGGCGCCGTACACGTCGTTCTGGTGCTGGCTAAACGCGCCGTTCCCGAGCCGGACGGGCCGAGCCCCTTCATATCCGGAGAGCTCGTCCAGCGTTGACTCGGTCAGATCGCGTCGGCCATCGATCCCATACATGATCTGTAGGGAACCGTCCTCGGTGGGTTCGACGTCAGCGACGAACTCCATGAACTCGTCGGCCTCCCAGTCGAGATTGAGCCAGTGCAACGCCTGAAGGGTGAAGGTGGAGTCGCGCATCCACGTGTAGCGGTAGTCCCAGTTACGCTCACCGCCCGGCGTCTCGGGCAGCGATGTCGTGAGCGCCGCCACGGTCGCGCCCGTGGGCATATACGTCAGCCCCTTGACGGTCAGCGCCGAGCGCTCGACGAGGTCCGAGAAGCGGTGGTCGGGCATCCGTGCCCTCCCAAGCCAAGCGCGCCAGAAACGGACAGTCGCCGCGATCCTGGCCTCTGCTTGGTCCACATCCTGGGGAACAACCAGCGCTTCGGCCCACGAGAGTGCGCAGTACGCACGCTCTCCGGGACCGAGGACGTGCCGCCCCCGGACCCGACTGCCTTCGATCCCGAGCGCAAGTGACGACCGCAGACGCATCGTCTGGTGGGCGCCGGACGCATCCGCGGTGTGGCGGTCACTCTCGGCCAACTTCCACTCGCTCGCCGTCCGTCCATAGTCGAAAACCGGCTCGCAGACGAGATCGATCTCGACCTCTCCCTCCAGGCACTCGACCGTCCGCACGAGCATGTGATCCGCATCGTCGTCCGCCGGCGGCCGCGTGTGAGGCGTGATCGAGTCCTCATGATCCCCCGGGCCCATCGTCAACGCGTCGCGAACAACGACCCACCCCGAAGGGGTCCTCCATGTAGTCGCGAGCACGTTCGTTCCCGCCATGTACGCGCGCGCGGACGGATGGTTGATACCAAACGGCGCGAACCGGAAGAACCCCGCCTGGCGGTCTAGCAGACTCGCGAAAACGCTCGGCGCGTCGAACGAGGGCACACAGAGCCAGTCGATCGCCCCATCCGGCGCCACCAGAGCGCCGGTGTGGCAGTTCGAGAGGAACGCGTAGTCCGCGATCGGCGGAAACGGCGACCGCGCGTTGAGTTCCTGCCCGCTCGAAAGCGGAGTTGGTGTGGCGGTCGTCATGACTCCACCCACGGCTCGCGCCAGCCGCCGTGATCGGCGACAAGCGCTTCAGCAGCCTCGGGGCCCCACGACCCCGGCGTGTAGACGTGCACGGGCGGCGGGGAGTCGATCAGGGGCTGCATGATCCGCCACGCCTGCTCGATCTCGTCCTGACGGGTGAAGCGCATGCTGTCTCCGAGGACAGCCGCATGCAGCAGCACCTCATACGGGGTCGCGCCCTCGCCTCCCACTTGGGCGAACTCGACGTCAAACGGGATCGGCGCGGCGCGGACAGCCCCGGCGCGGTGGGCGTCGAGGACGATCCGAACCCCAGTCGATGGGTCGAGCTTGATCACCAGCTGATTGGGCTCGGGGCGCCGCTCGAACGCGGCGAAACCCAGCTGGGGTGCGTGCTTGAACACCAGCCGAAGCTCGGTCTGCATGACCGGCAACCGCTTCCCGGTGCGAATAAAGAAGGGGACGCCGGCCCAGCGCCAGTTGTCGACTTCGAGCCGAAGCGCCGCATACGTCTCGGTGGTCGAGTCGGAAGCAACACCATCGATGTCCAGGTAGCCCTCATATTGGCCGCGCACATACGCGCCCAGACCGGCCTCGGGCATCGCTCGGAAAACAGCTGACATGGCATCCTTGAGTGTCTTGGCGTCGCCACCGGCGGGTGGCTCCATCGCGGCCGCCGCGACCACCTGCATGAGGTGGTTGACGACAACATCCCGCAGCGCGCCGACCGGGTCATAGAAATGGCCGCGGCCTTCCACACCGAAGTCCTCCGCCAGCGTGATCTGGACACACTCAACGTGGTTGCTGTTCCAAATCGGCTCCAACATCCTGTTCGCGAAGCGCAGGTACAGGATCTCCTCGAGCCCCATCTTCCCCAGGTAGTGATCGATCCGGTAGAGCTGGGACTCGTCCACGTACTCGTGCAGTTCTTCCGCGAGTGCATGGGCCGACGCGCCGTCATGGCCGAACGGCTTCTCAACCACGACTCGCGCAGAGCCCGTCAACCCGGCTTCAGCAAGCCCTTTGACCACCACACCGAAAAGGAACGGCGGGATCTCCAGATAGAACACCGGGCTCGTCGTCCCCTCGATCGCGTCACCTACACGGTCGTATGTGGACGCGTCGGCGAAATCACCCTGCACGTACGTGAGCCTCGCCGCGAACCGCTCGAAAACGTCGTGATCCAACTCCTCACCGGCGGCAACGATCGAGTCCCGCGCGCGCTCGACGAGCCGATCCAATGTCCAATCATCCACCGCGACACCCACGACCGGGCACGACAACAGGCCGCGTCGCTCTAACCGGTAGAGCGACCGGAACGTCATCACCCTCGCAAGATCACCAGTGATCCCAAAGACCACCAACACATCCGCAGACTGCTCGCCCGCAACGCGCGCGCGCCTCTTCACCGCAACACCCGTGGTCGTCGTCATCTCGATCTCCTCTCGAACTCGACGCGCCGAAACCCATCCGCTGGAAGCGGATTACCGGGACAACGGCGCCGAACCGCAATCGAACTCGTCCACCCGTGACTCCTGAACCCTTCGGGTTCCACCCGCATGAGGTGAAACCCGGATCTCGCCTCGGAGAAGTACCAACCTCGCTGGCGCCGGACACTGGCCGCGACGAGCGGCTGAAATTCAGACCGGCGATCGCTCGAGCCGGGTCCAGGATGGTCGCGCGGCGGACTCGTCGGCCGCGGCCCGAAGGACGACGAGTTCGACTGCGACCTCATTGTCGCCCTTGGGGCCGTTCCCCTTGCGGCTCCGGTTGCGTGACGCATGTCCAACCGGCTCTTCCGGCGTGCCGGCGGTCGTCTGGCTCGCGCGTTTGCCGGATTGCTGCAGCCTCGAGCAAGGTCAGCCCGAGATCCGACACCCGCCGCAAGAGCCCCTGCAGCTGGGCCTGGTCGCGCACGTTGCCGGTGAGAGCGGTGTTGCCGTCGGCTCGGGCCAGCGTCATCCCGTCGAATGCAGACTCGAAGTCGTCACTCAACTCCCCCGCCACGATCAGTCGATAGGTCCGGTCAGGCACGACTCCAGCATCGCTCCCCCGACGAGCCGTAGCCCACAATCCAAAAGAATCACCCGGGTGATTGCGAACGGCCCACCGTGTCGCCGCGCGATGGCGTAGTGAGCGCGCGGCCGTCGGCTAGGTCGGGCTCATGGGGTTGTGGGACGTGACGAATCTCGAAGGTGTTCAGCCCGAGGGCGAACGTCGTCCTTAGGAGGCGCGTGTCGCTCGCTCGGAGGATGCTTCGTGGCAGGGCAGAGCGGGCATTGCCCGTGTTGGGTCGCTAACCAAGGGCACTGCGAGCATGGAGGCGAACACGACGATCGGCCACGGATCAGTGCACGAGAGCCAGGTCGCCCCAAGGCCGATCGCGAGCGCCGCCAGCAAAGGGCGGGAGCGCCCCAGCTGGCGGCGCGTCATCGGTTTACCGCAACAGTCCCGGTCGCCGGTCACGGCGGTCGTCTCTGCGGTCACCGCGGTCGTCGCCTCGGTCATCGCGCCGATCACCCCGATCGTCACGCCGATCCTCGCGCTTGTCGCGGAGGTTGCCGAGAAGTCCCGGTCGATCGTCTCTGTCTCTGAGCAGCGGCATCTTCTCAGGCTCCTTTCCCGGCGGCCTCGTGATCGGCCTCTACCGTGGCGACCAGTGCTTGGGTCGGGATCCGGCCGCTGGCAACCAGCTGGCCGCCCGACCGTCGAATGGCCGAGCCGAACGGCGCCGCCCACGTGTTCTCCCAAACGAGCACCGCAGCCGCGCTACCAGGCTCGAGCGATGCACCGATCTCCTCGACATCCGTCGTTGCGAGGAGAACCGCCAGGTCTCGCTCCAGGTCGCGCAGCTGTCCGACCTCACTCTCGTCGGCGTCGCGTAGTTCCGTCGCGTCGATGGAGCCGTCCTCCCCCTTCGTGACTATCACCAGATCAAGGAGGCGGATCGTGCTGCTGTCGATCAACTCCTTCAGCTCGGACGCCATCTCACCCGAGAAGTTCGCCCGTTCCGCTGGGAATGCGACCACCAGGTAGTCGACCGGGCCCAGTTCGTCAACGTCGATGTAAGCCATCTCTTCCCTCCATCAGTAGTAAATGGCCATGTGGCCGTGGTCCACGGGCCACTACCAGGATGGCACCATGCTCCCGGCGCGGCGGTGAATCGCGTCCAATCACCTGGGTGATTGCGAACGCTCGAGAAGGCCGAGCGCAGTGGCCCGGGCGACAGCGTCCGTGCGCGTGTGGACATCGAGCTTGTGATAGAGCGAGCGCCTATGCGATCGGACCGTGTTCGCGGAGACGAAGAGGCGTTCCCCGATCTCACGGGTGGTGAGATCGGTCATCAGCAGCCGGAGAACTGCGAGCTCGGCGACGCTCGGCGTGTCGAGCACTTCTCCGTGGGACGCGCGGCCTTTCGCGGTCTCGAGCTCTCGCTCGACCTGGTGTACGAGCGCCGGTAGGCGCCCGCTATCGAGAAGCTCGCGGAGCGCACTGTTGGCGGAGCGCAGCGCCTTCTCGGCCGCGGCGAGCCGGCCGCGGCGACCGCGGACGCCGGCAAGCAGGACGAGTACCCACATGTGATGTATGGTCGCCACCTCGTCGCGGAAGAAGCGTTCCGCAGACGCGAGCTCGTGCTCAGCCTCGACGAGGCTCCCTTCCACGGCGAGGACGCTGCCGAGCGCGGCGGACGCGTTTGCCCCCAGCCAGCTTCGGCTCGAGCCGATTCTCCCGACCGCCTGCCGCGCCTGCTCCGCGTGGCCTCGCGCAGAGGCGACCCGGCCGCGCTCGATTGCGACGAGGGCGAGCGTTGAGCGGGCAATCACGAGGCTCGGAACATGCCGCCGGATGCCCGGGTGCTCCAATGCCCGCATCCCCACAGCCCACGCCTCGTCCAGCTCGTCGGCGAAGTACAGCGCGCGCGAGTAGGCAGTCAGCGCTCCTGTGAGGATCTCGTCCGAACCGACCTCCGCGAGCTCGACCGCACGCCGTCCGTCGAGCACCGCCTGCCTAACGCCGCCGTCGATCGTGACCGCGCGCACCAGCAGGGCTGCCGTCTCGACGTAGCTGTCGGTTCGACGTCGCGGGCCGTTGCGAGACTCGTCGGCCAGTCGCAGGAACCGGCGCTGCTCAATCGTTCCTCCACCGACGAGCATCGCCCCCGTCGCGGCCGCCACCGCGAGCTCCGGATGCTCAACGATATGGTCGTCCGGCAGCGTCCGAACCCAACCCACCAGCGCCTGTACAGCGCCGCCTCTAATCAAACGCAGGTGGTAATCCACGAGGAGGCGGGTGACGAGATCCCGGTCGCCGCATGCCGCCGCATGCACGAGAGCTTCGAGCGGCAACCCCCGAGATGTGAGCCATTCGGCGGCCTGCCGGTGGATCCGAGTCGGTTCGCCCGGCTCCAGCGAGACGAGCTGTTGCCGCGCATACTCGGCGAACAGCGAGTGGATCCGGAACCAGCCGCCTCGGTCCAGCCGCGAGATGAACAGAATTGAGTGCTCGAGATCGGCGAGCCGAGCCGCCGAGTCGGTGCGGTCGAGCACCGTATCGCAGAGGTCGGCGGTGAACTCGCCCAGGACGGCAGCTGCGTGGACGAATGCACGGTCATCCTCGTCGAGCGCGCCGAGCACCTCACTGCTCAGGTAGTCGGCCACGAATCGCTGGTCCCCTCCGAACGTCCGCACTGCCTGCACCGGGTCGTCGACGGTCCGAAGCCACAGCCAGGCGAGGATGAGTGCGGCCGGCCAGCCCTCGGTGCGGTCGATGAGCAGGTCGACCTCCTCAGCGCCGAGCTCAAGGTCACCGAGAACCGTGAGCAGCTCGTTCGCCTCCGTGGCAGTGAACGCGAGATCGGCTGCCCGTAGCTCGGTGAGCCCACCGGCGGCACGCAGGCGGGCGAGACGAATCGCGGGATCCACGCGGGTCAGGAGGACGACGCGCACGTTCGCCGCCACGTGCGCGAGCGCGTAGTCGATCGACGACAAGGATTCCTTGCTCGTCACCGTCTGAAGATCGTCGAGCACCACCGCCAGGGCGCTCCCGAACGCGGCGGCGCCGTTCATGATTTCGTCGACGACGACCTCGATCGGGCTGCCCGCCACACCGAGCCGCCGAAGAGCACCGCGACCGAGTCCCGGCCGAACCCGATCAACAGCCGTCGCGACGTACCTCCAAAGCAATGCTGGATCGTTGTCGCCCGCATCGAGCGTCACCCACGCCACTGCCGCATCGACTTCGGAACACCATGTCCGAACCGCGGTCGTCTTGCCATACCCCGCAGGTGCCGCAACGAGGATCAGCGACGCCTCGCGCCCGGCATCGAGCGCCCCACGCACCCGCGGCCGATCGACAAGCCGATGACGCACGGTGGGCACCGCGAGCTTGGTTTCCACCACCAGCCCGAACGGGTCCGCACCGACAACATCCAGCCCACGTTCATCCACGTCGGTGGCGTCCATGAAGCCGGCTCCCCCGTCTGCGGTTACGTCGATCCCTCGCCAGGCTCTCTGGCTCGGGTTCTAACAGCAGACGACGACCGCGCCATCGCCCGGATTGGATGATGGTGCGACCCGAGACCGAAACATCGTCGGAACGGCGACGGGGCGACCCGGAAGACTACGGATGCGGGTTAGGGGTGCGCACCGATGCCGGTTCGGGCGGGTCCGCAGGACGATGCTTGCGGAAAGGAGGTGTACCAATGGCTACTGCCACAATGGGTACAGCAACTCACGCCAAGCGTGAGACCATGAAGCTGACCGGGTGGGCGGTGTTCGCGAGCGTCGTGCTGCTCGTGGTCGGTGGGTTGAACCTGATCAACGGGTTCACCACCCTGCAGCACACCAGCTACTACACCAAGGACATCGTCTATTCGAACCTGACGTTCTGGGGTTGGGCGTTCCTGGTCTGGGGGGCGCTGCAGATCCTGGCCGGCGCGGTTGCACTCGCTCGGCATGAGTGGGGCGCATACCTGGGCGTGGCGCTTGCCGCGACGTCGGCGATCCTGTGGTTCTTCATGATCTTCGCGGCGCCGTTTGCCGCGCTGCTGGGCGTGACCGTGAGCCTGCTGGTGATCGGCGGGTTCACAGCCGGCATGCATCCTGACGAGTACTAGGACGCAGCCGACACCGCGCTTGACCGCCGGGCGAGGCCCAGCGAGCCCCGCCCGGCGATACGGTTGTGGATAGGGGGCGAACGAACAGGGCGAACCCCCAAGCGTCGCCTCCGCCGAACGCGTCGATGACTGCCGACCGCATATCGCCGTAAGTTCCTGCATCACTGGCCGACACCGCAAAACGCCGTCATCGACGGCCGCCGACTGCTCCCCGGCCCACCCAAACCGCGACCTAGCGACCGCGGGAACTCACGGCGAGCCTGATCGCCTTGTTGCGGGGAGGCGCGACGACCGGCCGAGCGCGCGCATGGTCAACCATTCCAGCGACGGCCGCAGCCGACTGGACGCCGTCGATCGCCGGCCGCAGGTGCTCGAACCCGGGGCATGCGTGGGATCGCCGCGGGTCGTAGGATGGGGCGGTGATGGTGGCTGATGGTCTCGAACCGGCGAGCGGACCCGGTCGCGGCCGACTGCGGGTGGTGATCGTTGGTGGCGGTGTCGGCGCCCTGGAGGCGATGCTGGCGCTCCGTGATCTGGCGGAGGAGCGGGTCGACACCACGCTGCTGTGTCCCGACTCCGAGTTTCGGTATCGGCCGGCGTCGGTGGCGGTCCCGTTCGGTCGCGGCGAGGTTCACCGCTTCGCGCTGTCGGAGATCACCGCGGCGGCCGGCGCGCGCCTCGTCACTGGGTTGCTTGCGCGCGTCGAGGCGACGGCGCATCGCGCGATCACCGATGCCAATGAACCGCTCTCCTACGATGTGCTTGTCATCGCGTGTGGCGCTCGCCGCGTCTCCGTCCTGCAGGGGGCGCTTGCGTTTCGGGGAGAGGCGGACGCCGATGCCGTGCGCGACCTCCTACGCCAGCTCGAGCGCGGTGCCATCACGCGCGTCGCCTTCGCGTTGCCGCGCGGCGCCACCTGGGCGCTACCGCTGTATGAGCTGGCGCTTCTGACCGCGACTCACGTCGCCCAGAAGCGGCTCCCAGCCGTGTCGCTGGAGCTGGTGACACCCGAGGCCACACCGCTCGCGCAATTCGGCGGAGAGGTGAGCGCTACCGTCTCCCAACTGCTCGCCGACCATCACATCGGCGTGCACCTCGGCACGTATCCCGTGCGGGTGTACCCGACCCGGCTGATGCTGGCACCCGCACGCACCCTCCCGACCGACCGGGTGGTGTGCATGCCGGAGGCGCGGGGTGTCCCCATCGCCGGGCTTCCCCACAACCCGGACGGCTTCCTTCCCACCGACCAGCTCGGACATATCCCCGGGACGGCGGACATCTACGCCGTCGGCGATATCACCACATTCCCCATCAAGCAGGGCGGGATCGCCGCCCAACAAGCCGACCACGTCGCCCATCAGATCGCCAAACGCGCCGGCGCTCCGATCGAGGATCCACCGCCGCTGCGCCCCCACCTATACGGGCTGCTCCTCACCGGCAAGACCCCGGTCTACCTGCACGCCGACCTGACCGGAGGACATGGCCAGACCGCCGCCACGAGCACCGCCTCGCTGTGGTGGCCGGGCGGGAAGATCGCCGCCCGCCACCTCGGCCTTTACCTCATCCAAGCACAGCCACCCGACACCACCCCCGACCCATAGCCACGACGGACGGCCCGCTCGGGCCGCCAAGACCAGCCCGTCGAGCATCGCCGGCTCGTCGTTGAGTACCCGACCCGAGGCCTACAGGCACACGGGTCGGCCCGGGGGAGCCGAGGTCTGCGTCGGTCGCACTGTGATCAGTTCGCGCTTTCCGGGGGTACCTCGAACGAGGGATGCATGGGCTGGGCGATTGCCCGACTACCGGGTGATGCAGCCGACGACCCATTCGTTCTGGGAGGGCCAGCCGTGCGACTCGGTGCGGGCAGTTCGTGGCGTCGCCTATCGTCACGAGTGGGTCGGGGACGGTTGGCGGATGTCGATGGTCGGCCCCGGGATCGAGGGGCTGACGGGCTATCCAGCTGGTGAATTCGTTGGGGAACCGGTGCGGACGTTCGCGAGCATCATCCTCAAGGAGGACTTCCCGACGGTGAACGCGCTCCTGCACGAAGCGCTTGACCGTCGTGAGCCGTACGCGATCGAGTATCGGATTGTGCATGCGGACGGGTCGACGCGCTGGCTTCAAGGCCATGGGCAGGGCGTGTTTGACGATGCCGAGAATCTGCAGGCGATCGAAGGGGTGTTCTTCGATGTGACGGAGCGTCGTGTCGCCGAGGCACGACTTCAACACCTCGCTTTGCACGACCCGCTCACCGACCTACCAAACCGCGCATTGTTTGAGGAGTATCTCGGTGTCGCGATTGCCAACGCCGTCCGCAGCGGTGGTGGCGGTGCTGTGCTGTTCATCGACCTGGACGACTTCAAGCTCGTGAACGACAGCTTCGGACATGCCGTGGGAGACAAGCTGCTGGTACAGATCACCGAGCGGCTCCGCGCGTCCTGCCGCGCGGGTGACGTGGTCGCGCGGCAGGGCGGGGACGAGTTCCTCATCTTGGTGCCCGGGACAACCGGAAACGCCTCGGCGGAGACGGCGGCAGATGCGGTCGCCACCAACCTACGCGCTGCGCTTGCGAAACCCTTCCAGCTGGCCGGGGCAGAGCTCTACATCACGCCGAGCATCGGCGCCAGCCTCTTCCCGGGCGACGCCGATGACGTCGAGACGCTCCTAAAGCAGGCGGACGTCGCGATGTACGCCGCGAAAGATGCCGGCCGCGACGGCTATCGGTTGTATCGACGACCCGAGCGCGATGCCACTGCCGAGCTCGCCCTCGCAGGGCAGCTTCGTCAGGCCCTTCGTCGCGACGAGCTTGAGATCTACTACCAGCCGATCGTCGACATCGCCCAGTCGTGCATCGTCGGCGCCGAGGCGCTGATCCGCTGGCACCACCCGGAAGCAGGACTGATGCTCCCCGGCCAGTTCCTCCCGATCGCCGAGCGCACCGGGATGATCCGCGTATTGACGACGTGGGTGTTCGAGCAGGCCCTGGTGCAGGCGCGACGCTGGTGTGACCGGGACATCGACCTCTACGTCTCCGTAAACCTGCCGCCTGCCGATTGGCAGCCGGCAGCGATCAGGCGCATGATCGCCATGATCGAATCGTTCGGCCTCGGCGCCGATCGGCTGATGGTCGAAGTCACCGAGCAGGCCGCCATGGCAAGCGCCACCGACCAGGAGCCGCTGCTTGCCGAGATCCACTCTCATGGGTTGCGCGTCGCCATCGACGACTTCGGCACCGGCTACTCCTCGCTCGAGCGCCTGCGGCGTTTGCGGCCCAGCATGATCAAGATCGATCGCTCCTTCGTCAAAGACCTTCCCCACGATCGCGACGCTGGCATCCTGGTTGAGACGATGACCACGCTGGCGCGTAAGCTCGGCATCCAATGCCTCGCCGAAGGCATCGAGACGGAGGCGCAGCTCCGCCTCCTGACCGAGTACGGCTGCCCGCTCGGCCAAGGCTACCTCTACAGCCGCCCTCTCCCAGTCGCCGACTTCAACGCGCTCATCACCGGCGAGCGCCGAGCCGCATAACGAACTCAGCCACGGCTGGGCTCGGGCGGCCACTCAGTGGTGAGGACATGCCCTCACCAGGATCACCGGAGTGGTTCGCGAGCGCGGCTGACGGGAGTCCATGAGGGGGCGAAACGCCGCACTACCGGCGTCTACACCCCGGCGCCCCGGGCCCACGAAGACTTGACCGAGTGGCGCCGCAGCTGCGACGGTCACAGCCGCGATCAGCGCAGCCGTCACTGCCGGTTGGCGGGACGCCTACGGGATGGCGATCAGTGTCCAGCCGAGGGTGGGTGTGCGTGCGGTGATGACGCCTGAGTCGAGTTGTGCCCAGCCGTTGGGGGCGCGGCCCGTCCAGGTGTGCAGGTCGGGTGCTAGTGGTTTGCCGGGGTGGAGTCGCCGGTCGGAGGATGCGACCACGACTCCGCCGTCTCCCACGAGCGCCGCGGGCTTGCCGACCTTGGCGAGTGCCGGTGCGACGAGCCGGCCGATCTGGCGCAGGTCGACGTCTGCGGTGGCGACGCCGACGAGATCGCCGCCTGAGTGGGCGGGGATGGAGATGGTGACGATGTCGGCGTCTGCGCCGCCTTCGTCGTAGTACGGGTCAGACAGCCACACCGCGCGCGAGCGGACGGGGACGGTGAACCAGTCAAACGTGCGGTAGTCGTAGAAGTCGGCGTTTCGGGGGTCGAAGTTCACGTCGAGCTGACGCAGCCCGGCGGTGTCGTTCACCCACCAGCGCATGTACAGCTTCTGGTCGGCGAGCAGCCCGGGCATGACCGTCACCGTGACCCCGCACAGCGCCCCCCGCAGCTTGCGCAGGTTCGTGCACATCGTCTCGTCGAGCGCCGACAGGTCCTCCGTGCGGAGCTCGCCGCGCGTGGCACGGCACAGGTCGAAGGCTGCCACGAACCGCGCTGCGTGCTCCCGGGGCGCGTCGAACACCGGTCGCAGCGCCGCCACGATCGACTCCAGCGCCGCTGCCGCGCCGCCGGCGTCAGCCGCGGCGATCGCGCTGCAGCCCAGCGAGTCCGCGGCCTGCTCGATGTTGCGGGCGCACTCCGCCAGGAGTACCGGGGAGTTGACGGCGGTGGCAGCGCCTGCTGCTACGGCCACGGTGCCGTCTGACAGTGCGCGCGCCGTCTCCGCCTGGCGGGCACCCGACTCGGCGCTGGACGCGATCACCTCGCCCAGCGTCTCCATCCTCTCGACCACCCGAGTGATCGACTCACCGGCCTTGTGGGCATTCGCGATTCCCGTCCGCATCCGCTCCGTGCCCACCCGAAGCGCGTCACCCGACACCGCGCCCGCCCGCGTGGTCGCCTCGATCCCACGCACGATCCCCGCGATCGCGCCTGCTGCCTCCGCCGCCGCGGCCGCCAGCCGCCGCACCTCTTCCGCAACGACGCTGAAACCGCGGCCATGCTCGCCAGCGCGGGCCGCCTCGATCGCCGCGTTCAGTGCCAGCAGGTTGGTGCGATCGGCGATCTGGTTGATCGAACCGGCAATCCGCCCAACCTCCGCCACCCGTTCGCTCAACTCCGACACGGTAGCGATCGAAGCGGTCGCGGACTCGACCGCGAACTCGAGATCAGCGATCACCCCATCAACCAGCACATGCCCGCTGTGAGCGTGCGAGCGAGCGTCACCCGCAAGCCCCGCCGCCTGCGCCGCCTCGCCTGCAGACTGCTCGGCAGCCGAGTGCAGCGCCGCCGCCGCGACCCGCATCTCATCCAACTGGCCTCGCTGGGTATCAGCGACGGCTGGCACCTGGTGCGTCACGATCCCAAGCTCCGACGCGGCGCTACTCACACGCGCCACGGGCTCAGACGCTTGCGATGATCGCGGCTCCGGAGACTGCCCCATGCACGCCGTATCGGCGACGCGCCATCCCCCTTAGGCCTGCTAGCTCGACATCCGCTCTCTCTACCCGCGGGCGATGGTCGCGGATCGGGCGCCCACCTTCGTGCGGAGGTGCAGCGTGATCGCTCACGGCACTTCTCCTTCGCCTCGAGGGCAGAGCCCGCCAAGGCTACCACCACCTACGCCGCGTACGAGCCTTGCCGGAATGTTCCAGCCGCAACCGATTCGGGCATTTCAGCGCGCCAGCATCTGCCCTTCTGGAAGGCCGACATGACCGGGTCGCGGTGCTGCCGCTCGAGCGTTGGCTGCGCGCTCGCGGTGATGAGGATGAGGCCGACCGCGTCGCCTAGCGCATCATTCACCTGCATCGGATGAGGCTCGAACTGGCGACGTGGGTGCAGGATCCTGTCTGAGCGGCGTATCTGGACGGTTTGCCTGGGCTGGACACATTCACCTCGGGTGGATGTGCTCCGGGATGCACCGTGCGGCGGTAGGCGAAACGCCGCGGCCCGCCACCGGCCGCCAATGCCCGAGCGGCCGGTGGCCACGCTCACGCCCACGACAACGGCTTGGGGGGGGACCTTCGGCTGGTGCCAGGCACGCGCTTCGTGCTGCTCGTCTTCTCCGGCGGCATATGGGACGGGCAAGAGTTGACGTCGATGGATCCGCCGCCGGAGTGGATCTCAATCGGCGCCACAGGGCGCTACACGCGCACCAACCGTGATGCAGCGACCGGCGAAGGCCGGTCGACCGTGCGGTACGTCTGGGCGCACAAGAACGCCGCGATCAGCACCCCCGGTGATTGATGCCCGCGCCAATCACGCGCGTTCGAGACGGTCGCGCCTGGTGGCGCCAATCAGTTCTGCGTCGGCGATGCGGAGCTCCTGTTCGCCACCTTCACGCACCAGCTGAGCGGCGCTCACGATGCGTACCTGACACGGCGCTTGCCCCTGCGGGTCGTGCCGTTCCCGGTATGCGTTGGCCGCGACTCTGGCGGCGCTGGTGCGGGTGTCGGATACCGCCACGGTCACCCACCGTCCGCCTTGCGGATAGCGCACCTGCACGTAGTTGCCCGTGTGCATCTGCCCTCGCCCTTCTGTGCCCGCACGCGCCAGGGTACATGTCAGCGTTTGCCTATGCAATCCTCTCGCCTGAACGGTTCGATCGCGCGCCCGCGACCGGCTCGCCGTCGTCGATGGGCCAGCCCACGAGACTGGGCCAGGCGCGCTTGCGTTGTGACCGATCGGATCTACGATTCGGCGTGACCCGCGCAGCTGCGAACCGTGGACACCGGAGGGCGGTTACCCACGCAGCCGCGCGAGCTCAGCGGGCGGTTCGCAGTCTGGCCGCCCGCTGTCCTGTTTATCTGGGCAGATACTCCCCGACGCCGCGGCGCTCGCCCTCGCGAGGCGCTGCGCACTGAGAAGCATCGCGGGGTCGGCGTCGTGCGCCGCAGCCGCGTCGAGGTTCAACGCCGCCGCTCGCGCAAAGTCGGACGCCGCGCGCAACAACGCGCGGTCGGCCGGCGTCCCCACCTCGACGTCCCACACCTTGTCGATCTCACCCGCAACCAGGCGAAGCGCGTCCGCATGTCGCTCAATCGTCACCGCTTGCGATCCTAACGACCCGCACGGCGCTCCTTCCAACTAGCCGTCAATCCTCAGCGTGGCCGCGCGCGCGGCTCACCCTCGCGGCGTCGGCCAACCGCAATACGCCCGGCCGGTCATTCCACATCGGCGGCGGCAACGGGTCGCGACGATCCGGCGCGCTACTCGAGCCTACTGGGCGACCCGGCCCACGCCGAACGCCCAACTTGCCCAGCCGCGCCGCGCTCATCGGCGTCACCCCGAGTTCGGCCGCGAAACGCGCCGCCTGAGTCGCGGCTTGCTCCCACGCTTTGAGCACGGGATGGATCCCCGCCATCCCGTTTGCGAACGTGTCCCGGATCGGCCGCTCGAGCCGCTCCCACTCCTGCCGCGCGTACTCGGCCGTGTCGACCGCCAGCACATACGACCGAACCGCCGACCCGAACCGCCGATAATCCACCTCGCCGAGCTCCGCGAACGCCTCCCGCTCCGCATTCGCCGCAGCGTCGGACAGCGTTACGCCGACCGTTACGCGCTCACGATCCCACCGCCGACGCTCCCGCGAACGCCGCTGCCGCTGCGCGTTCGTCCGGTCAACCCGCTCAGCCACGCCAAACCACCCGCACCGAGCCCCGCGACCGGCGCGCACCCCGGGCGCGACCGAACCCGTCCGACCAACCACCTGTACGATTCGCAATCGGCGGCACGGAGGGGGACAGAGCCGTCGCCGCCGACAGCGGAGCGGGTCGCCCAGGAGCCCACCACAGCAGGGCGACCCGCTCCCGCTGACCCGGAGCGCCGCGCCCAGGCCGCCCACCTCGAGCCGCGGCGCTCCCCAGTCGCGGATGGTCAGTCAACGCCATTTCCGGCATGGGGAGGCTGGCTGACGGGTTTGGACGGGGTCGCGCCCGCGAGGTGGACCCGCCCCCCTACCCGTGCCGATCGTGGGGTGTTGGGATGGTCGGCCGGCGTGGGTAGCGCTTGTTCCGGTTGGGGTGCAAGCGCGCCGCCTGAGCCGCTGGGGTGGGCATCATCGTGGTGACCGCCCGTTGCGGCGGGGTCGGTCATAGGATCTTGACTCGTTGGCGGTTGGCGCGGAGGGCTGCGATGCTGAGTGCGCGTTGGGCGTGGAGTTGGCCGGGCGCGGCGAGGGTGAGTTCGACGTGTTCGTTTTGGCCGAGTGTGGTGCCCCACCATTCCACGTGGGTGGCGTACCCGGCGCGCAGGCCGCTGGATGCTTGGATGTCGGTGATGCGGACGCTGCCGGGTCGGATCTGCGCCAGCTTGATGTTGGCGCCCGTGCCGGTGAGGATGGGGGTGCGGCTGCTGCCGTCGTTTGTGATGGTGATCGTGGCGGCGGCGGTGGGTTGTCGACGGGCAGCGAGGTTCTGCTGTCCCAGTGCCTGTGCTTGTTGGATGTCGCCGACGGCGGGTTGGAGGGTGTAGTCGTCTGCGCGTCGGAAGCCCTGTGCGTAGAGGTAGTTGTTGGTGGTGGCGTCGGACTGGACTTCGCTGAGTTGGCGGCCTCGGAGCGTCTGGTAGTTGACGTACAGCTGGTCGGCGAGTGGTTGGGCGGCGACGGTTGGGGTGATGTGCGCGCCTTGGCGGGTGTAGATGAGGTAGTCGGGTGACTGGTTGGGGTCGGGGAATGGTTGGTAGAAGAGTTGTGGTGGCGCGGTCAGCCATGAGGAGCCGACGTCGAAGCCGGGTCCGCTACCGGGAGGGTCATAGCCGCCGCGACCGTTGTAGGGCAGGTAGAAGCCGACGTGGCACGCGTCGATCTGCGCGAGCTGGGCGAGGATGTCGGCGGGGCTTTGCCACTCAAGCGCGTTGAATCCGGTGATGCCGACGCCGCTGTCCGGCGCGGTGCCGGTGCCGGTGATCGGATCCAGCCCCCAAAAATAGGGGAAGGTGTCGGTGTCGGTGCCGGTCAGGTCGAGCCGCGACCGCCAAAACTCGGCCGGCAACGTCTGGCCGATGAACCCGTTGCCGCTCGTCCAGGTTTCCTGTGCGGTGAGGATGTCGCGGGCGATGGCGGCGGTGTCGAGCGTCGCGCCGGCGGCCGGGAACAATGCTTCGCGTGTCCCGAACCGGATCCGGTCAAACGTGGCATACCAGTCGTTTGTGAGCGTCGCGCCGCTCGTCGCGACGATCTGGATCCGCAGGCAGCGGTACCCGTCCGCGTTCGGCCACGGCGCGCCGCTCTGGTTAGATCCGTGCAGGTTCTGCGCGCCCTGCCTGCCGGTCGACCCGCCCGCCGAGTCCCACAACTGGTCGCCGGTCGCAAGCGCCGCGTTCGCCTTCCCGATCACACGCAGGCGCCTGGTCGCGGCCAGGTTCTGCGCGTCGGACACGTCGAACTCAAACGCGGTGATCAACTTCCCATCAGACGCGCCCACCGGCTCGCCGAACAGCAGCATGTCCACGCTACACCGATCGCTCGCAGCCCCCGTCCCAGCGGGGATGCTCAGGGTCAGCGAGCCGTCGCTGTTCAGAGTCGCCTGACCGGCTTTGTTCTCGTTGGCGCCGGTGCCTTTCGTGAGCAGGCTCATGTCCCACAGATCCCACGCTTCCCGCATCCGCGCACACCCCAGCAGCGCCCACGCACCACTCACCGTCATCTGACAGTCGCCGGTCTGCGTCCACGCGGGCTGCTCCGCCCACCCATAGAAGATCGGGGTGAGGCCGTCGAACAGCCACACCACCGCGCCATACCGCAGAACAGGCTTCCAGCGGAGGGCTTCTTCGGCGGGAATCGTGAAGTCAGCGCTGACCCACCCGCCGATCGCGTCGCTGACGATATGCGGCGCCACCACGGTACGGATCCGAGCAGTCGAGACCGCCGGGTTCAGGCGCGTGGTAGACGCTTGCGGCTCCGCCCGCGCCGCGCTCATACCGATGCTGCGCGCATCGCCGAAGATGGCGGTAATCGCCATCGTCAGCGGAACCTGTAGGCGCGCCGCCACGCTGCCTTCTCCTCGACGACGGTCAGCCGGTCGCGCACGACTCCGCCTCTCTGACCGCGATGAACCGCTCGAGGTCTACGGCGCGGATGCGGACAATCTGCCGCTTCGCGTCGGTGCCAGCGCGGAGCCTGGCGTGTGGCAGCCGGCCCGCGGGGCGCTGCGGGGTCACGGCGGGGCCGCCGATCGGCAGTGCTCGACGTAGGCGGCAAGGTCGCTCGTGGCGACGCGGACGGGTGCCTTCGGGCCGGACCCGAGCCGGAGGCTCGCGAGTTCTCCGGCTCGTATCCGACGCCTGACTGTTACCGGCTGCACGCCCAGGAGCCGCGCCGCAGAGTCGACGCTCAGTAGTCGATCCTGGCCAATCGTGCTCATTACCGCACCATCGTTGAGCGGGAACGGCATCATGTGACATCGGGCGCCGCGGCACCCTGATGGGTCAGATCGCGGTTACCCCTGTGACCCAGCGGCGGCGCGATCGGGGGCGCGGAAATCGCATGCGGCTGGAATGTTGACGCTCCTCTGGAAGTTCCACGGCGCTGGCATCGAAGCCCAATGGCTCGCGCGAGCTCTCGATAGGTCTTTCCTGATTGACCGTTTCACCTCGAGTGAGAGGCGACCGTCGCAGTCGTCGCAGAGATGGGTGTGGCGATCACCGTAGACCTGGAACTCCTGTAAGCCACGTCGACCGGCACGCCTGACCGGTCGCGGCGGGTTCGCGCCGCACCGTACGCACACGGGCGGTTCGCGGCGTTGCCGGACGACCATTTTGGCGTGCTCGTACAGCAGCGGCCGGGGACGGATCCGAAGGTTGGGCGCCGGCATCACGGCTGCAGCAGCCGCGGCGAGTGGAGCCATTTGACCGACGACCTCGTCATGGAGATAGCGCTCGTCCCGATAGGCCTTCCAAATCGCCGTCAGAGCCTCGTTCGCTCGCTGTGGCGCGCCGTTGTCACAAGATACGGACGCGCCCTGCACCACTCTTCGCGGCATGGGAACACACATGCCAACAGATTACCGGGAGCCCATGACGACGCTCCTGACGGTCGAAGAGGCCGCCACATCCTTGCGGTGTCACCGCGAAACCGTGCGCCGCATGATCTCCGACGGCCGACTCCCTGCCGTCAAGCTCCACCCTGCGCGCCGCGGGGCTGTCCGCATCCGAACCGAGGACGTCGAGCGGCTCATGCAGCCGCCGATGACAGAGTCCTAGCGGCGGCGGCCAGGCTTCACCGGCCCGTCCGCCGCCCCAAACTCAACCAATCCGATGCACATTCTACCCCACATCACGATCACGATCGCGGTCGTCCAGGATTGGCGCGAACCGCCTCCGTGCGAGACGTGTGAAGGTACGGGCTGGGTCTAGGTAGATCCGTACGTCGACCCCTACGGGCACGTCTACCCCCAGGTGGAGCCGTGCCCTTGCGGGCGCGTGAGGGCGGCGGCATGACCCGCCTCGCCACCACACTTGAAGATGTCGTCGATTTCATCCGGGGCTACGTCATCATCACGGATCACCAAGCCGTCGCGATCGCGTTATGGGTCATCCACACATATCCGCTGGATGAGTTCGATACCACCCCCTATCTCGCGATCACGAGCCCGGAGAAGCGGTCGGGAAAGAGCAGGCTGCTGGACGTGCTGGAGGAACTCGTGCAACGGCCGTGGCGGGTCGTGCTGCCCAGCGAGGCCGTCACGTTCAGAAAGATCGAGCGGGACTGCCCGACCCTGCTCCTGGATGAGGTCGACGCGATCTTCCGTGACAAGAGCGGTCAGCACGAAGGGCTACGCGCGCTCCTAAACGCCGGCTTCCGACGATACGGATCGCACGTCCCGCGTTGTGTCCGGCCGTCCCTGTCCGTCCAGGAGTTCTCTACGTTTTGCCCGAAGGCGCTGGCCGGGATCGGGAACTTGCCGGAGACCGTCGCCGATCGGGCGATCACGATCAGGATGCAACGCAAGCGGCCGGCCGATCATGTCCAGCGGTTCCGGGGGCGTGAAGTCCAGCCCATCGGCGAGGCGAAGCGAGACGCGATCGCGGAGGCAGTCTCTCTCGTCGCTCCTGGACTCGGGGTCGCTCGGCCCAAGTTGCTCGACCAGCTTGACGACCGGGCAATGGATACCTGGGAGGCCCTGCTCGCGATCGCAGACGTCGCCGGCGGTGACGGGCCGGACGACTGGCCCGCACGCGCACGAGCCGCCGCCGTCGCGCTATCCGCTGGCCGTGATGAGGACGAAGCCGGGATGGGGCACCGCCTCCTGATCGACACCCGCGCCGTGTTCGGTGCCGATGTCGACCGGCTGCGGACAGCTGACCTGATCGAACTGTTGGCGGACATCGAAACTAGCCCGTGGGGCGACTGGTTCGGCAAGCCGATCACGCCCGAGAAGCTGAGCCGACTGCTCAAGCCGTACGGGATCAAGCCGCGACACTCGGGCGCGTTCCGAGGCTACCTCCGAGCCGATTTCGAGGACGCCTGGAACCGCTACACCCCTGGTTCTGACACTTCGACCCGTCCAACCCGTCCAACCCCGCCGCCAGAGCTAAGGATAGGCGATTCCAACCCGTCCTCCATCGCGACGCTAGAACGGGTTGGAAACAGCCAGAATCCCCATAACCAAGCCGACTGGACGGGTTGGACACGTTCAAACGTCGAGAACGAGGCGAGGCCACTCACCGACGAAGAGGAAGCCGAGTACGACGGGCTCCTCAACAAGTACCCAGACCTGGCAGAAGGCGGCTCCCGATGACCGGGCAGCAGGTGCTGCCCCCGCTGCTCGATTGCAAGGCGCTCCAAGCCGAGCTCGGAGTGACGAGGGCGGCAGCAGAGGCGATCAAGCGGCAAGTCCCCGCCGTCGTTATACCCGGGCTGCGCAAGTCGTACTGCCGCCGGTCAGACGTGCTCGACCTGCTCGAGCGGCAGACGTTCTCGAAGGATCGGGTGCCGGTATGATCGACTCGTTAACGCAAGCGGCCCGGCGGCGCTGGAACGCCCCGGGCCCGGCACGAGGAGTGACCCTCATGCAGAGCGATCGTATCCACGACGGTGAGTCGTGAGCGCGTCGATCACGACTCGCACGACCAAGAGCGGCCGCCGGTTTGTGGTCAGGTACCGGCTCGGTGGCCGCAGCTACCCGGTCGAGCACGGCGGATCGTTCCCGACGATGAAAGAAGCCCGCGCTCGCCGCGACCTGGTCGCGGGCGAGATCGCCGCAGGCCGGAACCCTCGCGAGGTACTCGCGGCGATGAAGGATCGGCCGCAGGTGCGCACGTTCGCCCAGTGGGCGAAAGCGTACCGGGAGTCCCGCGTCGACCTAAGCGAGGAGACGCTCAAGAACCTCGATAGCCACGTCTTGACGATGAAGCCCGTGTTCGGCGATCGCGACCCGGCGACACTTACCGCCGCGGATGTACAGACGTGGATCGCGACTTCGAGGCTGGCGCCCTCGACGCTTCGGCGCTACCTCGTGTCGCTGCGCGCGATTCTCGACCATGCCGGCGTCGACCCGAACCCGGCCCGGTCGAACAGCGTCCGGCTGCCGCGGCAGGAACAGGCGATCGTCGAGCCGCCGAGCGCGGTGGACGTCGCAGCGATCATCGTCAACGCGCCGGCGCGGTGGCGGCTCGCGTTGACGACGCTCGCCGAGACCGGCATGCGCGTCGGCGAGTTGCACGAGCTCGAGTGGCGCGACGTCGACGAAGCTAACAGCCGGTTCCGGATCCGCGCAGGGAAGACTCGCGCTGCTCGCAGATGGGTCGCGGTGCCTGCCGACCTGATGGAGGAGGTCTCGCGTTCGGCACCGCCAGATGACCGCTCAGCGGAGCGCAGGGTGTTCCCCGGCGCGACGCCGGCGGCGGTGAACAGCGTCATCGGCCGTGCGTGCAAGGCCGCGAAGATCGCGCACTGGAGTCCACACGACCTCCGGCACCGATACGCGTCGGTGCAGGTCGCCAACGGTGTACCGGTGACGACGCTCGCGGCGCAGCTCGGGCACAGCCGCAAGTCAGTGACGCTGGACGTCTATTCGCACGTGCTCCTCAACGACTAGCCGCTCAGAGTCGACGCCAACCGGCTTCCTCGAGATCAGCGGTGAACTCGTCGATCTGACCGCTGGTGCTCAGGAGGACGGGCATCAGCGTGACCTCCTGACGATGCCCGGACGCCCAGGTCGTCACGGACACCACCTCGCGGTACGTGACGTGCCGAACGTCCCGAGGGCGACGTCGTCGTCACCCTCCTGCCACCCCTTGCTGTCGAGTGAGACTCGGACGAACGTCGCTTCGCGTTGGATGCCGCCCGGCTCGGGGGTGTGATGCGCCACGAGATGGTCGCGGATCTGCATGGGAATGCTCTCCTTGTGTGGTCCCGGTGTGGTCTACCCGACCTCAAGCATCGTGAGTTGCCTGCTAAACGGGATGCCGCTGGTTCACGAGCATGATGCGGCCGCCCTCGTCGACCCCGACGATGGCGTCGGGCGCGGCCTCGAGCAGCTGCTCGAAGCGGCGCTCGGCCGACCGCCGGTCGGTGATGTCGCGGATGGCGGCGATCGCCAGGGCGCCGCCCTCGACCTCGATCGCCGAGAGGCTGATCTCGGCCGGGAACTCAGTGCCGTCCTTGCGCACGGCGAAGAGCTCCAGCTCGGCGCCCATCGGCCGCGTGCGCGGGTCGGCGAAGTAGCGCCCGCGGTGCGAGACGTGGATGTCGTGGAAGCGCTCCGGCACGAGCCGCTCCACGGGCTCCCCGAGCAGCTCGTCGCGCTCGTAGCCGAACACTCGCTCCACCTGGCGGTTCACCAGCACGATCCGGCCGGCCGCGTCGATCCCCACGACCGCGTCGGGGGCGAATTCGAGGAGCTGCTCGAACTGGCGCTCGGCCGCGTAGTCGTGCTGCCCAGTCACCGGCGTCTCAACCGCTCAGAACGCAAGCTTCCCTTTCCGTGCCTGAGGTCATCACCAGTTGCCCGCCGCGGGAATGAAAGCACCACCACAACTTCGTGTCAAATGTCCCGAATGTGGCGGTCAGGCCGATTACGCACCCACCGTCTCGGGCGTTCCCGTCTACGACCTGACCGCGGCGCGGTCGTGAGGGGCGTCAGCCGACGGGCGGAAGCGGCGTCCCCCGCGTCTCGAGGCTCTCGCGCTCGGACTCGATCGCGGCGGCGTCGAAGCGGAAGTACGACCGCGGCGGCAGCGGCCCCCACGTGTTCGACGAGAAGCGGTCGTCAGGGAACGTGCGCGGCTCGTGCTCGGGCTCGAGCTGCTCCATGTCGCAGTAGCACTCGACGTGGAGCGGCTCCTCGGTGATGCGCACGTAGCCGCAGATGTTCTGGGCGATGCCGTGCCGGACCGGCCCCCACGAGAGCCAGCGGCCGTGCTGGCCAAGGTTGTCGAAGAGCGGGCGCAGGGCGCCGAGATCGACGTAGTCGAAGGCGATGTGGTGGAAGTGCGGGCGGCCCATGTCCACGAGCGCCATCTGGTGGTGCTCGGAGTTCACGTGGAACCACGTACCGGCGTCGCCGAGGTAGTCCGACACCTCCATCCCGAGGACGTCGGTGTGGAAGCGCGTGGCCGCCTCCATGTCGCCGGTGAGCCGGTTGATGTGGCCGAGCTTGCGCGGCCGCAGGCCGGGCAGGTCGGCGGTGCTGCGTGCGATCGCCGGCCGGCGGTCGGACTCGTGCAGGTAGGGCAGCAGGTGATGCTCGAACCCCTCCGGGTCGGTGACCGACAGGTGATCGCCGCGGTCCTCCCACGCGTCCCACGTCGCGGCCAGCCAGTCGCGGGCGACGCTCAGCGGCACGCTGCGCCGGAGCTGCCACGCGCAGTGGCCGAACCCGAGCTCCTCGCCCGGCTCCGCCGCGACCAGCTCGAGCGAGTACGGCTCGTAGTCGCAGGCCAGGGTGGCGCGCTGCGGCCCGAGCTCGCGGATCGTGAGGCCGAACTGGAGCGCATAGCGGCCGGCGGCCTCGCCGACCTCGGCGACCCGCAAGCAGACGTGATCGATCTTTCGCAGTCGGATCATGTGCGCCTCCCGGCCGAGATGATAGATCGGCGATGATGCGGGCATGACTGACACATCGCTCGCGCTCGGCGACGCGCGCACGGAGACGCTCGAGCACGGCCTCGCCCTCATCCTCGAGTCGTGGCGGGGGTTCGACCGTGCCCGGGCCTACCAGCCCCCGATCACCGAGAGCATCCGCTCCCTGGTCGCCGAGGGCCTGCCCGAGACCGGCGTCGGCCCCCACGCCGCGCTCGACGAGGTGTCCGAGATCCTGGACGAGAGCCTGGCCCATTCGCGGCCGCGCTTCTTCGGATACGTCGGCTCGTCCGGCCTCGAGCTCGGCGTGCTGGCCGACGCACTCGCCGGGTCGCACGACATCAACCTCGCCGCGAGCGCCGCCGCCGCCGACCTCGTCGAGCGCCAGACGGCGCGCTGGGTGGCCGAGCTGGTCGGATATCCCGCCGCATGGGGGACGTTCACGAGCGGCGGCATGCTCTCGAACCTGACCGCGCTCGCCGCCGCGCGCGAGCGCGCGCTCCCCGGCAGCCGCCTCGACGGCTGCGACGGCCGCGGCACCGTCTACACGAGCGCCGAGGCGCACTCGAGCGTGGAGCGCGCCGTGGAGGTGCTCGGGCTCGGACGCCGGTCGCTGCGGAGGATCGCACTCGACTCCTCTCGGCGGATGCGCCCGGACGCGCTGGCCGCGGCGGTCGAGCGAGACATCGCCGACGGGCGCGTCCCGGTGGCCGTCGTGGCCACGGCCGGGACGACGCTCACGGGGGCGGTCGATCCGATCAGGCCGATCGCCGAGGTGTGCGCCGCGCATGGAGTGTGGCTGCACGTGGACGGCGCCTACGGGCTGCCGGCGGCGGCGACCGCGACGGCGCGGCACCTGTTCGACGGCCTCGAGCTGGCCGACTCGGCCGCGCTCGACGGGCACAAGTGGCTGTTCGTGCCCAAGGCGTGCGGGGTGCTGCTCGTGCGCAACCGGGCCGACCTCGAGGCCGCGTTCTCGCACGACGCGCCGTACATTCCCGAGATCGAGTACGGCGAGCACCCGGTCGAATGGACGCTCGAGTACTCGCGGCCGTTCCGCGCACTCAAGCTGTGGCTCGCGCTGCGCGCGCACGGCGCGGCGGCGTTCCGCGAGGCGATCGAGCACGACCTGGCGCTCGCACGCCTCGTCGCCGACCTCGTCCGCGCGGCGGACGACCTGGAGCTGCTCGTCGACCCGGCGCTCTCGATCGTCCCGTTCCGGCGCATCCCGGCCCACGGCGACGCCGACGAGCACAACCGCCGGCTGGTGAAGGAGCTGCAGCGCGACGGCCGCGTGTACGTGACCGGCGCCGTGGTCGACGGACGCTGGTGCCTGCGCCCGTGCATCGTCAACTACCGCACGACCGAGTCCGACGCGCAGGCCCTGGTCGACATCGTCCGCGAGGTCGGGCGCCGCATCGAGAGCGACGCCTGAAGCGGGGCCTGGCCCCGCGTGCGCAGGTCAGGCGTCGCGCATCGTCCACGGCGCGTGCCATCCGCCGTAGCCGGCTGCGAGCGCTTCGGCCTCGGCCGGGCCCCACGAACCGCGCGCGTACGGAACGACGGGCGGCGGCGACTCGAGCGCAGGCTGCACGATCCGCCACGTCTCCTCGATCGAGTCCTGCCGGGTGAAGTGCGAGCGGTCGCCGCGCAGCGCGGCCGAGAGCAGCTCCTCGTATGCGGTCGGCGGCGTGCCGCCGTCGTCGGCGAATTCGAGGTCGAGGTTCACGGTCTCGACGCCCGGCTGGCCTGAGCGCAGCGACTGCAGCTGGATGCTCGTGCCGGGGTTCGGGTCGATTCGCAGGATGTAGTGGTTCGGCTCGGGGCGGTGGCCGCCGGTGAGGAACCCCAGCCGGGGCGGCCGCTTGAACACGACGCGTACCTCGGTCGCCCGCACCGCGAGCGCCTTCCCGGCGCGGATCAGGAACGGGACGCCCGACCAGCGCCAGTTCTCGATCTCGGTGCGCAGGGCGATGTAGGTCTCGGTGTCCGACTCCTTGGCGACGCCGTCGACATCCAGGTAGCCCTCGTACTGCCCGCGCACGATCCGGGCCGGATCGAGGTCGGGCATCGCCGTGAAGACGTCATGCTTGCGATCGTCGATCGCGGTCAGGCCCGTGCGCGCGGGCGGCTCCATGGCGATCAGCGCGAGCACCTGCAGCATGTGGTTCTGGACGACGTCGCGCAGGGCGCCGACGGCGTCGTAGAACCGGCCCCGGTCCTCGACGCCGAAGTCCTCGGCCATCGTCATCTGCACGCTCGCGATGTGGTTGCGGTTCCACACCGGCTCGAGCAGTGAGTTGGCGAAGCGCAGGTAGAGGATGTCCTCGACCGGCATCTTGCCGAGGAAGTGGTCGATGCGGAAGAGCTGTGACTCGTCGATCAGCGCATGCAGGTCGGCCGCGAGCGTGCGCGCCGACGCGAGGTCGTGGCCGAACGGCTTCTCGACCACCACGCGCGCGTTCGCCGTCAGGCCGGCTCCCGCGAGCCCCTTGACGACCGTGCTGAAGAGCGCCGGCGGGATCTCCAGATAGAAGACCGGCCGCGAGGCGCCGGCGATCGCGTCGGCGATGCGCGTGTAGGTGGTGGCGTCGGCCAGGTCGCCGCGCACGTAGCGCATGCGCGCGGCGAGGCTCGCGAACGTGTCCTCGTCGGCCGTCGTGCCCGTGGCGGCGATCGCCTCGCGCGCGCGGCGGCGCAGGTCGTCATCGGAGATGTCGTCCATCGCGACGCCCACGAGCGGGCAGCCGAGCAGCCCGCGCTTCTCGAGCAGGTAGAGCGCCTGGAACGTCATCTTGCGTGCCAGGTCGCCCGTGATCCCGAAGATCACGAGCGCATCGCCATCGTGGGAGGGGGTCACGGCCCTGACACTAGATGATGGGGCTCACGCGACGGGGAAGGCGGACAGCGTCCCCCGCAGGTTCGCGTGGTCGACCAGGCGCCACGCGGCGTGCACGTGCCGGCGGCTGCCGTCGCCCAGCCGGCACGTCGCGTCGAAGCCGAAGCTGCGCACGTGCTGCACCGTGCCGCGGCACACCGCGCCGCTCGGCAGCAGCTCGAGCTGGAAGCTCGTCGACTCGAGCCGCTGCGGGCCGACCAGCAGGTCGGCGCGCACGAGTGCGTTCTGCTGCCCGGTCGCGGTGCCGGTCATCGAGACGAGCGCCCGCGTGACCGCCGACTCCTGCAGGATCTTGCCGGAGAGGGCGTCGGTGAAGCGGGGCGAGTTCCACGGGCGGATGTGCGCGTGCAGCGGGCCGAGCGCCAGCGCCACGATCACCGCGGCGGCGGCCGCCCCCGCCCCAGCACGGCACCCGGCCGCACCACGGCGCCGAGCTCGCGGCGCACGCCGATCCGCCACGTGACGGCAGCCGCGACGGCCGCCGCGCACACCGCGAAGAGCGCGATCATCCACGGCGTGCTGCGGTCGGTGCCGCTGCCGATGCCGTGCAGCGTCGCGGCCGTCCACACGGCGAAGTTGGCGTAGTGGGCGCGGCGCCACCACCGGTGCGCAAGGCGCCCGCGGTAGTGGTTGGTGATCGCGAGGGCGACCAGCAGCTCGGCCGCCACGATCCCGAGCGCCGTCCAGATCGGGCGGTACGTGGAGGTCAGCGGGATCGCCAGCTGGCCGAGCGAGAACGGCAGGAACGAGTCGATGGCGATCGTGAGCACATGGAGCGCGATGAAGCTTCCGACCAGGAGGCCGCCGACGCGGTGGACGTCCTGCACGGCGAACATCGGCCAGCGCTTCCACCTGCGGCCCGGCGCCCGGCCGGCCATCGCGATTCCGAGCGTCACGACGGCGGTGAGCAGGATGTAGGCGACGATCCCGGCCGCGCGGGCCGCGTACCAGTCGACCGGATTGGAGGTCAGGTGCATGCGGCCCCGATCGTCATCGCCGTCCAGGTGCGGTTGACCGTCACGGTGCCGTCGTGCGCGACGAACCGGCCCGGGACTCCGCGCCCGTCGAGCCACTCCGGCCCGCCGGCGCCCGAGAGGAGCGCGCACCGCGCGGCGACGTCGGCATCGAGGCACGACGCGCCCGAGGCGCTCACCTCGCGCCACGGCGAGTCCGCGGGCAGGCCGGTCGCGGGATCGATCAAGTGGTGGTACCAGGTGCCGCCGCGACGCCACCGGCGCCGCGCGGTGCCCGTCGTGGCGATGCCGCCGCGGACGACCTGGACGGCGCCGCCGGCCGGCAGCGCGACGTCGGTCGCACCCCGCACCGCCAGGTCGCCTCCGGCCGACACGAACCCGCCCCCGCGCAGAAGGCCGACCGCCTCGTCGACGGCCGCCGCCTTGACGACGCCGTTCAGATCGAGCGCGCAGCCCCGCGGGATCCGCAGCAGGCGGCCCACCAGCGACACCGAGCGCCACCCCGGGGCGGGCTCGACCCGGCCCGCCGGCGCGGGATCGTCACCGAGCTCGGCGAAGTCGCGGGCGTAGCCGAGGGCGACGAGCGCCGCCCCGACGGTCGGATCGACCAGGCCGTCGGTCTGCTCGGCGATCGCAAGCGCAACGCCGAGCGTCTCGGCGAACCGGTGCGAGACGAGCGTCGCGCGGCCGGCGGCCCGGTTGACCGAGCTGAGCTCGCTCTCCGGGCGAAAGCGGCTGAAGACACGGTCGCGGGCCGCGAACAGCTTGCGGATCGCGTCGGCCTCGGCCGCGTCGGCGCCTGCGACGACGATGTCGCAGCCCATCGCGCGAAATGCGCTCTGGCCGGCGATCACGACTGTGACGTCGCCGCGCCGGGCGAGGCCTGAGCCGGTGCCAGAAGGCCGCCCGCGAGCGCGTCCTGGCGCACGATCGCCTGGAACCGCGACGGGGCGTCGAGCGGGCGCAGCGGCCGGCGCGAGTGGCCGGACACGTTCGCCTTCACGAGCGTCATGCCGAGGCCGAAGAACGCGAGCCCGGCGGCGGCGAAGCCGAGCTTGGCCGTGCGCGCGCGCCGCCGGGCGGCGGCGATCCGCTCCCCTCCAGCGTCCGGCGGCACGGTTGACATGTCTCGAAGGATAGGAGCGAGATGATGAGAGCAGGCTAAGGGTTTCCGCAGAGCTCTCATAGAACGCACATCGTTCCCATCGCCGCCTCATTTCCCCGATCTACCGTCGGGGGATGGTCGTCGAGCGACAGCCGGGCGGGCCGGAGCTCTTGCCCGTGGTCGAGGGGTTCACGATCGACGCGAGCCTGGCCGACCGGTGGGACGGCCGCGCGGACGGCTGGGACGAGGTCGCGCACTCGCCCGCGTTCACGCGGTTCTGCGAGGCAATCCTGGACGCAGCGCGGATCCACCCGGGCGACGTCGTGGTCGACGTCGGCTGCGGCACCGGCCTCGTCACGCTGCCGGCGGCGCACCGGTGCCGCTCGGCAATCGGCCTCGACGCGTCGGCGACGATGCTCGAGCGTCTGAGCCACCACGCGCGCCAGGCCGGCCTCGAGAACGTCAGCCTGATCCACGGCGACATGCGCCGGCTGCCCCTGGCGGACGCGAGCGTCGACGTCGTCGTCTCGTGCTATGCGTTCCACCACCTGTCCGACGACGGCAAGGAGCTCGCGGCTGCCGAGGCCTTCCGCGTGCTGCGACCGGGCGGGCGTATGGTCACGGTCGACATGATGTTCCGGATCAGCCTGGCTGCGCGCGACCGCCGCATCGTGGCGTCCAAGGTGCGGCTGCTCTTGCGCGCCGGCCCCGGCGGCGTCGTGCGCCTCGTCCGCAACGCGGCGCGGGTCGCCACCCGCCGCTGGGAGCACCCGGCGTCGATGGAGTGGTGGCACGAGACGCTCACACGGCGCGGATTCGGCGACGTGGAGGTCGTCCCGCTCGAGCACGAGGCAGGGCTCGCCCGCGCGGTCAAGCCTGGATGAGGCGCGCGCTCGGACTGGCCGCCGCGGTCGCGCTCGCCGGTGCGGCATGCGGCGGCGGGGGCGGATCGTCCGCGACGCGGCCGTCGACGCCCGCCGAACCGGCACCCCATGCCCTCGTCGTGCGGGCCGGCGTCGTGACGCTCACGCTCCCCGCCGGGCGCCGGACGCAGATCGCCGCGGCTCCCGGCCGGCGGCCGCCGCTCTTGATGCGGTGGCTGCGGCGCCGGGCGACGGTCGTGCGCGGTCCCGGCTGGCGGACGCACCTGCGCTGGACCGCTCACGCGATCGACGAGCTGCTCGCGGCCGTGCGATCCGCACCGACCGTGGTGCGCGTGCCCGTCGGGATCCGCGCGACGCACCTCGCCCTCCCCGTCGTGCGGCAGGTGTTCCGCGACGGCTGCGAATCGGCGGCGCTCTCGATGATGCTGCGCGAGCATGTCGGCCAGCGGCGGTTGCAGGCGCTGCTGCCGGTCGCCAGGCCGTTGCAGCAGCAGGACGAGGGTGGGTCGGCCGTCTGGGGCGACCCCGAGCTCGGATTCGTCGGCGACGTCGCCGGCGGCGGCTACGGCGTCTACGACCGGCCCCTGCTCGCACTCGCGCGGCGTTTCGACCCCGGGACGACGAACCTCACGGGCGCGTCCCTCGGCCGGATCCTCGCGGCCCTCCGGCACGGCCGCCCGATCGTGGCGTGGATCGCACTCGGTGCCAGCAACCCGGTGACGTGGCACGCCCCGTCAGGACGGCTCATTGCCGCCAACTGGGCCGAGCACGCGATCACCCTGACCGGCTACGGCGCGGGCGCGATCACGTACAACAACCCCTGGGACGGCCGGCGCGAGCGGTTCACGCTCGCCCAGTTCCTCGCGGTGTGGCACGAGCTCGGCGACCGCGCGATCGCCGGGACGAGCCTGATCGCAACCGACAGCTAGGCCCGCTGCGCGCGCCACTCGGCCAGGAGCTCCGCCTCGCGCACGCGGGTCATCGCCGCACCGGGGTCGGGGGCGGCCGCGGCCGCCCAGGCGAGCGTGTCGGCCGCCGTCTCGGCGATCGGACGCACCGTGAGGCCGGCCGCGACCGCGCGCGACGTGTCGGAGCGCTGGAAGCCCGCAAAGTCCGCGCCGGGCGTCCACAGCGGCAGCTCCGTCCACGGCTCGACCTCGTGGTCGAGCAGGAAGCGCTCGTCCACCCAGACCGGCGTCGCATCGCTTCCCGACGCCTCCCGGCACGAATCGATCACGCCGCCGAGCGTGAGCATGCCCGCGGGCGTGACGACGTCGAACGTGCCCGCGGCGCCCCGCTCGACCAGGGCGAGCGCGAACGCCGCCAGATCGCGGGCGTCGATCAGCTGCACCGGCTGGCCCGGCGGCGCCGGCGCGAGCACGTCGCCGCCCGCGGCCACGCGGGACGGCCAGTAGGTGAACCGGCCGGTGGGGTCGTGCGGCCCGACGATCAGCCCGGGGCGCAGGATGACCGCCCGTTCGGCGAACGCGTCCTCGACCGCGCGCTCGCAGGCGACCTTGAGCGGGCCGTAGCTCTCGCCGGTGATCTCGTCGCTCGGCGCGCCCGGCGGCAGCTCGGCCAGGGCGGCGGTCTCGTCGATCCCCGGCACGGAGTGGTCGGCGTACACGCTGCGGCTCGAGACGAACAGGTAGCTGCCGGCGGCCGGGGCGAGCAGCCGGGCCGAGCGCTCGACGTCGGCCGGGAAGTAGCCCGACATGTCGATGACCGCGTCGAAGCGGAGACCGCGCAGGGCGTCGAGGCTGCCGGCCCGCTCGCCGGTGATCCGCTCGGCCTCCGGGAAGAGCTCGGGCCCGGTGCGGCCACGGTTGAAGAGGGTGAGCTCGTGGTCGCGCTCCAGCGCGAGCGCCGCCAGATGCCGGCCGGCGAAGCTCGTACCGCCGAGGATGAGGATTCGCATCGCGCCAGTATACGCAACCCACGGGTTGCAGCTCTCGACACACTTCAGGCCCGGCGAAGAAGACCTCGCCGTTCCGGCGTCTGGCGGCGAGGGACGCGCGCCCGAACTGCGTGCGCTGCTCGCTGCGCGCCGTGCCGGCCGCAGCCGGGCACCTGAGCGCCACCCGGGCGTTGGGGACAGGTTAAGCCGGTTGACCGGGGCGGCCGCCGTCGCTACGGTGAATGTCCACTGATTAAGTTGAGAATCGGCATGCGGGCGCGCCGGGATGGTGAGGGAGGCCGCGATGGAGCATGTGATCATCCTTGGGAGCGGGATCGTGAGCGCCCTGACGAGCATCCCGCTCGTGTGGCTCGCGATCCGCCATCACCACCAGATGCGGGCGCTTCACGATGCCCACCATGACCTGCATCGGGAGGTCGTCGGCGCGACCACGGCCCGCCGCCCGCCGCAGCTGCCCACCCCGCCCGTCTCACAGGCCGTGACGCCGGTGAGACGCGCGGCCGGGTGACGATCCGGGCGCAGACGCCGTTCCCGCCACCCGGCCGCGGTATCGGGGCGCCGAGATTCGAACTCGGGACCTCACCGACCCGAACGGTGCGCGCTACCAGGCTGCGCCACGCCCCGGAGAGGCGGGATTATCGCACAGGCGGCGGGCCGGGCCGCCCGCTCTCCTGCACGGCCTCGCGCCGGGCGCAGTAGGCGTCGAAGGCCATCATCCGCCGCAGCCACCGCCCCTGCGCGTCGATCTCGATGTCGTACAGCAGCCGGTCGACCTCGAAGATCGCGACCGCGCGGTCGATCTGCGCCATGATCCGACCGCGCAGGCCGGCCGTGTCCGGGCGCGTGAACGCCTCCCGCTGCACCGGGCGCGACGGCGGCGGGAGGTACCCCTCGAGCCGGCTCGCAAGCGACACGCGCTCCTCCATCCACGGAAGCATTGCGCACCGCCCGGGCCGGCCGCAACGGGTGGGGTGGTGGGACCACCCAATTGGGCGGTACGCTCCCCCCGTGGCCGGAAGAGACGAGATCGTGGCCTTCGCGGACGGCCTGCTCCAGGCCGACGCGTACCCGGACGCCCTCCCGATCGGCCTCCAGGTGACCGGCGCCGACGAGGTGTCCAGGATCGCCACCGGCGTCAGCGCATCGCTCGAGCTGTTCCGGCGGGCGGCGGACGCGGGCGCGCAGATGCTGATCGTCCACCACGGCCTGTTCTGGAAATCGGAGTCGCGCCGGGTCGGTGCGCGCGAGCGCGCGCGCCTGCAGAGCCTGTTCGACGCCGACCTGTCGCTGGTCGCGTATCACCTCGCGCTCGACGCCCACCCGGACGTGGGCAACAACGCCCTCCTGTGCCGGGTGCTCGGCCTGGACGACCTCGAGGAGTTCGGCGCGATCGGCGCCCGCAGCATCGGGTTCATCGGCCGGGCCGAGCCGCCGATCAGCCTCGAGCAGCTGCTCGAGCGGGTGCGGCACGAGGTGTCGCCGAACCCGCTCGTGTTCGCCGACGGGCCCGAGGCGATCGCGCGCGTCGCGATCATCAGCGGGGCGGCCGCGGGCGAGCTCGAGGCGGCCGCCGACGCCGGCGCGGACTGCTTCATCACGGGCGAGCCGCGGGAGGCGGTGATGGCCGTCGCACGCGAGGCGGGCATCCATTTCATCGCCGCCGGGCACTACGCGACCGAGGTTTTCGGAGTGCGCGTGCTCGGCGACCTGATCGCCGGCCGGTTCGGCGTCGAGCACGTGTTCATCGACCTGCCGAACCCCGTCTAGCGCCGCCGCAGAACCAGGGTCGCGGCGATTGACGGCGTCCGGGGACATCGCTACAGTGTGGACATGGATGTCTGCGAGGAGCGCGCCTGAAATTGCCCGGCGCGCACGTACACAAGGAGCAGCATCTCTGAGCCCACCGAGGATCCCGATCGGTGGGTTTTTCAATTCCCGGAGACCAGAAGGGGGCAGGCATGGCGAATCACCTGACGCCGGATGAGCTGTCGAAAGAGTACGGAATGAAGCGCGAAGACGTCATCAAGCTGTGCCACGAGCAGGCCGTCCCCATCTACCACGGCAAGATCGACAAGAGCCTCTTCCAGGCCGTTCGCGAGGAGCTCACGCTCTCTCGGTGACGGCCCGGGGTGCGCCCCGGCAATGCATATTCACGTCCGTGAAGGCGCCCCGCCTCATCCTCCTTGCCTACGTCGTCCTCCTGGCCGCCCCACCCGCGGCGGGGGCGAGCGCGCTCTCGAGCCAGGTGGTCGGGATGGTGGCGCGCTCGCAGTTCGCGGGTGACCACACCGGCCTCGAGGTCTACGACCGCAGCACGGGCCGGGTGCTGGCCGTCTATCGCAGCCGGGCCGAGATGCACCCGGCGTCGAACGTGAAGCTGACGACGAGCGCGGCGGTGCTCGGCCGGCTCGGCTTCGCCGGCCGGCTCTCCACGCGCGTCCTCGCGACCGGCTCGCTGGTCGGCGGCACCCTGCACGGCAACCTGTGGCTCGTCGGCGACGGAGATCCGTCGTTCGCGACGGTGCCCTTCTCGCGGCTCGCGTTTCACGGCGCCTCCGGTCTCGTCCACGACCTCGCCGCCGCCGTGCGCCGCGCCGGCGTGCTGCGCGTCACCGGCGCGGTCTACGGCGACGAGAGCGCGTTCGACCGCATCCGTCGCGGGCCGCTGTGGAAGAACAGCTCCTGGATGGACTGCCCGCCGCTCTCGGCGCTGACGGTGAACGAGGACTGGCTGCGGTTCGGATCGTTCGCATCGGCGCCGGCGCCCGCCCTGCGCGCCGCCCAGCAGATGACCCTGGCGCTGCAGCGGCAGGGCATCGCGATCGGCCACCGCGCACACACGGGCGTCCACCCGGCGTCGGCGCGTCCCGTCGCCGCGGAGCCGTCGCCGACCATGCACAAGCTCGTGTACGAGATGGACCAGGTCTCCGACAACTTCTTCGCCGAGACGCTCACGAAGGATCTCGCGGTCGCCCACGGCGTGCTCGGCACCACCCGCGCCGGAGTCGCGCTGACCCACCGCTACCTGCACAACCTCGGCGTGAACCTGGCCGGGGCGACGCTCGTCGACGGCTCCGGCCTCTCGAAGGCCGACCGCCTCTCGCCGCGCCAGCTCGTCGGCATCCTCCGGCGGGCCGCAGCGCAGCCGTACGGGTGGTACTACCGCCACGCACTGCCGCTCGCGGGCGTCAGCGGCACGCTCTCCAAGCGGATGACGTCGGGGCCCGCGCACAGAAACGCGCTCGCAAAGACCGGCACGCTCGACGGGGCGTCGACGCTCTCGGGCTACGTCACCGCCCGCAACGGCCACCGCATCGTGTTCTCGATCATGATGAACCGCCGCCACATAAACGTCACCGCCGCCCACGCGCTGCAGGACCGGATCGTGCAGCTCCTGGCGGCGTCGGCGCCGGGCTGAGCGGCCGTCACTCCGGGGCCGGCGGGTCGGCCACGAGGCGGACGAGATCGGCCTCGGAGATCACCGGCACGCCGAGCTGCTCGGCCCTCGCCCGCTTCGACCCGCCGCCCGCACCTGCGAGCAGATAGTCCGTTCCGGCCGAGACCGAGTTCGTCACCTTGGCCCCCAGGCCGGCCAGATGCTCCGCGATGGCGTCGCGGGAGAACCCGTCGAGCGTGCCGGTGACGACGAAGGTCTTGCCCGCCAGCGGGCCGGCGGGCGCCGCCGCGCGCTTCGGCCCGTCCATGCGCAGGCCGGCCGCCGTGAGCGCGTCGACGATCTCGGCGTGCTCGGGGTCGACGAACCACCCCGCCACCTGCTCGGCGATCACCGGCCCCACCCCTTCGACCTCGGCGATCGCCTCCGGTCCGGCCTCGCGCAGCGCCTCCATCGTGCCGAACCCGTCGGCGAGCGCCTGGGCGGTGACCGAACCCACGTGGGGGATGCCGAGGGCGAAGAGGACGCGCCCGAACGGCTGGCGCTTCGATGCCTCGATCGCGGCGATCACGTTCTCGGCCGAGCGCTGCTGGAAGCCCTCGAGCCCGAGCAGGTGCTCCTCGGTGAGCCGGTAGAAATCCTGCGGGCGGGCGACGAGCCCCTCCTCCATCAGCTTGCGCACGAGCTTCTCGCCGACGCCGTCGACATCCATCGCGCCGCGCGAGACGAAGTGCCGCAGGCCCTCGTACCCGCGCGACGGGCAGGCGCGGTTCGAGCAGTAGTGCTTGGCCTCGCCCTCGGCGCGCACCACCGGCGAGTCGCACACAGGGCAGCGGTCGGGCATCGACCAGGCCGGCCCGCGCCTGCCGGGCTGGTCGGGCGCCGGCCCGACCACCTGCGGGATCACGTCGCCGGCCCGCTGCACGATCACGCGGTCGCCTTCGCGGATGTCCTTGCGGCGGATGTCGTCCTCGTTGTGCAGGGTCGCCATCGACACCGTCACGCCGGCGATGTTCACCGGCTCGAGCACGGCGTACGGGTTCATGGCGCCGGTGCGGCCGACGTTCAGGCCGACGTGCAGAAGCGTGGTGAGCGCCGTCGTGGGCGGGAACTTGAACGCGACCGCCCAGCGCGGGTCGCGGCCGACGGCGCCCAGCCGGCGCTGCTGGTCGAACGACGACACCTTGACGACCGCCCCGTCGACGTCGAACGCGAGCTCCGACCGGCGCCGCTCCCACTCGTGGCACACCGCGAGCGCCCCGTCGGGGTCGTCGTGCAGGCGCACATCGGGGCTGACCGGGAAGCGGTGCTCTCGCAGCCACGTGAGCGCGTCCCAGTGCGACCCGAGCGCGAGCCCCTCGCTGTGCCCGATCGCATACGCCCACAGCGAGAGCGGCCGCCGCGCCGTCACGGCGGGATCCTTCTGCCGCAGCGACCCGGCGGCCGAGTTGCGGGGGTTCATGAACGGCTTGGCGCCGGCGGCGATCTGCTCCTCGTTCACGCGCGCGAACCCCGCGAGCGGCAGGTACACCTCGCCCCGCACCTCGACCACCTCCGGGAGCGGGCCCGCGTCGGCGGGCAGGCCGAGCGGGATCGCGCGGATCGTGCGCAGGTTGGCGGTGACGTCCTCGCCGACCACGCCGTTTCCGCGCGTCGCGCCACGGACGAATACGCCGCGCTCGTAGATCAGCGAGATCGCCAGGCCATCGATCTTGGGCTCGGTCACGAGCTGGAACGGCTCGCCGTCGAGCAGCCGGCGCACGCGCTCGATCCAGGCGTGGTACTCGTCGTCGGTGCGCGCGTTCGCGAGCGACAGCATCGGCTGCGGGTGCTCGACCTCGGCGAACTGGGTCGAGGGCACGTCGCCCACCCGCTGGGTCGGCGAGTCGGGCGTCACCAGGTCGGGATGCGCGGCCTCGAGCGCCTGCAGCTCGCGCATGAGGTCGTCATACTCGCCGTCCGACAGGGTCGGGCTGTCGAGCACGTGGTAGCGATGGTTGGCGTCGGCGATCACCCGCCGCAGCTCGGCGGCGCGCTCCTCGGCGCTCACCACCGCAGCGCCTCCTCGGGGTGCTGCAGCTCGCGGTCGGGGCGCTCGGCCCGCAGCACGGCGGGCGGGAACGCGGTGCCCCACATCGCCGCCGCAGTCGCCACCCCCGCCCCGCGGCCGGCGCGCAGGTCGTACGGCGCGTCGCCGACGTAGACCGCGCTCTCCGCGGCCGCCCCGAGCAGCGCCAGACCGTGCAGCACCGGGGCGGGGTCGGGCTTGTGCCGGACGGTGTCCTCGACCGTCACGATCACGTCGAACCGGCCCAGCGGCACGTGGTGCATGCCGAGCTCCACGGCGTCGCGCATCTTCGACGTGACGATGCCGAGCACATGTCCGCGCCGCCGCAGTCCGGCGAGCATCGCGTCCACCCCGGGGTAGGGCCGCAGGAGGTCGGCATGACGGCGGGTGTTGTGCTCGCGGTAGACGGCGACGAGCTCGTCTGCACGGGCGGTGTCGATGCTCTGCATCTGCTCGCGCAGCGGGGTGCCGACGCCGGCCATGAGCACGTCGTCGCCGGGAACGGCGCCGAGGACGGTCCGTGTAGCGTGGCGGAACGAATCCAGTATGAGCGCGACCGAATCAACCAGCGTGCCGTCGAAATCGAACAACCATGTCTCGGGGGATCGGGCGCGGTCGCCCGTGACCGCACTCACAACTGCCAATCCAATCCGCGTCTGGGAGCGTACAACGCCATATGAGAAGCCTACGTCTAGCGGCCGCCGCTGCCGCCCTCACCCTCGTCCTGGCCGCATGCGGCAGCTCGTCCTCCTCGCCGGCCTCGTCCACGACCACCGGGGCCGCCGGAGGCGGCGGTGGCTCGAGCTCGACCCCGGCAGCGACCGGGAAGACCATTGCCGTGACCGAGAAGGACTTCTCGATCTCGGTGGCCGGCGCCTCCGGCATCAAGCCCGGCACCTACACATTCGTCGTCACGAACAAGGGCCCGTCGTCGCACAACCTGACGATCAACGGCCCGGGCGTCGCCAACCAGGCCACCCCCACCTCCGGCCCGGGGACGCAGAATCTGACCGTCACCCTCCAGAACGGCACGTACGACCTGTTCTGCTCGGTGCCGGGGCACAAGGCGCTCGGGATGGACATGAAGCTGACGGTCGGCTCGGGTGGCGGCGCGGCCGCCGCCGGCGGGTCGTCCAGCGCGGGCGGCGGCAGCTCGAGCAGCGGCGGCGGCTGGAGCTGACCGCTCCCGGCCTGGCGGCCTCGAGCACACAGCGCGAATGCCGGTGAACGAGCGCGGGACTCTACCGACCGCGCTCTTCGCCGGCTTCGCGCTGAGCTGCGTCGGCGGCCCGCTCGCCCTCGCCGCCCTGTACCTGCCCGATGCCGTCGGCGGGCCTGCGATCTCGTCGATGGGCCTGACCGTGCTCGCGGGGGCCGCGCTCTTCGCCGCCCCGCTCCTGATCTGGTGGCGCTACTCGGGCGAGATCGCCTCCGACGGCGGCCTGTTCGCGTTCGTCGAGCGGGCCGCCGGGCGGCGGGTCGCGCTCGTGCAGGGCTGGATCTGGACGTTCAGCTACTTCCTGTACCTGCCGTTCACGGTCACCTACCTCGTCTACAACCAGCTGCCGGAGTCGTTTCCCGGCATCGTGCCGCACCAGAGGCTCCTGCAGGTCGTGCTGCCGATCGTGATCGCCGGGGCGCTGCTCACGGCGGAGCGGCTGGTGTTCGTGCTCGTGGCGGTCGTCGCCGTCGTGCAGGTCGCCCTGACGGTCGTGCTCGCGGTCGTGATCGCCAACCACGCCGGCGTCCACGCTGGGTCGTTCCGGCTGCACGGCAACGGCCCGTCGGTCGCGCGCGGGGCCGGGAACGTGGCGCTCCTCTTCACATGCGCGAGCCTGCCGCTCTTCCTCGGCGGCTCGGTCGTCGGCGGCGGGCGGACGGTGCGGCGCACCATCACCACGGCCGTCGTCGTCACCGCCGCCCTGATGCTGCTCGTCGCGGTGCCGATGGCGGTACTGCACGACTCGCAGCTGGCCACGCTCGAAGCGCCCGGCTACACGCTCGTGAAGGCGTACGAGGGGGACGGCCTCGCCAACGTCATCGCCCTCGGCGCCGCCGCCAGCGTCGTCGCCGTGATCGTGGCCGAGTTCGTCGCGCTGACGCGGCTCATGCGAGCGATGCTGGGCGTGTCGATCGCCCGGGCCGGCCGCGTTATCGCCGTGCTCTTCGTCGCCGGCGACGTGCTCAGCCTGATCTCGCCCGAGAAGGCGTACTCGTACTTCCTCACGCCCTCGCTCGTGGCGCTCTACGTCTCGCAGGCGATCGTCTTCCTGGTCTATCCGCGCATGCGCGCGCACACGACGCGGCTGGAGTGGGTCGCGGTGGCGGCCGCCACCGGCCTCGCCGTGTTCGGCCTGGAGGTCGTCATCTCGCAGCAGCCGTATTCTTGACGGGACGATGGACTACCGCATCCCCGCCGGAGCCGCCATCGGCCACGTCCACCTGAAGGTGGCCGACCTCGCCCGCGCCGAGGCGTTCTACGCCGACGTGCTCGGGTTCGAGCTGCGCCAGCGCTACGGCACCCAGGCCGCCTTCATGGCCGCGGGCGGCTATCACCACCACATCGGCCTGAACATCTGGCAGAGCGCCGGCGGCTCGCCGCCGCCGCCGGGCACGACCGGCCTCTTCCACCTCGCCATCCTCTACCCGACCAGGGCCGACCTGGGCCGGGCGCTGCGGCACCTGCTCGACCGGGGCGTGCGCCTCGACGGCGCGTCCGACCACGGCGTGTCCGAGGCGCTCTACCTGCACGACCCCGACGGCAACGGGATCGAGCTCTACTGGGACCGCCCCCGCGCCGAATGGCCGCAGCTCGCCGACGGCTCGCTCGCGATGGTGACCGACCCGCTCGACCTGCAAGGCCTGCTCGCGGAGGCCGATCAGCCGGCGGAGACCGGGCAGGCCGGAGGGTCGTAGCCGGACGGCTCGGGGATCCGCAGCGGATCGCAGCCCGCGAGCGCCGGCCGTATCCACACGGCGCCGCCGATCGCCGCCGCCGAGAGCGTCCACGCCACCGGCCGGCCACGCGCTCCGACCAGGGTGATGAGCAGCCCGGCCTGCGCCGTGGGCGAGCCCGCGATCGCGCGGGTGAACCGCGGCCAGCGGCGGGCGAGGAACCGGGCCGGCGACCGCGTCTGCAGCGCGATGTCGGCGGCCGGGCCGTCGGCGTCGACGATGTGCAGGCCGATCAGGCGTCCGCCGCTGCGCGCCGCGGCTGCGCGGACGAGTGCGGCCAGGCGGTCGTCCGCGCTCGGGTGGCGGCGCGGATCGCGGCTCGTGTCGAGCCCGCCGTAGCCGACCCCGTTGGGCGCGACGACGGTGGTCACCGGCGCGAGCCCTTGCCGCGCCGAGCCGTCGCGGAACGCCTCGCCGATGACGAAGGACTGCCAGAGCGTCACCCGGTCAGACGCGGGGCTCGCCAGTCGCAGCACCCCGCGGTCGATCGCGATCCGGCGGATGCGCGTGCGCCCGACGTCGCGCAGGATCCGGTGCAGGAGCCGCCGCTGGGCCGGCGACCCACCGGTGACGATCGCCGCGGTCGCCGTGGCCCTGGCGCCGTGATCTGAGGCGGCGACCCGCCCACCCGCGGCGCGTGCCTGCCCGCAGGCGGCGCACGCCGCGATCACGACGAGAAAGGGGCTCAGTCGCCGGGTCATGGCATATGGACGCATGCACGGGGGAAAAGGTTCCGCGGCTCATTCGGCCAGCGGCCACGCCGCGAGCTCGTCCAGGCCGTGGCCGCTCGTCAGGTCGAGGTGGATCGGCGTGACGGCGATCCGGCGCTGGGCGATCGCCTGGAAGTCGGTGCCGGGCTCGTCGTGGTAGGAGGGGTCGTCGCCGTAGATGTGGTAGCGGCGGCGGCCCTGCTCGTCGGACTCGAGCTCGAGCCGGTCGCGGTAGATGCGCCGGCCCAGCCGCACGACCGCCACGCCCTCGGCGGGCGGCGGCGGCGCGTTCACGTTCAGGATCGTCCCCGGCGGCAGGCCGCGCTCGCCGATCAGGCCGACAAGACGGGGCAGGAAGCCGGCTGCCGGTGAGAAGTCGTATCCCGACTGGCGGCGGAAGTGGATCCCGGCCTCCTTGCTCTGCTGCGACACGGCGACCGCGGGGATGCCGAGCACGATCCCCTCGAATGCGGCCGCGACCGTGCCGGAGTACGTGACGTCGTCGCCGAGGTTCACGCCGTAGTTGATGCCGGCCACGATCAGGTCGGGCGGCTCGCCCACCAGCCCGAGGGTGGCGAAGCGGACGCAGTCGACCGGCGTGCCGTCGGTGGCGAACGCGGGCGAGCCGTCGCGCAGGGTCACCTCGGTGACGGTCAGCGGCCGGTTGATGGTGATGCCGCGCCCGACCGCGCTGCGGTTGGAGTCCGGCGCGATCACCGACACGGTGCCGACGGTCTCGAGCGCGCGCTTGGCGGCGAGCAGGCCGCGCGAGGTGACGCCGTCGTCGTTGGTGAGCAGGATGTGCATCCGCGGCCGCTAGCGTAACGGGATGACGCTCGCACACCGCATCACCACCGAGCGGCTCGTGCTCCGGTGCTGGGATCCGGCCGACGCACCCCTGCTGAAGGAGGCGATCGACGCGAGCCTCGAGCACCTGCGTCCCTGGATGGACTGGGCCGAGGCGGAGCCGACCACACTGAAGCAGAAGGCCGCCCTCCTGCGCACGTTCGCCGACCAGTTCGCGCGGGGCGAGGACGCCATCTACGGCATCCTCGACGCGGCCGAGGAGCGCGTGGTGGGCGGCACCGGCTTCCATCCCCGCCTCGCCGGGGAGGCGCGGGAGATCGGCTACTGGATCCGCGCGGACGCGATTGGCCAGGGGCTCGCGAGCGAGTCGACCGCCGCCCTCACCCGGGTCGGATTCGAGGTCGAGGGCCTGCGGCGGCTCGAGATCCACTGCGACGCGGCGAACGTGCGCAGCGCCGCCATCCCGCGCAAGCTCGGCTACACCCCGGCCGACGAGCGCGACGGCCGCGGCCACCTCGTGTTCCGCCTGACACGCGCCGAGTACGCGGACTCGCCGTGCACGACCGCCGCGGCGCGCGCGTTCGACCGCGACGGCGCCCGCCTGCTGTGAATACGCGGTGCCCGGCACCGGTTATTCATAGGTGACGGCGGTGAGGGTGAGGCCGTGCGGCGGGGCGGTGCGGCCCGCCGCGGAGCGGGGCGCGCCCTGCACGAGCGCGGCGAGGTGCGCAGGGTCGGGGCGCTCGAGCATCGTCCCGACGAGCACGCGCACCATGTGCCGCAGCAGCGCGTCGGCCGTCAGGTGCAGCTCGAGCCGGTCGCCGTCGCGGCGCCACTCCGCGGCGAGCACGGTGCGGTGGAAGAAGACGTGCGTCGTCTCGGTCGGCGTGAAGGCGCGGAAGTCGTGCGTGCCGACGATCGCTGCGGCGCAGGCTGCGAGCGCGAGCTCGTCGAGCGGGCGCGGATGGTGCAGCTCGTAGCGCGACCGGAACGGGTCGGGCCGCGCGGCGGTGAGCAGCCGGTAGACGTACGTGCGCGAGACGGCGTCGGCGCGGGCATCGAAGCCGGCGGCGGCGCGCTCGGACGTGAGCAGGGCGATGTCGGCCGGCAGGCGCCGGTTGACGGCGTGCAGCGGCGGCAGCCGCGGCGCCTCGAGCGAGACGACGTTTGCGGCCGCGTGCACCCCGGCGTCGGTGCGGCCGGCCACCGTGAGCGCGGGTGTGTCGACTCCCAGCGCCGCGGCCAGGTCGCCGCAGACGGTGCGCAGGCCGGGCTGCGCCGCCCAGCCGTGGAAGTCGGTGCCGTCGTACGCGACGGTCAGCCGGTAGCGCGGCACCGCCGGCGGCGGCCGCCGCTAGGCGCGGCTTGGCTCGTGGTCGACGAGCTCGATGTAGGCCATTGGCGCGGCGTCGCCCATGCGTGGGCCCAGCTTGACGATGCGCGTGTACCCGCCGGGCCGCTCGGTGAAGCGCGGCCCGACCGTGTGGAAGAGCGTGTGCACCGAGTCCTTGCTGCGCAGGAACTTGACCGCGTGCCGCTGGGCGGCCACGTCCATCGGGTCGGCGCGCGCGAGCGTGATTAGCTTCTCGGCGATCGGGCGCAGCTCCTTCGCCTTCGCCTCGGTCGTCCGGATCCGCCCATGCTCGAAGAGCGCACCGCACATGTTCGCGTAGAGCGCCTTGCGGTGGGACGCGTCGCGCCCGAGCTTGCGGCCCTTGCGCTGGTGCCTCATTACTCGGCGCCCTTCAGGTTCAGCCCGTGCGCGGCCAGCGTCTCCTTGACCTCCTCGATCGACTTCTTGCCGAAGTTCGGGATCGCGGCCAGCTCGGCCTCGCTCTTGGAGATGAGATCGCCGATCGTCTCGATGCCCACGCGCTTGAGGCAGTTGTACGAGCGCACGCCGAGCTCGAGCTCCTCGATGAGGATGTTCTCCATGCCGTGCGCGCTCGGCGCGGCCGCCTCGACGGCACCGCCGTCGGGCCGCAGCGCGAGGTCGGCGGCGTCGATGTCGGTGAAGATCGAGAGGTAGCGGATCAGGATCTCGGCAGCGTCCTTGACGGCGTCCTTCGGCGTCATCGAGCCGTTCGTCGTCACCTCGATCTTCAGCTTGTCGAAGTCGGTGCGCTGGCCGACGCGGGCGGCGTCGACGTCGTAGTTCACGCGCCGCACGGGCGAGAAGATCGAGTCGACCGGGATCACGCCGATCGTCGTCTCGGGGCCCTTGTTGCCCTCGGCGGCGACGTACCCGCGGCCGCGGGCGATCGTCAGCGTCATCTCGAACCGCGCCTTCTCGGCCAGATGGCACACGACGAGGTCGGGATTCAGGATCTCGAGGTCGGCCGGCGCCTCGATGTCGGCGGCCGTGACCGTCCCCGGCCCGTCCTTCTGCACCTGCACCTCGACCTCGCCCGACTCGCCGTGCAGGCGGCAGATGAGGCCCTTCAGGTTCAGGATGATGTCGGTCACGTCCTCGCGCACGCCGGGCACCGAGGTGAACTCGTGCGCGACGCCCTCGATCTTCACCGAGGTGACGGCGGCGCCTTCGAGCGACGACAAAAGCACACGCCGCAGGCTGTTGCCGAACGTGTAGCCGAACCCGCGGTCGAGCGGCTCGACCACGAACGTGCCCAGCGTCTCGCCGATGTCCTCGGACGTGATCTTCGGAATGATCTCAAGCAATTCGTCTCGCCTCTTCTCGCGTTCGCATTCGCATTAGGGGACTGTCCCCGGACGGGGACAGTCCCCGGTTTCTCGTTACTTGGAATAGAACTCCACGATCAGCTGCTCCTGCACCGGCGTGTCGATGTCGGCGCGATCGGGGAGGCGCAGTACCGTCCCCGTCAGGTTGTCGTGATCGGCCTGCAGCCAGGGCGACACGGACGCGGTCAGGTCGGTTGCGTCGGCGACGACGGCCTTCGCCGCCGAGCCCTCGCGCATCGAGATGACGTCGCCCATGGACACCTGGTAGGAGGGGATGTTGACCTTCTTGCCGTTGACCGTGAAGTGGTTGTGCCGCACGAGTTGGCGGCCCTGCGAGCGCGACGCCGCAAAGCCGAGCCGGTAGACGACGTTGTCCAGCCGCAGCTCCAGCATGCGCAGGAAGTTCTCGCCGGTGATGCCGCTGCGCCTGCTGGCCTTCGCGTAGTAGGTGCGGAACTGCGACTCGAGGACGCCGTAGTAGCGGCGCATCTTCTGCTTCTCGCGCAGCTGCAGCAGGTACTCGGACTGCTTGATACGCCCGCGGCCGTGCTCGCCCGGTGGGTAGGCCCGCCGCTCGATCGCGCACTTCTCGGTCAGGCAGCGCTCGCCCTTCAGGAAGAGCTTCATGTTCTCGCGCCGGCACTGCTTGCACTTGGGCCCCAGCATGCGCGCCATCAGACACGCCTCCGCTTGCGCGGCCGCACGCCGTTGTGCGCCTGCGGGCTCACGTCCTTGACGCCGAGGATCTCGAGCCCCGCGGCCTGCAGCGAGCGGATCGCGGTCTCGCGTCCCGAGCCCGGCCCCTTGACGAACACCTCGACCTTCTGCAGCCCGTGCTCCATGCCCTCGCGCGCGGCCGCGTCGGCGGTCACCTGGGCCGCGAACGGCGTCGACTTGCGCGAGCCCTTGAAGCCGACCGCACCCGCGCTCTTCCACACGATGACGCCGCCGTCCTTGTCGGTCAGCGCGACGAGGGTGTTGTTGAACGACGTCTTGATGTGCGCCTGGCCGATGGCGATGTTCTTGCGGGCCTTGCGGCGGACGCGGCCACGCGTACCGCCTCTACGAGGTGCGGGAGGCATTCAGTCCTTTCCTTGGAGCGATCTCGATCGCTTACTTCTTGCGCTGCTTGCCGACGGTCTTCTTGGGACCTTTGCGGGTGCGGGCGTTGGTGCGAGTGCGCTGGCCGTTCACCGGCAGGCCGCGCCGATGGCGCAGTCCGCGGTAGCAGCCGATCTCCATCAGCCGCTTGATGTTCTGCGAGCGCTCCCGGCGCAGATCGCCCTCGACGGTCAGGCCGTCGATGTGCGTACGCAGCCGGGTGACCTCCTCGTCGGTGAGGTCGCGCACCTTGGTGTCGGAGTTGATCCCGAGCTCCGAGAGCACCGCCTGGGACGTCGACCGGCCGATGCCGAAGATGTAGGTCAGACCGATCTCGACCCGCTTCTCGCGGGGGAGGTTGACGCCTGCGATTCGTGCCATCAGATCACCTTCCCTCTACCCCTGACGCTGCTTGTGGCGGGGGTTTGAGCAGATCACGAGCACGTGGCCGTGGCGCCGGATGACACGGCACTTCTCGCACATCGGTCGGACGCTGGGGCGCACCTTCAACGGGGTACCTCCAAGGGGGCAAAACGACGCTCGGCGGGCAGGGGTAAACGTGCTGCCCGAGCGGCCCAGAAGTGTATCACTCGTCGGCCGGCGCCTGCCGCGGCGTGCGGCGGGTCAGGACGCGGGGGCCGTTCTCGGTCACCGCGACGGTGTGCTCGCAGTGCGCCGCCAGGCTCCCGTCGCTCGTGTAGACGGCCCAGCCGTCGTCGCCGCTCTCGACGTCGTAGGAGCCGGCGGTGATCATCGGCTCGATGGCGAACACCATCCCCGAGGCCAGCCGGGGGCCCCGCCCGGGCGGGCCGTAGTTCGGGATCTGGGGGTCCTCGTGCATGTTGCGCCCGACGCCGTGGCCGACGAGGCTGCGGACGACGCCGAACCCGCGCGCCTCGACCGCGACCTGCACGGCATGGGAGACGTCGCCGAGCCGGTTGCCCGAGCGGCACTGGTCGATCGCCGCCTCGAGCCCCTCGTAGCAGGCGCCGATGAGGTCGCTCGCCTGCGCCGACGGGCGCCCGATCGTGAACGTGATCGCCGAGTCGGCGACGTAGCCGTCGAGCGTCACGCCGACGTCGACCGAGAGCAGGTCGCCGTCGACGAGCGCGTACGGGCCGGGGATGCCGTGCACGACCATCGCGTTCGGCGACGCGCAGATCGACCCCGGGTACCCGCGGTAGCCCTTGAACGTCGGCCGCCCGCCGCGCGACGTGATGAACTCCTCGGCGATCCGGTCGAGCTCGGCCAGCGTGACGCCAGGCGCGGCGCTCGCCTCCATCAGGTCGAGCGTGTCTGCGACCACGCGCCCGGCGCGGGCCATCGTCTCGACCTCGGCATCGGACTTGCGGACGATCACGCCGACGCCGCCAGGCCGTCGAGCAGGCCGTCGAGCTCCCGGGCCACATGCTCGACGGGCTGCGCGGCGTCGAGCTCGGCCACGATGCCGTGCCCGCGGTAGTACGCGATCACCGGCGCCGCCGCCTCGACCCACTGCTTGCGGAACCGGGTGCGCACGACCTCCGGCTTGTCGTCGTCGCGCTGGTAGAGCTCGGAGCCGTCGACGTCGCACACACCCTCGACCGCGGGCGGCTTCGTGTCGACGTGGTAGACGTGGTCGTTCGCCCGGCACATGCGCCGGCCGGACAGCCGCCGGACGACGACGTCCTCGTCGATCTGGAACACGACCACCGCCGCGATGCGGCGGTGAAGTCCGGTCAGCATCCCGTCGAGCGCCGCCGCCTGGGCCTCGGTGCGCGGGAAGCCGTCCAGCAACACGCCGGCCGCGGTGTCCGGGGCGGCGAGGCGCTCGCGGAACATCGCGATGATCAGATCGTCGGAGACGAGGTCGCCCCGCGCCATCACCGCCTTGGCCTCGAGCCCGAGCGGCGTGCCGTCGCGCACAGCGGCGCGCAGCATGTCGCCGGTGGCGATGTGCGCCAGGCCGCGCTCGGCCGCCACCCGGCCGGCCTGGGTGCCCTTACCGGCGCCCGGCGGCCCCATCAGGATCAGATCGAGCGCCATGCCGCTACTTCAGGAAGCCCTTGTAGGCGCGCATCGAGAGCTGCGACTCGATCTGCCGCATCGTGTCGATGGCGACGCCCACGACGATCAGCACCGACGTCCCGCCGAGCGCGCGGGCCGTCGCCGTCGAGAAGCCGCCGTACTTGATGAATAGCGACGGGAGGACGGCCACCGCGGCCAGGAAGAGGCCGCCGACGACCGTCAGCCGCACGAGCACCCGCTCGAGGTACTGGGCCGTCGGTCTGCCCGGGCGCACGCCCGGCACGAAGCCGCCGTACTTCTTCAGGTTGTCCGCCTGCTCGATCGAGTTGAAGATCACGGCCACGTAGAAGAACGTGAAGCCGAAGATCAGCACGGCCTCCCCGATCAGGAACGGCCAGCCGCCCGGCGCGAAGAACACGGCGATGCTGTGGGCGAAGCTCCACGGGAGGATCTGGCCGACGGTCGGCGGGAACGCCATGATCGCCGCTGCGAAGATGACCGGGATCACACCCGCCATGTTCACGCGCAACGGCAGGTAGGTCGAGCCGCCGCTCGTCATCCGCCTGCCCACCATGCGCTTGGCGTATTGGATCGGGATCTTGCGGATGCCCTCCTGGACGTAGACGACCGCGACGATCACGCCGAAGACGACGATCGGGAGCGAGAGCTTCTCGAACGTGGAGCCGTTCCACCAGGCCGCGATCCCGGCGGGCGCGGACGTCAGGATCGACGCGAAGATCAGAAGCGACATGCCGTTGCCGACGCCGCGCTGCGTGATCAGCTCCCCGATCCACATGAGCAGCGTCGCACCGGCGGTGAGCGTGATCACGATCAGGATGACGTTCCCGATCGTCCACTTGATCAAGCTGCCCGACGTGGTCACGCCGAGCGCGTTCGAGTGGAACGCGTACGTGTAGCCGAGCGCCTGCAGCGCGGCCAGCGCCACCGTCAGGTAGCGCGTGTACTGCGTGATCCGCCGTTGACCGAGCTCGCCCTCCTTCTGCAGCGCCTGCAGGTTGGGGAACACCGGCGTCATCACCTGGAGGATGATCGAGGCGGTGATGTAGGGCATGATCCCCAGCGCGAACACGCCCAGCCGGGCGAGCCCGCCGCCGGAGAACACCGACAGCAGGCCGAAGATCCCGCCCTGGCTCGAGAGCGCACTTGCAAGCGCGTTCGAGTTGACGCCCGGCGCGGGCACGAACGAGCCGAACCGGTAGATCGCGAGCATGGCCGCGGTGAAGAGCAGCTTCGTGCGAAGGTCGGGGGTCCTCCAGGCGTTGATCAGGCTCTGCAGCACGGTTCCTCCGTCTACTCCTCGGGCTCCGCAGCGTCGTCGGCGGCCTCCGCCGCGGGCGCCTCGTCGGCCTCGGCCGCCGGCGTCTCCGCAACCTCGGCCGCCGGGGTCCCGTCAGCCTCGGCCTCGGCCGCGGCCTTCCGCTCGGCCGACCTCGTGTTGGCCCTGGACTTGGCGTTCGGAGCCGCCTCGGGCTGCGCATCGCCGCCGATCACGACGACCGTCCCGCCGGCGGCCTGGATCAGCTCGGCCGCGCGGCGCGAGAAGGCGTGCGCGTGTACGGTGAGACCGTGCGAGAGCTCGCCGTCGCCGAGGATCTTGACCGGGTGGCGCAGGGACTTGATGACCCCCGCCGCCTTGAGCAGGTCGGGCGTCACCTCGACGCCGGCGTCGAACCGCTCCAGATCGCGCACGTTCACCGGTGTGGTGTGCGTCCGGAACGGCCCCATCGGCATCGACTTCTTGTTGTTCGGGCCGCGCAGCTTGCCCAGGCGCATGTAGAGCGGCATCTGTCCGCCCTCGAAGCCCGCGCGCATGCGGTGGCTGCCCGAGCGCGACTTCTGGCCCTTCTGGCCGCGCCCCGACGTCTTGCCGTGACCGGAGCCCTCGCCGCGGCCGACCCGCTTGCGGTCGCGGTGGCTGCCCTCGGCCGGGCGCAGCTCGTGCAGCCCGGGCGCCGTGGTGGTCTCTTCAGCCATCGATCTCCTCCACCTTCACCATCGACGCGACCCGGCGCAGCATGCCCTGCAGCACCGGCGAGTCCTCGCGCACCGTCTGGGCGTTGATCCGGCGCAGGCCGAGCGCACGCAGGGTGCCCTTGTGCTCGGGCCGGGTGCGGATCGTGCCGCGCACCTGGGTGATGCGGAGCTTGGCCATCAGGCGTCCTCGCCCGCCTCGGCCTCTGCGGCCGGCTCGGGCGCAGCCTCGGTCGCCTCGGCGGCGGCCTCGGGCGCATCGGCGGCCGGCTTGGCGGCCCGCTTGCGCGGCGCCGGCTTGGGCTTGGCCGCCGCGGCCGGCTTCTCGGCCTTCGCCGGCTTCGCCTTGGCCGCAGGCTTGGGCTTGGGAGCGGGCTTGGCGGCCGCGGGCTCGGCGGCCGCAGGCGCGGGCGCCTCGACCACCGCGGCGGCGACCGCGGCTGCGGCCGCCTCGGCCTCGGCCACAACCTCGGAGTGCGGCTTGATCACCTCGCGGATCGTCTTCCCGCGCAGCTTGGCCACCTCCTCGGGCCGCTTCAGGGACTTCAGACCCTGCACGGTGGCCATGAGGAGGTTGATCGGGTTGGCGGTGCCGAGCGACTTCGCCAGGATGTCGCGCACGCCGCCGAGCTCGAGCACGGCGCGGACGCCTGCGCCGGCGATCACGCCGGTGCCCTCGGACGCGGGCTTCATGAACACGCGCCCCGCGCCGTAGCGTCCCGTCACCTGGTGGGTGATCGTGTTGTGGTACTTGGGGATCTGGAACAGGTTCTTCTTGGCGTCCTCGACCGCCTTGGCGATCGCCGAGGGCACCTCGTTGGCCTTGCCGTAGCCGACGCCGACGTGGTCGACCTCGTCGCCGACCACCACGAGGGCGGTGAACGAGAAGCGCCGCCCGCCCTTGACCACCTTGGCCACGCGGTTGATCTTGACCACGCGCTCCTGCAGGTCGCGGCCTGCGACCTCGGAGCCGCGCGCGGCGGGGTTACGCGATCCCGGTCTGGGCGTTACTGCCACTTAGAACTCCAATCCATTTTCTCGCGCGGCGTCGGCGAGCGCCTTCACCCGCCCGTGGTACAGGTAGCCGCCGCGGTCGAAGACGACCGTGGCGATGCCGGCCTTGGCGGCGCGCTCGGCAACGAGCTTGCCGACGGCCGCAGGGGCGTCGGCGCGCTTGAGCGAGGCCAGGGACTTGTCTCGGCTGGACGCGGCCGCGAGGGTGCGCCCGGCGCTGTCGTCGATGACCTGGGCCGAGATGGTCTTGTTCGACCGGTACACGGCCAGCCGCGGCCGCGCGGTCGTGCCGGTCACCTTCGCCCGGACCCGGCGGTGGCGGCGCAGCCGCGCCTGCTGTTTCGTCTTTACAGCCATGCCTACGCCCTCTTCCCGACCTTGCGGATGACGACCTCGCCCGCGTAGCGGACGCCCTTGCCCTTGTAGGGCTCCGGCGGGCGCCACTTGCGGATGCGCGCCGCGACCTCGCCGACCTGCTGCTTGCTCGACCCGCTGACGATGATCTGCGTCGGCTGGGGCACCTCGAACGAGATCCCCTCCGGCGCCTTCACCGTGACCGGATGGCTGAACCCGAGCTGCATCTCGAGGTCGGGGCCGCGGAGCGCGGCGCGATAGCCGACACCCTGGATCTCGAGCCGCTTGCTGAAGCCGTCGGTGACGCCCGTGACCATGTTCGCCACCAGCGTGCGCGTGAGCCCGTGCAGCGCCCGGTGCTCGCTGCGGTCGGTCGGCCGCGTGACCACCAGCGTGCCGTCCTCCTGGGCCACCTTGATGTCAGGCGAGATCCGCTCGGACAGGCTGCCGCGCGGGCCGGTCACGGACACGCTCCCGGGAGCGATCTCGACCGAGACGCCCGCGGGCACGGGGATGGGCATGCGTCCGATCCGGCTCACAGCTCACCACACATAGCACAGCACCTCGCCGCCGACGCCCTCGTCCTGGGCCTGGCGGCCCGTCACGACGCCCTTGGACGTCGACAGGATCGCGACCCCCATGCCGCCGAGCACGCGGTGCGGGCGGCCCTTCTTGGCGTACACGCGCCGGCCCGGCTTGGACACGCGCTTCAGGCCCGAGATGACCCGCTCGCGGCTCGGCCCGTAGCGCAGCATCACCACCAGGGTGTCGTGCGTCTCGCCCTTGGCCACGCTCCAGCCGTCGATGTAGCCCTCGTCCTGGAGGATGCGCGCGATCTCGCGCTTCATCCCGGACACGGGCATCGCCACCGACTCGTGCAGCGCGAGGTTCGCGTTGCGAATCCGCGTCAGCATGTCCCCGATCGGATCATTGACCATGTCCGCTCCTCACCAGCTCGACTTCGTCATACCGGGGATGACACCCTGGTGGGCGAGGTCGCGCAGGCAGATCCGGCACACGCCGAACTTGCGGAAGTACGCGCGCGGGCGTCCGCAGCGTGAACAGCGGTGATAGGAGCGCGTCTTGAACTTCGCCCCTCGTGCCTGCTTGACCCTCAGTGATTCCTTCGCCATACCTGATTCGTCCTTTGTTCCAGCGGGCGCTAGCCCGCAAACGGCATCCCGAGGGCGCGCAGGAGCTCGCGCGCGCCGTGATCGTCGGCTGCACTGGTCGTGATCGTGATGTTGAGGCCGCGGACCTCGTGCACGTCGTCGTAGTTGATCTCGGGGAAGATGATCTGCTCACGCACGCCGACCGAGAAGTTGCCGCGGCCGTCGAACGCCTCCGGGTTGATCCCGCGGAAGTCGCGGATGCGCGGCAGGGCGATCGTCGTCAGCCGGTCGAGGAACTCGTACATGCGCGCGCCGCGCAGCGTCACCTTGCAGCCGATGGGCATGCCCTCGCGGATCTTGAAGCCGGCGATCGACTTCTTCGCGCGCGTGATCACGGGGCGCTGCCCGGCGATGATCGCGAGCTGCTCGACGGCATCGTCGAGTGCCTTGGAGTTCACCTTTGCCTCGCCGACGCCCATGTTGATCGTGATCTTCTGCAGGCGCGGCACCGCCATCGGCGAGCTCAGGCCGAGCTGCTCCTGGAGCTGGTCGCGCACCTCGGCGTCGTAGCGCTCGCGGAGGCGCGGCGTGGGGGCTTCGGCGGTGCTCACTTGTCGATGTCCTTGTCGCAGTGGCGGCAGACGCGCACCTTGTTGCCGTCCTTGGGGTTGATCCGGTAGCCGACCCGGCTCGGCTTGCCGCACGCCGGGCAGACGAGCGCGACGTTCGAGATCTGCAGCGGCGCCTCGCGCTCGAGCACGCCACCGGGGATGATCTGCTGGCTGCCCGACTGGCGCGGCGCCGGCCGCGGCTTGGTGTGCCGCTTGATCATGTTGACCTTCTCGACCACGATGCGGCGCTCGGCCGGGAGCACGCGCGTGACGGTGCCGCGCTTGCCGGCGTCTTTGCCGGTCAGCACCTGCACCGAGTCACCCGCCCTGATCTTCAGCTTGGGGATCGTCTTGTCTTTCGTTTTGGCTGCCATGGGAGCTAGAGGACCTCGGGGGCGAGAGAAACGATCTTCATGAAGTTGCGCTCGCGCAGCTCGCGGGCCACCGGGCCGAAGATGCGCGTGCCGCGCGGGTTGCGCTGCGCGTCGATGATGACTGCCGCGTTCTCGTCGAACGCGATGTACGTGCCGTCGTCCCGGTGGTGCTGCTTGGTCGTGCGCACCACCACCGCCGTCACCACCTCGCCCTTCTTGACGGCGCCGTTGGGGGTGGCCTGCTTGACGGTGCCGACGATGATATCGCCGACGCCCGCGTAGCGACGCCGGCTGCCGCCCTTGATGCGGATGCACAGGAGCTCGCGTGCGCCCGTGTTGTCCGCGACCCGCAGCCGGCTCTCCACCTGGATCACTTCGCCACCTCGACGATCTCCGCGACCCGCCAGCGCTTCGTGGCCGAGAGCGGCCGGGTCTCGACCAGCCGCACGACGTCGCCGACCTTGGCGCTGTTCTGCTCGTCGTGCGCGTGCAGCCGGATCGAGCGGCGCAGCATCTTCTTGTACTTGGGGTGCGGCTTCACGATGTCGACGCGGACGACCACGGTCTTGTCCATGGCGTCGGAGACGACGATCCCGCGGCGCTCCTTGCGGCGGCCGCGCGTCTGCTCGGGGGCGGAGGCGTTCATGCCCGGCTCCCGGCGCGCGCGCCGTCGCCGGCCATCGTCAGCAGGCGGGCGATGTCGCGCTTCACACGCTGCAGCGCGGCGGTGTTGTCGAGCGCTCCGGTGGCGTGCTGGAAGCGCAGGTTGAAGAGCTCCTGGCGCGTCTCGGCCAGCTTGCGCTCGAGCTCGTCGGCCGTCAGCTCGCGGATCTCACTGGCCTTCAAACAGATCACCCTCCCGGGACACGAACTTCGATTTCACCGGCAGCTTCATCGCCGCCAGGCGGATCGCCTCGCGCGCGAGCGGCTCGGGCACGCCCGCCAGCTCGAACATGACGCGGCCGGGCTTGACCACGGCCACCCAGTGCTCCGGCGATCCCTTGCCCGACCCCATGCGCGTCTCGGCCGGCTTCTGGGTCACCGACTTGTCGGGGAAGATAGTGATCCACACCTTGCCGCCGCGCTTGATCTTTCGGGTCATCGCGATACGGGCGGCCTCGATCTGGCGGTTGGTCACCCAGCCGGCCTCGAGCGACTTCAGCCCGTACTCGCCGAACATCACCCGCGTGCCGCCCTTGGCGTCGCCCCTGCGGCGGCCGCGATGGACGCGGCGGTACTTGGTGCGCTTCGGGAGCAGCATCAGGCCTCGCCGCCCTCGCTGGGCGCCGTGGGGGTCTCGGCCACAGGTGCCGGCGGCGTCTCGGCCGCAGGTGCCGGCGGGGCCGGCGTCTCGGCGGGCGTGGCCGCCGCGTCGTTCGGCGTCGCCGGTGCGTCGGTCGGCGCCGCGGGAGCCGCGTCGCCGCGGGGCCGCGAACGCGGACGGCGTCCGCCGCCCGGGCCGCCACCGCTGCCGCCGCCACCCTCGCCTCTGCCGCCACCGCCGCCACCCGGCCGTGGGCGCCGGCCACCGCCGCCACCACCAGGTCCGCCGCCGCGCCGTCCCGGCCGCGTGGGGCCGAGCTGCTCCATCTCGCCGGGCAGCGCGCCGCGCCGCCGGCGGCGGCTGTCGACCTCGCCCAGGCGCGTCGAGGCACCCTCGTGCTCGAAGCCCTCGGGCATGATCTCGCCCTTGTTGATCCACACCTTCACGCCGATGCGGCCGAAGGTCGTCTTTGCCTCGGCGAACCCGTAGTCGATGTCGGCCCGCAGGGTGTGCAGGGGCACGCGGCCCTCGCTGTACTGCTCCGAGCGCGACATCTCCGAGCCGCCGAGGCGGCCGCCGCAGCGGATCTTCACGCCCTGGGCGCCCGAGCGGATCGACGAGGACAGCGACCGCTTCATCGCCCGCCGGAACGACACCCGGTTCTGCAGCTGCTCGGCGATCGACTGCGCGACCAGCTTGGCGTCGAGCTCCGGGCGCTTGATCTCGGTGATGTTCACCTGCACGTTCTTCGTGGTCATCGCGTGCAGCTCACGCCGCAGCGCGTCGACCTCGGAGCCGGACTTGCCGATCACGATGCCCGGCCGCGCCGTGTAGATGTCGACCGTGATCCGCTGCTTGTCCTTGCGGATGTGGATGTCGGAGAGACCGGCGTGCGAGAGCTTGCCGTAGATGTGGTCGCGGATCTTCACGTCCTCCATCAGCGCGTCGGGAAAGTCCTTCGCCGACACGAACCAGTTCGACTTCCACGTGTGGATGACGCCGACCCGCAGGCCGCCCGGGTGGACCTTGTGTCCCAACTAATTCTCCTCCTCAGACTGCTCGGCGGCGGGCGCATCCGTCTCTGCGGATGCAGCCTCGGGTGTCTCGGTCTTCTTCGCCCGCGGCTTGCGCTTGGGCTTGGGCTTGGGCTTGGGCGTCTCCTCGGCGGCGGGCGCCTCGGTCGCCTCGGTCTCGACGGTCGCGGGCTCGGGCTGGGCTTGCGGCGCCGGCCGACGGCGCACCGGCCGCTTGATCTCGCCCGGCTCGGCCACGGCCAGCTGGATCGTGATGTGGCAGGTGCGCTTGCGGATGCGGTTCACGCGGCCGCGGGCGCGCGGGCGCCAGCGCTTGAGGGTCGGGCCCTCGTCGGCATAGGCCGCCACCACGACGAGATCGTCCACGTCGTAGCCGTTGTTCGTCTCGGCGTTTGCGATCGCCGAGGCGAGCACCTTGCCCGCGTCCTTGGCAGCAGCACGCGTCGCGAACGCCAGGATGGCCTTGGCCTCGGTCGCCTGCTTGCCGCGGATGTGCTCGAGCACGAGCCGCGCCTTGCGCGCCGAGCAGCGCACGTAGCGCGCCTGCGCCCGCACGATGTCCCTGTCCTGCGTCGCGACCGCCACCTACCGCCCCTTCATCCTGGACGTGCGGTCGTTGCCGTGGCCGCGGTAGGTGCGCGTCGGGGCGAACTCGCCCAGCTTGTGGCCCACCATCGACTCCGAGATGAAGACCGGCACGTGCTTGCGGCCGTCGTGGACCGCGATCGTGTGCCCGACGAACTCGGGGAAGATCGTGGACGAGCGCGACCACGTCTTCAGCATCCGCTTCTGACGGGTCTCGTTCATCTGCTCCACGCGCTGCATCAGCTTGGGCTCCACGAATGGGCCCTTCTTGCTCGATCGGCTCATCGCCTACCCTTGCCTCTCCGGCGCGCTCGGACGATGTCCTTGCCGCTCGCCTTCTTCTTGTCCCTCGTGCGGAAGCCCAGCGTGGGCTTGCCCCACGGTGTGACCGGGTGGCTGCCCTTGTTCTTGCCCTCGCCGCCGCCGTGCGGATGGTCGACGGGATTCATGACGGTGCCGCGCACCGTCGGCCGCTTGCCGATCCAGCGCGAGCGGCCGGCCTTGCCGCCGGACTCGATCTCGTGGGTGACGTTGCCGAGCTGGCCGACGGTCGCCCGGCACACCTCGCGGACGCGCCGCATCTCGCCCGACGGCAGCCGCAGGAGCGCCATGCCGCCTTCCTTGGCGACGAGCTGGGCGGACGAGCCGGCCGAGCGGGCCATCTTGCCGCCCTGGCCGGGCCGCAGCTCGATGTTGTGCACCGTGGTGCCGGTCGGCATCGACCGCAGCGGCATGGCGTTGCCGGGGCGGATGTCGACCGCCTCGCCCGATTCGACCGTCTGGCCGACCCGCAGCCGCACCGGCGCGAGGATGTAGCGCTTCTCGCCGTCGGCGTAGTGCAGGAGCGCGATCCGGGCCGACCGGTTGGGGTCGTACTCGATCGAGTTGACCTTCGCCGGCACGCCGTCCTTCAGCCGCTTGAAGTCGATCAGGCGGTAGCGGCGCTTGTGGCCGCCGCCGCGGTGACGGGTGGTGATGCGGCCGTTCACGTTGCGCCCGCCGGTCTTGTGCAGCGGCGCGAGCAGCGTCCGCTCCGGCTCGGTGGCGGTGATCTCCTGGAAGTCCGACACGGTCATGAACCGGCGGCCTTCGGAGGTGGGTTTGAATTTCCGTACAGCCATGTCTTAGACCCCCGGCCCGAAGGCTTCGATCGACTGGCCCTCGGCGACCGTCACGACCGCCTTCTTCCAGCCGGGCCGCTGGCCGGCGTGGACGCCGCGCCGCTTGGGCTTGGCGGGCACCTTGGAGATGTTCACCTGGGTGACGTCGACGCCGAAGATCTCCTCGACCGCCTGGCGCACCTGGGTCTTGTGGGCGTCCTTGTGCACGCGGAACGTGTACTTGCGCCGGTCGGCGATCTGGCCGTAGCTCTTCTCGGACACGACCGGCGCGACGAGGACGGAGCGCGGGTCGCCGTTCACGACGCCTCACCGCCCTCGAGCATGTGGAGCCCGGCCTTCGAGACGACCAGCGAACGCGCCATGACGACGTCGGAGGCGTCCAGGTTGTCGGCGTTCGCGACGAAGACGCGCTCGAGGTTTCGCACCGACTTGGCCAGGTTCACCTCGTCGGGCGCGACCACCACCCACACGGGCACCTGCAGGCCGGCGCCGGCGAACAGCTCGGCCGCCTGCGACGTCTTGGGCGCGTCGAACGCGGAGCCGTCGATGACGTGCAGCGATCCCGCCGACGCATGTGCCGAGAGCGCGATCCGCAGCGCCTTCAGCCGGGCCTTGCGGTTGACCTTGCCGACGTAGCTGCGCGGGTGCGGCCCAAACACGACGCCGCCGCCGGTCCAGTTGGGCGCGCGTGTCGTGCCGGCGCGGGCACGGCCCGTGCCCTTCTGCCGCCACGGCTTCGCCCGACCGCCCGAGACCAGGCCGCGCGTCTTCGTCGACGCGGTGCCCTGCCGGCGCGAGGCCATCTCGGCCTTCACGACCTCGTGCACCAGGTGGTCATTGCGCTCCTGGCCGAAGACGGCCTCGTCGAGCTTCACCTTGGCGCCGCCGGTGATCACGGGTGCGGTGGGGACGGCCATCAGCCGTCGCTCCTGACTTCGACGATCCCGCCCGTGGCGCCGGGGACGGCGCCCTCGATGAGCAGGAGGTTGCGCTCGGCATCGATCTCGACCACGCGCAGGCCGCGCTGAGTGACGCGCTGCGACCCCATCTGGCCGGCCATCTTGGTGCCCTTGTAGACGTGCGACGGCGTCGCCGACGCGCCGATCGAGCCCGGCGCGCGCACGTTGTGCGAGCCGTGCGACACCGGCCCGCGCGAGAAGCGGTGGCGCTTGATCGTGCCGGCGAAGCCCTTGCCCTTGGAGACGCCCGAGACCTTGACACGCTCGCCCGGCTCGAACGACTCGACCGTCACCGTGTCGCCGGCGGCGAGGCCGTCGGCGCCCCGGAACTCGATCAGCGTGCGGTGCGGCGCGACGCCGGCGGCCTTGAGATGGCCGGCCTCGGGCCGCGTCAGCCGCTTCTCCTTCACCGCGCCGAACGCGAGCTGTACGCCCGTGTAGCCGTCGGTCTCGGGCGTGCGCACCGCGACGACCGGGCACGGCCCGGCCTCGATCACGGTCACGGGCGTGACCCGCCCCGACTCCTCGTCGAAGAGCTGGGTCATGCCGACCTTGGTACCGATGATGCCCTTCGCCATGGCTAGAGCTTGATCTCGATGTCGACCCCCGCCGGCAGGTCGAGCCGCATCAGCGAGTCGACCGTCTTCGGGGTGGGCTGGTGGATGTCGATCAGCCGCTTGTGCGTGCGGATCTCGAAGTGCTCCCGCGAGTCCTTGTCCTTGAACGGGCCGCGGATGACGCAGTACACGTTCTTCTCGGTGGGCAGGGGGACGGGTCCGGACACCGTGGCCCCTGACCGCTGGGCTGTGTCCACGATGGAACGGGCGGACAGGTCGACCAGCGTGTGGTCGTACCCCTTCAGCCGGATGCGGATCTTCTGCTGGGCCACGGTGTGCTCGGTATCCCTTTCCTACTTGAGGATCTTGGTGACGGCGCCGGCGCCGATGGTGCGGCCGCCTTCGCGGATCGCGAAGCGCAGGCCCTCGTCCATGGCGATGGGCTGGATCAGCTCGACGGACATCTCGGCGTTGTCGCCGGGCATGACCATCTCGACGTCCGCCTGGAGCTCGACGACGCCGGTGACGTCGGTCGTGCGGAAGTAGAACTGCGGGCGGTAGCCCTTGAAGAACGGCTTGTGGCGGCCGCCCTCGTCCTTCGAGAGCACGTACACCTGCGCCTCGAACTTCGTGTGCGGCGTGATCGACCCGGGCTTGGCGAGCACCTGGCCGCGCTCGATGTCCTCGCGCTTGACGCCGCGCAGGAGCGCGCCGATGTTGTCGCCGGCCTGCCCGGAGTCGAGCAGCTTGCGGAACATCTCGACGCCGGTGACGACGGTCTTCGCGGTCTCCTTGTGGATGCCGACGATCTCGACCTCCTCGCCGGTCTTGACCTGGCCCTGCTCCACGCGGCCGGTGGCCACGGTGCCGCGGCCGGTGATGGTGAACACGTCCTCGACCGGCATCAGGAACGGCTTGTCGATATCGCGGGCCGGCTCCGGCACGTACTCGTCGACGGCCGCCATGAGCTCCAGGATCTTCGGCGTCCACTCGGCGTCGCCCTCGAGCGCCTTCAGCGCCGAGCCGCGCACGACCGGGAGGTCGTCGCCGGGGAAGTCGTACTTCGAGAGCAGCTCGCGCACCTCGAGCTCGACCAGGTCGAGCAGCTCCTCGTCGTCGACGGTGTCGGCCTTGTTCAGGAACACGACGATGTAGGGGACGCCGACCTGGCGGGCGAGCACGATGTGCTCGCGCGTCTGCGGCATCGGCCCGTCGGCGGCGGAGACGACCAGGATCGCGCCGTCCATCTGCGCCGCGCCCGTGATCATGTTCTTCACGTAGTCGGCGTGGCCCGGGCAGTCGACGTGCGCGTAGTGGCGGTTCTCGGTCTCGTACTCGACGTGGGAGGAGTTGATGGTGATGCCGCGCTCGCGCTCCTCGGGAGCCTTGTCGATCTTATCGAAGTCGGTGAACTCCGAGCCGGTGCCGGACTCGGCCAGCACCTTTGTGATGGCAGCGGTGAGCGTCGTCTTGCCATGGTCGATGTGACCGATGGTGCCGATGTTGAGGTGCGGCTTGGTGCGCTCGAACTTCTGCTTTGCCATATCTTCTCCCAGTCTCCTTTTCGGGGGCCTAGCCCTGGCTCTCCGTGAGCTTCTCTGCGATTGAGTGCGGGACTTCCGCGTAGTGAAGGAACTGCATCGTATAGGTGGCGCGACCCTGGCTCATGGTGCGCACATCCGTGGCGTAGCCGAACATCTCGGCCAGCGGCACGCGGGCGCGGATGACCTGCGCATTGCCGCGCGGCTCCATGCCCTCGATCTGCCCGCGGCGCGAGTTGATGTTGCCGATCACGTCGCCCATGTAGTCCTCGGGCGTGACCACCTCGACCGCCATCACGGGCTCGAGCAGCACCGGCTTGGCGCGCTTCGAGGCCTCCTTGAAGGCCATCGAGCCGGCCACCTTGAACGCCATCTCCGAGGAGTCGACGTCGTGGTAGGAGCCGTCGACGAGCGTGACGCCGACGTCGACCACCGGGAAGCCGGCCAGGATGCCCGCCTCCATCGCCTCCTTGATGCCGGCGTCGATCGACGAGATGTACTCGCGCGGGACGGCGCCGCCGACGATCTTGTTCTCGAACGTGTACCCGACGCCCGGCTCGTTCGGCGCCATGTCGATGACGACGTGGCCGTACTGGCCGCGGCCGCCGGTCTGGCGGACGAAGCGCCCGTGCACTCCCTGCACGGGGTTGCGGATGGTCTCGCGGTAGGCCACCTGCGGGCGGCCGACGTTCGCGTCCACCCGGAACTCGCGCATCAGGCGGTCGACGATGATCTCGAGGTGCAGCTCGCCCATGCCGGCGATGATGGTCTGGCCGGTCTCCTCGTTCGTGCGCACGCGGAAGGTGGGGTCCTCCTCGGCCAGGCGCTGGAGGGCGGTCGCGAGCTTGTCCTGGTCGGCCTTGGTCTTCGGCTCGACGGCGACGTCGATGACGGGCTCGGGGAAGTCGATCGACTCGAGCACGACCGGCTTGTCCGGATCGCACAACGTGTCGCCCGTCGTCGTCTGCTTGAGGCCGACGGCGGCCGCGATCGCGCCCGCGCCGACCTGCTGCAGGTCCTCGCGGTGGTTCGCGTGCATCTCGAGCAGGCGGCCGACGCGCTCCTTGCGGCCCGTGGACGCGTTCATCACGTAGGAGCCCGAGTTGAGCTTGCCGGAGTAGACGCGGAAGTACGTCAGCTTGCCGACGAACGGGTCGCTCATGACCTTGAAGGCGAGCGCCGAGAACGGCGCGTCGAGGTCGGCCGGGCGCTCGGCCTCCTCGCCGGTGCGGGGGTCGATGCCGACCACCGACGGCACGTCGACCGGCGACGGCAGGTAGTCGATGACGGCCTCGAGCAGCGGCTGCACGCCCTTGTTCTTGAAGGCGGAGCCGAGCAGCACCGGGGTGATCGAGTTGTCGAGCGTCGCCCGGCGGACGGCGGCACGCAGGACCTCGGCGTCGACGGGCTCGTCCTCGAGGAAGGCGATCATGATGTCCTCGTCGTGATCCGCGACCGCCTCGACCAGCTCGTGGCGGTGGGTCTCGGCGAGCTCGCGCAGCTCCTCGGGGACGTCCCCCTCCTCCCACTTCTGGCCGAGCGGGTCGACGTAGCGGATCGCCTTCATGGTCACGAGGTCGACGTGGCCGATGTAGGCGTCCTCCTGCCCGATCGGGATCTGGAGCATCACGGCGCGGGCGCCGAGCCGGTCGATCATGGTCTGCACGGCGGCGTAGAAGTCCGCGCCGGTGCGGTCCATCTTGTTGATGAAGGCGATGCGGGGGACGCCGTACTTGTCGGCCTGGCGCCAGACCGTCTCGGACTGCGGCTGGACGCCGGCGACCGAGTCGAAGAGCGCGACGGCGCCGTCGAGCACGCGCAGGCTGCGCTCGACCTCGACCGTAAAGTCCACGTGCCCGGGCGTGTCAAGAATGTTGATGCGAGAGTCGCGCCAGAAGCAGGTCGTGGCGGCGGACGTGATCGTGATCCCCCGCTCCTGCTCCTGCACCATCCAGTCCATCGTCGCCGCGCCCTCGTGCACCTCGCCCATCTTGTGGGTGCGGCCGGTGTAGTAGAGGATGCGCTCGGTGGTGGTCGTCTTGCCGGCGTCGATGTGGGCCATGATGCCGATGTTGCGCACCCGGTCGAGCTCCTCCATCCTGGGCACGCGGGTGCTGGTCTTCGTCTCGATCACAGACATGGCTGCACCCTCACCACCGGTAGTGCGCGAACGCCTTGTTGGCCTGCGCCATCCGGTACATGTCGTCCTTGCGCTTGAACGCGCCGCCCTGCTGGTTGGTGGCGTCCAGGATCTCGCCGGCCAGCTTCTCGTGGGCTTGCTTCTCGCGCCGCTGGCGGGAGAACGTCACGAGCCAGCGCACCGCGAGCGTGCGGGCGCGGCGCTGCGGCACCTCGATCGGCACCTGGTAGTTGGCGCCGCCGACGCGGCGCGAGCGCACCTCGAGCACCGGCGTGACCGACTTGATGGCGCGCTCGAGCACCTCGACCGGGTTCTGGCCCGTCTTCTGCCCGACCGACTCGAGCGCCTTGTAGACGATCTGCTCGGCGGTCGACTTCTTGCCGTCCATCATCACGCGGTTCACGACCTGCGTGACCAGGACCGACTCGTAGACGGGGTCGCGGAGCAGCGTCCGCGGGGTGATCTCGGCACGGCGCGGCACTACGAGCTCCTCTTCGCCCCGTACTTGGAGCGGGCCTGCTTGCGGTCGTTCACGCCCGACGTGTCGAGCGCCGCGCGGATGACCTTGTAGCGCACGCCCGGCAGGTCCTTCACGCGGCCGCCGCGGATCAGCACGACCGAGTGCTCCTGCAGGTTGTGGCCGACGCCGGGGATGTAGGCCGTGACCTCCATCTGGTTGGTCAGGCGCACGCGCGCGACCTTACGCAGAGCGGAGTTCGGCTTCTTCGGCGTCACCGTGTAGACGCGCGTGCAGACGCCCCGCTTTTGCGGCGCGCCGCGGAGGGCCGGCGTCTTGGTCTTGCCGACCACTTTCTGGCGAGGATGTCGCACGAGCTGATTGATCGTTGGCATACGCTGTGGAAGCTCCCGGCGTCCGAGGGCAGACAGGGAAGGGCCGCCCGGAAGCGGCCGCGACGGCGAACACTAGCACAGGGTTCGAGTTCGGGCGGGGCTCCGCAAGGTGCTCTGCGACCGGTTGCTCTACCCTCTGCAGCATGCAGTGCCGAGCCTGCGGTGAGGACAACCGGGAAGGGCGCCGATTCTGCGGCCAGTGCGGCGCCGAGCTCGCGGTCGCGTGCCCGGCCTGCGGCGTCGCCCAACGAGCCGGGCGACCGCTTCTGCGGAGCGTGCGGCGGACCCCTGACGACGGCGGCGCCGGTGCCGGCCGCAGCCACGGAGCGGCGGCTCGTCTCGGTGCTCTTCGCCGACCTGGTGGGGTTCACGTCGCACTCGGATGCGCGCGACCCGGAGGAGGTGCGCGAGCTCCTGACCGGCTACTTCGACGCCGCCCGCGCCGCGGTGCAGCGCCACGGTGGCGTGGTCGAGAAGTTCATCGGCGACGCGGTGATGGCGGTGTGGGGCGCGCGCGCCGCCCAGGAGGACGACGCCGAGCGGGCCGTGCGGGTCGCGCTCGAGCTGATCGACTCCGTCCACGCCCTGGGCGAGCGCACCGGCCTCGCCCTGCAGGCGCGCGCGGGCGTGGCGACGGGCGAGGCCGCGGTGTCGGTCGGCGCGATCGGCCAGGGCATCGTCGCCGGCGACCTCGTGAACACCGCCTCGCGCATCCAGGCCGCCGCCGCACCCGGCGCAGTATTCGTCGACGAGACGACCAGGCGCATGACCGAGGCCGCGATCGTGTGCGAGCCCGCCGGCAGCTTCGAGCTCAAGGGCAAGCGCGATCCGATGCCGCTGTGGAGGGCCGCACGCGTGTCGGCGGCGCGGCGCGGCGTCGGCCGCAGCGCCGGCCTCGACCCGCCGTTCGTCGGCCGCGAGCGGGAGCTGCGCCTGCTGAAGGACCTGTTCCACGCCACCGAGGGCGGCCGCGCCCACCTGGTGGGCGTCACGGGCATCGCCGGCATCGGCAAGTCGCGGCTGGCGTGGGAGTTCGAGAAGTACGCCGACGGCCTCGCCGACGAGGTGCTGTGGCACCGCGGCCGCTGCCTGTCCTATGGCGACGGCGTCGCCTTCTGGGCGCTGGCCGAGATGGTGCGCATGCGCGCCCGGATCACCGAGGACGAGCCGGCCGCGACCGCCGAGCCGAAGCTTGCCGCCGTCGTCGAGGAGTGGGTCACCGACCCCGACGACCGCGAGTGGGTGATGCCGCCGCTGCGCCACCTGCTCGGGCTCGCCCAGATCGCCGACGGCGACCGCGAGCGGCTGTACCCGGCCTGGCGGCGCTTCTTCGAGGCGATGGCGGAGCGGCTGCCCGTCGTGCTCGTGTTCGAGGACATGCAGTGGGCCGACGAGGCGTTGCTCTCGTTCGTCGAGTACCTGATGGAGTGGTCGCGCGACCACGGGCTCTTCGTGCTCGCGCTGGCGCGGCCGGAGCTGGCCGACCGCCGGCCCGGGTGGGGCGCGACGTCGCGCTCGCTCACGTCGCTCGCGCTCGAGCCGCTGAGCGGTGCGGCGATGGTCGAGCTCGTCTCCGGGATGGTGCCGGGCCTGCCCGCGGACGCCGCGGCGCGCATCGCCGCCGCGGCCGAAGGCGTGCCGCTCTACGCGGTCGAGACCGCCCGCATGCTGCTCGACCGCGGCCTGCTCGTCCGCGCCGCCGACGGCAGCGGATACGGCGTGACCGGCGACATCGCCGAGATCGAGATCCCTGAGACGCTGCATGCGCTCGTCGCCGCGCGGCTCGACGGCCTGTCCGACGACGAGCGCCGGCTGCTGCAGCAGGCCGCGGTGCTCGGCAAGTCCTTCTCGCCCGACGGGCTCGCCGCCGTGAGCGGCCAGCCGCGCGATCAGATCGACGGGGCGCTCGCCGCGCTCGCGCGCAAGGAGCTGATCTCGGTGCAGACGGACCCGCGCTCGCCCGAGCGAGGCCAGTACGGGTTTGTCCAGGACATGGTGCGCACGATCGCCCGCGACACCCTCGGCCGGCGCGAGCGCAAGCGCCTGCACCTGGCCACCGCCGAACACCTGCGCCGGCAGGGCGGAGACGAGCTGGCCGAGGTGATCGCCGCCCACCGGGTGGACGCCTACCGGCTCCTGCCCGACGATCCGGACGCCGCCGAGCTGCGCGACGGGGCGCGCTCGGACATCCTGCGCGCGGCCGACCGGGCCGCATCGCTGGCCGCCCCCGCAGAGGCCTTCCGGCTCGTCATCGCCGCGCTCGACCTCGTGCCGGACGGCCCCGAGCAGGCGCAGCTGTACGAGCGGGCCGGGACGCTCGCACTCCAGAAGGGCGACGTCGCCGCCGCCGAGGCCCAGTACGCCCGCGCGCTCGAGATCCACGAGCGGGGCGGCGACCCGCACTCGGCCGCCCGCGTCCGCGCCCGCCGCGGCGACGTGCTCTTCCTCCAGGGGCGGGCCGAGCAGGCCGTCGCCGAGATGGAGGAGGCCTACGCCGTGCTCGCCGACGGTCCGCCCGACGCGGACCTCGCCCACCTCGGCGCGCAGGTCGGCCGCCTCTGCGGCATGATCGGCGACGAGGCCCGCGGCCGCGCCGCGCTCGAGCGGGCGATCGACATCTCGGAGGAGCTCGGGCTGCCCGAGGTGCTCTCGAACGCGCTCAACACCAAGGGTCTGTGGATCATCGCGTTCACCCACCGCCGCGAGGAGGGGCGCTCGCTCCTGCTCGGCGCCCTGCGGGTCGCGCTCGAGGCCGACGAGACCCAGGCGGCCATGCGCGCCTACTTCAACCTCTCGTTCGAGCGCGAGGGCATGGACGACTACTCGCACAGCTACGACACCGACGGCCTCGCCCTGGCCGAGCGGGTCGGTGACGAGCAGTGGAAGCGCAGCTTCCTGCTGCACACGTCGTTTGCCGCCCTCGAATCCGGCGACTGGGACGGGGCGCTGCGGATCACGTACGAGTCCGAGGACACCCCGGGCGCCGAGTCCGACATCTTCGCGCGCGGCATCCTCCTCACCCGCGCGAACGTCCTCTCCCGGCGGGGATCGGTCGCGGCCGCCCGCGAGGCGATCGAGGCGGCCGGGTTCGACGAGTCCGTGAGCGACGAGCAGAACCGGGCCGGCCTGCGATCGGCGCGGGCCGAGGTGCTCGCCGCCGAGGCTCGCTACGCCGAGGCCGCCGCCGCCGCGCGGCGCGGCGCCGAGGCGGCGGGGACGCTCTGGCTCGGCCACCCGGCGGTCAAGATGTCGATCATGCTCGAGACGTGGTGCGCCCTTCGCGCCGGCGATCGCGCGCCGGCGGAGGCGGCGGTCGAGCGCCTCACGCGGGAGCCGCTCGGCCGGCTGTCGCCGCGGCTCGCGGCTCACCGCGCCCTCCTGCAGGCGATGCTGGCCGCCCCCGGCGACGCGCCCACCCTCCACGCCGAGGCGGTCGCCGCCGCCCGCCGGGCCGGGAGCCCGTGGCAGCTCGCGATGGCGCTGGCCGAGCAAGCGAACGCCGGCATCGACGCCGACGCGGCCCTCACCGAGCTCAGGGCGATCCTCGAACGCCTCGGCGCACAGGCTGCACTCGACCGGCTCGTGCCGGACGCGCGCCCGGCCCGCGCAGCCGCTGCCACCTAGACACATCAACGCCCGAGCCAACCCGCTACCCCGTGGGGCAGCCGCCCGTGCGCTCGTAGCCGCGCCAGCGATCGGCGACGGTCGCCCAGGAGCGCTCGCCGGTCGCGCGCGCGACCTGACGCAGCAGCTGGACGTGGTAGGCCATGTAGTGCGCCGACGCGGGCGCGCCGCCGAGCGAGTAGCGCGACCAGCAGCCCGTGTCGAACTTCGGCAGCAGCCGCCGAGCGGCGGTCTCGAGCCTGGATGCGAGCGCCGCCGCGGCCGGACTCCCGCTGCGGCGGGCATAGTCGGAGACGAGCAGGGAGGTCTGCAGCTGCGCGTTCAGGATCAGCATCGGGCTCCAGCTGTACTCGAGGATCCACTCGCCGCCGGCGATCGGGTGCAGGTACCGCGCCGGGATCGCGGCGAAGGCGGCGGCGGCCGTGCGCCCGAGCGCCGGGTCGTGCAGGAGCTGTGCCGCCCGCGCGAGCGCGTCGGCGCCGGCCGCCTGGGCGAAGCCGGACGTCCACGTGTCCGGGCCGCCGAACGGGAAGCCGTACTCCCACACGCGCGCCCGCCCCGCGGGCACCGCACGCGCGACCATGGCGTGCGCGATCCGGCGCGCGTCGGCCGAGCGGCCGGCGGCCACCGCCGCGTCGAGCGCGCCGAACGTCGCCAGCGGGTGGAACTGGTACCCGTGGCCGGGGAAGTAGCGGTAGACGACGCCGTCGGGACCCTGGGTCGTCGCCATCGGCGCAGGCACGCCGTGATGGCGGAACCGGGCCGCGTTCACCCGCAGCGTGCCGATCAGTGCCGCCGTCCGCGGCGCATCGAGCGCGGAGACGTGACGGGAGGTGTCGGCGAGCACCGCCGTCACCGCCGCGGCCGCGCCGACCGCGGCCCGCGACGCGACCCTCGCCGCGGCCGCCGCCGCGACGTTCGCGGCCCGCGCCTGGGCGGGCGAGATCCGTCCGTGCGCGCGGGCGGCGGCCACGCCGGCGCGGATTCCGGCGGCCGACCCGGCCGCGCGCCGGGCGAGGACGTGCGCGACGGCGGTGATCGTCGCCGTCCCGGCCGCGCCGTCGCCGGCGATCCCGTGCGACTTCTGGAAGCGCGCCACCGCATGACGGGTGCCCGCACCGTATGCGCCGTCAGGCCGGCCCGCGTAGACGCCGAGGACCGCAAGCGCGGTCTGCAGACCCGTCACCGCGGCGCCGCGGTTGCCGGGACGCACGGCGCTGCGCACAACCGGGGCGGGGTGCCCGCCCGGGTCCGCCGCGGCACCGGTGGGCGGAGCCGGCGGCGGTGCGGCCCCGGTGTGGATCACGGTGAAGAACCAGGCGAGCGTCAGGACGAGGATCGCCAGCGCCACGATCCGGCGACGGCGGTAGCGCGCCTCGAGCTTGCGCCGCCTACGGCGAGGGTGCGCGGCGCCCCGGCGAGCCCCGGAGCCGTCCCAGGAGTCGACCGCCCAGACCGTCCGGTCCCTTGTGCCTGCCATGACAAGGTGTTCGGCCCGCGGTCGCAGGCTCCTCTCAAACCCGAGAAGCGGGGACTGTCCCCATCCGGGAACAGTCCCCGCCGCTCGTTATTCCTCCTCGGGTACCGGCGGGATGAACGGCGGCTCTGCACCCGGCTTGGGCGTCAGATCGATGTCGCCGTTCGGACCGACGTGGCCCTCGCCTCCGACGAGCGCGTCCGTGTAGACGGGCGGCTCGTTGAAGTCCTCCACGTAGAAGCGGGGAGCGTCCTCTGCCGGCTCGATCGTGACCGAGCGATATTCGCGCAGCCCCGTCGAGGCCGGGATCAGCTTGCCGATGATGACGTTCTCCTTCAGGCCGACCAGGTGGTCGGTCTTGCCCTCGAGCGCAGCATCGGTCAGCACCTTGGTGGTCTCCTGGAACGAGGCAGCGCTCAGGAAGCTCTGCGTCGCCAGCGAGGCCTTGGTGATCCCGAGGATCAGCTGCGTGTGCGTGGGCTGCTCCTTCTTCCCGGCCTTCAGCTGCCGGAGCGTGCGCTCCAGCTCCGGCCGGTCGACGAGCTCGCCCGGCAGGTAGTCGGAGTCACCCGAGTTGTCGATCCGCACCTTCTTCAGCATCTGGCGGACGATCAGCTCGATGTGCTTGTCGTGGATCTCGACGCCCTGGCTCTTGTAGACCTCCTGCACCTCGGCCACGAGGTAGCGGGCGGTCTCGGTGTCGTCCCGCAGGTCGAGCACCTCGACCGGGGCGAGCGGGCCCTCGTTCAGCGGCGTGCCCACCTCGATCACCTCGCCCTCGCTCACGCGCAGCCGGGTGCGGCGGGGGAAGCCGTACTCCTTGGCATCCGCATCGCCGTCGCCCGTCGGGGTGATCGTGATCGTGTAGCCGCGGTCGCCCTCGTCGATCGCGACCCGCCCGGCCAGCTCGGCCAGCGTGGCCGCAGCCTTCGGCTTGCGAGCCTCGAACAGCTCCACCACCCGCGGCAGGCCGTGGGTGATGTCGAGGCCGGCGACGCCGCCCGTGTGGAACGTCCGCATGGTCAGCTGCGTCCCCGGCTCGCCGATCGACTGCGCCGCGATCGTGCCGACGGCATCGCCGATCTCGCCCATCTTGCCGGTCGCCATCGACCAGCCGTAGCAGGCCCGGCAGACGCCGATCTCGGCCGCGCACTTGAGCACCGTGCGCACGGGCACGGCGACGGTCTTGTCGTCACCGGCCGCCTGGGCGATCTCCTTCAGGCGGGCGCCGTTGATCTCCTCGCCCCGCTTGAGGGCGAGCTTGCCGATCTTGGTGTCGGACGCGACCACGCGCCCGATCAGCCCCGACCGGTTGGCCGTGCCGTCCGACGTGCGGGCGGGCACCATGATGGCGCCCTTCGATCCGCAGTCGAGCCGGCGGATGATCACGTCCTGGCTGACGTCGACCAGGCGCCGCGTCAGGTACCCCGAGTCGGCGGTACGCAGCGCGGTGTCGGCGAGGCCCTTACGGGCACCGTGCGTGGAGATGAAGTACTCCAGCACCGACAGCCCCTCCATGAAGTTCGACTTGATCGGCCGCTCGATGATCTCGCCCTTCGGGTTTGCCATCAGGCCGCGCATGCCCGCCAGCTGGCGGATCTGCTTGAACGACCCACGGGCGCCCGAGTTGGCCATCATGTACACGGGGTTCAGCTCGTCGAGGTTGCGGTTCATGGCCTCGCCGACGTCGTCGGTGGCCTTGTTCCACAGCGACACCACCTGCTCGTGGCGCTCGTCCTCGGTGATCAGCCCGCGGTCGTAGCTGCGCTGCGACTTGCCGACCTCCTCCTCGACCTTGCCGAGGATGGCCTCCTTGTCGGGCGGGATGACGATGTCGTTCTTCGAGATCGTCACGCCGGACATGGTGGCGTACGTGAACCCGAGCTCCTTGATCGTGTCCAGCACCTCGGCGATGGCCGTTGCGCCGTAGCGATCGACCAGGTCGGAGATGAACTCGGTCATGTCGCGCTTCGTGAACGTGCGGTTCTGGTAGGCGTAGTCGGTCAGGTCGTAGCGCTCGCCGACAGCGTGGCCGAGCGCCAGGCTGACCTCCTCGTTGAAGATCGCCCGGCCGACCGTGGTCACGATCCAGTCGCCGCGCTCGCGCAGCGTGATCGGGTCCTGCAGGCCGACCTGCTTCTGGTCGTAGGCGATCTCGACCTCGTCCAGCGAGCCGAAGTACGGCAGCTTGCGCTCGCGCGCCGCGGCCACCGTCACCTTGGTCAGGTCCTCGGCCGCGTAGGTCAGGTAGTAGGTGCCGAGCACCATGTCCTGCGTCGGCGTCGCCAGCGGCTTGCCGTGCGCAGGCGAGAGGATGTTGTTCGACGACAGCATCAGGATGCGGGCCTCGGCCTGGGCCTCGGCCGACAGCGGCAGGTGCACCGCCATCTGGTCGCCGTCGAAGTCGGCGTTGAAGGCATGGCACACCAGCGGGTGCACCTGGATCGCCTTGCCCTCGACCAGCACCGGCTCGAACGCCTGGATGCCCAGGCGATGCAGCGTCGGCGCGCGGTTGAGCAGCACGGGATGCTCGGCGATGACCTCCTCGAGCACGTCCCACACCTCGGGCACCATCGTGTCCACCATCTTCTTGGCGGCCTTGATGTTCTGCACGAGCTTGCGCTCGACGAGCCGGCTCATGATGAACGGCTTGAAGAGCTCTAGCGCCATCAGCTTGGGCAGCCCGCACTGGTGCAGGCGCAGCGACGGGCCGGCCACGATGACCGAGCGGCCGGAGTAGTCGACGCGCTTGCCGAGCAGGTTCTGGCGGAAGCGGCCCTGCTTGCCCTTGAGCATGTCGGACAGCGACTTCAGCGGCCGGTTGCCCGGGCCGGTGACGGCGCGGCCGCGGCGGCCGTTGTCGAACAGCGCGTCGACCGCCTCCTGCAGCATCCGCTTCTCGTTGTTCACGATGATCTCGGGCGCGCCGAGGTCGAGCAGCCGCTTGAGGCGGTTGTTGCGGTTGATCACGCGCCGGTAGAGGTCGTTCAGATCCGACGTCGCGAACCGGCCGCCGTCGAGCTGCACCATCGGGCGCAGCTCCGGCGGGATCACCGGGATCGTCTCGAGGATCATCCACTCGGGCTTGTTGTCCGACTTGGTGAACGCCGACACGACCTTGAGCCGCTTGATCGCGCGGGCCTCCTTCTGGCCCTTCGACGTGCGGATCGTCTCGCGCAGCTGGATCGCCTCGGCGTCGAGGTCGCGGCTGCGCAGGAGCTCGCGGATCGACTCCGCGCCCATGCCGCCGGCGAAGTACTCGCCGAAGCCCCACGAGCTGCCGAACCGGTCGCGCAGCTCACGGAAGAGGGCCTCGTCCGAGATCACCTCCTGCACCTCGAGCTCCTTGAACTTGATCCACGTGCGGTCGAGCCGGTCGACGGCCTCCTTGGCGTGGTCGTCGACGTCGCGGCGGCGGGCCTGGATGTCGTTGTAGGTGTCGCGCACCTTGAGCGCCCAGGCCTCGATCACCTTCACGTCCTCCTTGGACATGCGGCCGTCGGTGCGCAGGCACAGGTCGTTGGCCTGCTCCCGCAGCTCGGCGCGGTCGGTGCCCTCACCGGTCTCGATCAGCTCACGCAGGATGCCCGCGCCGATCTGGCGCGTCTTCTCGAGCGCGGCCGCATTGCCGGGTCCGGCTTCGACGAGCGTGGAGACCCACTCGCGATCGGGCTCCTTGAGCTCGGCCTCGCCGCCGGCCAGCCACGCCATGCGGGCCTTGATCACGTTCTTGGCCTTGGTCTTCTCGGAGCCCTTGCTCTCGTCGATCGCCTCGAGCTCGGACGCGAGCAGGGTGCGCGCGGCGGCGCCCCAGGCGGCGACGTTGTCGAGATCCTTCGGGCCGAGCTTGCGGTCGTCGCGGACAGCCGATTCGCGCACGAGCTCGCGCACCTTCTTCGGATCCTCGCCGGCGATGCGCTTGGCGACCTCGGGCAGCAGGCCGCCGGCCAGCGTGCGCGCCTCTTCGAGCACGGGGATGCCGGCCTCCTCGGCCCAGTTGTTCAGGGTCCGCGACCAGTACTCGTCGTCCTCGTCGAAGTCCTTGACGGCACCGTCGATCAGGAACTGGCGGCGACGCTGCATGCGCTCCTCGAGGGCGGCGAGCGCCTCCTCGCGGTCGAGCATCAGCCGCTCCTTCTCCTGCTCCACCTTGCCCTCGAGCTCGGGGACGTCGCGCTCGCGCGCCTCCTTGTCGACCGAGGTCACGATCGAGGCGGCGAAGTAGAGCACCTTCTCGAGCTCCTTCGGCGCGATGTCGAGCAGGTAGCCGATCCGCGACGGCACGCCCTTGAAGAACCAGATGTGGCTCACGGGAGCGGCCAGGTCGATGTGACCCATGCGCTCGCGGCGCACCTTCTGGCGCGTCACCTCGACGCCGCAGCGCTCGCAGATGATGCCCTTGTAGCGGACGCGCTTGTACTTGCCGCAGTAGCACTCCCAGTCCTTCGTGGGACCGAAGATGCGCTCGCAGAAGAGCCCGTCCTTCTCGGGCTTCAGCGTGCGGTAGTTGATGGTCTCGGGCTTCGTGACCTCGCCCGACGACCACTCGCGAATCTGCTTCGGGGATGCCAGCCCGATCTTGATGGCATCGAAATCGTTGATGTCGATCAACGCGTCAGCTCCTCTTCAATGAACGCGGTGTGTATGCAGTGGCTGGGGTCTGACCCCGGGTATGCAGGCGTAGCGTGCATAAACGGGGTCTGACCCCGTCTATGCAGGTATGCAACGTCACTCTTCGACTTCCTCGACCAGATCCAGATCGCCGACCGGCAGGCCGCCGTCCTCGTCCTCGTCCTCGTCGTCCGAGGCCGCCAGGTCGTCCTCGACCAGCTCCTCGCCGAGCAGCTCGTCGTTGGGCACGGTCAGCTCGCCGTCCTCGTCCGCGCGGTCGGCGCCCTCCTCCAGCTCCTGCGCCTCGGGCGCGCGGGCCGCGGCCCGGTCGGCGACCGGCCGCAGGTCGATGCCGAGCTCCTCCGCGGCGCGCAGCAGCTCGTCCTCCTCCTCGCGGACGGTGACGTCGCCGCCGTCCACCGACACGACCTTCACGTCGAGCGCCAGGGACTGCATCTCCTTGAGCAGCACCTTGAAGCTCTCCGGGATCGACGGCTCGGGGATGTTCTCGCCCTTGACCACGGCCTCGTAGGCCTTGACCCGGCCGATCGTGTCGTCGGACTTGATGGTCAGCATCTCCTGGAGGGTGTATGCGGCGCCGTAGGCCTCGAGCGCCCACACCTCCATCTCGCCGAAGCGCTGGCCGCCGAACTGCGCCTTGCCGCCCAGCGGCTGCTGGGTGACGAGCGAGTACGGGCCGGTCGAGCGCGCGTGGATCTTGTCGTCGACGAGGTGCAGGAGCTTCAGGATGTACATGTAGCCCACCGTCACCGGCTGGTCGTACGGATCGCCGGTGCGCCCGTTGAAGAGCCGCACCTTGCCGTTGCAGCGCCGTCCCTCGGCCGACTTCTTGTTGATGTCGAACCGGATCGGGCTCGACTTGTGGTCTTCCTGCCACTGGATCAGGGCGCGGTCGACCTCCTCCGGCGTGGCGCCGTCGAACACCGGCGTCGCGATCCACTCGGGGTCGCCGTTCGTGCCGCCGTGCATGGCCGCCCAGCCGAGGTGCGTCTCGAGCACCTGGCCGATGTTCATGCGCGAGGGGACGCCGAGCGGGTTCAGGATGATGTCGACCGGCGTGCCGTCCTCGAGCATCGGCATGTCCTCTTCGGGCACGATCTTCGAGATCACGCCCTTGTTGCCGTGCCGGCCGGCGAGCTTGTCGCCCTCGGCGATCTTGCGCTTCGTGGCGACGTAGACGCGCACGAGCTCGTTCACGCCCGGCGACAGGTCGTCGCCGTTCGCGCGCGAGAAGGTCTTCACGTCGATGACCTTGCCGCCCTCGCCGTGGGGCACCTTGAGCGAGGTGTCGCGCACCTCGCGCGCCTTCTCCTTGAAGATCGCGCGGATGAGCTTCTCCTCGGCGGTGAGCTCGGTCTCGCCCTTGGGCGTGACCTTGCCGACCAGCAGGTCGCCGGAGCCGACCTCGGCCCCGATGCGCACGATCCCGTTCTCGTCCAGGTCGCGCAGCGACTCCTCGGAGCGGTTGGGGATGTCGCGCGTGATCTCCTCGTCGCCGAGCTTGGTCGACCGCGCGTCCACCTCGTACTCGTGGATGTGGATCGACGTCAGGACGTCGTCCTTCACGATCCGCTCGGAGAGGATGATCGCGTCCTCGAAGTTGTAGCCCTCCCAGGACATGAACGCGACGAGCAGGTTCTTGCCGAGCGCCAGCTCGCCCATGTCGGTCGACGAGCCGTCGGCCATCACCTCGCCGGCGGCGACCTTCTGCCCCTCGAACACGATCGGCTTCTGGTGGATGATCGTGCCCTGGTTGGAACGGCGGTACTTGACCAGGTCGTAGGAGTCGTTGCCGTCCTTGGCCGCGACCACGATGCGGTCGGCGTCGACGTACTCGACCTTGCCAGCCCGCTTGGCCACGACCACGTCGCCGGTGTCGACGGCGGCGCGGTACTCGAGGCCGGTGCCGACCAGCGGCGCCTCGGGCACCATCAGCGGCACGGCCTGGCGCTGCATGTTCGAGCCCATCAGCGCGCGGTTGGCGTCGTTGTGCTCGAGGAACGGGATGAGCGCGGTCGCGACCGACACGATCTGGGCCGGGTCGACGTCCATGTAGTCGACGAGCGAGTTGTCGACCTGGACGGGCACGCCGTCGCGCGTGCGGCACAGGACCGGCGAGACGAGCTTGCCGTTCTTGTCCACCTCGGCGTTGGCCTGGGCGATCGTGTAGAGCTCCTCCTGGATCGCGTCCAGGTACTCGACGTCCTCCGAGATCTTGCCGCCGACCACCTTGCGGTAGGGTGTCTGCACGAACCCGTGCTCCGACACCTTGGCGTAGGAGCCGAGCGAGCCGATCAGGCCGATGTTCGGGCCCTCCGGGGTCTCGATCGGGCACATGCGGCCGTAGTGGGTCGGGTGCACGTCGCGCACCTCGATCGGTGCGCGCTCGCGCGTGAGCCCGCCGGCGCCGAGCGCCGAGAGCCGGCGCCGGTGCGTGAGCCCCGCAAGCGAGTTGGTCTGATCCATGAACTGGCTGAGCTGCGAGGAGCCGAAGAACTCCTTCAGCGCCGCCGCAACGGGCCGGATGTTCACGATCGTCTGCGGCGTGATCGCGTCCTCGTCCTCGGTGGTCAGGCGCTCGCGCACCACCCGCTCCATCCGGTAGAGGCCGATCCGGAAGGCCTCCTGGATCAGCTCGCCCACCGTGCGCAGGCGGCGGTTGCCGAAGTGCTCGTACTCGTCGAGATCGTGCTCGGCGTCGCCGCGCGGGATGACGATGGTGTCGGCGGCGAAGTCCTTCGAGTCCTCGGGCACGCCGAGCTTGACCGGCAGCGTCACCAGCCGGCGCACCAGCTCGACGATGTCGCCGGTGGTGAGCACGCGGCACTCGGGCGAGACGTCGAGGTCGAGGCGCATGTTGAGCTTGTACCGGCCGACCCGCGTCAGGTCGTAGCGCTTGGGGTCGAAGAAGAGCGCGCGCACGAGGTTGCGGGAGTTCTCGAGCGTCGGCGGCTCGCCGGGGCGCTGCTTCTTGAACACCTCGATCAGCGCCTCCTCCTCGCGCTTGGCCGGATCCTTCTCCAGCGTCATGCGGATGAAGGGGTTGCCCCCGAAGAGCTCGAGCAGGCCCTCGTCGGTCTTGTCGATGTGGAAGCCGGTGTTCTCGTCGGTCTCGGGCAGCGCGCGCAGGAGCGTCGTCACCGGCAGCTTGCGCTTGCGGTCGATGCGGACGTTGACCATGCCCTTCTTGTCGATCTCCATCTCGAGCCACGACCCGCGCGACGGCATCAGGTTGGCGACGAAGACCTGCTTGGTCGCATCCTTCGGCTCCATGATGTAGGCACCCGGCGAGCGCACCAGCTGCGTGACGACGACGCGCTCGGTGCCGTTGATGATGAACGTGCCCTGCTCGGTCATCCAGGGGAAGTTGCCGAGGAACACCGTCTGCTCGCGGATCTCGCCAGTGTCGAGGTTCGTGAACGACACCTTCACGTTCACGGGCACCTCGAACGACTGGTCCTTCTCGCGGCACTCGCGCTCGGACACGACCGGATCGCCGATCGTGTACTCACCCAGCCGCACCTCGAGCCGCTCGGAGTAGTCGCGGATCGGGGAGATGTCGTCGATCGTCTCGCGCAACCCCGAGGCGGCCAGCGAGGCCGCGCTCGACGGATCGCCCATGAACCACCGAAAGGAGGCCTTCTGGATATCGATCAGGTTGGGGACGTCGAGCACCTTCTCGAGCTTGGAGAAGGTGCGACGGCTTCTGGGCGCATGAGAGCTTGCAGGCAAAGCGTCGCCTCCCGAGGGGCTAGTGGGGGAATTCAGAGGGCGTGGAACCGGACCAACAGCGCAACCACGAAGGGTATCAGCACGACAGGTTCCCCGCAAACGCGGACACGGTCGCCGCCGCCGGCGGGGAATTCTCCGTTCGGGATTCCACCCGCAGGGGCGTGCCTATCGACCAACTATACCCAATGGGGCCGTGCGGTCAAGTCGATTACGTGGCGATCGTCACAAATACCACAGCCCAGGTACACCGAGCGTTCACCGCTCTCACCCGGCGGCGATCGTCTCGGCCCTGGCCTCGGCGGCGACGGCGGCGAAGGGGCGGCCGACCGCACGCCGGAACGCCCGGTTGACCTGGGCGGCGGTGAAGCGGCCGCTCAGGCCGTCGCTCCGAAACGCCGCCCCCAGCCGGCGCAGGCCGGCGTCACCACCGTCGCGCACCAGGGCGCGCACGATCGCCGCGCCGTCCTCGTACGCGAGCCAGGTCGCGAGCGGCCGCCGCAGCATCCAGTGCCCGAACGTCCACCGCCAGCGCCGGATCGACGGGTAGCCCTGCTCGTAGGCGGCGGCCAGGTACCGGAACGGCCAGCCGGCGCCCGCCGCGACCGCATAGCGCTGCTCCTCGTAGCGGGCCACCCCCTCGACGAAGCTGAGCGGGCAGCGGACGACGAGCGCGGCGCTCGCGACGTGGGTGAGCTCGTGCACCAGGAGCGCGTCGCGGGCGACGACCGCCTGCCGCGACCACCCGGGCACGTCGAGGTAGATCTGGCCGGCGTACTCGGCGCCGACCGCCTCGTGGGGCATCGGCACGCCCGACACACGCTGGGCGGCGTCCCACGAGGCGGTCATGAAGATCACCGGTGCGCGCGGGTGCCGCCCCGGCAGCCGGTAGCGGGCCACGAGCCCGGGCAGCTCCCGGTTCGCCACCCGCACCACCTCGGCCGCGGCGGTCGCGGGGACGTCGGGCGCCGAGATCACCACCACCTGCCGGCCGGCCGTGTAGCGCGATCGCGGCGGCATCGCGCCGGCGCCGTCCTGCCCGACCGGGTAGCCGCCGCCGCGGGTGACGTCGGCGACGACGTGCAGGCGGCCCCCCCGCCGCCGGATCACGAGCGCGCGCTGCCCGAGCGCCACCCACGCCGTCCCCGGCTGCCGGCCGAGCCGCGCCGACGCGGTCGCGAGCACCGTCTCGGAGCGCCCGCTGCGCGCGAGCCGCGTGACGTGCACGCGCAGGAGCGCGATCGGCACGCGCCGGTCGCGGGCGCGCAGATAGCGGGCGACGACCGGTCGCACCCCGGCGAACGCGGGCGGGCGCAGTGCGTGAGTTGCGGCGGTCGAGGGCGCGGACGACGACCCGCCGCCCGCGCAGCCGGCCACGACGAGCACCGCCAGCCCGGCGCCGATCGCACGCAGTGCACCAGGAGGGGCCTGACCCCGTCCGGCGCTGCCCGCGCGGTCAGGCCGAGGCGGGCCGCGGCGAACCATTGGCGGCGGCGGCGACGTCGAGCGGATGGTGGCACGCGGCCATGTGGCCGCCGGTGCCGTGCGGGACGAGCGGCGGCTCCTCGCGGGCGCAGATCTCGGTCGCATACCGGCAGCGGGGATGGAAGCGGCACCCCGACGGCGGCGTGATCGGACTCGGCACGTCGCCCTCGAGCACGATCCGCTCGCGCCGGGCGGACAGGTCGGGGTCGGGGATCGGCACCGCCGAGAGCAGGGCCTCGGTGTAGGGGTGCACCGGCTGGTGGTAGAGCTCCTCGGCCGGCGAGATCTCGACGATCTTGCCCAGGTACATGACCGCGATGCGGTCGGACACGTGGCGCACGACGCCCAGATCGTGGGCGATGAAGACGTAGGTGAGGTGCAGCTCGTCCTGGAGGTCGTCGAGCAGGTTGATCACCTGGGCCTGGATCGACACGTCCAGGGCCGACACCGGCTCGTCGGCGACGATCAGCTTCGGGTGCAGCGCGAGCGCCCGGGCGACGCCGATGCGCTGCCGCTGCCCGCCCGAGAACTCGTGCGGATAGCGATTGTAGTGCTCGGGCGAAAGCCCGACCAGCTCGAGCAGCTCCGACACGCGCCGCTTCACCTGGGCGCGGTCGCCCATGTTGTGAATGCGCAGGGGGTCGGCGATGATCGTGCCCACCCGCTTGCGCGGGTTGAGCGACGCGTACGGGTCCTGGAACACCATCTGCATCTGGCGGCGCAGCGGCTGCAGCTCGCGCCGCGAGAGGTTGGAGATGTCGCGCCCCTCGAAGGTGATCGTGCCGCCGGTGAGCTCGTACAGGCGCACGATGCAGCGGCCGAGCGTGGACTTGCCGCAGCCCGACTCGCCCACGAGCCCGATCGTCTCGCCGGGCCGCACCTCGAGGCTGACGCCGTCGACGGCGTGGACGCGGGCGACCTCGCGCTGGAACAGGATGCCCTTCTTGATCGGGAAGTACTTGAGCACGTCCTGCACCCGCAGGAGCGCGTCGCCGTTCTGCTCGCTCACGCCGAGCCCTCGATCAGCTCGGGATGGATCGTCGTCTCGCGCCGGGCCGACTTGGCGGCCGGGTCGAGATGGCAGGCGTCCAGGTGGCCGCCCTCGCCGAGGCGGTTGAGCAGCTCGGGCACCTCGCTGCACTTCTCGAACCGCTGCGCGCAGCGCGGGCCGAAGGCGCACCCCTCGGGCAGGTGGATCAGCGACGGCGGCACACCCGGGATCGCGGTCAGCCGCTTCGGCTTGGGCCGGTCGAGGCGCGCGATCGAGCCGAGCAGCCCCCACGTGTACGGGTGCTGGGCGTCGTAGAACAGGTCGTGCTTCGTGCCCTGCTCGACCACCCGGCCCGCGTACATCACGCAGACGCGGTCGGCCACGTCGGCCACCACGCCCATGTCGTGCGTGATCATGATCACCGCCGAGCCGAAGTCGTCCTTGAGCTTGCCGATCAGCTCGAGGATCTGGGCCTGGATCGTCACGTCGAGCGCCGTGGTCGGCTCGTCTGCGATCAGGAGGTCGGGGTTGCACGAGAGCGCCATCGCGATCATCACGCGCTGGCGCATGCCGCCCGAGAACTGGTGCGGATAGTCGTCGACGCGCACCTTCGGGTTGGGGATGCCGACTGCCTGGAGCAGCTCGATCGCGCGCGCGTGGGCGGCCTGCTTCGACGCGGGCTCGTGCGCCCGGATCTGCTCGGCGATCTGCCAGCCGACCCGGTAGACCGGGTTCAGCGACGTCATCGGGTCCTGGAAGATCATCGCGATCTCCGAGCCGCGCACCTCGCGCATCTCGTCGCGGCCGAGCTTCATGATGTCACGGCCCTTGTAGATCACCTCGCCCTCGAACACGGCGTTCGGGTCGACGATCAGCCGCATCACCGACATCATCGTCACGCTCTTGCCCGAGCCGGACTCGCCGACGATGCCGAGCACCTCCCCCGGGTCGAGCGTGAACGAGACGCCGTCGACCGCGCGCACGACGCCGTCCTCGGTGCGGAACGAGACCTTCAGGTTCTTGACCTCGAGCAGGTGGTCGGCCATCAGGCGGGACGGATCCGCGGGTCGAGCCAGGCGTAGGCGACATCGACGAGCGCGTTTGCGAGCACGATGAAGAAGGCGCCGTAGATGACGGTGACCATGATCGTCGGCAGGTCGAGGTTGCCGATCGACTGCCAGGTGAGGAAGCCGACGCCGTGGATGCCGAACACGACCTCGGTCACGAGCGTCGAGCCGGCGACGAGCGCGCCGAAGTCGAGTCCGAACAGGCTGACGAACGTGATCATCGAGGTGCGCAGCGTATGCCGCAGGAGCACGCGGCGCTCGGAGAGCCCCTTGGCGCGCGCCGTGCGGACGTAGTCCTCGTTCTGGACGTCGAGCAGGCTCGCCCGCAGCACGCGCGCGTAGAGGCCGATGTAGAGGATCGAGAGCGTGATCCACGGGATGACGAGGCCCTTGAACCACAGGCCGGGATCCTGCGTGAACGGGGTGTAGCCGAGCGGAGGCACCCAGTGGAAGAGCCACGTGTCGTGCCAGCGGCTCTGGGTGATCAGGTTCGCGAGCTCACCGACCCAGAACACAGGCATCGAGATCCCGATCAGCGCGAGGATCATCAATATCGGATCGATCACCGTACCCTTGAACACCGCCGCGGCAAGCCCCATCGCGATCGACACCAGCACCCAGATCACGGCGGCGCCGAACACGAGCGAGAGCGTCGCCGGGGTGGCCGCGACGACCTCGGGCACGATCTTCTGGCCCTGGTTCGAGTACGACACGAGGTCCCGCGTGATGAAGATCTTCTTCATCATCAGCACGTACTGGACGGGCAGGGGCCGGTCGAGCCCGAACTGATGCCGGATCTCCGCCACGATCTTGGCAGAGGGGTTGCGGCCGGCGATCTGGCGGGTCGGATCGATCCCCGGCGTGTGAAAGAAGATCATGAACACGACCACCGTGATCACGAACATCACCAGGATGAGGCTCAGGATCCGGCGGATGATGAAGGTGGTCACGCGGCTACCCCTCGATCCGCAGCTTGGCGCGCGGGTCGAGCGCGTCGCGCACGCCGTCGCCGAACATGTTCAGGGCGAGCACGGTCAGGACGATCATGATCCCCGGAGCGATCGCCACCCATGGTCGCGTGTAGAGCAGCTGCTGGCCGTCGCTGATCACCGTCCCCCAGCTTGCATTCGGCGGCTGCACACCGATCGACAGGTACGACAGCGTCGCCTCGGTGAGGATCGTCGTCGCGATCATGAGCGGCAGGAGCACGATCACGACCGTGATCACATTGGGCAGCACCTCGGAGAAGATCAGCCGCACGCCCGAGGCTCCCTGCGCGATCGCGGCCTCGACGTACTCCTTCTCGGACACGGACAGCACGTGCCCGCGCACCGGCCGGTAGACGTAGGGCAGGTAGATGAACGCGATGATCAGCGTCGGCAGCCACAGGCTCGAGGCCTGGATGCGTATCGGTCCGACACCGACTCCGTCGGGGGCGTTCAGGAGCACCGTCGCGACGCAGATCGCGAGCAGGATCACCGGGAACGCCCAGATCACGTCCATGCTGCGGGAGAACAGCGCGTCGAGCACCCCTCCGTGGAAGCCTGCGAGCAGCGCGAGCACAGTTGCGAAGAAGCAGCAGATGACGGCCGATCCGATCCCGACCATGAGCGAACTGCGCCCGCCGTAGAGCACCCGCGAGGCCACGTCGCGTCCGTTCTGATCGGCGCCCAGGAAGTAATGGGGCGGATCCCAGGTGGGCCCGATCGGCGTCTCGCCCAGATGCAGAAGGCCGCCGCCCTGCTGCATCAGCGGCACCCGCTTGCCGTTCACGATCGTGTGCCCGTTCAGGTTGTTCTCGAACGCGTTCACGTGGGCGATGTGGCTCGCGTAGAGCGGCGCCGCGAAGCTGACCACCACGATGACGATGAACATCACCGCGCCGGTCATGGCGATCCGGTTGCGCACGAGCCTGCGGCCCGCGAGCGCCCACGGGCTGCGACCGGCCACCTCCGGTCCCCCTGGGGGTGCCGGCTCGACGTGCTCCAGGGCTGCGACCTCAGCCATCCGTCACCACCTTACCAACCCGGGGCGGGCGGCTCATAGGAGCCGCCCGCCCCGAATGTCGGCGTCATCCCGCTACTTGACCCAGAGCTGGTCGATCAGGATGTACCACTGCGGGTTCCACTGGTAGTTGCCGACCCGCTTGCTCAGGAAGTCGATCTGCTTCGGGTTGTAGAGATCGACCCACGGAGCCTGGTCGGTCATCTCGTGATCGACCTTCTGCCAGGTCTGGTTGGCCGCGGTCGGGTTGCTGACGCTCTCGTTCTCGGCCACGTTCATCTGCGACTGGATCGACTTGTCGCAGAAGGCCGCGATGTTCGGGCTGGCGTCGCTGTTGGGATGGATCGAGCCACAGCCGAGCAACACGTTCAGGAAGTCGGACGGCGCCGGGTAGTCCTGGTACCAGGCCGACCAGGCGACGTTCCACTTGCTGTGGTTCTTGGAGTTCTGGACGTACGGGTACTGGATGCCGTCGGCCAGGTACACGCCCGTCGCCTTGTAGCCGATCTTGTTCAGGTCGGAGACCATCTGCTCGCCGAGCGCCTTCGACGTCTCGTCGTTGCCGCTGTTGACGACGACCTTCATGCCGGCCGTCCCCGACTGCTGCACCAGCTGCTTCGCCTTGGCGATGTCGGTGCCGGTCCACTTCGTCGTGTCCGTGCCCTTCGTGTACGGGCAGTACGGCGAGTAGCCCGGGAAGTTCGGGGGCAGGATCTGGCACGTGGGCTGGGCCAGCGCCGAGCCGCCGCCGATCTTCACGTACGCGTTGCGGTCGGCCGCGTAGTTGATCGCCTGACGCGCCTTCACGTTGTTGAACGGCGGCGTCGTGGTGTTGAGGGCCATGTACCAGTCGGCCGTCAGCGGGTTCACGTGCACCTGGTTCTTGTAGGTCGGCGCGTTCAGCTCGTTCAGCCGGTCGGCCGGGATCACGTCGCCGTCGAACACCTCGTCGGCGGCGCCGCGCTCGACCTGGGTGACCTCGTCAGAGATCTGCAAACCGTACTTCTCGATGATCTGATCGGGATAGCCGGCAGGCTGCGCGTCGGGGTTCCACACCTTGAAGTACGGGTTGCGGACGAGGACGGCTTCCTTGTTCGGGTTGTACGACTTCCACATGTACGGCCCGGTGCCCGGGGGCACGTTGTTGCCGGTCAGCTTCTTCGACGTGTTGCCCGGCACCACGTAGGCGAACGGCAGCGCGAGCTGGTCGAGGAGCTCCGGATCCGGCGCCGTCAGGTGGATCGTCAGCGTGTAGGCGTTGTCGTCGGCGACGACGCCCTTGGAGAGGTCGCAGTGCGACGGCTTGCACGCCGATGCGCCGACGATGCCCGAGTAGAACCCGGTCGGGCCGGGCACGGTGAACTGGCGCTCGAACGTCGTCACGAAATCGCTCGGCTTCATGACCTGGCCGTTCGAGAACTTGATCCCCTTGCGGATCTGGAACGTGTAGGTCTTGCCGCCGTCGGTCGGCTTCGGGAGCGACGTCGCCAAGTCGGGGACGATCTGCGTGCCCGGCGTGCCGGCGACGCGCTTGAACTGCACCAGCCCGTCGTGGGTGTTGATCAGGAGCTGCCACTCCTGCAGCGTGTAGTTCTGGGCCGGGTCGGCAACGCCGAAGCTCGAGTTCGCGAGGATCGTGAACGTCCCGCCCTTGTGTGACGCGGACGTGGTCGAACCCGACGAACCACCGCTGCTCGAACCACCGCCGCCCGAGGACCCACCGCAACCCGCCGCTACCGCGACCGACGCGATGGCGATCATCGCGATCAAACCTCGCCTGAATCGGAGCTCCATGTACCCCTCCCTAGGAATTAGACGCCGCGCGCTCTATGACGCACTGCGGGCGGCCGATGTTAGTCAGGTCACACTCCGGTAGGCGAGTGCAGCGGTGTGCGCGAGCCCCTCGGGCGCCGCGGCGGGGGCCGAGAGCACCGCCAGCACGACCCTGCGCTCGCCCTCGTCGATCAGCGCGACGTCGTGGCGCACGCCGGCGAGCTCGCCCTGCTTGGAGCACACGACCCGCTGCGCGGCGACCGGCAGGTAGCGCCCGGCGATGTCAGTGTGCTGCGTCTGGGCGAGGCCTGCGAGCACCCGCCGGCACGCGCGGGCGGGCACGCCCTGCGCACGCGCGAGCGCGACCAGGAGCGCCGTCATGTCGGCGGCGCAGGTGGTGTTCTCGTCCCCGCGCGCGGCCGCGGCCGTGTCCATCATCCGCCGCCGCAGCCGGGTGTGGCCGAGGCCGAGGGCCGCCGCAAGCGCGTTCACCACCGGCATGCCGACCGCGTCGACGATCACGTTCGTGGCGGCGTTGTCGGAGATCGCGAGCATGAGCAGGTCGAGGTCGGCCAGGCAGGGGGCCGTCGCCGGGTGCATGCTCTCGAGCAGGCCGCCGCCCGGTGCCGGCGTGTCGGCCACGCGGACGCGCCTGGCCGGGTCGAGCTCGCCGCGCTCGGCGGCGCTCCAGAACGCGGCCGAGATCAGCACCTTGATCGTGCTCGCCGCGGGCAGGACGGCCTCGGCGTTTCGCTCGTACCGCCGGCCGCTGCGCAGATCGACCGCCGCGACCGAGACCACGAGAGCGGACTTAGTCCTCCGCCTCGTACAGCCGGCGGACGGTGCGCACGCGCGCCTTCAGATCGGCCGGGTGCGCCTCCTCGACCACCTTGCCGTGCTCGGACGAGGCGTGCACGATGCGGCCCTCGCCGGCCCAGATGGCGATGTGGTCGCCGTAGCAGACGAGGTCGCCGGGGTGCACCTGGCGCAGCGACACCTCGCGGCCCGCCTCCTCCTGCTGGGCGGCGTTGTGCGGCAGGAGCAAGCCGAAGCGGCGGTGGACGGCCTGCACGAGGCCGGAGCAGTCGATGCCGTGGACGGTGACGCCGCCCCACTCGTAGGGCGCGCCGAGGAACATCAGCGCGGTCTCGGCGATCGTCTCGCCGCCGGCCTTGCGGCGCGCGGCCGCGAGCGGCTCGGTGCGCAGCCCGGGGGCCACGAGCCAGGTGCCCAGGTAGCGGTCGGCCGCCTGGGGGACGACCACGACATGGGCGCGGTCCTTCTGCAGCGGCTCGCCCAGCGCGTCGGAGCGGATCCAGCCCGCGAGCCCGTCGGCCACCGTGACCTGGGCCCACCCGTCCTCGCTCGACCGCACGTCGACCGGGTCGGCGAAGAGCACCTGGGTGACCTGTTCGGAATCCTCGCCGGGCTTCTTCCGGATCGCCGTATAGGGGAGCGTGCAGGCGGCCTTTTCCACAGCGGACATTGTATCGGTGCGGGGGCCGGCGAAGCGGCGCGAGGTGACGGGGAGGGCGCGGCGGCCGCGCCCTCCCCGGTTTCGCGCTACTTGATCTCGACGGTGGCCCCGGCCTCCTCGAGCTTGGCCTTCATCTGGTCGGCCTCCTCGCGGGCGACGCCCTCCTTGACCGGCCCGGGCGCCTCGTCGGCGACCGCCTTGGCCTCCTTGAGGCCGAGCCCGGTGATCTCACGGATCACCTTGATCACCGGGATCTTGCTCTGACCGGCGTTGGTGAGGATGACGTCGAACGCCGTCTGCTCCTCCTCGGCGGCGGCCTCGCCGCCGCCGCCGCCCGCCGCGGCCACCATCATCGGCGCCGCCGCGGCCGCGGAAACGCCCCAGCGCTCCTCGAGCGCCTTCTTCAGCTCCACGAGCTCGAGGACCGTCATCTCCTCGAGCTGCTCGGGTGTCACAGCCATGTCTCTCTCCTCTTCCGGTCTAGGCGGCCTCGGCCGCCTGTCGCTTCTCGATGTACTGGTCGATCACGACCAGGAACTCCCGCAGCGGCGCCGCCAGGACGTTGTAGGCACCCTGGACGGGGCCTGCGATCGCACCGACCACCTGGGCCTGCAGCACGTCCTTCGGCGGCAGGTCGCCCAGCGCGCGGACGTCGTCCGCCGACAGCGTCTGGCCGTCCATCACCGCTCCCCGCACCTGCAGGATGCGTGTCTGCCGGGCGATGTCCGACAGCTTCTTGGCGGCGGCGGCCGGGTCGTCGGCGACGAATGCGATCGCCGTCGGCCCCTCGAGGAGCGCGATCAGGTCAGGTCGCTCGGCCTGTGTTGCCGCGATCCGGGCGAGCGTGTTCTTGGCGACGTGGAACGTCGCCCCGGCCTCGCTCAACGAGCGGCGGACGTCGGCCACCTGCGTCACGGTCAGGCCGCGGTAATCGGTGACGATCATCGCGGGCGCCTCCCGCATGCGCTCGGTCAGCCGCTCGACCACCCGCTCCTTTTGCTCTAAGCGCACGGTTCACCTCCTTCATGCGATCTCGCGTCCGCCGTGAGGCGACGCGAGCGCACGTGGTGACGTGCACGAGCACCGGCCTCGGTCGGGTGTGAGGTTTGAGCCCGGGGGCCCCGACGGTCTCTGGCGCGGACAGGTTTGCGGCGGAACTGTAGCCGACGCTGTGGAGATGGAGCAGTGTTGGGGACAGTCCCCGTCCGGGGACTGTCCCCGGTTCTCATCAGGCGGGCGCGCCCTCTTCGAGCAGGTCGCGGACGCGGCCCGTATCGACCTTCACGCCCGGACCCATCGTCGAGGTGATCGTGATCGAGCGCAGGTACCGGCCCTTGGCCGCCGCCGGCTTCGCCCTCAGGATCTCGTCCAGCACCGCGCCGTAGTTCTCGACGAGCGCCTTCTCCTCGAACGACTTCTTGCCGATCGCGACGTGGATGATGCCCGTGCGGTCGGTGCGGTACTCGATCTTGCCGGCCTTGATGTCGGACACGGCCTTCTGGATGTCGAAGGTGATCGTGCCGGCCTTCGGGCTCGGCATCTTGCCCTGCGGGCCCAGGATGCGGCCCAGCCGGCCGACCGTCCCCATCATGTCGGGCGTGGCGATGGCGACGTCGAAGTCGGTGAAGCCCTCCTGCACGCGCGCGGCGAGGTCGTCCGCGCCGACGTGATCGGCGCCGGCGTCCTCGGCCTCCTTGGCCTTCTCGCCCTGGGCGAACACCGCCACGGTCACCTCGCGCCCGGTGCCGTGCGGCAGGAACAGCGTGCCGCGCAGCTGCTGGTCGGCGTGGCGCACGTTCACGCCCAGCCGCAGGTGCACCTCGACCGTCTCGTCGAACTTCGCGGTCTCGAGCGACTTCAGCGTGCGCACCGCCTCGAGCGGCGGGTAGACGTGCTCGCGGTCGACCTGGGCGCGTGCGCTCGCGTACTTCTTGCCGGCCATCAGGCGCTCACCTCCACGCCCATCGAGCGGGCGGTGCCGGCGATGATGTGCATCGCGGCGTCGACGTCGTTGGCGTTCAGGTCGGGCAGCTTCGTCTCGGCGATCTGGCGCAGCTGGTCGCGGCTGAGCGTGCCCACCTTGTTGCGGTTCGGCTCGCCCGAGCCCTTGTCGATGTTGAGCGCCTCGCGGATCAGCACGGCCGCCGGCGGGGTCTTGGTGATGAACGTGAACGAGCGATCCTCGAACACGCTGATCTCGACGGGCGTGATCCGCCCTGCGTTCGACCCCTGCGTGGCGGCGTTGAACGCCTTGCAGAACTCCATGATGTTGACCCCGTGCTGGCCGAGCGCCGGCCCCACCGGCGGCGCCGGGTTGGCCTGGCCGGCCGGGATCTGCAGCTTGATGACCTTGATGACCTTCTTCGCCATGTCTCACCTCTCGTGTGGTGCAAGCGCCGGTTAAGGCTCCCACGGTTGCTTTGGGCGGACGCGAATACTAGCCCGGCGGAGACGCGGGGCCTCGAAGGCTGACCGCTGCCACCCGTGGCAGGGGCGGACCGGTCACGCCCTCACCGGCTGGTTGTCTCTCCGCAGGAGCGGCCGGGGTGGGACAGCCCTCCGAACGCACGGACGTCGCGGCACGGAAACACCGCCGGCGGCGGTGTTCGGAGCACTGTCCCGAGTGAAGAAGATCTGGGCCGGAACGGCCCTAGATCTTCTTCACCTTGTCGAACTCGAGCTCGACGGGCACCTGGCGCTCGAAGATCGACACGAGCACCTTGAGCTTGCCCTGGTCCTCGTTGATCTCGGCGATCTCGCCGTCGAAGTCGGCCAGGTACCCCGAGGTGATCTTGACGCTGTCGCCCATCGAGAACTCGGCCTTGGCCTTGGTCTTCTGCTCGGCCTGGGCGACCGCCGTGTGCAGCATGCGGTCGACCTCGGGCTGGCTCAGCGGCACCGGCTTGTTCTGCGACCCGACGAACCCGGTCACGCCCGGCGTGTTCTTCACCAGGATCCAGGCGTCGTCGGTCAGGTCCATGTTCACGAGCACGTAGCCGGGCCAGAGCCTGCGCTCGGTCTGCACCTTCTGGCCGTCCTTGGTCTCGACCACGGATTCGGTCGGGACGACGACCCGGCGCACGACCTGCTCCTGGCTCATCGACTTGATCCGGTGCTCGAGATTGGTCTTGACCTTGTTCTCGTGCCCGGAATAGGTGTTGATCACATACCAGCGGAACATTGTGTCCCTACTTTTGCAGATTTACCAGTTTGGTGGCGAGATGGGCGAAAATCTGATCGAGCCCGTAGAGGTATCCGCCCACGAACACACACGCCGCGATGACGACCATCGTGGACTGCCACGTCTGCTGCCGGTTGGGGAAATCGACCTTGGCGAGCTCGGCGCGCACCTCGCCGATGAACCCGATCAGCCCGCGCAGCCCGCGCCGGCGGTCGACCTCGCCGCCCGACTGGCTCTTGGGCTTGCCCGCCAGCGGCGCGCTCACCGAGCGGCGGTTGGCGCCCGCGGGCCTTCCCCTGCGCGACGTGCTCTTCGCCATACGAGTTAGCGCGTCTCCCGGTGCGGCGTGTGGTGCCCGCACCAGCGGCAGTACTTCGAGAACTCGATCCGGTCGGGCGAGTTTCGCTTGGACTTGTTCGTCTGATAATTGCGCCGCTTGCAGTCCTGGCACGCAAGCGTGACCAGGACGCGGACACCGGACTTCGCCACGGGAGGTCTCCTCGATCCACGGCACCGCCACCGGCGCCGATCAGGCAGGATACACGGAACGTGATTCGCCAAAAGCACACACGCCGGTGAGCGGCGGTACCGTCGACCGCGACCGGCTGGCCCGGCTGCAGGTGCGCGAGGAGGAGCGGTTCGTCGCGCTGCACCCGCGCTCGCAGGCGCTGCACGCGCGCGCCGGGCGCTCGCTCCTGGCCGGCGTGCCGATGCACTGGATGGTCGAGTGGGCGGGCGCGTTCCCGGTCTTCGTCGCCGAGGCGTCCGGCGCGCGTTTCACCGACGTCGACGGGATCGAGTACGTCGACCTGTGCCTCGGCGACACCGGCGCCATGACCGGCCATGCGCCGGCGGCGACCGCCGACGCCGTGTGCGACCAGGTGCGCAAGGGCACGACGCTGATGCTGCCGACCGAGGACGCGATCGCCTGCGCCGAGGAGTTCAGCGCCCGCTTCGGCCTGCCGATCTGGCAGTTCGCGCTGACGGCCACCGACGCGAACCGGTTCACGATCCGGCTCGCCCGCCAGGCCACCGGCAGGCCCAAGATCCTCGTCCACAACTGGTGCTACCACGGCTCGGTCGACGAGACGTTCATCACGCTCGATGCGACCGGCAGGCCCCAGACGCGACCGAACAACATCGGCCCGGCGGTGCCGCCGCCGCAGACCACCCGGGTGGTCGAGATCAACGACCTCGACGCGCTCGAGCGCGAGCTCGCCCACGGCGACGTCGCCTGCTGCCTGTTCGAGCCGGCGCTCACGAACATCGGCATCGTCCTGCCCGACGAGGGGTACCACCGCGCCGTGCGCGAGCTCTGCACCCGGTACGGGACGTTCCTCGTGATCGACGAGACGCACACGCTCTGCGCCGGGCCGGGCGGGTATACGCGTGCATACGACCTCGAGCCGGACTTCCTCACCGTCGGCAAGCCGCTCGCCGGCGGCATCCCCGCCGCCGCGTACGGCATGAGCGAGGAGACCACCGCGCGCGTGATCGCGGCGCTGCCGGAGGGACCGGTCGACGTGGGCGGGATCGGCGGGACGCTGGCCGGGAACGCGCTCTCGCTGCGGGCGATGCGCGCCACCCTCGAGCACGTGCTGACCGCCGAGGCCTTCGGGCGCATGATCCCGCTCGCGGAGCGCTTCACCGACGGCGTGCAGGACGCGATCGGCGCCGCCGGCCTCGACTGGTACATCACCCGCCTGGGCTGCCGGGCCGAGTACGGCTTTCAGCGCACCCGACCGCGCACGGGCGGTGAGGCGGCCGCGTCGATGGACCCCGATCTCGACCGCTTCATGCATCTGTACGCCCTGAACCGCGGGGTGCTGATGACGCCGTTCCACAACATGGCGCTCATGTCACCCGCGACCGTCGCCGCCGACGTCGACCGCCACACTGCGGTGTTCGGCGAGGCGGTGAGCGAGCTGACCGCCTGAGCGATCCGGGTCGCGGTCGGTATGCACGGCGGCGGCGCGAGGGGTAGCATCGCTGGGTCTTGTCGAAGGGCAACCAAAGGGAGAACTCGTGAAGGGTTTGCGTAGACCCGGCCGGCTCGTGTGGACGGCGATCATCGTGACCGTGGTCGTCGGAGCCACGGCATGCGGGAGCAGCTCGAGCGGCGGCAGCAGCGGCGGGGGCGGCTCGGCCCCGGCGAGCTCGAGCGCGCCGAAGATCTCGGTCGGGCTCGTCACCGACATCGGCGGCCTGAACGACCGCAGCTTCAACCACCTCGCCTACGTCGGGGTGCAGCGGGCCGCGTCGCAGCTCGGCATCAAGCCCGACGTGCTGCAGTCGAACTCGGCCGCGGACTACATCCCGAACCTGCAGCACGCGGCGCAGAGCGGCGACAAGCTCGTGATCGCGGTCGGATTCCTGATGGAGAGCGCCGTCGAGAAGGCCGCGGCCGCCTTCCCGAACACCCAGTTCGCGATCATCGACTCGGGGCCGGCCAAGCCGATCCCGAACCTGAAGAGCCTGCTCTTCCACGAGCAGGACGGCGGCTACATGGCCGGCTACCTGGCCGGTCTCGTCACGAAGACGAACGTCGTCTCGACCGTCGGCGGCCAGAAGATCCCGCCGGTCGACCACTACATCGCCGGGTTCATCGCGGGTGCGAAGAAGGCCAACCCGAAGGTCAAGGAGCTGAACGCGTATTCGCAGAGCTTCACCAACCAGGCCGCGTGCAAGGAGCTCGCGCTGAACCAGATCTCGCAGGGTTCCGACGTGGTCTTCCAGGTCGCGGGCGGCTGCGGTCTCGGCGCGCTGTCGGCGGCCAAGGAGAAGGGCGTCTGGGGCGTCGGCGTGGACGCCGACCAGGCCTACCTGGGCCCGTTCATCCTGACGAGCGCGATCAAGAAGGTCGACGTGGCCGTGTTCGACACGGTCAAGGAGATCACGAACGGCACCTTCAAGGGTGGCACGACCGACTTCTTCACCGCGCAGAACGGCGGCGCAGGCATCGGCGCGATCAGCTCCAAGGTGCCGGCGGCCGACGTGACCAAGCTGAAGGCGATCCAGCAGCAGGTCGAGTCCGGGGCGATCGTCCCGCCCGACACCGTCAAGTGACCGACCGCCGGGGGCGGGCCCATACGGCCCGCCCCCGGCACGCATCGCGATGGCCGAGCATCCAGCACTGGAACTGCGCGGGATCACCAAGCGCTTCGGCAGCCTGGTGGCGAACGACAGCGTCGACTTCGAGCTCCTGCCCGGCGAGGTGCACGCGCTCCTCGGCGAGAACGGCGCCGGCAAGTCGACGCTGATGAACGTGCTCTACGGCCTGTACCAGCCCGACGCCGGCGAGATCCGCATGGACGGCAAGCCGGTACGGATCGGGTCGCCCCGCGACGCGATCGACGCCGGCATCGGCATGGTGCACCAGCACTTCATGCTGATCCCGGTCATGACCGTGGCCGAGAACGTCGTGCTCGCGTCCGAGCCGCGCAGCGGCCCCTTCCTCGACATCCGCGAGGCGCGCAAGCGCGTGCTCTCGGTCTCGGACCAGCTCGGGCTCGCGGTCGACCCCGACGCCCGCGTCGAGGAGATCTCGGTCGGCCAGCAGCAGCGGGTCGAGATCATCAAGGCGCTCTACCGCAACGCCAACATCCTGATCCTCGACGAGCCGACGGCGGTGCTGACGCCGCAGGAGGCGTCCGACCTCTTCCGCATCCTGAACACCCTGCGCGGCGACATGGGCACGTCGATCATCTTCATCACCCACAAGCTCGGCGAGGTGCTCGAGCTGGCCGACCGCATCACCGTGCTGCGACGCGGCAAGGCGGTCGCGACGGTGCCGCGCGAGGGCGCGACCGAGGAGAGCCTGGCCCGGCTCATGGTCGGCCGCGAGGTGCTCCTGCGCGTCGAGAAGCAGCCGAGCCACCCCGAGCGGCCGGTGCTCGAGGTCTCCGACCTGCACGTGCTCGACGACCGCGACCTCGAGGCGGTGCGCGGCGCCTCGCTCGGCGTGCGCCAGGGCGAGATCGTCGGCATCGCGGGCGTCGACGGGAACGGCCAGGCCGAGCTCGTCGAGGCGATCACGGGTCTGCGCCGGCCGACCGCCGGCACCATCACCCTCTCCGGACACGACATCTCGCACGCGAACGCCAAGGAGAGCCTCGAGGCCGGCGTCGGCCACATCCCCGAGGATCGCCACCGGCGCGGGCTCGTGCTCGAGTTCACCCTGGCCGAGAACCTGGCCCTGCACGACTACCGCAAGCAGCCGGCGTCGCACTTCGGCATCCTCGCGCCCGGCAAGCTCGTGACCCGCGCGCGCGGGCTCCTGGACGAGTACGACGTCCGCGGCGGCGGCCCGCAGACGCTGGCCGGCGCCCTCTCGGGCGGCAACCAGCAGAAGGTCGTGATCGCCCGCGAGGTCTCCGACAACCCGCAGCTGCTCGTGGCCGCGCAGCCCACGCGCGGCCTCGACGTGGGCGCGATCGAGTTCGTGCACCGCCGCCTGGTCGAGGAGCGCGACCGCGGCCGCGCGATCCTGCTCGTCAGCTTCGAGCTCGACGAGATCCTCGGCCTCTCGGATCGCATCCTGGTCATGTACGGCGGCCAGATCGTGGCCGAGTACGGGCCGGACGTGACCGAGCTCGAGCTCGGCGTGGCGATGGCCGGCGGCGGCAGGGAGAGCGCGGCATGAGCGACGAGCACACGCCCGAGCGCGGCTGGGAGCGCGTGGCCGCGTGGCTGAGCCCGCGCGTCGAGGGAGTGATCCTGCCGATCGGCACCACCCTGCTCGCCTTCCTCGTCGGCGGCCTGGCCGTCCTCGCCGCGCACCGCAACCCGCTCACGGCGTACAAGGCGATCTTCGACGGCACCGGCCTGAACTACGTGTTTCCGTGGACGTCCGGGAACGCCAAGATCTTCGCCGCGATCAACCTGCAGCAGACGCTGATCGCGATGACGCCGCTGATCCTGACCGCGCTCGCGGTCGCCTTCGCGTTCCGCTGCGGCATGTTCAACATCGGCGGGCAGGGGCAGTACATCGTCGGCCTCGTCTGCTCGCTGTGGGTCGGCCTGCACTTCGCCGGCATGGCCAAGCCGCTGCACATCTTCCTGGCGCTGCTCGCCGCCATGCTCGGCGGAGCCTTCTGGGCCGGGATCGCAGGCGCGCTCAAGGCGTCGGTGGGGGCCCACGAGGTGATCTCGACCATCATGCTGAACTGGATCGCGATCTTCGGCAGCCAGTACCTGTTCGAGCTCGGCGGCCCGCTGCAGGGCTCGCAGCGGTCGGTGCCGGCGTCGAACCCGGTCGCGAGCTCGGCCCAGCTGCCGGCGATCTGGGGCACGCTCCAGCCCCTGCACGCCGGCATCTTCATCGCCCTCGCCTCGCTGGTCGTCTACTGGTTCGTGGTCAACCGCACCACGCTCGGGTTCGAGGTGCGGGCGGTCGGCTTCAACCCCGAGGCGGCCCGCTACGGCGGCATCTCGGTCGCGCGCAACTTCATCGTCGCGCTCGCGATCTCGGGCGCGTTCGCCGGGCTCGCCGGCGCGATGGACATCCTCGGCTGGGAGTTCTCGGTCGCGACGAACGACATCCAGGTGAGCCAGATCGGGTTCATCGGCATCGCCGTGGCCCTGCTCGGCCGCGGGCGCGCCGTCGGCATCCTGCTCGCGGCGCTCCTCTTCGGCGGCCTCGAGGTGGGCACCTCGACGCGCGCGCTCGACCCGTCGGTGTTCCCGCCCGAGCTCGCGAGCAACCTGGCGACCATCATCCAGGGGCTGATCGTGCTGTTCGTCGGCGCCGAGCTCCTGCTCGTCTACGCGTGGCGGGCACGGCGGGCGCGGCCGGCGCCGCGGCTGGACGCGAGCCTGCGGGAGGAGGCGCTGTGAGCGCCGTCGCCGAGACGATCCGCGCACGGGTGCCGACCGGCGCGCGCGCCGTCGGCCTCGCCGGGATCGTCGCCGGACTCGTCGCGCTGTGGCTCGCGCTGCCGCCGTTCGAGGTGCGCGCGCAGGGCGCGCCGGTGGCGCTCGCGCTCGTCGGCGTCGGCTGCGGCGCGTACGCGCTGCAGGCGCGCGAGTGGCGCATCGGCGGCTGGGCGGTCGCCGTCGCGATCGTCGCCGTGCTGCTCGCCATCTGGGCGCAGGGCCGCAGCACCGCGACGCTCGGCGACATCGTCAACTCGGGCCTGTTCGCGTCGACCCTGCAGTACGCGACGCCGCTCGGCTTTGCCGCCATCGGCGGCGTCATGTGCGAGCGCTCCGGCGTCGTCAACATCGGCCTCGAGGGGATGATGCTGATGGGGGCGTTCTTCGGCATCTGGGCGGCGGCGTGGAGCGGGACGTGGACGGTCGGCCTGCTCGTGGCCATGATCGCCGGCGGGATTGCTCGCGCTCATCCACGCCATCTTCACGATCCATCTGCGCGCCGACCAGATCGTGATCGGGACGGCGATGAACTTCCTCGCGCTCGGCATCACCGGCTACGTGTTCATCGACGTCTACGGCGACCAGGGCACCCCGGCGAACATCTCGATGGTGCCCGACGTGAGCATCCCCGGCGTCCGCAGCATCCCCGGCATCGCGGGCGTCTTCGGCGCTGAACCTGATGATCTGGCTCCTGTTCGTGCTCATCGTCGCCGTCCACGTGCTGCTCTTTCCACACCCCGATCGGGCTGCGCATCCGCGCGGTCGGCGAGCACCCGCGCGCGGCTGACACCGTCGGCATCCCGGTCTTCGGCGTCCGCTACGCCTCGGTGATCGCGTCGGG
>CAVXEE010000004.1:0-941615 GCA_963760755.1 uncultured Actinomycetes bacterium | reverse complement strand
TGAGCGTCTGCAGCCCGTACCGCATCGCCGCCAGCCGGCACAGCTCCTGGACGCACCCGGTCGCCACACCGCGGCCGGCGACGCGTTGCGCGACCCGGTAGCCGAGCTCCGCAGTGCCGTCCGCGGCGAGGAGCAGGTTGAACCGGCCCAACACAGAGCCATCCTCGGCGACGAGCACGTGGAACACGCCGATGCCGGCGTCCTGCTCCGCCAGCAGCGCACGGTAGTGATCGGCGAAGCGGTCGAAGAACGCATCGCCCCGGTCGGAGACCGAGGCGGCGAAGTAGGCCCGGTTCTCGAGCTCGAAGGCGAGCACCGCCGCGGCGTGGTCGGCGCGCAGGCGCTGCAGCTCGGGCATCGCCCCGACTCTACCCAGGCGCCGAGGCGGCCGCCTCGAACCGCATGCGCACCGCCGGTGGGTCGACGAACGGCGATGGGCCCGGCGCCGTGCGCTCGTCGTAGCGGACCTCGAGCAGCCCGGGCCGGGGCAGGCGGGCGATCTCGGCGCCGATCGCGGCCGCGTCCGTGGCGACGGCCGCGGCGAGGCCGAGCACGCGCGCGACCTCCGCAAACGCGGTCGGCGTGCCCAGCGGCTGGCCGCCGGTGATGGTGTAGTGGCCGTCGCAGAGCACGACGGCGAGGAGGTTGGGCGGCCGGATCCCGGCGAGCGACCACAGCGACCCCGCGCCCATCAGCGTCTCGCCGTCGCCGAGGATCGCGACGACGTCGCGATCGGGGCGCTTCTCGGCCACGCCGACCGCGGCGATCAGCGCCGTTCCCATGGCGCCGCCCATGTACAGGTGCGGACCGTCGCCGCTCGCCGCCCGCAGCGCCGATGTGGCCGTGCCGAGCGACGCGACGTGCAGCGCGTCCGGCGCCGCCGCCAGCACCGCCCGGACCGCGGCGAGCGGGTTCACGCTAGCCCTCGAGCCCGGGCTCGAGGATGATCGCCGCGACCTGGCGCGCGTCGTAGGCCAGCCGGGCCGCGCCGGCGACGACGGCGGCGACGTCTGCGACCGCACGCACGGGGAAGCTCTGGATGCCGAGCAGCGCGAGCATGTCGGCGCTGCTGCGGCCGAGCGGCACCTGCGCCGGGTTGCTCTCGCCGAGCGTGCCGCGCATCGACAGGATCAGCGGGAAGCCGTAGCCATATGGGACGGCGAGCGAGCCGATCGCGTTCATCGCGTTGCCGAGCCCGGAGCATTGGAAGAGGACGAGCGGCCGTCCGCCGGCCGCCCGGAACCCGGCGGCGTAGCCGACGCACTCGTCCTCGCGCGTGAGCGTGCGCAGGGGCACGTCGCCGGCCTGGAGCGCCTCGGCGATCGGCGCGAGCCGCTTGTCGGGCACCCACGCCGCGACCTCGACGCCCTCGGCGCGGAGCGCCTCGCCGAAGCTCGCCGCGGCGGTCGCTATCGCCCGTCTCCGGGAGCGGCGTTCGACGGGTAGCGCCAGTCGCGCGGCGGCAGGAACGTCTCCTTCGTCGTGCGCATCGTCACCCAGCGGCTGAGGTTCCAGATCGAGGTGCCCTTGTCGTTCGTGCCCGACGCGCGCGAGCCGCCGAACGGCTGCGCCCCGACCACGGAGCCGGTCGGCTTGTCGTTGATGTAGACGTTGCCTGCGGCGTGGCGCAGTGCGGCGTGTGCGTCGGCGACGGCGTAGCGGTCGTCGGCGAAGACCGCGCCGGTGAGGCCGTAGGGGCTCTGGCGATCGACCTGCTCGAGCAGCTGCGTCCAGCGCGAGTCCGGGTAGACGAAGGTGGTCATGATCGGGCCGAACAGCTCGTCGCGCAGGAGGGGCGACTGCGGGTCGCGCGTCTCGACGACCGTCGGATGCACGAACCAGCCCGTCGCGTCGTCGACCTGCCCGCCGACGACGACCTCGCTGTCTGCGCCTGACCGCGCGTCGGCGATCGCCGCTCGTTGCCGGGCGAGGGCGGCGTCGTCGATCACGGCGCCGACGAAGACGCGCGGATCGGCCGGGTCGCCGACCACGAGCTGCGGCACCTCGGCCTCGAGCCGTCCGCGCAGCGCCGGCCACAGGCTCTCGGGCACGTATGTCCGCGACGCCGCGGAGCACTTCTGGCCCTGGTTCTCGAACGCGCCGCGCACGATCGCCGTCGCCAGGGCATCGAGGTCGGCGCTCGCGTGGGCGACGATGAAGTCCTTGCCGCCGGTCTCGCCGACCAGGCGTGGGTAGCTGCGGTAGCGGGCGATGTTCATGCCGACCGTGCGCCAGATGTCCTGGAACGCCTCACCCGAGCCGGTGAAGTTGACGCCCGCGAGGTCGGGGTCGGCCAGCGCCACCCGGCCGATCTCGGGCCCGTCGCCGAACACGAGGTTGATCACGCCGGGCGGCAGGCCCGCCGCCTCGAGCAGCTTGTGCGCGTACCAGGCCGAGAGCTCGGCCTGCTCGGCGGGCTTCCAGAGGACGACGTTGCCCATGATCGCCGGCGCGTAGGCGAGCATCGCCAGGCACAGGAAGTTGAACGGCGAGATCGCCATCACGAACCCCTCGAGCGGCCGGTACTCGACCCGGTTCCACACGCCCGGAAGCAGCGAGTCGGGCTGCATCTCGTACATCTCGCGCATGTAGCGGGCGTGGAACGCCAGGTAGTCGGCCGTCTCGCACGCCGCGTCGATGTCGGCCTCGTGCACGGTCTTGCTCAGATCGAGCATCGCGACGGCGTTCAGGGTTGCCCGCCACGGGCCGCGGGCGAGCTCGGCGGCGCGCAGGAAGATGGCCGCGCGGTCCTCCCAGGCCAGGCGCGACCAGTCGTGCCAGGCCTCGCCGGCGGCGGCGATCGCGCGGCGCACCTCGTCGGGGCCCGCCCAGTGCGCGTGCGCCAGGACGTGCCCGAACCGGTGCGGGACGACCACCGGATGACGCCGGTCGGTGAACACGTCCTCGCCGCCGATGCGCAGCGGCAGCTCCGGCGTCTCGGACGCGATGCGCACGAGCTCGGCATCGACCGCGGCGCGCTCGGGCGAGCCGGGCGCGTAGTCGAGCGGCAGCGTGTTGCGCGTGGGCGGCAGCGCGTAGACGGCGGCGGCGGGATACTGGCCGGTCACGGGTGTCCTTCCGGGAGGGCGTCCATCTTTACGGTAATACCATATAACATGGCGCGATGATCCTGGTCACCGCAGCGACGGGTCAGGTGGGCGGGCAGGCCGCGCGAGAGCTCGTTCGGGCGGGCGCGCAGGTGCGGGTGCTCGTGCGCGAGCCGGCGGCCGCCGAGGGGCTTGACGGGGACGAGATCGTGCGGGGCTCGTTCGACGACGACGCCTCCCTCGAGCGCGCGCTGCGCGGCGTGGACGCCATGCTGCTCGCGGGTCGGGACGGCCCGGAGTCGGTCGCCCAGCACGAGCGCGTGCTCGCCCACGCCGAGACGGCGGGCGTCGGGCATGTCGTCAGGCTCTCGGCCATCGGCGCCCGGGCCGGCTCGCCGATCGCGCTCATGCGCGAGCACGAGCAGGTCGACGCGCGCGTCCGCGCGGGATCGGCCGCATGGACCCTGCTGCGGCCGCACCTGTACATGCAGAACCTGCTGCGGTCGACCGCCGCGGTGCGGGCGACCGGCACGCTCAGGGCGCCCCTCGGCGAGGCCCGCATCCCGCTCGTGGACACGCGCGACGTCGGCGCCGCCGCGGCCGCGGCGCTGCTCGCGCCCGCGGCGCACTCGGGGCACACGTACGCTCTGACCGGCCCCGAGGCGCTCGGCTACGCCGACGTGGCCGCGGCGATCGCGCGCGTCACGGGCCGGCCGGTGCGCTACGTGGCGGCTGCGCCCGGCGACCTCGAGGCCGAGCTGCGCGCCGCCGGCGTCCCGGGCTGGCGGGCGTTCGACCTCGCCCACATCGCCGAGGCGTATGCACCCGGCGAGCTCGCGGTCGCGCGCGATCTGCCGCAGCTGCTCGGGCGGCCGCCCGCAGTCGCTCGCGGCCTTCCTGGCCGACCACCGAGAGGACTTCGCGGGGAGCGGCGCGGATGCCTAGCGACGAGCGTGCCGACGTCGTCATCGTCGGTGGCGGCGCGGTCGGCGCGAGCACCGCCTACCACCTCACCGAGCTCGGCATCCGCGACGTCGTCGTGGTCGAGCGCGACCAGCTCGGCTCGGGCTCGACGGGCAAGGCGGTCGGGGGCGTCCGGCTGCAGTTCGGCGACGAGGTGAACATCCGCACGTGCCGGCGGGCGATCGCCGAGCTCGAGCGGTTCCCCGAGATCATGGGGGCGTGCGGCGTCGACGTCGACATCGAGCTGCGCCGCCACGGCTATCTGATCCTGCTCGACGCGCTCGACGACGTCGCCCACTTCCGGGCCGCGCTCGCCGTCCAGCACGCGCTCGGCGTCCCCTCGCGGGAGCTGACGCCCGCCGAGGCGGGGGCGATGGTGCCGCAGCTCGACCTCGACGGCCTGATCGCCGCCACCTACTGCCCAGCCGACGGCCGGCTCGTGCCCGAGGCGCTCGTGCGCGGCTACGCCGGCGCCGCCGCCGCGCGGGGGGTGCGCGTGCGTCAGGGCTGCGCGGTGACGGGGATCCGCACGATGGGTGGAACGATCACGGCGGTCGAGACAACGGCGGGCACGATCGCGACCGACACCGTCGTCTGCGCCGCCGGTGCATGGTCGAACGAGGTCAGCACCCACGTCGGGCTCGAGCTGCCGGTGCGCGGCGAGGTGCACTGGGTGTGCTTCTGCGACGACGACGGCGGCCTGGCCGACACGCTTCCGCTCGTATCGGACTTCGGATCAGGGTTCTACGTCACCCGCGAGGAGCACGGCCTGCTCTTCGGGGGCCGGTCGGGGTCGATCGAGGACCTCGCCGAGCCGGCGATCCGGCGCCTGCCGCTGATGGCCGAGCTGGCCGTGCGGTCGTCGTGGTGGGGCTACTACGACATGAGCCCCGACCACAACGCGATCGTCGGTGCGGCGCCCGCGGTGCCGCGGTTCTTCTTTGCGACCGGCTTCTCCGGCCACGGGGTGATGCAGAGCCCGGCGATCGGCGAGCACCTGGCCGAGCTCGTCGCCGGCCGCGCTCCGACGCTCGACCTGCGGGGGTTCGCGCTCGACCGCTTCGCCGGCGGTGTGCCCACGGCGGAGCGGTTCGTGCTCTAGATGATCAGAACGGGACGGGCGTGGCGCCCTTCGCCTCGCCCAGCAGGGGGAGCCCGAACGCCTTCTCGACGCCCGCCAGCGCGCTGTAGTGATCCATCAGCGCGCCGTTCGTCGCCGGTGCGATGCCCTTGCCGACGAGCACGGCGTACACGTGCCCGCCGCCGTGGGTCGTGTCGGGGTCGCCCGTGTCGTAGGTGATGAACACCTCGGCCCCCTGTGCGAGCCAGGCGGGCACGTGCGCGGCCAGCCACGCGTCTCCGCTCGAAGGTGGGCAGTCGTGATCGTCGTTGCACATGTTGGGCGTCACCCACAGGAACTGGGGGAGTGTGCTCGGCTCGGTCGCCGATACGTGGTCGCAGAGCGCCGTCTGACCGACGTCGGCAAAGAGCAGCGGGGCGACGTGGCGCATGGCGTAGTTCGACGCCGTTGGCTGCAGGTAGCAGTGGCCGGGGCCGCCGGGGTAGCTCTCGGCCCACGCCTTCCAGTCGACCGCCGCGGCCGACATCTGGCCGAACACGCTCGGGGCGGTGATCAGCGGCAGCGGGTCATCGCTGCCCGCTTGGCCGAACGTGCTCCCGCCGCCGAACGCCAGGTAGTTCGGCTTCGACGGGTAGGCGACGCCGTAGAAGTTCGTGAACTGGATGCCCTGGTGGGCGAGCTTCGTCTCGTACGGGCAGCACGGCTGGCCGGAGATCTCGGAGGAGTTGTGGTTCTCGAGGTAGACCACGACGATCTTCTTGCCGGACGCGGGGCCGGTGGTCGTCGGCGGCGGGGCGACCGGCGCGCTCGAGGCGGGCGGCGGGGAGGTGGGTGGCGCCGACGACGAGGCGCCGCTGCCGCCGCACGCGGTCGTGCCCGCGACGAGTGCCGCGAGGATGCCCACCAGAACCGATCGCATGGATACAGGATTGCAGGGCGCGATTGGCGCGGCCTTCACGCTATGAGGCCTGGCGACGCGCCCGCCTGAGCCATCCATCGACGATCACACCTTTGCCGTAGCGCAGCCGGATCGCCCGGACGGTCGACCGGTCCGCCACGGGGACGAGCACCCATGCCGTGCGCCCGCACGGGCCGAACGCGATCAGCCGCATGCCGGGGGCGGCGTCGTGTGCGATCCGGCGCGCGAGCGCTTCGCCTCGCGGGTGCGGCCCGGCCCGGCAGGCGTCCGGCGCGTCGGGCGGCGCCTGTCCCGTGGTCGTCGCCGCCACCCGGCTCACGACGAGCGCGTGCCCGTCCCACCGGCCGGTGAGGCGGAGCACGGGTGTCTGCCAGCCCATCCCGCCGTAACGGACGACGCCGGGGATGTGGGCAAAGTCGTAGCCGCGCACAGGGACGCCCGAGCATCCCGCCGGCGGATACGACGTCAGGATCGCGTCGCAGGCAGTCTGCGTGCCGTGCATCTCGAGCACCGGGGCGGACACCACGTAGGTGGCCCGGACCGGGCCGGCGCGGTCGGGCAGCTGCGTCGTCGCGGGATGGCTGCCGGCGCCGCATCCGGCCAGCACGACGATCAGGGGCATGCTCCACAGACGTCGCATGCATCTCGGACGCCCGCGGCCGGCCCGTGGTTCCCGGCGGTGCTACCCGGTGGTCAGCTCGGCCAGCGTGCGCGTCACCGGGCCCGAGCCGGGCGCCGTGGGGAAGGAGTCGCCCACGGCCCAGACGGAGCCGGGCGCGGCAGCGACCCCCTGCAGGTTGCTCGCATCGCCGGGTTGCACCGGCGTGACCGCCTGCCAGGCCGACCCCGTCCACCGCTCGGCGATGCCGACGTTGGTGGTCGCGGTGACGGCCGATCCGACCGCCCACAGCGTCGCCGTCCCGGGGACGCGCACGACGCTCTGGAGCCAGTCGTTCGCGGACGGGTCGGGCGTCGGCACGACCGACCACTTCGAGCCGTTCCAGCGCTCGGCGAGCGTGCGCCTCGTGCCGTCGGCGGCCATCACCGAGCCGACCGCCCACACCTCGGTGGGCGACACGGGCGTCACCGACTGCAGCGAGCTGCCGGCCGGGGCGCCGGCCGCGACGATCGACCAGCGCGCGCCCGATGACCGCTCGATGAGCGCCTGGTCGGACGTGCCGTCGGCGCCGGTGCAGTAGCCGACCGCGAACCGCATTGGCGATCCGGGCACCGCCGCGACGGACGTGAACGCGCCCTGGCAGGTCGATGGGGTGGGCGCGGCGGTTGCCGTCCACGTCTGCCCGTTCCAGTGCTCGATCAGCGGGCCGCCCGTCGTGGTGGGCGAGAACCACGTTCCGACCGCGGTGACATCGGTGGCCGAGAAGGCGCGCACGCTGGCGAGCGTCCCGCCGTTTGCGCCGGGCGGGAGCGGGACGGCCGTGCGCCCCCACGCCGTGCCGTTCCACACGAAGACCAGGGGCAGCGTGGCGTTGACGAAGCTCCCGCCGACCGCCCAGGCGTGCGCGGGCGACGCCGCGGCGACGCCGCTCAGCTGCTCGAAGCGCCCCATCCGCGGGATGGGGGACACGGTGAACGCGCCGCCGCTCGAGTGCTCGATCAGGCTGTGCTCGGGACCGACCTGGTCGAGCGTGTACCCCGCGGCCCAGAACTGGCCGGTGCCGGGGACGCGCGTGACCGCGGCCAGGAAGTTCTTGTACGCGTTCGGACTCGCGCTCGACTCGACCTGCCACCCCGCCGCGTCAGCGGTCGCCGCGAACACGACCACCCACACCAATGATGCCGCCACCACACCGAGCATTCGACGAGACATCTCGTCACCCCCCCAATCGCCCCCGATTCTCATGCCAGTCTGGCATGGATCGGGGCAATGCGCCACCCCCTGGCGGTACATTTGCCTACGCTGCGCGGCGCAGCTGGGCGGAGTAGAGGGCTTCCACCTCGCGGGCGGGAACGGCGGGGCTGAAGAGGAAGCCCTGCCCCAGCCGGCAGCCCTGGCTGAGGACGAACGCGCGCTGCGCCTCGGTCTCGATGCCCTCGGCGAGCGGCTGCAGGCCGAGGTTCAGGGCCAGCTGGATGATCGCGCTCACGAGCACGGCCGTCCCCGGATCGGTGGTCAGGTCGCGGACGAAGCTGCGGTCGATCTTCAGGGTCGTGACGCGCATCTGCGCCAGCCGCGACAGCGACGAGTGCCCGGTGCCGAAGTCGTCGATCGCCAGCCTCAGGCCGCGGCGGTGGAGCGCGGCCATCGCCGGCTCGATGTGCCCGCGATCCGACATCGCGGCCGATTCCGTGAGCTCGAGCATGAGCCGGTTCGGGTGCAGGCCGTAGGCCTGGAGCAGGTCGAGCAGGCGATCGGTCGCGGCCGGGCGCCACATCGCGGGCGGCATGTTCACCGACACGTACAGGTCGACGCCGCGCTCGGCCCAGCTGCGCGCCTGCCGGCAGGCCTCCTCGACGACCCAGTCGCAGATCGAGGGCATCAGGCCGATCCGCTCGGCCAGCGGCAGGAAGGTGCCCGGCGGCACGAGGCCGCCGGCGCCGTCCCGCCAGCGGATCAGCGCCTCGACGCCCACGAGCGAGCCGCTCTTGAGCTCGACGAGCGGCTGGTAGTGCAGCACCATCTCGTCGCGATCGAGCGCCTTGCGCAGGCGGGCGGCGGTCGCGATCAGGGCGGCCCTGTCGCCGTCGTCGGCGCGGCGGTACGGCTCGGAGCCGGCCCGGGCCGCCTCCTTGGTCTGGTACATGGCGATGTCCGCGCATCGGAGCATCCCCTCGGCGTCGGTGGCGTCGATCGGGAAGATGCTGATGCCGATGCTCGCCGCGGCGTACACCTCGGTGCCCGTGCCGGGCGGGCCGACCGTGAACGGCGTGTCCAGGGCCAGCCGGATCTTGTCGGCGACGAGCAGCGCGGCCCGTTCGATGTCCTCCGGGGCCGCCTCGGTATCGGCCACGAGGATCAGGAACTCGTCCCCTCCGAGCCGGCTCACCACGTCGGAGGCGCGCACGGCGCCGCGCAGCCGGTCGGCAACCTCGCACAGCACCTGGTCGCCGACCGAGTGGCCGAAGCCGTCGTTCACGAGCTTGAAGTCGTCGAGGTCGACGAAGAGCACGGCCGCCCCGCGGCCGTTGCGCTCGGCATGGCGCAGCGCGGTGCCGAGGTGCTCGTGGAAGAGCAGCCGGTTGGGCAGACCCGTCAGCGCGTCGTGGTATGCGAGGTGGGCGAGCTTGGCCTGGGCCTCGGCCAGCGCGTCGGCCGCCTCACGGCGTTCGGTGATGTCGGCGACGACCCCGTCGACGTAGACGACGCCATCCTGGAGCCGCGGCCGGCCGCGCTCCCACACCCAGCGGGTGACGCCGTCGTAGCCGACGAGGCGGAACTCGACCTCGGCCGGCTCGCCGCGCTGGCACGAGCGCGAGAACTCGTCGTAGAGCAGCCGGTCGTCGGGATGCACCGCACGCTCCCACGCCTCCTCCTCGTCCACGTCCGCCGGAATCGGCCCGAGCAGGCTCTCGAGCCCCGCGCCGACGAAGGCGGTGCAGGCGTAGGAGCCGTCGGGGTCGTAGCGCAGCTCGTAGATGTGGATGGCGGTCGTGCCCGCGACGCGGCGAAGCACATCGCTCGTGGCGAGTGCCTGTCCGAGTGCCTCCTCATCGGGGCGGGGAGTGTCCGCGCTCACTCCCTCCAAGATCGGCGCTCGGCGCCCGTTTCATGAGCGGTGCGGCGCGTCTCCTTCATCGATCGCATCAGCGCCGCGCCTCGGCGCACGAGGTCACGGGCGGACTCGTCGGTGCGCCGCACTGTCGCTCCGATGCTCGCGCCCCGGCAGCAGGTGGCCACCTCATGGGGGAGAGCCTGGGCAGCGAAGGCGGCCTCGATCTGCTCGGCGACGGCCTCGGCGCGGGCCGCGTCGCTCAGGACGACCACGAACTCGTCTCCACCCAGACGGGCGGCGAAGTCGCTCTCACCGACGGCCTCGCGGAGCGCGTGTGCGAGCGCGACGATGAGAAGGTTGCCTGCGTCGTAGCCAAGCGTGTTGTTGGCGGACCGCAGGCCATCGACGTCCACGAAGAGCAGGCCGCATCGGCGGTCGTCACCGTCGATGCGATCCAGCTCGCGATCAAGCGCGCGTCGGTTGGGAAGGCCGGTGAGCGCATCGGTCAGGGCGAGCCGGCGCAGCTCGGCGACGGCCATGCAGCTGTAGAGGGCCGACGAGCACGTCTCGGCGTACGCACGCACGTGGCCGCGTTCCTGACGGTTGATCCAGGCGCCCGCGCCGGCGCGCGCGAGCCCGACGTCGCCGAGCCTGGTGCCGTGGGCGACGAGCGAGACCATCACCTCCACGCCGCCGTCGACCCGGCGCATTCGCGTCCGGTTGCGCAGGGCGGTGTTCTCGCCGTGCACCGGAATGTGCGTGCGGGCGTCCTCAACCAGGCCGGCCTCGGTCAACGCGGCGATGTGGACGTCATGCACCCGGAATGCCGCGTCCGGCCAGAGGTAGTGCCCTCCGTGCTCGATCGACGCGACCACCGACTCCAGCGTCCGCGCCCGCAGTACCGAGTCGAGCACAAGCGGCATCCGCCGGTAGAACCCGACGTCTCGCTCGGGGCTCCAGTCCTGATCCGAGGGTGGGGCGGGGAGCCACTCAATGGGGGCGCTCGTCACCTGTCTGAGCGTAGGAGTGCCAGGCGCCCCCTTCGTCACCCGGTTGGGTGATCGGTCATTCCTGTCGAGAACCGGGCTGCGAGTCGGGACGGTCAGATTCGAACTGACGACCCCCTGCTCCCAAAGCAGGTGCGCTACCAGGCTGCGCCACGTCCCGGGTCTGGCGCCAGTGTACGTCCTGCGCGGACCGCCGTCCGGGGAGTCTGGGCCGGCGACCGGCGATCCGTACTAACCCACGCGACGGTTGGTGCCCGCCCCGATGCGCGTGCGGCTCCGCGCAGCGATCCTGAACGGTGAGATCCGGAGGTGATGTCGGATGAGGGCGCTTGTCGCCGTCGCCAGCCAGCATGGAGCCACCCGCGAGATCGCCGACATGATCGGCGCCACCATCGCCGGCCGCGGGATCGAGACGGACATCTGCGAGATCGAGGACGCGCCGGCGCTCGCGGGCTACGACGCGTTCGTGGTCGGAAGCGCCGTCTACATGGGCGGCTGGGTCAAGTCCGCGCGGGCGTTCGTCGAGGCGCATGCCGACGAGCTCGCCACGCGGCCGACGTGGCTGTTCAGCAGCGGGCCGGTCGGCGACCCGCCCAAACCGGACTCCGAGACGGCGGTCAAGGTCGAAGACCTCGTCGCCGCTGTCCATGCGCGCGAGCACCGCCTGTTCTCGGGCCGGCTCGAGATGCGGCCGGCTCGGCCTCGTCCAGCGCACCGTGGCGCGCGCGGTGCATGTCGCCGAGGGCGACTTCCGCGACTGGGACGAGATCGAGGAGTGGGGGACGGCGATCGCCGCCGCGATCGCACGCGACACGGCCGCGCGCACCCCATGGCCGCCGATCCGGCCAGGGGCGCGGAAAACCCGAGCGTGCAGATCGGTGTCCGCCCGGATGCACGCCGCCCGGCGGGCGTCGATGATAGAGCCCGAAGCATCACCGCCCGCTGATCGCGGTCGAGCCCGGCATGACCCGGGCGTCCGGGGTTCGACTCCCCGGCGGCGGTCATCCTCGACGGAGGAGTGGTGAGATGGCCGCATCGGCGCAGACTCCGGCAGCGAGCTTCTCGCTCACGCTGGAGTGGCCCACGCCGGGGCGCCGCCTGCGGCTGGCGCTGGCCGCGATCGAGCTCGCGGTGGCGATCCCGGCGATCCCGTCCGGCATCGGCCTCGTCCGCGACGGCATGGGCCTCGACACGGCCTGGATCGACCACACGCTCCTGCCCGACTACACCGTCCCGGGGCTGCTGCTCCTCGTCGTGATCGGCGGGGGGATGGCGCTCGCCGCCGCCGCGGCGCTCATGCGCCCGCGGTTCGCCCTGCCCGCCGCGCTGGCGATGGGCGTGGTGCTGCTCGCATGGCTCGCGATCGAGACGCTCATGATCGGCTGGCACGGCGGCCCGCAGCTCGGGCTCGACCTCGCCTACGGCGCGCTCGGCCTGTGCCTCGATGGCCGCCGGCCTGCGCACCGTGCGGGTGGACCGCGGACGTTAGGGGTGGATCACGACCGGCGTGCCGGGCCGCAGCGCCCGCTTGAGCACGGCCAGCGCGGATGCAGAGACGCGCAGGCAGCCCGGCCGACGCCGCCGTCCCCAGCGACGGCCGGATCGTTCGTGCCGTGGATCGCCAGCTGGTCGCCGCCGCTCCAGCCCGGGCGGCAGGTGGGGCTGGTGGCCCGAGAGCCCGAAGGCGTACCAGCCGTACGGCCCGCCCGCGTCGCCGGTCGCGATCGGGTCGGTGACGCTGAAACGGCCGATCGGCGTCGGCGAGTCCGGCGCGCCGACGGCGGCCACGAACGAGGCAGCGCGCGTGAGCCGCGCATCAGCGTGACGCGGCGGCGCGAGAGGTCGGCCTGCACCCAGATGCGCGTGTGCAGCTCGCGGCGGCCGCGCAGCGTCACCCAGCCGGTGCGCCCGTTGGGCGTCCACGGCAGGACGACCTGCGCCCAGCGACCGTCGCGGCTCGTCTGCCAGCGCCCACAGCCAGGTGGGTGTGCCGAGCGGCGTCGTGCCGGGCAGCGGCCCAGGATGCGGCCGCGCGGGACGGCGCGCACGACGGTGCCGGCCGCCTCGTCGACGAGCGTGAACGCTGCTGGCGTGACGCCCGCCTGGGGGTGCGCCGCCGGCGTCGGCGCGGACCGCCGCGAGAGCCGTCGATGGCATGCATCGTCTGCAGCGGCATGGCCGCTGCGGGGGGAGCAGCGCAGAGGCCGATTGTGGCGCGAGCAGGAGAATTCTGGGCGCGCATGGACGACTGCTCATCGGCACGGTCCCGCACGGCCCTTGAATCCCCCGGGCGGGGCGCAGGGGCTACAGGTTCCGGGCCTCCGGCCGATACACGCGAATGACTCCGTGTCCCTCCCAAGGAGCACGTTCCGTGAAGCGATCATCGGGAATCCTCGGGTTGGCCACCCTCGCCGCACTGGCCGTTCCGGTCGCCTTCTCGGCCTATCGGCTGACGCGGCCGCGCGACTACACGCAGACCCGCGAGTTCCGGGCGCTGGCCGGTGGCTACCTCATCTAGGTGGGGTCGCCGCCCGCGGGGCGGTGACTCGATCTCCTCCGATCCCGGGATTCACACGGGCGCCGCCGGCGGCGAGGATGCGGGCATGCTCGTCCGCTCCCCCTCCGACGACCCGATCCTCGACCGCATCGAGGCGATGCTGCGCCGCATGCAGGCGTGCGCCTCGCCGGAGCAGGCCGCCTTCCTGATCGCCGACGAGCTGCCCGGGCTGGTCGGCGCCGACTGGGCCGCCTTCTTCACCGCCGCGCCGCAGGCCGGCACCCCGGAGCGGCCGCACCAGACCCTGATCGACGCCGCGCTCGCGAACGGATGCGTCTGCTCGCAGGGAGAGCCGCCCACGGTGGCCGCCGTTCCGGTGCGCTCGGCGGGTGCCGCGGTGGGCGTCATCCTCGTCGGCCGGGCCGCGGGTCTGTGCCTGCCCCAGCTGCGCACCGCCGCCTTGGTCGCCGAGCGCGCGGGCGCGGTTGCACACGCGGTCCCCCTCGCCCGCACCGCCTAGGCCTAGACCGCCTCGCCGGCCTCCGCGCCGCGTTCTGAGCGGGCCTGACGTTCGAGCCCGCGGCGTAGCGCGCTGATCAGATCCTGCGGCGAGGCGCTGTCGACGACGTCGGGTGTCGCATCGGTCATCGGCCGGCACGTCTGGCAGAACGGCGCCGTCAGGTCGCGGCGCCTGTCGTCGGGCACCGGATAGCGGGTGAACACCTCGCCCGGTGGGATCGACCCCGCCGCAGCCGCGGCATGACACCGTCAGCGAGTCGAAGACCTGGGGCTCGCCGGGCGCACGCGCCCGAGGTCGCTCACGCGCGCGCCGCCCACCTCGGAGAGGTCGCGTCGTGGAATCGCCCTGTTGGTGTGGTGCGTGTGGCCTGCCACCTGGTGCAACGCTTTCGTGCGCCGGTGTCGGCGCGGATCGCGAATGAGGCTACACGGTTCGCGTCCCGCGCGCTACCGCCCGGCCGGGCGCCGCCCCCGCAGCCGCGCCGTATCATCGCCGTGCGCGACCACCACGTCTGCACGGGGAGGGGAGATGGGACGGCTCGACGGCAAGACCGCGCTGATCACCGGAGGAGGCTCCGGGATCGGCCGCGCCACGGCGGAGCTCTTCCTGGCCGAGGGCTGCCGCGTCGTCATCGGCGACATCAACGAGGGCTCGATCGCCGCCGTGCTGCAGGCGGCCGGCCCTGGCGCGGCGATCACGGGCGTCCACGGCGACGTGTCGGACATGGGCGCCGCCGCGCGCATGGTCGAGGAGGCGGTGAGGGTGCTCGGCGGGCTCGACATCCTCGTCTGCGCGGCCGGCATCACCAGCCGCTCCCGCATCTCCCGGCTCTCCGAGGAGGAGTTCGACCGCGTGATCGGCGTGAACCTGAAGGGGATCTACACGGTCGTCTCGGCAGCGCTGCCCGCGCTCACCGCCGGGGGTGGGGGGACGATCGTCACGGTCGGATCCGAGATGGGCCTCGTCGGCGAGCCCAACGCTCCCGTCTACAACGCCAGCAAGGCGGGGGTGATCATGTTCACGAAGTCGATCGCGCTCGACCTGATCGCGCAGAACGTCCGGGTGAACACGATCTGCCCCGGCATCACGCAGACGCCGCTCCTGGAGGAGGAGCTGCGCATCGCCGAGGATCCGGTCGCGACCCGGGAGGAGTTCGCCCACTGGGCGCCGATCGGCCGCGTGGCCGATCCGGCCGAGCAGGCCCGCGGGATCCTGTACCTCGCGAGCGACGAGAGCTCGTTCGCGGTGGGAACCGCGCTCGTCCTCGACGGCGGGTTCACCTCGCGCTAGACGAGCCGCGGCGCCGGGCGGCCGGCGAGGCGCTCGAGCGCGACCCAGTCGGCCCGGGCGGGCGCGAAGCTCTCGACGGCGAGCGCCCCGTCGGGCCCCGCCGTCACCTCGTGCGGCACGTGGCTCGTGATCCGCCAGGTGTCGCCCGGAACGAGGTCACGGATCTCATCGCCGACGCGGAAGCGCATCGACCCGCGCACGAGGATGCCGAGCTGCTCGTTGTCGTGGTGGTGCTCGGTGACGGTGCTGCCCGGCTCGAGGTCGACGATCGCGAGCGTCGAGCGCTCGCCCTCGACGGCCTGCGCCGTAACCCCGTCCCAGATCCGGAGGTGCTCGTGACTACCGATGCCGCCGAATGCGCTCATGCGCGCCAGTCTATTGCGTCCGTGACGCGGGAGCGAAGCGGCGAGCGGGGGCGGCAGGATTCGAACCTGCGACCGTCAGCTTAGAAGGCTGCTGCTCTATCCCCTGAGCTACGCCCCCCGCGTGCAAGCGTACCGCCCGGCGGCTCAGCCGCCCTCGACGTCGACGAGCCGCTCGCGCACCGCGCGAAGCGCCGCCTGGGTGCGGTCGGTCACGTCGAGCTTGCGCAGGATCGCCGACACGTGCGCCTTCACCGTCTTCTCCGAGAGCGACAGCTGCAGCGCGATCGCCTTGTTCGGCAGCCCGCGGGCGATCAGCGTGAGCACGTCACGCTCGCGCGCGGTCAGCTGGACACCGCCGGCGGCGGGCCGGCGCAGCTCACCGACCACGCGCGCCGCGGCGTCGGGATGCAGCGGTGATCCGCCGGCGTGGGCCGAGCGGATCGCGGCGAGCAGCTCGGCCGGCTGCGCGTCCTTGAGCAGGTAGCCGGCCGCGCCGGCGCGCATCGCGTCGAGCACGCGGTCGTCGGCGGGGAAGCTCGTGAGCATCACGACCCGCGGCGCCGCGCTGCCCGCCCGGATCCGGCGCAGCGCCTCGATCCCGTCGCCCTCCGGCATGACCATGTCGAGCAGGACGACGTCGGGCCGCAGCCGCTCGGCCTGCGCGGCCGCCTCGAAGCCGCCGCCCACCTCGCCGGCGATGACGATGTCGGGCTGCAGCTCGAGGTACGTGCGCAGGCCCTGGCGCACCACCGGGTGGTCGTCGGCGATCAGCACCCGGATCGGCGTCTCAGGCACGCGGCACCTCGACGCGGACGGTCGTGCCCTCGCCGGGCGCCGAGCGCAGCTCGAGCCGGCCGCCGACGGCGCGGGCCCGCTCGGCCATCACCGTCAGGCCCAGGTGCTGTGACCGCAGCAGCGGGTCGGCCGGATCGAATCCGGCGCCGTCGTCGGTCACCGTGAGCGTGCTGCGGGCCGCGTCCAGGTCGAGCTCGAGGCCGATCCGCGCCGGCGCCGGAGTGCTTGAGGGCGTTCTGCAGCGCCTCCTGGGCGATGCGGAAGAGCTCGCGCTCGGTGCCTGCGGCCGGCGGCGCATCGCCGTGCACGGTCACTGGCGACCTGCGCTGGATGGACGCGGCCGATCACCTCGACGTGCTTTCGCAGCGTTGCCAACAGGCCGTCGGCCTCGAGGTCGGCCGGCCGCAGCTGGAACACGAGCGAGCGCAGCTCGGCGCGGGCCTCGTCGGCCAGCCGGCGCACCTCGTGCAGCTGGACGCGCGCGGCGGCCGGATCGCGGTCGACCAGCTCGGCCGCCGCCTCGGCCGTCAGGGTGAGCGAGAAGAGCGTCTGCGAGACGGCGTCGTGCAGGTCGCGCGCGAGCCGGTTGCGCTCCTCGACGACCGAGAGCTCGCGGCTGCGCTCGTGCACGCGCGCGGTGGTGATCGCGACGGCGGCGTGGGCGGCGAAGAGCTCGATCAGCTCCTGGTCTGCGTCGGAGAACTCATCCACGCCGATCTTGTCCGTCAGGTAGAAGGCGCCTGCGACCTCGCCCGCCGCGACGATCGGGACGCCCAGGAACGACCGCATCCGCGGGTGCGCTGCCGGCCACCACGGAAGCGAGGATCGCGTGAGATATCGGCGGTCCGGTGCGGCAGCGGCCGCTCGAGCATGGCCCCGAGCAGCCCGTGGGTGCGCGGCAGCGGGCCGATGGCGGCGATCAGCTCGTCGCTCATCCCGTCGGTGATGAAGTGCGAGAAGCCGCCGTGGCCGTCGGGGACGCCCACCGCGGCGTACCGGCAGCTCGCGAGCCGCCGCGCCGCCTGCACCAGGCCGCGCAGCGTGGCGTCGAGCGACGGCGCAGCCGCCATCGCGGCCACCGCCTCGCCGACCGCGCGAAGGGCCGCTCCGGTCGGCTCAGCGACCGCTGCGCGTGCGGGCCGCGTCATCGCCGCGGGCGAGCAGGAATGCCGAGAGGATCGCCACGACGACCACGCCGAAGACGGGCGCGAGCGAGATCAGGCTGGAGATCGAGATGCTCATGCGGTCATCTCATGATACCGGGCGTTCCGCGGGCCGTACATCGAGCAGGTGGTCGCAGCGCGGTCCCGAAGCGGTCGTGGCGCAGCGTCACCCCGGCCCGCCGGGCCTCGGCGTAGCGCAGCGACATCTCGAGCAGCTCGAGGCAGAGCATCACCCGCGCCGCCTCGGGCGGCTGGTCGAGGTCGCGCAGCCAGCCGGGCGCGCGCTCGAGCGTGTCTGCAACCGCCCGCGGCGGCGGCAGCTTGCGCGCGTTCAGGGCGACCAGCAGCCCGTAGTGGAGCGCGTCGAGGCCGGCCGGGACGCCGTCGCGGCTGCGCTCCCAGTCCCACACGAACAGGCGGCCGTCGACCCGGCGCATGTTCCACGGCGTCCAGTCGCCGTGGCCGCGCCCGAACCGCAGCGCAACGTCTCGCCCGCCTCGGCCGCGATCGGCCTCGGCGGCCGGCCCCAGGTCGGCGCCGGCGGCGTCGATGCGCAGCGGATCCACGCCCACCAGTCGCTCTCGGACAGCCGCGCGCGGGTGACGCGCGCCGCCGAGCGCGAGCTCGTGGGTGGCGTCGCGGGGCGGATCGGGCGCGCGCACCGGCGCGCCGCCGACCAGCGGCTCGACGACCGTGAGCGTGTTTCCCGTGCCACTCCTCGGCGTGCAGCAGCCGCGCCACCCGGAACGTGCGCGGTGCCTCGCCGCGGGCGGCGAAGCCGCGCAGCGCCTCGGCCTCGGCGGCGACGAGCGGCCCGTGAGATCGTTCCAGCCGACCTTGGTGTACGCGAGCACGCGCCCGCCCGCGCTCGGACACCTGCACCACCGGCTTGCCGTTCGGCCGCGTCGCGCCGACGCGCACCGCGAGGTCGACCTTGCCCGCGCCCGAGCGACGGCGGCCAGATGATGGCGCAGCACGAGGTCGGGCAGCTCGGCGTCGGTCACCTCGGGCGCGACCGACACGGACAGGCGGCTGCGGCTCGCCCGCTGCGGCAGCCCGGTGCGCAGCGCCGACCGCCACGGCCTCGGTCGCCGCGCGCCCGCCGCGGCCTGGAAGGAGCAGGAACTGGCGGGCCGCGGCGGCGGCGCCCGCGCGGGGCGAGGACCGGGCACGAGCATGCCCGGCCGCCGCAGCGACGGCAGCACCACGTAGCGGTCGACGGCGCGCCAGCCCGGCGGCCGGTCGGCCCCGGCGTGGACGCGATCGCCCGTCACGGCCAGCCCGCGCATGCAGGCGTCGGCATCCCTCATGCCGAACACCGTACCCGTGGAGGCTCCCAGAACCCGTCAATCACGTGCCAATACTGCCAATGTGCAGGGTTGACGCGAATCCGGCGGGGAGTACCATGGGGTGGGGAGGCCGGGTGTTACTGGACGATCCAGCACCCCCCATAATCCGGCGTCCCCACGCCGGGTGGAGCCGATTGGTGGCGGCGCCATGCTCGGCCATGCCGAGATTGCCCGATCGCAGACGACCCGAGAGGACCGAGTGGTGGAAAACGGATGGTATGAGTCGGTTTCGCTGAGTGACTATGTCGGTGTCGTCTGGCGGCGCAAGTGGATCGCGCTGCTCGTGACGGTCATGGTCACCGCGGCCGCGATTGGGTTCTCGGAGCGTCAGCAGAAGCTGTTCGCCGCGACCTCGCAGCTCGTCAACACGACGTCCACGACGACCTCGCCGCGAGCCGCGAAGAACTCGAGCGGCAACCCGTGGTCGACGTACGACACGCCCCGCTGTTCGACACCGTGCGGGCGGCGAACTACGTCGTCGTCAAGCGCAGCGGCCTGACCGGCATCACGGGCTCGCAGCTCCTGAGCCGAGACGACGATCGTGCCCGACCCGAACGTCGACGCCATCGACTTCACCGTCAGCGACACGAACGCGCTCACCGCCCAGAAGCTCGCGAACGCGTGGGCGCTGGAGACGAACGCTTACTCGAACCTCCTGAACAGGCGGGCTCACGGCCACGATCGAGCTCAAGATCCGCAGGTGCAGCTCGACGCCGTAAACGCCATATCACGAAGGGCATCGCCGATCCCGGGCAGCGTCGACTGCCGGGACGCTGACGCTCGCGAAGGCGCAGGCGGCCAGCCTGACGCACACGATCGCCCAGAAGAAGACCGCGACGCGGGCAGAACTCGGGCCTCCAGCTCGTCAGCCGCGGTGCGCAGTCGTCCAACCAGACCCAGCCGAAGACCACGCGCAACGCCGTCATCGGCCTCGTCCTCGGCCTGATCCTGGGCATCATCCTCGCCTTCCTGCAGGATCTGCTCGACACCCGCATGCGCACGGCCACCGAGGTCGGCCGGCGGCTGCGGCTGCCGCTCCTGGCCAGCGTCCCCACCCGGCCGCGCGCGCTGCGCGAGTACCCGGTCGTGCTGCTCTCGCCCCAGGGCGGCGCGCAGATGCCGACCGCCGAGGCGTTCCGCATCCTCAAGCTGAACCTGTCCTCGACGCTGCGCCGCGGCATGAAGGTGATCATGTTCACCGCCGCGTCCGACGCCGAGGGCACCTCGACCACCATCGCCAACCTGGCCGTGGCGCTCACCCGCGCCGGCCAGCACGTGGTCGTCGTCGACGCCAACATGCGCCGCCCGGCGCTGGGCGGCGTGTTCGGCCTCGACGACCGCATGGGCGTCAGCGACATCCTGTCGGGCCACAGCCAGCTCGGCGATGCTCTCACGATCGTCGAGGTCAGCCGCGACCATCCGCTCGACGTCGAGCTCCAACGGCTCCGGAGGCGGCGGCGGGCTGCTCGAGGTGCTGCCGGCCGGGCCGATCCCGGCCGACGCCGCCGAGCTGCTCGACAGCCGCGCGATGACCGAGCTCCTGCGCGAGCTGCGCGGCCGTGCCGACGTCGTCCTCGTCGACGTGCCGCCGATGCTGCCCGTGACCGACGCCATGGTGCTCGGCACGAAGGTGGACGCCGTGGTCGCCGTCGCGCGCGCGCGGCTCGCCAGCCGGCCGCACCTGGTCGCGTTCGGGCGCGCGCTCGAGGCGTGCGCCGCACCGCGCCTCGGCTTCGTGTTCGTCGGCGGCGTTCCGGACGAGGCGCAGGAGTACGGCGGCTACGTGGGCGTCTCGCCCGCTCCGGCCGACGCCGTCCCGCAGCCCGGACAGACGCGGGAGACCGAACTGCTGTGAGAGTCGTGCTGGTCTGCTCCTCGGGCGGCCATCTCATCCAGCTTCACCAGCTGAAGCCGTGGTGGAGCAAGCACGAGCGCCGGTGGGTCACGTTCGACCTGCCCGACAGCCGGTCGCTGCTGCAGGACGAGGACGTCACCTGGGCCTACCACCCGACGACGCGGAACTTCCGAAACGCGTTGCGCAACCTGCTGCTCGCGGTGCGCATGCTCCCGCGGTTCCGGCCCGACGTGGTCGTCTCCGACGGCGCCGCCGTGGCGTTCCCGTTCTTCATCGTCGCGCGGCTCCTGCGGATCCCGACCGTGTACCTCGAGGTGTACGACCGCATCGACTCGCCGACGCTGACCGGTCGCCTGTGTCGCCCGCTCTCGAGCCTGTTCCTGGTGCAGTGGGAGGAGCAGTGCCGGTTCTACCCGGGCGCGCGCGTGATCGGGGGACTGTTCTGAGCGCCGACGCTGCCCCTCGTGTTCGCGTCGGTCGGCACCGACTACCACCCGTTCGATCGCCTCTCGCGCTGGATGGACGCCTGGCTCGAAGGCGGCGGCGTCGGCTCGGCCCGCTGCTTCGTCCAGACCGGCACCTCGGCGGTGCCGCGCCTCGCCGAGCACCGCCAGTACCTCGGGCCACGCCGAGATGGAGGCGATGGTGCGCGAGGCGGCGGTCGTCGTCTGCCACGGCGGGCCGGGCACGATCATGCTGGCCTCGACGCTCGGCAAGCGCCCGATCGTCGTCCCCCGCCGCAAGCGCTACGGCGAGCACGTCGACGACCACCAGTGCTCGTTCACCGAGCGCATCGCGGCCGAGGGCGCGATCGTCCTCGCCCAGTCCGAGGAGGAGCTCTGCGCGAGCCTCGACGCCGCGCTCGGCCGCAGCGCCGAGGCCCAGCTGCCGCCGACCGGCGCCGGCCCGGCCCGCGCGGTCGCGATGTTCGAGCAGCTCGTCGACGAGCTGGTGCTGCACGGGAACGGTGCGAGCAAGGGCGTCGTGCGATCGGCGCCGGTGTCCCGGCGGCGTGCATGACCGACGTCCCGGTGCTCTACATCGGCGGGTGGGGGCGCAGCGGCTCGACGCTGCTCGCCCACGTGCTCGCCGAGGTGCCCGGGTTCGTGTCGGTCGGCGAGCTGCGCTACGTGTGGCAGGCCGGGCCGGCGGGCAACGAGCTGTGCGGATGCGGCCTGCAGTTCGCCGAGTGCCCGTTCTGGACGGCCGTCGGCCAGGAGGCGTTCGGCGGCTGGGACAAGGTCGACGTGGACGAGGTGCTCGCCCTCGAGGCGGCCGTCCTGCGCCACCGCAAGGTGCCGCTGCTCGCCCTCGGCAAGCTCGCACCCGAGCATGCCCAGAGGGTGCGCCGCTACGGCGACCTGACGGCGCAGCTCTACCGGGCGATCCTGACCGTTGCGGGCGCCCAGGTGGTGGTCGACTCGACCAAGAACCCGCCCTACGCCTACTTCCTGCGCGCCGCGCGCGCGTCCGGCGTGCGCATGCGCGTGCTGCACCTCGTGCGCGACAGCCGCGGCGTCGTGCACTCGTGGGCGAAGCGCGTCGCGCGGCCCGAGGTCGCCTCCGGCGAGGCCTACTTCCAGGAGTTCTCGCCGGCGAAGGCGGGCGTGCGGTGGATGGAGTGCAACCTCGCGTTCGAGCTCCTGCGGCGGCTGGGCGCGCCGACGGTGCGGATGCGCTACGAGTCGCTCGCGGCCGATCCGCGCGGCGAGCTCGAGCGGATGTTCGCGTCGATGGGCGAGTCCGGGGCGCACGACCTCTCCGCCGTGGGTGACTCGGTGCAGGTGATCGGGCAGCACAGCGTCCGCGGCAACCCGATGCGCTTCGCCCACGGGCGTCAGCAGGTGCGCGCCGACGAGGCCTGGCGCACCGGCATGGCCCGGAAGACTCGCTCGCTGGTCGTGCTGGTGACGTGGCCGCTGCTGCTCCGCTACGGCTACCTGCGCCAGGCATCGCGGTAGGCGGCGCCCGGTGAGGGTCGAGGCCGCACCCGTCAACCACAACCTGCCGACCGGCTGGGCGCTGCCCCTGGGCTGGCAGGCGTACGCGATCTTCGCCCTCCTGCCCGTGTGGTGGGTGCTCGGGCTCTCGGCCGTCGTCTGGGTGATGATCGCGGTGCCGCTGCTGGCCGTGCTCGCGGTCAGGGGCGAGCTGAGGGCGCCGCGGCGGTTCGGCATCTGGCTGCTCCTGCTGCTCTGGATCGGCGCCTCCGGCGTGGAGCTGACGAGCGGCTCGCGGATGGTGGCGTGGGCGTGGCGGGGATCGTTCTACCTGGCGGGCACCGTGCTCTTCCTCTACCTCCTGAACATGCCGGAGCGGCGGCTGCCGACGCGCTCGATCGTGAACTCGCTCGCCTTCTACTGGATCGTCGTCGTCGGCGGCGGGTGGGCCGGCGTGTTGTTCCCGGAGGTCACGTTCGCGAGCCCGATCCAGCACATCCTGCCCGGCTCGGCGCTGCACAACACCTACGTGTACGAGCACGTGCACCTGCAGTTCGCCGAGATCCAGCACTTCCTCGGCTTCCCCGTCGGCCGCCCCGAGACCTTCTTCGCCTACACGAACGCGTGGGGCTCGGCGTTCGCGATCCTGACGCCCTTTGCGATCTGCGCGATGACGCAGGCACGCTCGCGCGCATGGCGGCTCGCGCTGCAGGTGGCGATGGCGGCGGCGGTCGTCCCGGTGGTCTTCTCGCTCAACCGCGGCCTCTGGCTCAGCCTGGGCATCGGGCTCGTCTATGCGACGGTGCGCTTCGGCATCCGCGGCGACTACGGCAGGGCGGCGAAGGTGGTCGCGGCGCTCGCGGTGATCGGCGCGGTCGTGATGCTGAGCCCGCTCGGCGACCTGGCCCAGGGCCGGTTCCAGCACAAGACCGGCGACACGGGCCGGCTGCAGCGCGACCAGGAGGCCCAGCAGCGCCTGCTTGACTCGCCGCTGATCGGCTTCGCCGCGCCGCTGCCGTCGAAGGACCCCACCCAGAGCGCGGTCGGCACCGAGAGCGAGATCTTCCTGCTCGTCTTCTCCCACGGCATTCCCGGGCTCGCGCTCTGGGTGCTGTGGTTCTTCTACACCCTCTTCCGGTCGGCCAGATGGCGCTCCCCGTGGGCGTTCTGGGCGCACGTGAGCCTGCTCGTCGCGCTGATCCAGGTGCCCTACTACGACATCACGGAGCGGCTTCCGTTCATGCTCGTCGCCGCGGCCATCGCCTACCGTGCGATGATGTCCGAACCGGTGGAAGAGGGGCAGCCGGCGAAAGAGGGCGCGCCTCCCGGCCCTCGCCGACGGGCACTCGTACCGGCATAACACATGGAGTGGCAGGAGCACACGTTCGTGTTCATCGGCGGCCTTCACCGCAGCGGCACGACCCTGCTCGGACGCTGCCTGGCCGAGCACCCGCAGGTGTCGGGCTTCTCCGGCACCGGGCGTGCGCGAGGACGAGGGCCAGCACCTGCAGACCGTCTACCGCACCGGCAAGAGCCACGGCGGCCCCGGCCGGTTCGGCTTCGACCCCGCTGCCCACCTGACCGAGGCCTCGCCGCTCGTCTCCGACGCGAGCCGGCGGCTGCTGCTCGAACAGTGGGGGCGCCACTGGGATCCGCAGCGGCCGGTGCTGGTCGAGAAGTCGCCGCCGAACCTGATCCGCACCCGGTTCCTGCAGGCGCTCTTCCCGGGGTCGCGCATGATCGTCCTCGTGCGGCATCCGGTCGCGGTCGCCGGAGCCACGCGCGAGTTCGGCCGCTCGCGCCGGCTGTGGAAGCGGATGTCCTACACGTCGCTCGTCGAGCACTGGCTGCGCTGCCACGAGCTCCTGCTCGAGGACGCCGCCCATCTGACCCACCTGCACGTGATGCGCTACGAGGAGTTCGTCGCGAACCCCGACGCGCGCCTCGCCGACGTGTTCCGGTTCATCGGTGTCGAGCCGCGGCCGAGCGGGCTCGAGGTCAAGCGCGACATCAACGACAGCTACTTTCGCCGCTGGGCGATCGCGCGCCGCGCCCCGGCGACGAGCACCGACACGCCGAGGCCGTCGAGACGCTCGAGGAGCGCGTCGGCCGATTCGGCTACAGCCTCAAGCAGCCGGTGCTCCTGACCCCGCTGGAGCGGGTCGGCTGATGCCGCGCGAGCGCGGGTCGGCCAACGACAACTACTCCCGGCTGCCGGCGCCGGTGATCACCGCCGGCCGCGAGGCGCTCACCGGCTGGCACATGCTGTCCGCCATCGCGGCGGCCACTGCCGGAGTTCCTGATCGTCGGGGCGCAGCGCAGCGGCACCACCTCGCTCTACCGGTACCTCCTCGAGCACCCGCAGGTGCTCCCGGCGATTCCGAGCAAGGGCGTGCATTACTTCGACATGCACCACGACCGCAGCCTGCGCTGGTACCGGGCCCACTTCCCGACGCAGGCCGCGCGGCGGCGGCGCGAGCGCGAGGCCGGCGGGCCGGTGATCACCGGCGAGGGCAGCCCCTACTACCTGTTCCATCCCCACGGGCCGGCGCGTGCGGCGGCGGCCGTGCCCGATGCGCGGATCATCGCCATGCTGCGCGACCCGGTCGAGCGGGCCTACTCGCACTACCAGCAGGAGTACGCACGCGGCTTCGAGGACGCCGACACGTTCGAGCGGGCGCTCGAGCTCGAGCCCGGGCGGCTCGCGGGCGAGCGCGAGCGCATGCTGGCCGATCCGGACTACTCGACGCCGCGCGATGCAGCACCACGCCTACGTCGCGCGCGGCGAGTACGCCGACCAGCTGGCGGCGTGGCGGGAGCACTTCCCGGCCGAGCGCACCCTGGTGATCTCGTACGAGCGCTTCTTCGCCGATCCTGCGGCCGGCTACCGCGCAGGTGCTGCGCTTCCTCGGCCTGCCCGAGCCCGCGGCCCGCCGCGGTTCAAGGCCTACAATGCGCGTCCCGCCGCGGCATGGCGGACGAGACGCGGGCGCGGCTGCGGGCGCACTTCGCCGAGCCCAACCGGAGGCTGGAGGAGTACCTGGGCACCGGCATGGGGTGGGCGAGCAGAGAGCCGACCGGGCGGAGCGGTGACGACCGTCGAGCAGCCGGCGACGGCCGAGCACGAGCGCACGAAGGACCTGCGCATGGTCGCGCGCGGCGGCTCGCTCAACTTCATCGGCGCGGTCGTGAACGGCGTGCTCCAGTTCGGGCTCGTCGTCGTCGTGACGCGCGTCGCTGACGAAGAACGCCTCGGGGCGTTCTTCGAGGCCATCGCGCTCTTCCTGATCCTGTCCAACACGGCCGAGCTCGGCGCCGACACCGGGCTCACGCGGATGATCCCGCGCTATCGCGTCGACGGCCGCGTGGCCGACGTGCGCCGCAGCCTGAGCGTCGGCCTCGTGCCGTCGTTCATCGCCGGCGTGGTGCTCGCCGCGATCTCGTACGGGCTGGCGTCGCCGCTCGCGGAGCTGTTCACGAACCACCGTCACGCCGACGCCGGCGCGGTCGCCGACCTACATCCGGGTGCTCGCGGTGTTCGTGCCGCTGTCGTCGGCGTACACGGTGGCGATCGCCGCGACGCGCGGGTTCGGCACGATGGTGCCGAACGCGCTCGTCGACCGGATCGGCAAGGCGGCCGTGCAGACGCTCGCCGTCGCCGTCGCCGTGCTCGCCGGCGGCGGCAGCTTCGCCGTCGCGGTCGCGTGGGGCCTCCCGATCGGGATCGCGTTCGCGGTGGCGCTCGTCTGGCTCGGCCGGCTGGTGCGCCGGGTCGAGCGGCGCGAGCGGCCGACGAAGCCGGCGACCGCGCTGCGCCCGCTCGCGCGCGAGTTCTGGGTCTTCACCGCGCCGCGCGGCCTGACCGGCGTCTTCCAGGTGACCACGCTCTGGGTCGGGACGCTGATGGTCGGGTCGCTGCTCGACACCGCGCACGCGTCGATCTACACCGCGTCCACCCGCTACCTGGTCGCCGGGCAGCGTCGTCAACATGGCGATCATCCAGGTGATCGGGCCGAAGCTCTCCGAGCTGCTCGCGAGCGGGGCCAGGCAGCGGGCGATGGACGTCTACCAGGTGGCGACGGCGTGGCTCATGCTGATGGCGTGGCCGATGTACCTCGGCCTGGCCGTGTTCGCGCCGCTGCTGCTGCGGGTGTTCAAGCCCCAGTACGTGAGCGGGGCGTCCTCGCTCGAGATCCTGGCCGTGACGATGCTCGTCGCCACCGGCATCGGCCCCGTCGACATGGTGCTCCTGATGGGCGGGCGCAGCTTCTGGAACCTCTCCAACGTGATCGTCGCCCTGGGCGTGAACGTCGCGCTCAGCCTGATCCTCATCCCGCGCATCGGCATCGCCGGCGCGGCGCTCGCCTGGGCGGGCAGCATCCTCGATCAACAACGTCGTCCCGCTGGCCGAGGTGCGGGCGTTCCTCAAGGTGCACCCGTTCGGCCGCGGCTTCCCGGTCGCGGGCGGGAGCGCGCTCCTCTGCTACGGCGTGCTCGGCCTGCGCGCTGCGCGTGACCGTCGGCACCACCGTGCCCGCCCTGGTCGTCTGCATCGTGGTCGGCACGGCCGGCTACGCGCGCGCTGCTCTGGCGCTTCCGCGACCGGGTCGAGCTCGACCTGCTCGCCGGGTCGCTGCGCTCGCGCCGTGGCCGGTCGCGGGCCGGCTCCGGTGGCCGGGGCGGGCTGAGCGCAGTGGCCGACGTCTACGACGACGGCAGGATCGTGTGCGGCCCGGACCGGCTGGAGATCCACTCCTACTACTTCCCGTTCGGCACCAAACGCGTCCCGTATGCGCAGATCAAGGGCCTCCAGCGCATCGAGATCACCGGCCTCATGTCCGGCCGGTGGCGCATCTGGGGCACGGGCAATCCGCGGTACTGGGCCAACCTCGACCCGAGGCGTCCGCGCAAGAAGGCCGGTTTCATCGTCGACCTCGGACGCAGGGTCAGTCCCCTCGTCACCCCCGATCGGCCGGACGCGTTCGAGTCCGTGCTCCGCGAGCGGGCGAACCTCGCTGCGGGCAACGGGCGTCAGATGAAGGGGCCCTTCATCTGACCGGCGGCTACTGCCGCAGCGCGCTCTGCAGCTGCTCGGCCTCGGGCGTCGCCGAGCCGTCCTTGTTGAGCAGCCCGAAGCCGCCGCCGGTCGAGAGCACCCACCGCGTCCAGCTGACGCCGTCCTTGCCGAACAGGTCGAGCATCTGCGTCTGGTAGGTGGCGGCACCGGGTGAGTCGGTGTGGACGCCCCACTCGCCGATGAGCAGCGGGATTCCCCAGGCGCGGGCCCGCGCCAGCGGCACGCGCGAGCACGCGCGCCTGCGCCTGCTCGGAGCCGGTGTAGCTCGGGGTGGCCTGGTTGTGGGTGTCGTGCCACGAGGGCGTCCAGTTGTCGCCGGCCGCGTCGAAGCCGCCCGAGCCGCCGTTGAAGTAGTCGTGCCAGTCGAGCGCCATGTGGTCGAGCGAGCCGAAGGGCGCGAGGCTCGCCGTGCCGACGCCCTCGCCGCCGCCGCGGCACATGATGAAGACGGTGCGCGTCGGGTCGACCTTCTGGATCGCGCTGCGAACGCCGGCCTGCCAGCGCAGCATCGTGTTCGTGGCCTGGGTCGTGTCGCCCAGCTTGCCGGGGTGCGGCTCGTTGAAGATCTCGTACCCGACGACGTTCGGCGCAGACGCGTAGCGGGCGGCGATCATCCCGCGAACGCGGCGTAGTAGCCCTGCGAGCGCGACGCCTCGGTCGTCCAGAACGCGGCCTGCGCCTGCGACTCGCCGCGCTTCGTGGCCGTCGAAGCGGCCGCCGGCGTAGAACCACGCCGGCACGCCGCTCGAGCGGCACACGCTCTTGCCCGCCTTGCACGTGGCCTGGGCGAAGTACGGCGACCAGTGGAACTGGTGGAAGTCGATGAGCACGTTCACGTGCAGGCGCCTTGAACGCGGCCACCTCCTTGTCGAGCTGGCGCAGCACCCTCGGCGTCCCAGCGGTAGTGGCCGTGCACCGGCGGCTGCGGCTCGATCGCGTTCCAGCCGACGTAGATGCGGACGAAGTTCGACGCCCATCGCGGCGGCGACGGGGGCGAGCGACGGACTTGCCGACCGAGACGTTCACGCCGCGCAGGACGACCGGCTGTCCGTTCTGATCGACGAACTGCCCGCCCGCGGTCGTCACCCACGGCTTGATCGCCCCGGCGGCGGTGACGTGAAACGGCGGCGGCAGCGGCGGCAGCGGCGCCGACGACGATCCCGTGCCGCGGACCCGCCGGTAGCACAGCCCGCGGCGAGCAGCGACGAGGCCGCCGCGGCCGCGGCCACCCGCGGCTCACAGGCCGAACGCCCCGACCAGATTCCCGGCGCGGACATCCCCGGCGTGGCCGAGCAGGGGTGCGCCCCGAGCAGCTTCTCGGTCGCCTTGAGCAGGCTGTAGTGGCTGAAGCGGGGCGGCACGTTCGTGCCTGGACTTCACGTAGGGCGAGATCACGAGCAGCGGCACCTGGCAGGCCTCCGGCAGGGCGTTGGGCGCGGTGCAGCCCGCCCCGAGCGGCTTGGCCGGCACGGCCTGGTTCCAGGTCACGAAGATCACGGTCGAGCCGGACTGGTAGGCGGGCGACGATCGTGATCGCGCCGCATCCAGCTGCGCAGCCACAGGTCGCCGCGGGCGACGAACGCGCGCGCGCTTGAGCGTGCCGCCGCAGTGCTTGTTGAACGAGGTGTCCGCGCAGCCGTCGGGCACGACCAGCGAGAACGCGGGCAGCGTGTTCGCCGCGAGCATCCGCTGCAGGCTGCCCTGCAGGTCGTGCCGAGCGGCAGGTCGAACCGCGGGCACCCGCGGACCGTCGAGATAGGTGGGCGGGTTGGACAGCCGCGAGTACCCGCTCCTCGGGGCGGCCAGCTTTCGGCACGGAGTCGGCATGCCGCCGACGAAGGCGCGCCACGACTGCACCTGCGAGAGCAGCGACGCTGCCGTCGTCGTGCAGGGCGCGCAGGAGTTGTGGACGAGCCCGTGCGGATCGCCGGTCAGCGCGCCGACGTCGTTTGCGATCGCCGGATGCGTGATCGACGAGTACCGGCTCGCGAGGCCGCACCGGCCGGCGAGCTGGTTCATGTACGGCGCGATCCTGCACCTTCCCGATCACGTGGCTGTACGCCCTGGCTCCCGAACCAGATCCAGACCACGTGGCGCACCGTCGGCGTGCCCGGTGAGGCTGCCGCAGAGCACGCCGGCGCGGGCGCGGGGTCGTCGGCGGCGGGGTCGTCGTCGTCGGCGGGGCGTGGCTGCTCACATGGCCGTCGGTCCGTTCTGGCTCGCCAGGAACCCGATCAGGACCGCGGCGACGGCCGCGACCGGAAGCACCCATCTCCACATCGTCCCAGTGTACGTGTGCCTCGTTTGCGGCGGAATAGCGAGTTTCGAGAGTCCCCGCATCGACCGTTTTGTGACGAGCCTCCGAATTTTGTTGGGAGCCTTTGTAAAGGGGGTCGACGTGGAGGCGCGCGGTGGCTAGCGTGAGCGGGCCACATGGATCCGCTCCGACGACGTCGTGTTCGCTCAGGTGCGCTTCAACGTGTTCCGGCCCAACCGGTGGGTGACGGTCGCCGCGGGGCCGTCCGAGGACGTCGTCCGCAGCGCCTCCGCCGGCCTGTACGGCGCGGTCGTCTCGCCGATGGGCGACACGCCCTACCGTGTTCGCGTGCACGCGCCCGAGAGCAGCGGTGAGCGCGCGCAGGCGATGGCGGACATCGCGGTCACCGCCGCCTGGGGCAAGGTCCCGACCGCGAGCTGAGCCTGGCGCGCGTCACGGCGCCGCCCCGCTGGCGGCGCGGCCGCGGCGGCGTGAGGATCCGCGCAGGAGGCCCAGGAAGAGCACCGGGCCGCCGGCGACCGCGGCCACGATCGGGCCCGCCGAGCCCGGCGAGGTCGGTGCCGGACGCGAGCGCGTGGCACAGGGCGAGCACGAACGCGAGGAAGCTCGCGTAGTGCAGCCGCCGCCAGCCGCGCTGGCCGATCAGACCTGCGCAAGCCGGAACGACGCGGCCAGCGCGAGCGAGAGCCAGCCGGCGACGCACGCCGGCGGCGACGGCGGCCGGACGCCACGGCGACGCGAAGGGCACGAGCGCCGCGGCCGGGCCGAAGTGCAGCGTCGGGTCGGCGAGCAGCGCCGCCGACGTGCAGGCCGACCAGCCAGAGCCCCGTCCAGGCCAGCGTGCGGTGCCATCCCAGCAGGCGGGCGCGGTACCGGCGGCGCGACGATGCGCGTGCTCATCGAGAGCCCGAGCCACACCGACAGCGTGAGGACGCCGAAGGCGACCAGCCCGGCCGCTCGGGCAAGCAGCCAGGCGACCGGGAGGCCTGCGAGCGACGGTCATGCCGGGATCCCGTCCCGCAGGAGCTCGAGGCAGCGCGCCGTCTCGGTCGCCGCCCACGCGGAACAGCGGGCCATCGTGCGGAACGACCACCGCCGCCAGCCACGGGCCGCGCCGCGACGTAGGCGGGGGCTTCGGCGACCGGCGTGATCGCGAGCGCCGTCGAGTGCGCCTCGGCCTCGGCCGCGTCCGGCGCGGCGACCGTGACCGTAAGCGGGCCCGGGCCCGGCCGGGTGCGCCGGTGCGCCGGGTCGATCAGATGGTGCATGCGCTTGCCCGGGGCCGAAGCGGCGCTGGTCGCGTCCCGAGGTGGCGACGCCGCCCGCGGTGACCTCGAGGATGCCGACCCGCTCGCCCGGCGCGTGCGGGTCGGCGACCGCGATCCGCCACGGACCGCCGTCGGGGGCGATGCCGCGCACCGCGAGGTCGCCGCCCAGGTCGACGAGCGCGCCCGGGCATGAGCGGCCATGCCGCCGTGCATTGCGGCGACGGCCGCGCGCCGCCGCGAACCCCTTGCCGATGCCGCCGAGGTCGACGGCCGCGCCCGGCTCGAGCCGGGCCCGGCCGCGCCTCGCGGTCGATCTCGATCGCCGCGCCCGCGCGCCAGCCGTCGCAGGGGGACGGGCAGGCGCGGGCGCAGCTGCTCGAACGAGCGGTCGTAGCCGGCCGCGATCAGCGCCGGCAGGACGGCGGGGTCGTACCGGCCGCCGGTCGCGTCGCGTGCGTCGAGTGCCGCCGCGAGTGCGGCGACCAGCCGCGCGTCGACCTGCGACCCAGTCGCCGGACGCCGCGTTCAGCCGGGAGAGGTCGCTCGCCGGGCAGGAAGCGCGAGAGCGCCCGCTCGCACGCGGCGACCTCGGCCCGCGCCGGCCACGAGCGCCCGCTCGGCCGACCAGATGTCGCGGCGCGGCCATCGTCACGGTGGCGCTGCAGGCCGTCCCCATCGCGCCGAAGCTGAGCTGCTCGAGCCGGCGCATCACGACGAGCGCGTGGTCGCGTGGGTCGGGGACGTGCACGGCCGTTACCTGGCCGTTCGGCCCCGGCACGACCGAGCCGCCCGCCGGATGCCGGCGAGGACTGCGTGGTCGCGTGCACGCCCGCCGCGGACGGTCGACCGGCACGAGCGTGCCCGCTCGCCGATCGCACGAGCACGACCTGGCTGCTCGGTTGCCGCCGACGTGACGGCTGGCGCTGCGTCACCGTCAGCACGCGCGAACACGGCGACGACGCGCGAACGCGGTGCAGACGGCGGCCCAGATGCGGCGCATCATCGGTCGGCCCGCGCCTGCGGTTGCGAGGTGGGTGAGGTCGGGTTCGTCGAGTGCATCATGCTGGATCTCCTTGCGGTTGTTACCGATCCCACCGTAGGGCTCGCGCCTAAGCGTCCCGGCGAGGCGCCGGTAAGAGTCTGGCCGCCGGTTCGGTAAGGATTCGGAGAGGACGCCGAAGCGCCGCTATCGTGGGCGCGTGACCGCCCCTGCCCAACGCGTCCTGGTCGTCGAGGACGACCCCGCGATCGCCCGCGTGCTCGAGCTCGAGCTCGGCGAGGCGGGCTACCGCGTCGAGGTCGCGGCGGCGCGGCGCCGAGGGCCTCGCGGCGATGGAGCGCGAGCAGCCCGACCTGGTCGTGCTCGACGTGCGCCTGCCCGACATGGACGGGCTGAGCGTGTGCCGCCGCGCCCGCCGCTCGGGCCACGACATGCCGATCCTGATGCTGACGGCGCTCGACCGTGTGGGCGACCGCGTCGTCGGGCTCGACGCGGGCGCCGACGACTACCTGGCCAAGCCGTTTGCGATCGAGGAGCTGCTCGCCCGCCTGCGCGCGCTCACCCGCCGCGCGGGCGGCGAGCAGACGACGCTCGAGGCGGGGCCGGTGCGGCTCGACCTCGACTCGCGCGAGGTGACCGTCGACCGGCAAGCCGGTCGAGCTGACGGCGCGCGAGTTCGACCTGCTCGCGTTCCTGATGCACGCCCCCGGGCGCGTCTTCACGCGCGAGCAGATCTACGAGGGCGTGTGGGGGTTCACGCTATCTCGGCGAGAGCAAGGTGATCGACTTCTTCGTCTCGGCGCTGCGGCGCAAGCTCGACACGTCGCCCGAGACGCTCGATCATCCGCACCGTGCGCGGCGTCGGCTACACCATCCGCCGGTGAGCGTCCGCCTTCGCCTGGCGGCCTGGTTCGTGCTGGTGATGGCGGTGCTGGTCGTCGCCACGTCGGCGATCACCTACGCGATCGTCCGCTCCGACCTGCACTCGCCGCAGGCGCAGCATGCCGCCCGCAGGCTGGCCCGGACGGCGGCGGGGGCGAGCCGGACGAGCTGCGGCTGGACGGCCTCGCCGGCCCCGGCGCCCGCATCTGGCTCGATCGAGCCCCGTCCGGCCGTGTCGTCCGCCGGCCACCGCGGCGCCGGCGGCGCCACGCTGGACGACGTTCGCGAGCATCGTGCGCCGGGCGCCGTCGGGCGCGACCACCGCGCCAGCGTGGCCCCGCGCGGACGGCGGCCAGGCGATCGTCCTGCTCTTCAACCACAACGTCCGCTCGACGCTCTCGACGCTGCTGCGCACGCTCGCTGGCCGTCGGCGTCGGGATCCTGGTCGCCGTCGGGCGCTCATGGGCGCGTTCCTGGCCCGGCGCGCGCTGCGGCCGGTCGACCGCATGCGCCAGCAGGTCGACGACATCCCCGGCGACGCGCTCGATCGCCGCATCACGCGAGGGCCGGCCGGACGAGCTCGGGCGCCTCGCGCGCGCGTTCAACCGGCTGCTCGAGCGCGCCGAGCACGCGGCCGACCAGCAGCAGCGGTTCGTCGCCGACGCATCGCACGAGCTGAAGACGCCCGGTGACGGCGCTCCAGGGCCACGCCCGCATCATCTCGCGCTCGGTCGAGCGGGAGGAGTGGGGGCTCGTGCACGAGTCGGCCGCGGTGATCGCGCGCGAGACGCGCCGGCTGGCGGCGACGGTGTCCGAGCTCCTCTCGCTCGCCGAGGCCGGCAGCCACGGCGGTGCGGGCGGCGGCGGTGCGGCTCGACAGCGTCGCCGCCGAGGCCTGCGACGAGATGCGGCGCGCTGGATCCCGGAGCGGCCGCTCGAGACCGACCTCGGCCCGACCTCGGTCTCCGGCGACGCCGGCCGGCTCGGCGAGCTGGTGCGGGTCCTGGTCGACAACGCCCTCAAGTACAGCCCGGCGGGGACGCCCGTCGACGGTGACGGTGAGCGACGCGTCCGGGCCGACGCTCGCCGTGCGCGACCACGGGCCGGGCCTCTCGCGCGACGACCGCGAGCGGGCGTTCGATCGCTTCTACCGCGGCTCGGCCGCCGGGCAGCGTCGCCGGGAGCGGCCTCGGGCTCGCGATCGCCCAGGCGATCTGCGAGCGCCACCGGGCCGTGCTGACGCTCGAGCCGGCGGTGGGAGGCGGCACCGTGGCCACGGCGCGGTTCCCGCCCGCGGGGGAGAGCGGCGCGATCACCGCCGTGCGGGAGCCGACGACAGCCGCCTGAGCTACCCCGCGTCGCGCTGCGACTGGTCGAGGTGGTCCCGGATCGCTGCGGCGACCCTCGGGTGGCGGTCGCCGCAGCGCTCCTCGACGGCCCCGAGGGCGTGGGTGAAGACGTCGTTGTGGGCGCTCGCAGGTCCGTGGATCTCGAGCGCGGCGACGATCGCGCCGTGGAGGCGGACGGGATCGTCGTCGACCGCGCCGCGGACGATGCGGTCGATCAGCGCGGCATGGCGAAACTCCATGGGCAGGTTCGGGCTCACAGGACCCGGATCGGCATCCCGGCCGCCGCGCCCCATCGCCCGGCCGAGGGTCGTGATCCCCGGTTGTGGGTAGTCGCGTACATGTCCACATGCGGATCGCGGGCTCACCCCGATGCCGCGATGGGGCGCCGGGTGCACAGTGTGAGTGAGGCACGTTTCTTCTCATGTGCCCGAGCCCCTCTGCCGTGGTGAATCCATGGATCGGCGCAGGTTCCTCATCGTCGTCGGGGTCATGCTCGCGGCCTTCTCAGCGCCGTCCCTTGCGGGCGGTCGCGAGCCTGCAGCCGTCGCGCACCCGAACAGTCGCTTCAGCCTGGCCAGCGTCGACTCCTGTTTTCTGGCGCCACCCCCACCCGGCCCCACCTCGTGGCCGCTCGCCCCGATCGACCAAGTGCACGGGATCCGGGGCAGCTTCAACGGGCCGCGCGGGAGCAGTCCGCACTTCGGGGTCGACGTCGAGGCGCTCCAGAACGAGGCCCCCGTCTACTCGATCTCATCCGGCTATGTCATCGGCCTCCACCCGGGCGTGAAGCACTTCGGCATCTCAGTCGCGCCGGGACATGCGCTTTGGTACTGGCACGTCGTGCCAGTGGCGGCGCTCTACGTCGGCGCCCCTGTCCGCCGTGGGCAGCTGCTCGGACATGTGGTCAAGGCCTACTACCACGTCCATCTCGCCGAGTCCGACGTGCCGTGCCGGTGGATCAACCCGATGCGGCCCGGCGGCCCCCTCGCGGTCGCCGCCAACACCGAGCGGCCGGAGATCGGCCCTCTGCGGGCGTTCGTCGCCGACGGGAATGCGTTCCGGGCCTTCGACCCGGGCACGAACCCGGCGCATCAGACCGACCCGGCCACGCCGGTCGAGCTGACGCAGCTGCACGGTACCGTCGACTTGCGGGCCGAGATCTGCGACTGGCCCGACGAGAAGATGGCCGGCCGGCCACAGCTCGATCTCGAGCCGGCAGCGATCCGCGCGTTCCTCGCACCCGCGTCCAACCGTGACGAGCACGTCAGCCGCATGAAGGACGTCTTCGACGGTGCGATCCTGCTGAACCCGCCGCGCCTCGGCACCACCCTCTGGCACATCTGGGCATTCGGCACCTGGCACGACAGCCGCGGCTACTACCGCTCCGGCCCGAACGCGGACGCCCACCTCGGCGCTGCCTACGTCTGGCACGCCGGCGGCGTGAGCGGCCTCCACACCACCCAGTACCGCAACGGCCGCTACCAGTACTGCGTCCAGGCGCTGACGATCAGCGACAGCATCCGCACGCGGTGCACGCCGGTCGTCATCGAGAACTAGCGCCACGTCGAGCCGGCGATGCGCCCGGGAGGAATCGAACCTCCGACACGCAGATTCGAAGTTGCCGCCGGGCGTCTCGGTACCTCTCGCCCCGCCCGGCGATTGGGCTCAACGAGCCACTTCCAGGCCCCTAGCAGGCAGCCGTGCCTCGGCCGATCTCGGTGGGTCGCGGTGCCACTTTGGTGACACCGTCGGGCGGCTCCACGTCGCCCCAGGGCGGCGCGGGCAGCTCCTCCGAGGTCGCGGTGTCGGCGGGTTGGTTTGCAAGTCCCGTTTGCAGTTCGCGACGGGATCCAGCCGACCACGCGAGTCGATCCATAGAGATTCCCACGAGATTCACAGGTATCTCCCGTGCTCGCTTCATGTCCGGAGCCTACGGTCTGTGCATCGTGCTGGATCGACCGGTGGGCGGGCAAATGGCGGTGCCCGTGTCCGAGGGTTTCACGATCGAGCCGGGGCTGGCGGATCGCTGGGACGGCCGCGCCGACGGATGGGACGAGGTGGCACACACCCCGGCGTTCGCGAGGTTCTGCGACGCCATCCTGACGGCTGCGGAGATCGGCCCGGACGCCGTGGTGGTGGACGTCGGCTGCGGCACGGGGCTCGTCACCCTGCCCGCGGCGCACCTGTGCCGGTCGGTGATCGGGCTCGACGCGTCGGCGACGATGCTCGAGCGCCTGAGCGAGCACGCGCGCACTGCGGGTGTCGAGAACATCCGCCTGATCCACGGGGACATGCGCCGGCTGCCGCTTCCGGACGCGAGCGTCGACGTGGTCGTGTCGTGCTACGCGTTCCACCACCTGACGGACGACGGCAAGGAGCTCGCCGCGGCCGAGGCGTTCCGCGTGCTCCGGCCGGGCGGACGGATCGTGACGGTCGATATGATGTTCCGGATCAGCCTGGCCGCGCGCGACCGGCGCATCGTGGCGGCGAAGGTGCGGCTGCTGCCGCGGGCCGGCCCGGGTGGCGTCGTGCGACTCGCACGGAATGCGGTCCGTGTTGCCACGCGCCGGTGGGAGCATCCGGCCTCGCTCGAGTGGTGGAGCGAGACGCTCGAGCGGCGCGGGTTCAGAGATATGCGGGTCGAGGCCCTCGAGCACGAAGCGGGGCTCGCCGTCGCCGTGAAGCCGAGCGCCTCGCCGCCCGCATAAGGGCGCGCTCGGGCAGGCCGCCGCCGTCGCGCTCGTGGCCGCCGCGTGCGGCGGCGGCGCGACCGCGCCGACCTCGCGCTCGGCCGCGCCCGCGGAGCCGGCGGCGCACGCGCTCGTTGTTCGCGCCGGCCCGGTGACGCTCACGATCCCCGCCACCAAGAGGGCAGTCATCGCGACCGCGACGGGGTCGCGCCGGAAGCTCCTGGAGCGCTGGGTGCTGCGCCGCGCAACGGTCGTGCGCGGCCGCGGCTGGAACACGCACCTGCGCTGGAGCGGCCCCGCCGTCGCCGCCGTGCGCGCGCCCGCCACCGAGGTGCACCCCTCTGTCACCGTTCGGTCGCGCCTGACCGGCAACGACACTGAAGCCGCAATCGACTCGACGTCGGCGCTCTCGGATTCCAGCCGCTCGTGCACGACGTTCATGACAACAACCAGGAGTGTGACGCCCGCGGCCACCGCAAGCACGAGATTCGCGGTGAGAAGGATGGGGGCGAGACTCCCATGCGAAAGCCATGACCGGTCCTTCCTGACCAGAATCGCCCACAGCGCCACCACATAGCCGGCCAGAATGACGACTGACCCCACGGAAGCGGCCGTCGATGGACTCTCCGGCTGGGTGACCTGGTCTGGCACGGACAGGGCGATCCCAGCCGTCATCAACCCCACAGCCACCCAGCCGCACGAGACACGGGCTCAATCAGACGTCTGTGCGGCCCCCAGGTGACCGGAAACCATCGCGCCTCCTCGTGATCGCCGAAGATCAGGCTCAATCGCTCATGAACAGAGAGTGGAGCGGAAAGAGCAGAATCGACAAGAGGGGCACCAGGGCGAGGTAGACGGTGAATGCCCGCTCACCGTGCCGGAAGATCGCGACAACCGCCGCGACCGCCGCGGTAACTGCGAACATCAGCGCGACAATCACGCCTGCATAGCCAGCTAGTCCCCAAGCGGTCACCACCCCGGGGTCGGGCGGACCGAACACCGCGACGAAGAACAGCATCGCAAGACCACCCGCGCTCACCACCACCGACTCCAGCGCCCGCCGTCCCAGCCGCGTCGTCGGCACAAGTGCAACCCCATGCGGCTTCTTCACAGGAACATGGAACGTCGACATGCCTACACCTCCTCTCTTGACAGCCTCGCACCCACCGACCTGGCGCGCCTCGGGGATCGCCACACAATCGGTGCGGCTCCCCCGCACGCTCACCATGATCTGCAGGAGATGGCTGACCTCCTTGTCGGCATGAGCCGAACGACCACGTCTGCCCGCCCGTGACTCCAGCCGTGGCCCAGGATGCCCGGGTACGCCGAGAAGGCTGGCCGGGGTCACGTAGGGAGGGGCACCGTCGGTGGCACGGCCCGTCGATCTTCACCCGGGTGCGATCGCCTGCCCCGTGGCGAACTACGGAACGCGAATCAGCCCCAACCCCGATGCGCCGTGGGGGGCCGTCATCGAGACTCCATACCGACTAAGCCGTGGAGGTGTTGTGCCCTGCAAGCCGTGGAGGTGTCGTGCCCTGCGAGACGACGATGAAGGCGTGGGTGTATGACAGGTATGGGTCGCCCGACGTCCTCAGGTTCGAGGAGGTCGAGATGCCGGTGCCGGGGCCCGCGGACGTGGCGATCCGTGTCCACGCCGCCGGGCTGAACGCGGCGGACTGGCACGTGATGCGGGCCGACCCCTTCCTCGTCCGGCTGCGGTTCGGGCTGCGGCGGCCGCGCCGCCCGATGATCGCCGGCTGCGACGTCGCGGGTATCGTCGAGGCGGTCGGCGAGCGCGTCACCCGCTTCTCCCCGGGCGACCAGGTTTTTGGGGGGGTCGGGTTCGCCGGAGGCCTCGCAGAGCACGCCACCGCCCCCGAGGGGCTGGTCGCGCGGATGCCGGGCAACTGCACGTTCGAGCAGGCGGCCGCGGTCCCCGTGTCGGGGGTCACGGCCCTTCGGGCGATCCGCGACGCCGGCCGGGTCGGGCCCGGGACGACAGTGCTTCTTATCGGGGCGTCCGGCGGCGTTGGCACGTACGCCCTCCAGATCGCCCGAGCGCTCGGCGGGGTCGTCACCGCGGTGTGCAGCCCGGGCGCAACCGAGCTCGTCCGCTCCCTCGGTGCCGGTGACGTGATTGACTACACCACTCAGAAGTCCGTCAACGGCGGCCGGACGTACGACGTCGTCGTGAACAACGGGGGCACGCACTCGTTACGGTCGCTGCGTCGCACGCTCACCCGCGACGGCACCCTCGCCGCCGTCGGAGGCTCCCAGCATGGCGGCCTCTTCGGCCCGGGCACGGTGGCGATGCAGAGCAAGCTCGTCGCGCCGTTCGTGTCGCAGCGACTGGTGGGCGTCGAAGGCGAGAGCACCACGGCCGACCTCGAAACGCTGGCGGCGATGATCGAGGCGGGCGACGTGACCCCGGTGATCGATCGTGTCTACCCACTCGAGGAAGCGCCCGACGGACTCCGATATGTCGAAGACGGCCATCCGAAGGGCAAGGTCGTCGTGACGGTCACGCCCCATTCCGAAGTGCCCCCGCCACCGTGAGGGCCACGGCCGCCGCGATAAGCAGGAGCGCAGCGGGGCGGGTTGTGACTCGTTGTCCTTTGCGCCCACAACCTCTACTGGGGCTCCCAAGGTGGATTCGTGTGTCGGCGGTCACGGGCCGTAGATGAATACTGGGCTTCGCGTCGGTTGGGACTGTGCCGGTGGGTGTGGCGGGGGTGGGCTTGCAGGGGAATGGGTCGAGTAGCCGTCCTCGAGTAGCCGTCCGGTGGTGTCGGCGGATGGTCGTGTTGTCGCGTTTGAGTCGGCTGCGTCGAATCTGGTGGCGGGGGATACGAATCGAGCGGGCGACGTGTTCGTGCGGGATCTGGTGGCGGGGACGACGCGGCGGGTGAGCGTGTCGTCTGCGGGCGCGCAGGCGAATGGCGAGAGCGTTGTCGGGTCGATCTCGGGGGATGGCCGGTTGGTCGCGTTTCGGTCGGTCGCGTCGAATCTGGTGGCGGGCGACACGAACCGAAGTAGCGACGTGTTTGTGCGGGATCTGGCGGCGGGGACGACGCGGCGGGTGAGCGTGTCCTCGGCGGGAGTGCAGGCGAACGGCGACAGCACCGCTCCGTCGATCTCGGCGGACGGCCGCTTCGTGGTCTTCATGTCGCGCGCGTCGAATCTGGTAGTTGGTGACACGAACGGCTTCGAGGACGTCTTCGTGCGCGATCTCGTCACCGGCACGACCGAGCGGATCAGCGCGGCCGGGCCACGTGCGATCACGGTTACGGGCACTCGGAGCCCGCACTTTCGTGTCGTGTGAGCATCGGGCCGACCCGTCCGATCGTCGGCCAGACGGTCGTCGCGCGGTTCAAGATCACGAACACGACGACACGAACGCTGCACGGCGAGTGGGAGTTCACGTGGTCGACGCCGGCGAACGGGATCGGCGCCGCCAGGGACGGGCGGTTTCCGCCGGGCACGGTGGCGGGCGAGACGCTACGGAGCACGGTGACGGCGATGACACCCAAGGGCCGCTACGCAATCTACGCCGAGGCGTCCGACGCCCGCGGCGGCTCGCACGCGGAGGCGGCCGCGACGCTTCGGCGGGCGGCAGCGCCGGCGAACGGCCGCAGCAGCTCGCCGGTAGTTTCGGCAGACGGCCGCTTCGTCGCCTTCAACTCGTGGGCGTCGAACCTGGTCGCCGGGGACACGAACCGGCACGAAGACGTCTTCGTATGGAACCGCGCCACCGGCAGGATGCGGCGGGTGAGCGTGTCGTCCGCGAATCGACAGGCCAACAACGACAGCTTCGCGCCCGCGATCTCCGCCGATGGCCGCATCGTCGCGTTCACGTCCGACGCGTCGAATCTGGTGTCGGGCGACACAAATGCGCATGAGGACGTGTTGGTGCGGGACCGCACCAGGGCGAGGACGCGACGGGTGAGCGTGTCGTCCAACGAGGCGCAGGGAAGCGGCGACAGCTTGAAGGGAGCGGCGATCTCCGCGGACGGCCGCACGATCGTCTTCGCCTCCTTCGCATCCAACCTGATCGCTGGCGACACCAGCGCGAGCTTGATCGATATCTTCGTGCGAAACCGCTTCGCGGGTACAACCCAACGCGTCAACGTGTCGTCATCCGGAGAACAGGCAGCCGCCGACAGCATCGACCCGGCCATCTCGGCAGACGGCAGCATCATCGCCTTCGACTCATCGGCGCCCAACCTCGTCCTAAGCGACACCAACAACGAACGCGACATCTTCATCCGCAACCGCGCCAACCACACCACCCAACGCATAAGCGTCCCATAACCCGGTCGTCAACCCCCCGACGAACCAGGGTCGATTGACGCTGGCGCGCGGGGATTCGTGCTTCTTCGCGCCCACGGCAGCCGACCCGGGCCGAGGCCCGGGCTGCCGGGCGGGCGCGCTCTCATGCGGGCGGCGAGGCGCTCGGCTTCACGGCGACGGCGAGCCCCGCTTCGTGCTCGAGGGCCTCGACCCGCATATCTGTGAACCCGCGCCGCTCGAGCGTCTCGCTCCACCACTCGAGCGAGGCCGGATGCTCCCACCGGCGCGTGGCAACACGGACCGCATTCCGTGCGAGTCGCACGACGCCGCCCGAACGTGTAGAAGCCGACCCGCCAGGTTGACCGAGACACCACACGCAGCGGGTGGGGCGTGCAGACCTCTACGACTCACGCAGAATGGACAGGGGCAGCCAGTGAGGCGCACACGCGGACGAAACTCGTACCGTGGTGCGCTACGAACGCTCGGTCAGATGAGGTTTCGGAGTACGCGGACGATCACGGCGCCAACGGTGAAGATCAGGATGACGCCGCCCGTGCCGACGACGATCCCAATCGCGAGGACGACGACGTCTTCGAGGATGATTGCGAGCGCCACCGCGACGGCGCCCACCGAGGGCAACGTGTCAAGCCCAGAGAACGGCGGCGCGAGCGCGGCTGCGATCGCGAGCCCCATCACCACCAGGCCCAGGAGCCGCAGCATCCAGCCCTGCCCGAACAGCCACGCACCGCGCGGCCGGGAGAATCGCTCGACACGCCGAATCCAGCGGGCCATGAACGGGATGGCCTTGGCGGTCGTCGTCGGGCCGAGCTCGCGGCGTTGCCAGCGTTCAGGCAGCCAGATGGTGCGCCGCCCGAGCACCATCTGCCCTGCAAGCACGACGGTGATCGCCTCGAACACGTGGCTGATCCCGCCCGTGGGAAGCGGCAGGGCGGGCACGAACATCAAGAGCAGGATCGTGACCGCGAAGCTCTTCTCCGCGAATACCTCGCTCAACGCCCCGAACGTCTTCGTCTCGTCACCGCGAAGCCAGCGCTCGAGTTGGTCACTGAAGGCCTCGCCGGTGTTCGTACCTGTGGTCATAGCTCCTGGAGAGGTGCGCGTTGGCCGTCAAGGTGGACTAGCCGCCAGCGCTCGTTCTCGCGCCTACCGCTAGTCGCGATCACCGTCAATCGGGCAATGCGCGCGAGCGCGCGGCCCTCCGCGCAATCAGAATATGCGCTGGCTCGATGCGACTCGTCTGGACGCCGAGGGACTTCGGTATACGGAGAGACTCCGCACTGGACATTTCCTCGAGTGACGGTTGCTCATGACGGGCCTGGCGGAGCGTGCGCACATGACGGTGGGCTGATCGTTCCTGTAACTCCATGAGTTGGCTGAGAGCGGCATGGCGACTGGATCGGTCTGCGGCTTCATGCAACGGTCGGAGTGGCGACGGACGCGCCTTCGACGCAGTCCCGCGGCTGTTGTTCGGGCTCGCCGAGGCGCGACAAGCCTGACCGGGAGGGCCGATTGCGTCACCGATCTGGGTCTTCCTTGGTCTGCAACTGCTCCTCGCCGTGCTGATCGACAGCTGGAGCCGGGTCACGCCGGCGGAGGCCGTTCGAGAGAAGCCAGCCTGCGGGAAGTCCGCACTTGGAGTTGGGTTGGATCCCCGATGATCCTCAAGCGCCATATGCATACCCTGGATGGATGCCCGAAGATCCGGCCGGTGTGATCAGGGAGGCGATGTCGGCGTTCAGCTGCGTTGTCTGCGGGATCGACGGGTCGCCTGAGGCGGAGGAGGCCGTGCGCGAAGTGGCCTGCTTGGCGCCCGACGGCGCGCACCTGTTCCTCGTGGACGTTGTCGTTGCAGCCAGACCGCCCGCGACGTTGGTGCCGGAAGTGGCGACGGCGCGCAAGGTCGCCGTCCTGGAGGCTGCCCATGCCGACCTCGCGGCGGCTCGGGCGCTGATCCGGGACGGGCTAGCCGCCGCTGTCACCGTCCGTGTCGGCCCGCCGGGGCCAACGCTTGAGAGGGAAGCTCTGTGCGTGGGCGCTGACAGGTCGCTGTCGGTAGCCACGGCCAAGGACGGGCAGCAGGCGTCCTGCTCGGCAGCGTCGCGACCCGGCTGATCCACGACGCGACATGTTCCGTGCTGGTCGCACGTGCCACGCCCGGTCGGCCATTCCCACGGTCGATCGCCGTGGGATTCGACGGGTCAGAGCCGTCACTGCACGCACTGCAGCAGGGCCGCGAGCTGGCGGCCCGCGTTGGAGTCCCGCTGCGCGTCTTGCACGCGCTCGACGGCGCGATCCCACGGGGCGCGCTTCAGGTCGACGTACCTGAAGAGGTTGAAGAACTCACGGTCGCGTGGTCGGCCGCGGAGGGACTCTCCGCTCACGTTACCGCCACCGATCTCCTCATCGTCGGTAGCCGTGGACTGCGTGGCGTGCGGGCGATCGGGAGCGTGAGTGAAGCCGTGGCGCACCGTGCGCCATCGTCTGTGCTTATCGTCAAACCGGCAACGCCGGACCGGCACCATCGAACATGATGACCAGGTTACGGGTTATCGTCGAGGAGAACCATGATCGGGCGTTGACGGTGGTCGCGCTTGGAGCCATCCTGGCTGGTGGCGGCCTCTATGTGGGCGGATACGTCGGCTCGGGCGATGCCTTGCTCGCCGGCGCGGTGTCGCTGCTGGCCCTGTCGGTTGTCGTCCACGTCGCGCGGGCACTGATCGTGGAGCACCGCTTCGGGGTCGACATGATCGCGTTGGTTGCGATGGTTGGCGCGCTCCTGTTGGGGGAGTACCTGGTGGGAGCCGTGATCGCGCTCATGTTTTCCGGTGGCCAGTGGCTTGAGGCAGCGGCGTCACGTCGTGCGCGACGCGAGTTGACGGCGTTGCTGCAGCGGGTTCCGAAAGTGGCGCATCGATATCGGGGTGATGCTCTCGAAGAGGTCAGCGTCGCCGACCTGCGACTCGCCGACATCATCCTCGTCCGCACCGGCGATGTGATTCCAGTCGACGGATCCGTCGTCTCGGGCGAGGCGGTCGTCGACGAGAGCGCGCTCACCGGGGAGTCGCTGCCTGTCACCCGAAGTGCGGGTGAGGTGATCCTAAGCGGGACGGCGAATGCAGGTCTTCCATTTGACCTCCGCGTGGTGCGGCCTGCTTCAGAGTCAGCGTATGCGGGACTCGTCCGCCTTGTTGAGACCGCCGAGCAGTCTCGTGCGCCGTATGTTCGGATGGCAGATCGCTACGCGTCCTGGTTCCTTCCAGCCACCCTCGGCACAGCCGCCGTCGCGTGGGCCGTCAGCGGAGACGCAGTGCGTGCCCTGGCCGTGGTTGTCGTCGCAACACCCTGCCCCCTGATTCTGGCCGCGCCGATCGCGCTCATGTCTGGGTTGTCGCGAGCGGCCCGCCGGGGCATTATCGTAAAGGGGGGCGGAGCCATCGAGTCCCTCGGCCGAGCACACACAGTGCTCTTCGACAAGACCGGCACCCTGACCGCGGGAAAGCCAGCCGTCAAGGAGATCTCAGTCATCGGGCACGTCGGCCAGCTCGAGCTCCTCCGGCTTTCAGCCTCACTTGATCAATACTCCGCACACGTACTAGCTGAGGCGCTGGTTGCGGCCGCGAACGAACAGAACCTTCGGCTTGCATCCGCGGACGACGTTCGCGAAGGCGCTGGCGACGGCATCATTGGCACAGTCGAAGGTCGCCGGCTCGCCGTCGGTAGCCAGCGATGGCTCCGATCGCTCGGCTACGACCTTGGTGACAGCGAGGCGACCTCGCTCAACGGCCGGCCTGACGGAGGGTTCGCGCGCGTGCACGTTGCCGCCGATGGCGAACTGCTCGGCACCATCACCATGGCTGACGAGCTCCGCGCGGACGCTGTCGAGACCATCCAGCGACTCCGGGCCGATGGCATCCGCCACATCGCCATGGTCTCGGGCGATCACCGCTCGGTGGCAGAGAGCATCGGGGCTCGTCTTGACGTCGACCGCGTATACGCCGAGCAAACACCCGAGAACAAGCTAACGCTCGTTGCGACACTTCATAATGACCGCAACTTGCGTCCGGTAGTGATGGTTGGCGATGGAGTCAACGATGCTCCTGCTCTCGCACTGGCTGACGTCGGGATCGCGATGGGGGCTGCAGGTGCGACCGTTTCGGCCGAGGCCGCGGACGCCGTCATCACCGTCGACCACCTCGGCCGGGTGGCGGACGCCGTCACGATCGGTCAGCGGTCGATGCGAATCGCGACCCAAAGCGTCACCGCCGGCATGGGGTTCAGCATCGTGGCCATGGGTTTCGCTGCAGCCGGGCTACTCGCACCTATCGGCGGCGCGCTTCTTCAAGAAGCAATCGACGTGGCCGTAATCCTCAACGCGCTACGTGCGCTCCACGACTGACTAGGAATCCCGAGCACGCGCTGTTCCCTTAGCCGTCGTGCGCCTGAGCCGTGGGCACGGACCGCGCGAGGTCGCCACCCGACCGCTCTCGTCCGGCTTCCGCCTTGGTCGTGGGTCGACCCGGGCCTGCCGGCACGAGCACTGCCCACCGTGACTCGGGGCGCTGCCGAGGGAGTCGTGGCGGTACATGCTCGCGTTCCCGGGCTCGCAGATGCTGGTCGCCGGCGACGCCGGCTGGCACCGCCGGATGCGGCTCCGGCCGCTACGCCGTCCGGACTGGGATGGGCGCCGTGGCCGGCGTGAGGCGAACGACGGCGTCGACTCCGCCTGTCGGTGCCCGCCGCAGTTCGACCTCGCCGCCGTCAGCACGGACGAGTCGGGCGACGATCGCAAGTCCGATTCCCGAGCCGCCGCTGGTGCTGCCTTTGCGCCAGAACCGATCGAACGCCCGCGTGCGCTCCTCGTCGGTGAGGCCGGGGCCGGTGTCGATGATGTGAAGCTCTGTCCAGCCGCCGGCGGCCGAGACTGCGAGCGTGATCGTCCCCGCCTGGTGGTGAGGCGTCGACGGCGTTTTCGAGCAGGTTGTCGATGACCTGCTCCAGCCGATCGGCGGTCACGAGCACCCACCACGATCGGTTGATGTCGCTGGAGAGGGTGAGGTCGCGCTGGCGCGCCAGCGGCGACCACAGCGCGACTCGCTCCTCCGCCACGGCGCGCAGGTCGACCGCCTGGCGGGCGGGTGGGTCTCGGTCGGCGCGGGCGAGCGCCAGAAGACCGTTCACGATCCGCGATAGGCGGTCGACTTCGCGAAGCGCCGCCTCGAGATCGGCGGGATCGGCGAGCTCGTACTCGAGGTTCTCAAGCGTCAGCCGAAGCGTCGCAAGCGGCGTGCGCAGTTGGTGGGAGGCGTCGGCAACGAACTCCTCCTGGGCGTGCATGAGGCTCTCGAGCTTGACGATCATGCCGTTGAAGCTCTGCGCGAGCGATCGCACCTCAGGCGGACCGCCGACGGGCGCGCGGACTGCCAGGTCTCCCGCACCGGCTGTGCCCGCGGCGCGCTCGACGTCTTGCAACGGTCGCGTTACTCGGCGCGCGAAGCGCCATCCGACCAGTCCCGCTGCGGCGAGCGCGATGACGGCGATCCCGGCCAGGGTAAGCCAGTAGCGGTGGATGCGCCCCTCGACGGACGACGTGGAGTACGTGAGGATGACGGCGCCGTTGACCTCACCGCCAGAGGCGACCGGAACGGCGACGAACTGGCCACCCGGCTCGGTTCGACGTGACGGCAACCTCCCGCTGGCGATTCGCCCGTTCAGGGCCGCTCGAACCTCGGGTTGGTCGTGGTATGACCGGCCGGTGGAGCTCGGCCGGGCGGTATCGATCTGGGCGACACCTGCCTTGTCCAGCACGATCACGTGACCGCCGGTCGCATGGCCGTCGCGCCGCGCCGCCGTGGTCACCAGCGGGCTTGACACGGGCAGGCCGTTCTCGAGGTTGTCCTCCACCAGCGTCGCCACCGCGCCGGCGGCGCGTTCGGCTTGGGCGTTTAGGTCTTGGCGCTCGCTGTGGGCGTAGATGATTGCCAGCGGCACCTCCAGGCTCAGCAGCACCAGCACCGTCAGCGAGAGATACGACCAGAGCAGGCGACGGGTCATTCCGGGATGACCAGGCGGAATCCCACACCGCGCAGCGTCTCGATCCACCGCTGGTCGCCCAGCTTGCGCCGAAGCGAAGCGACGTGAACGTCGATCGTCTTGCTGGGGCCATACCAGTCCGTCTGCCACACCTCATGCAAGATGTGGTTTCGCGTCACCACCGCGCCGGCATCAGCGGCGAGCAGCGCGAGCAGGTCAAACTCCTTCGGGGTCAAGGCGATGTCGCGGCCGTCGAGCGTCGTCCTTCGGGTGCGCACGTCCACAACGAGTGGCCCCGCGACGAGCGGTTCGTGCTCGCCCGCGGCTGTCCAGCTCGCCTCGTGACGGCGCGGATCCGCGCCACCACCTCGCGGAACCCGAACGGCTTGACGATGTAGTCGTCCGCCCCCAGCTCGAGCCCCACGACCCGATCCGCCTCCTCGCCGCGCGCGCTGACGATGATGATCGGAACCGCCGACCGCGCCCGAATCGCCTTGCACACATCCAGCCCATCCATGTCCGGCAGCCGCAAATCGAGCAACACCACATCCGCCCCGCGCGTGCTCCAAGGCAGCCTGCGCCGGTCGCGGCGCGGGTCACCTCGAACCCCTCCCGCGCCAGCCCCTTCAAGAGCGACTCGGCCAGCGCGTCCTCATCCTCGACCACAAGCACCTTCATCAGCCGAATCATCGCAGCGCTCGCGACCCGGCGGCGATCGCCTTGCCGAGTCTTTGCCCAACTTGGCCGAATCTTTCAACAACGGCTGCCGAACGCCGGCCGGCACCGACTCGTCGGCGGATCCTTGAGAGGCGGCGTACCTCCCATGACGGTCGCCGGACGCGGTTCTGACATTAGCCCGAGTCGTCCGGGGGCACGAAAACTCGCCGAATCAAGGCGAATCCTGGACGTCCCTTGTCCCGGCGTTAGCAGTCGCGGACCTACCATCGGTTGGACAGTCCAATCTACCTCCGGAGGCACATCATGAGACACAAGCTCGCACTCACAACCCCCATCCTGGCAGCGGTGATGCTGCTGGCGGTCGCCGTCCCGGCGCTCGCCGCAGTCAACTGGCAGATCACGCTCAAGCACACGGCCGCCTTCCCCAGGGCGACCGGTCAGGCCCAGTACCAGTCCCAGCCCGGCCAGCGTGAGCTCCAGATCGAGGCCGAACACCTCGGGACGCTCGCCGGCAAGCGCGTCGTGTTCTACGCCAAGGGATCCAAGCTCGGCAGCGCCGTCGTCACGAGCCGCGGCATCGCCCAGATCGACCGCAACACCGACCTCGGCCAGCGCGTCCCCAAGATCGTCCACGGATCGCACGTCTCCGTGCGCACCGCCGGCGGCGCCGTGATCCTCCGCGGCACCTTCTAACCACCCGAACCCGAGCCTTCGACGAACCCAAAGGAGCACGCAAATCATGACCATCTCCCGCCTCGCCGCCACCGGCGCCATCGTCCTCAACGTGCCCATGATCTTCGCCGCTTCCATCATGCCCGTGGGCGCGATCGTCCTCAGCGTCATCCTGCTTGCCGCGATCGGCGCCGCCCTCGGCGCGGTCACCGGGTGGGCGATCTCGACGCAGCCTGAAACGGCGCTCGCCGCTGCAACGCCGGTGGCCCCTGCCGGCACCGAGCGCATCGCCGCCTAGTCGCCCCGTTCCGGATACGGCGCGTCGCGCTTCGGCTCCCGGCCGCCGCCCCGCAAGCCTCCGCCTCCGCCCTCCGAACCCCGGCGGGCGGAGGCGGAGGCTCACCAGCGTGGTACCGTCGCCCGAGACCCGCCACCGAAGCAAAGGAGTCGGAATACCACTCCTCGTGTCGAGTGGAGTCGTCGGTGTCGTTATCGTCGTGGTCGTGCTCATGGTCGCCGTCCTGGCTGTCGCGCTGCGGCGCGACCGCGCCGGCAGGCCATACGGGCGCCGCTAAACGCAGCCCAAGCGGCAGTGAGCAGCCCGATCGCCGGGCCTCCACAACCACAGCCCGCTGCGCGCAATGCGAATCCGGAATCGGAGCCTGCTCGATCACGAATACCACCGGCGCCGAGCGGTAACCGGTACAGGTCTAGGCGGCCCGTCTATGTGCCGCGTCAGTGCGATGGGCCTCCGGCGACATCCCACTATCAGCTCCTGTCCACGCCACTCGATCAGCATGAGCCCGACCTTCCCGCGCAGAGGACGCGGGCGAAGGGTCACCGTGGGTGCGGCTTGCAGGGGTCAAGTGGCCGCCCGGCGAGCGTCGTACTTGTTCCGAGATGCGTACTTGTCCGACGCCGACCGGGGCGTAACCCCGATGCACCCCCAGGGTGGCGCTGTCACGATGACGACGAGCGACTGAGTTCGGTGATGCTCGAGGAGGTCATGGTGGGTACCCATGTTGAACATCGAGCGGCGGGCCGGCGTCGGCAGGCGCGGCCGGGAGCCTGGTTCGGGTTTGCGCTGGTGGTGGGTGGGTTCGCTGCGTTCTGGGTGCTGGCTGGGAGTTCCCCTGGGACGATCGACAACTTGTGGAGTCGTCTCCGCGACTTGCCGTTGCTTGTTGAGGCCGGTGTCTGGCTGGTCGCTTTCCCCCTGACGCTTTCGATGGCGGTCTGGGAGAGCAGCTGGGCGGAGTGGATTCGGGTGCTGCTGGTGCTCGTCTTCACGGTTACCTGGTCGTATCTCTTCTACCCGAAGCAGCAAACGCATGTCCTCCGCAGGGAGCGGGCGGCCCTCTGTGCCACCGGACGGTGACGGCCGCCGCACCCAAGAGCCACACCTCCGCGTACCAGGCGAGGAACAACCCAGGAGTGGCATGAAGCGCGCCCTCGTGATCTACGAATCCATGTACGGAAACACCGAACAGATCGGAAAGGCAGTCGGCGATGGACTTGGCGAGGTGATGACCGTCGATGTCGTCGAGGTTGGGTCCGCGCCGACAGAGTTGTCACCCGACATCGGTCTGATCGTCGTCGGTGGGCCGACTCACGCCCTCGGAATGAGCCGCCCGGCCACCCGCGAGGACGCGGCCAAACAGGCGCAGTCACCGCTCGTGTCGTCCGGCATCGGCGTTCGCGAGTGGCTCAGCTCGCTCATCCCACCGGATCGTCACGACATGCCTGTTGCCGCCGCGTACGACACGCACCTGGATCACCCGATGGTTGTGCGACGCCTCGGCTCGGCGGGCGCGTCTATCACCAAGCAGCTGCACCAGCTTGGGTTCACCATGGCGACGGAGCCCGAGCACTTCTGGGTGTCAGGTACGCAAGGCCCTCTTCGTGAGGGCGAACTGGAACGCAGCCGGGACTGGGGGCGCGCACTCGCCGACAGCTGCGAGATCGCGATACCAGCAAGAAGCCGCTGACCCGAGAGCGGCGGGGGTTGAGAGTACCAGTCCTAGAGCCAAAACCGTTGTGCCGGGCAGCAGCTATGCGCCGGACTCGCGGGTGGCCCACCCGAGGGGTTTCCCGCTCCCGGGAGTCAGCGGATCCACCGATGCGTGGATGTGCACTCTCTTCGACAATCGCGGGGAGAGGAGGATCGATGCACGAAAGCCACAAGTCGGTGGGGTACTGGACTGGGCTCGGGATCGCAGTGGGTGCCGGACTCGGCGTGACTGTCGGCGTTCTCGTGGGCGGCGGCGTGGGAATCGGCATCGGCATGGCGATGGGCGCCGGGTTCGGTCTGGCAGCCGGAGCGTTCGCCGACAACCGGTGGCCGCGTCACACGGATTGATGTCGGCCACATGTCACGCACGGGCGCTCCGAACATAGGCGCGAACTGCTTTGGGAGGTCGAGCGGCGACGGCTTGGCGGCGAAATGGACGCCTGCTCACGGGGTCGCGGCGTGCCCGTCACGGCGAGGGTCGCAGTGAGCGAGCGTTCTTCAAGCCTGCAAGGAAGATTGACACGTCTGCTGTGGCTCTCGATCGGCGCCGCGCTGTTGACGATCGGTCTGAAGACGGCGGCGTGGCTCTTGACCGACTCGGTGGGACTGCTCTCCGACGCCGCCGAGTCGATCGTCAACCTGGTCGCAGCCTCGGTCGCGCTGGCAACGCTGCACTGGGCCAGCCAGCCACCCGACCCGCACCACCCGTACGGGCACGAGAAGGCGGAGTACTTCTCCGCCGGCCTGGAGGGCGGGATGATCCTGCTGGCCGCGGTCAGCATCGCCTGGTTCGCGCTCGAGCGCCTGCTTCACCCCGCCGCACTCCAGGACGTCGCCGCTGGCCTGGCAGTATCAGCCGTAGCCTCGGCGATCAACCTCTGGGTCGGCGTCCAACTCGTGCGTGCCGGCCGGCGGCATCGGAGCATCGTCCTTGAAGCCGACGGGCGTCACCTGCTGACGGACGTGTGGACTTCCGGCGGCGTCATCGTCGGAGTGGCGCTGGTCGCCGTGACCGGGGTGGAACGCCTCGATCCCCTCATCGCCCTCGTGGTCGCCGCCAACATCGTCTTCACCGGTATCGGCCTGCTCCGGCGGTCGATCGACGGCCTGATCGATCGCTCACTTCCGTCCGAATCGCAAGCCGCGATCAACGCACGTGATCGAACGATACGCCACCGGCGAGGTCACGTTTCACGCCCTGAGAACACGCCAGGCCGGCAGCCGATCGTTCATCTCCCTCCACGTGCTCGTGCCCGGGTCGTGGAGCGTGCAGGCTGGGCATACCCTCTCGAGCAGCTCGACCGGGATCTCCGCCAAGCAGTTCCCGGCGCGACGGTGTTCACGCACCTGGAACCGATCGAGGATCCCGAATCGTTCGCCGACACCTCGCTTGAACGGGATAAGGCCGGCGATCGCGGTGTCTAACCTCGATGCCGGCGCACGCGTCATTGTTCCAGTTTCTCCGGATGCGTGCCGTCGCGAGGCGGCAGAGGTCGCCGCCAGTCTGGGCACGGATCTGCGACGTGGGCTGAGTACGGCGGAGGCGGCCGCGCGGCTCGCACGGTTGGGGCCGAACCGGCTTGAGGCAGCACGGCCGGTGCCGGCGTGGCGCAAGCTCCTCGGCCAGTTCGCCGACCCGCTCGTCTACCTGCTGCTGGCGGCGGTCGTGGTCTCGCTGGTCGCGTGGGTGCTGGAGGGCCGCGAGGAGGCGCCGTTCGACGCGATCGTGATCTCGGCCATCGTCGTCGCGAACGCCGTGCTCGGCTACGTGCAGGAGGCCCGCGCCGAGCAGGCCGTGGCGGCGCTGCAGCGGATGGCGGCCGCGACGGCAGGCGTCCTGCGCGACGGCGACGAGGTGCGCGTGCCGGCCGATGAGGTCGTGCCGGGCGACGTCCTGCTGCTCGCCGAGGGCGACGCGGTCGCCGCCGACGGCCGGCTGGTCGAGGCGGCGTCGCTGACGGTGGCCGAGGCGTCGCTGACCGGGGAGAGCGAGCCGGTGCTGAAGGACGTCGCGCCGATCGCCACGCCGGTCGAGTTGGGCGACCGCGTGAACATGGTCTTCAGCGGCACCGCGGTCGCCCGCGGGCGGGGCCGGGCGGTCGTGACGGCGACCGGGATGGCGACCGAGACCGGGAACATCGCCGCGCTCCTCGGCCGCACCGACGAGCAGCGCACGCCGCTGCAACGGGAGGTCGACCGGATCGGCCGCATGCTCGGGATCGCGGTGATCGTGATCGCGGTCGTGGTCGTCGGCGCGATCCTGCTCACCGCGGACATCCGGACGGCGTCGGACATTGTCACCGTGCTGCTGATCGGCGTCTCGCTGGCCGTTGCCGCGGTGCCGGAGGGGCTGCCGGCCGTACTGTCCGTGGTGCTCGCGCTGGGTGTGCAGCGGATGGCCGGGCGGCGGGCGATCGTGAAGAGGCTGTCGTCGGTCGAGACGCTCGGCTCGGCGTCGGTGATCTGCTCGGACAAGACCGGCACGCTGACCAAGAGCGAGATGACGATCCAGAAGATCGTCACCGGCTCGGGCGAGGTCGACGTCACCGGCAGCGGCTACCGGCCGGAGGGCGAGCTGCTCGCGGACGGCCGGCCGCTCGACGACCCGGTCCTGCTCGACGAGATCCGACGGCGTGCTCACCGCCGGCAGCCTGGCGAACGACGCCGTCCTGCGCGAGGAAGCCGGCGAGTGGACGATCCAGGGTGATCCCACCGAGGCGGCGTTCCTGGTCGCCGAGGCGAAGGTCGAGGGGCTGGCCGAGGCGCGCCGGTCGCGGTTCGAGCGGGTCGGCGAGGTGCCGTTCACCTCCGAGCGCAAGCTGATGAGCACGCTCCAGTCCGACGCGGCGGGAGAGCCGGGCTTGCGGTGGTCACGAAGGGTGCGCCGGACGTCCTGCTCGACCGCTGTACTGAGGCAGTGGCAGCGCGGCGTGGTGCGGCCGCTGACGGACGTCCGCCGCAGCGAGATCCTGGCGACCGTCGAGCGGCTCGCCGACCGCGCGCTGCGGACGCTCGCCGTCGCCTACCGGCCGCTCGCCTGTCGGCGAGCAGCCCCCGGAAGACGAGTCGATCGAACGCGACCTGGTCTACCTGGGGATGGTCGGGATCATCGACCCGCCGCGGCCCGGAGGCGCAGGCGGCGATCGCCGACGCGCACGCCGCCGGCGTCCGCGTCATGATGATCACCGGCGACCACCCGCACACCGCCGCGCGCATCGCAGCCGACCTCGGCATCGCCGGAGCCCGACCCCCGCGTCATCACCGGCGGCGAGCTCGAGGCGCTCGACGACGACGCGCCGCGCGGACGCCGTCCGGGAGGTCTCCGTCTACGCCCGCGTCGCGCCGGAGCACAAGCTCCGCATCGTCGACGCCCTGCAGGCCGACGGACGGATCGTCGCGATGACCGGCGACGGCGTCAACGACGCGCCGGCGCTCAAGGCGGCCGACATCGGCGTCGCCATGGGCATCACCGGCACCGACGTCGCCAAGGAGGCCGCCGACATGATCCTCGCCGACGACAACTTCGCCACCATCGTCAGCGCCATCCGCGAGGGCCGCGGCATCTTCGCCAACATCCGCAAGTTCCTGCGCTTCCTGCTCTCGTCGAACATCGGCGAGGTGTTCACCATGTTCTTCGGCGTCGTCCTCGCCGGCGTGATCGGGCTGGAGAACACGGGCGAGACGATCGCCGCGCCGCTGCTCGCAACACAGATCCTCTGGATCAACCTGCTCACCGACGGCGCACCCGCGCTCGCACTGGGCATGGACCCACCGCCAGACGACGTCATGAACCGACGGCCACGCCGGATGACCGACCGCGTCATCGACACCCAGATGTGGGTCGGCATCCTCTGGATCGGCGCCGTCATGGCAACGGTGACCCTGCTCGCCCTCGACCTCCGCCTGCCGGGCGGAATCGTCGGCGACTCCGGCAACGTCCTCGAAGCGCGGACAATGGCCTTCACCACCCTCGTCCTCGCCCAACTCTTCAACTGCTTCAACGCCCGCTCCGACCGCACAAGCGCCTTCCACCGCCTGTTCACCAACCGCTACCTCTGGGCCGCGATCGCGCTCTCCGCCCTACTCCAGGTCGCCGTCGTCCAGCTGCCGTTCCTCAACAACGCCTTCGACACCACACCGCTCGGCGTCGGAGACTGGCTGATCTGCGTCGGCCTCGCGAGCGTCGTGCTCTGGGCCGGTGAGAGCAAGAAGCTGCTCCAGCGCAGGGTGCGGCCCGCGACCCTATGAGCCGGGGTACTGGCCCAGCTTGACCTGGAAGGTCTGGGTGGTGCCGTCGGCGCGGGTCACCACGACGGCCACCGTCAGTCCAGGCCTGAGGCCCGCGAGGACGGCGCCCACGTCGGCGGCCGTCGGTGTCGTCTTCGCGGCGATCGAGGTGATGACATCGCCCGCCACGAGGCCCGCGCTCGCGGCCGGGCCGTTCGGTGTGACGGCCCCGACGTAGGCCCCCTGCCCCTGCGTGTCGCCGAGCTCGACTCCGAGGTACGCGCGCCCCGAGTTGACCACCTTGCCGTACTTGACCAGCTGCCCCGCGATCGTCTTCACGGTGTCGCTGGGGATCGCGAACCCGATGCCCGGCGCGGCGCCTCCGCTCTCAGGGTTGTTGGCGGCGAGGGTCGGGATCCCGACGAGCTGGCCGCGGAGGTTCACGAGTGCGCCACCGGAGTTGCCGGGGTTGATCGCAGCGCTCGTCTGGATCGCGCCGGGCAGCGCGGCTCCGGTCGGTTCGTCCACCGTCCGGCCCAGCGCGCTGACGATCCCCTCGGTCACGCTCGATTGGAGCCCGAGGGGGCTGCCCACCGCGAGAACGATGTCGCCGACCTGGAGCTTCGCCGACGATGCAACACTGATCGGCCGCAAACCCGACGCGCTGATCCTGATGACGGCGAGGTCGTCCAGCGTGAACACGCCGACGAGCCTGCCCTGGTAGTGCCGGCCGTTCGCGAGCGTCACGGCGAACGTGGTATCCGTGCCGACGACATGCGCGTTTGTGACGATGTAGCCGCGGGTGTCGAGGATCTCGCCCGACCCCAGACCGGTCGCTGTTTGGATCTGCACCACCGACGGGGCGACCCTGTTCACGGCGGCAACGAACTGCGCCTCGAGCGGAGCGCCGGAGGAGGGCGCGATGCTCTGGACCCGGTTCACGGTCACGGTTGCGGTGCTTCCGCCGATCCCACACCCGGTGCCGAGCACCACCGCAGACATCAGGGCGATCAGACCGGCGAGGCGCCGTCGGAGCCGCAACGCCGGGTGCTCGAACGCGGAGACGGGCGCGCGCTCGGTCACAGGGCGAGCGACCCCTGCTCAGTGGCGCGCACGGTCACCGCCGCATCCGGTGCGAGCGTGCCGTCCAGCATGTGAATCGTCCGGGTCGCGTGCCCCGCCACCGCCGTGTCGTGCGTGACCATGACCACGGTGAGGTCGCGCTGCGTGCGAATGGTCTCGAGCAGGTGCAGGACATCCAGCCCGGCCGTGGAGTCAAGGCTCCCGGTCGGCTCGTCCGCCAGGAGCAGGGGCGGGTCGTTCGCAAGCGCACGGGCGATGGCAACGCGTTGTCGCTCGCCTCCCGACAGCTCGTTCGGCCGGTTCTGCGCCCGACGGCCCAGACCCACCTCGTCGAGCAGCTCGGCGGCGCGGGCTCGTCGCGCCCGCCCGCGGCGGTGGGTCCCGAACATCGGGATCTCGACGTTCTCCTGCGCGCTCAGCGATGGGAGGAGGTTGTGGAACTGGAACACGAGGCCCATCACGCTCCGCCGGTAGGCGGCAGCGTCTGCGAGCCGGTCGAGGTCGTTGCCGGCGACGTGGATGTGCCCGGAGTCAGGGCGATCAAGGGCGGCGATCAGGTGGAGCATCGTGGACTTGCCGCATCCGGACGGGCCGACGACGGCGACCCACTCGCCCACGTCGACATGCATGGTCATTCCGGCCAGGGCGCTGATGCGCCCCTGATCGAATCGCTTCGTCACCTCGTGCACGGTGATCAGCCTGTTACTCATGCCGGAGCGCCTCCATCGGCGTGAGCCGGATCGCTCGAACGGCGGGATAGGCAGCGCCGACCAAGGCAACGATCGCTGCGACGAGCAGTGCTCGCTGGACGATGTCGAACCCGAACGTCGGCTGCAGCACCTTGCCGATCGTCGGCTCCAGCGTCACCGCCCAGGTCGCCGCCAGTCCGAGGCCGATGCCGATCGCGGTGGCCAGCGCGCACAGCATCGCGGCCTCGCTCAGGATCATGCCCATGATCCTCCGTCGTGACCAGCCGACTGCGCGGAGGATGCCGATCTCGCGCGTCCGCTCGAACACCGACATGATCATCGTGTTCATCACGCCGATCGCGCCGATCCCGACCGCCAGGATCGAGATCGCGAGGTCGGCTGCGTCGAGCAGCGCGATCCCTTGGTCGACCTTCCCGTACTGCGAGACGTTCGAGATCGTCGTCAGCTGGGGGAACCGTTGTTCGATCCGCGCAGCCAGGCCGGCCGGGTCGATGCCGTGGCGCGCCCTGACGTAGACGGTCGTGATCGAACGGAGCCGCCCGGTCATCGCCTGCACCGTCCGCAACGGGACATATGCCCCGTTGTTCTCCCAGGTGTTGCCGGAGCGGAACACGCCGACGACCCGCAGCGGGACACGACTGATCGTGACCACGCCGCCAACCCCCACCCGGAGGCTGCTCGCCGCTCCCTGTCCCAGCACGACCTCCCGCCTGGCGGCGTTCGAGAGTCCCTGTCCAGACACGACATCCGGCCTCAGCAGCCGAAGCTGATCGGGGCGGACACCCATCGCAAAGAACATCGGATTGGCGCCCACCTGAGTCACGTGCATCGTCTCGCCGATCGCAACCCCCACCCCCGGCTCCGCCGCGACCGAGCGCCAGTCAGCCTCCGACACCGTGCTGAACGAAAGATCGGCCGCGCCCTTCTGGACGACCATGAAATGGGCGCCGCCCGTGTGGATGATCTGCCCCGCCGTCTGGCCAAAACCGCCGGTGATCGCCCCGAGGGCGACAACCGTCGTGATACCGACGCTGATGCCAAGCAGAGTCAAACCGGTCCGAATCCGCTGACGGACAAGACTCCGTAGAATCATCGCGCCGAACGACATGCCTGAAGCCTCGCCGCGCGGCGTCCGGCACGCATCGGGCGACTCCCCGATCCGGCGTGCGGGCAAACTACTGCGTCCCTCGTCGTCCAGGCGAGAGCCGGGCCACCGAGCGCGGCTCAAGGGTCGGCAGCCTTCGTGGCTCGCGGTGTACTACGGATCAAGATTCGCCGCGCCCCCGATGCGTGCAGGTCGGGCGCTGCGCGAGACTCCAAGTACGAACCGTGGAGGGGCTGTGCTCAAGTTGACTGACCTGCCGAAGCGGTATCGAGACGTCATGAGCGCGCGCACATGCTTGCTTGCCGTGGCTCTCGTGCCGGCCCTCCTGCTCGCTGGCGGCTGCGGCGGCGGGGCCGCTCCTGTGTCGTCCAGCCAGCCGCCGCCGGCCTCGACGGCGGCCGCCCCTGGTCAGCACCTGCGGGCGTATCTGGCCGACGTTCGGGCGGCGACCCTGGTGGTGCGCGTCCCGGCCCGGGAAGCGGCGGTGGCGCTGCGCGAGTCCACCAGCCCAACGGCATCCGTCCGCCCGCAGCCTGCACTGAAACGTGCTGCCGCCGCCTATCGCGGCTACGCGGCCGCGCTGCGGGTCGAGCCGGCTCCGAAGGGCCTCGCCGGTGCCCATCGCCGGCTGATCACGGCGGCAGGAGAGGTTACCCGCGCGCTCGAACGCTCCGAGCGGGCCGTCAGCCGAGGCGGCACACCGGGCCGGATGGCACGTCGCCTGCTCGATCGCGCGGCCCGGCATGCCCTCGCCTGGGAGGGGATCGCAGACAGGGCTGTGCAGATGCAGTCCGTGTCGGGAACGGCCTCGACCGCGCTTCCGGCACGGCTCGCCCAGGTGCTCTTGCACTCCGCCCAGACGGCCGCGGCCGCTGCGGTGCCGTATGGCGTGCATGGGCCGCAAGTGGTCGCGCTCCAGCGGCGATTGGCCGCCCTGACCTATCTCCCCGCCGGGTACTCGACCGGAACCGTCGACTACCGGACGGAGCAGGCCGTGATCGCCTTCCAGGGTTGGGAGGGCCTCGCTCGCGACGGCGTCGCGGGGCCGCAGACCCTGGCCCGGCTCCGGGTCGCCTCGGCTCCGCGCGCATGGTCGACGACGACCCGCCACATCGAGCTGCACCTCGCCCGGCAGGTCCTGCTGCTCGTCGCCGACGGCCGGGTGCTGCGCGCGATCCACGTGTCAACCGCGGCCCCCGGCAAGGTGACGCCCACCGGGACGTACACGATCTACCGCAAGGAGCAGATGTCCTGGTCGGTGCCGTTCCAGGTGTGGATGCCGTACGCCAGCTACTTCACCGGCGGCTACGCGCTCCACGAATACCCGGACGTGCCACCCTACCCCGCCAGCCACGGATGCGTCCGCGTTCCGGCAGGCGACTCAGTGGTCGTGTGGGCGTTCGCCACCCTCGGAACGCCGATCGTGATCGGGTGAGGAATGATGCGAGGCAACAGGCACCTCTCTGCGATGGTCATGGCCGGCGTGGCGGCGGCCGTGTGGGCCGCCGGGTGTGGATCAACTCCGTCGACCTCGACGCCCCCGACACAGCGCCCGACGGCCTCGACCCTGACCTCCACGACCGCATCAACGCCGCCGCCGGCGACGACAACCGCGCCGACGACTCCGACGACCACATCGCCTCCGCCGCAGCCACCCGCCCCACCGTTCCCGCGACCGCGGCCGGACACCCTCGGCCACATCGTCGACCACCTCCCAACACCCCGGAGAGTGGTGGCACTCACGTTCGACGCCGGCGCGAACGATGCAGCCGTCACCAAGATCCTCGCCACCCTCCGCCTAACGCAGACACCCGCCACGTTCTTCCTCACCGGCCGCTGGACACGGACATATCCGGCGGAAGCGCGGCTGGTCGCCGGCCGCTACCCGGTCGGAAACCACACCGTCGACCACCCCGACCTGACGACGCTGTCGCCGCCCACGGTGCGCAGCCAGGTCACGACCGCGCAGCGCCAGATCACGACGATCGCCGGCCGCGACCCGCGACCCCTGTTCCGCTTCCCATACGGCGCCTATGACACCGCTCGGCTACGGCTCGTGAACCACCTCGGCTACGCCGCCATCGGATGGACCGTGGATACGCTCGGCTGGGAGGGCACCTCCGGCGGCCAGTCCACCTCGAGCGTCCTCGCCCGCGTGCTTGCCGGCCTGCGGCCCGGGGAGATCGTGCTCATGCACGTCGGGTCGAACCCGACCGACCACTCGACCCTGGACGCCGACGCACTCACTGCAGTCATCCACGCCGTGCGCGCTCGTGCCTACACCTTCACGACGCTCCCGCCCTACATCCGGGCGCGCTGAACGTCGATCCCGGAGGACACACCGAGCCTGCTTGGAGCAGACGGACCCGGTCACGCACGGGAGTCACCACCCAACTCGGAGGCTGCCCTCTCTCGACGCCGCAGCCCTCGCCCGCCTCAGGTGGCCGTACCCGAGGACGCCTCGTCCTCCCAGTCAGTCCAATCGACTCCGCTCGCGGCGAGGTATCCGCGGACAGCCGTGCCAAGTGTGGGGAAGAATCGATCAGCCGCGAACTTCTCGAGCACGCCGTAGTCGCGGAGGTGATCGCGGACGTGTCCCTTCAGCTCGGCGAACACCAGCCGAACGCCGGCGGCCTCCAGCTCCTGATCGAGCGTCACCAGCATGTCCGCGGCGGTGGTGTCCACGTCGGTGATCGGCTCGGCGGCGATCACGACCCAGCGGGCGGGTGGAGCCGCGGTGGCCACCAACTCGTGGACGTGGTCGCGGAAGTGGTCGGCGTTGGCGAAGAAGAGCGGCGAGTCGAATCGGAACATGACGAGACCCGGGATCTGGAGCGCCTCGGGGTGGCGGGCGGTGTCGTGGTATCCCTTTGTCCCCGGCACCCGGCCGAGTACCGCGTCGTGCGGCCGCCACTGGCGCCGGACGAAGTCGAGCAGCGACAGGGCGACCGCGACGAAAATGCCTGCGAGCACGCCGACCAAGGCGACGCCGGCGAGGCAGGCGACGCAGAGCCCGAACTCGGTGCGCCTGATCCGGGCCAGGCGGACCATGCCGTGCAGGTCGAACAGCGCGAGGGCCGCGGACACGACGACCGCGGCGAGAGCGGCCTGGGGCAGGTCGCTGGTGAGCCCGCCGGCCGCGACGAGGACGATCGCCATGAGCACCGCGGCGACGAGCCCCGCTCCCTGGGTGCGCGCACCTGCCGTCTCGGCGACCATCGTGCGCGATGCGCTCGAGCTGATCGGGAACCCCTGGAACAGTCCGGAAGCGATGTTCACAGCACCAAGCGCTACCAGCTCGTGGTTCTGGTCGACGTCCTGGCCGATCCGTCCGGCGTAGCTTCGCGAGAGGACGCTCGTGTCCGTGAACGCGACGAACGCGATCCCGATCCCAGCGGCCGCGAGCTCCGACAGGCGAAGCGCTCCCGAGTGCGGGAGGCTCGGCGCCCGGCAATCCGGACGGCAGGCGTCCCACCACCGGGACGGAGAGCCCGAGCACGGCGACCGCTGCCGTCGCAGCGACGACGGCCACGAGGATTCCGGGGAGCCGCGGCCGGAGACAACGGAGTGTCAGGATCACCACGAGGGCGGAGCCGCCCAGGGCAAGCGCGGTCGCATCGGTGGTGTCGATACCGCTCGCCAGCGACCGCAACTCGCCGATCAGGGTGTGCGACTCTGTGGAGAACCCGAGCATCTTCGGCAGCTGGCCGACGAGGATCGTGAGCGCCAGGCCGTTCAGATAGCCGATCCGGACCGGCTGGGAGAAGAGCTCCGTCACGAACCCGGCCCGGGCCAGGCCGGCCAGCACACACACCATCCCCGTGACCACCGCGATCAGACCGCCCAGCGCAAGCGCCTGCGCCGACCCGGCGGCCGCCACGGACAGAACCGCCGCCGCGACCAGCGGCGACACGGCGCTGTCGGGGCCGACCACGAGGATCCGCGACGGACCGACCAACGCATACACCGACATCGGCACCATGGTTGCGTAGATGCCCGCGACCGCGGGCATGCCCGCCAGCTCCGCGTACGCCATTCCCTGAGGGACGAGCAGCGCAGCGAGCACAATCCCGGCGACGACGTCGTCACGAAGCCACTCGCGCCGGTAGCCGACAAGCGTTGTGACGCCCGGGAGCCAACGACTCACCGCGGCGATCCTACCCGGCACCTCCCGACCGCCTACGAGCCGGGGTACCGGCCGAGAAGCGCAGAGACCCGTGCGAGCGTCCTTGTCACTGCGCGAGCGCTCCCGGCTCGGCCGCGGTCACCGTCTCGTCGACGGTCGTGATGCCGACACTGATGCCGAGCAGAGTCAGCCCAGTGCGGATCCGCTGGCGGACGAGATTCCGCAGGATCATCGCAAGGAACGACACGCCGGAAGCGTCGTCTCCCGGCCTGGCGGGCGCATCGGGCGGCTCCCCGATCCGGAGTGCGGGCAAACTACTGCGTCAGGAGTTCTCGGGACAAGGGCCGGGAGACCCGCTGGCCCGCCACCACCAGCACCCAGCACCGCACGAGGTCGAGTGACGCACCGCGGTCGGTGACGGGTGTAGAGGCCGACGACTACGTCGCCACGCCGTTCGAGTATGCGGCCCCGGCTATCCGCCGCCGCCGATCGGTGGCGAGGCGGCGAGCGTGCGGGCGAGTCCGGTGATCAGCCGCTGTTTGTCGGCGGCAGAGAGGTTCGCCGCTGGATGCAGCGGCGTGTAGAACCACGGCGGCATGCTGCCGCCGCGGATGGCGTCGGCAGCGTCACTTGCGCTCAACTCTTGGGGGCGATCCCAATTGGAGACGTCGAACTGCGCGCGGCCGGCGTCGACGTCGCGCTGGGACAGCCACGAAACCGGCGCGATGTTCGTGTACCACGGCCAGCTCGTGAGGTTGGAGTGGCAGTCGCCACACGCATCCATAAAGAGCACGCGCGTCTGTGGGCTGTCCCAGGCCGGCTCCTTGGTGGTTGGCGGGTTCGTGTGGCTGCGCCCGTACGGCACGAGTTGAATCGCCACGAACACCACGGCCGCAGCGACCGCCGCGCGGCGTAGCCACCGCCACAGCCTGGATCGATCTCGCCCGGCAGTCACCGCCCGAGTATCAGCCGCCTGGCCGTCTGCACGCATCCGTGCCGCCACGTAACCCGCGATTCGGAAAGCTACGGAGGCCGCGCGACCACCACAAGGCCTGGCGCCGCCGCTACGCCCGGAATCCGGCCCACATTACCGCGCACGAACCGGACCCACCTGAGACACACCGTCGGGATCCGTGCGGCGCGCGGCTGCCCGCCGCGAGCGCGCATGAGGATGACCGACGACCGTTTTGAGCAATCCCTCCGCTGAGGGTGCCCATCCTGCAAGTATCTGGAGACCACAATCCCCAAGACTCCGACTCCCGGATCACGTGGACGGCACCAACTGGACTGCGACGGGGTTCACGACGGGCTCGCACGCGGCGTGATCGCCGTCGACGAGAACCAGCGGCCGGCCGATGTCCGATGCCAGACCTGGGGAGGGCATGTCTCAGGTGAGAGGTTTCCCACATCGCGGTCGTATCGTGTGGACCTAACGCGCGTCACTCGTACCCTCCGAGTGGGCGGCCGGCGGGCCGCCAGTGCAACGCCCACCCTGCCCGCTGGCGGCCCGCCACGACCATTACCGGGGCCTTCGCTGATACCTCTCGTGGTGCTCGAGTCGACGCCGCCGCCAACGCAGGCGACGGATCGTGAACAAGGTCGGTTCTGCGCTCTCGCAATCCGCGGCTCCAGACACGAACATAGCCCTGACCACCCGCGACGGAGTCGCCCATGTCCGGCCGCAAGAGCTTCACGCTCGACGAGGCCCGCAGGATCGGCGAGCAGATCGGCGTCGACTGGGGCTCGGCACCGTTCGATGTCGAACAGTTTCGGCGAGGGATCGACGTCGAACTGGAGCATGGCCTCCACGATCCCTCCACGAACGTGACTCACGACGACCCCATAACGACGGGCAAGATCGCGTTGGCGCACCTGAACGAGTTCCCTGACTACTACACCCGACTCGAGCGGATGGAAGAGGAGGCTAAGCGTGACTTCGGACTCCCGTGAGTCGGTCAGCCCACGGGGGCCGTCCCCACGATTGGCTGCCTGGGCCGTCTGTGTCGTTCGGTCGCGCTATCCGATACCGGCGGATCGTATGTGCGGCGGCCGCGGCACCGCTGACCGGCCAACGCCTGAGTCCCGGTCGGAAGGGACTACGATCGCTAGATGCCGTCGGCGGTTCGCGTACTGATCGTCGATGACCATGCGGTAGTCAGGGCAGGGCTGCGGCTGCTACTCGACGGTGAGGAGGACGTTGAGTCCGTGGGCGAAGCGGGCAACGCTCGCGAGGCAGTCGGTCTCGCGGAGCGGCTCTCACCCGACGTCGTGCTCATGGATGTGGTCATGCCCGGCGTCAGCGGCATCGACGCCGCCGCCGAGATTCGCCATATCCGGCCCGACGCTCGCATTCTGATGCTGTCGATGGAGGACGATCCGTCCTACGTGCGTCAGGCGATCACGAATGGCGCCATGGGCTACGTACTCAAGGACGCCGCAACCACGGAACTCGTCGCAGCCATCCGCAAAGTGGCCGCAGGCGAGCAGTACGTGCAACCGTCGCTGGGCGCAAAGCTCCTCCTCCCAGACGCACCCGCGAGGGACACCGACCCGCTCTCCATTCGGGAGCGGGAAATCCTCGCCCTGCTCGCGTTCGGATACACGAATCGGGAGATCGCCCAGCGCTTGTTCGTGAGTGTGCGCACAGTCGAGGCGCACCGCGCCCACATCCTCACCAAGCTGGGACTGTCCTCAAGAGCAGAGCTCGTACGCTATGCGATCGACGCCGGCCTGCTCGACTCGGAGTGGTGCCCGCCACCACTGGACGTGGTCATGCCGCGTTGTGATCGGTTCACCACCTGTGTCATCCCCCGCGCAGTGGCGGGGGGAGGTCGAGGTAGAGCGTGAGTTCGTCGGCGCGGTCGCGCGGCGAACTACGGATCAAGATCCGCCGTGTCCCCGATGTTTGTCTGGTGTCGCCGCGCGAGACTTCAGCAGAGAGAACCTTGGGAGAGTCGTGCTCGAGTTGACCGACCTTCGGAAGCGGTACGGGGACGTGAAGGCTCTCGACGGCTGTGGCTTCTCGGTTCCGGGCGGTCATCTCGTCGGGTTTGTGGGCGCCAACGGCGCCGGCAAGACGACGACGATGCGGGCGGTTTTCGGCTTGGTGGCGCTTGACGGTGGGCGCGTGTGCTGGGGCGGTCTACCGGTCGGCGCTGCGCAGCGACTCCGGTTCGGCTACATGCCCGAGGAGCGCGGCCTGTATCCGCGGATGCAAGTCGCAGACGAGCTCGTGTACTTCGCCCGGCTCCATGGCGTCGGGCGGGCCGCCGCGGAGGCGCGGGCCGACGCCGTGCTCGACCGGCTCGGCCTCGCTGGTCGCGCCCGCGCTTCTGTCGAGCAGCTTTCGCATGGGAACCAGCAGCGCGTCCAACTCGCTGCCGCGCTGGTGCATGAGCCCTGTCTCTTGGTGCTTGATGAGCCGTTCGCCGGTCTGGACCCGCTGGGGGTAGAAGACATGACCGCGGTGCTGCTCGAGCAGGCGTCACGGGGGGTCGCGGTGCTGCTCTCCAGCCACCAGCTGGAGTTGGTCGAGGACGTCTGCGATCTGGTCGCGATCATCGACCATGGCCGGATCGTGGCCGCTGGGGAGGTCAAGACCCTGCGTGCTGCGGACGACCGGCGACGGGTCGAGATTGACCTCGAGCGCCCAGCCGGAGCACGCATCCCAGTTCTCGCCGGTGTCGAGCCGATCGCCGCTGACAACGGCACGTTGCGGTTCCTCGTCCGGCCGGATGTCGATCCCGCCACCGTGCTCGCAAGTGCAGCGGGCATCGGCCGGGTCGTGAGCTTCTCCTACGGCCCGCCGACATTGTCGGAGCTGTTCCGCGAGAAGGTGACCAGGTGAACGCGGCAGCGGCCATCCGGCTGGTTGCCTTGCGGGAGGTGCGAGAGCGCCTGCGCACCCGCGCATACCTGATCTCGACCGGCATCCTGATCTTGCTGCTTGGGATCGGGATGGCGCTGCCGAAGGTCATCTCCGCGCCGACGACCACGTACCGGTTCGGAGTCGTCGGCTCGTCGCCGGCAGGCCTCACCACCGCGCTGCGGCGCGCGGCCGCGCCGCATGACGCACACGTCGTGGTTCACCACTACGCGGCCCGGCGGACTGCGATGACGGCACTCGACAAGGATCGGGTGGATGCGCTGCTCGATGTCACACAGGCGAGCATCCTGTTTCGGCACCAGGTTGATCGTGAGACGGTCGCGGTCGCGCGGCAGGCGCTCGGATGGCTCGAACTTCCCGGCCGGCTCGCGCGCGCTGGCGTTACAACCGACGAGTTCGCGCGCCTGGTCGCTCCGGCGCGCATGCATGTGCGCAGCGTGCAACCGAGCGGGGGCGTGAGCGACCGCACGGCCCGGTTGGTGGCTCTGGGCGGCGCCTCGTTGATGCTGCTGGCGATCTCGATCTACGGAAGCTGGGTGATGGCCGGTGTCGCCCAGGAGAAGACCGGCCGGGTCGCGGAGCTGTTGGTGGCGGCGATCGCGCCCCGCCATCTTCTGGCCGGGAAGGTGATCGGGATCGGGGCGCTGGGCCTAGCCCAGGTGGCGCTCGTCGCCTCCGTCGTCGCCGCGGCGACCGCGATCGGGTTCACCGATCTGCCCTCGTCGTTCGTCCCCGCTGCGGCGCTTGTGGTGCCGTGGTTCGTGCTCGGGTTCGCGCTGTATGCGGTCGGTTTCGGCGCCGCCGGAGCACTGGTCGCACGGCAGGAGGACGTCTCCACCGTCTCGATACCGGTGACGGGCGTCATGACAGTCTCCTTCTTCCTGGCCTACGGCGCGCTGCAGTCGGCGCCGGATGGGCTCCTCGCCCAGGTCGTGACCGTGTTTCCGACCACAGCTCCGTTCATGCTCCCCACCCGCAGCGCCATGGCCGGCGTTCCCGCCTGGCAGCACGCGCTCGCCCTCGCGCTCATCCTGGCGACCATCTACGGCCTCGTGCGGCTGGGCGGCCGCCTCTACACCGCCGCGCTGCTGCACACCAGCCCGGTCGCGGGACTCGCAGCCGCCTGGCGGCCGCACTCCCGCTGAGCCCTCGACCGAGCCCGGAGACCGAGATCTTAGAAGCTGACTCGGGGAGTTCCCCGATGCCGCACGACGGCCCTCTCCGGGAGACTTCGTATCGTGAAGGGAGGAGCAATGCAGACCAGCCATTCCCTGGTGGGGCACTGGATGGGTGTCGGCGCCCGCTTCGGCCTCGCGGCCGGAGCGGTCACCGGAATCCTCGTCGGCGGAGCTATCGGCATGAGCATCGGGATCGCCCTCGGCGCCGTCCTCGGCTCCGCCGCAGGGGCGCTCGCCGACCATCGCTGGCCTCGCGGCGACCACTAGCACCGAGCACCGCACGAGCCCGGATGACGCATCGGGGGACCGGGCGCTGTACCACCCCGACTGTCGCTCGGCCAGGGCTGCCATCCCGGTTCGCTAGTGGGCGACGCCAGAGGTCGCCATGGTTGCGACCGTGGCTTGTTCGGTGAGCGATCGTCCGAAATCGTGCGCGACGGAGCTCGCCATCGCGAAGCGGCCTAAGCGTGCCGGCGACCTAGAAGTGCTCCGGCTCCGCCACGACCTCGATGCCGAGCTTCTCCAGTCGCCACCCGCGGTCCGGGTGCTCTATACGACTCACGATGCGCTGAGCGAACCAGCAGGCGGAGCTGAGCGCGATCGAGCGTGTCGTAGGTGCCTGCAGCCGACTGGCGTCGCATCCTCCGGTAGCCGGATTCTGCGCTCGGATGGCTCGGGCGCCGCGCCGGTCGAGAACGATCGCCTGCTCGCGTGTGAGGCGACGCCGTCCCAAAGGTCGAGCCCGTAGCGACGTCCCGCTCACGAAGTTCGGAGACTGCGTCCGCCCCTCAGACGCGAAGATCACCGAGATCCACCCCGCACGCCCCGCTGACTTTGGAACAGTTCGCCCTCGGACAACAGATGCCGCGACATGAACTCGCAAACCATGTCCGGGTGCACCGATCCATATCCTCTGGGAATGAATTGCGAGCCGGTTCTGGCCAGCATCGATAACTGGACACGACTCGGGACGATCGCGGCGGTCGTCGCGGCTGCTGCGGGTCTCTTCGGCGTGATCGTCGCGGGCATCGATGTAGCGGTCACGCGGCGGGAGGCGAGGCGCTCCTCGAGGGCATAGCAGCGGCTGCAAGATACACAGGAGGAGATGGCGGAAAGTCTGCTCGTTCATCTCGGCCTCGCGCTAACCCGAGCGTAAACGTTCGCCTTCTCGTGGCCCTTGACGAGGGTGTGGTCTTCAGCCCGGTCGATCCCACGGACTTCGAATCGCCGCCGCCGAAGCCAACGTATCGATCGCCGTTCCTATGCGGGTACACGATGCCCAGAATCCGACTCCCTCACGTCCCGGTTTCGAACGTCGCCGCCATTGGGGAGAGAGTGACGGGGCCGAGCTACAACGAGGCCACTGGAAGGGTCGAATACTGGGTCCGCGTCGCAGGTCAGCGGCAACTTTCGAGCGAGCCGACTCTGCGAGGACGCACGACTTGAGTTCCGCGTGGGCCACCTCGCGGGCCAGTCGGGCAGACGCGGGGCTCGCCCCCGCCTCGAGCCCCGCCGACGGCGGTTTCGCGGCCGCCCTGGTCGGGCCGTAGTTGCCCGAAAGTGAAGTCAGCGTTCGCCCCGATGTGGCACGTGTCAAGGGCCATTAGTGTCGCGGTCCAGATGCCAGGAGTCCCGCGGGAGAAGCCGGCCCATGTCCATGCTTCGCAAACTCGTAGTGACCGGCGCGATCGCCGGATTGGTGGCCGTCGTCGTCGGAGGCGGATCATTTGCCGCGGCATCTGGCGGCAAGCGCGAAGACACAACGTTCCGTCTGACCGAGATCCGCACGTCCGTCGTACAGGTCGATGTGGGCCAACATGGGACAAGTGCAGGCGACGAGTTCATCTTCGGTTCGCGGCTCCGAAACGTCCAGAACACCGCGACGGTCGGCGACGCAAACGACGTGTGCACCGTCCTGTCGATCACCGGAGTGTCGATGCACTGCGTCTCCACGATCACACTGAGGGCCGGAACCATCGAACTCGCCGGCGACGTGTCCAGCCGTTCCACCTTCACGCTCGCCATCACCGGAGGTACCGCCGCATACGACGAAGCTCGCGGTCAACTCATCGCTTCGCCGGGACAGAGCGGAAGCGAGGTACTCAATTTGGACGTTGACCGGTAGCTTTCCAACTCCGGATCCGCCAACCGCAGGTCGCGTCCCCGCTGACATAGCCTCCTGCCGAGGCGGGCCGCCCTCGGCCGAGGGCTGACCTGAATTCCTCAGCTGGGGTCGCGTCGATCCACCGGAGTCAGTGAGCTATGGTCCTGAGATGACGACCATGCTGGAGCGGTTGCGGGACGCGACGAACGCGCACGACGCCGGGCTCCTGGCGTCGTTGTTCGCTCAGGACTATCGAAGCACGCAACCACTGCACCCGAGTCGTGGGTTCGGCGGAAGTTCTCAGGTCCTCGAGAACTGGTCATCGGTCTTCGCGGGCGTGCCCGACTTCAAGTCGGAGCTGGTCGCCTCAGCGGTGGACGGGGACACCGAATGGGGTGAGTGGAGCTGGCGGGGTCACCACGTGGATGGCTCGCCCTTCGCGATGCGTGGAGTCACGATCTTCGTGATGCGTGACGGCCTGGTCACCGAAGGACGCTTGTACATGGAGCCCGTTGAGGCCGGTGGTGGGAACATCGCCGCTGCCGTGCAGGAGCTGTACAGGCCGCCTCCGCCGTCTTCGGACTGATCGTTGTCAGCGCATCCGGGCGATCGCAGGCTGTCTCTTGTCCGCCCGGAGGCACAGCGTGGTCCTCGCGGCCCTTCTCGTCGCTCACATCGCTTTCTAGACCGGTTCGTTCAACCGCTCCGCCACCCCGCCCGACAGCCCGGGGTCGTAGTGCCAGAGCGCGGATCGCGCGCATTGCGTCGACCGGTGAGAAGCCGCGTGGGCCAGCTCGCGGGCCAGTCACGCAGCCGCGGAGAATCGACGCGGGCTCGACTCGGCGCCGGACGGGCATCGCCGCGCGCCGGTCGAAGCGCCCGCGACCCCGGCAGCGCGTAGGGCATAGCCACTGGCGGCTCGAACAGCGCGAGCGCCCGTCTCGCACCGGTCTCGCGGCAGCGAGCACCTCGTCCGCCACCTGGCGCTCGCCGCCGGCGGCTCTCGCGCGCTCGACCATCCGGCGGCGGCCCGCTCTCGCGCGCGCCCGCCGCAGGAGTCGCCCGCGTCGACCGCGAACGCTGACAGGTGAGCGATCACGCCCTGCTTGTAATCAGCACCGTGTGTGCCGCGTTCTCCGTCGGGGCCGCTGCGGTCGCCGTCGGGTTCGCGTGGAAGACCGTCAGCGACGGGCGCGCGTTCCAATACCAAGAGTGAGGCGCGGGCCGCTCACGGCTGCTCGCGATCGCCGCCGTGCTCGCCGAGCTGGAGTCCGTCGCCTATAGCGTGAGCACGGGCGCGGAGGCGTTACGTGGTGCCCTGCGCGCGTGTCTCGCGCGGTTCAAGATCGCCGTCGAGACGACGGCCGGGCCGATCCCTCTGTGTCGTGCGCTCACGGCGTTCCCGCTCGGCGGCGAGCGTGGGCTGTACCAGGACGGCACCGACATGCACGCCCAGGCCGTGGCCGCGTCCGCCGAGCTGCACGACGCGATCCCGGCACCTGGTGTGACCCGCCCGACCTGGGGACGGCGGAGACTCAACCACCCGAGAAGCCGCCGCCGTCCCCGCGATCCGTGACCCGGCGAAGGCTACGCGCCGCGTCGGTCATCGTCGCGGCCACGCATCAGCCGCGCCTCGTCGCGCAGCTCACGCGCCAGCGCACCCGACCACTCGATGCGTCCTCGAACGCCTCGATCAGCGCGTCCTGGTCGTGCCACGTGTCGAACACCTCGACCGCCGCCGCGATCGCGTCGGCAAGCACCTGGTCGACGTACGAGCGGCGCCACACCCGGTCCGGCCTCATCAGCCCGTGGATCCAAGGGAGAGAGCATCGCCGTCCCTCCCGAACTCGAACGCCACATCGCACGCATCGCGAATGAGCCGACGGTGCAATCTGGGGTACGCGTCCGGCTGGCGTCGAACCAGGCGTGTCGAGCCGTCGATTTCGGAAACCAGGAAAGGATGCCGACGGCGCTGGCGCCGGCCACATCAAGGACGCGGCGTCGGCGGCGACCGGGAGCGACAGAAAAGGCTCGTCGCTCCATCGGCGGCGTCGCCAAGATCTAATTGATAGGTGCCGTGGCTACCCGGGTCGCGCCGCCCAAGAGCGGCAAGCCGAGCGTCTGTTCGGTTGCGCGGGTGAGGCTGTAGTGACCATAGAACGCTGATACGCTCCCGCCCGAGAGTCGCGCGGAGACGAGGATTGTCGCCACGTGGCAGGTAGCGACGTTTGCCTGGTAGACGGTTGGGTTGGAGCAGTCCATGCCCCAGTTTCCCTTGTTCAGCACCGAGCCCTCGTTCGACTCGTCCCACGTCACGATGATGAGCGTCTTTCCCTGCTTGTAGCTAGGCGTGGCGGCGATCGCAGTCACCACGCGCTGGATGTAGGCGTCACCGACCTTGACCCGGTAGGTCTTGCTGGAGCCGGTCAGCGCGTCGCACTCTGACCGCCAATGCATGTTTCGGCAGTCGTCGGGCGTCACCCACGAAAACGCGGGCAACCGGTCGGCTGAGAGGTCGTTCCACAGATTCGGGTCTAGCGGTACATCCTGGGTCGCGCACGAACCGTCGCCGCCCTTCGTCTTCGGACCCAAGTCGGTGAACCAGAAGGCGGGGTTGTGGCCGTTTCGGTAGTAGGGCACGGCGCTCGTGTTGGGTGAGCAGTTTCGGGGCATCGACTGCTCGTAGCTCTTCCACGTCTTCGCAGTCGCGTCGAGCTGGTGGAAGATGTTGTTTGCGTTTGAGGAGCAGGCAAGACAGGTGTTGAAGGTGCCGCTCGCCAGCGCCAGGTAGTTGGGGAAGCTGGGATGGGTCTCCCCGGCCGCGTTTGCCTCCAACCGACAGCCACGAGCCAATTCGTGCGTGTACGGCGCCTGAGTGGACGTCTGCCACGCCGAATAAGTCAGGTTCTCGTCCATGATCACGACCACGTGCTGGTAGCGGGTCGTGCTCGGCGCGACGAGGCCACAGGGCGCGGGCGGGACCGCCGCCTGCGCGCTTGATGGGGCCCACCAGGCCAGACACACGACCACCCACCAGATCAGCTGCCCACCGCGTTCCCAAACATGCGGAGGCGACACTCCGTCGCGCATCCCGGTCATATCCAGACCTCCACCATCCGTCCGCCCATGCTGGGGGATCCTGATCATGGCGCCGCCCCACCCCGCAGGAGTGAAGCCTACCCCGATGTATCTGGGGACGCCAAGAATCGCGATGGTCGTCCCGTCCCGGACGGTTTCTCAAGGGTACGGGTTGGCGAGTTGGCTCCCGCTCGCGCACGTAGGCGGCCTCAGCCTGGCCGGTCAGCGGCTGCACCACGCCGCGATACCACTCCTCGGTGCAGCGTCGAGCAGGACGTCCGGTGCGCCCTTGGTGACCACCGTCGGTGAGCAGGTTGATCCAGAGAATGGTTGACGGCCGGGCGCCCGGCTAAGCGGGGCTGACGCCCAGTCCGGTTGCGCGTCGGGGTCAAGCCGGCTCGAGCGCCTCGGACTGCGTGGGCGTCAGGGTGGTTCGCTGCCATTGGAGGGGCCGGCCTCTCCTGCGTTGAGCCCTCGGCTTACCCCGACGAGGAGCAGCGGGGCGATGTGGTTCGCAGGCGCCGCCTTGACCGCCGGCTTTGCCCTACGTAGAGGTCGCGTCCGTCCTCGGAGACCAGGTAGATGCCCGGGCTCAGCGGGATCGAGGGATGGTCAGCGACGGTCGCCGTATCAGCGGCGAGCAACCTCCAGCAACACCGGCAGCCGCTTCACCGCCGCTGTGAATGGGGGCGGCGGGAGCGTCTACCGCGGGACGCTGGATTCGACGTGTTGACACTTTCCGTGACACCTCCTGCCTAACGCACGACCCGCAACGACAGGCGTCAGGCGAGTTTCGGCTCATCCAGGCCTTTTACTCGCCAATGCGCCCGGGAGGAATCGAACCTCCGACACGCAGATTCGAAGTCTGCTGCTCTATCCCCTGAGCTACGGGCGCCTGCTGGGTGTCAACCCTAGATGATCGATCATCCACCTCAGTACGGGCGCCCAACTAGCCTTTCGGCATGTGCCGATGGTCACTGCTCGTGCTCCTGGTGCTCGGAGCCGGATGCTCGGCGTCAGGGCGCGGGACGACGGCCGGCAGACCTCCCGATCCGGTCACGTCGATCACGGTCGGCGGCGGCTTCGCCGGATCCACGCGGGCGAGACCCGCGCCCAGGTGGAGCGCCTCGTCGGCCCGGGCCGCGTTGTGTCGACCATCGCGCGTCACTCGAAGCGGCACGGCTTCACGCTCCAGCACGTCTGGTACGCGGCCTCGCGGCTGAGGACGTCTACACCCGCTCCGGGCACGCGCGGCAGCGCGTCTTCGGCGTGCTCCCGACCAGCCCGCGCTACCACACTGCCACCGGCCTGCGAGTGGGCGCGACGCTCGCGAAGGCCCGGCAGACGCCCGGCGTCCGCTGCTCTTATCAGGTCACGTACTTCGCCTGCGAGGGCGGGCGCGGCTACGAGCAGCCGGTGACGAGCTTCACCGTCCGCCACGGGCGTGTCGTCCGGGTCTTCATGGCTGCGGTCGCCGACTAGCGCGACAACGCATGAGAGGGGTGACCGGTGGGACTCGAACCCACGTCCTCCTGGACCACAACCAGGGGCTACCACCAGCTGAGCTACGGCCACCGCGTGCCCGTAGGATACTTCGCCCACGCGCGGGCGTGGCGGAACTGGTAGACGCGCCGGCCTTAGGAGCCGGTGGCCCTGGCCGTGGAGGTTCGAGTCCTCTCGCCCGCATGCGCACCTGTCCACGCCGACGGAAGATGGCGGCGGCGTGTGGCGTCGAGGGGGTATCGACGTCCCCCCGCATCACCGGAGGCTCCCGATGACCCCCATCACCGCACGTCGCATGTCGGTCGTGGCGACCCTGGTCGCCCTCCTCACCGCAGCCACCGCTCCCGCGGCACTCGCCGCCACCGCGCCGCCGGGCTACGCCGATGTCGAGCTCTACCAGACGGCGGCGCCGGGGGGCTTCGTCGTCCCGCTCCAGGTGTCGTGCCCGACCGGCACCGTGGTCTGGGGAGGTGGGGCGGGCGACCTCACCCCGATCATCGGCGAGACCCTCGCCGGGTCGTTCGCGTACGGCAGCACCGCGTGGTTCGGTCAGTACAACAACTCGAGCACGCTGTCGCGGACGTTCCAGGCCGACGCGCTGTGCGCGAACCGGCCGAAGGGCTACGCCCAGAAGCACAAGACGGTCGACAACCCCTCGGGGACGCTCACCGCCGCGAGCGTCGCGTGCCCGGCCGGCACCGTCGTGCTCGGCGGCGGCGCGCAGACGACCGCAGACGCTCCGGGGTCCTTCATCGAGAACACCTGGCCGAAGACGAAGACCGCGTTCGCCGCCTCGAACCTCAACCTCACTGGGAACGATGAGAAGCTGACGGTCGTCGCCGTCTGCGCCAAGCAGCCGGCGGGATACACGAGGGCCACGCAGGTCGTGAGCGCCACCGGGGCCGGCGGGTACTACACGGAGGCCCGGTGCCCCGCCGGGACGTCCATCATCGGCGGCGGCGTGCACATCACGCCGATCGCGCAGGGGGTCACGATCGGCGCGTCGACGAACCGCGGGACGGCGGCGTGGGAGGGACGGGTGATCGTGACGAGTCCGGCGACGCTCACGATCACCACCAAGGCGATCTGCGCGAGCTGATCAGTGCGGCGGCAGCACGGGTGCGAGCAGGCGCGTGCGCTGCGAGCGGCGGCCGGTCTCGTCCTCACGCCGGTCGGCGCTCCCCAGCACCCGCACGATCGCCCGCGAGGCGACGAAGCGCAGCGGCTCGGGCTCCCAGCGCCGGCTGCGGTGGCCGACCCACGGCAGGGTGACGAGGTCGGAGTCGCGGCCGAGCACGAGGTCGGCCAGCGTGCGGCCCGAGATGTTGGCGGCGACGACGCCGTGGCCGGCGTAGCCGCCCGCCCATCCGAACCCGCGGGCGCGGTCGAAGTGGATCGCCATCGACCAGTCGCGCGGCACGCCCAGCGGCCCGCCCCAGTGGTGCGTGATCGCCGCCTGCGCCGCTGCCGGGAAGTGGCGCCGGATCGCGCGCTCGAGCCGTTCGCGCACCTCGGGGTTGCGCTCGTTCTGCTCGTCGATCGGCCGCCGCAGCTGGTAGGGCGCGCCGCGCCCGCCCAGGGCGATGCGCCCGTCCGCGGTGCGCTGCGCGTAGAAGAAGAGGTAGCGCGAGTCGCTCACGAGCACGCCGTCGGTCCAGCGCGAGCTCGTCCCACACGGCGGCCGGCAGCGGCTCGGTCGCGATCATGAGCGAGTAGAGCGGCAGGTAGCGGCAGCCGCTGGCGGGGGAGCTCGACCGAGTAGGCCTCGGTCGCCTGGAGCACGACGTCGGCCCTGACCGTTCCGTGCGCCGTCGCCACCCGGCCGTGCCCGACCGCGGTCGCGGCCGTTCGCTCGTGGATCGTCACGCCGAGCCGCTCGCACGCCTCGGCCAGGCCGCGCGCCAGCCGGGCGGGATCGACGCGGGCGGCGTGGGGCGTGAACGTCGCCTGCAGGCAGCCGGCGACCGGCACGATCGCGTTGGACTCGGCGCCGTCGAGCAGCCGCGCGTCCTCGGCGCCGATCCCGAGCCCGGTGAGCTCGCGGTGGCCCGCGAGCAGGCGCTCGCGCTGCGGCTCCGAGGTGGCGGTGAAGAGCGAGCCGCGCTTGAGGAAGCCGCACTCGATGCCCTCGCGGGCGACCGCCTCGGCGACGTGGTCGACGGCGGCATGCGTCTCGCGGATCGCGCGCACGACGCCGTCGCGGCCGTGCGTGCGCTCGTAGCTGCCGGCGCTGCCGACCAGCCCGCCCGAGACCCAGCCGCCGTTTCGCCCCGACGGCCCGAAGCCGGCGATCTCGCGCTCGATCACGACGATGCGCATGTCGGGCGCGCTGCGGGCGAGGTGGTAGGCCGTCCACAGGCCGGTGAAGCCGGCGCCGACGATCGCGACATCGCAGTCGACGTCGCCGAGCAGCGACGGGCGGGGCGTGAGTGGCCCCGGCAGGCCGTCGAGCCAGAGGCTGCGCGCGCGGTAGCGCGCCTCGAGCGTTGCGTTGGAAGACACCGGCTCGGCACTCTATGCGCGTCCGCGTCTCGCCTCCGCCGCACCCCCGGCGTGCCCCGACCGGGGGTTGCCCGGGCCGGACGGCGGCCGTAAGCTCGTCGGGGAGCGAGGAGTGGGCCTCGCCGGCGGACGACTGGAGTTCCGATGACGTCACTTGCAACTGCCGATCTCGCGCATACGCTGATCGCGCTCGCCGCGATCCTTGTGTGTGCGCACGGGATGGGCTCGTTGTTCGTGCGTTACCGCCAGCCGCGTGCGATCGGCGAGGTCGTCGGCGGCCTGCTGCTGGGCGCGACCGTGCTCGGGTACCTGTGGCCCTCCGCGCAGTCGTGGGTGTTCCCGGCCGACGGGTCGACCCCGATCATCCTGGGCGCGATCTATCAGCTGGGTCTGCTGCTGCTCCTCTTCATCGCCGGCTCCGAGCTGCGCACCGTGTTCCGGCGGGGCGAGCGGCGCACGGTCGGCGCCGTCTTCGCCGCCGGCATGTGCATCCCGTTCGCGGCCGGCCTCGGGATCTCGCAGCTGATCGACCAGAAGAGCCTGTGGGGCCCGAACGGCAACACCACGTCGTTCGTGCTCGTGTTCTCGATCGCCATGGCGATCACCAGCATCCCCGTGATCTCGCGGATCATGCACGACCTCGGCATCCTCGACACCACCTTTGCCCGGGTCGTCCTGGGCGTGGCCGTGCTCGAGGATCTCGTCCTCTACTGCGTGCTCGCGATCGCGATCGGCTACGCCGGCGGCGCCGGCGGCGCCCTGTTCGGCCTGCCGTCGGCGCTCAACATCGCGGGTGGCTCGAACGCCGACATGGTCTACCACGTGCTCGCGACGCTGGCCTTCCTGGCGGTGTTCCTCACGGCGGGCCCGTCCGCGTACCGGTGGATCGGCGGCCTGCGGATCAACGTCATCCATCGCGCGACGCCGATCGCGCACCAGCTGACGTTCCTGATCCTGACCACCGCGGTCGCGCTGATGCTGGGGCTGGAAGCGTTCTTCGGCGCGTTCGTCGCCGGCATCGTGGTGGCGGCCACCGAGAAGGAGGCGTCGAGCGCGACGCTCGCCATCCGCAGCTTCTCGCTCGCGTTCTTCATCCCCGTGTACTTCGCGGGCATCGGCCTCGGGCTCGACCTGATCCACGGCTTCAGCGTGCTGTTCTTCGTCGGCTTCCTCGCGGCGGCGTGCCTCATCAAGGCCGCGAGCGTCTTCGCCGGGGCCCGCCTGGCGGGCGAGGACACGTTCTCGTCGTGGAACCTGTCGGTCGCGATGAACGCGCGCGGCGGCCCCGGCATCGTGGTCGCGTCGACGGCCTTTGCCGCCGGCATCATCGACCAGAACTTCTTCGCGGTGCTCGTGCTGCTCGCGATCATCACCTCGCTGGCCGCCGGAGCCTGGCTCGAGCGTGTCCCGCGCGACAGGCTGCTCACCCGGCCGGACGAGGTCGCGCCCGTCGCGGCGCCGGCCGCACCCGTCGGCTGACGCCGTCCCGGCGCGGCTATGGCATACACGCCGTGGCGCGACTAAGGTTAGAGAACGGCTCCGGGGGCGTAGACCCACGGCGTCACCCCCCGTATGAAGACCCAGGTCTCCGAACTCGCCGACAACCGCGTCCGCCTCGACATCGAGGTGCCGGCCGGCGACGTCGACCACGCGTTCGACCACGCGCTGTCGGATCTGTCGCAGAGCGTGCGCGTGCCCGGCTTCCGCAAGGGCAAGGCGCCCAAGCCGCTCGTGATGCGCCAGGTCGGCCGCGACACCGTGATCGAGGAGGCGCTGCGCGACCACCTCACCGGCTGGTACTCGCGCGCCGTCGCCGAGGTCGGGATCGACCCGATCGACCGGCCGACGATCGACTGGACGGACGAGCCCGCCGAGGGCGCCCCGTTCGCGTTCACGGCCGAGGTCGAGGTGAAGGCGCCGCCCGAGGTGAAGTCGTACAAGGGCCTCGACGGCGTCAAGCCGCCGCGTCGAGGTGCCCGCCGAGGCGGTCGACGGCGAGATCGAGCGGCTGCGGCTGACCGTGGCCGAGCTGGTCGCGGTCGAGCGCGGCGCGCAGGACGGCGACTTCCTCGTCATCGACTTCGAGGGCAGCATGGACGGCAAGCCGTTCGAGGGCGGCGCCGGGTCGCAGTACGCCGTCGAGCTGGGCGCCGGCCGGCTGGTGGAGGAGCTCGAGCGCGGCCTGGTCGGCATGAAGGTGGGGGAGGAGCGCGACGTCGCGCTGACCATGCCGGCCGACTACGCCGCCGAGCACCTGGCCGGGAAGGCCGTGAGCTTCCACGTCAAGCTGAGCGACGTCAAGGAACGCATGCTGCCGGAGCTCGACGACGAGTTCGCGACGTCGGTGAGCGAGTTCGACACGCTCGCCGAGCTGCGCGCGGACATCACCGAGCGCGTGCGCGCCGTTGTCGAGGCCGAGGCCGAGCGGCGGTTCCGCTCGTCGGTGCTCGACTCGCTCGGCGCCGAGCTCTCAGACGCCCGTGCCCGACGCCCTCGTCCAGAGCCGCCTGCAGAGCATGACGCGGTCGCTCAGCCAGACCCTGCAGTAGCGCGGCATCCCGCTGGCCGACTACCTGCGCGTCACCGGCATGACCAGCGAGGAGCTCGTCGCGGACATGCGCACGCAGGCGCTCGATCTCGTCCGCAAGGACCTGGCGCTCGAGGCCGTGGTGGCCGCCGAGAACATCGAGGTCACCGACCCGATGGTCGCCGAGTGGGTGCGCGAGCAGGCGGCCGAGAGCGACGAGGACGTCGAGGAGGCGGTCGAGCGGCTGATGGCCGATCCGGCCACGCTGACGGCGCTGCGGCAGGATCTCGCCGCCCAGAAGGCGCTCGACGTCGTGACCGAGAACGCCAAGCCGATCACGGCCGAGCAGGCCGATGCGAAGCAGAAGTTGTGGACGCCCGAGAAGGAAACCGCGCAGTCCGCCGCCAAATCTTCCGCGATCTGGACGCCCGGCACCGTAGCCGGGCCGACCGAGGAGCACATGTGAGTCCACTGATTCCGATGGTGATCGAGCAGACGTCAAGGGGCGAGCGGTCGTTCGACATCTACTCGCGCCTTCTCAACGAGCGCATCATCTTCCTGGGTACGCCCGTCGACGACCAGATCGCCAACCTGATCGTGGCTCAGCTGCTGCACCTCGAGAGCGAGGATCCCGACAAGGACATCTCGCTGTACGTCAACTCCCCCGGCGGCAGCGTCTACGCCGGCCTCGCGATCTACGACACCATGAACTTCGTGAAGCCCGACGTCCAGACGATCTGCGTGGGCATCGCGATGAGCATGGGCGCCCTGCTCCTGGCCGGCGGCGCGAAGGGCAAGCGCATGGCCCTGCCGAACGCAAAGATCCTGATCCACCAGGTCAGCTCTGGATTTCAGGGCCAGGCGACCGATATTGAGATACATGCACGCGAGATCATCGACCTGCGCAAGCGGCTCGACCAGATCATCGCGGACAAGACGGGTCAGCCGATCGAGAAGGTGGCTCGGGACACGGAGCGCGACTTCTTCATGAGCGCCGACGAGGCCAAGGACTACGGGATCATCGACCGCGTGATCGCCCACCACTAGATGGCACGACCCACCGACACCAACGAACAGCTCCTGTGCAGCTTCTGCGGCAAGTCGCAGCGACAGGTGAAGAAGCTCATCGCCGGCCCGGGCGTCTACATCTGCGACGAGTGCATCGACCTGTGCAACGAGATCATCGACGAGGAGCTCACCACTCCCGCCCAGCTCGATCTCGACAACCTGCCCCGGCCGAAGGAGATCTACTCCGTCCTGAACGACTACGTCGTCGGGCAGGAGGAGGCCAAGCGCACGCTGTCGGTGGCGGTCTACAACCACTACAAGCGCGTCCAGATGGCCGGGCAGACCGACTCCGACGTCGAGCTGCAGAAGTCGAACATCCTGCTGCTCGGCCCGACCGGCTGCGGCAAGACCCTGCTCGCGCAGACGCTCGCGCGCATCCTGAACGTGCCGTTTGCGATCGCCGACGCCACCGCGCTGACCGAGGCCGGCTACGTCGGTGAGGACGTCGAGAACATCCTGCTGAAGCTGATCCAGGCCGCCGACTTCGACGTGAAGAAGGCCGAGACCGGGATCATCTACATCGACGAGGTCGACAAGATCGCCCGCAAGGCCGACAACCCGTCGATCACGCGCGACGTCAGCGGCGAGGGCGTCCAGCAGGCGCTGCTCAAGATCCTCGAGGGGACGGTGGCGAGCGTGCCGCCGCAGGGCGGGCGCAAGCACCCGCACCAGGAGTTCCTCTCGATCGACACGACCAACATCCTGTTCATCTGCGGCGGCGCCTTCGCCGACCTGGACAAGATCATCGAGCGCCGCATCGGCCGCAACTCGGTCGGCTTCGGCGCCGAGCTGCGCTCGCGCAAGCACGGCCCGTCGAAGGACCTCTTCCCGCAGGTGATGCCTGAGGATCTGATCTCCTACGGCCTGATCCCCGAGTTCATCGGCCGCCTGCCGGTCGTCTCGGCGGTGCACGCGCTCGACAAGGAGGATCTGATCCGGATCCTGCTCGAGCCCAAGAACGCGCTCGTCAAGCAGTACCAGCGCTTCTTCAACTACGACTCGATCGACCTCGTGTTCACCGAAGACGCGCTCGCGGCCATCGCCCACAGCGCGCTCGAGCGGGCGACCGGCGCGCGCGGCCTGCGCTCGATCATCGAGTCGGCGCTCCTGAACGTCATGTTCGACCTGCCGTCGCGCAAGGACGTGAACAAGTGCGTCGTGACCAAGGAGACGATCGAGAAGCACCTCGATCCGACCCTGGTCACCGAGGGCGGGCAGGAGCTCGACGTCACCGACGAGCTGCGCGAGGAATCCGCCTAGCCACGATTGTTGCGGTGCCAGGCACCTGTCGTCTGCCGTCAGCGGTTGTCCCCGGATGGGGACGGTCCCCGCCTCCTGCATAAACGGGGTCAGACCCCGTGTATGCACCTGCGCTCGCGTAGTCGTGCACGGAGCGGTAGGCGAGCGCGCCGCCGAAGCCGAGCAGGCCGAGGCCGGCGATCGAGTCGGCGACCCTGATCGCGCGCGGGCCGACGGCGCGGCGCGCGATCGCGACGCCGGTCGCAAGCGTCGTCACCCAGGTGGCGCTGCCGAGCGCGACGCCCGCGACGAGCAGCGCGGCGGCGCCGGCCGATCGCCCCGTCCCGGCGCTCGCCGCGGCGAAGATCGCCGCCCACGAGACGATCGTGGCCGGGTTCGAGGCCGTGCCCGCGAGCGAGGTCAGGAAGGCCCGGCGCGGGCCGGACACCTCGACGTCGAGCTCGCCGCCGGTGCGCACCCGAAACGCGCTCCAGAGCGTGCGCACGCCGAGCACAAGAGGACGGCCGCGCCGACCAGCCCGAGCACGACGCGCAGCGGCCCGATCGTGAGCAGCGGCACCGCCCCGGCGGCGCCGAGCGTCGCGTAGACGCCGTCGATGACGGCGATCCCGGCGCCGATCGCGAGCCCCACCGCCCAGCCGCTGCCGCAGCGTCGAGCGGATCAGAAAGAGCGACATCGGCCCGAGCTGGACGGCGACCACGAAGCCCAGACCGAACCCCACGAGCACGGCGTGCACGCGCAGCACCCTACCGAACCGCGCGCGCAGGGCCTGGGCGCGGAACTCGAAGATGCGGCGCAGATCGCGGCGGGCGACCGCGAGATCTCCGATCCGGTCGACCACCCGCCCGCCGCGGATGCGGTAGGCGACGCTGTCGGACATCACGACGCCGCCGCCGACGTCGCGGAAGCGGTGTTCGTGCTCCCACAGGGCGTACGGCCCCGCGACCTGGCGGTCGACGAACCGGTGCGGCGGCTCCCAGGCTGCGATCTCGGTGCGCCAGTCGAGCGGCACGCCGTGCAGCCGCAGCCGGTAGTCGATCAGCGCCCCGGCGTGCTCGCGATCGGCGCCGCGGTGAGCACGGAGAAGTGCAGCCAGGGCGGCGTGATCGCCTCGAGGTTGTGCGCGTCGGCGAAGAACGGGAACACCTCGGCGCGCGTGCGCGGCAGCCACATCCGCGTCTCGACGCGGTGGTCGCGCACGCTCACGATCGCCTCCCGCACGGCGAGCAGGGTACTAGCGTGTGCGCGCACCGGCACCGGGCCGGCACGAGCTCGCACTCGCCGCAGCGGGCCGCGACCTGCGCCGTCGTCCAGCAGGCGAGCAGGAAGAGGCAGAAGAGCGCGGCGACGGCCGCGTTCGTCGAGAAGGTGAGGACGCCGTGAGCCGGGTGCTGGACGAGGTAGTGGTGCCAGAAGCTGGTCTCGCGGGTCATGCCCGGGAGATCGGCCGTGGCGGCCGGGAACTTGACCCCGGCCTGCACACTACGATTTCCCGATGGACGCCCGCTACGACCCCGCATCGCAGGAGCAGCCCATCTTCGCCCGCTGGGAGGCGACCGGCGTCTTCGCCGGCCGGCCCGACGTCCGGGGGCGAGCCGTACGCGATCGCGCTGCCGCCCCCCAACGTCACCGGCGAGCTGCACATGGGCCATGCGCTCAACGGCTCGATCCAGGACACGCTGATCCGCCTGCGGCGGATGCAGGGCCGCGACACGCTGTGGATCTGCGGCACCGATCACGCCTCGATCGCCGTCCACGCCGTGATCGAGAAGCAGCTGCGGGCCGAGGGCACGACGCGCTTCGATCTCGGCCGCGAGCGCTTCCTCGAGCGCGTGTGGGAATGGCGGGCGGCGACCGGGCGCGACGATCATCCAGCAGTTCAAGCGGCTGGGCTGCACGCTCGACTACGACCACGAGCGCTTCACGATGGACGCCGGCCTACGTGCGCGTCGGTGCTCGAGATGTTCGTGCGCCTCTACCGCAAGGGCTACATCTACCGCGACAACCGCCTGATCAACTGGTGCCCGACGTGCGCGTCGACGATCTCCGACCTCGAGGTGCGCTACGAGCACGCCGTCGACACCCTGTTCGACGTGCGCTACCGGATCACGGGCACCGACGAGCTTCCTGACGGTGGCGACGGTGCGGCCGGAGACGATCCTGGCCGACACCGCGGTCGCGGTGCACCCCGACGACGAGCGCTACCGCCACCTGGTCGGCCGCACCGCGATCGTGCCGCTCGTCGACCGCGAGGTGCCGATCATCGCCGACGAGTACGTGAAGATGGACTTCGGCACGGGCGCCCTCAAGATCACCCCGGGCCACGACCCGAACGACTTCGAGATCGGCCGCCGCCACGGCCTGCCGGAGCTCTCGGCGATCGGCTACGACGGCCGCATGACCGACGCTCGCGGGCGAGTTCGCCGGCCTGCCCGCGGCGAGGCCCGCGGCAAGGTGCGCGACGCCCTGTTCGCGCAGGGCCTGCTCGCGCGAGGAGCAGCCCTACGAGCACGAGGTCGGCCACTGCGACCGCACCGGCGATCGCATCGAGCCGCTGATCTCGCTGCAGTGGTTCATGCGCATGGACGAGCTCGCCGCGCCCGCGAACGAGGAGGTGCGCTCCGGGCGGCGTGCGCTTCCACCCCAAGACGCAGGAGAACACCTACTTCAGCTGGATGCTGAACATCCGCCCGTGGTGCGTGTCGCGGCAGCTCTGGTGGGGCCACCAGATCCCGGTGTGGTACTGCCCGGACGGGCACGAGACGGTCGCGACATCGACGCGCCGGCCGCGTGCGCGACGTGCGGCTCGGCCGAGCTCGAGCGCGATCCCGACGTGCTCGACACGTGGTTCTCCTCGGCGCTGTGGCCGTTCGCCACCATCGGCTGGCCGGGCGACGATCCGCGCCTGGCCCGCTACTACCCGGGCACGTGCTCAGACGGCCCGCGACATCATCAACCTGTGGGTGGCGCGGATGGTGATGATGGGGATCGAGTTCATGGGCGACATCCCGTTCTCGGACGTGATCGTCAACTCGACCATCCAGGCCGCCGACGGGCGGCGCATGTCGAAGTCGCTCGGCACCGGCGTCGACCCGCTCGAGCTCGTCGACTCCTACGGCGCCGACGCCACCCGCTACGGCCTGCTGAAGATGAGCTCGACGCAGGACGTGCGCTTCTCGCGGAGGGGTCGATCGCCGAGGGGGCGAAGTTCGCGAACAAGCTCTGGAACGCCGCCCGCTTCGTGGTCACGCAGGCCGACCTGGCGGTCGCGCCGGCGCCCGCCGGCAGCGAGCCGGCCGACCGCTGGGTGCGCTCGCGCCTGGCGGCGGCGCTGCGAGGAGGTCGTGGCGCTGATCGACCGCTACGACTTCGCGGCCGCGGTGAAGACGCTGTACGCGTTCGTGTTCGACTTCTGCGACTGGTACATCGAGGCGGCCAAGCCGCGCCTGCGGCGGCGGCGACGCCGATGCCCGGCGCGACGTGTCGGCGAACCTGCTCTGGACGCTCGAGCGCATCCTGCTCCTGACGCATCCGGTGTGCCCGTTCGTGACCGAGGCGGTGTGGTCGCACCTGCCCGGCGACCGCGGCCTGCTCATGCTCGCGGCGTTCCCGGAGGCGGTGGCCGAGCATCGCGACCCGGCCGCCGAGGCCGACGTCCAGGCCGCCATCGCCGCCGTCTCGCAGGCGCGCTCGACCCCCGACGTGCGCCTGGTGCTGCCGCGCGGGTTCCCGGCGGCCGCGCTCGTGCGCGCCCTGGCGCCGCGCTCGACCGAGGTGGTCGAGGACGACGTCGACGGCCGTCGTGGTCGAGGTCGCGGCGCAGGACCCGGCGCTCGTGCGCGCGCGGCTCGAGGAGCAGCTCGGCCGCGCCCGCGCCGAGCGCGACCGCGCCGCGGGATGCTCGCAAACGAACGGTTCACCGCCAAGGCCCCGCCGGATCGGGTGGCGGACGAGCGCGCGAAGGACGAGCGCTACGGCGCCGAGGTGGACGAGCTGGAAGCGAGGCTGCGGGACTCGGCGTGACGGCCGCCGATGCATACATCGACTCGCTGGAGCTCTTCGGCATGCGCTTCGGCCTCGATCGCATGCACGCGCTGCTCGGCCGGCTCGGCCATCCGGAGCGCGCGTTCGACGCGATCCACGTCGTCGGCACGAACGGCAAGGGCTCGACGACGCTCTTCGCCGAGGCGCTGCTCCTGTCCGCAGGGCATCGAGACGGGCGCCTACCTCTCGCCGCACCTGACGTCGTTTCGCGAGCGCATCCGCATCGGCGGCGCCGAGATCGAGCCGGCGGCCTACGAGGCGGCGGTGCTGCGCGTGCGCGAGGCGGTCGGCGCCGACGTGACCCAGTTCGAGGCGCTGACCGCAGCCGCGTTCGTCGCGTTCGCCGCCGCCGGTGTGGCCTGGGCGGTCGTCGAGGCCGGCCTCGGCGGGCGGCTCGACGCCACCAACGTGCTCTCCCGCTCGCGCGTGCAGGTGCTGACGAACGTCTCGCTCGAGCACACGGAGCTCCTCGGCGACACCCGCGAGGCGATCGCGGCCGAGAAGACGGCCGTCGTCCCGGACGGCGGGATCGTGGTGTCGGCGAGCCCGGCTGGGAGGGGTTTGTGCCTCAGGCGCGTACTGTCAAGGAGGTGACTGTCGCCGGGACGTATCAGGACCAGAACCGGGCGGTGGCGCACGCCGCGGTCGAGCTCGCGCTCGGGCGCGCGCGTCGACCCCGCCCCGATGCTCGGCGTGCGCATCCCCGGGCGGATGGAGGTGCGCGGCACCGCGCCGCTCGAGATCTGGGACGGCGCGCACAACCCGGCCGGGCATGCGCCGGCTCGTGTCGGAGCTGCCGGGCCTCGTCGGCGACCGCCCCTGCGTGGCGGTGTTCTCGACGCTGGGCGAGAAGGACGTCCCGGCCATGGTGGCGCTCCTGCGCGGCGTCTGCCCGACGATCGTCGCTACACAATCGACCAATTCACGCGCGCTTGCAGCGGATACACTGAGCGCGCTCACCGGAGGCCCGGCCGAGCCGGACCCGGTGGCCGCTCGCGAGCGCGCCCTGGCCCTGGCCGGGCCGTCGGGAGCGGTCGTCGATTTGCGGTTCGCTGTATCTTCTCCATGATCTGACCACACGGTCTGGCCGGCACCGGAGCCGCGCCGGCCCCCGTACACTGAGCGACTTCGCGTGCTTTTCGCCGTCACATCCACCACCTCCGACACGACTCGGGATCCTTCTCGAGCGTCACGAACTTCTTCAGCTCGAGCTACTTCTCGGCGTTCGAGAAGCTGATGGTCCTGTTCGTCGATCGCGCTCTACGCCGCGCTGGTGTTCTGGACGTGGAAGGACGCCCGCCGGCGGGTCGAGGACCCGGTGATCGTCGGCGTCTGCGTCGCCACGGCCGTGTGCTTCCCGTTCGTCGGCGTGCTGATCTACCTGATCCTGCGCCCGCCGGAGTACCTGGCCGACGTGCACGAGCGCGAGCTCGAGATCCGGGCGATGGAGCGCCGCCTGGGCGCCGACTCGGTGTGCCCGTACTGCCGCAACCCGTCCGAGGCGAGCTTCCTCTCGTGCCCGCACTGCGGCACCAAGCTGAAGCAGGCCTGCCGGCGCTGCAAGGCCCCGCTCGACCCGGCCTGGCGGCTGTGCCCGTACTGCGAGACGGTGGCGACCACGCTGCCGCCGCCCGAGCGGCCGCGGCGCGGCGCCGGCCAGCGCACCACCGCCGAGACCTGAGCGGCCGATCAAGCGATCGGCCGACGTCGAGCGCACCCTCTTCCTGGTCAAGCCCGATGCCGTCGAGCGGCGGCTCGTCGGCGAGATCGTCGTCGCGCTTCGAGCGGCGCGGCTTCACCCTGCGCGGCATGAAGCTCGTGCGCGTGACCGAGCAGCAGGCGGCCGAGCACTACGTCGAGCACGTCGGCAAGCCGTTCTATCCCGAGCTCGTCGAGTTCATCACGTCGGGGCCGGTGGTGGCGATGGTGATCGAGGGGCATCGGGGCCGTCGCGACCGTGCGCGCCATGATGGGCGCGACCAATCCGCTCGACTCGGCGCCCGGCACGATCCGCGGCGACTACTCCCTCGACCTGGGCCGCAACGTCGTGCACGGCTCGGACTCGCCCGGCTCCGCCGCACGCGAGACCGCGATCTTCTTCGCGGACTCCGAGCTCCGGGGATGATCCCGGAGGGGCTCCGGCGGCTGGGGCCGCTGCGGCTCGCGTCGCGCTCGCCCCAGCGGCGCGCGATCCTGCAGCATGCTCGGCATCGACTTCGACGTCGTCGCCCCCGACTACGGCGAGCCGGACCTGCCGGGTGCCCCGGACGCGGTCGCCGTCGCCCACGCGCGGGCGAAGGCGGCGTCGGTCGCGGGCGAGCGTGTGCTCGGGGTGGACACGATCGTCGTCATCGACGGGCGCGTGCTGGGAAAGCCGGCCGACGCGGCCCAGGCGCGCGAGTACCTGACCCTGCTCTCGGGCCGCACCCACGCCGTGCACTCCGGCCTGTGCCTGCGCGCCGACGGGGTCGAGCACGTGCGCAGCGCGGTCACCGAGGTCACCTTCGCGCCGCTCGAGCCGAGCGACCTGGACTGGTACCTGGGGACCGGCGAATGGCGCGACCGCGCGGGGGCCTACGCCGTCCAGGGGCGTGGGGCCGCGCTGGTGCGAACGATTGCCGGCGACTACCAGAACGTCGTCGGCCTGCCGGTCCCCGCGTTGATCGATGCGATGGCAGCCCTGGCGATACGCTAGAATCGATTAGCCGTTTTTGGGGCGATTTGCAGCAAATCCCGAGCCGTACACCATCAGCTTCCTCAACTCTCTCACCGGTCTTGGCGGCCGCGACATGGCCGTCGACCTCGGCACTGCCAACACGCTCGTCTACGTGCGTGGTCGCGGCATCGTGCTGTCCGAGCCGTCGGTCGTCGCGATCGACCAGCACACCGGTGAGGTGCACGCCGTCGGGGTCGAGGCCAAGCGCATGCTCGGGCGCACGCCGGGGAACATCTCGGCGATCCGGCCGCTGAAGGACGGCGTCATCGCCGACTTCGACGTCACCGAGCAGATGCTGCGCCACTTCATCCAGAAGGTGCACCAGAACCGGTTCGCCCACCCCCGCGTCGTCGTGTGCGTGCCGTCGGGCGTGACCGGCGTCGAGAAGCGGGCCGTGATCGAGGCCACCGAGTCGGCCGGCGCCCGCCAGGCGCTCTTGATCGAGGAGCCGATGGCCGCGGCGATCGGAGCCGGGCTGCCCGTGTCCGAGGCGACCGGCAACATGATCGTGGACATCGGCGGCGGCACCACCGAGGTGGCGGTCATCTCGCTCGGCGGGATCGTCGTCAGCCAGTCGATCCGGGTCGGCGGCGACGAGCTCGACGAGGCGATCATCGAGCACGTGAAGAAGGAGTACAAGCTCATGATCGGCCCGTCGACGGCCGAGGAGGTCAAGCTCGAGATCGGCTCCGCGGCCGAGCTGCCCGAGGAGGTCGAGGCCGAGATCCGCGGGCGCGACCTGGTCACAGGATTGCCCAAGACGGTCGTGCTCTCCTCCAAGGAGGTGCGCCAGGCCCTGGACGTGCCCCTGAACCAGATCATCGACGCCGTCAAGCAGACCCTCGACAAGACGCCGCCCGAGCTCGCCTCGGACATCATGGACCGCGGGATCGTGCTCGCCGGCGGCGGCGCGCTGCTCCAGCGCATGACCGACCGCCTGCGCGCCGAGACGCAGATGCCGGTGCACCTGGCGGAGTCGCCGCTGACGTGCGTGGCCGTCGGCTCCGGGCGCTCGCTGGAGGAGTTCGAGGTCATCTACCGCGCGAACCAGACCTACGCCGCGAGTCGCCGCAACGGCCGCCGCCAGTACCACTATTGATCCTTCTCTCCGGACCGATCTCCTACGGCCAGGCCGTGATCCTCGGCCTGCTGCAGGGCGTGGCCGAGCTCTTCCCGATCTCGAGCCTGGGGCAGAGCGTGATCGCGCCGCGCGTGTTCGGGTGGGACATCCACCAGAACGACAACTACTTCATCGCCTTCCTCGTGGCCACGCATCTGGCGACGGCCATCGTCCTGCTCGGCTTCTTCTGGCGCGACTGGGCGCGCATCCTCTCCGGGATGGGCCGGTCGCTGCGCCGAACGCGAGATCTCGCCGACGAACCATGACGGCCGCCTGGGCTGGCTGATCGTCGTCGCCACGATCCCGGCGGGCATCCTGGGGCTGCTGCTGCAGGACAAGCTGCAGTCGGTGTTCGCGTCGGCCCGCTCGGCGGCGTTCTTCCTGATCCTGAACGGCATCATGCTCTACGGCGCCGAGCTGCTCCGCCGCCGCGCGCCCGGCGTGCCCGAGAACGACCCCGACGGCGACGATCGCATCGCCGAGCGGACGTCGTGGCGGCACTCGGTCGCGCGTCGGCGCCGTCGCAGGCGATCGCGCTCATCCCGGGCTTCTCGCGTTCGGGCGCGTCGATGGGCGGCGGGCTGCTCGTGGGCCTCTCGAACGAGGACGCGGCCCGGTTCGCCTTCCTGCTCGCGACGCCGATCATCGGCGCCGCCGCGCTGCTCAAGATCCCGGTGCTCCTGGGCTCGGACGGCAACGGTGTGCGCGGCCCGGCGGTGGCCGCGTCGCTCTGCTCGGCGCTGACCGCCTACATCTCGATCCGCTTCCTGATGCGCTACTTCGAGACGAACAGGCTGACGCCGTTTGCGATCTTCTGCTTCGTCGAGGGCATCGTGCTCACGATCTGGTTCGCCGTCAGCTAGACCGGCGGATGCGTCAGGCGCGGGCGTCGGGGTGGGCGGTGCTCGAGTGCTTCGGCCCGCTCTGGAACCAGGCGAAGGCGAAGCAGGCGAGTCCGACCAGGAACGACGCGATGCCGTGCTTGACGTGCACCGCCGAGACGCCGCTCTCGTGCCCGAGGAAGTTGGGCAGCGGCAGCGACTTGGGCGGCACGGTCCAGTACATGATGGCGATGGCGATGAAGGCGATGCCGGCGACGACGCCGCCGACGACGAGTGCGCGTTGCTTGGACATGGCCCGAGTATCCGTGCCTGCATTGGAGCCGGGTTGGCGGCCCGTGCCGAGCGAAGGTGCCTGGCACCGGCACGGCCGGTGCCAGGCACCGGATGTTCACGTCATATGCGGGAGGTTCGCGGGCCGGTCAGGTAGAATCGCGCTTCCGACCCGCCCTGAGGAATGCTTCTAAGCAAGAACCGTGTCATACGCAGGCGGGCCGTTGTCGGCCTGCTGGTCGCCGCCTCGCTCACGCTCCTGACCGTGTCGTATCGGGAGGGATCGACCGGCGTCGTCGGCTCCATGCAGCGTGGGGTCGTCGGCGTGACGGCGCCGTTCGCGTCGGTCGCCCATCGGGTGACGCGACCGTTCGTGGACGGCTGGCACTGGACGACGGGGCTCGTCCATGCGCGCAACCAGACCGCGCAGCTCGCCACGCTCAAGGTGCAGGTGGGCAAGGATGCCTCCCGGATCGCCGCCCTCACGTCGCAGAACGCGGCCCTCAAGGCGGCCGCCCACTACCGCGAGCAGAACCCGCAGTTCAAGAGCATCTCGGGGTCGGTGATCATCCAGCCTCAGAGCCTCGGCAGCCAGACGAGCGTCATGCTCGGGATCGGCAGCGACCAGGGCGTCGCCGTCAACGACGCGGTCGTCGCTCCCGTGTCGGACGGCGGCGGACTGGTCGGGCGGGTGTCCGAGGTCACCGGGGGCACCGCGACCGTGCAGACCCTGCTCGACCCCACGACCGGCGTCACCGCCCAGGTGCAGGGCGCGAGCGGGGCGGTCGGCACGATCATTCCGGCCAGCGGCACGCCGGGCGAGCTGACGATGGTGCAGGTGCCGAAGTCCGTGCGCGTGCGCAAGGGCGACACGGTGATCACCACCGGCAGCAGCGGCCGGCTGGCGTCGCTCTATCCCGACGGGATCCCGATCGGCCGCGTCTCGCAGGTCACGATCGCTCGACGGCGCCCGACCATGGAGATCCAGGTCACGCCGTTCGTCGACTTCTCGAACCCCGACGTGCATGATCGTCCTGGAGACGCACTGATGCCGCTCGCGGGCGCCGTCGACTACGCGAAGGCGCTCGTGTGCGTGTTCGTGCTCATGATCGTGCAGGTGGCGGTGACGCCGCAGTTCTACCCCCTCGGCGGCGGGGCCGGACCTGATCGCGATCCTCGTGGTCGCGCTCGCGCTCTGGCGCGGGCTCGAGATGGCGGCGGTGGTCGGGTTCGTGGGCGGCCTCCTGCTCGACGCCCTGTCTCCTACCAGCATCTCGGCACCACGTCGCTCGCCTATCTGGCGTGCGCGTGGGTCGTCACCACGTTCTCGGGCCGCGGCGAGGCGGGCGCGGGCATGCTCGAGCCGGTGCCGCCGCGACCGCTGCCGTGGGTGATCGCAGGCGCGCTGCTCGTCGAGATGAGCCTCGTCGCGGTCGCAGGTGCTGCTCGGCAACGGCTACGGGATCGGCTACCTGCTGTGGCACCAGATCGTGCCCTCGATCCTGCAGACGACCCTGCTCGCCCTGATCCTGCTGCCGCTCCTGCGGCGGCTCTTCCGACCGGCACGGATGCGCGCCAATGTATCTGCAGCGGCCGCCGTCTAGACCCGAGGCGGCGCCCGACCCGGTGCCGCTTGCGCTGCGGGCGGCGACGCTGGGCGTGATCGCCGCGGTGCTGCTCGGCATCCTCCTCTTCCGCCTGTGGGCGCTGCAGGTGCTGCACTCCGACCAGTACGTGGCCGCGGCCGCGCAGAACAGCGTGCGCACCATCGTCGTGCCGTCGCCGCGCGGCGAGATCCTCGACCGCAACGGGAACGTGATCGTGTCGAACGCGGCCGGGCTCGCGGTGCAGGTGGATGCGTCGCGGATGTCCCAGCCGGTCGCATGCGCGATCACAAACGGCGCCAAGCAGCCGGTGCCGATGCATCCGAAGTGCGGGGTGCTGAAGCGTCTGGCGTGGGTGCTGAACGTGCCGTACCCGCGACATGTGGCAGGTGTTCGCGCACCTTGCGAGCGCCAACCCGGGCTATCCGGTGACGCTGCCGTTCAACGTCGACCGCCGCCAGACCGCCTACGTGCTCGAGCGGCGCTGGCTCTTCGACGGCGTGCAGTTCGAGCACGTCTACGAGCGCAGCTACCCGTCGCTGCGCGCGTTCGGGCCGCTCAACCCGAACCTGATCGGGTTCGTGGGCGCGATCACCGCGCAGAACATCCACGACCGCTCCTACCACGAGAAGCTGCCCACGATCGGCACGGCCGGCCAGGCGCGGCGTCGAGAAGACCTACGACCGCTACCTGCGCGGCCAGGACGGCCAGATCCAGGAGACGGTCGACCCGTCCGGCGCGCCCGTCGGCCCGGCGTACCTGACCCAGGCGGCCGTCGCCGGCGACAACCTGCGCCTCACGCTCGATGCCAAGCTCCAGCAGCAGGCCCAGAGCGCGATCGTGCAGGGGATCGGCATCGCCCACGCAGACGGCCAGCCGGCCGACTACGGCGCCGTCGTGGCGATGAACCCGCAAACGGCGCGATCTACGCGATGGCCTCCTCGCCGACGTACAGCCCGCTGGTGCACGTGCCGCCGTACAAGGGCTCGCGGCGCGGTGTTCAAGAGCAAGCTCACGCCGTCCTACGACAAGGCGTTCCAGGGCACGTATCCGGCGGGCTCGACGTTCAAGCCGATGACGGCCACCGCCGCATTCCAGTCCGGCCTGCTTGCACCCGGCCAGACGCTCGACTGCCCCGGCTCCTACACGTCGCGATACGACCAGCGCGCGCAGGCCCAGAAGACGGTGTTCAACGACTGGACGCCGCTCTCGATGGGGCGGATGGACCTGTCGAAGGCGCTCGAGGTGTCGTGCGACACGTTCTTCTACCAGCTCGGCGACCGGTTCTGGCCGAAGGGCACCGAGTTCCAGGGCTGGCTCCGCGAGCTCGGCTACGGCCAGGCGCCGCCGCTCGACGCCGGCGGCGCTCAGGCGGGCGTCGTGCCCGACCACCTGTGGAAGGCGAAGCAGAACTGGCCTGGCACGCCCGGCCAGCAGGCCATCGAGAGCAGCTGGCTGCCGGGCGACGACATCAACCTGTCGATCGGCCAGGGCAACCTGCTCGTCTCGCCGCTGCAGCAGGCGGTGGCCTACAGCGCGCTCGAAAACGGCGGCACCGTCGTCACGCCGCACGTGGGACAGGCGATCCTGCAGCCCGGGTCAACGACGCAGACCATCCCCGGCGGCGTCATCAACCCCAGGCCGGTGCGCCGCCTGAACCTGTCGCCGACGCTGCTCTCGGAGATCAAGCTCGGCCTGTACGGCGCGACCCACGCCGGCGACGGCACCTCGACCTCGATCTTCGGCCACTTCTCGCCGACCGTGTACGGCAAGACGGGCACCGCCGAGGTGCCGACCACGACGTGCCCGAACTGCTCCGACGCATGGTGGGCGGGCTGGGCCGAGCAGAACAACCATCCGCTCGTCGTGGTCGCGTTCATCCACAACGGCGGCCACGGCGGCGTCTCGGCCGCGCCGGTGGCCGCAAGCGTGTTCCAGGCCTTCTTCGCGCCGCACAACCACTTCGTCTTCCACGCCGGCCAGGACCAGTCGCGATGACCCACTACCTGCGCCACCTCGACTACCTGATGCTCGCGACCGCGCTCTCGATCTCGGCGTTCGGCCTGTGGATCATGCAGACGGCGACGAAGAACTACGCCGGCAACCTCTACGGCCACCAGCTGCTCTACGTCGCCGTCGGCGCCGCGGGCATGCTCGTCGTCGCCGCGGTGCCGCCGGCGTTCATGCGCCGCATGCGCTGGCCGCTGTACGCGATGGTGCTGCTGAGCACGGCCGCGGTGCTGGCCGTCGGCACGTCGGTCGGCGGCGGCCGCCGCTGGATCAACCTGGGCGCGTTCCAGCTGCAGCCGTCGGAGTTCGCGAAGCTGTTTCTGATCGTCGGCCTCGCCGCGGTGCTCGCCTCGCGGCGCGGCGTCACCGGCCCCGCCCGGCTGACGCTGCTTGCGATCGGCTACGTCGCCCTGCCGGCCGCGCTCGTCTACAAGGAGCCGGACTTCGGCACCACGCTCGTCTTCCTGGCCATCATGCTGGGGATGCTGTTCGTGTACGGCATCCCGTGGCAGCACTTCGTGTGGATGGGGATCGCGGTGGCGGTCTTGGTGGCGCTCGTGTTCTCGATCCTCCCCGGCATGGGCGTGCAGGTGGTGCACGGGTACCAGCTCTCGCGACTGACGTCGTTCCTGCACCCCAACCCGAGCGACACCCAGTCGGGCGGCTTCCAGCTGCGCCAGTCGGTGATCGCGATCGGAAACGGCGGCGTCGGCGGCACCGGCTCGGCCCAGACCGTCGGCCAGCAGCTGGGCGCGTCGCAGACCTCGCTCGGCTACCTGCCGGAGGCGCCCACGGACTTCGTGTTCGCGGTGGTGGGGGAGGAGCGCGGCTTCGTCGGCGCCGCCTGGCTGATCTGCCTCTACGCGCTGCTCCTGTGGCGCGGGCTCAAGGTGATCACGAAGTCGCGGTCGACCTTCGGCAGCCTGGTGGCGGCGGGGGTCGTCTCGATGCTGCTCTTCCAGATCTTCATCAACATCGGGATGACGATCGGGCTCGCGCCGGTGACGGGCATCCCGCTGCCGTTCATGAGCTTCGGCGGCTCGCACACGATCACGAACCTGCTTGCGATCGGCGTGCTGCAGGCGATCCACGTCCACTCCCAGACCGCCGACGAGCCGGTGTTCGCGCGATGAAGCTCGGGGCGGTCGGGTCGGCGACGATGGTGCAGAAGGCCGTGAAGGAGGTCGCCGACGACACGCACGGCGTCGGCCCGGTGATCCTGTGCGGCCGCTCGGCCCCGGTCGAGCGCGTCCGGGCGGCGCTCCTGGGGGCGAAGTGGAGCAGCACCTCGGCGGTCGAGTCGTTCGCCATCCGGCGCCTGCGGCCGGAGGATCGCGAGCAGCTGCGGCGGGCCTCGGTGGTGGTCTACGGCGGCGAGGCGGCCCATACGCTCGACGACGAGACGCGGGCCGACCTCGCGGTCGTCGGCCGTGTCGGCCGGCCGCTCGTCGTCGTGCTCGAGGGGGTCGAGCTGCCGATGGACGCGTCGGTCGAGGCCGCCCGCATCCGCGGCATCGAGCCCGAGAACGTGCTCGCCGTCAAGGGCGGACACTTCCCCGCGCGGCACGTGCTGCGCACGATCGCCGACCGGGCCGGGAAGTCCGGCCCGTCGCTTGCGGCGCGGCTGCCGGCGCTGCGGGACGTCGTGGTCGAGAGCGTGATCGAGACGGCGGCGCGCCGCAACGGCGTGATCGCAGCGGCGATCTGGATCCCCGGCGCCGACATGCCGCTCCTGACCGCGGTCGAGATGCGCATGGTGCTGCAGATCGGCGCCTGCTACGGCGTCGAGATCGGCACCGACCGGGCGCTCGAGCTGCTCGGGCTGCTCGGCGCGGGCTTCGGCATGCGCGCCGTGGCGCGCGAGCTCCTGGACGTCGTCCCGATCGCCGGCTGGGTGATCAAGGGCGGCGTCGCCTACACCGGCACGCGTGCGATCGGGCGGGCGGCGGTCGAGTACTTCGAGCGCGGCGCGCCCGCCGACGTCACCCGGCTGCGCGCGCTCGCCGAGCAGCTGCGCTCGTAGGCGAGGGCCGAACACCGGGGACAGTCCCCACCGCCCCGACAGCCCGGCGGCTACGATGCCCGGAATGGCGAAAGCCCTGCTCGAAGACAGGATCGAGGCCGTGCTGGAGACGGTGCAGAAACCGTCCCGCTACATCGGCGGCGAGGCCAACCAGGTACGCAAGCCGCAGGCGACGTCGCTCGTCGCCCTCTGCTATCCCGACGCGTACGAGGTCGGGATCTCCAACCAGGCCCTCCAGATCCTGTACGAGCAGGTGAACGTCCGGGCGGGTATGGCGGCGGAGCGGGTGTACTGCCCGTGGCCGGACATGGCCGACGCGATGCGCCGGCAGGGGCTGCCGCTCTTCACGCTCGAGTCGTGGCGGCCGGTGCGCGAGGCGGACCTGCTCGGGATCACGCTGCAGGCCGAGCTGACGTACTCCAACGTGCTCGAGGTGCTCGACCTGGCCGGCATCCCGCTGAGGGCGGCCGACCGCGGCGAGGACGACCCGATCGTGGTCGCCGGCGGCCCGAGCGCCTCCAACCCGGCCCCGCTCGCCCCGTTCTTCGACGCGGTCTTCATGGGCGAGTCCGAGCGGGCCTTCGACGCGGTGCTCGACGTGATCGCCACCGTGCCCGGCCGCGCCGCCCGCCTGGCGGCGCTCGCCTCCAACCCGTATCTGTACATGCCCGGGCGCGGGCGGCACCCGGTCGAGCGCGCGGTCTACGCCGACTTCGGCATCGAGACGCACCCGACCCGGGTGGTCGTGCCGTACTCGTCGGCCATCTTCTCGCGCGCCTCGGTTGAGGTCATGCGCGGCTGCACGCGCGGCTGCCGCTTCTGCCACGCGGGCACCTGGTACCGGCCGGTGCGCGAGCGCTCGCCCGACGAGGTGGCCGCCGCCGGGATCGCCCAGCTGGGCTGCACCGGCTACGACGAGCTGTCGCTGACGTCGCTCGCCACGAGCGACTACACCGGGCATCGTGCCCGCGATCGAGAAGATCAAGACGCGCCTGCCGACGCTGCACCTGTCGCTGCCGTCCAACCGGGTCGACACGGGGCCGGTCGCGCTGACCGCGGCGGCGAACGCCCGCCAGAGCTCGATCACCCTCGCGCCCGAGGCGGCGACGCAGCGGATGCGCGACATCATCTGCAAGACGATCACCGACGAGATGATCGAGCATGCGATCGAGGCCGCGTTCGAGGCGGGCTACACGAGCCTGAAGCTGTACTTCATGATCGGCCTGCCGCGCGAGACGCACGCCGAGGTGCAGGGGATCGTCGACCTCGGCATCCGGGCGCGCGAGATCGGCCGGCGGGTGCGGCCGGGCGGCGGCCGCTTCTCGGTGCACGTGAGCGTCTCGAACTTCGTGCCCAAGCCGCACACCCCGTTCCAGTGGGAGGGCATGTCGAGCCGGGCGCAGCTCGACGCGAAGCAGGCGTACATGCGACGGGCGATGCCCACGCGCCAGCTCCGGCTCTCGCTGCACGACCTGCGCACCTCGATGCTCGAGGGTGCGCTCGCGCGCGGCGGCGAGGAGCACGGCGGACGTGATCGAGCGGGCGTGGCGCGCAGGTGCGCGCTTCGACGCGTGGAGCGAGATGTACCAGGAGGCCGCCTGGGAGGCGGCGTTCGCGGCCTGCGGGACGAGCATCGACGCGCAGGCGACGCGAGAGTTCGGAGAGTGGGACGAGCTGCCGTGGGACCACGTGCGCTCGGGCATCTCCAGGGAGTTCCTTTTGGACGAGTGGGGGCAGAGCCGCGCCGAGGTGGCGACCGGCGACTGCCGCTGGGACGGCTGCACGGACTGCGGTGCGTGCTTCGGCCCCGTCCGCAACAGATTGGTGAGCTGACCGGAGCACCGGGGTCAGGCCCCGGTGTCCGGCAGGTTTGAAAGTTGAGACACATCTTTGACATATCGAATTACGTTTGCGGTTGGCGGACGGGCGCGCTTTCTGTCGCACCTCGAAACCGTTGACACGCTGCTCGGCGCGCTGCGGCGCGCCGGCTACGACATCGCCCTGTCGAAGGGCATGAGGCCCCGACCTGTCATCTCGCTCGCGATGCCGCGATCGGTGGGTGTGCAGGCGCAGGCAGACCTCGCCGACGTGGAGCTTCGCGGCGAGCCCGACCCGGCCGAGGTGGCCGAGCGGCTCGACCAGCAGCTCCCGGGCGGCATGACCGTGGTCGGCGTCGAGCCGGCCGAGGGCCGTACGGCCGCCGCCCGCGTGGAGGCGGCCGAGTACGAGGTGGAGGTGGAGGACGACGTCGACTGGACGCGCGCATTGGCCGCGTTTGCCGTCGCCGGCAGCCTGGAGGTGGTGCGAACCGCCCCGGGCAAGGCCGACCGCCGGATCGACGTCGTGAGCTACTGCTCGAGCATCGAGCACGAGCCGGGACTCCTGCGGATGCAGCTTCGGATGACCGAAGCCGGCACCGCGCGCCCGGACGAGATCGCACAGGCGGTTGCCGGCCTCATCGGCCGCACCGCGACCATCAAGCGGCTGGTGCGGACGCGGATCCATCTGCGCGCCCAGCCGGTAGGAGTACGCACTTGACACTGACATCGAACGTATCGAAGACCATCCTGATCTCGGTCGACCTGTCCGAGCTGCGGGTGGCCGTGGTCGAAGAGGGCCGGACCGTCGAGGCGCTGATCGAGCGCCGCGGCGAGGGCTCGCTGGCCGGAAACATCTACAAGGGCAAGATCGACAACGTCCTGCGCGGCATGGAGGCCGCCTTCGTCGATCTCGGCCTGCCCCGCAACGGGTTCCTGTACGTGGACGACGTCGTCGTCCCCGGGCAGGATCCGAAGACGCGCCGCCGGCGCAAGATCGACGAGCTCCTGAAGCCGGGCCAGGAGGTGCTCGTCCAGGTCGTCAAGGACTCGATGGGCACGAAGGGCCCGCGCGTGACGATGGAGCTCTCCATCGCCGGCCGGTTCCTCGTGCTCTCGCCGCACGGCGAGGGCTCGGGCGTCTCGCGGCGCCTGCCCGACGGCGAGCGCGAGCGGCTGCGCAAGCTGGCCAAGTCGCTCGAGGCTGACCAGGGCGGGATCATCGTCCGCACCGCCGCGGCCGGCGCGACGGCGGACGACCTCGAGCGCGACCTGCGCTTCCTGCACAAGATGTGGGCCCAGGTCGAGGCGCGGGCGAAGCCGGCCAAGGCCGGGAGCCTGGTGTACGCCGAGGCCGACCTGTCGCTGAAGGTGATCCGCGACCTGCTGGCGCGAAACGTCCAGGAGGTGCTGGGTCGACTCCGAGCGCCAGTACCGCCGCATCCTGGGCTGGGTGCGCACGACGCAGCCCGAGTTCGTCGACCGGATCAAGCTCTACTCCGACAGCGTGCCGCTCTTCGAGCGCCACGGCGTCGACCAGGCGATCCTCTCGACCCTGAACCGGCGCGTCGACCTGCCGTCCGGGGGCTACCTGATCTTCGACTACGCCGAGGCGTTCACGGTCATCGACGTGAACACCGGCCGGTTCGTCGGCTCGTCCGGACGGCTCGAGGACACGATCACGCGCAACAACATCGAGGCCGCGCGCGAGGTCATGCGCCAGCTGCGGCTGCGCGACATCGGCGGCATCATCGTCATCGACTTCATCGACATGGCGTCGGCGAAGAACCGGGCCGAGGTGCTGAAGGTGCTGCAGGCCGAGCTCGAGAACGACCGCACCAAGACCTACCTGGTCGAGATCTCGCCGCTTGGCCTCGTCGAGATGACGCGCCAGAACGTGACCGCGGGCGTCCGCGAGATCCTCACCCGCACCTGCCCGACCTGCGGCGGCGAGGGCGTCGTCCTCTCCGAGCAGACGATGGCGGTCGAGGCCGAGCGGCGGCTGCGCCGCATCGCCCGCTCATCGGGCGCCGAGGCCTTCCTGGTGCGCCTGAACGCGAAGGTCGCCTCGGGCCTCGTCGGCGCGGGCGGGATGAAGCTGCTCGAGCTCGAGCGCGAGACCGGCAAGCACTTCACGCTCGAGCCGGTCGAGCGCATGCTCCTGAGCGAGGTCGACGTCGTCCGCGAGGGCACGCGCGCCGAGATCGACGGCGACGCGCGTGCCGTTCGCAGACGGCGACGAGCGCACGGTGAAGATCTCCGAGCCGCACATGTACAACGTCACCGACGGCGTCGCCCGCGTCGACGGCGGCTACCCGGTCGTCGTCGGCGGGGCGATCGGCTACGTCGGCCAGCAGCACAAGGTGCGCATCGACCGGGCCACCCGTACAGCGGCCTACGCCACCCTGCTCGACGCCAAGCCGACGGCGATCGACCTCCCGCCGGAGCCGGGCGACTACGAGCTGCCCGAGTTCGACCGCGAGGTCGGCGACCGGCTCGAGCTCGAGCAGCGCACACGGCCGCGCTCGCGCCGCAAGACCCCGGCGAAGCCCGCCGCGGCCGCGAAGGCCACGGCGGACACCGGCGAGGCGGAGTCGGGGGAGGCGCCTGCCGACGAGAAGGCCGCGCCCAAGCCGCGGCGGCGCACGCGCGCCAAGCCTGCGGCCGACAAGGCGGCGGCCGAGACGACGACCGGCGACGAGGCGCGCCGCGACCGACACGGCCGCCGAGCCGGCGGCCGACGGTGAGGTGGCCGACGTCGTCGATGCCGCCGACGCCGGCGACGAGGCGGCGGCCAACCGCCGCCGGCGGCGCGGGAAGCGCGGAGGTCGCGGCCGCTCGAAGGCTGCCACCGCCGCCGACGGTGACACGGCGGCGACGGCGCAGTCCGACGCCGATCCCGGCGCCGCCCCCGCGCCCGAGGAGCCGAGCGCCGCGGCGGCCGACGATGCCGCTCCGGCGGCGGCTCCGCGTACCCGGCGGCGGGCTCCGGCCCGGCGGCCCGCCGGTGCGGCGGCGGCTGCGGCGGACGGCGAGCCTGCGCCAACGCCCGCCGGCCCCGCGACGCCGTCTCCGGCCCCCGAGACAGCTGCCCCGCCCTCGGCGCCGGCGGTCGCTCCGGCGGCCCCGGCCGCCGACGGCGGCGCGCCGCCCGCCGAGCGCAAGCGCGGTCTGCTGGGAAAGATCCTGGGCGGGTGAGTGGGTGATTCGCCCCCGCCTGCCTCTGGTACCATTCCGCGGCTCATGTACGCGGTGATCAAGATCGGCGGCAAGCAGTACCGCGTCGAGCAGGGGCAGAAGCTCCTGGTCGACCGGCAGCCGCATGCCGCGGGCGAGGCGTTCACGCCGGACGTGCTCATGACCGGCGGCGACGAGGTCGTCACCGACCGCGAGAAGCTCCAGGGGGCCGTCTCGGTGCAGGTCGTCGAGCATCTGCGCGGCGAGAAGATCAAGGTGTTCACGTTCAAGCCGAAGCGCGGCTTCAAGAAGACGCGCGGGCACCGCTCCGAGCTGACCAGGATCTCGGTCGAGTCGATCGGCGGCGCGGCGCGGCCCAAGCGGGCGCCGGCGCGCAAGGCGGAGGCCGAGCCGGCCGAGGTCCGCGACGGCCGAGCCGAAGGCCGCGGGCCGGGCGCCGGCCAAGCCGCGGGCGGCCGCCAAGCCACGCGCGGCGGCCAAGCCGAAGGCCGAGAGCGCCGAGCAGGCCGACGCACCGGCCGCGAGGCCGCGGCGGACGAGGGCGAAGAAGGAGGACGCGGGCGATGGCGCATAAGAAGGGGCTCGGATCGTCGAAGAACGGGCGCGACTCGCACGCGCAGCGACTGGGCGTCAAGGTGTTCGCCGGCCAGACGGTCACCGCGGGCGCGATCATCGTCCGCCAGCGCGGCACGCGCTTCTACCCGGGTGCCGGTGCGGGCCTGGGCAGCGACGACACGGTGTTCGCCACCGTCGACGGCACGGTCGAGTTCGGGCAGCGCAAGGGCCGGCGCTACATCAGCGTGCAGGCCTGCCGAACCGGCTGCCTGAGCTCGAGCGCGGGGCCTCCCGGTGTTCGCCGACCGAGCCACGGTCTACGTCGCAGGCCGGCCGCGGCGGAGACGGCTGCATCAGCTTCCGGCGCGAGAAGTTCGTGCCGAAGGGCGGTCCCGACGGCGGTGACGGCGGCGACGGCGGCGACGTCGTCCTGGTCGCCGACCCCGACCTGCGCGACCTGTCGCGCTTCCGCCAGGCCTCGCACTTCCGGGCGAAGCGGGGCACGCACGGCAAGGGCGCGGGCAAGGCCGGCCGCCGCGGCGACGGGCCTCGAGCTGGCCGTCCCCGTCGGCACCCAGGTGCGGATCCGCGACACCGACGAGCTGATGGCCGACCTGGCGCACCCCGGCGCGCGGGTCACCGTCGCGACGCGGCGGCGCGCGGCGGCGCCGGCAACCGCCACTACGCCACCGCCCGCCGGCGCGCGCCCGAGACCGCCCAGGTGGGCGAGCCGGGCGACGAGGCGTGGCTCGAGCTGCGGCTCAAGCTCGTCGCCGACGCGGCGCTGCTCGGGTTCCCGAACGCCGGCAAGTCATCGCTCCTGCGCCGGATCTCGAACGCCAAGCCGAAGGTGGCCGACTACCCGTTCACGACCGTCGAGCCGGTGCTCGGCACGGTCGAGTCCGACGACGGCCGCCAGCTCACGGTCGCCGACGTTCCCGGCCTGCTCGAGGGCGCGAGCACCGGCGTCGGCCTCGGCCACGAGTTCCTCGCCCACCTCGAGCGGGCGCGCCTGCTGATCCACCTGGTCGAGGCCGGCGCGGACGCGGGCGAGGTCGACCGCCGCCACGACGCGATCAACCGCGAGCTCGCGCTGCACGGCGGCGGCCTGGCGGAGCGGCCGCAGCTCTTCGTGCTCTCGAAGATCGATCTGCTCGTGCCCGGCGAGCTGGCCGCCGTGGTGGCGGCCACCGGGGCGGCGCTCGGGTGCTCGTCGGCGACGGGCGAGGGCATCGACGAGCTGCGGCGCACGCTCTTCGCCGAGCTGCCGGCCGAGGCGCCCGCGGCGGATGTCGTCGAGCCCGAGCTGGCCGACTACCTGGTGTACCGCCCGGCGCCGCCGGCCCGCCGGCGGTTCCGCATCCTGCGCGACGCGGGCACCCTGCGCGTGGCCGGGCGCGAGCTCGAGCGCCAGGCCGACGGCCTCGACCCCGACGACCGCGACGACGTGGCCGCGCTCGCCGCCGCGCTCGAGCGGCTGGGCGTCGAGCCGGCGCTGCGCGCGGCCGGAGCGCGTCCGGGCGACGACATCCTGGTGGGGACGCATCGGTTCACCTTCCGGCCGCGGAGCGCACCCGATTGACATCCACCACGGATGCCAATTGGACGTGAGCCGCATCGGCGTCTTCGGCGGTCAGTTCGACCCGCCCCACAACGGCCACCTGGCCGTCGTGCGCGCGGCCGGCCGCCAGCTCGGGCTCGACCGGCTGCTCGTCGTGCCCACACCGCGTCCGCCGCACCGTCCCGAGCCCGAGACGCCCGCCGAGGTGCGCTTCGAGCTCGCTCGCGCGGCGTTCGCCGGCGAGCCGGGCGTCGAGGTGAGCCGGGTCGAGCTCGACCGCGCAGGACCGAGCTACACCGCGGACACGCTGACCGCCCTGTCGGCGCCCCGTCGCACGCTCTTCCTGATCGTCGGCGCCGACCAGCTGGCGGCGCTCGAGGGCTGGGAGCGGCCCGACCGCGTGCGTGAGCTGGCCACGATCGTCGTCGCCGGCCGGCCCGGAGCCCCGCGTGTCGACGGTGTCGAGGTGCTCGTGATGGAGCCGGTCGCGGCCTCGTCGTCGGAGATCCGCGAGCGCCTCGCGCGGGGCGACGACATTTCCCGGCTGGTGCCCGCTGCCGTCGCCGCCGCCATCGAGCGCGACGGCTTGTACGCCCCGGCCCCGTGCTAGGCTGACCGCGTCGCTATGGGGATCCGCGCCTGACAGACACCACCCAGCTCGCCCACCGCATCGCGGCGCTGGCGGCCGAGAAGCTTGCCAGCGACATCGTCATCCTCGACATGCGCGACGTGGTCAGCTACACGGACCATTTCGTGATCTGCTCCGGACGCAATCCCCGCCAGGCACAGGCGATCGCCGACCAGATCCACGAGACGTTGAAGCGCGAGCGGCTCATGCCGCGGCGGATCGAAGGGCACCGGCAGGGCGACTGGATCCTGCTCGACTACCTCGACGTCGTCGTGCACGTGTTCACCCCCGAGGCGCGCGGGTTCTACCGGCTCGAGGCGCTGTGGGGACAGGTGCCGAGCGAGACCTACGCGGCCGGGTAGTCCGGGCCGTGGAGGGGGAGCGGCGGTTCACGCTCGACGAGGCGCAGCGGCTGCTCGACAGCGAGCTGCGCGAGCTGGCGGAGCGCATGGTCGCGGCGCGCGCGACCAGCAACGACCTCGAGTCGCGCTGGCGCAAGCTCGTGATCGCGATCGGCTCGAACGGCGGGAACATGGAGCGGCCCGAGGTGCGTGAGCTGCAGAGCGCGGTCGAGGCTGCGCACGCCGAGCTGAGCGAGATCGTCGGCCGCTTCACGGCCGAGGGAGTGCAGGTGAAGGACATGGACCGCGGCCTGATCGACTTCCCTGCCGACGTCGACGGCCAGGACGCGCTCCTGTGCTGGCACGTGGGCGAGGAGAAGATCGCGTACTGGCACTCGGCCGAGGACGGCTTCGCCGGCCGGAAGCCGCTTCCGTGAGCGCCGGTGCGCACCTGAACGACGCCCTTGCGGCCGAGGCCCGCGCCTACCGCGCCCTGCTGGCCGGCCAGGACGCCGCCGCCCCTCTCACGGCCGCGCGCGACGCCTACCTGGACTCCCACGCCGAGACCGGCGCGGCCAGCTGGGGCCGGCTCGTCGGGGCGCTCAAGATGGCGATCCTGGCCGGCGACGGCGCTCGAGACATCGCCCGGCGCGCGCTTGCCGAGGTGGGGGAGGCCGACACCGCCGCCTCCGCCTACCTGCGCGCGCTGGCCCAGGTCACGCTCGGCGAGGTCCCGGATGTCACCACGATGCTCGCCGCGGGCGAGCCGTTCGCACGCACCGGCCAGGCGCTGCAGGCACTCGGCGCCGGCGACCGCGCCGCCTACGCGGCCGCGCTCGGCGAGATCGTGGCCGACTTCGAGGCTCGCGACCAGCACCTGTCCGGCGTCGCGATCGCCGACACGGCGCTCGTGCTCGAGCGCCTGGCCGCGCCGCGCGGCATGGCGGCAGGCCCGGCGAGCCCGCTCGTCCCGGCCGTCTGATCCGGGCCGCGTGGCGGTATACTCCGGCCCGACTTGGGGCGTTAGCTCAGCTGGGAGAGCGCCACGCTGGCAGCGTGGAGGTCACCGGTTCGATCCCGGTACGCTCCATCTCCGCTCTTCTCGCGGCGGGCAGCGCGGTCGAAGCCGCGGCCCGCTCAGTCGGGGCTGAGCGGCGGCCCGAGCAGGGTCATGTCGTACTTCGTGAACAGGGCGGCGACCGTCGCCCGGTCGGGCGTGCCGGTGCGCGTCAGCGGCCCCAGCTCCTCGTAGAAGCGATGGCCGCCGCCGGGGGTGTAGACCACGACGACCTCGCCCGGCGCGTCGGTCACGTTGAGGAACGTGTGCGGCACGCCCGAGGGCAGGTAGGCGAACCCGCCCTCCTCGAGCAGGAACGTGTCGTCGCCGATCTGCACCTTGTACCGGCCACGCAGCACGTGAATGGTCTCCTCCTGCGAGTGGTGCACGTGCAGCGGCGGGCCGCCGAGCGGTGCGACCTCGACGATGAAGTAGTCGAACGCGCCGCCCGTGTCCTCGCCGGTGACCTTGAAGATCAGGTCGCGGCCCGGTCCCGACTGGAGCCGCAGGCCCTCGCCCGGCCCGAGCACGGTCCGCGGAGTGGTGGTCGTCGCCATGGTTGCCTCGCCTTTCAGGGTTGACTGCTAGGATACTTACTACCAGAAGCAAATAGTTTCTACCAGATGAAAGGACCTGCGTCAAGCGTGGATGAGCACCCGATCGAGCCCCCCGAGCCGGACCCGTTCGGCGCCGACGAGTTCCGTGCGTGGCGCGGATTCCTGCGCACGCATCGCGCCGTGACCGACGAGCTCAATCGCCGGCTCGAGCGCGCGCACGACCTGACGATGCTTCACTACGGCGTGCTGATCGTGCTCGTGACCGCCCCGGATCGCCGGCTGCGCATGACCGACCTGGCCGAGCGCGTCCTGACGAGCCCGAGCGGCATGACGCGCGCGGTCGCCCGCCTCGCCGACGAGGGCCTCGTGGAGCGAGAGCGCGACCCCGGCGACGGGCGCAGCTTCGTGGTGGGGCTGACGCCGGCCGGCCTCGTCCGTCTGCGCGAGGCGCAGGTCACGCACCACGCATGCGTCCGCGAGCTGCTGTTCACGGGCCTCGACGGCGACGATGTCCGCCGGCTCGCCGCCGTCTTTGACCGCTCCGCCTGACGCCGCCCGTCAGACGGTGGCCGGCGCGGGCACCGCGCCGATCTGCTGCAGCAGTCCGAGCGTGTCCCACGTGCACCAGTGCTCGGCGATGCGGCCGTCCTCGATGCGCATGACGCTGATCGCATCGACGCTGATCGGCCTTCCGGTCGCCGGGATACCCATCAGGTCGGCCTGGTGGACGCCCGTGCCTGTCCATCGCGTGACCGCGCGGTCGCCGGTGGTGATGATCTCGTGCACGTTCCAGTGCCCGTCGAGCGTGTCCTGGTAGATCCGGACGGTGGCCTTCACGCCCTCGGGGCCGGGCTCGCTCGGCGGTGACTGCGGGTCGTGGTACACCTGATCCGGGGCGATGATCTCGTCCGCCACCTCGAGCCGGCGGCCGTTGCAGAGCTCGTCAAAGAAGCGGCGGGCGAGCCGCTCGCTGGTCTCGTTCGACATCGTTTCGTCCCCTCTCGGTCGGTGGCGTGCGACAGGATTCGCACGGGCGGCGCGAGCGGTTCGGTGGAGTAGGATCGGCGCATGGCGTACGACCAGGAGCTCGCCGGCCGCATCCGCGAGCTCGTCGCAGACGAGCCGGGCGTCACCGAGCAGCGCATGTTCGGCGGCCCCGCCTTTCTCGTTGGCGGCAACATGGCGGTCGCGGCCAGCGGCCAGGGCGGCGCGATGGTGCGCGTCGACCCGGAGCAGTCCGACGCGCTCGTCGCGGGGACCGCCGCCGAGCCGATGGAGATGCGCGGGCGCTCGATGCGCGGTTGGCTGCGCATCGGCTCCGAGCATCTGGACACGATGGAAGACCTCGCCCAGTGGGTGCAGCGCGGAACGACCTACGCCCGCTCGCTGCCGCCGAAGCGTTAGCCGACCGCCTCGATCCCGGCCGGGACCTCCGGTGCGAACCCGATGTAGTTGAGCTCGTTGCTGATGACCTCGATCGGGTGGTAGGCGTCCTGGTGCAGGTGGCCGTCCTCGTTCACCGTGAACGGGATGATGCAGGCGCGCACGAACGCGAGCCGCTCGACGGCCCGCTCGAGGTTGCGCAGGATGTCGCCGGCCTCGCCATGGTGGATGATCGCGTCGAAGTACGCGGCCATCTGGGCGCGGTAGGCGGCCTCCTCCGGCGTGTCTGAAACGTCGCTCTTGCCCATCGGTTGCGTCTCTCCTTCTCGTCTGGAGTCACACCGGCGCGCGCCGGTGGCACGAACGCGCGTTTTCGCGGGGCGAACGGAGCGCCGCCGGGCTGCTCGGGTTCGGGAGGCCCACACGAGGACTCGCTCCTCAATCATCCTGCACGGACGAAAAGTGTCAACCATGCACGCTGGTGTATCGGCCAGTGGTCGCGGGCAGGCCTCCGGCCGCCCGTTGGTAGCGTGCCGGGGTGGCCGAGCCCGAGCACGCATCCGAGTACGACCGGCTCGGCGTCGCGCCGACGCCGGATGACGGCGCCCGCCTGAGCCGCACCGCCGCATGGGACGAGGCCACCCGCCCGCACCGCACGCCGGCGGGCGCCGACGTGGCGTACACCCGCCGCGGCCGGGTCGTCGGGCAGCACCTGATCGACGTGCACGACATGCTGCGCACCGAGCTCGCCGCCCTGCGGGACGTGCTCGCACAGGTGCGCGCCGGCGCCATGACCGCGGGCGACGCGCGCTCGGCGCTGAACGACATGGCGCTGCGGCGAAACGACTGGACGGTCGGGGCGTTCTGCGCCCGCTACTGCGGCGCCGTGGCCCAGCACCACGGTCTCGAAGACGACGCGATCTTCCCGCACCTGGCCCGCGCCGACACGACGCTCGTGCCGGTGATCGACCGCCTGCGCGACGAGCACCTGGCGATCCACGACGCCATCCAGGCGGTCGACCGCGCCCTGGTCGAGCACATCAACCGGCCGCAGGACTATGCGGGCATCCAGGCGGCGCTCGATTTCCTCACCGACGCCCTGCTCTCACACCTCTCCTACGAGGAACACGAGATCGTCGAGCCGCTCGCCCGGCTCGGCTTCTACCCGGGCCAGGTCTAGTCCCCGCTCAGCCGCGGTACCTGTACACCGCCACGTAGTCGATCTGGAGCGCGACCTTCGGCGGCGTGCTCGAGTTCGGGTTGACGCCGCTGAACCCGTTCGTGCCCGTGTTCGTCTGCATCGTCAGGTGCATCGGCGAGGTGGGGATGTGGCTGCGGTAGTTGGCCCACAGCCGACCGTCCATGCGGACGGTGATCTGGCCCGGCACCCAGGCGAGCGTCATCGTGTGCCACCTGGTGAAGTCGGCACGCACGTTGGCGTGCACCCGCGTGCTGCCGTAGTGCAGCGTGGCCGTCTCGATGTTGCGCAGGGCGCCGTGGTCGGAGGACTCCTCGATCCAGTCGACCACGGTACCGCCACCGCTCGGGCGCAGCGCGACGTCCATCCCGACGCCCGTGCCGCGGTTCATGCGGAAGCGCACCACCCAGCGGCCGTAGGTCTGGTTCACGAGCCGCGCCATCGAGACGCCGCCCGACACCCAGGCGTTGCCGAACGCCGGGTCGCGGTAGTCCTGGATGCGCAGCGCGCCCGCCTTGGAGGCCACATGCGACTTCGCCCAGAGCGAGTCGGGGCAGCAGGTCGGCTTGCCCTGGTAGATCGACCAGGTGTGCGGCTTGAGCGGCAGCTTGAACTGGTGGTAGAAGATCATCTTCGGGAACCGCGACGAGGGCGGCGGCGGCGTCACCGCGCCGGCGGGCGCGACGAGCAGCGTTGTCGCGAGCACCGTGGCGGCGAGCACGGCGAGCGGGAGGGTTCGGGAGAGTCGCATGCGCCGATCATCGGCAATTCCGCCCGGCTTCCACATGCTTCCAAGGGATCCTCACAGGGTCATTAAGGCTCGCTAACATGACCGATTCCGGCATGTCGATTGAGTTCAAGATTTGAGATCAACGGTTGAGGGCGGTAGAGTTGCGCCCCGAAACGCGAAGGACGGGAGATCAGCATGCGAATCGCAGTCATCGGCGCCGGGGCGATCGGGCGCACGTTGTCGGGCCGGCTGGCCGAGAGCGGCCACGAGGTCACGGTCGGGGTGCGCTCGCCGGGGAGCGCCGCCCGCGGCGAGCTCGACGCCCGGGTGGGGATTGCGGCCGTCGAAGAGGCGATCGCGGCGGCCGAGGCCGTGATCGTCGCCATCCCCGGCGCCCAGATCCCCGGGTTCGCCCGTGAGCACGGCGCCCGCGTCGCGGGCAAGGTCGTGATCGACACGACCAACGACGTCGCCGGTGGCCATGCCGGCAGCCTGAACCACGTCGATGCCTGGCAGGAGGCGGCGCCGCAGGCGAGCGTCGCCCGCGGGTTCTGCTCGTTCGGCTGGGAGAACTTCGCCGAGCCGGTCTTCGCCGGCACGGCCGCGACGCTCTTCTGGTGCGGCCCCGACGGCGCCGCCGGCGACACGGTCGAGGCGATCGTCGCCGCCGTCGGCCTCGAGCCGGTGCGCATCGGCGACCTGACGGCCGCCGCCACCCTCGACGGCGTCGCCCGGCTCTGGTTCCAGCTCGCGTTCACCCAGGGCATGGGCCGCCACCTCGCGCTGCGGCTGCTCCGCGGCGGCGGCTGAGGCATGGACGCCGGCTTCGGCACCGATCACGGCTGCGTCCCGCGCGACTCGGTCGACCGGCTGATCGCCGACTGGAACCGCGCGCGGCCCGAGCTCGACTTCGCCCCGGTGGCCGTCGTCGCCCGCCTCGCCCGTGCGCGCGCCCACATCGACGCCGCCCTCGAGGCCGTCTTCGCCGAGCACGGCCTGTCCGCGCCGGGCTTTGCCGTGCTCGTCACTCTGGCCAGGCTCGACCGCTCGGCCGGGGTGCCGCAGCGCACGCTCATGGACGAGCTCGGGCTGACCTCCGGCACCGTCAGCGTGCGCATGGACCGGCTCGAGGAGCAGGGGCTCGTCGAGCGCCGCACCGGCGCGGGCGACCGCCGCAACAGCCTGATCGTCCTGACCGAGAAGGGCCGTGCGCTCTTCGAGCGCATCGTCCCCGCGCATCTCGAGAACGAGCGGCGTCTGCTGATCGCGCTCGATGCCGACGAGCAGGCGGTGCTCGCGACGCTCCTGCGCAAGCTCCTCGTCGGCTACGAGGGCACGCTCCCCGAGGCCGGCCGCGGCGTGCGGCTCGGTCTGACGCTCGCGCCGGCCCACGTCACGATGGCGATGCGCAGCGCCGTCGGCCTGCCGGCCGCGGCCGGGCTGCTCGTCCGCCATGTCTCCGAAACAAGCCCGGCGCACGGCCTCCTGCACGGCGGCGACGTGCTCGAACGGGCCGGATCGCACGCGCTCACGTCGGTGGCCGGCCTCTATGCGGCGATCGCCGACGCGGCGCCGGAGGGGGCGCTCGGCATCCACGTGCTCCGCGGCCCCGACGCGCTCGACGTGCGGGTGCCGCTCGCCGGCGCGCCGCCCGAGATGCCTCCGCAAACCGCCTCCGCAGGCCGCCCGCCGGCCGATCTGCACCTCGTCTGAGCGCTCGTCCGAGGCGGATAGACGCGTACGGAGCGTGCGGATTTCCCGTACGCAAGATTCGTCCACACCCGGATGCTGCCGGCACGTGTATGGGCCGATGATGCGACGAGTCGATTCGGAGTGGAGATCGCGCGAACACTCCGGATCGGCTTTCCGAAACAGGCACGACCACCACACAGAGGGAGTCTTTGAGATGCGCAAGGTATTCGAAATCGGAGGGCTCGTCGCGGGCCTCGTCCTGATCGTGTTTGGCGTCGTCGCCATCGTGATGGGCACCAATGGTCAGTCGACCGTCACCAACAGCCTGAAGGCGCAGCAGATCGTCGGCACGCCTGACATGTCCCCCGCGGGGATCAAGCCCGAGGTGGCCAAGGCCGGCCTGAAGAACGTCAGCATTCCGTCCTGCGACGTCGCGAACAAGTCGATCAACTCCGGCTCGCGCGCACGCTGCTTCGCCGAGTACATGCAGATCCACGCCCTCGAGGCGACCGGCGGGTTCCTGTACTCGCAGATGGGCATCTACACCGCCAAGCCGGGCGCGCCCAAGGCGCAGCTCATGCCGGGCGGCGGCACCGACAACGTCGCCTACGCGGCGATCGATCCCACCACCAAGCAGCCCGTGCAGAACGGCGCCCGCAACGTGTGGGTCACCGAGACCGCGCTGACCACCGCGCTCAACTCCTCGTACATGGCGAGCCAGCTCGCGCTCTTCGGCATCGTCGTCGGCGTCGCGCTCCTGCTCTCCGGATTCGGCTTCTGCATCCTCGCCATCGGCGGGGCCCTGCGGAATCCCGAGAACGCGCTCAACGGCCTCGTCGGCAGCCGCACGCCGAAGGCCTCCGGCACCCCCGTGGCTGCCGCGTAACCGCTGCACCCATCCGATCGACCGAGGGAGTCGCCCAGCCGGGCGGCTCCCTCGGCGTTCGTCTGCGTAACGCCGCGACCGCGCGGGGGACGGTAGGCTCGTGCTGCTGCTCGTGACCGACGCCGACCCCGATGCGCCCGCCCCCATCCTCGACGAGGACGACCGGCGCACCGTCGCCGCGCTGCGTGCGGGCGACGAGCGCGCGTTCGAGGCCCTCGTGCGCCGCTACCACAGCTCGCTGCTGCGGGTGGCGATGTCCTACGTGCGGCCGCGCAGCGCCGCCGAGGAGGTCGTGCAGGAGACCTGGCTCGGTGTCCTGCGCGGGCTGCCGACGTTCCAGGGCCGCTCGTCGCTGCGGACGTGGATCTTCCGCATCCTCGTGAACCAGGCGCGAACGCGGGGCGTGCGCGAGCGCCGCACGGTGCCGTTCTCGGCGCTCGGAGACGGCGATCCGGCCGTCGATCCGGAGCGGTTCCTGCCCGACGGCCGCTGGGCGACGCCGCCCGCGGCGATCGCCGGCCTGCCGGAGGCGGCGCTCCTGGGCGCAGACGCACGGGCGCACATCCTGGCGGCGATCGACGAGCTGCCCCCGTCCCAGCGCGACGTCATCACCCTTCGCGACGTCGAGGGCTTCACGGCCGCCGACGTGCGCGAGGCGCTCGGCCTGACCGCGGGCAACGAGCGTGTCCTCCTGCACCGCGCGCGGGCCAGGGTGCGTGCGCTGCTCGAGCCGTACTTCGACGAGGCGGCCGCATGAGCGCCCGGCCGACCCACGACCTGGTCTGCCGCGAGGTCGTCGAGCTCGTCTCCGACTACCTCGAGGGCGCGCTCGGCGTGAGCGACCGCGCCCGGTTCGAGGCGCACCTGACGGCGTGCGACGGCTGCTCGGCATATCTCGAGCAGATGCGCGCCACGGTGCGGCTGGCCGGCTCGCTCACTCCCGAGGCGCTCGACCCGGTCTTCCGCGCCCGCCTCGTGGACGCGTTCCGTGACTGGCGGAGCGGCGCGTGAGCGCCACGTCGCTGCCGGAGCTTCCGCCCGGCTTCGCCCGCACCCGGGACGAGCTGCATCGCCTCGCCGTCTACGTGATCGCGCCCGCCCAGCGGCTCACGAACGGCGAGATCATCCTGCGGGCGACGCCCGGCGGCTTCTCGACGTTCCCGTTCGCAGGCCGTGTCGTCGGCGTCGAGGGCGCCGAGCTCGTGGTCGACGGCGTGCACCATCCGATCGGCTCCCTGCGCGACGCCGCGGGGCTGGTCGGGATCGCGCCGGACGTCGGCCAGCAGGAGCAGTTCGACGTGCCGCCGCACGGCGATCTCGACGCGCCGCTCGCCGTCGACCCGGCGGCGGCGCGCGCCCTGGGCGCCTGGTACGCGTTTGCGACCGCCGCGCTCGAGACGCTGCGGTCGGCCGCGGCGGCGCGCGAGGATGCATCGATCGTGCGCATCTGGCCCGAGCACTTCGACGCCGCGGTCGACGTGGGCGACGAGGCTGCCGGGCGGCGGGGCACCTACGGCGCGTCGCCGGGAGACGGCCACCACGCCGAGCCCTACATCTACGCGTCGCCGTGGGCGGGGCGGGTCGACCCATTCTTTGCCGATCCGGGCTTCAAGGGCGCCTCCCGCACGCTGTCGCAGCTCGCCGCGGCGGCCGACCCGGCTTCGGTGGCGGCCGGCTTCTACGCCGAGGCCCGCCGGCGCGTGGCCAGGAGCGCCTGAGATCGCGGCGCGGATATACTTTGGATCCAAACGCGGAGAACCCCAAGGAACCCCAGGAGGACGACACATGGCGCTGCAGCTGAACGACACTGCACCCGACTTCACCGCCGACACGACCGAGGGGCCGATCAGCTTTCACGACTGGATCGGCGACTCATGGGCGGTGCTCTTCTCGCATCCCAAGGACTTCACGCCGATCTGCACGACCGAGCTCGGCTACATGGCCAAGATCAAGCCCGAGTTCGACAAGCGCAACACGAAGATCATCGGGCTCTCGGTCGACCCGGTCGAGAAGCACGACGGCTGGTTCAAGGACATCGAGGAGACCCAGGGCACCGCGCCCAACTACCCGCTGATCGGCGACAAGGACTTCACGGTGTCGAAGGCCTACGGCATGCTGGCGGGCGACGTGTCCGGCGACCCCGCCGACCGCACGCCGGCCGACAACCAGACCGTCCGCAACGTGTTCATCATCGGCCCGGACAAGAAGATCAAGCTGATCCTGGTCTACCCGATGACCACCGGCCGCAACTTCGACGAGGTGCTGCGCGTGCTCGACTCGCTGCAGCTGACCGCGAGCCACAAGGTCGCCACGCCGGTCAACTGGCGCAAGGGCGAGGACGTCGTCATCGCCGGCTCGGTGAACAACGACCAGGCCAAGGAGCTCTTCGGCACCTGGGACGAGCCGAAGCCGTACATCCGCATCGTCCCCGACCCGACGCGCTAGCCTTTGCCGTTCTCGCCGCGGGGGTGCGTCTCGCCACGCACCTTCGCGGCGAGGACTTGACAGATAAACTATGCGCGCATATGATAAGCGCACATACGAAAGGAGCCGCAAGATGTGGAAGACCGAGCACGTGCACGAGACCGATGCCTCGCCCGAGGCGATCTTCGCCCTGTGGGCCGACGTCGAGGGCTGGCCGCAGTGGGACGCGAGCCTGGTGGCGACGAGCGTCGCCGGGCCGTTTGCGGCCGGGACCACCGGCACGCTGCACCCGCAGGGCATGCCGGAGCCGATCGCATTCACGATCACCGCGGTGCAGGAGGGGCGCGGGTTCGCCGACGAGACCCTGCTCGGTCCGCTCGCCCTGCGTTTCCAGCATCGGGTCGAGCCGACGGCCGCGGGTGCGCGGATCGTCGTCTCGGTCGAGGCCGAGGGGCCCGACGCCGACCAGATCGGGCCGGCGGTCGCCGAGGACCTGCCCGAGAGCGTGGCCGCCCTGGCGGCCGCCGCGCGCCTGCGGACGCTGCCGGCGTGAGGTCGCAGCACGCGTCGGCCTGGGACAGCCCGGGGTTTCTGCTCTGGCACGCGACGATGCGCTGGCAGCGGGCGATGCGGGCGGCGCTCGCCCCGCACGACCTCACGCATGTGCAGTTCGTCCTGCTCGCCTCGGCCTGGTGGCTGGGCGAGCAGGGCGAGCAGCCGTCGCAGCGGCGTCTGGCCGAGCACGCCGGCACGGACGCGATGATGACGAGCCAGGTCGTGCGCGCGCTCGAGCGGGCCGGGCTCGTCGAGCGCCTGCGCGACCCGGCCGACGCAAGGAGCGTCCGGGTGACGGTCACCGCTCCGGGGCGGACGCGGCTCCACGGCGCGCTGGCCGACGTCGAAGCGGCTGACGCGGCGTTCTTCGCGGACGTGGCCGACGAGGCGCTCGTGCCGCGGTTGCGGGCGCTGGCGGGACGGCGCTCGTAAATCGGGCCCCAGCCGCGTGATAGGCTGGTTGTCCGCTTCGTTACGAGACCGGACGACGCGGTTGCGCTTTCCGGGCGGCAGTCCCCCGGCCCAGCGCGTCGGCGTTCGCAGAGGTCGGTGCGGCCAAACACAGGTCGTGCGTGCCGCGACGGGGAGGAGCTCAGCGTGACCTCGAACCGCAGGATCGCGCTTGCAGGCGGGGTGTTCTTGATCATCACCTTCATCACCTCGATCCCCGCGCTGTACCTGTTCGAACCTGTTCTGCGCCACCCCGCCGCGTACATCGCCGGGTCGGGTGCCGACAACACGCGCGTCCTCGTGGGCGCCCTGCTTGAGCTGCTCCTGATCGTCGCGAACGTCGCCTCGGCCGTCGTCCTCTACCGATCCTCAAGCGCCAGAGCGGGATGCTCGCGCTGGGCTACGTCACCGCCCGTCTCGTCGAATCCGGCTTCATCGCCATCGGCCTCGTCAGCGTGCTCGGCGTGGTCAGCCTGCAGCAGCAGGATGCGACGGGCGCGGGGGCCGGGACTCTGGGTGTGGCGCTCGCCGCGATCAAGGACTGGACGTTCCTGCTCGGACCCGGATTCATCGTCGGCATCGGCAACGGGCTGCTGCTCGGCTACCTGATGTACCGCTCGGGCCTGGTGCCGCGGCGCCTGGCCGTGCTGGGACTCGTGGGCGGGCCGCTGATCTGCCTCTCGGGGATCCTGGTGCTCGTTGGCGTGTGGGCGCAGGGCGGCGCCGGGCAGGGGATCGCGACCGCCCCGGAGTTCGTGTGGGAGCTGTCGCTCGGTATCTGGCTCACCGTCAAGGGCTTCAACGCCTCGCCGATCCTGCCGCCCGAGCCCCGCGGCGTCCGGCCCGGCGGGCCGAACCCTGCGATCCTGGCCGCCGGGGACTGACCCGGCGTCAGCCGCCGGTCGCAGCCGCGCCGTCGGCGCGCGGGTCGGAGCCGGCGTCGAACGAGCCGTCGGCGCCGATCGCGATGACGTGCGAGTGGCCGGCCAGGCCGCTTCCGGCGGGGATCGCGACCGGCGTCGCGCCCCAGTCGGTGAACGCGCTCCAGGCCGAGTCGAAGCCCTCCTCGACGGAGATCGCGAGGCCCGGCAGCTCCTCGCCGACGATGAAGCGCGGCGCCGCCACCGCCGCCTGCGCGTCCTCGCCGGCCCGGTGCCGCAGCAGCAGCTGGGCGTGGATCTGGGGCTGGGCGTGCCCGCCCATCGTCCCCGCCACCCAGCGGACGCGGCCGTCGCGCTCGGCCATGAGCGGCATGAGTGTGTGCAGCGGCCGCTTGCCCGGGGCGGGCGCGTTCGGGCTCCCGGGATCGGCCGAGAAGCAGGCGCCGCGATTGTGCAGCAGGATCCCTGTGCTCGGCTCGAGCACGCCCGAGCCGAACCCGTAGTAGATGCTCTGGATGAGCGAGACGCGCAGCTTGGCGTCCGCGGCCACCAGTGCGATCGTGTCGCCCGTCGCGCGCGGCCAGGCCGTCGGCACGCCCGTGCCGCCGACGGCGCTCGCGGCCAGCTGCGCCACGTGTGCCTCCGACAGCAGCTTGCCGACCCCGACCCGCATCGCCGCCGGGTCGGCCAGGTGGCGGTCGCGATCCGCCGCCGCCTCCGAGAAGATCATCGCCAGCATCGGCGCGCCGTGCCCGAACGGGTCGCGCAGTCGCGTCCGGGCGGCCACGTCCATGATCTGCGGCAGCACGTAGCCCTGCGAGTTCGGCCCCATGGTGAGGTAGACGGCGTCGCCGACCGCGTGCCGCAGCGCGGGGGAGACGTCGGTGCCGTGCGCTTCGAGGTCGGCGAGCGCAAGCGGCGCGCCGAGCCCGCGTAGCCCCTCGGCCAGCATCCGCGCCGTCTCGCCCGCGTACAGGTCGCCGGCGCCGCGCGCCGCCAGTCGCTCGAGCGTCTCGCCGAGCGCCGGCTGCACGAGCGCGTCGCCCGCGCGCAGAAGCGCACCTCCCGGCGCGAACACGCCCGCGAGCCCGGGGTCCGAGCGGATCACGTCCTCGCAGTCGGCCGCCGTGCGCGCCAGCGACGGCGCCACCGGGATCCCGCCGTGCGCGAGCGCCGCCGCTCCCAGGAGCGCCCGCGAGAGGGGCAGCGACCCCCACCGTTCGGCCAGCGTCTGCCACGCCCGCGCGGCCCCCGGCACAGTGATCGCGCCGACGCCCCGAAGCGGCACCGGCCCAGGTGGGAGCGCCGCCGGCGCCCGGCCGCTGCCGTTCACCGCATGCGGCTCGCCGTCGTGCACGAGCGCCATCACGTCGCCGCCGACCGCGTTCATGTGCGGGTAGACGACGGCGATCGCGCAGGCGGCGGCGAGCGCGGCGTCGACGGCGTTCCCGCCCGCCTCGAACGCGGCGACGCCGGCGGCTGTGGCGGCGGTGTGGGGGGTGGCGACGGCGTAGCGGTCAGGCATCCCGGAGCTCCTCTGCGGCCTTGATCATGCCGTGCAGCACGCCGGTCGCGGGCACGGGCACGCCCACCGCCTCGGCGATCTCGACAACGGCGCCGGTCATGCAGTCGGACTCGAGCGGCTTCCCCGCCCCGAAGTCCTGCAGCATCGAGGTGCGGTGGTCTCCGACGGCGAGCGCTCCCTCCAGGCGGCGGTCGATCGAGACGGGCATCTCGACGCCGAGCGCGGCGGCCACGGCGGCGCACTCCTCCATCACCCGGCGCACGAGCGCGAGCGCGTGCGGCGAGGCGCGCAGGCCGCCGAGGGTCGACCCGGTCAGGGCGGTGAGGGGGTTGAATGCGGCGTTCCCGATCAGCTTCAGCCAGATCTGCGGCCGCAGGTCGGCCTCGACCGGCGACTTCAGCCCCGCCGCCCGGAACGCCGCCGAGATCGCGGCGACCCGCTCGTCGGGCGCGCCCGAGGGCGTCCCCAGCGCGAACCGCGAGCCCTCCAGGTGACGGATGACGCCGGGCTCCACGACCTCGGTCGCGCAGTAGAGCACGCAGCCGACGGCGCGATGCTCGCCGATCGCCGCAGTGACGGCGCCGCCGGGGTCGACGCTCTCGAGCGTGCGGCCCCGCAACGGGCCGTCGCGGCCGAGGAAGTACCACCACGGGATGCCGTTCTGGGCGCAGACGACCGATGTGTCCGGGCCGAGGTGGGGAGCGACCATGGGCGCGAGCAGGGGCAGGCTGTAGGCCTTCAGGCCGACGAACACCACGTCGGCGCCCGCCACGGCGGCCACGTCGTCGGTCGCGGCCGGCCGGACGGTGAAGTCGTCGCGCGGGCCGGTGATGCGAAGGCCCGCCGACCGCAGTGCCCGCAGGTGCTCCCCGCGGGCGATCAGCGTGACGTCCTCGCCGTTCTGGGCCAGCCTCGCCCCGACGTACGCGCCGATCGCCCCGGCTCCCAGCACGGCGAACCTCACCCGCCGCCGCCCTCCAGCCGGGCGGCCATCCGCGAGCGCTGCACCTTGCCCGTCGGCGTCTTGGGGATCTCGGCCAGGATGTGGATCCGCTCGGGCACCTTGAAGGCGGCGAGCGATGCGCGCGCGTCGGCCCGCAGCTCGTCGGCGCTGACATCGCCGGAGAGGACGACGGCGGCCGCGACCGTCTGGCCGTACTTGGCGTCGTCGACGCCGAACGCGACCGCCTCGGCGACGTGCGGGTGGGCCTGGAGGACGGCTTCGATCTCGTACGGTGAGATGTTCTCGCCGCCCCGGATGATCATCTCCTTCAGCCGGCCGCGCAGGTGCAGGTAGCCGTCCTCGAGCACGCCCTCGTCGCCGGTACGAAACCAGCCGTCGAAGAACGCCTCGGCGTTGGCGCGGTCGTTGTGCAGGTAACCCGGCGTGACCCCGGGGCCACGGATCGCCACCTCGCCCGCCGACCCGGCCGGGACGTCGGCGCCCGCGGCGTCGACGATGCGCACCTCGGCGCCCGCCGGCACGCCGACCGAGCCGGCCCGGCGCTCGCCCGGCGGCAAGGGGTTGGACGTCATCTGGTGGCTCGCCTCGGTCATGCCGTACGCCTCGACCATCGGCACCCCGTAGCGGGCCTCGGCCGCCTGCATCAGCTCGGGGGTGAGCGCCGAGCTGCACGAGCGCGTGAAGCGCAGCGTCGCCGGAGGGTCGCCCGGCTGGTCGAGGATCATGCGGTGCAGCGTCGGCCCGGCCGAGAGCCAGGTGACGCCGTGGGCCTCCGCCTGGGCCCAGAAGCGGCGCGGGCTGAACCGGCGCGCGACGACCACCGCGCCGCCGCCGGCGAGCTGCGCCAGCGTCGACGCCACCAGCCCGTGCACGTGGAAGAGCGGCATTGCGCAGTAGGAGACGTCGGCGGCCGTGAGCGCGTAGTGGGCGGCGATCGCCTCGGCCTGGGCGGTCAGGTTGCGCTGCAGGAGCGGCACCTGCTTGGGGCGCGAGGTCGTGCCGCTCGTGTGCAGGAGCAGCGCGGTGTCATCCGGCTCGCCGCCGGTCCGGGCCCGGCCGGACGAGGCGCGGATATCGGTGACCAGGCGCGGCGGCGCGTCCGCCTCCCACGGGGCGAGCTCGGCGACCCTCGTGCCCTCGGCGGCCGCGCGGGCGACGGGTGCGGCGCCGGGCGGGACGACCAGCAGGCGCGGCTCCAGGTCGGCGAGGAAGAAGCGGTACTCGGGCTCGGTGTAGGCGGGGTTGAGCGGCGCCATCGCCGCGCCGAGCGCGGCCAGGGCGAACAGGCCGGCCACGACCTCCGGGCCGTTGGGCAGCACGACCGCGACCGTGTCTCCGCGCTCCACCCCGGCCGCGGCGAGCTCGCCGGCCAGACCGGCCGCCGCGGCATGCAGCTGCGCATGCGAGATGGTTGCGCCGTCGTCGGGCGTGACGAGCGCCGGCCGCGCGCTCCCGGCGGCCAGCAGCCCCAGCAGCGTCCCGGCGGGCACGCTAGTCGGCCACCCGTTCGGCCAGCTCGCGGCAGGTGGCCACCCAGACGTCGTCGTGCCGGCGCACGTGCTCGATGAATCCCTCGAGGAGCGGCAGGCGGCCGGGCCGCCCGATCACCTGCGGGTGCATGGTGAGGACGAACGCCCCACCCAGGTCGCGGATGCCGGCGAATTCGGCCTCCCAGATCTCGCGCACCTCGCTCGGCGTCGAGATCCGGCGCGTCCAGCTCTCGAGGCCGTCGAACCAGAAGTGGGCGGCGTCGTCGAGGATCCACTGCACCGGCAGCTCCGCCAGGCGCTTGCCCGGATGCCGGTAGGGGCGGATGTCGTCCATCATGTTGGTCGAGTAGGCGAAGCCGTGCCGTTCGAGCAGGTCGAGCGTGTGCGGGCTGAAGTCCCACGACGGCGAGCGGTAGCCGGAGACGTCGGCGCCGAAGCCGCGCAGCACCGCGAGGGCTCGCACGAGCTCGTCCTCCTCGGCGGCCGCATCCAGGTTCGCGGGCGAGGTGTGGGTGTAGCCGTGGTGGCCGATCTCGTGCCCGTCGGCCATGATCTCGCGCACCCGCTCCGGGTGGCGCTCGGCCACCCGTCCGGGGATGAAGAACGTCGCCCGCACCTTCTGCCGGCGCAGGAGCGCGAGGATCTGCGGCACCGCCACCTTCGCGCCGTAGGTGCCCTGCGAGAGCACGCCCGGGCGGTCGGCGTTTGCGCCGTCCTCACCGATCCAGACCTCCTCCGCGTCGAAGTCGAACGTGAAGGCGGCCGCCGCGCGCATGCCGTTGGGCCACATGCCGCCGAGTCTAGATGGTCGACCGATCTGGACACCGCCGGACGCGGGTGAGACACTCACCGCCGTGCACGTTCGGTTCCTCGTCGCGCTCGTCGCGGGCGTGGTGCTGCTCGCCGTCCCCGGCGGGTCGGCCGCTGCCGCCGGGCACCTCGCGCTCGCGCCGTGCGGCGGCACGCCCCTGATCGACTGCGGGTCGATCGCGGTGCCGCTGTACTGGTCGGATCCGGGCGCCGGCCGGCCGCTCACCGTGAAGTTCCGCGTCTACCGGCACACGGACGCGAGCGCCCCCGCCGCCGAGCCGGTGGTGGCGTTCGAGGGCGGGCCCGGCTACCCGTCGATCGGCTCGGCCGAGAGCTACCTGTTCATGCTCGGTCCGCTGCACCGCACCCACGACCTGATCGTGATGGATCAGCGCGGCACGGGCGGCTCGAGCGTGATCGACTGCCCGGCGCTCCAGAACGGCGCCGGCGTCTACTGGCAGGCGGCTGCGGCGTGCGCGCACCAGCTGGGGATGCGGGCCGGGGCGTTCGGCAGCGCCGCCGTCGGCGACGATCTCGCCGCCATCCTGCACGGGCTCGGCGTCGCACAGGTGGATGTGTACGGCGACTCGTACGGCAGCTACGCCGCCCAGGTGTTCGCCGTCCACCACCCCGGCCTGGTGCGGGCCGTCGTGCTGGATGGCAGCTATGACAACTCGTTCCGGCCGCTCGAGCCGGAGGAGTCGGTCTCGCTGCGCCACGCCTGGCGGGCGCTGTGCCGCCGCTCCGGGGCGTGCCACGGCATCCTGCGCTCGATCGGGTCGTTCGACCGTTCGCTGCGCACCCACCCGTTCGTCGGCCGCGGCCTGGACGCGGACGGGTTCGCCGAGCCGGTGCACCTGACCCCCGCCCTGTTCGCGCAGCTCGTCGAGGACGCGACCTTCAGCTACACGTTCTTCCGCGACCTGCCGGGCGCGCTCACCGCGCTGCGGCACGGCGACCGGGCGCCGATGCTGCGCGTCGCGGCCGAGGATGTCTCGTTCGATGCCGCGGGCGGGGGCGCCGCCGACTACTCGGTCGGCGACTTCGCCGCCGTCTCCTGCCACGACTACCCGACCGTCTGGGACGCGGCCGCGCCGCTCGCGCAGCGCCGCGCCCAGCTCAACCGGGCGATCGCCCGGCTCCCCGCGGGCGTGTTCGGGCCGTTCTCCAAGCGCGTGTGGCTCGGCTCGCTCGACGAGAACCAGCTCGTGTACGGCTGCCTCGGCTGGCCCGCGCCGCCCGTGTCCGACCCGCCCTTCCCGGCGGACGGCCGCCCGCATCTCCCGGTGCTCGTGCTCGACGGCGAGTTCGACCAGGCGACGCCCGTGGCCGACGCCCGACACGCCGCGGCGGCATGGCCCGACTCAACCTACGTCCAGGTGCGCAACACGAACCACGTGAGCGCGCTCGCCGACTTCCAGGGCTGCGCCAGCGGCATCGTGCGCAGGTTCCTGACCGGGCTCGCCGTGGGCGACACGTCGTGCGCGAGACACGTCCCGGCCGTGCAGGTGGCCCGCTTCCCGGCCGTGCTCGGGGCGGCCCCGGCCGCGCATGCGCTCGCGGGCGACGACGCGACCGCGGCCGCGCACCGGGCGGCGTGGGTGACCGCCGCGGCCGTCGGCGACGCGTTCACGCGCTGGTACAACCTGATGTTCGGCGTGGCCGGACACGGCCTGCGCGGCGGCCGGTTCACCGTGATCGGCGGGTACTACTCGCACCGGCCGCTGCGCATCCGGTTCCGCGCCGACCGCTTCGTCTCGGACCTGGCCGTGACCGGCCTCGCCACGTGGTCGCGCACGGCGCACCGGATGCGGGCGACGCTCGCGCTGGCCGGCCCGGCAGCCGCCTCCGGCCGGATCGTGCTCGCGTTCTCGACCGCTCCGGGTGCGGGCGCTGCGGTGGTCGCGGGCACGCTCGGCGGCCGCCACATCCACGTCTCGCTGCCCGTGCCGTGGGCACCCCAGGACTGAGCGTCCTGGTACCGTTTTGCACATGAGCGTCGACACGAACATCCACCGCGCCGCGCCGGCGCTGTCCACGTCCGTCGTCGAGGCGATCGGCGGCACGCCGCTGCTCGCGATCGAGGGCGTGTACGCGAAGCTCGAGTACCTGAACCCGTCGGGGTCGGTGAAGGCGCGGCTGGCCCGCTACATGATCGAGCGCGCCGAGGCCGAGGGCATGCTCCAGCCCGGCGACACGATCGTCGAGGCCTCGAGCGGGAACACCGGCAACGCGATGAGCATGGTGGCGGCGGCCAAGGGGTACCGGATGCTGGTCGTCATGCCGGAGGGGATGAGCTCGGAGCGGGTCGCGATCTCGCGCGCCCACGGCGCCGACGTGCTCCTGATCGGCGACTTCCACGTGACCGCGGCGCTCGAGCACGCGCGCATCCTCGGCGAGCGGCCGGGGTACTTTCACCCCGGTCAGTTCGACTCCGAGTGGAACGTGACCGAGAACCGGGAGTGGCTCGGCGCCGAGATCCTCGACCAGCTGCCCGCGGCGCCCGACGCCCTGGTGGCCGGCGTCGGCACCGGCGGCACCCTCATCGGCGTGGGCCAGGCCTTCCGCGCGGTCAACCCCGACGTGCTCATCATCGGCCTCGAGCCGGGCGAGTCGCGCACCATCTGCTGCGGCGAGATCGCGCTGCACGCGATCGAGGGCATCGCCGACGGGTTCGTGCCCGGGATCGTCGCCCGCCACCGCGGCGAGATCACCGACATGGTCAGCGTCGCGAGCGACGAGGCGGTCGCCGAGATGCGGCGGCTGGCGCGCGAGCACGGGATCTTCGTCGGCCCGAGCTCGGGCGCGCACATGCTCGCCGCGAAGCGCCTGCGCCGCGAGCGGCCCGACCTGACCACGGTCGTGACGCTCTTCTGCGACGAGGGCGAGAAGTACATCGCCGACCACCACCGCTGAATCTCCGGTGCCGGGCACCGGATATCCACGCCCGGGTATTTGGTGGCGCTCGTCACGTGCGCGGCGGATCGTGAGCGCGGGCACATTCGCCCACCCCTCGTAGGGGCCGTCACACCGGCCGAAACCGCCTCCTCTCCCACCCCGTAGGCGCAAGCGCCGGGCACCGGCACACCTACCAGAGAGTGAGGGGAAGATGGAATCGACACCGACCACTCCCGACACGCCGACGGCGGAGGAGCTGCAGTCGCACTGGGGCCGCGTCGTCGGCCGGCGCGGCTTCCTCATGGGCGTCGGCGCGGCGGGCGCGGGAGCGCTCGCAGGGGGCGCCCTCGGCACCGCCGGCGCGTTCGCCGACTCGGGCCGGCTCTCGCGCGGCGACACCGCCATCCTGCGGTTCCTGGCCGCGGCGGAGCTGCTCGAGACCGACCTGTGGCAGCAGTACGCCGAGCTCGGCGGCGTCAACGGGGGCAACCCCGCCTACATCGCCGCCCTGGAGAACCTCGACGGAGACATGCCGCAGTACATCTCCGACAACACCGACGACGAGCGCAGCCATGCCGCGTTCCTGAACGCGTACCTGCGGTCGAAGGGCGAGGAGCCCGTGAACCTCGACGAGTTCCGCACGCTCCCGAGCAGCAAGGCGACCGGCGCGCGCCAGGTCGGGCGGCTGACGAACCTGCAGAACCTGAACGTCGACACGAGCTGGTACACCCGCTACCGCAGCACCCAGAACCCCGACTTCGGGGCGACGTTCCCCCAGGCCGTGAACATCATGAACGAGCCGGCGATCCCGCTGAACGACACGGACACGCCTCCCGGCATGTCACAGCCGGTGCCACCGGCGACCGCGAAGCAGGTGCGCATGCAAGCGATCGCCAACACGGCCGGCTTCCACTTCGCCATGATCGAGCAGGGCGGCTCGAGCCTCTACACGACGATGAGCCTCAAGGTGTCGAGCCTCGAGGTGCTGCGCATCGTCGTCTCGATCGGCGGGGTCGAGGTGAACCACTTCGCCGTCTGGCACGACAAGGCCGGAAACGCGGTCGCACAGCCGCTCGCCGGGGTGAAGGATCCCGAGACCGGCGTCACGTTCCCCGACCTCAACTCCCCGCCCTTCGGCGGCGAGCGGTTCCAGACCAACCTGATCATGCCCGAGCCGACGGACTTCATCGACAAGCGCCTGCCCGCCTGCTCGGTGATCCGGCCGTCGACGGTGCACAACTCGGGTGCGATGGCCGCCGTGAACGCGCTGACCGCGAACGGCCTCTTCTCCGGGCAGTCGCCGAAGTTCTTCGCGGCGGCGCACGCGCTCGCGCGTGCGGCCGACTCGGCCCGCCGGGGAATGCGCTAGTTCGACGCCAGGGCTGGAAGCATGCCCCAAAGGTGCCGTAAACTTGCAGCGTGAACTGTCCACGGTGCGGGAGCGACAACACCCCCGGGCGCAAGTTCTGCGGCGAGTGCGGTGCCGGGCTCTCCCAGAGCTGCCAGTCGTGCGGGTCGGCGATCGAGGCCGGCACCAAGTTCTGCGGCGAGTGCGGGGCGGCGGTCAATGCGGCCGCCGCCCCGCCGGTCGCCGCGCCCGCGCCGGCGGTCGCCGCGGCCGAGCGCCGGCTGGTGTCGGTGCTCTTCGCCGATCTGGTCGGCTTCACCACCCTCTCGGAGGGCCGTGACTCCGACGAGGTGCGTGAGCTCCTGTCGCGCTACTTCGACGCGTCGCGGCGGCTGATCGAGCTCTACGGCGGCACCGTCGAGAAGTTCATCGGCGACGCCGTGATGGCGGTGTGGGGGACGCCGACGGCGACCGAGGACGATGCCGAGCGGGCCGTGCGGGCGGCGCTCGACCTGGTCGCGGCCGTCACGGCGCTCGGCGACGAGGTCGGCATCCCCGACCTGCGCGCCCGCGCGGGCGTCCTCACCGGCGAGGCCACGGTCACGGTCGGCGCCGACGGCCAGGGCATGGTCGCAGGCGACATCGTGAACACCGCCTCGCGCATCCAGGCGATGGCCGACCCGGGCCAGGTGCTCGTCGGCGAGCCGACCCGCCGCGCCACCGAGCCGACGGTCGTATACGAGGACGCGGGCGAGCACGAGCTGAAGGGCAAGATCGGCCTGCACCGGCTGTGGCGGGCGGTGCGCGTCGTCTCCGGCGCGCGCGGGTCGCTGAAGTCGGAGGGCCTGGAGGCGCCGTTCGTCGGCCGTGACCGCGAGCTGCGCCAGATCAAGGACCTCTTCCACGCCTCGGCCGACGAGCGCCGCGCGCATCTGGTCTCGGTGACCGGGATCGCCGGGATCGGCAAGTCGCGCCTCGTGTGGGAGTTCTACAAGTATTTCGACGGCCTCGCCCAGGTCGTCTACTGGCACCGCGGCCGCTGCCTCTCCTACGGCGAGGGCGTCACCTACTGGGCGCTCGCGGACATGGTGCGGATGCGCTGCCGGATCAGCGAGGACGAATCGGCCGAGGCGGCGCTCGCGAAGCTCGCGGCGGTGCTCGACGAGCACATCACCGACGCGACCGAGCGGGCGTTCGTCGAGCCGCGCGTCGCCCACCTGATGGGGCTCGAGGAGGGCAGCGCGTTCTCCCGCGAGGACCTCTTCGCAGCGTGGCGCACGTTCTTCGAGCGGCTCGCCGACGTCTACCCGACGATGCTCGTGTTCGAGGACATGCAGTGGGCCGACGCGTCGCTGCTCGACTTCATCGAGTACCTGCTCGACTGGTCGCGCCAGAGCCCGCTGTTCGTCGTCACGGCCGCGCGGCCCGAGCTGCTCGACCGCCGCGACACCTGGGGCGCCGGCAAGCGCAACTTCACGTCGATGTACCTCGAGCCGCTGTCGGAGCCGGCGATGCGCGCGCTGCTCGAGGGGCTCGTGCCCGGCCTTCCCGATTCGCTGCGCGACCAGATCCTCGCCCGCGCCGAGGGCGTGCCGCTGTACGCGATGGAGACGGTGCGCATGCTGCTCGACCGCGGCCACCTGGTGCGCGAGGGCAGCGTCTACCGGCCGGCCGGGCCGATCGAGGCCCTCGAGGTGCCCGAGACGCTGCACGCGCTGATCGCCGCGCGCCTCGACGGCCTCTCGGACGAGGAGCGGCGGGTCGTGCAGGACGGTGCGGTGCTCGGCAAGACGTTCACGCGCGACTCGGTCGAGGCGCTCTCCGGCATCGAGCCGGCCCGGGTGGAGCCGGTGCTCGCGGCGCTCGTGCGCAAGGAGGTGCTCTCGATCCAGGCCGATCCGCGCTCGCCCGAGCACGGCCAGTACGGCTTCCTGCAGGATCTGATGCGGCGTGTCGCCTACGAGACGCTCTCGATGCGCGACCGGCGCGAGCGCCACCTGGCCGCGGCCGACTACCTCGAGCGCACGCTCGCCGACGACGACGAGATCGTCGAGGTGCTCGCGTCGCACTACATCGACGCCTACACGGCAGCCCCCGACGTGGACGGCGCCGATGCCGTCCGCCGGCGGGCGAGCGAGCTGCTCGTGCGGGCCGGCGACCGGGCCGAGTCGCTCGGCGCCACGACCGAGGCGCAGCGCTACTACACGCGCGCGGCCGAGCTCTCCGAGACACCGCTCGACGAGGCCGCGCTGCTCGACCGGGCCGCCCAGATGGCCGTCCGGGCGGCCGCGCAGGACGCTGCCATCGACCTGGCCGAGCGCGCCCAGGCCCTGTACGAGGCGGCGGGCGAGCATGGCGCGGCGGCGCGCGTCCTGATCATCCGGTCGCGCATTGATCAGGTGCAGGGCCGGCTCGACGAGGGCCTCGCGCGCATGCAGCGCGCCTACGACGTCCTGCGCGAGGAGCCGCCCGACGAGAGCTTCGCGACGCTGACGACCCGGCTTGCCGGCTCGTTCTACTTCGCAGGCGACGTGGCCCGCTGCGCCGAGCTCGTCGAGCAGGCGCTCGACCTCGCCGAGGCGCTCGGCATGCACAAGGTGCTCACGAACGCGATCATGATCAAGGCGATGGTCGGTGCGTCGGGACGCCACCCCGAGGAGGCGCGCGGGCTCTTCCAGCTCTCGCTCGACCTGGCCCAGAAGTACGAGCTGCGCGAGGAGGCGAGCCGGGCGGCGTCGAACCTCTCCGACCTCGCGTTCCGCCGCGACCGCTACACCGAGGCGCTCGGACACCTCGATCAGGCCGCGGTGCTGGCGAAGGCCGTCGGCAGCCGCCCGCACGAGTGGTTTGCGCTCAGCGAGTCGACGTACCCGCTCTACATGCTCGGGCGCTGGGACGAGGCCATGGCCGCCTACCACGAGATCCCCGAGGAGATGCTGCCGACGGGCGGCACGCTGCTGAGCCCGCTGAGCTCGATCCTCGAAATCCACGTCCACCGCGGCGACCTGGCGGCGGCGCGACGGCTGCTCGGCATCTACGCCCGGTTGGGCGAATCGGCCGACGTGCAGGAACAGGCCGGCTACGCGGCGGCGAATGCGTGCGTGATGCACGCCGAAGGGCGGCATGCCGAGGCCGTGACTGCGGGGCTGCGGACGGTGGAGTTCGGCGAGACGCTGGGCCTCGACGGCCAGGACGCCAAGATGGGGTTCATGTGGGCGCTCGAGGCCGCGATCGCCATGGGCGACCGGGCGAAGGCGCACGAGATCGCCGAGCGGATCGAGGCGATCCCGCCGGGGCTGCGGCCGCCGTCGCTCGGCGCGCACGTGAGCCGCGCCCGCGCGCGGCTGGCCGAGTCGCCCGATCTGGGCGAGATGCACGCGGCGGTCGCGGCGACGACGTTCCGCGACCTCGGCCTGCGCTTCTGGGCCGCGGTCGCGCAGCTGGAGCGGGCCGAGCTCCTGCGGGCCGACGGCCGTGGCGACGAGGCCGAGCCGCTCGCGGCCGAGGCGCGGGCCGTGTTCGCCGAGCTCGAGGCGTTGCGGTGGATCGCGCGTGCCGACGCCGTCTCCAGTCGCGCATCGGCGGAGGCGGTCGGCTGACGCGGCGTGCGCCCGCCCGCGCGGCGTGGCAAGCTACATGGGTGAGGCGGTGGGTGATCATGGCGGGGGTCGCGGCGATGGCTCTGGCGGCGGCCGCGCCGGCGACGGCGGCCACACCGACCATCCCCAGGCAGGAGCTGCGCCAGATCCAGGTGCTCCTGCGCCGGTTCGTGCCGGCGGCGGTGGGCCGGGTGCATCCGGGCACGGCGTGGGCGCTCGCCGCTCCGTCGATGCGGTCGACCTCGACCCACGCCGAATGGCGCCAGGGGTCGCTGCCGGTGTTCCCCTACCCGGTCGCCGACCGGCCGTACGGCATCCGCCCGATCACCGTCACGCGAGACGCGGTGACGTTCGATCTCATGCTGCAGCCGAAGCAGGGCAGCACGGCGGGGGTCGAGGTGTACACGACCGAGGTGCAGCGGATCGGCGGGCGCTGGCTGGTGGCCTCGATGGCCGCCGAGGCGCAGTTCGCCGGCTCCGGCGGCCCGGCGTCGATCACCGCCCAGCCCGACTTCGCCCCGCACCAGCAGGGCCTGCCCGCGCGCAACAACATCGACTCGCGGTGGGTGCTCGTGCCGCTGCTCGTGATCGGCCTGCCGCTGATCGCGGCCCCGGTCGGCATCCTGATCGTGTGGCGCCGTGGCCGCGCGGCGGGGGCCGACGTCGAGGCCCGCAAGCGCGCCACCCAGCCCTGGCGCTGACTATCCGGGCAGCTCGGCCAGCTCGGCGAGCAGCGTGAACGAGCGCGAGCGCGCGTCGGCATCGGGGACGCTGGCGATCGCCATCACCTCGTCGGCATCCGTCTCGGCCACCATCGCGGCCAGCCGCTCGCGCACGGTCCCAGGGCTGCCGACGACCTGGGTGCGCAGGTAGGCGGCGGCGTAGGCGCGCTCGTCGTCGGTCCAGGCGTGCCGCTCGACCTGCCCGAGGGTCGGCAGCGGACCGGGCGGCCGGCCGCTGCGGCGCTGGGCGAAGCTGAGCGCCATCGCCGAGGCCAGGCGCTCCGCCTCGGCGTCGGTGTCGGCGACCACCGTGAACACCGTGACCTGGGCGTACGGCGCCTCGAGATCGGGCGACGCCTGGAAGCGCGACCGGTACAGCTCGAGCGCGGGCAGCGTGTTCTGGGCGCTGAAGTGGTGCGCGAACGCGAACGGCAGGCCCATCAGGCCGGCCGCCTGGGCGCTGTAGCCGCTCGATCCGAGCAGCCACACCGCCGGCATGCCCGCGCCGTAGCCCGGCACCGCGTGGATGCCCGCGTACTCCTCGCCGGGCGCGAAGCCGTTGAAGAAGCCGTACAGCTCGTGCAGCAGGTCGAGCAGATCGTCGCTCGACCCGAGCCGGCGCAGCGCGCGCATCGTGCGCTGGTCGGTGCCGGGAGCGCGGCCGATGCCGAGGTCGATCCGCCCGGGGTGCAGCGCCTCGAGCGTGCCGAAGCGCTCGGCGACGACGAGCGGGGCATGGTTGGGGAGCATCACGCCGCCCGAGCCGACGCGGATCCGGGTCGTCAGCGCGGCGGCGTTTGCAATCAGCACCTCGGGTGCCGAGCTCGCGATGCCCGGCATGTTGTGGTGCTCGGCGTACCACAGCCGGTGGTAGCCCAGCCGGTCGACCAGGTCGGCGAGGGCGGTGGCCTGGGCGAGCGCCGTCACCGGCGTCGCGTCGCTTGCGACCGGGGCGACGTCGAGCACCGAGAGCGGGATGCCGAACACGGGGCTGGCCGCCGCGCGTGCGTGGTCGCGGAGCGCGCTCACGTATGCGCGCAGCGCGCGCAGCGCCCGGGGAGCGACGCGAGCGCGCGGTCGGACAGCTCGAACCCGACCGACTCGGCCGCCTGGCGCAGCGACACGAGCGCGCAGCCCTCGAGGGTCGTCACGGCGCCGCACTCGACGCAGACCAGGTGGTGGTGGTGGCCGTCGGCGCCGCACATCACGAACACGGCCTCGCCGGAGCGCGTACCGGCCTCCTCGACGAGGCCCTCGTCGCGCCAGCGCTCGATCGCCCGGTAGGCGGTGGTCAGGCCGATGCGGGGCTGGTCAAGACGAGCGGTCTCGTGCAGCTCGCGCACGCTGAAGGCGTGGCCGATCGAGCGGCCGGCGTCGAGCAGCGCCTCGCGGTTGCGGCGGTTGCGGCCGGTGTCCATGGGAGCAGCGTAGTCGCCGAGCCTGGGGATCTCAAGAGTAGGATTGAGATCCGTTTTCATTTCCGTTAGGCTGCGGTGATGTCGAAGACGTTCGTCGGATTCTGCGTGCTTGCGGCCGCCCTCGCCGCCGCCGGCCTCGGCCTGGCCGCGGGCGGGACGTCGCCGGCCCCGCACGGCGGGCGGGTGCGGGTCGTCGCCGGCGAGAACTTCTACGGTGACATCGCCGCGCAGATCGGCGGCCGGCATGTGGCCGTCACCTCGGTTCTGCACGACCCGAACGCCGACCCGCACCTGTTCGAGCCCGGGACGGCCACCGGCCTCGCGGTCGCCCAGGCCGCGCTCGTGATCCAGAACGGCGCCGGCTACGACACCTTCATGGGCAAGCTCGAGGCGGCGGCGCCGAGTCCGCGCCGTATCGTCGTCACCGTGGCCGACGTCCTGGGCGTGGCCGGCGCCGGTGCAAACCCGCACGTCTGGTACGACGTGCCGCGCCTGCCGGCCATCGCCCGCGCGATCGCCGCCGGGCTTGTACGCGCCGACCCGGGCCATCGGGCCGCCTACCGCGCGCGGCCTGCGCCGGTTCGACGCCGGCCTGGCGCCGCTCGACGGCGCGGTCGCGGCGATCCGCGCGCGGTTCGCGGGCACGCCCGTCGCCTACACCGAGCCGGTGCCGGGCTACCTGATCGCCGCCGCCGGTCTGCGCAACCTGACGCCCGGCGCCTTCGCGCGGGCGATCGAGGACGGCAGCGAGCCCTCGCCCGAGGCGGTCGCGCAGATGATCGCGCTCATGCACGGGCACCGCGGTGCGCGTTCTGCTCGTGAACGACCAGGCCGTCTCGCCGATCACGAGCCGGGTGCGCGCGGCCGCCGCGGCCGCCGGGATCCCCGTCGTCGGCGTCAGCGAGACGATGCCGCAGGCACGCACGTTCCAGGGGTGGCAGCTCTCGCAGGCACGCGCCCTCGAGCGGGCGCTGGGCCGGTGAGCACGCCTGCGGCAGCCGTCGTGCGGGCGCGGCAGGTGTCGCTGCGGTTCGGGTCGCGCGTGCTCTGGGACGACCTCAGCTTCGACCTGCACGAGGGCGAGTTCCTGGCCGTGCTCGGCCCGAACGGCACCGGCAAGACGTCGCTCGTGCGCATCCTGCTCGGGCTGCTCGAGCCGAGTGCGGGGACGGTGGAGGTGGCCGGGCGGCCGCCGGCACAGGCGCGGGCGCAGGTCGGATACGTCCCGCAGCAGCATGCGTTCGACCGCGACGCCCCCGTTGCGCGGATGCGACCTCGTCCGCCTCGGTCTCGACGGCCACCGCTGGGGCCTCGGGCTGCACTCGCGGGCCTCGGACGAGCGGGTCAGCCGCGCGCTCGCACGACGTCGGTGCGGCCGGATACGGCGAGCTCCCGGTCGGGCGCCTGTCGGGCGGCGAGCAGCAGCGCCTGCGCATCGCCCAGGCGCTCGTCTCGGATCCGGCGCTGCTGCTGGCCGACGAGCCGCTGCTCTCGCTCGACCTCGCGTCGCAGCGGATCGTGGTCGACCTGCTCGACCGGCGCCGCCGCGCGGCGGGGACGCCCGTCGTGTTCGTCACCCACGACGTGAACCCGATCCTGCGGGTCGCCGACCGCGTGCTCTACCTCGCGCCGGGGCGGTGGGCGATGGGGACGGCGGACGAGGTGCTCCAGACCGAGACGCTCTCGCGGCTCTACGACACGCCGGTCGATGTGCTGCGCGTCCGCGGCCGCGTCGTGGTCGTCGGCACGCCCGACGACGAGGGCGTGCACCACCACGACCACGCGCCGCCGGGCGTGCGCTGATGTTCACCGACCTGCTGGCCCAGCACTTCGTCCACACCGCGCTGCTCGCGGGAGGCGTGGTGGCCGTGCTGAGCGGCGCAATCGGCACGTTCGTCGTCACCCGCGGCGCGAGCTTCGCGGTGCACGCGATCTCCGAGCTCGGCTTCACCGGCGCGGCCGGAGCGCTCGTCCTCGGCATCGACCCCGTCATCGGGATGATGGGCGGGCTCGCTGCTCGTCGGCGCCGTGCTGGGAGTGCTGTCGCTGCGCGGGCGCGAGCGCGACAGCGCGATCGGCGCGGTGCTCGCCTTCGGGCTCGGCCTGGGCGTGCTCTTCCTGAGCCTCTACCAGGGCTACGCCACCGAGGCCACCAACCTGCTCTTCGGCAGCATCGTCGGTGTGAGCGACCGCCAGCTCGCCGCGCTCGCCGCCGTCGCCGTCGTCGTCCTGGGCGGCATCGCCGCCGCGTACCGGCCGCTGCTCTTCGCGAGCATCGACCCGGAGGTGGCCGAGGCCCGCGGCGTGCCCGTGCGGTCGCTCTCGGTGCTCACCTTCCTGCTGCTCGCGCTCACGACCGCCGAGGCGATCCAGGTGGTCGGCGTGCTGCTCGTGCTGACGCTCGTGATCACCCCGGCGGCTGCGGCGCAGCGGCTGACGGCAAACCCGGCGACGGCGATCCTGATCGCGATCGTGATCGCGCTCGTCGCCACCGAGGGCGGCATCCTGCTCAGCCTGGCCGTGCCGTGGCCGACGAGCTTCTTCATCAGCTCGCTCTCGTTCGCCGCGTACCTGGGCGCGCGGATGGTGGACGTGCGGGCGGGGGTGGCGGCCGGCTGAGCGGCCGCCACCCCCGTGCCCGTGCGCTCAGCCGCCGGCCGCCGCGCGCAGCGCCTTGATGAAGGCCTGCCCGTTGGGCGACCCGATCCCGCTCATGTTGCCGTAGCCCCGGCGCGCGACCTGACCGGTGTAGCCGAACATGTTCCGGCTCTGGTCGTCGAAGGTCGTGAGCACCTGCAGGCCGCACGTCCGCGACCCGCACACCGTGCCGCGATACCGGGGCGGTGTGCGCCGCGTCATCGGCAGCACCTGATGCACGGCGCTCGTGTTGGCGAGCGTGTAGAGCGCGGAGTCGAGGAACCCGAACGGGGCCGCCTGCCCCTGCTGGGCGGAGGCGACGATCCCGGCGACGAGCGGCGCGGCCAGGCTCGTGCCGCCGATGTCGCTCTGGACGTAGACCGGGTGGTGGTGCTTGAACTCGATCAGCCCCACCGCGAAGCCCGTGAACGGGTCGGCGTCGGCGCCGATGTCGGGGGCCGAGCGCACGGCGCCGGGGCGGTCGCCCGGGGCGGTGGCGAGGCCCGCCGGCACGATCCCCTTCTGGTAGCGCGGCTGGCTCCACAGCAGGCTCGGGCCACCGCCCGCGGCGCCCTGCTCGCCGAGCAGGAACCACTGCTTGCTGAAGAGCGCCGAAACGGCGGTCGACCAGCCCGTCTCGAACAGGCGGTTGTTGGCGCCGCCGATGCCGAGCGTCGTGCCTCCGACCGAGATCGCGAACGGATCGGACGAGGGCGCCTCGGTGCCCGAGCCGTCGCCGGACGAGAAGTACATGCCGACGCCCTCGGCGGCGGCGCGCACCATGAACGAGTGCTCGATGTTTGTCAGGTCGGCCGGCTGGGCCTCGTCGCCGCTCTCCCACGAGTTGGAGGCGATCGACGCGAGCGGGTGGCCGCCGCTGCCGAGCACGGCCAGGTCGGCGTTGAAGAGGCCCTGGAGGCCGAAGTCGCCGAAGTCGCAGCTGTCACCGCCCACCACGATCTGGTGCGCGGCGGGAGCCATGTCGTACGAGGACTCGACGTCGAGCTGCTCCTCCACGTCGAACGGGTCGCCGCAGGCGGAGCCCTGTCCGATCGCGAGCTCGGAGTAGCGGGTCGGCGACGGTGCCGGCATGCCGTTGTGGGCGGCGTAGTCGGTCAGGGTCTGGAACATCCGCGGCGCGAGTCCGAGCTCGACCAGCGCGACCGTCTGGCCCTGGCCGGTGTTGCGCATGTTGGCGCCGTAGGCGGCCCGCATCTGCGTGGCGCTGTAGCCGCACACCTCGGTCGGGAACGTGGTGATCCCGAAGTGCACGGGCAGCCCGCCCGTCGTGTGCTGGCCGTAGAACTGCGAGCAGGGGCCGAACGTGATGCCGTGGCCCGCCGGGGCGGGCTGGCTCGCAGGGGGCATGTGCGTCACCCGCAGGAGCGTCGACCGCGGCGCGGCGTTGTCCAGGCCGGTGACGCCGGCGACGCTCGCGGCGAGCGCGCTCGGGAGTGAGATCGCGCGGTCGTTGGAGCGCAGGGCGTAGCGACCGGCGTTCACCGCCTTCGACGAGCGGTAGAGCTGCATCCGCACCTTGAACGCCCGTTCGATGGTCGCCGTCGCGGCGGTCGCCCGCACGTACGCGCGCTGGGCGTCGGCATGGACGTTCGTGAAGCCCTGCGCGCGCAGCCAGGCCTCGACCGCCTGCGCCCGCGCCGGGCTGGCAGCGAACGCGGCGGTGTACCGGGCCGGGCTGAGGTAGCGGTGGTAGAGGGCGTTCCCCGGGGTGCTCACGGCCGCGGCCGTGCGCTCGGCCGCGGCGGTGGCGGGGCGCAGCCATAGCTGGACGGTCAGCGGCTTGCTGCTCGGGGCGGCGCCGATGACCTGGGCGGTCACCGCGAACGGGGCGACACTGCCGGCGACGCGGCTGTATGCCGGAGCCGAGCCGGCGACGGCGCCGCTCACCCCGATCATCGTCATGCCGATCGTGACGGCAACGGCTCCCGCTGCGCCAACGACCCTGGGTGTTCTGGACACGACGGTCTCCCCTCGGTTTCGGCTGACGCACGGAGTCGGTCAACCCCCGCACCGATGCTAGTGCCGCGAGCGGACGGCATCGCCGCGGTCGGCGGTCAACGGTCCACGGGTTCGGGCAAGGCTGGGGCAGACGGTGCGATGAGTTCCGGCCCGCCGGCCGGTCTTCCCTGCGATGACCAGGCTCCGATACTCGACATCGATGTCGCTCGACGGCTTCGTCGCCGGCCCGGATCAGAGCCGCGAGCATCCGCTCGGCATCGGCGGTGAGCAGCTGCACGAGTGGATGCGCGCGCTGGCCGTGTGGCGGCGCAACGCGGGCCGCGAGGGCGGCGAGGAGAACGCGAGCACGGCCGTGCTCGAGGCGGGGGGGCGAAGACATCGGGGCGATCGTCATGGGCCGCAACATGTTCGGCGGCGGCCCCGGCCCCTGGGGCGGACGATCCCTGGTGCGGCTGGTGGGGCGATGATCCGCCGTTCCGCATGCCCGTCTTCGTGCTGACGCACCACCCGCGCGCCGCTCGTGCTCCAGGGCGGGACGTCGTTCACGTTCGTCTGCGACGGCATCGCGGCGGCGCTCGCGCTGGCCCGGGACGCAGCGGACGGACGGGACGTGGCGGTGTCCGGCGGGGCCGGCGTCGCCAAGCAGTACCTCGGGGCCGGCCTGATCGACGAGATCCAGATCCACCTCGTGCCGGTGCTCCTGGGCGCCGGCGTGCGCCTCTTCGACACGCCGCCCGCCGTTGCGATCACGCTCGAGCAGGCGCAGGTCGTCGAGGCCCCGGGCGTCACGCACCTCACCTACCGCCTCGTGCGCTCCGCCGGGGGGCCGGCCGCGCGCATCTAGACTGCCGGGAATGGACGGGACGGCCACGCTCACCCGCGGATTCGAGTTGCCGTTCGAGCCGCGTCTGCCGCGTATCGGCGCGGTCGACGCCGTCGCGCTCGAGGCGCGCGCGGCCGATCTGGCCAAGCGCTCGATCAAGCGCGAATCCAAGCTGGCCGCCCTCGACCTGATCGTGCGCATGATCGACCTGACGACGCTCGAGGGCGCCGACACACCGGGCAAGGTCGCGGCGATGTGCGCCAAGGCGGTGCACCCCGACCCGCTCGACCCGAGCGTGCCTTCGGTCGCCGCGGTGTGCGTGTACCCGAACCTCGTCCCGGTCGCGCGCGAGCGGCTGGGCGGCGACCGGGCCGTGCGGATCGCCTCGGTGGCGACCGCCTTCCCGTCGGGCCAGTCGCCGATCGAGGTCAAGCTGGCCGACGTGCGCGCGGCGGTCGAGCTCGGGGCGGACGAGGTCGACATGGTGATCGACCGCGGCGCCTTCCTGTCGGGCCGCTACGCCAAGGTGTACGACGAGATCGTGCGGGTGAAGGAGGCCGCGGGCGCCGCGCACCTGAAGGTGATCCTCGAGACGGGCGAGCTCGGCACTTACGACAACGTTCGCCGGGCGTCGCTCCTGGCGATGGCGGCGGGCGCCGACTTCATCAAGACGTCGACCGGCAAGGTCAGCCCGGCGGCGACGCTGCCCGTGACGCTGTGCATGCTCGAGGCGATCCGCGACGTCGAGGCCGAGACCGGCCGGCAGGTGGGGATGAAGCCCGCGGGCGGGATCCGGCACGCGAAGCTCGCCATCCAGTACCTGTGCGTGCTGCACGAGACGCTCGGCCGCGACTGGCTCACGCCGGAGCGGTTCCGGTTCGGCGCGTCGTCGCTCCTGAACGACGTCCTCATGCAGATCCGCAAGCAGCGCACCGGCGTCTACCAGTCCCCCGACCACTTCACGCTCGACTGATGTCCGACCTCGAGCACCGGCCCGCATCGGCACCCGCGCCGCTCGAGTGGGAGTACGCCCCGGCTCCGGAGGCGCGCGACATCGTCTCGTTCCAGGAGCGGTACGGGCTCTTCATCGGCGGTGAGTCGGTCGAGCCGCGCTCCGGCGAGTGGTTTGTGACGAGCTCCCCGGCCGACGAGGAGGCGCTCGCCGAGGTGGCCCAGGCCGGCGCCGCCGACGTCGACCTGGCGGTGCAGGCGGCGCGCGCCGCCTTCACGGACGGCTGGTCGGCGCTGCGCCCGGCCGAGCGGGCCAAGTACCTATTCCGGATCGCGCGCATCCTGCAGGAGCGGGCGCGCGAGTTCGCCGTCGCCGAGTCGCTCGACGGCGGCAAGCCGATCAAGGAGTCGCGCGACGTCGACCTGCCGCTGGCCGCGGCGCACTTCTTCTACCACGCCGGCTGGGCGGACAAGCTCGAGTACGCGTTCCCCAACCGTCCGCACCGGCCGCACGGGGTCGCCGGCCAGATCATCCCCTGGAACTTCCCCCTGCTGATGCTCGCCTGGAAGGTCGCTCCCGCGCTCGCCTGCGGCAACACGGTGGTGCTGAAGCCGGCCGAGACGACGCCGCTCACGGCGCTCATGTTCGCCGACGTCTGCCGGCAGGCCGAGCTGCCGGCGGGCGTGGTCAACATCGTCACCGGCGACGGCGCTGCGGGCGCCGAGCTCGTGCGCCATCCCGGCATCGACAAGCTCGCCTTCACGGGCTCGACCGAGGTGGGCAAGGCGATCCAGCGCGAGCTGGCCGGGCGCGGGGTGCCGCTCACGCTCGAGCTGGGCGGCAAGGCCGCCAACATCGTGTTCGACGACTGCGCCCTCGACCAGGCGGTCGAGGGGATCGTGAACGGCATCTACTTCAACCAGGGCCACGTGTGCTGCGCGGGGTCGCGCCTGCTCGTGCAGGAGTCGATCGCAGAGCCGCTCGTCGCCAAGCTGAAGCGCCGCCTGGAGACGCTCCGGGTCGGCGATCCGCTCGACAAGAACACCGACGTCGGCGCGATCAACTCGCGCGCGCAGCTCGAGCGCATCCGCGCGCTCGTCGCGAGCGGCGAGGCCGACGGCGCCGAGATGTACCAGCCGCCGTGCGTCCTGCCCGAGCGCGGCTACTGGTTCGCGCCGACGGTGTTCACGAACGTCGCCCAGTCGAGCCGGATCGCCACCGAGGAGATCTTCGGCCCGGTGCTCTCGGTGCTGACGTTCCGCACCCCGGCCGAGGCGGTCGAGAAGGCCAACAACACGCCCTACGGCCTGTCCGCGGGCGTGTGGACCGAGAAGGGCTCGCGCATCCTGTGGATGGCGAACCGGCTGCGCGCCGGCGTCGTGTGGGCGAACACGTTCAACCGCTTCGACCCGGCCTCGCCGTTCGGCGGCTACAAGGAGTCCGGCTTCGGCCGCGAGGGCGGCCGCCACGGTCTCGAGGCGTATCTGAGGTTCGACTGATGCCCCGCCTGCCAGTGCGCAAGACCTCCAAGCTCTACATCGGCGGCGCGTTCCCGCGGTCGGAGTCGGGCCGCACCTACGAGGCCGAGGGCCAGAACGTGGCCCGCGCGTCGCGCAAGGACGCGCGCGACGCCGTCCGTGCCGCCCGCGGCGCCGTCGCCAAGTGGTCGGGCGCGACGGCGTACAACCGCGGCCAGGTGCTCTACCGGCTGGCTGAGATGATGGAGACCCGATCCGCCGATCTCGCCGCCGCGTGCTCGGGCCGGGACGAGGTCGAGCGCTCGATCGACCGCGTCGTCTGGTACGCCGGCTGGGCGGACAAGCTCGCCCAGGTGCTCGGCGGCGCGAACCCGGTCGCAGGCCCGTACTTCAACTTCACGATCCCGGAGCCGACGGGCGTGGTCGGCATCGTGGCGCCGCCCGAGCCGGCGCTCGAGGGCATCGTCTCGCGCCTGCTGCCGGCCCTCGTCGGCGGCAACACGGTCGTCGTCGTCGCCTCGGCCGAGCACCCGGTGGCGGCGATCGAGCTGGCCGAGGCCGTGGCGACGAGCGACATGCCCGCCGGCGCAGTGAACGTGCTCACGGGCGATCCGGCCGAGCTCGCACCGATCCTGGCGAGCCACATGGACGTGAACGCGATCGACCTGACGGGCGCGCCGGCCGACGCGGCCGCCGATCTCGAGCGGCTGGCGGCAGACGGCGTCAAGCGGGTCGTACGCGGCTCCGCGACCGGCCAGAGCGTCTGGGAGATCGAGCCGCTGATGGAGGCAAAGACCGTGTGGCACCCGATGGGCGTCTAGATGATCGATTCCACGCCGGCGTGATGTCCTGGGCGGCGAGAACCGAGCCTGGCAAGGATGCAGGGAGCGTTCATACCGGTTGAGCGTATGGGCGCGACCGAGGACGCTGCCAGGCGACGGTTCGCAGCCGCAGCCCCACCGGCGCTCGCCAACCCACCACCGACTGACGTTCAGGCGCGCGACGGGGTGGAATCGATCATCTAGGCCGTCCGGGCAAGCAGCTCCTCGGCCACGCCGAGGTACGCGGAAGCGCCGACCTCCTGCCAGAAGGCGATCGACCGCCGCAGCTCGGCCTCACCCTCGCCCGTGCGTCCGGCGGCGATCAGCGCGCGTCCGGCCAGCAGGCGGGCGAGCGCCTCGTCCGTCCGCGCGCCGATCGCGGCGAGGGCGGTGGCGGCGTCCGCGAACCGGCCCTCGGCGATGGCCTGCGCGGCCGTGGTCCAATGTGACGCGTCGTCCGGCGTGGGCCCCGGGAACCGCTCCGGCTGGTCGGTCAGGATCGCGGCGGCCGCCGCGACGACCGCCCAGTCGCCGAACCGCATCACCGAGCCGGGGCGGCGGGATCGGGCGATCTCGTCCATCAGCGCGGCCACCTCGCCGGCAGCGCCTTCACCGTCCTCGGTCGCGGCGACGAGCGCGGCGTCGGCGAGCGTCGGGTAGATCGTCTGGGGATCGCCCGACCGGCGCGCGAACTCGAGCGCGCCGGCGATGTCCGCCCGCGCTCCCGCGACGTCGCCGCGGGCGCTGCGCAGCCGCGACCGGGAGCTGTGGGCGCCCGCCTCGATGTAGTGCGGGCCGACCGCGGCCACCCACTCGTCCAGCCGGGCGAATGCGGCCTCGGCGGCATCCCAGTCGCCGGTGACGTAGGCGTGGATCCCGAGCTCGGCGTCGAACCAGGCGATCTGGTAGTCGGCGCCGAACCGGCGCGACACCTCGAGCCCGCGCCTCTGGATGGCCGCCGCCGCCTCGATCTCACCCAGCGTCGCCAGCACGCTGGCGTAGTTCTTGTAGCCGCGGATCATCAGGTCGGAGGCGTTCAGACGCTCCGCGATCGCGATGCTCTCCTCGAGGTCGGCGAGGCCGCCCATGTCCCCCAGGTCGACGCGGACCACACCGCGGGTGTTCAGGGCGTGGCTGCGCAGGTCGTCGAGTCCGGTGTCGGCGGTGATCGCGAGCACGCGCTCGCACAGCTCCATGGTCTCCTCCGAGGAGCCGCGCAGCATCGCGTTGACGGCGATCCGGCTCATCACGTGGGCAACGCCGGGAGTCGGCGGTGCATCCTCGACCAGACGCCGGGCACGACCGAACGCGTCGGCGGCCTCGTCGGTGCGAGCCTGGTTCCAGAACCGGAAGCCGGCCAGCATCTCGGCCTTGGCCGCCAGCTCGACATCGTCGGCATCGAGGAGGCGGTCGCGCGCGACCCTCAGGGGGCCGACAAGGTCGTCGCCCGCGCCCGACAGCGTCAGATCGGCGGTCGCCACGATCAGCGCCGGCCACTCGGGGTCTTCCTGCGGCCACAGGGCGATCGCGGCGTTGTAGTGGCTGAGCGCCGCCGTGATCGAGTTCAGGGCCGTCGCCCGCTCGGCAGCGTTGCGCAGGGCGAGGCGCGTCCGCCGCTCGAGCTCGTCGGTCGGCCCGCCCGAATCGCGCGCGTATTCGAGCGCCCGGGCGTAGTGGTGGGCGATCATGTCCGGTGCGTTCTCGCGGTCGGCCGAGAGCGACTCGATCCATTCCGCCGCCCGGCGGTGCTTGTCGCCGCGGGCGGCGCGCGGGATCTGACCGTAGGCCACGTCGCGCACGAGCACGTGCCGGAACGCATACTCGGTCTCGCCGCCCACCGACGAACGCCGTTCGCGGCGCAGCATCTCGCGCCGCTCGAGGCCGTGCAGCCGCTGCTCGACGACGGCGCGGGACTCCTCGCCCATCTCCGCGAGCGCACCGAGCCACATCACCTTGCCGACCACCGCGGCGTCCTGGAGGAGCCGCTTCTCGCCGATGGGAAGGTCGTCCAGCCGGGCGGCGATCAGCCCCTGCACCGACTCGGGCACCGGCAGCTGGGCTGTCGTCAGCCGCCAGCGATCGCCCTCGTGGCGCAGGTGGCCGCGGTCGATCAGCATGCGCACGTACTCCTCGGCGTAGAGCGGGTTGCCCGCGGCCGTGGCGAGCAGCGTCGCCTGGGTGTCGGCGGGGAGCACCGCCTGCTCGAGCCGGCCGCCGATCAGGCGGGCGGTGTCGGTGTCGTCGAGCGGCGAGAGCGCGACCGTGAGCGCGTTTCGCTTGCCGCCGCCCCAGCCGCGGCGCCGGTCGAGCAGCTCGGGCCGCGCCGTGCAGACGACCAGCAGCGGGACGCCGCTCGCCCAGTCGACCAGGTGGTCGACGAAGTCGAGCAGCGCGTCGTCGGCCCAGTGCATGTCCTCGAACACGAGCACGAGCGGGTGGCGGTCGGCCAGCGCCTCGAAGAAGCGCCGCCAGGCAGAGCCGGACTCGCTGCCCCGGTCGCCGCCGGGCCGGTCGACCTCGAGGCCCGCGAGCGCGCCGACGTGCTCCTCCACCCATGCGGCCTCGGCCGGGTCGTCGAACAGGTCGGCGACGGTCGCATGGAGCTTGGCGGCGGCCTGCTCGGCGCCGTCGGAGTCGAGGATGTCCGCCTGCGCCTTCACCATCTCGCCGAGGGCCCAGAACGTGACGCCGTCGCCGTAGGGCAGCGACCGGCCCTGGCGCCACGTCACGAAGTCCGGTTCGGCCTCGACCGCCTGCAGGAGCTCCCACACGAGCCGGCTCTTGCCGATGCCGGGCACGCCGACGAGCGTCACGAGCTGCGCGGCGCGCTCGGACCGGCTCCGGTGCAGCGCATCCAGGAGGAGGTCGAGCTCCTCGGAGCGGCCCACGAGCGCCGTGGTGGGCCTCTGGGAAACGTCGACGCCGAGGCGGGCGCGGGCCTGGAGCGCCTCCCAGGCGGGCACAGGCTGCGCCTTTCCCTTGGCGTCGACCGGCGGTGCCGGCCGGTACGTGATCGCCCGGTCGGTGGCACGGTGGGTCGTCTCGCCGACGAGCACGCCGTCGACCGGCGCCGCCGCCTGCAGCCTGGCGGCGGTGTTCACGACGTCGCCCGAGGCCATCCCCTCGCCCCGCGCCGGATCGGCGCCGAGCACGACCAGCGCCTCGCCCGTGTTGACGCCCACCCGCACGTGGAGATCGAGCGCGGGGTCGGCCTCGTTCATCTCGGCGATCGCGGCCCGGATGGCGAGCGCCGCCCGTACCGCCCGCTCGGGGTCGTCCTCGTGCGCGACCGGTGCCCCGAACACCGCCATGACCGCATCCCCGATGAACTTCTCCACCGTGCCGCCGAAGTGCTCCAGCCGGTCGCGCAGGACGGCGTGGTAGGGAGCGAGTGTGCCGCGGACGTCCTCGACGTCCATCCGCTCGCTGCGGCTGGTGAAGCCGACGAGGTCGGCGAAGAGCACCGTGACGACCTTGCGCTCCTCGGTCGCCGCGACCTCTGCGAGCGCGGCCCCGCAGCTGCCGCAGAAGCGGAAGCCGTCCGGGTTCTGCTGGCCGCAGCGTGGGCAGATCGCCATCGCGAGAGTGTAGGTTGCGCGGTCGCGCCCTTCTTGTGACAGTGCCGTTACGTGCGGCTGACAGCCTGCCGGCATCGAGACGCCGATGGCAAGCTTCGTCGCCCGTCACTGCGGCCTGATCGTGCTGGTCGCGATCGTGCTGGCCGTGTTCGTGTTCGGCCTGTGGTGGCTGTCGATGGCCGACGCATCGATGACCGGCTGCGGCGGGGGATAGCGCGATCTGAGGACGGCATACACCGGGTGCCTGGCACCGGCACGGTGCCAGGCACCTCCGGCCGGCCGCTCACTCCGGCCGGTCGATGCGCGCGAGGCGGCGGCGCAGCTTCGCGCCGCGGGCCGGGTTGAGCGCCTCGACCCAGGCGATCCGGCCCTGCAGGCGTGCACGCGCGGCGCCGTCGAGCGCCTCCGGGTGCAGGCCCGCCTGGTGCACGGCCGCGCGCAGCCGGTCGTAGTCGTCCCGCGCCGCGTTCGTGTGCGCGTTGACGACGATCCCGCACACCCGCTGGCGGCCGGCGCGGGTCATGAGCTGCGACTTGCGCGCGTTCAGGCGGAAGCCCTCGGCGGCCGCGATCGCCTCGACGGCGTGGCGCACGCCGGCCGTCGAGGCGTGCAGACGCCGGCCACCCGAGAGCGTGATGTCGTCGGCGTAGCGTGAGTAGACGGCCTCGAAGCGCTCGGCGAGCCCGGCGATGCGGCAGTCCAGGCGATATGCGGCCAGGTTCGCGAGCGCCGGCGAGGTGGGGGCGCCCTGCGGCAGGTGCGGGGCCGCCAGCCGCCGTCCCAGACGGCGGTGGGCCGCGAACGCGCCCGGAGCCCGCGACCGCGGCGCGGCCGCCCACTCCGCCTGGGGCACGCTGTTGGTCACGAGCCCGGTCAGGTCGGCGGCCACCGCCTCCGGGTAGCCGGCCGTCCGGAACAGGCCGTACACGCGCCCGGCCGCGATCGAGGCGAAGAAGTCCTCGAGGTCGAACCGCAGCACGACCTCCTGCCCGGTGTGGCGGCGTGCGTGCGTCACCGCCGAGTGCCCGCGGCGGAAGCCGTGGGCGGCGTCGTGGGGCGGGATCGGCTCGAGGATCGCCCGCAGCACTCGGCGCTGGGTGTCCTTGAGCAGGCGCTTGGGCTGCTCGATCAGCCGCGGCGGCGCCGCGGGCCGCGCCAGCCAGCGGTAGCGGTAGTTGCGCAGCCGCGGGTCGGCGACGCGGCGCTCGAGCCCGCGGCGGTCGGCGAGCCACGCGAGCTCGCCCGGGTGCAGGTCGAGGGCCGCTGCCAGGCCGGCCGGCGTGTCGATCGCGGCCACCGGCCAAGGCATCCGCCCCATCGCGGGCGCAAAGATCGCCGCGGGCACGCCCGGTGGCGGTCTTGGCAGCAGCCCCTGCTCGCCGAGCCGGTGAAGCGCCCGCTCGATCACGGCCGTGACCTCGCGCGGGCGGTCGCAGGGACGGTCGCGGTAGACCGCCGCCGCCTCGGCGGCGACGCCGGAGAGCCAGCGCGGCCGGCGCCCGAACGCCTCCGCCGCCCGCGCGCTCATCGCCGCCGGCGCCCAGTGTCCATCGAGGAAGGCCGCTGCGGTCACGGCCGCGACGGCAGCCTGCTCCCGCCTGCTCCAGCCGCTCACGGAGTCAGGCCCGACGACGCGCCCCGACTGCTCCTGTCCTGCGTGCGCGGACCTGCGACGGAGGCGCAGCGAAGCGCATGCGATGCGATGCGTGGTGACACCGGTTCCCCTGGGGGTGCCCCAGAGAGACCCGCCGAGCGGGCCGACTCGGGACGCGTCGTCGGATTGGGGCCACGATACCGCAGCGGATCCGGGGGTTGCGCCCGCGCGTATGCTTTCTGGGATGGGGTTTCGGGTCTGGGTCGCGGCCGTCGTGGTCGCATCTGTCTGCAGCGCGTGTGCCGGGGCGACGGCTGCGCCCGTTCCGGCCGTCGCGCCCGCGGGCACGGTGCTGCGGGATGCCCCGGTGCCGTCGGCCGGCCCGTCGCATCCCACGCGCTTCTCGCTGCCGGCCAGGCCGCACGGCGGAGGCGCCTACCTGATGGCCAGGCTGCGCCGCCCGCTGCACACCCGCTTCGGCCTCGTGCGCCCGCGCACGCGCTTCGGCGATCCGGTGTGGCTGCCGGTGCTCATGCACCACGGCGAGCGGGCGACGGTGCTCGTGCCGGTGCGGCCGCAGGCCCGGCCGGTGCGGATCAGCCTCGGCACCCTGGCGCTGCGGTGGACGCGGATCCGCGTCGTCGTCGACCTCGCCCGCGGGCGCCTGGCCGTGCTGCGCGGCGCGCGCACGCTGGGCGCGTTCCCGATCGGCCACGGGACGGCGGCGACGCCCACCCCCGTCGGCCGCTTCTTCGTCACCGACCGGCTCAGCTTCCCGGCGGGGAGCCCGTACGCGCCGCTCGCCTTCGCGCTCGCCGCCCATCAGACGCATCTCGCCCCGGGTGGCCCGGGGGCGACCTGGTCGCGATCCACCCCGGGGCGATGGGCCCCGTCTCGAACGGGTGCATCCACGTCGACCTGCAGGCGCTCGCGCTGCTGCGGCGCGTCGTGCCGCTCGGCACGCTCGTCACCGTCCGCGCAGGCTGAGGTTCACGTAGAAGGTTAGAGTTCAGAGGCGGGCGAGCGGTACACGACCTCGCCCTCGACGAGCGTGGCCAGGACGCGCGTCTCCAGGTACTCGGCCGGAGTGAGGCCGAACAGGTCGCGATCGAGCACGACCAGGTCGGCCAGCTTGCCCGGCTCGATCGAGCCGGTGGCCGCGTCGATGGAGCATGCGTACGCCGCGCCGATCGTCTGCGCGGCGATGGCGGCGCCGAGGTCGATGCGCTCGTCCGGCAGCAGCGGCTCGGACGCGCTCCCCTCCGGATCGACCCGGGCCACGGCGGTCGCGAGCTGGTGCAGCGGATCCGGGGTGGACACCGACCAGTCGCTCCCGAACGCGAGCGCGCCGCCGGCGCGGAGGATGCTCCCGAACGGATACATGCCGGCGGCGGCGCGCTCCGACACGAACGGCAGCGTCAGCTCGGTGACGTACTCCTCCAGCCGCGCCCACAGCGGCGTCACGTTCGCGATGACGCCCAGCGTGCGGAAGCGGGGCAGGTCGTCCGGATGGGCGAACTGGACGTGGGCGAGCTGGTGGTGGGCGTCGCGGCGGCCGTTCGCGTGCATGGCCGCCTCGAGCGCGTCGAGCGACTCGCGCACCGCGCGGTCGCCGATCGTGTGGATGTGCACCCCGAACCCCTCGCCGTCGCACAGGCGCACGAACCGTTCGAGGTTCGCCCGCGCGTACATGTCGAGCCCGTACTCGGCGGTCGGCCGCCCGGCGGCGTCGCGGTAGGGGTCGAGCATCGCCGCCGTGCGGTTCTCGACCACGCCGTCGTGGAAGAACTTCACCGTCCCGCACCGCAGCCGGCCGGTCGTGCCGCTCGCCCGCCGCTCGATCAGCTCCGCCAACTGCTCATCGCCGCGTGCGGAGTCCCATTCGAGCGCCCCGTGCACCCGCAGGCGCAGGCCGCCGCTGCGGGCGAGGTGCTCGTAGGCGCCCTGCAGCTCGGCGTCGACGAGCGCGTCCTGGCAGGCGGTGATCCCGAGCCGGTGGTAGTAGGCCTGTGCCACCTCGATGCCCGCGACGCGCTCGGCGGCGGTGGGGGCGGGAGCCCGATCGAGCACCAGGTGCATCGCCTGCTCCTGCAGCGTTCCGAGCGGCTCGCCACCCGGGCCGCGCTCGATGCGGCCGCCGGGCGGGTCGGCCGTCGCCGCGGTGATGCCGGCGAGCGCGAGCGCGCGCGAGTTGACCCACGCGCCGTGGTAGTCGCGGTTCGTCAGCACGGCGGGGCGGTCGGGCACGACCGCGTCGAGCGCCGCCGCAGCCGGCGTGCCGCCGGGGAAGTCGCTCATCGACCAGCCGCCGCCGACGATCCACTCGCGGTCGGGATGGGCGGCGGCGTACGCGCCGATCCGGCGCAGGTGCTCGGCGGCGTCACGGCTGCCCTCGAGGCTGCAGAGCGTCGACGCGTGCCCCGCCGACCCGAGGTGGCAGTGGGCGTCGCAGAATCCGGGCAGGACCATGGCGCCGCCGAGGTCGAGGACGCGCGTGGCCGGCCCGCGCAGGCCGTCGAGGTCGGCCGCGCTCCCGACCGCGGCGATCCGGCCGCCCGCGATGGCGACGGCGCCGGCGGTGCGGCGGGCGGCGTCGACGGTGTGGACGACGCCTCCGCGCAGGATCAGATCGGCCTGCATGCGCCGATGCTACCGCCGGGGCGGTAGAGACCGTCTACCCCAGCCGCGGGAGGTCGCGCACGGCGTGAATACGGCGGAACGGGGGTTCGATCGTTGCAGCGTGAACGACGTGCAATGCACGCCGAACATCGGGGTGTACGGCCACACCCAACTTCAAAAGGATTCCGACCATGAACCTCAAACGGGCCGCCGTCGTGGCGGCCATCCTCCTACTGGCGCTTCCAAGCGCCGCCGCGGCTGACGACGCCGGCACCGACGGCGTCATCATGAACGGCACGAATCTGGTCACCCTGATGAACGGCCAGGACGCACCCGGCGCGATCAGCGTCCGCTTCGCCAACGACCCGACGTACGCGCTGTTCTACGAGAACAACAGCTTCAACGGCGTCACGCCGACCGCCCCTGGGCTCTTCGCCGTCCACGAGGCCGGTGTCTCCTACTCGATGGCGGGCACGCAGTTCACCCAGACCGCCGCCCCCGCAGTCGCGGGCGCCGGTACCGTCGCGTCTCCGTGGGCGGTCACGAGCGCCTTCACCGCTCCGAACCTCAGCATCGCCCAGAAGATCACCCATGTGAACGGCTCGCGGGCGCTGACAATGACGTGGAAGGTCACCAACACGAGCGGCACGGCCGTCCCCTTCGACGCGTTCTGGAACGCCGACCTCTATGTCGCCGGCAGCGACGAGGGCACCGGTGCGCTCGTCGCCGGTCCGCCGCGCACCCTGCAGGGCATCGCGATCGACGGCACCAAGGTCGGCCTCGTCGAGCTCACCACGTGGACGCACTACTACGAGGGCGACTGGTGGACGGCGACGCTGCCCGGCTGGGACAGCACGGCCACGTACAACGACACGTTCGATCCGACCAGCCTGGACAACGGCTTCGGCGTCGAGTGGGCCCGCCACCTCGCCCCCGGCGCGTCGACCACCCTCGTCCTCGGCTTCAACGCTTCCGAGCCCGGCGGCGCGCCCGTGCCGGCCGTCGCGCCGGACATCACTCGCAGCCCCGTCAGCGGGCCGGCGCACTCCGCCACGTTCGCCTTCGCGGCGCACGCCGGCGACGCCGCCACGGTCAGCTTCGAGTGCAGCATCGACGGCGGGCTGTTCAACCCGTGCACCTCGCCCGCGACCTACACAGGGCTCACGGTGGGCGAGCACGTATTCCGCGTCCACGGCGTCAACAGCGCCGGCGACTTCGGCCCCGCAGCGTCCGCCATGTGGACGATCACGCACCGCGTCGTCGGATCGCACCCCAAGGTTGGCCTGCCGGCGGTCGCACCCGCAGGGCACAGCATCAAAGTGGGTTGCAGCCTCGCCACCGGCCGGATCGCGAAGTGCTCGGTCACGCTCACGACTCCGGGTGGCATCGTCATCGGCCATGCGGTGCGGGTGTTCCACGGGTATCACCAGCGCCAACACGGCAAGGTCGAGGTCGTGCTCACCGGCAGGGGCCGCAAGCTCGCCTCCCAGCCCGGCGGCGTGCACGTCGTTGCCACGGTCGCGGTACTGCCGGTTGGCGGCTCCCAGCCGCTCGTCGCCAAGCAGACGGTGCACATCGTCTCGTCCCGTGTCGACGTGACGCCGGGCGCGCTGCAGTTCGAGAGCGGCTCGGCGGTGCTCCTGCCCTCCGGGCGCACCTACCTGCGGGGCCTGATCGGGCAGCTCAGGGGCGCCAAGTGGGTCGTCGCCACCGGCTACACGGACAGCCTGGGCTCGGCCGCTGCCAACTACCGGCTCGGGCTCGCCCGCGCCGACGCGGTGTGCGCGTTCATCTCGCACCGCGCGCACGTCGCCTGCCTGGCCGTCGCGTACGGCGAGAGCCACCCCAGGGCGACGAACGCCACCGCCGCAGGGCGGGCGCTCAACCGCCGGGTCGAGCTCCTGCTCACCTACTAGGCACACCGGTGACGGTGGGGACTGTCCCCGATTCTGGGGACAGTCCCCACGCGGCTGGTCCGGGCCGCCGCTGTTCAAGCCCGGAACCCCGCGCGCCGATGACTGGGTGGACATGTCCGAGCCCGCGCACGCCTCCGATCCCGATCCCGACGGCGTCCTGCTGGACGAGCTCCTGGCGCTCCTGCCGCCGCTTCCGACCCCGATCGGTGTGTTCTCGGCCGGCGGTGTCGCCGAGGTGGTGCTCGCCGACCTCGATCGCGGCCTCCTGATCGGCTACGCGCCGCAGATGCTGATGCAGCCCGGGCTGGTCGTCGTGTGCCCGCTGCGCGACTCGAGCGGCGGCGGCTTCGACGTCTCGCTGCGGATCGAGAAGGCGTACTTCCAGTCGTCGAACCAGACGCTCCTGCACCTGCGGGTGATCGGCGTCGTCCACCAGCCCGGCCACCGGCGCACGAAGCGCGCCCAGCGCACCGACGAGGCCGAGGCCGTGGTGCTGCGCTCGAAGGCCCTGCCCGACGGCGACCACTTCCGGGTGCGCACCGCCGACATCTCCGAGGGCGGCGTCGCGTTCGTCACCGAGCTCCAGCTCGCCCTCGGCGACCGCGTGATGCTCTCGATCTACATCGGCGCCCGCCCGATCACCGTCGAGGCGCTCGTGATGCGGGTCGAGCCGATGTCGTTCGGCCGCTACCGGATCGGGTGCGAGGTCGACGCGATCGCCGACCACGACCGCGACACGGTCGCCCAGATCGCAGCCGCCTACGACGACGGCGATGCCGACGAGCGCGATCCCGAGCTGATCGCGGCCCGCGTCCAGGGCCGCGCCGAGCAGCACGCGCTCAAGTCGCGCCTGGCCGTGCGCCGCTACATGCGCTAGGCGGTGGCCCCGAAGGCGGCCCGGTTGGCCGCGACGATGCGGGCCTGATCGGTCGGCGGCGGCGGCACGTCGCGCAGCAGCTCATCGGCGAACTCGTCCGCATCGGGGTGCTGCAGGGCGCGGTTGTGCAGGCGCTCGAAGCCGATGCTCGAGATCGGGTTGCCGGACAGTCCTCGCCCGCAGACGGAGCCGCCGTAGTGGCTCGGCAGGACGATGACGTGGTCGGGCAGCGCGAGCAGCCGCTGCATCGAGGCGTGCTGCTGCACGGCGAGCGCGCGCGGGTCGCCGCCGGCGGCGTGCAGGTCGGGCCGGCCGGCGTCGTTCACGAGCAGCGAGTCGCCGGTGAAGACGAGCCAGGGGTCGTCGGTGTCGCGGCGCAGGTCGGCGACGACGTAGGCGTGGTGGGCGGGTGCGTGCCCGGGGGTCGCGAGCACGGTGACGATGGTGTTTCCGAGCTCGACCCGCTCGCCATCCTCGAGCGCGTGATGCGCGAAGTCGACCCGGGCGCCGGCGGGCAGGTAGGCCGTCGCGCCGGTCGCGGCGACGAGCCCGGGCAGGCCCGATACGTGGTCTGCCTGCACATGCGTCTCGAACACCGCCGCGATCGGCGAGCCTGCCGCGTCGGCGGCCTCGATGTAGCGGTCGACCAGCTCGGCGTGGGGGTCGACGACGGCCAGCCGATTGTACGAGAGACACCCGAACAGGTAGCTCGCACAGGCCGTGTCCGGGTAGAGGAATTGGCGCAGGATCATCACCTGTGATCGTAGTCCAGGCGCCCCGCCAGCGCTTGACCACGTCCGCCCGACGGGGTAGAACCCCCCGCCATGATCGAGCTCGTCCTGACCAACTACACCGGGTTCACGTTCGTGCACGTGCTCGCGGCCGTCGTCTGGGTGGGCGGGGCGTGCGTCGTGCAGGTGTACGCGCTGCTCGCCCTGCGGACGAACGACCCGGCGCGGGTGGCGGCGTTCGCCGGCGACACGGAGTTCGTGGGTACGCGCGTCTTCATCCCGGCGTCGCTGATCCTGCTCGTCTCCGGGATCTTCACCGTGCACGAGAGTGGTGGCGGCTGGAGCTACAGCCAGGGCTGGGTGCAGTTCGGCCTCGCGATCATCGTGCTCTCGATCATCGTCGGCGCCGGCTACCTCGGCCCCGAGTCGGGGCGGATCGCCCGCGCCACCGAGGCGCACGGGGTGGCGTCGGCCGAGGTGCAGGCGCGCATCCGCCGGATCTTCCTCGTGTCGCGGATCGAGCTCGTGCTGCTGCTGTGCGTGATCTTCGACATGGTGGTCAAGCCCGGCATGTGACGGCGGGCGGCGCCCGCGCCCCCGCAGCCTAGAATCCCCGCATGGACCGGTACGACCACGCCGCCGTCGAGGCGCGCTGGCAGGAGATCTGGGAGCGCGAGGGCGTCTTCGACGTGCCCAACCCGCAGCCGGGCGAGCCGACCGACGATCTGACGTACGTGCTTGAGATGCTCCCGTACCCGTCGGGCGAGCTGCACATGGGCCACGTCAAGAACTACACGATGGGCGACGTCGTCACGCTCTTCCGGCGCCGCCACGGCCACCGCGTGATGCACCCGATGGGCTACGACGCGTTCGGCCTGCCGGCCGAGAACGCCGCGATCCGCTCCGGGCGGCATCCGGCCGAGTCGACGCGCGAGAACATCGCCGCCATCCGCCGCCAGATGAAGCGCATGGGCTGGTCGATCGACTGGAACCGCGAGCTCTCGACGGCCGATCCCGAGTATTACCGCTGGACGCAGTGGATCTTCCTACGCCTGTACGAGGCCGGGCTCGCGTATCGCAAGAGCGCGGCGGTCAAGTGGTGCCCGAACGATCAGACCGTGCTCGCGAACGAGCAGGTGATCGACGGCCACTGCGAGCGTTGCGGCGCCGAGGTCGAGGCGCGCACGCTCGAGCAGTGGTTCTTCAGGATCACCGCCTACGCCGACCGTCTGCTCGACGACCTGGCGCACGTGCACTGGCCCGATCGGGTGGTGACGATGCAGCGCAACTGGATCGGCCGCTCGCACGGCGCCGAGGTCAGCTTCACGCTCGACGACGGCACCGCCCTCGAGGTGTTCACGACCCGCCCCGACACGCTCTTCGGCGCCACCTTCTTCGTGCTCGCGCCGGAGCACCCGCGCGCCGTCGACCTCGCGGCCGGCGGCGAGAACGCCGCGGCCGTGGCCGAGTACGTGCGCCGCACCGCCGCCCGCTCGGCGGTCGAGCGGGCGGAGGAGCGCGAGAAGACGGGTGTCTTCACCGGCCGGTACGTCACGAACCCGGTCAACGGCGAGCGCATCCCGGTGTGGGTGGCCGACTACGTGCTGGCCGAGTACGGCACCGGCGCGATCATGGCCGTCCCCGCCCACGACGAGCGCGACTTCGAGTTCGCCCAGGCCCACGGCCTCGAGATCCGGCCGGTCGTGGCGCCGCGCGGGGCCGAGCCCACGACCGACGTCGCCTACGCGGCGCACACGCACGACGAGGTGCTCCTGAACTCGGGCGAGTGGAGCGGCATGGCCGCACCCGAAGGCGCCAAGGCGATCGTGGCCCGCCTGGAGGCCGAGGGCTCGGGGAGGGGCACGATCGCCTACCGCCTGCGCGACTGGCTGCTCTCGCGGCAGCGCTACTGGGGCTGCCCGATCCCGGTCGTGCACTGCGACGGCTGCGGGATCGTGCCGGTGCCCGACGACCAGCTGCCGGTGGTGCTGCCGCAGATCGCCGACTATGCGCCGCGGGGGCGCTCGCCGCTCGCGGCCGCCGAGGACTGGGTGAACACCGCCTGTCCGGCGTGCGGCGGGCCGGCCACGCGCGAGACCGACACGATGGACACCTTCGTCGACTCGTCCTGGTACTTCATGCGCTACGCCGATCCGCACAACGATCAGGCGCCGTTCAGCCGCGAGGCCGTCGATGCGTGGCTGCCGGTCGATCAGTACATCGGCGGCGTCGAGCACGCGATCCTGCACCTGATGTACGCGCGCTTCTTCACGAAGGCGCTGTACGACCTCGGCTACGTCGGCTTCACCGAGCCGTTCGAGAACCTGTTCACGCAGGGGATGATCTACTACCTCGGCGCCAAGATGGCCAAGTCGAAGGGCAACGTGATCGCGCCCGACAAGATGGTGGCCGAGTACGGCGCCGACACGGTGCGGCTGTACTCGCTGTTCCTCGGCCCGCCCGACCAGGACGCCGAGTGGTTCGACGGCGGCGTCGAGGGCAGCCACCGGTTCCTGGCCCGGCTGTGGCGGCTCGCGCTGGAGTCCGCCGCGGAGCTCGCGCCCGGCATCCCGGCGTCCGCGCCGGCCGACGGCCCCGGCGCCGAGCTGGTGCGCAAGTCGCACTGGGCGATCGACCGCGTCACGGCCGACGTGGGCGAGCGGTTTGCGTTCAACACGGCCGAGTCGGCCGTCCACGAGCTGGTGAAGCAGCTGCAGTCGGCGGGGGCCGCGACCCCCGAGCAGCGCCGCTTCGCGGTCGCGACCGCCGTCTCGCTGATCCAGCCGTACGCGCCGCACATCGCCTGCGAGCTGTGGGAGCGGCTCGGCGGCGAGCGGCTGTGGGACGTGCCCTGGCCGGCGGCCGACCCGGCCATGCTCGTGTCCGACGAGATCACCTACGCCGTGCAGGTGAACGGCAAGCTGCGCGGCGAGTTCGCGGTCACGCCCGACGTCGACCGCGACCGCATCCTCGCGCAGGCCCGGGCCGTGCCGAACGTGGCCAAGCACCTGGACGGGGCGACGGTCGTGAAGGAGATCGTCGTGCCCGGCAAGCTGGTCAGCCTCGTCACCCGGTAGTCAGGTGCCTGGCACCGCCGCGCGGTGCCAGGCACCTCAGCAGTCGTGAATACACGGGGTCAGACCCCGTGTATTCACACCTTCTTCGTGTCGCGCTTGTAGGCCTGGGCGGCGAGCAGGCCGAGCACGACCGCCCACGCGGCCATGATCAGCCAGCCGCGCGCGCCCCAGCCGCCCCGGCCGATCGAGACATCGCTGGCCTGCACGAGCCAGTACGACGGCAGTGCCTCGGCGAAGTCGTGGAACAGGCCGCTGTTCACGGGGAACCAGACCCCGCCGAGCAGCGACAGGAGCGCCGTCGTCCCGCCCATCGCCGGCCCGATCGAGTCGGTCGTGAGCAGGTGGCCCATCAGGATGCCGAGCGCCGCGAACGGGACGAGGCCGACCAGGATGAGCCCGGTCATCCGCGCCCACTCGCCGGCGGTCAGATCGACGCCGAGCGAGATGCCCGACACGTAGAGGCAGGCGATCGTGATCGTGGCCAGGAGGTACGCCACGAGCACCTTGGTGCGGAAGTAGTTCCTGGTCGAGAGCGGCGTCAGGCGCAGCTGCCGGTTCCAGCCGGCCGCGCGCTCACCGGCGATGCGCGTCCCGGTCGAGAGCACGGTGTTCATCGTGCCGAAGGCGGTCAGCCCGACCATGTAGTAGAGGGCGGCCGGCAGGCCGCTGCCGGCGAAGTCGCTCACGTTGCGGTTGGGGCCTGCGATCAGGAAGTAGAGCACCAGCGGGAAGCCGATCGAGAAGACGAAGAAGCGCCGGTTGCGAAACGTGCGCACGATCTCGTACCTCGCGTACGTGATCATTCGCCGGCCTCCACTCCCGTGAGCTGCAGGAACGCCTGCTCGAGCCCGGCGCCCGCGATCTCGATGTCGCGCACGCCGGGGTGGGCCGCAAGCAGCGCCCGGATGGTGGCGTCGGAGTCGGGGCAGTGCAGCACGATCGAGTCGCCGCGGCGCTCGGCCGAGCTGACCCCGGGGAGGCGCTAGAGCTCGGCGACGTCCACTCCGGGCAGTGTGGCGCGGATCGTGCGCACCCCGACATCGCCTTGATCTCGGTCGTCGGACGTCGGCGACGATGCTGCCGTGGGCCATCAGCACGGCCCGGTCGGCGTTCTGGTCGGCCTCCTCCAGGTAGTGGGTCGCGAACACGATCGTCTTGCCGCGGGCGGCGAAGCCGCGCATCGTGTCCCAGAAGGCGTGCCGGCTCTCGACGTCCATGGCCACGGTCGGCTCGTCGAGCACGAACAGTGACACCGAGCCGCTGTCGGGCGTCGTCAGGCCCAGCAGCATGTCGATGGTCGTCGACTTGCCTGCGCCGTTCGGCCCGAGCAGCGCGACCGTCTCTCCCGCGGCGATCGAGACGTCGATGCCGCGCACTGCGTGCACCGGCCCCTGCGGCGAGCGGAACGACTTGACGAGCCTCTGCAGCTGGATGCCCGAGGCGGTCGCGATCTCGCTGGTGGTCATCGTCCGTACCATGCCAAACGCGATCGCGATGCCCGCCCGCATCACGTCTGAAACGTGACGTTTCCGCGACACGGCCGGCCTGGATCCGTGACGGTCACCCGCGAGATCCTGGCCGCCATGCCCGTGCTCTCGCCGCGCCAGATCGCCCTCTACGCCGCCGCGGTCGCAATCGTGCTCCTGGTGGGCTGGAAGTACCACCCCGGCTCGTCGGCGGGGTCGTCGTACTCGTACTCGCCGGCGGCGACGACGCCCGCAGCCGTGCCGGCGACGCCGGCCGCGGCCACGGTGCTCGTCGTCGATGTGTCCGGGGCGGTGCGGCGGCCCGGCGTCTATCGGCTCGCGGCCGGCGCGCGCGTGCTCGACGCGGTGCGCAAGGCCGGGCCGCGGCGCCGGGCCGATCTCGCCGGCGTGAACCTGGCCGCGCGGCTCACCGACGGAGAGCAGGTGGTCGTGCCCGTCCGCGGCCGCGCGCCCGTCGCGCCGGGCGGCGACGGCGCGACGACCCCGGCCCCGGCCGCGCCCGTTTCGCTCAACTCGGGCACGCTCGCCCAGCTCGAGACGCTCGACGGGATCGGTCCGGCCCTGGCGCAGCGCATCATCGACTACCGCGCCGCGCACGGCGGCTTCCGGTCGCTCGCGGAGCTCGATCAGGTGAGCGGGATCGGCCCGGCCCGGCTGGCCGCACTGCACGGGCGCGTGACGCTGTGACGGGCTCGACCCGGCTCGTCGTCGCCGCCACGCTCGGGCTCGCGGCGGCCGCGCTCGGGCGCCCGTTCCTGGCGGCGGGAGCGGTGCTCGTGGGCGACTCGCCGCGGATGCGCCTGGCTGCGGCGGCGGTCGCGGCCGTGGCGCTTCTGGCCGGCAGCGCCCGCGTCGCGGCGCTTGACCGCCGCTCGCTCGTGCCGGGCCACCCGGCGCGCGTGGTCGCGGTCGTCACCGGCCAGCCGACAGGCGGCCGCGGCCTGGCGGCGGTGGCCGGGGTGGGGGAGACCGTCGTGCTGTCGGCGCCCGGGATCGTGCTCGAACAGGGTGGCGTCTACCGCGTCCGGGGCCGGTACCGGCCGCTCGATCCGATCGTCCGCGGCTACTACGCCACGCAGGGCGCCCACGTCGAGCTGCGCGCGGCCGAGGCGGTGCGCGTCGGCCGTCGCGGCGGCGTGTGGGGGATGGCCGACAGCCTGCATCGGGCCGCGCTCGCGCACATCGGCGTCGGGGCCGACCCGCCGCCGCCGCGTGCGCTCGTCGCCGGGATCGCGCTCGGCGACACGGGCGGCCTGCCGGCCGGCACGCGGGCGCAGCTGCGCGCGAGCGGCCTCTACCACCTCGTCGCCGTCAGCGGCCAGAACGTGGCGCTCGTGATCGCGTTCACGCTCGTGTGCCTGGGCGGGCTCGGCGTCATCGGCGCGCCGGCGCGGATCGCGGCGCTCGGCGTCACCGTCGCCTACGTGCTCGTGACCGGCGCCGGGCCGTCGATCGTGCGCGCCGGGGTCGCGGGCGTGCTGGTGGCCGTGGCGTGGCTGGGGTCGCGGCCGGTGTCGCGCTGGCACCTGCTCGCGTGCGGGGCGGTCGTCGTGCTCGGGCTCAATCCGCTCGAGCTCTTCGATCCGGGCTTCCAGCTCTCGTTCGCCGCCGTCGTGGCCATCTTCGTGGTCGCGCCGCGGCTGCGCGGGCTGCTGGGTCAGGCCGCCGCCGTGTCGGTGGCGTGCACCGTCGTGACGGCGCCGATCGTGTGGTGGCACTTCGGCAGGGCGAGCCCGCTCGCGGTGCCGGCGAACCTGCTCGCGCTCCCCGCCGTCGCGCCGATCCTGTGGCTTGCACTCGCCGCGATGGCGCTGCACGCCGTGTGGCCGCCGCTCGCCGTCCCGCTGCTCGATCTGGCCGACGTGCTCGCCGGCTACGTGCTGGCGATCGCGGCCATGTGCTCGTGAGGGAGGCTCGGGTCTAGGTGTGGCGCCAGACCGTCTGGTAGAGCACCCAGGCGCCAGTGCCCGTATCGAAGCGGTAGTTGCGGGTCAGGAGCTGGCTCGGGCAGCAGTCCGGGTCGGAGGGACGCGCCTCACCCTGGACGAGGTGCACCTCGAGGCCCGGCGTCGCCGCTGCCCCCAGGTTCTCGAGCGCCACGCTCGAGCCGTCGTAGCGGTACTTGAGGCCGTTGTGCGTCAGCATCGGGAACGGGGGCGCATACGACCACAGCCGTCGCTTCGCCGTGCCCGTCCAGCTGCGGATGCCGTTGAACACGGGCACGGCGCCGGCTCCGCCGTCGAAGCCGTGGTAGAAGATCTGGGGACGGCCGCCGGCGTTGAAGTCGCCGATCCTGACCCAGCGCGGCAGCAGGTGCTCGATGCGGGGTGAGATCGTGGCGATGACGAAGTGACCGCCGGTGCGGTCGACCACCTCGAGCCAGTGCTTCCGGATCGGGACGGTGCCGCCGAACGGGTTCGGCTCGAGCGCGAGCATCAGGCGGACGTGCTCGATGTGCGCGTCGCCGTCGAGGTTCGCGCGCCACACGTGGACGACGGTCGGGGCCGATGCCGACGCCGCCGCGGGGAACCACAGGACGGCGGCGAAGGTCAGGGCCAGGATGGCGCGGCACACGCCGCGCAGTATCGCCGAGGGCGGCGCCCGACGGCAACCCGGGTCGTCGCGTGGCGGTTCCCCGCGAGCTACCTCGCGGTGCACAGCTCGTCGGGATCGAGCACGACCACGAGATCGCCGTCGATCTCGGCCAGCCCGGCGACGCAGGGCGAGGTCTCCGCTCCGGCGGGCGGTGACGAGAGGCGGGAGGGCTCGACCTCGGTGATGTCGCTGGCCGCGGTCACGGAGACGGCATGGACGCCGGTGCGGGCGCGCAGGAGCACCATCTGGCCGGGGGGATCCTGCGTCGGGACGTCCAGGCGCAGCGCCGCGTCGACCGTCGCGACCACGCGGCCGCGCACCATCGCGACACCCGCGTCCGGCGGCTGCCCGGGCAGCCGCCGGGGCGCCACGTACGGCACGACCTCGACCACGGCGGCGAGCGGGAACGCGTAGGCCGCGCCGCCGATGTCGCACAGCACGAGCCGGCCGTCGAGCGGGGCGCGGGCGGTCTCGCCCTCGGGCGGGATCGTCACCTCGAGGTCGACGCCACAGGCTGCGATCAGGCGGCGCAGGGTGGTCGCGCTCGGTGACTGGCGGGCGCGCTCGATGCGTGCAACCGCTGCCTGCGAGGTGCCGGCGCGGCGGGCGAGCTCTCGCTGCGAGATCCCGGCGCGCCGCCGGGCCTCGCTGAGCAGGAGTGACTCGTGTGTCACCGCGCGATGATATCTGATTCGAGTTCGATACCGAATCAGACATTGGACGTCGCCGCGACTTGTTCGCAGGGTGAAGCGCCGCGACGCGTGCGAGAATGCATGCGCAATGAAGCTCTCCGCCAAGGCCGACTACGCCGTCCGCGCCGTGCTCGTGCTCGCCGCGCACGAGGGGGCGCGCCCGCTCAAGGGCGAGCTGGTCGCGCGGGCGCAGGACCTGCCGCTGAAGTTCGTCGAGAACATCCTGGGCGAGCTAAAGCATGCCGGCGTGGTCGCCTCGCAGCGGGGGCCGGAGGGCGGGTACCGGCTGGCCGTGCCGGCGAGCGAGATCTCGATCGCCGACGTGATCCGGATCGTCGACGGGCCGATCGCCGCCGTCGCCGGCGTTCGCCCCGACGAGGTGACCTATCCGCCCGGCGCCGAGGCGCTGCCCGGCGTGTGGCTCGAGGCTCGCGGCATGCTGCGCTCGGTGCTCGAGACGACCTCGTTCGCCGATCTCGTCGAGCGCTCCAAGGTGCTCGCCGGCCAGGGGGAGCGGCGTGCGCCGCGCGTCCCGGCGCGGTCGCGGTCAGAGCAAGTCTAAGGCTCAGGTTGAACGTGAGCACGACGCCACAGGCGGAGATGAAGCCCGCGTATCTGATCGCCGGCAGCGACTGGCCCAAGGTGGACGCTGCCATCACGCGGCTGCGGGCCCGGTTTGCGCCCGAGTCGGTCGAGCAGCTCTCGCCCGGCGGCGAGGAGCCGATCGACGTCGCCGCCGCATGCAACGCGCTCGGCCTCTTCCCGGGCCGCCGGCTCGTGCTGGTGCGAAACGCCGAGGCGCTCGACGACGACGCGGTCGCCGCGATCGTGGACTACCTGCGCTCGCCCGCGCCGGAGACGTGCCTCGGCCTGTTCGGCGGCGCCGGGTTCGGCTCCAAGCACGCGCTCGTGAAGGCCGTCGAGGCGGTTGGCGAGGTGCGCCTGTTCGACGCGCCCGAGCGCAAGCAGGCCGCCGAATGGGTCGTGCGCCGCTTCGCCGAGGCGCGCTCGCACTGCCCGCCGGCCGTCGCCCGCAGGCTGGTCGAGCTCGTCGGCGAGGACGTCGGCGACCTGGCTCTCGAGACCGACAAGCTGATCGCCTACTGCGGTGGCGAGGCGCCGAAGGTCGAAGACGTCGAGCGGCTGGTGATCCCCAGCTCGGACATCAAGCCGTGGGACATCACCGACGCCTGGGGCCGGGGCGACGCGGCGGCGGTGATCGGCCTCGCCACCGTCGACGTCGAGCGGCGCGAGGACGTGGGCCGCGTGGTCGCGCAGCTTGCGGCGCATGTGCGCCGCGTGCACCGGGCCGCGGTGCTGGTCGAGGCCGGCGCCGGTCAGGCCGAGGTTGCGCGCGAGCTGGGGCTGAAGCCGTTCCCGGCCCAGAAGCTCGTCTCGCAGGCGCGCCGGTTCGAGCCGGCCGAGCTGGGGCGGGCGATCGTGCGCCTGGCCGCGCTCGACCTGGCGGTGAAGGGCGGCAGCCGGGTCGACTCGCGCTTCGAGCTCGAGCTGGCCCTGGCCGACATCACCGGCGGATGAGCGCCGAGACGCTGGCCGCCGCCGTCGCGGCCGGCGTGGCGGCGGCCTGCACCGCGATCGTCGCCCGGCGGCTGGCCTCGGCCCGGTCGCGCAGGGCGCCGCTGATCGCGTGGACGATCGGCTTTGCGCTCTTCACCGCCGCCTCGCTCGCGCTGCTCGACGGCGCCGCCCGCGGCTGGTCCGCGATCCCGTTTCGGATCTACTACCTGAGCGGCGGCGTGCTCGTGGTGGCCTACCTGGCCGTGGGGGAGCTCCTGCTCGTCCTACCCGGGCGTATGATCACGCGCCTCGTCGCCGCGACCATGCTCTTCCTCACCTTCGCGGCGACGGCGGCCGTGCTGGCGGCGCGGGTCGATGCCGGCGAGCTCGCCCGCGCCGGCGCAACGCCGCCGAACGGCGCGCTCAAAGGGATCTGGCCCGCCGTGATGGCGATCGCGCTCAACTCGGCCGGCACCGTCGTGCTCCTGGGCGGGTCGCTGCTGTCGGCGCGCCGCCGCCGCGATCCACGGCCGCTGCTCGTGGCGGCCGGAGTGGCCGTGATCGCGCTCGCCTCGAGCGCCACCCGCCTTGGCAGCTACACGCTGTTCGCGCTCGCCCAGGCCGCCGGCGTCACGCTGATCCTGCTCGGGCTGGTTACGCGGAGACGTTCGTCCGGCTGACGATCCGGGCCGCACGCGACTTGCGGTGCGCCGCTGCGTTGCGGTGGATCGCGCGCCGGGCCGCGGCCCGGTCGACCAGCGCCACCAGCCTGCGGTGGGCCGTGTCGATCTGCTCGGAGTCGCCCGCCTCGACGGCCTCGTCGAGGCGCCGGAAGAGCGTCTTGATCTGCGTGCGGTAGCGCAGGTTCTCGAGGCGCTGCCGCGCCGCCGTTCGCACCCGCTTTGCCTGCTGCTTCGAGTTGGCCACCGATTCCCTTCGGAGTGACACGCAAATGCCCGCCTGGCGGCGGGCCCGGGGGAGCATAGCAGCGGGTCGATAGACTCTCGCGCCGATGAGCGAGCAGAGGCGTCTGGCCGCGTCGACAGCGGTGTTCGGGGCGGCCACCGCCATTTCGCGAGTGGCGGGCGTCGTGCGCGAGATCGTGGCCGCCCGCTTCTTCGGCGCGAGCCCGGCGCTGGGCGCGTTCCTGATCGCGTTCAACGTGCCGAACCTCGTCCGCAGCCTGGTCGCCGACAGTGCGATCTCGGCCGCCTTCGTGCCGGTGTTTGCCCAGCTGCGCGAGGAGGGCAAGGAGCCCGAGGCATGGCGCGTGGCGAGCATCGTGCTGTGGCTGACGGCCGTCATCCTGGGCGGGCTGTCGGCGCTCTTCATCCTCGTCGCGCCCTGGCTGATGCCGATCTTCGTGCCCGGCAACCAGAACATCGATCCCAACCTGGTCGTCGAGCTCTCGCGCTGGATGTTCCCGATCGTCGCGATCCTGGGCATGACCGGCGTCGTCACCGGGATCCTGAACTCGTACGAGATCTTCGGCGTGCCGGCGCTCGCGCCGATCGCGTGGAACGGCGTCATTATCGTCGCGCTCGTCACCTTCAAGGGCAGCGCCGAGGCCTACGCCATCAGCGTGCTGGTCGCGACCATCGTCCAGTTTGCGATCCCGCTGCCGCTGCTGCGCGGCCGAGAGCGCGGACAGCACATCATCTTCAGCCTTGCCTGGCGCAACCCGCACGTGCAGCGCATCCTGCGCCTCATGCTGCCGGTGACGATCGGGCTCGGGCTGATCAACTTCAACCTGACCATCGACCTGTCGGTGGCGACGCTCGTGCCGGGCGGCCACGCGCCCAGCTACCTGAACTACGCGTTCCGCCTGTTCATGCTCCCGCAGGGCCTGTTCTCGGTGGCCGTGTCGGTCGTCCTCTTTCCGCGCATCTCCCGCCTGGCGGCCCGCGGAGATCTGGACGGCTTCTCGCACACGTTCGCCGGCGGCGCGCGCACGATCGTGTTCCTGCTGCTCCCCTCGGCGGCGATCTCGATCGCTCTGGCCGAGCCGATCACCCGCCTGCTCTTCCAGCACGCCAAGTTCACGGCGTCGGACACGACGCACGTCGCCATGACCCTGGTCGCCTTCTCGCTCGGGCTGATCGGAAACGGACTCTCACTGCTGCTCACCCGCGCGTTCTTCGCGCTGCAGATGCCGCAGGTGCCGACGCGTGTCGCGGTCGTCAATCTCGTGTTGAACGCCGTGTTCGACGTCGCGCTCTACAAACCGTTCGGGGCGGCCGGGATCGCCCTCTCGACCGCCATCGTGACGACCTTCAACGCCACGGTGCTGTTCGTGCTGCTCCGCCGGCAGGTTGGCTCCCTGCACCTGGCCGAGGTCGCCGGCGAGACGGCGCGGATCGTGGTCGCGACCGTCTACTGCACCGCCGCTGCGTTCGGGGTGTGGTGGCCGCTCGACCAGATCCTCGGCCGGTCGCTGCCGGCGCAGATCGTGTCGGTCGGGCTCGCGCTGTCCGCCGGGGGCGCCGCGTACCTGGCGGCGGGCCGCATCCTGCAGCTCTCCGACATGGCCGTGCTCGGATCGCTGGCCGACCGCCTGCGCGGCCGCGCGACGGCCTGAGGGCTGCCCTGGGGCGGGCGCCAGTACGCTACAAGCGTGCCGCTTTCCACCATTCGCAACTTCTCGATCATCGCCCACATCGACCACGGCAAGTCGACCCTGGCCGACCGCATCCTGCAGCTCACGCGGACCGTGGCCGAACGCGACATGCGCGAGCAGATGCTCGACTCGATGGAGCTCGAGCGCGAGCGCGGGATCACGATCAAGGCGCAGGCGGTGCGGGTGCTCTTCGCCGCGGCCGACGGCCGTACGTACGAGCTCAACCTGATCGACACGCCGGGACATGTCGACTTCACCTATGAGGTCAGCCGCAGCCTGGCGGCATGCGAGGGCGCCCTGCTCGTCGTCGACGCCGCCCAGGGGATCGAGGCGCAGACGCTCGCAAACGCCTATCTGGCGATCGAGAACGAGCTCGAGATCGTGCCGGTGGTGAACAAGATCGACCTGCCGTCGGCCGATGCCGACGGCGTCGCGCTCGAGGTTGCGGACCTGGTCGGCGTCGGCGCCGAGGACGTGCTGCGGATCTCGGCCAAGACCGGCATCGGCGTCGAGGCCGTCCTGCAGGCGGTCGTCGACCGCGTGCCGCCGCCGAGCGGCCAGCCCGACGCTCCGGGACGGGCGCTGATCTTCGACTCGTCGTATGACCAGTACCGCGGCGTGGTGGCGTTCGTGCGCGTCGTCGACGGCACCTTCCAGCCGCGCGAGCGGCTGCGGGCGATGGCGCAGGGCACGAGCTTCGAGGTCGAGGAGCTCGGCTTCTTCTCGCCCGGCATGCACCCGGCCCGGCACCTCTCGGCGGGCGAGGTGGGCTACGTCATCACCGGCTTGAAGGACGTCTCGCAGCTGCGCGTCGGCGACACGCTGACGCAGCACCGGGGCGGCGCGAGCGAGCCGCTGCCCGGCTACCAGGACGTCATGCCGATGGTGTTCGCGGGCCTCTTCCCGACCGACTCCGATCAGTACCCGGAGCTGCGCGACGCGCTCGAGAAGCTGAAGCTGAACGACGCGGCGCTGAGCTACGAGCCCGAGACGTCGCGGGCGCTCGGGTTCGGCTTCCGCTGCGGCTTCCTCGGCCTGCTGCACATGGACATCGTGCGCGAGCGGCTCGAGCGCGAGCACGACCTCGACCTGCTCGTCACCGCGCCGAACGTCGCCTACCGGGTGCAGACGGTCGACGGCCAGTGGGTCGAGGTGCACAACCCGGCCCAGATGCCCGACGCCGGCTCGATCGAGCAGACGGAGGAGCCGTACGTGCGCGCGTCGATCATCTGCCCGACGGCCTACGTCGGCCCGGTGATGGAGCTGAACCAGGAGCGCCGCGCGACCTTCGGGCACATGGAGTACCTGAGCCCCGAGCGGGTGCAGCTCGTCTACGACCTGCCCCTGGCCGAGATCGTGCTCGACTACTACGACCAGCTCAAGTCGCGCACGCGCGGCTACGCGTCGTTCGACTACGAGCTGCTCGGCTTCCGGCCCGGCCAGGTCGTCAAGGTGGACGTGCTGCTCGCCGGCGAGCGCGTCGACTCCCTGTCGCTGATCACCCACCGCGACAATGCCTATCGCCAGGGCAAGGCGCTCGTCGAGGCGCTGCGCGAGCGCATCCCGCGGCAGATGTTCGAGGTGGCGATCCAGGCTGCGATCGGCTCCCGCGTCATCGCCCGCGAGACGGTGAAGGCCAAACGCAAGGACGTGCTGGCCAAGTGCTACGGCGGCGACATCAGCCGCAAGCGCAAGCTGCTCGAGAAGCAGAAGAAGGGCAAGCGGCGGATGAAGCAGGTCGGCAACATCGAGGTGCCGCAGGAGGCGTTCCTGGCCGTGCTCGAGATCAACCGCGAGGGCGCGGCGTGAACGTGCGCCACCTGTACGTGCACGTGCCGTTCTGCGCCCACCGCTGCGGCTACTGCGATTTCGTCACGGTCACCGGCCACGAGGACGTCCACGCCCGCTACGTCGCCGCCCTGCTCGCCGAGCTCGCGATGCACGGCGAGGTCGCCCCGGAGACGATCTACATCGGCGGCGGCACGCCCTCACTGCTCGCCGACCCGCTGCTCGCGGCGCTGCTCGCCGGGCTTCCGCGGGCGGGCGACGTCACGATCGAGTGCAACCCCGAGACCGTGACGCCCGCGCAGGCGCGCGTGCTCCGCGAGGGCGGCGTGACCCGCCTCTCGCTCGGCGCGCAGAGCTTCCAGGCCCACCTGCTCGCGACGCTCGAGCGCCGCGCGCGGCCCGAGACGGTGACCCGCGCGGTCGACATCCTGCGCGCCGGCGGCCACTCAAACATCAACCTCGACCTGATGTTCGGGGTTCCCGGTCAATCGCCCGCGGATCTGGCCGCCGACATCGCCGCCGTGCTGGCGCTTGGGCCCGACCACATCAGCTGGTACGAGCTCGAGGCCAAGCCCGGCACGCGCTTCGCTGTTCATCACGGCGCCGAGCTTCACCGTCAGGCCGAGGCGCTCGAGGATCACTACGAGACCGTGGTCGCGGCCCTGCGCGCCGCCGGCTACCGCTGGTATGAGACCGCGAACTTCTGCCGGCCCGGCCGCGAGAGCCGTCACAACCTCGGCTACTGGCTCGGGCACGACTACCTCGGGATCGGGGTGGGCGCCGTCTCCACGGTCGGGCTCGAGCGGCGCCGCAACCGGCCGAGCCTGCCCGGCTACCTCGCGGCGGCCACCGCCGGCACGCCTCCGCCGCACGACGTCGAGCTGCTCTCGGCCTCCGAGCGCGGCATGGAGCGGCTGATGCTCGGCCTGCGGCTCGACCGGCCGCTGCACCTGAACGGACTGGCGGCCCTGGTCGACGACACGGCCTGCGCGCGCCTGGCCGCCGCCGGGCTCGTGGAGCGCGACGCCGACACGCTCGCCCTCACCGACCGCGGCCGCTTCCTCGCCAACGACGTCGTCGCGAGCGTGCTGCGGTGAGCGCGCGCCCGCCGCTCACACCTCGTCAGCTCGTGATCCTCACGCGCGTCGTCGGCACCTACATCGAGACCGGCCATCCGATCGGGTCAAAGGCGCTCGTCGAGGCCGGCGCCGTCGACGCCTCGGCCTCGACCGTGCGCTACGAGCTGGCCGAGCTCGAGTCGCTCGGCCTGCTCGACCATCCCCACACCTCGGCCGGGCGCGTCCCCACCGACGCCGGCTACCGGCTCTACGCCGAGGAGCTCCTGGAGCAGCACCCCGGCGTGGTCGAGCCGCTGCCCGTCGACCTCTCCACGGTGCGCAGCGAGGTCGACACCGCGCTGCGTACGACCACCGAGATGCTCTCGCAGGTGACCTCGCTCGTCGCGCTCGTCACCGCCCCGCCGCTCGAGACCACCGAGATCCGCCACATCGAGGTGCTGCTGCTGCAGCCGCAGGTCGTGATGGTGGTCGTGATCACGTCCACGGGCGGCGTCACGAAGAAGATCGTCCCGTTCGAGTCGGCCGTCGATCCCAAGCTGGCCGAGTGGGCGCGCGCGTTCCTGAACGAGCAGCTGACGGGCGTGCGACTCGGCGGGCGGATGCTGCAGAACCGGCTCGACGAGCCGGGACTCTCGGCACGGGAGATCGCCTTCCTGGGTGCGCTGCGGCCGGCGTTCACCGAGCTGGTGTGGGAGGGCCAGCAGGGTCTCTACGTCGGCGGTGCGGCCCGGCTGCTCGACGAGATGCGGTTCTCGGATCTCGACCAGATCAACGACCTCGTGCGCGTGCTCGAGAGCCGCGTCGGCATGCTGGCGATGCTGCGCGAGGCGCTCGAGTTGCCACGGCCCTACCTGCGCATCGGCTCCGACCACACCGTGCCCTCCATGCGCGGCCTGGCGATGGTGGCGGCCAACTACGGCCTCGCGACCCGCAACCTGGGCACGGTGTCGCTGATCGGCCCGATGCGGATGGACTACGCCGCCGCGATCCGCTCCGTGCGCGGCGCCGCCCACACGCTGTCGGAGTGGGTCGCCGATATCTACGAGGACTGAGGGAGTCCCTTCCCGCCTTCCGGGATCCACTCGGCCCGGTCGGCGAACGCGGCAATGAGCGGCCGCGCGCGCTCGATCAGGGCGCCTGCGGCCGGATCCGCGAGCGACGCGGCGTGCGCGTCGCGGTCGGCCCAGGCCTCGCTCACCCAGACGCTGTCGGCGTCGTCGAGCGACCGGCCGACGACGTAGAGCAGGCAGTCCGGGTTTCGCTCGAGCCCGGCTGCGGCCTCGCGCAGGATGGCGGCCAGCTCGTCGCCCCTGCCGGGCTGCGCGACGATCCGTCCGTGCGTGCCGTAGAGCGGTGCCACGCCGCGATTATGGTCCCGGACCGTGAGTCGCGCGGCGGTGAGGGGCTCCAGTCCTCACCGCCGCGCCTATGACTCCGACCCCAAATCCGGGGTGCGATGAGACCCCCGCAGATCTTGAGTTCCTCTGCCGGCGGCCCACCGACTTGGGTTGATCTGCGTCATCGCTTCCCGGCCTCGCCGTCTCGCGTTGTGGTCTCAACATAGGCTGGCCGGCCCGATTGGTCAAGTACACAGAAAGGGGTAAATCAAGTTCATCGCCCAGCGCGCACTTGACCGCCTGTTTTCATTGTAAATATGCGCAATGACGGAGGAGGTGCAGCAATCACGGCACGTACTAGTCAAGCGATCCTGTATGCGCTAGTGTGAGACGCATGGGGAGAGGAGGACGCACCGCCGCCACCGCGCACCGCCCGCGCACGAGCGCAGCCGACCCGGCATCCGGGACCGGCGCGCGCGTGCGGGCGATGCGGGTGGCGGCGGGGCTGACCCAGGCCGAGCTCGGCGGCGATCGCTTCAGCAAGGAGTATGTGAGCCAGGTCGAGCTGGGAAAGTCGCCGGCCTCCGACGCGGCGCTCGACTGGTTCTGCATCAGGCTGGGGGTCGGCCGGACGCAGATCGAGGGCGACGCCGGCCCCGCGGCGGTCGCCGCCGCCGAGGCGGCGCTCGTGCGGGCCGAGGCGGCGATCGAGGCCCACCGCCACGCCGATGCGCTCGAGGCGCTCGACTCCGTCCGCGGCCAGGTCGCGCGCGCGGGCGACGGCGGCCGGCTCGAGCTGCGGCACGCGCTCGCGCACGGGTGGGCGCTCCACCATGTGGGCCGGCTCGCCGAGGCGGCGGCCGCGCTCGACCGCGCCCGCGCGCTGGCCGAGTCGGGCAGCGACCATGATCGCGCGCTCGCGCTCTACCGGCTCGGGGTCGTGCGGTTCAAGATGGGCAGCCACGCGACCGCCGTGACGGCGCTCGACGAGGCGCTGCGCTGCGCGGCGCTCTCGGACCAGCCGTCCGATGCGCTGCGCGCGCGCATCCTGAACACGCGGGCGAAGATCCGCCGCCGCCAGAAGGACTTCACCGCCGCGGCCGAGGACGTGTCGGCGGCCCTGGAGCTCGCGCACGGGCTCGGCGACGACCGCGTGCTGGCCGAGACGTACCTCGACGCGTCGCTCGTGGCCGAGCGCCGCAACGAGTACACGCAGGCGCGCGAGTACGCCGAGCGGTCGAAGGCGCTCTTCGAGCGGGTCGCCGATCACGCGTACGTCGGCAAGCTCCTGAACAACCTCGGCCAGCTGCGCGCCATCACAGGCCGGCCGGACGAGGCGGTGCCGCTCCTGCGCGAGGCGTTCCGCATCGCGGTCGAGCAGGACAACCGCATCGACGCCGCCTTCGCGGCGTCGTCGCTCGCGTCCGCCCGGCTGCACAGCGGCGACCCCGAGGGCGCCGTCGAGAGCGCAGATCGCGCGATCGGGCTATTGGGCTCGCGCGAGGAATACCGACAAGAAGAGGGGAACGCTCGTCTGGTCATGGGCCGCGCACATCTCGAGTGCGGGCGCATCGACGAGGCCGAGCGAGCCTTCGCCGCGGCGGCGCACTGCTTCACCGCGGTGGAGTCGATCAGTCACATGGCCGGGGCGTGGGTAGCGATCGGCGATGTGGCGGCGAAGCGAGGCGACGCGGCGCGAGCCGCAGATCTCTACCGGCGTGCGGCGGAGGCACTGCAGGACGTGCGCTGGTAGTTCGGGCGACCCCCCGGAGGCGGGGACTGGAGGCAAGACATGAAGCTGCTCTCGAAGCGACCGGTGCTGTTCGGATGGGCGACGACGCTGGCGATCTTCCTGGCGCACGTCCACCACAGCGGCGTCACCCGCGGGTTCCACGAGTGGTGATCGCCCGCCCGTAGACTACGGGCGTGGCCACCAAGCGTGACTATTACGAGGTGCTCGGCATCGACCGGGACGCCTCGGACGCTGACGTCAAGAAGGCATTTCGCAAGCTGGCGCGGGAGCTGCACCCCGACGTCAACCCGGACGACCCGAAGGCCGCCGAGGGCTTCCGCGAGGCCTCGGAGGCCTACGAGGCGCTGAGCGACGCCGACACCCGCGCGCGCTATGACCGGTTCGGGCACGCCGGCATGGCCGGTACCCAGTTCCACCCCGAGCAGTTCATGGACTTCTCGAACCTGTCCGACCTGCTCGGGGCGTTCTTTGGCGACGACCTGTTCTCGACGGTGCGGCGGCCGGCCCGGGGAGGCGATGCCACCGCGGCGGTCGAGCTCACCCTCGCCGAGGCCGCATTCGGGGTCACGCGCGAGGTCGACGTCGACACCATCATCGAGTGCGACCGCTGCCACGGCTCGGGCGCCGAGCCGGGAACGACGCCGGCCACGTGCCCGACGTGCGGCGGCAGCGGCCACGTGCAGCACGTCTCGAACACCGCCTTCGGCCAGTTCGTGCAGACATCGACCTGCCCCGCGTGCCGGGGCCGGGGCGCGCGGATCGACTCGCCCTGCAGCGACTGCCGCGGCCGCGGCCGCCGGCGTACCACCGAGCCGGTCGAGGTGCAGATCCCGGGCGGGATCATGACGGGCCAGCGGCTGCGCCTGGCGGGCCGCGGGCACGCGGGCGAGGCGGGCGCGACGCGCGGCGATCTCTACGTCAGCGTCACCGTCGCCGAGGACAGCCGCTTCCGGCGCGAGGGCAACGACGTCGTGTCGGTGCTCGAAGTTCCGTTCACGCGCGCGGCGATGGGGACGAGCGTCACGGTCGAGACGCTCGACGGCACCCACGACCTCGAGGTGCGCCCGGGCACGCAGCCCGGCGAGACGCTCGTGATGCGCGGGAAGGGCATCCCCGTGCTCGGCGGCCGCGGCCGCGGCGACCACCGCGTCGTCGTGAACGTGCTCGTCCCGCGCAAGCTCTCCGACGAGCAGCGCTCGCTGCTCGACCGGTTCGAGGGCACGGTCGACGAGGGGACATACGCCGCCGACGACGGGTTCTTCCACCGGCTGCGGACCGCGTTTCGGTGAAGCGCTACCGGGTGCGCGTGCCGGCCGCCGAGGCCGAGCCGGCGCTCGCACGCATGCTCGACCTGTTCCCCGGCGGGCTGGAGGAGGAGCGCGACGGCGACGACGTGATCCTCGCGGGATACGCCGAGCACGCCCCCGCCCCCGGCCTCGAGTGCGACGACGTCGAGCCGGGCTGGGAGGACCGCTGGCGCGAGTACCACCGCCCGGTCACGGTCGGCCGCATCTGGGTGGGCCCAGGATGGTTCTCGCCCGACGCCGATGGGGACTGTCCCCAGCTTGCCGGGGACAGTCCCCTGGCCGGTGGCGAGCTCATCCGCATCGTGATCGATCCCGGGCGCGCGTTCGGGACGGGCGGGCACGGCTCGACGCGCGCTGCGCTCGAGCTGCTCCAGCGGCTCGATCCGCAGCCGGTGCTCGATCTCGGCTGCGGATCGGGCGTGCTCGCGATCGCGGCGGCGAAGCTCGGCTTCGAGGTGCGCGGCGCCTTCGACCTCGACCCGCTCGCGGTCGGCGCGGCGGCCGAGAACGCGGCCCGAAACGGCGTCGCCCTCGCGGTGGCCCGGGCCGATGTGCTGGCCGATCCGCTGCCGGCGGCGCCGCTCTGGATCGCAAACCTCGAGCTCGGCCTGCTGCGGCGGCTGCTCGAGCGGCCTGACCTGCCGCCCCTGATCCTCGCGTCGGGCCTGCTCGACCCGGAGACGGTGGGCGGGACCGAGCGCGTGGTCGTAGACGGCTGGGCGGCCGAGCTCGTGCAGCCGTGACGCGGCACTCCTATCGCTTCTTCGCCGTCGAGGTCGTCGGCCGCACGGCCGTCCTCGGCCCTCGCGACCGCCGCCACCTCGAGCACGTGCTGCGGCTCCGCGTCGGCGATACTTGCGAGGTCGCAGCCGGCGGCCGGGCCTACCGCGCCCGGGTCGCCGCCGGAGGCCTCGAGCTCCTGGAGGAGATCGCCGTCGTCACCGCACCGCCCATCACCGTGTGGCTCGCCCAGCCGGGCGGCCGCTCCGACGACGCGGTCGAGAAGCTGACCGAGCTCGGCGTCGCCCGCATCGGCGCGATGCGCTGCAAGCTCTTGAAGGGCGAGTTCACCGACGCGCGCATCGAGCGCTGGCGCCGGGTCGCGGCGGCGGCCGCCAAGCAGTCGAAGCAGACGCAGGTGCCCGAGGTGCTCCCGGTGGCCGACTACGCCGACGTGCTCTCGCCCGACGCGGTCGTGCTCAGCCACACCGGCGCGTCCGGCGGCCTGGCCGACCGCATCGTCGGCCGCCGCGGGGCGACGCTCCTGATCGGCCCCGAGCCCGGCTTCTCCGAGGAGGAGCTCGAGCTCGCCCGCTCGCGCGGCGTTGCCGTCGCGACCTTCGGCCCGGTCGTGCTGCGCACCGAGACGGCGGCGATCGTGGCGGCCGCGCTCGCCCTGCGCGAATTGGGGTTCCTGGGATGACGACGTTCGCCGTGGAGTTCCTTGGGTGCAAGGTCTCGCTCGCCGACGCGCAGGCGGTGCGCGAGCGCCTGGCCGGCGACGGCCACACCGAGGTCGGTGCCGACCGCGCCCGGATCCGGGTCGTGAACACCTGCTGCGTCACGGCCGAGGCGGTGGCGAAGTCGCGCAAGGCGGTGCGGCGGGCCGCGCGGACGGCCGAGCGGGTGGTCGTGACCGGGTGCGCCGCGAATCTGCGCGGCGCGGGGCTCGACGTCAGCGGGCAACGTCGCCGTGATCCCGGCCCGCTCCGAGCTCGTGCCCGCGGCGGTCGCCGGCTGGGCCGGCGCGCTCGGCTGCGCGGGCGGCGCCGCGCCCGCCTTCGCCCGCACGCGTGCCTACGTGAAGGTGCAGGACGGCTGCTCGTTCGCGTGCACGTACTGCGTGATCCCGCAGGTGCGCGGCGCGAGCCGCAGCCGGTCGTCGGCGCACGTCCTCGGCGAGATCGCGCGCCGGGCCGTCCAGGGCCACCGCGAGGTCGTCCTCACCGGCATCAACCTCGGCTGCTTCCGCGACCGCGCCGCCGGCATGCGGCTGGCCGACCTGATCGTGGCCGCCGCCGCTGTCCCGGGCATCGAGCGGGTGCGGCTCTCGTCGATCGAGGTGAACCATCTGACCGACGCCCTGCTCGACGCGCTCGCCCATCCCGGCGTCGCCGCGCACCTGCACGTGCCCATGCAGTCCGGCGCCGACGCGGTGCTGCGGGCGATGCGGCGCCGCTACACCGCCGCCGGCTTCCTCGCCCGGATGCAGCGGGCGCGCGAGCGCGTCCCCGGCCTGAACCTGACGACCGACGTGATCGTCGGCCACCCGGCCGAGACCGACGCGGCCTTTGCGGCCACGCTGGACGCCGCCGGCGCGGCCGGGTTCACGAAGGTGCACGTGTTCCCGTACTCGCCGCGCCCGGGCACGGCCGACGGTGCACGCGCCGGCGTCCCCGCTGCCGTCAAGCGGCGCCGATCGGCCGAGCTGCGCGCCCTCTCCGACGCTCGCGGCGCGGCGCATCGCGCCGCCAAGCGCGGGCAGCGCGAGCGCGTGCTGGTCGAGACCGAGGCCGGCCGCGGGCACAGCGGCGACCTGACCGCCTTCCTCGTCCCCGGCGCCGCGCCGGGCCGGATCGTCGACGTGATCGCCGCGGGCGTCGAGGGCGACGCGGTCGTGGGGGTGCCGGGGTGATCGAGCGCATCCAGACCGAGCTGCGAACGGCGATGCGGGCGGGCGACCGCACGCGCGTCGATGCGCTGCGGCTGATGCTCTCGGCGCTGCAGAAGGCCGAGAAGGACGGGCCGGCGGGCGCGTTCTCGGACGCCGACGCCGAGGCGGTGCTGCGGCGCGAGCGCAAGCAGCGCATCGAGGCCGCCGAGGCCTACGAGGCCGCCGGGCACGCCGACCGGGCCGCGAAGGAGCGCGCCGACGTCCCCGTGATCGACGAGTTCCTGCCGGCGGCGATGGACGCGGCCGAGCTCGCCGCCCTCGTCGACGCGGCGATCGCCGAGACCGGTGCGACGTCGATGCGCGAGATGGGCAAGGTGATGGGGCTCGTCACCCAGCGCGGCGCGGGTCGCGTCGACGGCAAGGCGGCCTCGGCGCTCGTGCGCGAGCGGCTGGCGGGCGGCGCGTAGCCGGATCCGTCGGCCCCGCCTCTACACTGTCCGAGGATGGCGCGCGTGCAGATGTCGGTGGGAAACGAGCTCGCAACGGAGCTTGGGAACGACCGTGACGCGATGCTGCACGCCCTGAACGAGCGCTCGGGCGTGAGTGCCTACCTGCGCGGCAACGAGCTCACCCTCGACGGCGAGGAGGATGCCGTCGAGCAGGCGCGTTCGGTGGTCGAGGAGCTGGCGCAGCTCGTGGCCGAAGGGGTGAGCGTCGGGGCGCAGACCATCGATGCCGTTGCGGGCGTGCTCACGGCCGACGGCCGCGCGGTCGACGTGCTGCACGACGTGGTGTGGATGCACCGCGGAAACAAGGTCACGCCGAAGACGATCGTGCAGAAGCGCTACGTCGACGCCATCCGCTCGAACACCGTCACGTTCGGCATCGGCCCGGCCGGGACGGGGAAGACGTACCTCGCGATCGCGCTCGCCGTCGCGGCGTTGCAGGAGCGCGAGGTTGCGCGCATCATCCTCACCCGCCCGGCGGTCGAGGCCGGCGAGCGGCTCGGGTTTCTGCCCGGCGACCTGCTGGCGAAGGTCGACCCGTATCTGCGGCCGCTCTTCGACGCCCTGCACGACATGCTCGACGCCGAGCGGCTCGCCTCCTACATGGACAAGGGCATGGTCGAGGTGGCGCCGCTCGCGTTCATGCGCGGGCGCACGCTCAACGACTCGTTCATCATCCTGGACGAGGCGCAGAACACGAGCCCCGAGCAGATGCAGATGTTCCTGACGCGGCTCGGCTTCGGGTCGAAGGTGGTGGTCACCGGCGACATCACCCAGATCGACCTGCCGCGCGACCAGCGCTCCGGCCTCGTCAACGTGATGACGATCCTCGACGACGTCCCGGACATCGCCTTCGTGCGCTTCTCCGACGCCGACGTCGTCCGGCACAAGCTCGTGCAGCGGATCGTGAGCGCATACCGCGAGCACAGCGAGGCGTCGGGCCAGGGATCGCGGGAGTGACCGTCGCCGTCGAGGTGCGAAACCGCGGCCGGCTCGCGCTCGACGAGGCCGCGGCGGCGGGCGTGCTGCAGGCGGCGTTCGCCGCCGAGGGCGTGACGGCCGGCGAGGTCGGGCTCGCGATCGTCGGCCGGGCCGAGATGGGGCGCCTGAACGCCGAGCACCGCGGCAAGCCGGAGCCGACCGACGTGCTCTCGTTCCCGCTCGACATGCGCGACCCGCTCCCGCCCGGCGTCCCCAGGCAGCTCGGCGACGTCGTCATCTGCCCGGCGGTCGCCCGCGCGCAGGGGACGCCGCTCGACGTGCTGCTGGTGCACGGCGCGCTGCATCTTCTGGGATACGACCACGAGGCCGATGAAGGACAGATGATCGTCCGCCAGGCGCAGATCGTCGAGGAGCTCGGAGCCCATGACGCCCGTCCTGCGTAGCGGCGACGAGACGAAGCGGGCCGCCCGCCGCGCGGCGCCGTTCAGCGCTGCGAGGCGCGAGGCCTCCGGCCTCGTCAACAGCTTCAACTACGCCTTCGAGGGGATCATCTACGTCGTCCGTACCCAGCGGAACATGCGCATCCACTTCATCGTCGCGCTCGCGGTGCTGCCGCTCGGGGTTGCGCTCGGCGTGTCCCGGATCGAGATGCTCGCGCTGATCCTCGCGGTCGCGTTCGTGCTGCTGATGGAGATGGCCAACACCGCCCTCGAGATGACGATCGACGTCGCCACCCCGGCGTTCGACCCGCGCGCCCGCGCGGCGAAGGACATCGCCGCCGGCATGGTGCTCGTCTCGGCGGTGACGGCGCTGTTCGTGGGGTACCTCGTGTTCGCGCCGCGCCTGCAGAACCCTAGCCAGCGCGCGATCAACACCGTGCGCCGCTCGCCGGTGCACCTGACGGTGATCGCCATCGCGGTGGTGATCCTGCTCGTGATCGCGATCAAGGCCTACTTCGGCACCGGCTCGCCGCTGCGCGGCGGCCTGCCGTCGGGGCACGCCGCGGTCGCGTTCGGAGGCTGGGCGGCGATCACGCTCGTCACCCACAGCTACGAGAACCAGGTGCTCGTCTCGACGCTCGCCTTCGTCATGGCGGTGCTGGTCGCCCAGACGCGCGTCGAGGCGGGGGTGCACTCGACGCTCGAGGTGATCTACGGCGGCGTCCTGGGCGCCCTCGTCACGACCGCCATCTTCCAGGCCCTCACCTGACGACCGGGCCGGCGAGGCGGGGACAGTCCCCGGTTCGCCGGGCGGCGTGGTTCGTTGCGATGTTGTGACACGGCGGGTGCTGACCGGTGACACCCATCGCGCGTAGCGTGGGAGACATGGCAGACCCCGCGCCCCGCTCCCACGTCATCGCCGACCGCTACCTGACGAGCCCCGCCGCGCTTGCGGCCAGCCCGTACGGCCCGGTCGACGCGCTCGACACGCATTCCGGCCGCGGGGCGCAGGTGCGCATCGTCTTCGCCGGGCCGGAGTGGGAGGACGCGGCCCTTGCCGACGCCGTCGCCCGCTGGTGCGGCATCGGCTGCAGCGAGGTGTGCGGCGTGCTCGACTTCGGCCGCCACGGCGACCGCTGGTTCCTCGTTCTGCCGCCGAGCCTGGGCCTGCCGGTCGAGCGCTGGCGCATGCTCCGCCGCCCGACCGCCGCCGATGCCGCGCGGCTGACGCTTGCGTTCGGCCGCCTGGCCGAGCGCGTCGCCGCCGCGGGCTTCTCTCCCGACGCCGCCTCCCTGGCCGACGTGGCCGTCGGCCCCGGCCCGACGCCCTTCCTCGAGCGGCCCCTCCTGCAGCCGCCGGGGGCGCGGGCGGTCGGCACGGGCGAGGGGCAGCGCGTGCTGGCGGCCGTGTGCGCCGCGGCGCTTGGCTCGCTCGAGCCGCCGGCGGCCCTGGGTGCATGGGCCGACCGGGCGCGCGCGGCCGGCTTCGCAGGCCTCGCGGAGTGTCTCGACGAGCTCGAGCGCTGCGGCGTCGCGACCCCCTCCTCCGGCGGGGGCGCGGCCGATGCGCCGCCCGGCCTCGAGCACCTCTTCGACGACGGTTTCGACCTCGACGGCCCGGCGATCAGCCCGCCGCGCGAGCCCCGCCGGCCGCGGGTGATCGGCGTCTCGATCGTGATCATGGCGATCTTCGCCGTGCTGGCGCTGCTCGGCCACGGCGCGCGCCCAGGGGAGGCCTCGACGACGCACGCTGCCGCCCCGCCCGTGACGACGGCGGTCGTACCCGTCCAGACGGCGCCGAGCGCCCGGCGCGCGCCGGGCACGGCCACCCGCGCGAAGACGACCGCGCGCCGCACGGGCGCCGGCCACGTGCGCCGCCGGCACCGCCGCCGTCGTGCGCAGCGCGCGAGCGCCTCCACGGCCGTCCGCACGGTCACCGCCCCGCCGCCGCCGGCGACCACGTCCACGGCGGCGACGGGCGCCACCGACGGCGCCACCCAGCTCCCGGCGCCCGGGGGCACGACGCTGCCTGCGCCGTGAGCGCACCATCTACCATGCGTGGATGCGCCCCGCATCCGCATCCGAGCTCGAGCTGTACGCGAACGCACAGGCAGCCGCCGTGCACGCGTATGCGCCGTACTCGCGGTTCGCCGTCGGCGCTGCCCTGCGCCCCGAGGGCACGCTCGAGCCCGTCGTCGGGGTGAACGTCGAGAACGCCTCGTACGGCATGACCTCGTGCGCCGAGCGCAACGCAGTCTTCGCCGCCGTCACCGCCGGCCATCGCCGGTTCGACGTCATCGCCGTCCACGCCGACGCCGAGACCGCCTCGCCGTGCGGCGCCTGCCGGCAGGTGCTGGCCGAGTTCGCGCCCGACATCACCGTGGTCTACCGCCGCGGCGGCGAGATCGTGGCGGCGGCGCTCGACGAGCTGCTGCCCGAGCGCTTCCAGCTGTGAGCGCGCCCGAGCATCGCTCCGGCCTGGTGGCGCTGGCCGGGCGGCCGAACGTGGGCAAGTCAACGCTCGTGAACCGCCTCGTGGGCGAGCACGTCGCCGCCGTCTCGGCCCGGCCGCAGACCACGCGGCGGCGCGCGATCGGCGTCGTCCACCGGCCCGGTCTGCAGCTCGTCCTGGTCGACTTGCCGGGGTTCCAGAAGCCGTTCGACCGCCTGACCGAGCGCATGCAGCGGTCGGTCAACGAGACGCTCGCAGACGCCGACGCGACCGTGCTCCTGCTCGACGCGCGCACACCGATCGGCCCCGGCGACCGCTACATCGCCGCGCGCGTGCTCGCCGCCGGCGCCCCGCCGTGCGTCGTCGCCGTCAACAAGACGGACAACCTCGGCGCCGACCGCATCGTGCCCGCCCTGGCCGAGGCGGCCGCGCTGGGGAACCCGCACGCCGTGCACCCGATCAGCGCACTCGCCGGCGACGGCGTCGACGCGCTGCTCGCCGACCTGCTCGCGCTGCTGCCCGAGGGGCCCGCGTGGTTCCCGCTCGGCATGACCACCGACCAGTCGCTCGAGCACCGCGTGGCCGAGCTCGTGCGCGAGCGGGCGCTCGAGCTCACGCGCGACGAGGTGCCGCACGCGGTCGCGGTGCTGGTCGAGCCGATCAAGGCCGGGCGCGGCCGCACCCTGGTCGAAGCCAAGCTGATCTGCGAGACCGAGTCGCAGAAGGCGATCCTGATCGGGCGGCACGGCGCGATGGTGAAGCGCATCGGCAGCGAGGCCCGCCCGGCGGTGGAGCAGGCCGTGGGCGCACCGGTGTTCCTGGAGCTCTCGGTCAAGGTGCGGCCGCGCTGGCGCCGTGACGCCGCCGAGCTCGACCGGCTCGGCGTGTGAGAGATGCCGCGCCAATCATCTAGACTCACCGCGGATGCCTCCGTTATCGGCTGAGAAGTTCATCGGACGGGCGGTCCATGGCTTCGCTTGACCGCATGATCTCCTCCAGCCGGCGGGCTCTGGAGCAGCGCCGCGGTGCCCGCCCGCTCGCCCAGCTCGAGGAGGCTGTGGACGCGCTTGCTCCGATCCGCCCGTTCACCGAGGCGGTCGTGGGCGAGGAGATCTCGTTCGTCCTGCGCGTCAACGATGCCGACCCGGCGCTCCTGGCTGAGGCGGGTGCGGCTGGGGTGGCCGGTCTGACGGTGGTGGGCGACGCCGCCCCGGTGGGCTTCGAGGAGACGTCGCTTCCGGTGCTGCACCGGGGCGTGCTGATCGACCCCTACCAGCTGTACGAGAGCCGGCTCGGCGGCGCCGACGGGGTGGTCCTGATCGCCAAGGCGTTCGAAGACGACGACGACGAGTTCGCCGAGATGCAGATGGTGGCCGCCCAGCTCGGCCTGGACGTCGTCGTCCAGGTCGCCGACGAGGGAGAGGTCGAGCATGTCCTCGAGCTGCTCGACCCGGACTCCTTCCTGATCCAGAACCTGCGCGACGGCAGGGACGTTCCCGACTTCGAGCACACCTTCTCGCTGCTCGAGGAGGTGCCGGCAGGCAAGGTCGTCCTGTCGGCGGGCGGCATCAAGCACCGCGACGAGGTGCTTGCGCTCGAGAGCGCCGGCGTGGACGCCGCCATCCTCGGCAGGTGGGTGCAGCGACACGGCATCGCCTCGACGCTCGACATCCTGCGCGGCGACAGCCGCGCGTAGTCTGAGAGCGCCTGGCGGGATGCCTGGCGGCGTCTGACGGCGTCGCGCTGGCGCATGGCGCCACGGCGCGGCTTGCCCAGATTGCCTCCGGATATGCGCTGCGCCGCGCCGTGTCCCCCTGCTGGCGCGCCACTCGCCGGCCATCCACCATTCATCCCGCCAGGCGCTCTTAGCCGAAGAAGACGGCGGCCTGGTCGTACAGCTCGCGCGGGACGAGCTTCAGCTCCGAGACCGCGTCCGCGATCGGCACGGCGACGATGTCATCCCCGCGCAGCGCCGCCATCATGCCCCAGGCCCCCTCGCGCACGAGCTCGGAGGCCTTCAGGCCGTAGCGCGTGGCGAGCACGCGGTCGCGCGCGGTCGGCGAGCCGCCGCGCTGGATGTGGCCGAGCGTCGTCACCCGCGTCTCGAAGCCGGTGCGGTGCTCGATCTCCGAGGCGAGCGCGGCGCCGACGCCGCCGAGACGGGCGTGGCCGAACGCGTCGACGTCGTGCGAGGCGACGGCGCGGGAGACGCCGCTCTCGTAGTGCAGCTCGTACCCCTCACTGACGACGACGATCGAGAAGTCCTTGCCCCGCGCGTGCCGGTTTCGGATCAGCTCGCAGCAGTGCTCGACCGTCATCGGCAGCTCGGGGATCAGGATCACGTCGGCGCCGCCCGCCATGCCGGCCATGACGGCGATCCAGCCCGTGTGCCGGCCCATCACCTCGCACACCATCACGCGGTCATGCGACTCGGCGGTCGAGTGCAGGCGGTCGATCGCCTCCGTGGCGATGGTGACCGCCGTGTCGAATCCGAACGTGTAGTCGGTCCCGCGCAGGTCGTTGTCGATCGTCTTCGGCACGCCGATCATGTGCGCGCCGTGCTCCCCGTGCAGGCGCGCGGCCACCCCGAGCGTGTCCTCGCCGCCGATCGCCACGAGGGCGTCCAGGTCGCGCATGTGCTCGAGGACGGCGTCGACGCCGCCCTCGACGTCGAACGGGTTCGTGCGCGACGTGCGCAGGATCGTGCCGCCGCGGGGCAGGAGCCCCGAAGTCTCGCGCGCGTCCAGCGGGCGCATGTGGCCTTCGACCATGCCTCGCCAGCCGCGCATCACCCCGATGACCTCGTCGCCGTTGTCGATCGAGGTGCGCGCGACGGCGCGGATCACCGCGTTCAGGCCCGGGCAGTCGCCCCCGCCGGTGAGCATGCCGATGCGCATACCGGGGTTCTAGCCCACCGGTGGGGTGAAGTCCATCCCGGTGGCGAAGCCGGGTGCGCCCTCGTCCGCGTGGACGATGAGGACGGGCAGACGGCTGTGGTGGAGCACGTCGTGGCTGACGCTGCCGAGCAGCGCGGCCGCCGCGCCGCCGCGGCCGCGGGAGCCCATCACGATCAGGTCGTGGGTGCCGTCGACCGCCCGTTTCAGGATCGCCGCGGCGGCCGAGCCCTGGCCGACGATGGTCGTCACGGGGATCTCGTCGTCGATGCGGGCCCGGGCGGCGCGGAGGGTGCTCTGGGCCTCGCGGTCGGCGTCGTCCTGCGTGGGCAGGAGGCCCGCGTACGGGCCGGCGACCAGGCGCCACGCCGTGCGCGACGCGACGCTGATCAGCGTCAGCCGCGAGCGCTGCGCGCGGGCGAGATCGACGGCCTCGTCGAGCGCGCGGACGGCGTGGGGCGACCCGTCGATTGCAACCAGGATGTTCAGGAACACCTGCAGAGCCTAAACTGGCGCGGGGTCACGAGGAAGACGGCCGGGCCTTCCGAAGCGAGCGGGCATTGCCGCGGCGGAGGGCCCGACCGTCTCGCCTGCCATCTTCGTGCCCGTGCGTGAGACATCCGTGAGAGACGCGCAGACCATTTAGACTGGCGTTGCCATGCAGCAGGAAGTGTTGTCCGAGCGCTGGTTCGCGGCCAGGCGGGTGGGGGTGAGCGTGCGTTACCCGCTCGGGGTCGCGGTGCTCGCCGCGCTCTACTACGGGTCCGCGCGCATCGGCATCGATCTCAACTTCGCCGGGCCTGTGGCGGCCATCGTGTGGCCGCCGGTCGGAGTGGGCATCGCGTTCCTCTACCTGCGCGGGGTGGGGTACTGGCCCGGCATCCTGATCGGCGACCTGCTGGCGAACGACTATTCCGCTATCCCGCTCGGATCGGCGGTCGGCCAGACGTGCGGGAACGTGCTCGAGGTCGTCATCGCCACGATGCTGATCCGCCGCCTCGTGCCCGGCGGCAGGCCGCTCGAGAGCGTCGGCGGGCTCGCGCGGATGCTCGTGGCGTTTGCGGCCGGGACTGCGGCGAGCGCCACGATCGGCTCCGTGGCGCTGAGGCTCGGCGACGTCATCACGACGCAGGCGATGACGACGGTCTGGCGGACGTGGTGGCTGGGCGACTTCTGCGGTGCGCTGGTCGTCGCGCCGCTCGCGATCGCCTGGTGGCCGTTCCCGCGCCACATCTGGCGGCGCAGCGCCCGGGTGGCCGAGGCCGCCGTGGTGTTCGCGGCCGTCGTTGTGCTGAGCGATGTCGCCACCCGCAGCAGCAATCCCGTGACGTTCCTCGCCTTCCCGGCGCTGATCTGGGTCGGGCTGCGATACCGGCAGCGCGGCGCGACCCTCGCGGTCGCGATCACGGTATCGGTGGCGCTCTGGAACACGACCCACTACGTGGGGCCGTTCGCCTTCCTCTCGGTCACCCGCACCGTGCTCGACACGCAGCTCTTCGTCCTCGTGGCGGGGCTCTCGACGCTGACCCTGTCCGCGGTGGTGTCGGAGCGCGCCGCCCTCGCCGAGGGCCTGCGCACGTCACGTGCCCGGCTGGTGCGGGCAGGCGACACCGAGCGGCAGCGACTCGAGCGCAACCTCCACGACGGCGCGCAGCTGCGGCTGACGTGGCTTGCGATCGATCTGCGCCGTGCCATCCGGCGCATACGTGACGCCCCCGACGAGGCGGCCGTGCTGCTCGAGGACGCCGACGTCAAGCTCGAGCTCGCGATCGCCGAGCTGCGCGAGCTGGCCCGCGGCATCCACCCGGCGGTGCTGACCGACCTCGGGCTCGCCGATGCCATCCGCAGCCTTGCCGTGCGCTCGGCGATCCCGATCGCGGTGCTCGAGACGCCGCGCGAACGCGTCGAGCAGACGGCCGAGGCGACCGCGTACTACGTGTTCGCCGAGGCGGTCACGAACGCGCAGAAGTACTCGGGCGCCTCGTCGGTTGCGGTGCGAGCGGCCACCGTCGGGCGCACGCTCCGGATCGAGGTCGAGGATCACGGCATCGGCGGGGCGACGCTGACGGGCGGCGCGGGCCTGCAGGGGCTGCGCGACCGCGTCGAGGCCGCGGGCGGCACCTTCTCCGTCGTCAGCCCGCCCGGGCACGGGACCCGGATCGCGGCCTCGATTCCCGTGTCCGACGTCGTGCGCGAACCGCGGCCAGAGGCGCGGTCGGGGCCCGCGCCGCGACAGCCGCGTGTCGCTAGCCTTGCCCGGAGGTTGTGGGCTCCTCGATCGTGGCGGTGACGGCCGCCGCGGCGTCGGCGCTGAGCGCGTGCTTCGCGATGCGGTTGTAGCCGGCGAGCCCCTTCTGGAGCTGCTCGACGACGCGATCCTGTGCGATGGCGATGATCGCGGAGCTGCCGGGCGGGAGCCCCTCGCCGATCTCGCGCAGATCGTCGTCCTTGAAGCCCTTGTCGCGCACCTTGCCCCACACGCCGCCGCCCACCGCGCCGACCGCTGCGCTCGCGATGATGCTCGGCGGGAAGATCAGCCCGACCAGGCCGCCGGCGACGGCTCCCCGCTTGGCCCACGTCTTGCCGCTCGGGTCGGCGGTCTCCTGGAAGCGCACCTTGCCGTCGGCGCCGTGCACGATCACCGCGGCGTCGATCAGGTCGATCGAGCCCTCGCGGTGCATCGCCTGAAAGTCCTTGAGCGCGGCTCCCGCCTCGGTCTCGCTGCCGAACGATGCGACGAAGACCTGGATGTTGTCGTCGGTCACAGTCAGCTCCTCTGTAGAGGTCGACCGCGCACGGCGCCCGCCCGGCGCACGGTCACTGCGCAGGAGTGTCGTGCGCGGCAGTGGAGGACGCATCGTCCGATGCGGACGAAGCAGTTGCATTAGCGTCTCGGGCACGGTGTTGGCCCGCGCGTTGAAACCGACATTCGTCATCGACCGAGTCGTCTACGGCACGATCACGATGATGAGCGTCCTGATCGTCTACGACGGCTGGGCGAAGGTCGACCTGGTCGAGGTGATCGGGGTGATGGCCGGGCCGATCTTCGCGATGTTCCTGGCGCACGTGTTCGCAAACCTGATCGCCAAGCAGGCCTCCGTGGACGGCACGCTGGACGCGGCGGAATCGTTGGGCACGATCCGCAGGGAGTCTCGGTTCCTGCTTCTGGCCGTGCCGCCGGCGGTGCTGACGACGGTCCTGAGCGCGGCCGGCGTCTCGCTCACGACGTGCATCCAGATCGTGCTCTGGATCGGAGTCGCCTCGCTCGGATTCTGGGCCGGGCTCGCCGGTCGTCGCGCCGAGCTCACCGGATGGCATCTGGCGATGGCGGTGCTCGCAGGGGTGACCGTCGGGCTCTTGGTGCTGGGGATCCAGGTCATCCTCCAGCCGGGCGGGAAGACCGTGGTGTGAGGGCACGACCTGCCGGTGTCACGGAAGGTCGTATGACCCGCCCGTGCCCCGCCTTGTGTTCCAGGCCGGTTGGGCCGCTCAGTCGATCTTCCCGACGATCCCGCTCATCTCGTCCTCGGTGAAGGCACGCATCGTCAGTGAGCGAAGGTTGCCGCTGGCCGCGAGTTGAAGGTTGAACGCGGCTCCCGTCTCCTCATCCGGGACGTTGACGATCGAGACGAGGTCGTATGGGCCGATCGTCCACGCGATCGCCTCGAACGAGCCGCCCTTGCTTTCGAGCAACTGCTTGGCAGCGCGGTACCGGTTGACGGTGTCCTTCACGTTCGCGATGCCCTGGTCTGTCCAGTTCAGCAGGAGCACGTACCTGGCCATTCTGGTTCCCTTCGTTTCAGTCCAGCCTGCGCCGATGAGGCGGCACGCCGCCGGACGGTGTTCGGTGGACCACCCTATCTGGTCCTTGGGCCGAGGATTCGGCGTAACTCGGTGCGGTTGGGCCGACGCCAATCCGAAGGCCTCCTCAACGCGTCATCCCGGCGTTGCGCCGCACGAGGAAACTCGCCCCCCGTGTTGAACCCCGGAGGGTGGCTGATCACGCTCCGGCTCCGAGTCCAACCCGGGCCTCCTTGGTCGACCGGCAAGTCAGGCGCATCGCCAATGCCAGATCGGTGACAGTCGGACTCGCGCTCTCCTTTGCGACGCTGGGGTTCGTGGGAGCCCTCGTGATGAGGCTCGCCGACCCCCACAACTTCCCTTCCATCGGCCTGGCGTTCTGGTGGGCAATACAGACGGTCACCACCGTCGGCTACGGCGACCACGTCCCCACGACCACCACCGGGCGACTGGTCGGCGGGGTCGAGATGGTGCTGGGCGTGTCCTTCATCGCGTTCTTGACCGCAGGCGTCACCAGCACGGTGATCCAACGCGCAGACGCGAACGCTCAAGACGACGAGCGCGCCCGCACGGAGCAGAACACCCAAACCATCGTCGCAGCACTGACTGACACCAGGACGGCAATCGCCGAGCTCGACAAGCGACTCGACCAGATCGAGTCAAAGCTCACCTGACGATCCCGCCGAGGCTCGTGTGTGATTGCTTGACCCGTTGACGCGCGTTGCCGCTCGTGTCGCTTGGGGGGGAGTGCCGAAGGTGGGAGTCGAACCCACATGGCCTTGCGGCCGCGCGATTTTGAGTCGCGTGCGTCTACCGTTCCGCCACTTCGGCCGGGAGAGTGGCAAATGCTACCGCCGCGTTGGCACGGGGGCCGAAATGGGGTAGAACAGCCCCTCATGGCTGAGTCCAAAGGCGACGGAGGGGGGAAGGGCAGCGCGCGGTCGAGCGTGCTCGACCACCGCTTCGGCTCCGGGCCGCCGCTGACCGTCGGCATCGAAGAGGAGTACATGCTCCTCGACCCGGCCGGGTTCGACCTCGTCTCGGGCGTCGAGGAGCTCCTCGCGGAGGCCGCCGAGGGCGAGCTCGCCAACCGGCTCAAGCCCGAGCTGATGCAGTGCGTGCTCGAGTCGGGCACGATCGTCTGCGACGACATCGCCTCCGCCGCGACCGACCTGCGCCTGATCCGCCAGTACGTCGCCCACCAGGCCCGCACGCACAAGATGCGCCTCGGTGCGGCCGGCACGCACCCGTTCTCACTGTTCGAGAACCAGAAGATCACAGCCCGCGACCGCTATCGCGCGCTGGTCGAGATGCTGCAGTACGTCGCCCGCCGCGAGCTCGTGTTCGGGATGCACGTCCACGTCGCGGTGCCCACGCCCGAGGCGTGCCTGGCGGTGATGGAAGGCGTGCTGATCGAGCTGCCCGTGCTGCTGGCGCTCTCGGCCAACTCGCCGTTCTGGCGCGGCGAGCACACCGGCCTCGCGTCCAGCCGGGCGATGATCTTCTCGGCGTTCCCGCGCAGCGGCCTGCCGCCCCGGTTCGACGACTATCGCGACTACGCCGAGGCGGTCGGGTTCATGGAGGCGACGGGGGCGATCGGCGACTACACGCACCTGTGGTGGGACGTGCGCCCGCACCCGCGCTTCGGCACCCTGGAGCTACGCGTGATGGACTGCCAGACGCGCGTCGAGGACGCGATCGCGCTCGCCGCCTATGCGCAGTGCCTGGTGAAGCTCCTGCTCGACCGGTACCTGGCCGGCGAGGACGTGCTCTCCTATCACCGCATGCTCCTGTCCGAGAACAAGTGGCTCGCGCTCCGCTACGGGCTCGATGCCCCGCTCATGGACCTGGCGGCGGGCAAGCGCGTGAAGATGGCCGCGCGGACGCTCGCCAAGCGCCGCATCCGCGAGCTGCGCCCGATCGCGCGCGAGCTGGGCTGCGCCGAGGAGCTCTCCCGGATCGACTGGATCCTCGAGAACGGCAACGGCGCCGACCGCCAGCGCCGGGTCTGGAACGCGAACCGCGACATCGCCGAGGTCGCGGAAGAGATCGCGTCCGCCGCCGAGCGCGTCTAGCCCTCGCTTCGCCAAACGCTTTCCCGAGAACTTGCGCATGCTCGTTCGCGTCGCTATATTTCGTGTACGAAACTTTTTACCTTGAAAGGAACGTACACGAACGATGGCCGCACGAACGATGTCGAAGGCTGAACTGGCCGCCGAGGTCGGGCGGCTGTGGGGGGAGGTCGCGATCCAGGCCAAGCGGGCCACGCGACCGGTGCTCGAGGCGCAGGGCGTTACGATGCCGCAGGCGATGGCGCTGCACATGCTGCAGGCCTCCGGCGGCCGTGCGACGGCCCGCGATCTCGGCCGCGACTGCCACATGCTGGCATCGACGGTGACGGGCGTCATCGACCGGCTCGAAGGGGCCGGGCACGTCCGCCGCGAGCGCGATCAGCGCGACCGGCGGATGGTGTGGGTGACGCTCACCGACGACGGCCGCGACCTGGCCGAGCGGCTGCCCAAGTTCGTGGATCAGGTCGGAAGGTCGTTCGCGGTGCTTCCGGCACGTGAGCTCGAGCAGATGCGAGGCTCGCTCCTGCGGGTGCTGGCCTCGTCAGAGGAGAGAGGGGAAGGGTAAGTGCCTGTACTGAATGAAGGCAATCGCAAGTGGTGGACGCTGGGGGCAATGTGCTTCGCCCTGTTCATGGTCATGCTCGACAACACGGTGGTGAACATCGCGCTGCCGGCGATCAAGTCGAGCTTCGGCGCCTCGATCTCGGGGCTGTCGTGGACAGTGAACGCCTACACCCTCGTGTTCGGCGTGCTGCTCGTCACGGGCGGGCGGCTGGGCGACGTGTTCGGCCGCAAGCGCATGTTCCTGGCCGGCCTGGTCGTGTTCACGCTCGGCTCGATCGGCGCCGGGCTGTCCGGCTCGATCAACGAGCTCGTGGCCTTCCGCGGCCTCCAGGGCGCCGGCGCGGCGTTCCTGATGCCGGGGTCGCTCTCGATCATCACGAACACCTTCAGCGGCCCGGACCTCGGGCGCGCGCTCGGCCTGTGGGCCGGCATCTCCGGCCTCGCGCTGGGGATGGGCCCGGTCGTCGGCGGCCTGCTGGTCGAGAAGGCCGGCTGGGAGTGGATCTTCTTCCTGAACGTCCCGGTGGCGATCATCGCCGCCCCGCTGACGGTCTACGCCGTGCGCGAGTCGCGCGACGAGACGGCGATCCGCCGCGTCGACCTCCTCGGGATCATCACGCTGTCCCTCGGGCTCGGCGGGCTGGTGCTCGGGCTGGTGCAGGCCAACGACTACGGCTGGACGTCGCCCCGGATCCTGGCCGAGTACGCCGTCGGCGTGATCGGCCTGGCCGCGTTCATCCTGCTGCAGCTGCGCGGGCGTGACCCGATGCTCGACATGTCGTTCTTCCGCAGCCGCACGTTCAACGCAGGCAACGTGATCGCGTTCCTGGTCACGTTCTCGATGTTCGCGACGTTCTTCTTCATCACGCTCTACATGCAGAACGTCGAGCAGCTCTCGCCGCTCCAGACCGGCGTGCGCTTCCTGCCGATGACCGTCCTGATCATCGCGACGGCTCCGATCGCCGGGAAGCTGTCCGACCGGTACGGGTCGCGCTGGCTGCTGACGGGCGGGATGGCGCTCATCGCCACCTCGCTCTTCCTCGAGTCGCGCATCACCGACACGAGCGGCTACCTGACGCTGCTGCCGGCGTTCCTGGTCGGCGGCGTGGGCATGGGGATGACGATGTCGCCGATGACCGCGGCCGTGATGAGCTCGGTCGACCGCACCAAGGCGGGCGCGGCATCGGGCGTGCTCTCGATGACCCGCATGATCGGCGGCGTGTTCGGCGTCGCCAGCCTGACGGCGATCTTCGAGCACCTGTCCAAGGGGCGCGCGGCCGCCGGCCACGCACCGGCGGACGTGTTCATCTACTCGCTGTCGCACAGCCTGCGCTACTCGGCCGCCGTCGCCCTGCTGGGCGCGTTTGTCGCCTTCGCGTTCATCCGCACGCACCGGGTGGAGGCCTCCGAGGCGGCTCCCGCCGAGGACACGGCGATCGCCGAAGCGGCCTGATCCGATCCGGCTCTCCCTCGCCTCCCCGGCCCGGCTGATCGCCCGGCCGGGCAGGCGGGGGTGTCGTCGCCGGACACGGTTAGACTAGGCGGCTTCAATGGGCCAACCGAAGGGGGAGTCGCATGGATAGGCAGGAGGTCATCGAGCGGTGCCGGCGCGACAACGTTGCCTTCGTCCGACTCCAGTTCACCGAGCCGTACGGGCCGGTCAAGAACGTCTCCATCCCGGTCGACGAGCTCGAGAAGGCGCTCGACAACGAGCTGATGTTCGACGGCTCGTCGATCCGCGGCTTCAAGCGCATCGAGCAGTCGGACATGTACTTCCTGCCCGACCCGAACACGTACGCGGTGCTGCCCTGGCGCGGCACCGAGGCGGCGCGCACGGCCCGGCTGATCTGCGACGTCGCCGATCCCGACGGCACGCCGTTTGCCGGTGACCCGCGCACGAACCTCAAGCGCGTGCTGAAGAAGGCCGCCGACATGGGCTACACGATGAACGTCGGCCCCGAGGCCGAGTTCTTCCTCTTCAAGCTCGACGCCGACGGCAATCCGACCGTCGACCCGCACGACGCCGCCACGTACTTCGACGTCCACCCGCTCGACCGCGGCGAGGACTGCCGGCGCGACATCGAGATCACCCTCCAGCAAATGGGCTTCGAGCTCGAGGCGGCCCACCACGAGGTCGCGATCGGCCAGCACGAGATCGACTTCCGCCACGCCGACGCGCTCTCGATCGCCGACAGCCTGGTCACGTTCCGGATGGTCGTGAAGACGATCGCGGCCCGCCACGGCATGCACGCGACGTTCATGGCCAAGCCGATCCACGGCGAGAACGGCTCGGGCATGCACGTGAACCAGTCGCTCGCGCGCGGGTCGGACAACGCCTTCCTGGACGAGAGCGACGAGCTGCGCCTGTCGAAGGAGTGCCGGGCCTACATCGCCGGCGTGCTCGATCATCTGCCGGCGATCACGTCGGTCGCCAACCCGACCGTGAACTCCTACAAGCGCCTGCTGCCGGGATACGAGGCGCCGGTCTACATCGCCTGGTCGCCGGGCAACCGCTCGGCCGCGATCCGCGTCCCGTCCAAGCGCGGGCGCTCGACGCGCATCGAGCTGCGCACGCCCGACCCGACGGCGAACCCGTATCTGGCACTCGCGTGCATGCTCGAGGCCGGGCTCGACGGGATCAGCCGCGGCCTGGTGCCGGCCGAGCCCGTCAACCGCAACATCTACCACCTGACCGGCGAGGAGTCGGAGGCGCTCGGCATCAAGAGCCTGCCGCACGACCTGTCGCACGCGCTCGACGCGCTCGAGGCCGACGAGGTCATGCGCGGGGCGCTCGGCGACCACATCTTCACCGAGTACGTGCGCCTGAAGCGGGAGGAGTGGGCGTCGTACAACGAGCAGGTGCACCAGTGGGAGATCGACGAATACATGGATCGTTATTGATCCGATCCACCGTATGAATGTTCCCTAAATTCGGATGCCGCCAGACAGGCGAAACTTGCGGTGCTCTGCTACAATACATTCGTCGGGGTGGGGGCTGCCCCCGACGTTCGTTGCAGCGGCGCGAGCCGAGCAGCGGAGAAGCCTGACCGCATCACCTTCAGGCAGGCAGCCATCGAAAGAAACCACCAAGCCCGGGCGGGACAACCGCCACCGGGCTATCGAGGGATGATGACCGAGCTCATGAACGAGCCGCGTGTGCGGCTGATGATCGAGTCGGCCGACGATCGCGGGCTTCTCGCGGAAGAGGAGCTGGCGGCGGTTGCGGTTGACCTCGACCTTGATGATGAGGATCTCGAGGCGCTGACGACGGAGCTGTCGGAGCAGGGCGTCGAGATCGTGCCCGTTGGCGACGCCGAGGCCGGCGCCGCAGCCGCGCGTGCGGCGGCCGCTGCGGCGGCGGCGGAGCTCGTGGCTGCCGGCCCGACCGACAGCCTCGACCGCTACCTGCACGAGATCTCGCGCCATCCGCTGCTCATGAAGGAAGACGAGCAGCGTCTGGCCAAGCTCGTCGAGCAGGGCGATCCGATTGCCAAGCGGCGCATGATCGAGGCGAACCTGCGCCTCGTGGTGTCGGTGGCCAAGCGCTACCGCGGCCACGGTGTCCCGTTCCTGGATCTGATCCAGGAGGGCACGATCGGCCTCGTGCGCGCAGTCGAGAAGTTCGACTGGCGCCGCGACCTGAAGTTCTCGACGTACGCCACCTGGTGGATCCGCCAGGCCGTGCAGCGGGCGGTCGCCAACCAGTCACGCACGATCCGCCTGCCCGTCCACGTGTCCGAGCGCGTCCGCCGCGTCGACGCGACGCGGGCTGCACTCGAGGCACGCCTCGGCCGTGACGTGACCGACGACGAGGTGGCCGCGGCGAGCGGTGTGGCCGTGCCCGACGTGGTCGACGCGCGTGCGCTTCCGCGCACGTCGTCGCTGCACACGCCGGTCGGCGACGACGGCGACTCCGAGATGGGCGACATGATCGCCGACGCGGATGCGCCGAAGGCCGACGAGATCGTGGAGGAGACGCTCCGGCGCGAGATGCTCGTGACCGGGCTCGCCCACCTCTCCGAGCGCAAGCGCCGCATCCTCGAGATGCGGTTCGGCCTCGACGGCAGCGAACCCCAGAACTACGACGTGATCGGCCGCGCGGTCGGCCTGACGCGTGAGCGCGTCCGCCAGCTCGAGGCGGATGCTCTGCAGCAGCTCGCAGCCCTGAACGAGATCCAGGGCCTGCGCAGCGAAGCAGCCTGAACGACGGTGGGGACTGTCCCCGGGTGACCGGGGACAGTCCCCGCTTCTCTCAGCGGTAGATCGCGGCCGGGTCGGTCGGCGGCTCGATGCTGCGCTGGGCGACGCCCGTCTCCATGGCGGCCTCGCCGACCGCCGCCGCAACGAGCTCGACGACCGCCTTGTTGAAGACGCTCGGGATGATGTACTCGTCGTGCACCTCGTCCTCGGGCACGACCGACGCGATCGCCCGCGCCGCCGCCAGGTTCATCGCCTCGTTGATGCTCGTCGCCGCCGTCGAGAGCGCCCCGCGGAAGATGCCGGGGAACGCGAGCACGTTGTTGATCTGGTTTGGGTAGTCGGAGCGGCCGGTGGCGATCACGCGCACGTGGCCCTCGATCTCCTCGGGGTGCACCTCGGGCTCGGGGTTCGCCATCGCGAACACGATCGCGTCGTCGGCCATCGTCTTCACCGCCTCGACCGAGACGGCGCCGGGGCCGGACAGGCCGATGAAGACGTCGGCGCCGCGCAGCGCCTCGTTCGCGGTGCCCTCGAACCGGCGCGGATTCGTGTTGCGCGCATACCACTTCTGGATCGCCGTCAGCCCCTTGATGCCGGGGTGCAGCGCGCCCTCGCGGTCGCAGCCGACGATGTCGCGCACGCCGGCCTCCATCAGCAGCTTGCTGACGGCCACGCCCGCGGCGCCGACGCCGACGAGCACGACGCGCATGTCCTCGATCCGCTTGCCGACGACCTTGGCGGCGTTCAGGAGGCCGGCGAGCACGACGACCGCAGTGCCGTGCTGGTCGTCGTGGAAGACGGGGATGTCGAGCTCCCGTCGCAGCCGGCCCTCGATCTCGAAGCAGCGCGGCGCAGCGATGTCCTCGAGGTTGATGCCGCCGAAGCCGGGCGCGATCGCCTTCACGATCATGATGATCTCGTCGGTGTCGCGCGTGTCCAGGCACAGCGGCCACGCGTCGATGCCCGCGAACTCCTTGAAGAGCATCGCCTTGCCCTCCATCACCGGCATGGCCGCCTTCGGCCCGATGTCGCCGAGCCCGAGCACGGCCGTGCCGTCGGTGACGACCGCGACCGTGTTCTGCTTGATCGTGAGCGCGCGCACCTTGTCGGGGTCGCGGTTGATCGCCATGCACACCCGGGCGACGCCCGGCGTGTAGGCCATCGAGAGGTCGTCGCGGGTCTTCACGGGCACCTTGTTCTGCACCTCGATCTTGCCGCCGAGGTGCATCAGGAAGACGCGGTCGGAGACGTTCGAGATGCGGACGCCGTCGACGGCCCGCACCGCGTCCACGATCTGCTGGCCGTGGTCGGCGTCCGACGCCGAGACGGTGATGTCGCGCACCCGGTGGGTCTTGGCGACGCGCACGAGGTCGATCGCCCCCAGATCGCCGCCGGCCTCGCCGATGGCCGCGGCGACCTTGGCGAACGACCCGGCCACCGCCGGGATCTCGACGCGCATCGTCAGGCTGTATGAGGCCGACGGGTTGAACGGCACGGGCGGAAGCGTATCCGGGCGCGCCGGCACCTGCGCGCGCGCTGCGGACCGCGCTCGGATACGCTCCGGCGGATGGCCACGGTGAAGCAGGCTCAGCCGAAGGATCTGAACCTCGACGACGCCCCGGCCAAGCAGTGCGATGTCTTCCTCGTCGACGGCAACGGGCTCGCCTACCGCGCGTTCTTCGCGCTGCCCGAGGAGCTGCAGACGGTGGACGGGTTCCCCACGAACGCGCTGCTCGGCATGGCCAACATGCTGATGAAGCTCCTGGCCGACTACCGCCCGGCGACCGTGCTGGTCGCGTGGGACGAGAAGCCCACGGCGCGCATCGAGCTCGACGCCGAGTACAAGGCCCACCGGCGGCCGATGCCCGACCTCCTGCGCCAGCAGCAGCCGTACTTCGAGCCGATCGTCGCGGCCTTCGGGTACCGCAACTTCCGCGTGCCGGGGAAAGAGGCCGACGACGTCATCGGCACGCTGGCGGCCAAGGCGGAGCGCGGCGGCCACAAGGTGTGCGTCGTCTCGACCGATCGCGACGCCTTCCAGCTCGCGTCCGAGAACGTCTGCATCATGATGACGCCGCGCGGCGTCTCCGACGTGGTGGTGTACACGCCCGAGCGGATCGTGCAGCGCTACGGCATCGGGCCGGAGCTCGTGCCCGACTTCATCGGCCTCAAGGGCGACACCTCGGACAACATCCCCGGCGTGCCCGGGATCGGCGACAAGACGGCCGCCGAGCTTCTGGTCAGGTTCGGCTCGATGGAGGGCGTCTACGCGAACCTCGACGCCGTCCCGGGCGAGAAGCGGCGCGAGAACCTGCGCACCGCCGCCGAAGACGCGGCCAAGTCCAAGGTGCTCGCGACGATCGACCGCCACCTCGAGATCGACATCGACTTCGACGCGCTCGTGGCCGCGCCACCCGACCGCTCGACGATGAAGGAGCTCTTCCGCAAGCTCGAGCTGCGGGCGATCCTGAAGCGCCTGGACGAGCTCGAGGATGCCGTGCCGGGCGCGCCGGCGGAGGTGCTCGAGGGGGTCGAGCTCGAGTGGCGCGAGGGCACGCTGGCCGACGTGCGCGCGCTGGCGGCCGACGTCGCGCTCACGGTGGCCGGCGGCCGGGCGGCCGTGACGGCCGACGGCGCCGAGGTGATCGTCGTCGAGGCGGCGACGACCCAGGTCGTCGAGGCGCTGCGCGACCACCGCGTGATCACCCACGGCCTGAAGCACCCGGCGCTCACGCCCGCGGGCGACACCGCCCTGGCCACGTACCTGCTCGATCCCGGCCGCTCGACCTACGAGATCGACGAGATGGCCGAGGAGGCCGGGCTGGGCCTGCAGGCCGCCGCCGACGAGGAGACCGCGGGGCTCGTCCGCGCCGCCGCGGCCGTGCGCCGCCTGCACCCGCGCGCCGCCGAGCGGCTGGCCGAGCGCGAGATGACCGCCCTCTACGAGCAGATCGAGCTGCCGCTCGTGCCCGTCCTGGGCGCGATGGAGGCGGCCGGCATCCGCGTCGACACCTACCGCCTGGCCGAGATCGCGGCCAAGCTGGCCGACCAGGTCGAGGAGCTCGAGGCCCGGTGTCACGAGCTGGCCGGCGGGCCGTTCGTGATCGGGTCGCCAAAGCAGCTCGGCGAGGTGCTCTTCGAGCGGCTCGGGCTGCCCTCCGACCGCCGCGGCAAGACCGGCTACTCGACCGACGCGCGCGTCCTGGCCAAGATCCGCCACCTGAACCCCATCGTCGATGTCGTCGAGCAGTGGCGCGAGCAGTCCAAGCTCCTGAACACCTACCTCGTTCCGCTGCCCGACCTGATCGATCCGGCCGACGGGCGCCTGCACACGACCTTCAGCCAGACGACCGCCGCCACCGGCCGGCTCTCGTCGATCCGCCCGAACCTGCAGAACATCCCTATCCGCACGCCGCTCGGGCGCGAGATCAGAAGCGCGTTCGTGGCAGGCGACGGGTTCAAGCTGCTCTCGGCCGACTACTCGCAGGTGGAGCTGCGCATCCTCACCCACCTGTCGGGCGAGCCGGCGCTGCACGAGGCCTTCGCGCGCGGCGAGGACATCCACCGGGTCACGGCCGCCCAGGTGCTCGGCAAGCCCGCGGCCGAGCTCACCCGCGACGAGCGCAACAAGGCCAAGGCGGTCAACTTCGGCATCATCTACGGCATCAGTTCGTTCGGCCTCTCCGAGCAGCTCGGCATCTCCCGCGAGGAGGCGCAGAGCTTCATCGACACCTATCTGGCCCGGTTCCCGAAGGTGAACGAGTTCATCGCGGCGACCGTCGAGCGGGCGAAGGCCGACGGCTACGTGACGACCCTGTTCGGCCGCCGGCGCCCGATCCCGGAGCTGCGCGCGATGAACTACCAGACGCGCAGCCTGGGCGAGCGCCTGGCGGTGAACACCGTCATGCAGGGCAGCGCCGCCGACATCATCAAGGTGGCGATGATCAGCGCGCACCGGCGCCTGCGCGACGAGGGCCGGCGCTCGCGGCTCGTGCTGCAGATCCACGACGAGCTGCTCTTCGAGGCCGGCGACGGCGAGGTGTCGGCGCTGCGGGCGCTCGTCGCCGAGGAGATGACGGGGGCGTATCCGCTCGATCCGCCGCTCGGGGTCGACGTCGGCGTGGGCGCGACCTGGCTGGAGGCGAAATGACGTGGACGCAGATCTCGGGGACGATCAGCGCGCTGCCGGCGCGGCGCGGCGACGAGCCGGGCACCTACCTGTGGATCGACGCCGGCGAGCGCGACGAGCACGTCGTCGCGGAGCTGTACCTGCCGGCGGTGGCCGCCGACGCGCTCGACTGCGCGCTCGGCGTCGCCACGGGCAGCGTCAGCATCGACGGCGACGACCGCACGGGCGAGGTGCGGCTCGAGTTCGGCCGTGTCAGCGACGGCCACGGCGTCGTCTCGGCGCAGGGGGCGGGTTTCGACTCCGACATCGCCTTCACGCTCAGCCACCACCCGCCGGAGGGCGGCTTCTGCCGCCACTGCGGCGCCGAGCTCATCGTCGACGTGGTGGCGGTGATCACGCCGCCCGACGGCGGGGTGATCGGGATGCCGTCCGGCCGCTGCACTCGATGCGGTTCCTGACGGCGCTCGCCACGATCGTGGCGGTGCTCGTGTCGGTGTCGTGCGAGGGCAACTCCGCCGCGACCGAGCCCGCCGCGTGCACCGGCCTGCCCCGGCCCGGGGTGCCGCTCGCCTTCGCTCCGGCGCAGCCGCCGTCGCACGCGACCGCCCGCTGCCTGAGCGCCCAGTACACCGCCGTGATCGGGCCGCAGTCGTGGGGGAACCTGCCGAGCGTGATCCGCAAGCCCGACCCGAGCGTGGCGGCGTGGCAGGAGCGCTCGCTGCTCTACGCGTGCAACGGCTGCGGCCTGGCCGGGTTCGGCCTGACATGGGTGCGCGACCATCACCCGAGCTGGATCCTGCACTCGGCCCAGGGCACCGAGATCCACTCCCAGGGCCATCCCGGCTGGGTGCTGCTCGACTTCGCCGATCCCAAGTACCAGTCGGCGTGGGCGCTGCACGTGCGCAAGAGCCTGGCCGCGGGCGGGTGGACCGGGGTGAACATCATCGACGCCGACAACGACCCGGACTGGAGCGACACGCCCATCGACCCGGCCACGGGGAGCCTGATGACCGAGGCCCGCCGCCGCCGCCACCTGGCCGACGCGCTGGCGCTGATCCGGGCGACGCTGAAGATCCAAGGCTTCTCGCTGCTGGCAGACAACGGCCCGCCGTCGGTGATCGACTTCTTCCAGGTGAACAGCACCGACGCGGTCAGCGTGCGCGACGGCTTCGCCCGCGTCTCGGGCCCCGACTGGAACACGCTTCTGCGCTACTTCCGGCACGCGTCGGGCGAGGGCGTCGGCACCTACGTGGGCGACCGGCCGGGGCTGACGCGGGCGCAGGAGCTCTACGGCCTTGCGAGCTTCCTGCTCGTCGCGATCCCGCGCGACTCGGCCTACGTCGCGCCCGCGGGCGCGTCCAGCCCGGTGTATGCGATCGATCCCGGCACGGTGCCGACGACCCCCGCGACGGCGGACGGACCGGTGTGGACGCGGACGTACCCGAACGCGACGGTTGCGGTCAACCCGTCGGACTTCGCCGCCACGGTCACGCTGGGGTCTGCAGGGCCCGTCACCCTGGGCCCGCGGTCGGCCGCGATCGAGGCGAGCGGGCACCTGGTCACCTCGGGCTGAGACCGTTTGTATACTGTGCCCTCGGCAGGGCCTGGTCCCGCCTGTTCAGTGCTGCATTAGGTTCTCTTCTTCTATGGCGACAACAGATACCGATACCTGGATGATCGAGGTCGACGGGGAGCTCATCCCCGACTACGACCGCACCCTGACGAACTTCAACGAGGGCGATGTCGTCACCGGCACCGTCGTGCGCGTCGACAAGGACGAGATCCTGGTCGACATCGGCTACAAGTCGGAGGGCGTCATCCCGATCTCCGAGCTCTCGATCCGCCGGTCGGTGAACCCGGAGGACGAGGTCGAGATCGGGCAGGAGATCGACGCGCTCGTCCTCCAGAAGGAGGACACCGAGGGCCGCCTGATCCTCTCGAAGAAGCGCGCCCGGTTCGAGAAGGCGTGGCAGCGCATCGAGGCCGCCGCCGAGAGCGGCGAGCCGGTCGAGGGCAAGGTCATCGAGGTCGTCAAGGGCGGCCTGATCATCGACCTCGGCGTGCGCGGCTTCCTGCCCGCGTCCCTGGTCGACATCCGCCGCGTCCAGGATCTCGAGGAGTACCGCGACCAGACGCTCCTGTGCAAGGTGATCGAGCTCAACCGCAGCCGCAACAACGTCGTCCTGTCGCGCCGCGCCGTCCTCGAGGAGGAGCGCAAGGAGGCGCGCCAGCAGATCCTCGACCGGCTGTCGCCGGGCGTCGAGGTCGAGGGCCAGATCTCGAACATCGTCGACTTCGGCGCGTTCGTCGACCTGGACGGCATCGACGGCCTGATCCACATCTCGGAGCTCTCCTGGAGCCACGTCAACCATCCGTCCGAGGTGCTCGAGATCGGCCAGAAGGTGCGCGTCAAGGTGCTCGACGTCGACCGCGACCGCCAGCGCATCTCGCTCGGCCTCAAGCAGACCCAGACCGATCCGTGGCAGCGCGTGATCGACGAGACGCAGCAGGGCGACGTCGTGTCCGGCAAGATCACCAAGGTGGTCACGTTCGGGGCGTTCGCCGAGATCGTCTCCGGCGTCGAGGGCCTGATCCACATCTCGGAGCTCGCCGAGCATCACGTCGAGAACCCGCGCGAGGTCGTGCAGCAGGGCGAAGAGGTCAAGGTCAAGATCATCGAGATCGACCCCGACCGTCGTCGGCTCTCGCTCTCGCTCCGCCGCGTCGAGCCGGGCGATCCGGTGAAGACGATCGACCTGGGCCTGCCGGGCGAGCGGCCCCAGGCCGAGGTGCCGGCGCTCGGCCTGTCCGAGGACGTGTTCGCCGAGGGGTCGGCGGCAGCCGCCGAGCCGGAGCCGGAGCCCGAGCCTGAGCCCGAGGCCGCGCCCGAGGCGTCCGCCGATGAGCCCGCAGCCGAGCCGGCCGCCGAGGAGCCCACGGCCGAAGAGCCGGCGGCCGACGAGCCGACCGCCGAGGCCGCCGCCTCGCCGGATCCCGGAGACGAGGCGACGAGCGACGCCTGAGGCGTCCCGTGGCCCGGTGCTGGTGGGGCTGACGGGCGGCATCGGCGGGGGCAAGTCCGAGGCCCTGCGCGCGTTTCGCCGCCACGGCGCGGTCACGCTCTCGAGCGACGAGTCGGTGCGGATGCTGTACGGCCGCGACGAGGTCAAGCGCGCGGTCGCCGAGCACTTCGGCGACCAGGTGATCGGCCCTGACGGCGCGGTCGACCGGGCGGCGATCGGGCGGATCGTGTTCGCCGACGCCGCCGAGCTGCGCTGGCTGGAAGGGCTGCTCCTGCCGCTCTTGGCCGACGAGTTCGCCGCCTGGCGCGACCGCGAGTCGAGCGCCGGGGCGCGGCTGCTCGTGCACGAGGCGCCGACGCTCTTCGAGGTGGGCGTCGCCGACCGCTACGACGTCATCGTGACGGTGACGGCCCCGGCGGAGACGCGCGAGGGCCGCCGTCCGGGGGCGCACCGGCAGATGGCGCACCAGCTGCCCGAGGCCGAGAAGGCGGCCCGCAGCGACTACGTGTACGAGAACACGGGCACGCTGGAGGATCTCGACCGGTTCGTGGCGCGGCTGGTGGAGCGGCTGCGGCGATGATCAGGCGGATCTTCCTCGGGCTGGCGGCGATGGCCGTCGTCGCCGGGGCCGGCTACGCATACCTGCAGCACACGCAGCCAGGGTGGTGGGTGCGGTTCCGGCATCCGCTCGAGTACCGGACGGACGTCGTCGGCTACGCCCGCATCTACCACCTCGACCCGGCGCTCGTGGCCGCGGTGATCTACGAGGAGTCGCGGTTCCGGGCCGACACACGCTCGAGCGCCGGCGCGATCGGGCTCATGCAGCTGCTGCCGTCGACGGCGCGCGGCATCGCCGAGCACACCAACGGCAACCACTTCCGCATTCCGCAGGATCTCTACGTCCCCGACCTGAACATCCGCTACGGCTGCTGGTACCTGAACCACCTCGAGCGCAAGTACGCGGGCCGCCGCGACGCGACCGACCTCGCCCTGGCCGCCTATAACGCGGGCCAGACCAACGTCGACCGGTGGATCGCGCACACCCCTGCCGGCCACAGGGTGCAGCTGCAGTTCGCGGCGACGCGCGAGTACGTCAGGGACGTCCGCGCTGCCCAGCGCCTCTATCGCCGCGCGTACGGCCTGCGCTGAATATCCGGTGCCGGGGCACCGGTTATTCACCGAGCTGCGCCCGCATGATCGAGAGCAGCGCGACGCGCATCCGCGGGATCCGGCTGAGGGCCGGCAGCACGGCGCCGAAAAGGGGCCCGCGGCCGCGCGGGATCCGCAGCGTCTCGAGCGCGGACACGTTGGGCAGGCGGCGGATGGCGCGGCGGTCGTCCGCGTCGATGCCCCACGTCCACGGCGGCGGCGCATAGCCGCCCGGGCCGCCGATCGCGCCGCGCATGCTGCGCTCGCTGAGCCGGCGCGACACGGCGTCGAACACGAGCTCGCCGGACTCGATCCGCGCGGCGCAGGTCTCGATCAGGCCGTGCACCTCGGCCGGCGTGAGGTACATGAGGAGTCCCTGGGCGGTGACCAAGATGCCGGAGGACGCGTCGGCCTCGTCGAGCCAGCGCGTGTCGACGGCGGAGCAGGCGAGCATGCGGCCGCGCGGCGGTTCGGGCAGCAGCCGGCGCCGCACCGCGATCGTCTCGGGCAGGTCGACCGTCAGCCAGCGCACACGGCCGTTGTCGACCCGCCAGAACTGCGTCTCGAGCCCCTCTCCCAGCGCGACGACGGTGGCGTCGGGCCGGCGGGCGAGATAGCGCGTGACCGCACGGTCGAAGCACGCCGCGCGCAGCGCCTGCCACTGCGCCAGCCGCGGCGCCGCCGGGCCGAACCGCTCTGCGAACGGAAAGCCGATCCGCTCGACGAGCTCGACGGCCTTCGGGTCGGCGATCACCGCGTCCGGCCTGCGGGCCTCGGCGGCGCGATGGTAGAGCGTCCACAGGAGCGTCTCGGGGACGCCCTCGAGCTCGACCGGCACCTTGCCCGCCTCACTCACGAGCCGTCACACCGCCACGCCGGAAAGCACCACACGCCCGAGCATCTTCCCCGTGCGGCGGACGCGGAAACCGGCCGCATCCATCGCCGCCCGCAGCCCCAGCTCCGACACGGGCTGGAGGATGTGCGTGTGCGCCCGCAGCCCATCGGCGTCCTCGACCTGCAGTGTGTACTCCACCCGGCGGTCGCCGCGGGGGACGAAGAGCGCCGTGACGCGGCAGACCGGATCGTCACGCCACACCGCCGAGCGCAGGGCGGTGAAGTCGCGGACGGCGAGTACGACCGCGCCGCCGAGACGGGTGCAGCGGCGGATCTCGGAGACGGCGGCGGCGAGCTCGGTGCGCTCGACCGACGCGAGCCCGTCACCGATCGACACCACGGCGTCGGCGGTGTGCTGCACCCCGTCGTGGAGGTGGCGCAGGTCGGTGACGACGAACCGTGCCGCCGGCAGCCGCTCGCGGGCGCGGTCGAGCATGGCCGGAGACGGGTCGGCGCCGATCACGTCCCAGCCCAGGCGCGTGGCCGCGTCGCAGGCCATGCCGGTGCGGCAGGTCGCGTCGAGGAGCGTGCCGCGCGCGACCGGGAGGTGGGCGTTCATGATCGCGACGACGCGCTCGGTGACGTCGTCCCAGTCGGCGAACACGAGGTCGTAGTCGGCGGCTGCGGTTGGGCCCTCGTCCGTGCTCATTCGAACCGCCGCGCGATGTTCGCGATCGACTTGCGCGTCGCGGTCGCCAGGCGCGGCCGGAGGACGACGGGCTCGAGGAGGCGGGCGACGCCGCGCGGCTGGTACTCGACCCGCAGCACGACCGTGCTGCCGCCCTTGCGCGCGGTCACCGCGATCGTCTGGCTGAACGCCGAGAACGGCATCCCGACTCCCTCGACCAGGCGCAGCACCGATCGCCGCGGCGCATCGAGCTCGGTGTACTCGCCCACCCACGATGGGGCGGTCCGGCGACCGTGCAGGTGCAGGCGCGTGCCGACGGCGGGCACGTCGCCGCCCTCGAGGTGGGCGCCGTCGACCACCGCGTCCCACTCCTGGCGGCTGTCGGGCGCATGCAGGAACGCGAACACCTCCTTCGGCGAGGCCCCGACGGCGACGGCCTGCTCGAACACGACGCTCACGTCCGCGACGATACACGCGCCGGCGCCACACCGGCGAGCGTGGGCGGCTGCGGCGCTGGTACAGTCGCCGCGGTGGAGGCGATCTCGATCCTGACGCCCGACGACGTCGAGGCGGTGCACGAGCGCGCGATGACGATCCTGGAGGAGATCGGCACCGACGTGCGCCACGAGCGCGCCCTCGAGCTCTTGCGCGCCCTCGGCCAGGACGTCGACGGCGAGCGCGTGCGCTGGGACCGCGAGTTCGTGATGGAGATGGTGGCGGGCGCGCCGGCGAGCTTCACCCTCGCTCCGCGCAACCCCGACCGCGCGGTCACGATCGGGGGCGGGCGCCCGGTGCTCGCCCCGGTCGGCGGCTCACCCTTCTGCTCCGATCTCGAGCGCGGACGGCGCGAGGGCGGCATCGCCGACCACGTCGAGCTCGTCAAGATCGCGCACGCGGCGGAGCTGATGACGTGCCAGCAGAGCGGCACCGTCGAGGCGGGTGACCTGAGCGAGCACAGCCGCCACCTCGACATGGACTACTCGATCATCCGCTGGTCGGACAAGCCCTACGTCTGCTACGGCACGTCAGGCCCCAAGGCGCGCGACGCCGTCGACCTCGCGGCGATCGCCTGCGGCGGGCGCGAGCGGATCGAGCGCACGCCCGCGATCATGGGCGTCGTCAACCCGAACAGCCCGCTCGTGTGGGACTTCCTCATGGTGGACGCGCTGTACGAGTGGGCGCGCGCGAACCAGCCCGTGATCGTCACTCCGTTCCTGCTCGCCGGCGCGACCGCCCCCGTGAGCGTGGCCGGCGGCCTGGCGCTGCAGGTGGCCGAGGCGCTCACCGGCATCGCGCTCGTGCAGGCGTTCCGGCCGGGTGCGCCGTGCCTCTTCGGGTCGTTCTTCACCGCGGTCGACATGCGCACCGGCGGGCCGGCGTTCGGGACGCCGGAGTCGGTCATCGGCACCCTCGCCGGCGGCCAGCTCGCGCGCCGCTACGGGCTGCCCTATCGCGGCGGCGGCGGACTCTGCTCGTCCAACGCGCTCGACGCCCAGGCGGCGGCCGAGACGATGAACACGCTGTGGGCGACCATGCTCGCTCCGGCCGACTTCGTCCTGCACGCAGCCGGCTGGCTCGAGGGCGGGCTGACCGCGTGCTACGAGAAGGTCGCCCTCGACCTCGAGCTCCTGCGCATGTTCGACATCCTCGGCAGGCCCGTCGGCATGGGCGACGAGGAGTTCGCCATGGACGCCGTGCGCGCCGAGGGGCCCGGCGGGATGTTCCTGGCCGCCGACCATACGCTGGCCCATTTCCGCGAGTGGGCGTTCATGAGCCCGCTCTTCCGCTCGCAGTCCTACGTGACCTGGGAGAAGCAGGGCTCGATCACGTCCGACCGGGCGGCGACGGCCGAGTGGAAGCGCCTGCTCGACTCCTGGGAGGATCCCGGGATCGACGCGGCGCTCGACGAGCAGCTCCTCGAGCACATCGCCCGGCGCAAGGCCGAGCTCGACGCCGACGGCTGATGAGTCGGCTGGCCCGTCACGACGTGCTGTTCGAGCCCGTGCCGATCGGGCCAAAGACGCTGCGCAACCGCTTCTACCAGGTGCCGCACTGCACCGGATTCGGGGTCGAGAAGCCGTGGACGCAGGCGGCGTTTCGCGGCATGAAGGCCGAGGGCGGCTGGGCGGCGGTGTGCACCGAGTACTGCTCGATCAGCGCGGAGACCGACGAGTCGCCGTACGTGTCCGCGCGGCTGTGGGACGACGAGGACGTGCGCGCGCTGCGGCTGATGACCGCCGAGGCGCACCGGCACGGCGCGCTCGCGGGCGTCGAGCTGTGGCACGGCGGCCTCTACGCCGAGACGCGCGAGTCGCGCCTGCCGCCGCTCGCCCCGTCACAGCTCTCGAGCGACTTCGACGGCATCACGATCCCGCGCGTGATGGACGTCGCCGACATCCGCCGCGTGCAGGCCGAGTGGGTCGCCGCCGCCCGCCGGGCGCGTGAGGCGGGCTTCGACATCGTCTACGTGTACGGGTCGCACACCTACCTGCCGACCCAGTTCCTCTCGCCGGTCTACAACCGTCGCACCGATGCCTACGGGGGGACGTTCGAGAACCGGGCCCGCTTCTGGCTCGAGGCGATCGAGCTCGTGCGCGAGGCGGTGGGGTCGGAGTGCGCAATCGCGGTGCGGATCGCCGCAGACACCCTCGAGGGCTCGGGGGTCGTGCTCGAGGAGGGCCTGGAGTTCATCCGCCGCGCCGATCCCATGGTCGACCTGTGGGACGTGACCATCGGTGCGCTCTCGGGGTGGGAGCGGGTCGACAGCGGGCCGTCGCGGTTCTTCGAGCAGGGCTACCAGCTCGAGTGGTCGGGCCGGGCCAGGCAGGCGACGGCGAAGCCGATCGTGGTCGTCGGCCGGTTCACCGACCCCGACCGCATGGCCGAGGTCGTTCGCAGCGGCGCGGCCGACCTGATCGGGGCGGCGCGGCCGTCGATCTCCGACCCGTTCCTGCCGGTGAAGATCGAGCAGGGCCGCTACGACGAGATCCGCGAGTGCATCGGCTGCAACGCGTGCTACTCGCGCTCGATCTGGGGCCGCCACCTGGGCTGCACGCAGAACGCGACGGCCGGCGAGGAGCACCGCCGCGGCTGGCATCCCGAGCGGTTCGAGCGCGCGCGCAACGCCGATCGCACCGCTGTCGTGATCGGGGCCGGCCCGGCCGGCATGGAGTGCGCGATCGTGCTCGCCAAACGCGGTCTCGAGGTCGTGCACCTGGTCGATGCCGGCGATGACATCGGCGGGTGTATGCGCTGGGTGACGCGGCTGCCGGGGCTGGGCGAGTGGGGGCGGGTGATCGACTACCGCCGCGTCCAGATCGAGCGCCTGCCGAACCTGGAGTTCGTGCCGGGAACGCGCATGGACGCCGCCGCCGCCCGCGCCTACGGCGGCGACCTCGTGATCGTGGCCACCGGCGCGCGCTGGTCGGCCGACGGGCTCTCGGGGATCACGCGCGCGACGATCCCGGGCGCGGGGGAGGGCCAGGCGCACGTGCTCACGCCCGAGCAGGTGATGGTCGACGGCCTGCGGCCGCCGGGCGAGCGCGTGTGCGTGATCGACTACGAGGGCTACTTCACCGGCGCCGGGATCGCCGAGGTGCTGCGGGCCGAGGGGCGCGACGTCTCGCTGCTCACGTGCTTCGACCTCGTCGCCCACTACTGCGACCAGACGCTCGAGGGCGTGCGCCTGCGCCGCCGCCTGCACGACCTCGGCATTCGCGCGTACCGCGGCGCGACCGCCACGTCGATCGACGCCGGCGGTGTCACGGCGGCCGACGAGTTCGGCGCGCCGTTCCGGGTCGAGGCAGACGGCGTCGTCCTGGTCACGCAGCGGCTGTCGGACGACGGCCTGCACCGGGCGCTCGCGGCCGACCACGAAGCCCTCGCCCAGGCGGGGATCGAGGCCGTGCACGCCATCGGCGACTGCGTCGCGCCGCGACTGATCGCCGACGCCATCTTCGACGGCCACCGGCTGGCCCGCGAGATCGACTCGCCCGACCCGTCGCGCCCGCTGCCCTACCTGCGCGAGCGCCCCCTCGTATGAATGAACGGGGTGAGACCCCCGGTATTCAGGTGCCTGGCCCCGGTCACCGGTGCCAGCACCACCCGGGCTCGGTGAATAACCGGTGCCTGGCCCGGTTATTCACCCGGGAGCAGGGAGTACATGACCAGGTCGACGCGCACGTCGCGCTGCTCGGCCCACGAGCGCAGCACCGCCTCGCGCGTGTAGCCCGCCTTCTCGGCCACGCGCTGCGAGGCGGGGTTGTCCAGGTGCGTCGTCAGCTGCAGCCGCGCGACCGGGAGCGTCGCGAATGCCCACGCCGAGAGCAGCCGCAGGGCGGCGGTCACCAGGCCGCGGCCGCGGGCGTCCGCGGCCATGTGGTAGCCGATCTCGGCGATGCCGCGGCCGTGCAGGACGCGCACGCCGATCGCGCCGAGCGGCCGGTCGGCCGGCGGCTCGACGATCGCGAACGCCGCGCCGTCGCCCGCCCGCAGCCGCGCCGGCTGCAGGGCGAGCCAGAAGCGGGCCGAGTCCTCGTCGTAGGGGTCGGGGACGCTCGTGAAGCGGATCGTCTCGGGGTCGCGCGACATCGCCACGATCTCGGGCACGTCCTGCGCCCGCCACCCTCGCAGGCCCACGCCGCCGTCGTGCAGCAGGGACGGGAGATCGATCGGCGCCGTCATCGGTCCCCCGGCAGGCGCGAGTACATGACCAGGTCGACACGCCGGCCGCGGTTTTCGGCCCACGAGCGCAGGACGCCCTCACGCACGTACCCGGCCCGCTCGGCGACGATTTGCGAGGCTGCGTTGTCGATGCTCGTCGTCAGCTGCAGGCGGGCCGCGCCCCACTCACGCAGCACCCATTCCCCGAGCAGCCGCACCGACCGCGTGGCGATGCCGCGGCCGCGCGCCGGGCGGGCCACCACGTAGCCCAGCTCGGCGACGTCGCGGTCGCCGTCGTCGACCCGCACCCCGATCGTGCCGACGGGCCCGTGCCCGGCCTCGTGGATCGCCAGCGAGAGCTCCTCGCCCGCCTGCATGCGCCCGAGCGACCCGTCGAGCCACGCCCGCCCGTCCGCGTGCGTGTACGGCGTGGGCAGCGGCGTGAACCGGCCGACGTCCAGGTCGTCGCAGATCGCCACGAGGGCGTCGAGATCGGCCGTGGCCCAGGGCCGCAGCACGAGCGGGCCGTCCGTCAGCGGGGGCGTGGGGTAGCGAAACGGGATCGGCGCGGACACGGGCCGCGATCGTACAGGGGCGCAGATACACTGAACGCCGTGCCCGATCTGACCGTCTCCGCCGCGTACAAGCCCACCGGCGACCAGCCGCGCGCGATCGCCGAGCTGGCCGAGAGCATCGGCCGCGGCGACCGCCACCAGACCCTGCTCGGCGCGACGGCGACCGGCAAGACCCACACGATGGCGCGCGTCATCGAGCGGCTCGAACCGGCCGACGCTCGTGATCGCGCACAACAAGACGCTCGCGGCCCAGCTCTGCAACGAGTTCCGCGAGTACTTCCCGCGCAACGCGGTCGAGTACTTCGTCAGCTACTACGACTACTACCAGCCCGAGGCGTACCTGCCGTCGTCGGACACCTACATCGAGAAGGACTCTTCGATCAACGACGACATCGACCGCCTGCGGCACGCGGCCACGGCCGCGCTCTTCGCCCGCCGCGACGTCGTGATCGTGGCGTCGGTCTCGTGCATCTACGGCATCGGCTCGCCCGAGAGCTACTCCGAGCTCGTGCTGTTCCTGTCGGTCGGCGAGGAGAAGGCGCGCGAGGACATCCTGCGCAAGCTGGTCGACATCCACTACCAGCGCAACGACGTGGTCATGGGCCGCGGCCGGTTCCGCGTCCGCGGCGATGTGATCGAGGTGCAGCCGGCGAACATGGAGACCGCGTACCGGATCAGCCTCTTCGGCGACGAGGTCGAGGCGATCACCCACTTCGACCCGATGACCGGCGAGGTCTACGCGCGCCTGGAGCACCTCGGCATCTACCCGGCGACGCACTACGCCATGGAGCGCGAGAAGCTCGAGCCGGCGATCCGCTCGGTGCAGGAGGAGCTGCGGGGACGGCTGGCGGAGCTCGAGGGCGAGGGCAAGATGCTCGAGGCCCACCGCCTGCGCTCGCGCACCGAGTACGACATGGAGATGCTGCGCGAGGTCGGCTTCTGCAACGGCATCGAGAACTACTCCCGCCATCTCGACGGCCGCGAGCCGGGCACGCCGGGCCACTCGCTGCTCGACTACTTCCCCAAGGACTTCCTGATCATCTGCGACGAGTCGCACCAGACCGTGCCCCAGATCGGCGGCATGTACGAGGGCGACCGCTCGCGCAAGCAGACGCTGGTCGAGTTCGGGTTCCGGCTGCCGTCGGCGCTCGACAACCGGCCGCTGCGCTTCGACGAGTTCCTCGACCGCGCCAACCAGCTGCTGTACGTGTCGGCCACGCCGGGCCCGTTCGAGCTGCGCCACTCGACGCACGTCGCCGAGCAGATCATCCGCCCGACCGGCCTCATCGACCCCGAGGTCGAGGTGCGGCCCACGCGGCGCCAGATCGACGACCTGCTGGGCGAGATCCGCGCGCGGGCCGAGGCCGGCGAGCGCGTGCTCGTGACGACGCTGACGAAGAAGATGTCCGAGGACCTGACCGACTACCTGCTCGAGTCGGGCGTCCGCACCCGCTACCTGCACTCCGAGATCGACACGCTCGAGCGGATCAAGGTGATCCGCGAGCTGCGCCTCGGCGACTACGACGTGCTGGTGGGCGTGAACCTCCTGCGCGAGGGCCTCGACCTGCCCGAGGTGTCGCTGGTCGCCATCCTGGACGCCGACAAGGAGGGCTTCCTGCGCGGGCAGACGGCGCTCGTGCAGACGATCGGCCGCGCCGCCCGAAATGTCAACGGCCGGGTGATCATGTACGCCGACAAGATGACCGAGGCGATCCGCTGCGCGATCGACGAGACGAACCGGCGGCGGGCGATCCAGATCGCCTACAACGAGGAGCACGGCATCACGCCGACCTCGATCCGCAAGGGCGTGTCCGACATCGCCGAGTTCCTGTCGCTCGACTCCCAGCCGCACGTGCCCGGCCGGCGCCGCCGCGGCGGCGAGGCCGAGACGATGGGCCGCGACGAGATCGAGAAGCTCGTGATCGAGCTCGAGGAGGAGATGTTCGCCGCCGCCGAGGAGCTGCGCTTCGAGTACGCGGCCAAGCTGCGCGACGAGATCAAGGAGCTGCGCCGCGACCTCCAGGCGACGGCGAGCGCCTAGTCAGACGGTCTCCTGGCCGCTACGGCGCACGAGGTAGATCGCGCACGCGAGCGAGAGTGCGAGCAGGCTCAGCAGGCCGAGCTGGAGCAGAAGGTTCGTGAGGGCGTGGCCCGCGGGCGGCAGGCGCTCGATCGACGCCGTCACGATGAGCGTGCGCCGCACCACCGCGACGAGGCCGATGTAGAGGAACGGCTCGGCCGAGAGGCGGTGGGTGTGGACGACCAGGCCGAGCGTGTAGACGAACTCGGCGACGATCAGCAGCAGCAGGATACGGTCGAGGACGAGCACGCCGATGCTGACGGCGTTCGAGCCGTTGTCGACGGCGTGACGCAGGTCGTTCACCGTCCCGACCAGCAGGAACCCGGCCGCGACCGTCAGAAGGACGCCCACGGCGATGTAGATCGCGGCCTCGAGAAGCCGCAGCAGTTGCTCGGTGACCGCCGACTCGCCGCCGGGGGTCGGGGACGCGGTGCTCTCGTGCACGGCCCTGTCCTCGTCTTGGGGCAGCGCGTCCGTGCGCGCCCGGAGCAGTCGGCATTCCCCGCCGGGAGCCGGATCCCTGCCCCGCGTGCACCGGGCCGCGGGAGAGGAGATCGGCCCGGTCGCGGCGAATCCTCCCCGGCATGGCCAAGATCGATCGTCTGCTCGCCCCCGGTGAGCATGTGCACCTGGTCAGCCGCGAGCACGGCGTCGTCCTGCTCGGGCCGTTCCTGCGCGCGGCGGCCGTCGTCACCCTCGCTGCCGTCGGTGCGATCCTCGCCGCCGGCCTCGACCTGCCAGCGGCCGTCCGCCTGATACCGGTGCTCGTCGCGGCGCTCGTCGCCGCCCGGGCGCTGCTCGGCCTCGTCCGCGCGGTCGCCCGCTGGCAGCGGCGGCTGCTCGTCGTCACCGACCGCCGCGCTGTGCTGCTCGCGGGTCGGGGTGGACCGGCGGGCTGCGATCGTGCCGCTGACTGCGATCAGCGACTTCGAGATCGTCTGCCCCGTGGCCGGTCGCATGCTGCACTACGGCGGGGTTGTCGTATACACGGGCGGCGGCAGCGAGCTGCTCTTCGGGCTGCGCCGGCTCGCCGACCCCGACCTCGTGCTCGGGCTCCTGCTCGGGCTGGCCGAGGACCGCGCGGCGGCACGTCCGCGCTGGACGCCCTCTGCGCTCGCGCCGGGCGCGCTGCGGTAGCCCGTGACAACGACCGGTCGGGCGGCATACCAGAACGGCGGCGGCCGCGCTAGGCTCCAGGGTGGAAGTACACACCGGGCCGGGCGGGGTGGGCCCGCCGGCCGGGGATCACGGCAACCGGAGGGGTCCGGAGGGGCGTCGGCGTGACGGCGCGAGACAGGGAGGCAGGAGCGAACCACCACGACGTATCGGCGGCGCCAGGCTCCACGTGCACGCGCCTGCGGCTGGGGTGCGACCCCGCGGTCGTGGCCGAGGCGCGCCGCGCCGTCGGCAGCCTCGAGCCCGCCCTGCCCGAGCCCGTGCTCGAGTCGGCGCGCCTGCTCGTGACCGAGCTCGTGACGAACAGCATCGTGCACGGCATCCGCGAGGGCGACGGCTTCATCGACGTCGTCATCGAGCACCGGGGAGGGTGCGTGCGGATCGAGGTGGTCGACTCCGCCTCGTCCGGGACGCGCCCCGTGCTACGGCCCGTCGATCCGTCGAGCACGTCGGGATGGGGTCTGCAGCTCGTCGACCGGCTCGCCGCCGACTGGGGCGTCGAGACCGGGGTCGGCACCTGCGTGTGGTGCGAGATCGCCACCACCTGATCCACCTTCCGGAGGCCTCCGTCCGCGCCGGCGTGGTAGGGTGACGAACGCACGTTCGTATGTGCGGGGGTTGCTAGAATGTGGCTGTTTTCCGCTTGAACATGCGGTTTCCAGCGATTAAGGAGTTAGGTGGCGCACGAGCACATCGTCATCCGGGGCGCGCGCGAGCACAACCTCAAGGACGTCACGGTCAGCCTGCCGCGCGACCGGCTGGTCGTGATCACCGGCCTGTCGGGCTCGGGCAAGTCGAGCCTCGCCTTCGACACCCTCTACGCCGAGGGCCAGCGCCGCTACGTCGAGTCGCTCTCGGCGTACGCGCGCCAGTTCCTGGGCCAGATGGACAAGCCCGACGTCGACTCGATCGAGGGGCTCTCGCCGGCGATCTCGATCGACCAGAAGACCACCGCCCGCAACCCGCGGTCGACCGTCGGCACGGTGACCGAGATCTACGACTATCTGCGCCTGCTCTACGCCCGCGTCGGCCACCCGCACTGCCCCAAGTGCGGCCGCGAGATCACCGGCCAGACGGCCGAGCAGATCGTCGAGCAGGTGCTGGCGCTGCCCGAGGGGACGCGGTTCACGGTCGACTCGCCGGTCGTGCGCACGCGCAAGGGCGAGTACCGCGAGCTCTTCGAGCAGCTGCGCGGCGACGGCTACACGCGCGTCAAGGTCGACGGGCAGCAGCTGCTGCTCGAGGAGCCGATCGACCTCGACAAGCAGGTGCGGCACTCGATCTCGGTGGTGGTCGACCGGCTGGTGATGAAGCCCGGGCTGCGCACGCGCCTGACCGACTCGGTCGAGACGGCGCTGCGGCTGGCCGAGGGCCTCGTCGAGGTCGCGATCGTCGACGGCGCCACGATGACGTACTCCGAGAAGTTCGCGTGCCCCGACGACGGCATCTCGCTGCCCGAGCTCGCGCCGCGCATCTTCTCGTTCAACTCGCCCCACGGCGCGTGCCCGCGCTGCACCGGGCCTCGGCACGCCAGCGCGAGATCGATCCCGATCTGGTCGTGCCCGACCCGAGCCTCTCGATCGCCCAGGGCGCGCTCGTGCCGTGGACGGTGATCAACTCGAACTTCTACACGCAGGTGATCCAGGCGATCGCCGACCGCTACGAGGTCGACCTCGACACGCCGTGGGCGGACCTGTCCGAGGAGCATCGCAACCTGTTCCTGCAGGGCACGGGCGGCGAGAAGCTCTACGTCAGCTACCGCAACCGCATGAACCGCAAGCGCAGCTACATGCTCGCGTTCGAGGGCATCGTGCCCAGCCTCGAGCGGCGCTACCGCGAGACCGACTCGGCCTACCAGAAGGAGCGGATCGAGGAGTACATGGCGCTGAAGCCCTGCCCGGCGTGCCACGGCGACCGGCTCAAGGAGACGAGCCTCGCCGTGACCGTCGGCGGCCTGAACATCGCCGGTGTGACGCGCATGTCGGTGACGGCGGCGATCGAGTTCGTCGACGCGCTCGAGCTCTCGAAGACGGAGCGCTCGATCGGCGTGCGCATCCTCAAGGAGATCCGCGAGCGGCTCACGTTCCTGTCCGACGTCGGCGTCGGCTACCTCACCCTGGGCCGGGCGGCCGCGAGCCTGTCGGGCGGCGAGGCGCAGCGCATCCGGCTGGCGACGCAGATCGGGTCGTCGCTCATGGGGGTGCTCTACATCCTGGATGAGCCGTCGATCGGCCTGCACCAGCGCGACAACGCGAAGCTCCTGGCGACCCTCGAGCGGCTGCGCGAGCTCGGCAACACGGTGATCGTGGTCGAGCACGACGAGGAGACGATCCGGGCGGCCGACCACGTCGTCGACATGGGGCCGGGCGCGGGCGAGCACGGCGGGCATGTGGTGGCGGTGGGGACGGCCGCCGAGGTGATGGAATCGGAGCGGTCGATCACCGGCGCCTACCTGTCCGGCCGGCGCGGCATCCCGGTGCCCGACAGGCGCATGCACGACGCCGGCTGGTTCGGCGTCCAGGCGGCGCAGCGAGCACAACCTGAAGGAGATCGATGTCGATCTCCCGGTCGAGCAAGCTGATCTGCGTCACCGGCGTGAGCGGGTCGGGCAAGAGCACGCTCGTGAACGACGTCATCTTCAAATCGCTCGCGAACCGTCTGAACCGTGCACGGGTGAAGCCGGGCGCGCACCGGACGGTGCGGGGGATCGAGGCGTTCGACAAGGTGATCGACATCGACCAGTCGCCGATCGGCCGCACACCGCGCTCCAACCCAGCCACCTACACGGGGCTCTTCGACCACATCAGGGCGCTCTACGCGACCTCGCCGGACGCCCGCGCCCGCGGCTACAAGCCGGGCCGGTTCTCGTTCAACGTCAAGGGCGGCCGCTGCGAGACGTGCCGCGGCGACGGCACCATCAAGATCGAGATGCACTTCCTGCCCGACGTCTACATCAACTGCGAGGTGTGCCACGGGCGCCGCTACAACCGCGAGACGCTCGAGGTCAAGTTCAAGGGCAAGTCGATCGCCGACGTGCTCGACATGTCGGTCGAGGAGGCGCTCGAGTTCTTCGCCAAGATCCCGAAGCTGCGCCGGCGGCTGCAGACGCTGCACGACGTCGGGCTCGACTACATGCGCCTCGGCCAGCCCGCGACGACGCTCTCGGGCGGCGAGGCCCAGCGGGTGAAGCTCGCCACCGAGCTCAGCAAGGTGGCCACCGGCCGCACGCTCTACATCCTCGACGAGCCGACGACGGGCCTGCACACGTACGACATCGAGAAGCTGCTGCAGGTGCTGCAGCGGCTCGTGGACGCGGGCAACACCGTGCTCGTGATCGAGCACAACCTCGACGTGATCAAGCAGGCCGACTGGGTGCTCGACCTCGGCCCCGAGGGCGGCGACGCGGGCGGCGAGGTGGTCGCGCAGGGCACCCCCGAGGAGATCGCCGAGACGCCGGGCAGCCACACCGGCGAGTTCCTGCGCCGGGTGCTGCCGGTGTACGAGACGGAGCGGGCGCTTGCCGCCGGGTGAGGGGGCGGCCGCGGTCGCCCCGGTCATGTCGGTGCGCGCCCGGGCGGTGATCCCCGACGGCGAGGGGCGGGTGCTGTTCGACCGCACCCACCATCCGGGGAAGGCGCCGTTCTACTGGCTGCCGGGCGGTGGTGTCGAGCCGGGCGAGACTGCCGAGGAGGCGCTGCGGCGCGAGCTGATCGAGGAGGCGTCGCTCGTGGTCACGGTGCAGCGGCTGCTGTACGTGAGCGAGAACCTGTTCGTCGAGTCGGGCGACTACCGCCACGAGGTGATCCTGTACTTCCTCGCCCGCGCGGGCGAGACGCTGCCCGGCGCGCCGGTCGACCGCCGCCATCACGAGTGGCACGCGCCCGGCGCGACCCCCGGCCCGTTCCTGCCGCCCGATGTCGCCGCGGCGGTGGCCGCCGACCTGCGCGACGGCTTCGCCCGGCCCGTGCAGCACCTGGTCACCGACGAGCGGCCGCGGTGACCAAGGGCGTCCGCAAGCCGGGCAAGACGCTGAAGGACGCCGAGCGCCGCCGCCTGGCCAAGCGCTCCCGCGCTGAGGTGCCGGGTACCGGACATGCAGCTCCGCCCGGCTGGTCGGTGCTGTGGTGCGACGGCGGATCGCGCGGGAACCCCGGCCCGGCGGCGTATGCGTTCGTGATCGAGGACGGCGCCGGCACCGAGGTCGCGGCGGCGGCCGACGCGATCGGCGTCGCGACCGTCGGCACCGCCGAGTACCGCGCCGTGGTTGCCGGCCTCGAGGCCGCCGCCCGGCTCGGCCTCGGCCGGGTCGAGGTGCGCACCGACTCCCGCCTCGTCGCCGAGCAGATGGGGGCGTCGCCGCCGCCGCTTCGCAACCCACGCCTCGCCCAGCTGCGCGATCGCGCCGTCGAGCTCACCCGCGAGATCGGCTCGGTGACGGTGCGCTGGGTGCCCGGCGAGCGCAACGAGCGCGCAGACCGCATGGTCGCCGAGCTGCTCTTCTGACGCGATTCGCGGTGGGCCGGGTTGCAGCGACACCCGGCGTCCACTAGGTTCGCCCCCACACGACGGATCGGGGTGGGGGCAGTGGGAGAGGCGATCGCCGAGGTGGGCGCTCAGGAGATGGTCGACGCAGCGGACTCCGGCGACGCGGCGGCAGTCGAGCGCCTGCTCGCCGCGAACCCGGAGCTCGCGAACGTGCGCGGGCCCGACGGCGTCTCGGTCGTCCTGCACGCGCGCTATCGCGGGCACGCCCGCCTCGCCGAGCAGCTGGCGGACGCCGTCGCCGAGCTCGACCTGTTCGAGGCCGCCGCGCTCGGCCGGGTGGGCCGGGTCGAGGAGCTCGTGACGGCCGCTCCGAACGCGGTCTCGGCGGAGAGCCCCGACGGCTTCACGGCGCTCCATCTGGCGGCCTTCTTCGGCCAGCTCGAGGCGGCTGCGGTGCTGCTCGAGTCCGGCGCCGCGCCGGACGTCCCGGCCGGCAACGCGAGCCGGGTACGACCGTTGCACTCGGCCGCCGCGGGCGGCCACGCGGCCATCGTCGGCCTGCTGCTCGAGCGCGGCGCCGACCCGGATGCCCGCCAGCATGGCGGCTACGTGCCGCTGCACTCGGCGGCCGGGCGCGGAGATGAGGTCTCGGTGCGGCTGCTGCTCGAGCACGGCGCCGATCGCACGGTGCGCACTGACGACGGCCGCCGGCCCATCGACGTCGCGGCCGGCGACGGGCGCGTCGCCGAGCTGCTCGCCACGTAGACTGCCGGCCGGCCAATTCGACGAGAGGAGCGCGCGTGGAGGTTGAGCTCGGTCGCCGCGACGCGGTGCTGACCATCACTCTGAACCGCCCGGACGTGCTGAACGCGTTCGACGATGCGATGCACGCCGGGCTGCGCGCCGCCCTGGACGAGGCCAGTGACGGCACGGTGCGAGCGGTCGTCATCACCGGCGCCGGTCGTGGCTTCTGCGTCGGCCAGGACGTGTCCGCGTTCACCGGGGGCGGTGACCTCGGCGATCTCCTGCGCCGCACCTACCACGTGAACATCCTCGCGCTGCGCGACCTCGCAAAGCCCGTGATCGCTGCGGTGAACGGCGCCGCCGCCGGCGCGGGGCTGTCGCTCGCCGCCGCGTGCGACGTGCGCATCGCCTCGAGCCGGGCCGTGTTCGTGCCCGCGTTCGTCAACATCGGGCTCGTGCCCGACTCGGGGGCGACGCACTTCCTCACCCGCATCCTCGGGCCGGCGCGCGCGCTCGAGTGGATGCTCTCCGGGCGGCGGCTGACCGCCGAGGATGCGCTCGCGTGGGGACTCGTGTCCGAGGTCGTCGAGCCGCAGGATCTGGCGGCGCGGGCCGCCGAGCTCGCGGCCACCCTGACCGCGCTGCCGACTGTGGCGATCGGCCTGCACAAGCGGCTCTTCGATGCGGCACCGCTGCACACGCTCGAGGAGCAGCTCGAGCTCGAGGCGCACCTGCAGACGACGGCGGCGGCGACGGCCGACTTCGCCGAGGGCGTGACCGCGTTTCGCGAGCGGCGGGCGCCCGGCTTCCGCGGGAGCTGAGCCGGGCCCGGCTAGCGGATGCCGTCGAGCAGCAGGCCGCGCCGCAGACGCCGCTCGATCCCGCGCTCGTGCGCGGCGGCGTCGCGGTGCAGCGCCGCCGCGGGGCGGCTGCGCCAGTTGATCCTGGCCGTCCGCTGGCCCGCGAACTGGACGTCCGCGATCGTCTCGGTGAGGGTGGAGTTGGCCGAACCGTGCTGCATGTGATCTCCCTCGTCGTGGGCGGGCGGTGCCTCCCGTTGCTCTCGGGATAGCGGCCCGGGCCTGTGCGCGTCAACAGCGCTCACGAAAACCTCACACGACCCGAACAGCCGGGCCGCACCCCCGCAGGCTACTTGAAGCGGGCGAAGCCCTGCTGGTTCTTGCCGTGCACCTTGGTGAAGGCGCCGCCGGCCTGCGCCCCGCCGCCGCCGGCCGCGACGGCCGAGACGCCGATGGTGCTCCCGACCACGTCGGGATCCCAGGCGAGCAGCTTGCCGGTGGCCAGGGACAGGGCGAGCAGCTTGCGCCGCGCCGTCGGCGTGTTGCAGACGAGCGGGTTGCCGGTGCCGGTGCCGCCGACGCAGTAGTTGTTGAAATGGCCGCCGACGATCACGCTGCCGCCGAGAACGGCCACACCCTGGACGTCGCCGTCGGTGACCGCGAGCCACTTGCGGGCGCCGTTCACCGATGCGTACACCGCGATGTGGCCGCCGTTGCCACCGCCGCCGACCACGAGCTGCTTGCCCGTCGTGCGCAGCGCGGCCACCGGCCACTGCGGGCGGGCGCGATACGGGCTCGTGCCGCCCGTCGTGACGTTGATCGCCGCCAGGTGCGGGTGCGACTTGCCGTTCATGGCCGTGAAGTCGCCACCGGCGAACACGCGCCCGCCGCCCGGCGACACGATCAGGGCGCGCACGGTCGAGTTCGCGTTCGGGTGCCACGGCGCCACCGGAGCGCTGCTCGACGTGCCGAGCGCCGCCAGCCGGTGGCGGCCGATGCCCTTGATGTGGTCGAAGCTGCCGCCGACGTAGACCCGGGTCGAGCTGACCGCGATGGCGTAGACCGTGCCGTTGGTGTTCGCGTGCCACTGGCGCAGCGTCGATCCCGAGGCCGACACGGCTCCGAGGTGGGCGCGCGAGTGGCCGTTGATGGTGGTGAACCCGCCGCCGATGTACACGGTGGTGGCGTTCGAGTTCAGCCGCAGCGCGGTCACGGTGCCGTTCGTGCGCGGGTTCCACGGCATCAGCTTGCCGGTGGTCAGGCTGAACGCGGCCAGGTGGTTGCGCGCGGTGCCGCCGCCGGTCGCGCCGGGCCCGCGGACGCGGGTGAAGTCGCCGCCGATGAAGATCTTGTGCGCCCCGACCGCGATGGCCCGGACGCGCCCGTTCGTCTGCCAGGAACTGGCCGGGACGGAGCTCAGCGCAGCGCTTGCAGACGCAGGCGCAGCAAGCGCTGCAACCGTTGCCGCAAGGAGTGCCAATCGCATTCGACCTGCCATAGCCGCCGTTAGCTTACCGAATTACGGCGAATCTTGCCGAGTGCTCAGTTCGGGATGTCGATCACGTCGGCCGAGAGCGCGCCGCTCTCGCGGTACTCGCGCCAGTGCCGGTAGGCGGCCGCCGTCAGCTCGCCCTTGACCTCCTTGCGGGCGATCAGCTCCTCGATCTCGGCCGGCGGGAACCATTCCGGCGCACCCAGGATGTCCGCGTCGTTGACGGCGTAGCTCGTCTGCCGCGGGTGCCCCGAGAGGTAGTTCAGGCGCAGCGACGTACCCACCCGGTGCCCGTCGGAGTCGTGCTCGCGCACGACCGAGACGCCGATCAGCTGCGCGTCCGAGGCCGCGTACCCGGTCTCCATGAGCAGGTTGCGGTTGACGGAGTCCTCAGGCAGCTGCACGTGGCCGTCCTCGTCGACCGGCGCCATCCAGCCGGTTGGGAAGTTCCACCGCTCGTCGCCCTCGCGGTTCAGCTGCCGCACCATCAGGAGTTCGCCGCCGTGCTCGACGATCGAGCACACCGTGGTGGCCATGATCGCCGGGTGGTCGACGCCGAGCAGGTCGATCGGTGGAGCCGTCGCCGCCGAGCGCGGCTCGGTGTCGGTGCGCTCGCTCATCTAGAGCCCCCTGCCGAGTGTAAGCCTCATTACGAGGATCCTACACCGGCCCGATCGGCCCGCCAGGTGCCCGTCCGGCGGGTGGGCCGCTACGACTCGCGCAGGAGCTCGGCCAGGAACTCGTCGAGATCGGCCCGGAACTGGCCCGCCTCGAATCCCCTGACCCAGGCGCGCAGCAGCGACTCGACGCCGGTGAAGCCCACCGCCTCGCCGATGAAGCTGTCGCCGTCGAACACGAGATACCGGCGCCCGCCGGGAACGGCGAGCCGCCAGTGAACCCGGTGCCCGAGCTCGTGATCGATGTGCCCCGCAAGTGCCCGCACGTCGTCCTCTGCCTCAGCCATCATGCCTCCTCCGTTGTGCCCCCAGCTAGTGTGCCCCCACTTTCGGGTAGTGCCCTCACCCGATCGGGTGATCCGTCGCAAAGCCGGTAAGGTTCGAGCATGGGCCACGGAGAGCAACCGGATCTGGCGCACCGCCTGCGGACGCCGCTCGCGGTGATCGTGGGCTACGTGGAGATCCTCGCGCTGCGCGACAAGGGCGGCGAGAACGCCGAGATCCTCGGCCATCTCCGCGACGCCGCGGCCGACCTCGGGGCCGAGATCGACGCCGTCGTCGCGGCCGACTCGGCGGCTGCCAGGGCGGGCGCGCCGCGGGCTGACTAGCCCAGCGCCCGCGCGGCTGCCTCGGCCGACGCGAGCACGGGCACGATCTCGAACTCGCCCAGGTCGTCCCACTGGGCCGTCCACCGCCCGAAGAGCGCCGGGTCGTCGGTCTCCATGAGCTGGAAGCAGCGGCGCAGGTCGGCCTCGACCCAGCTGTCGACGTACTCGAGCCCTTCCGGCAGCATCCGGCCGCGGTCGCGCGCCCGCTCGTAGACGGGCCGCGCGCCCTGCGTGAACGTCTCGACCACCATGTAGCGCACGGGATCCTCCTGGTCTGTGGGCCGTGACGGTAGCCGCTGTTACCCACCCGTTACCCCGCCGCGACCCCGTGGTGGAACCGGCGCGGCAGAATCGGCGTCCAACGCCCGTCACCGACCTCTGGAGCACGCATGCACCCCGTCAGAACGCTCGTGTCAGCCCTGGCCGTGACGGCCGTTGGGCTGACGGTCTCCTCGTCCGCGACGGCCACGGCTGCGGCCGGCCGCATCGAGCTCGTCCGCGCCTCGCCGAGCGTGACGCTCGACCGGTACCCGGGCAGCCCGGTGTATCTCGACGTCGGCGTCTACGTCGGCTCCTCAGGCGGCAGCTTCCAGGTCGATGCGACCCGGGCCGGCTATCGCAGCCCGATCCAGCTGCGGCAGGTCGGCGGGCGCACGCTGCCGGCCTGGGCCGACGACGGCTGGAACGGCCTGCGCCGCTTCATCCACTACACCGTCCGCGACTCTGCAGGCAGCGTCGTCTGGAGCGGGAGCGCGAGCTTCTGCCCCGACGGCTACAACCTGCAGCGCATGGACGCGTCGGGGCCGCTCAACCCGACCTTCCCGCAGTTCTGCGGCAACAATCCGTTCACGCTCGGCGCGGTGTGGGGCATCGACCGCGGCTGGGCGGTCGGCATCGACGACACGTCGCCGTCGATCCCGCTCAAGCTCGGCACGTACGCCGTCACCGTCGCGATCCCGCCGCGCTACGCCGCGCTCTTCGAGATCCCGCCGGCGCAGGCGAGGACGACCGTCGCGGTCAAGGTCGTGAAGGCGCCGCCGTGCTGCGGCGCCGCCAAGCGCTCGCACCACGCCGCTGCGGCCGGCTCGCCGACCGTCGCGCCGACGGTGACGCACCCCGACCCGGCCACGCTGCCCGACCTGGTGCCGCTGCCCTCGTGGGGCATCTCGACCGAGACGCAGAACGGCCACGACTACCTCGACTTCGGCGCCACCGTGTGGGATCACGGCCCCGCGCCGATGGATATCGAGGGCTTCCGCCGGCCCGGCACGAACGTCATGGACGCCTACCAGTACTTCTTCCGAGGCGGCGTCGCCGTCGGCCGCGCGAAGGTCGGCACGCTGCTCTATGACTCCCAGCCCGGCCACGAGCACTGGCATTTCCAGCAGTTCGTGCGCTACTCGCTGCTCAACTCGACCCGCTCGCTCGCCGTCCGCAGCCAGAAGGACGGCTTCTGCCTGGCGCCGACCGATGCGATCGACCTCGTCCAGCACGGCGCGGTCTGGAACCCTGACCAGATCGGCCTCGCCGGCGCCTGCGGCGACCAGACCGCGATCTGGACGCGCGAGACGCTGCCCTCCGGCTGGGGCGACACCTACGTCCAGTCGCTGCCGGGGCAGTCGTTCGACATCACCAATCTGCGCAACGGCACGTACTACGTGAGCGTCCAGGCCAACCCGCTCGGCGCCATCCATGAGGTCAGGACGGGCAACGACACCAGCCTGCGCAAGGTGATCCTGGGCGGGACGCCGGGCAAGCGCACCGTGCGCGTCCCGGCATGGCACGGGATCGATCCGGAGGGGTGAGCGATACCATGGCGACATGTCCGCGATCACCTCCGAGGCCGCCCTGCGGGCGCTGCACGCGCCCCCGACCGACCGCGCCGTGCGCAAGGAGCTCGACCGGCTCGACCGCCACTGCCGCCGCTTCATCGCCCTCTCGCCGTTCCTGGTGCTCGCGTCGGCCGACGCCGAGGGCCGCATGGATGCGACCCCGCGCGGCGGCGACCCGGGGTTCGTCGTGGTGGAGGACGATCGCACCCTGCTCCTGCCCGACCGGCCGGGGAACAACCGGCTCGACTCGCTCACGAACCTCACCCAGCGGCCCGAGGTCGGGCTGCTCTTCATGGTCCCGGGCGTCGACGAGACGCTGCGCGTGAACGGCACGGCCGAGCTGCGCACCGACTCCGAGCTCGCCGAGCGGTTCCAGGTCTCGCGCCGCGCGCCCGTCGTCATCCTGCGCATCACGTTGCGCGAGGCCTACCTGCACTGCGCGAAGGCGCTGATGCGCTCGCGGCTGTGGGATCCCGAGGCGCGCATCGACCGCTCGCAGCTGCCGACGATGGGCGAGATGATGCGCGACCAGGTCGGCTCGGCCGCCGAGTCGCAGGAGTCCATGGTCGCGCGCTACCGCGCCCAGCTCTACTAGGGGCGGCGACGTGTTCGAGCGCCGCCCTAGCCACCCTCGGCCGGCGCGTGCTGCGTGGCCTGGAACTCCTCGGTCGAGTTCACGTTCGGGAAGGGCTCTGCGGGCGTCGCGAGCCCGAGCCGCGAGCAGAGCGGCTCCCAGCCGTCGCCGGGCTGCCACTCGATCAGCCGCTCGGCGGGCACGGCCGCGCGCACGGCGGTGTTGTGCGCCTCGTACGCGGCCTGCGCGGCCTCGGGCTCCCGCCACCCGGGCGTGAACGCCGCGATCATGTCGAGCGTCATCGCCCGCCGCACCGCCCAGTCGGGCCGGTCGGGCGGCACGGGCCGGGTGAGCCCCGCGACGATGGTCGCCTCGAAGCTGCGCCACCAGGTCTCGGCGCTGTCCCGCACCGAGAGCAGGATGTGCGCGTCGGGGTGCGCCGCCGCCAGCTCGGCCCAGAAGGCGCACGCCGGCCAGTCGACGGTGGCGGCGTAGCCCGTGGGGAACGTGCGCCAGTCCGGCGGGCGGCCGCGCAGCGCGTCGTGCCACACCGGCACGTCCTGCGCCCGCTCGATCACCTCGATCATGTGGTAGCAGGGGCCGCCCAGCAGGCGCTCGAGGGCGAGCTTCAGCGAGTTCGTGCCGGTGCGGCCGAGGCCGGCGCCGACCACGCGCACGCTCACCGGCGGCCGCGCCGCGTGAAGGGCTCGAGCAGGTGGCTGAACCCCCACTGCGGCTGGACGATGCCCGAGCACGTATCCGAGCCGAGCCGGCCGGGGCAGCCGCCGTTGTCGCGCTGGATCGCCCAGATCGAGAGCGTCCCGACCCCCGTCGCGGCCGCGAACTGCCGCACCGCCGTCGCGTCGGCGAGCGATGTCACCTCGGTCTTGTGCGGATAGTCGTCGATCCCGGGCATGAGCGTGAGCCCCTCCATCGCCCACAGCCGCCGCGCGCTGCGGCCCGGGTAGAGCGCGTGCAGCTGCGTGTGCAGGCCGCGGGCGGCGCTCTCGGCGGCGGCGGCCATGTCGGTGGTCGTGCCGTCGTAGTAGTCGAAGACCATGATGTTGACCACGTCGACGCGCGTGCCGTTGCGCACGGCGTTTCGGAGCACGTGCAGGCCGTCGGACTCGAGCCCGGCGGGCTCGACCGGCAGGGTGTACTGGAGCCGCAGCCGCCGTCCCGTGCGCGCCGCCCAGGCCTCGACGATGGCGAGCGCCTTGTTGCGCCGGTCGATCCCGGCGAGGTGGCTGAGCGAGCTGTCCTCGACGTCCATGTCCAGGCGGGTGACGCCGTAGGTGCGCACGACCGACTCGTATGCCGCGACGAGCTTGCCCAGGCTCGTGCAGGAGTCGGCGATCTCGGTCAGCGCATGGTCGGCGCTGTAGCCGCCGAACGACGGCACGACCGCGCCGCCGGCCCGGCGCAGCGCGCGGATCCCGCGCAGGTATCCGCCGGCGGCCGCCGGGCGGTGCGGGTCGCCGTTCCAGGCGGGCGTGCACGAGCCGCGCTTCGGCGCCTGGATGAAGGCGAGGGTGAGGTGGTGGGCACCCGACCGCGTGGCCATGCGGTAGATGTGGTCGCGGCTCCACGTCTCGAAGTACGGGGCGTAGACGCGCGCCCGGTGGGCGGCGGCGCCGGCCGCGGCGGTCGACGGGCCGGCCTCGGCGCCCGCCGCGAGCAGCAGCACCGGCGTCAGGGCGACACCCAGGGCGAGCAGCGCGCGCAGGCGGGAGGCGGTCACAGCGGGGGCAGCTTATCGAGCCGTGACCGCGCCGGGCGGGCCGCGCGGCGCAGGTAATCACGATCACCTCGGCCGGGGGCGGCGGAGGGCAAGTTAGGGCAGCCTAAGCCGCGATCGGGTAAGGTGCCGCCGATGCCAACGCAACGCATTCGCACGTGAGCCCGGAGCGGACCGCGATCCTGGGCGCGATCGCGGGCTTCACAATCTTCTTCGGATTGCCGCTCGGTCGCCTCGAGGGGCTGAGCGACCGGCTGCGCGCGTTCCTGTCCGTCCTGGCGGCCGGCATCCTGCTCTTCATCTTCTGGGACGTGCTCGACGCCGCCCACGGGATCCTCGAGTCCGGGCTGCTGATGGCGAAGGCGGGCCAGGGGTGGGGTACGTTCGCCGCGCGCGCCGCGATGGCCGCCGCGGGCATTCTGGCCGGCGGCCTCGGCCTGGCCGTGATCGAGCACCAGATGCAAGTGCGGCGCACGCGCGCGCCGATGGCGGGCGGGAGCGTCGACGCGGTCGCCGCCGGCGCGGCGGTGTCGAGTCAGGAGCTTGCGCGGATGGCGGAGCGCGCCTCGCTCACGCTCGGCATGCTGATCGCGATCGCGATCGGTCTGCACAACTTCTCGGAGGGGCTTGCGATCGGCGTGTCGGCCCGCGCGGGCGAGGTCGCCCTGGCCACGACGCTCATCATCGGCTTTGCCCTCCACAACGCGACCGAGGGCTTCGGCATCGTCGGCCCGCTCGGGTCGGTGCGCCCCAGCTGGCGCTGGCTCTTCGTCGCCGGCCTGATCGGCGGCGGCCCGACCTTCGCCGGCACCCTGGTCGGATACCGGGTGACATCGCCGGCCCTCGAGATCTCGTTCTACACCCTGGCCGCCGGGGCGATCCTGTATGTCGTCGGCCAGCTGTGGAACGGGGCCAATCGCCGCCTCGGCGCGCGGCTCGTGCTGTTCGGGCTGACGCTCGGCTTCCTGCTCGGGCTCGCGTCCGACCTCGTGATCACGTACGGCGGCGGCTAGCGGCGGTCGGGCAGGCCTACTCCGCGCCGCGGGGTGGGTGCACGCGCTCGGCATCGGGCCGCGGGTGGTTCCCGATCGTGTACCCGTCGAGGTCGGACTCGGTCATCCCGAACAGGTGCCCCAGCTCGTGCAGCAGCGTGTCGTGGATGACCCGGCGCAGGCGGCTGCGGTCGCCGGCTGCGCGCACGATCGGCAGCCGGTACAGGGTGATCTCCTTCATCGTGGCCTGGCCGAAGCCGGACGAGCGGAAGAGCCCGAGCATCCCGGGGCTGCCCGGGCGCTCGTCCTCGACGTCGATGGCGACGTTCTCGCGCGCGATCGCGTCCTGGATCCACGGCGGCAGCTCGTCGAGCTCCGACCCGGCGATCTGGGCGAACTCGTCCTCGCTGCATGCGAACGCGATGGGTCAGCCTTTCGTGAGCCGCTCTACACTCGGTCCGAACGAACGCTCTGGGGAGGGCGGATGCCGGCGCAGGGAATCCATCACCTCGATCTGACGGTAGCCGATGTCGCGTGGTCGGACGACACGGAGGGCGCCGGCTGATGGCCGCCCGCGAGGCAGCGTGCAGCTGCGGGCAGCTCCACCTGGTCGCGGAGGGCGATCCGGTGCGGATCTCGATGTGCCACTGCCTGGCCTGCCAGCGCCGCACCGGTAGCGCGTTCGCGATCCAGGCGCGGTTCCCGACGGAGCACGTCGAGATCACGGGCCGGTCGAGCGAGTACGTGCGCCTGTCCGACGACGACGGCGAGGAGCGCCGGTTCCGCTTCTGCCCCGAGTGCGGCGGGACGGTCTGCTACACCACGTCCGATCGTCCCGATCTGATCGCGGTCCCGGTCGGCGCGTTCGCCGACCCGTCGTTCCCGGCGCCGACCGTGTCGGTCTACGGGCACCGCCGGCACCCGTGGGTCGTCCTGCCCCACGGCAGCGAGCACGACGAGGCATGGGCGCAGCTCGCTCCGCTCTACGAGGCGGGCGCGTACGCCGAGGCGGCCGACCGCGGCGTGGCCCTGATCGCGGGGGACCCCGACAACGTCCGGCTGCTCTATAACGTCGCCTGCGCCGAGAGCCTGGCCGGGCGCGCGGACGCGGCGATCGAGCACCTGCGACGGGCGATCGGCCTGGAGCCGGAGCCGTTGCGCGGGCTCGCCGCCGGAGACTCCGACTTCGACCCGATCCGTGCCGAGCCGGCATTCAGGGATCTCGTCGGGTAGCGAGACGCTCGCGGCGTGATCGACGAGGCTCGTGCCGGCGCCATCGCGCGCATCTTCGGGCTGGGCGACGGCGCCGCGCTCACGGGCACCGTCGCGCGCGGCGAGCAGGGCCTCGTCGCCCAGCTCGCGACATCGCGGGGGATGTGGGCCGTGAAGACGTCGTTCGCGAGGAGTCCGGCCGACCTCGACGGCGAGGATGTGGAGTTCCAGACGGCGGCGCGCGCGGCCGGCGTGCCGGCGCCGATGGTCGTGCGGACGGTGGACGGCGCCCCGTGGGCGGACGTGGGCGGGGTGCCGGTGCGCCTGTACGAGTGGGTCGACGTGCTCCCGCCCGACCGCAGCATCGACCCGGCGCAGGTGGCGCGGATGCTGGCGGCCGTGCATCGCGTCCCGTTCGCCGGCCGGCGTCCGCAGGACGGCTGGTACAGCGACCCGGTCGGAGCGGACGGCTGGGACGGGCTGATCGCCGAGCTCACCGCCGCGGCGGCTCCCTTCGCCGCCGGGCTCGCGGCCGTGCGTGACGACCTCGTGGCGGTCGAGGCGCTGCTCGAGCCGGCTGCGGACCTGCGCACGTGCCACCGCGACCTCTGGGCCGACAACGTGCGCGGCACCGCCGGCGGTGGGCTGTGCGTGATCGACTGGGACAATTGCGGCCTCGCCGACCCGAGCCAGGAGCTTGCGGTCGCCCTGTTCGAGTTTGCGGCCGGCGACGCCGACCGCGCCCGCGAGCTCCACCGCGAGTACCGCCGCTGCGGCGGCCCCGGCCGTGTGCAGCGGCGCGGCGACTTCTCGATGGCGATCGCCCAGCTCGGCCACATCACGGAGATCTCGTGCCGCCACTGGCTCGACCCGGCGACGTCACCGGCCGAGCGCGAGCACCACGCAGCGCGCGTTCGGGAGAGCGTCGAGGACCCGCTCACCGTTGAGACGATCGACGCCCTGCTGGACTCAGTCGGTTCGAGCAGCCCGGCGTAGCGTCGGCATCGCATGCGCCGTCACCTCGTCGGGCCGCAGGAAGGCGCCGACATGACCGGCACCTGGGAGATGGACGCTGCGGGCGTCGGGCATCAGCCCGGCCATGGTGCCCTGCACGTCATCCGCATCCTCGTCGGACCCGGCGATCAAGACGGTCGCCGCGCGCACGCCGGGGAGGATGTCCCACGGGTCGGGATCGCCCGCGTTGGCCGCGAGCGTGAGCCTGAACTGCTCCGGGTCGGTCTCGATGAACTCCGCGTTCGCCCAGCCCGGGAGGGTGATCCCCTCCTCGCGCTCGACGAGGGCGACGACGCCTGCCATGCCGCCATCGTCCAGCGAGCCCGCGTAGTCCGAAGGTGGCTGCTCCGGGCCGGGAGGCTCGAACACTGTGCCGAGCACGACCAATCCGGTGAGCCGAGGGTCCGCCGCCCCGAGCTCCAGGCCGACCAGCCCCCCGAACGAGTAGCCGAAGAAGCCGTACTCGCGGCAGCCGAGCCGATCGACGAGCGCCCTGACGTCGGCGACGTACTCGGAGACGCGGTGGGCCGTCGGGTCGCGGGGGCGGCTGCTGGCTCCGCGGCCGCGATGATCGAGCGGGATCAGCCGGAGCCCGGGCATGCGGTCGACATAGCCGCCGCGCCGCCACATCGACGAGCTGCCGGCCCCGCCGGTGTGCAGGACAACGGGGAAGCCGGTGCCGATGTCGTCGTAGGCCAGATCCACGCCGGCGCGCGAGATCGTCTTCACCCTGCGAGCCTACCCGTCGAGTAGGTTTGGCGCATGTCGCGTGAGCCGCACGACGACCACGGGCATGCCTCGTGGTCGTCGTTCGAGCTGGCCGGCTTCCTCGCAGCGCTGGGCGAGCTGCCGCGCACGGCGCTCGACGTGGGCTGCGGCACCGGCGGCGACGCCGTCTTCCTCGCCGAGCTCGGGATCGGCACGACCGGGCTCGACCTCAGCAGCGACGCGCTCGATCGCGCCCGCGAGCGCGCGGCGGCCGGCGGCGTGGACGTGACGTGGGTCGAGGGCAGCGCGCTCGACCTGCCCCTCGCCGACGCGAGCATCGACCTCATAACCGATCGCGGCTGCCTGCACCACATCGACGCGCGCGACCGCCCGCGCTACGCGAGCGAGGCGGCGAGGGTGCTGCGTCCGGGAGGCATCCTGCTGGTGCGCGACATGGCCCACGCCGGACAGGCCTCGCACCAGATCTCCGCGGACGCGCTGCGGGCGATGATCGCCGGCCGGCCGCTGCGCATCGCCTCGATCGTGCCCTTCCGGCAGGGGGCCGTGACCGGGATCGTCGCCGTGATCCGGCGCGGCGAGGACTGCGCCCGATGAACGTCAGGACGGGCGGCCGAAGTCGACGTCCTTGGAGCTGACCGTCCCGGCGGTTCGGCCGGGAGCCGTCTGGTACGTCCAGTACATGTTCGTGTGAGCGATGACCCTGTCCGGGGGCGGCGCTCCCCATTCGGTCTGGTCCTCGGTTGTATGGGCGTCGCTCACGAGCGTTGCGTCGTAGCCCCGGGCGAGGGCGCCGTGCAGCGTCGAGCGGACACACCAGTCGGTCTGCGCGCCGACGACGACCATTTGCCCGACTCCCAGGCCGGACAGCACGGTCTCGAGCGTGGTGTCCTCGAACGAGTCGCCGTAGCTCTTCTCGACGAGCGGCTCGGCTTCGCCCGGAGCCAGCTCGGAGACGATCTGCCAGCCGTCGCTCTCCCGTGCCAGGTCGTCATCGGAGTGCTGCACCCAGACCACAGGCACCCCCGCCTGCCGCGCCCTCTCGACAAGGCTGGCGACGGCCGCGACGACCGCATCGCGCTCGTGAGCCCGCTCGAGGGCGGCGACCTGCATGTCGACGACCAGCAGTGCGGTGTTCGGCCGGTTTGCGAGCGTTGTCATGGTCTCCCCCGATGCTCAGACGCGCACGCCGGCTGCCGAGCGGTCGGCGTCGGCGCGTGCACGAGCCCCGAGCATTGGGCCCGTCGCGTGCTGCGTGGGCGCGAACTTGGCCATCCCGACGCCGGGCTCCACGTCGACGAAGATCGATTCGAACCCGCCGCGGCGGAAGTAGGTCTCGTGCCAGAAGGACGTGCCGCCCCGGTCTCGCAGGTAGTCGGTCCACCACCGCTTGTGGGGCAGCGTCTTCGTCCAGGCCTGGAGCGACTCGAAATCGCGCCAGTACTGGCGCATGCCGGTGTGCGGTGGGTCATCGCCGTAGATGAGCCGTTCGTGCAGAAGCAGCCCGTCCGGCTGCTCCTCGACCGTGGCGTCGATCTGCGGCCGCAGAGCCTTGAGGGTCTCGAGCCCTCGCGGTTCCTCGACCCGCAAGCCGAGGTAGATGACCACGAGATCCGGATATGCGGACAGGTCGACGGTCTTCCGGTCGGGTGCCTCAGCCATTGGTCACATCCTCCTTCGAACAGGTGAATGCCGACACTATGCGACTGATGCGCTGCCTGCCCGACCCGCCCGTCAGCTGCGCCCGATGATCTCGATCCGGTAGTCGTCGGGATCGCGCACGAAGCACAGCCACGACCCGCCTTCGCTGACCTGGTAGGGCGCGCGCTCGGGCTCGATGCCCTGCTTCGCCAGCTCGGCGAGCGTGGCGTCGAGGTCGGGGACGCCGATCGCGATGTGCCCGTAGCCCGTGCCCACGTCGTACGTGCGGCCGTCGTGGTTGTAGGTCAGCTCGAGCACGCTGTCGCTGCCGGGGAGGCTGAAGAAGTAGTTCGTCGCCTCCTTCTCGCCGTTTCGGACGATGTCCATCTCGCGGCTGAAGGTGAAGCCGAGCGCCTCGTAGAAGGCGCGGCTCTTTCCGGGATCGGTGATCCGGACCATGGTGTGAAGGTAGGTGGTCATGGCCAGATCCTAGATCCGGCTCACCAGTCGGCGAGCACGTTGTCGCCGCCCGCGCCGGCCTCGACCGCGATCTCGAAGGCGGCCAGCTGGTCGGGGTCGATCTTGTAGGTGTGCTCCCCGGCCGGGTAGGCGCCTGCCCGCACCTCGGTCGCATACGCCTCGACGCCCTCGCGCATCGCGGCGCCGACGTGCGCGAACTGCTTGACGAACCGCGGCAGGAACTCGCTGTCGGGGCGCATGTCGAGCAGGTCGTGCAGCACGAGCACCTGGCCGTCGGTCTCCGCGCCCGAGCCGATCCCGATCGTCGGGATGGTCAGCCTGCGCGAGATGGCCGCGGCCACCGGCGCGGGCACACACTCGAGCACGATGCCGAAGCAGCCCGCCGCCTGCAGCGCGACCGCCGAGTCGTACAGCGCCTTGGCCTGCTGCCACTGCCGGCCCTGGGCCTTGTGGCCGCCGAGCATCGTCGCCGTCTGCGGCGTCAGGCCGATGTGGCCCATCACCGGGATCCCCGCGGCGGTGAGCGCGGCCGCGCGCTGCACGGACTGGCCGCCGCCCTCGAGCTTCACGGCGTCGGCGCCGGCCTCCTTGATGAAGCGGCCGCCGTTTCGCACGGCGTCCTCGTCGGACACCTGGTAGGACATGAACGGCAGGTCGCCGATCACGATCGGGTGCTCGCACGCGCGCGCGACCGCCCGGGTCAGGATGAGGAGCTCTTCCATGGTCGCGTGCACGGTCGAGACCGGGTCGTGCCCGAGCACGGTGTTTGCGGCCGAGTCGCCGACGAGCACCATGTCGACGCCGGCCTGGTCGACGATGCGGCCGCTGGGGTAGTCGTAGGCCGTCACCATGACGATCGGGGTGCCGGCGAGCTTCAGCTCGTGCAGGTGGGGGAGGGATACCTTCATGACGCCTCCTCGAGGGCGATGTTGTCGATCAGCCGGGTGGTGCCGAAGCGGGCGGCGCCGATCACGAGCGCGCCCGCGCGCGACGGGACGGGGTCAAAGGTCGCCGGGTCGACGACGGCCAGGTAGTCGAGCTCGCCTTCGCAGAGCGCCGGGTCGCGGGCGAGCAGCGCGCGGTGAAGCGACGGCGCCCGCTGCCGCTCGGGCGGGCTCAGGTAGACGTTGCGCGACGAGAGGGCGAGCCCGTCGGCCTCCCGCACGGTGTCGACGCCGCGGATCTGCACCGGCACGTCCAGGTCTGCCGTCATCCGTCGCACGACGGCCAGCTGCTGGGCGTCCTTGTGCCCGAAGTAGGCCACGTCGGGCCGCACGCGCTGGAGCAGCTTCAGCACCACGGTGGCGACGCCGTCGAAGTGGCCGGGCCGGTGGACGCCCTCGTAGCGGCGTCCGAGCTCTCCGACCGACACCGTGGTCGCAAAGCCCTGCGGGTACATCTCGGCGACCGTCGGCGCGAACACCTCGTCGACGCCCTCGGCGGCGGCGATGGCGTGGTCGGCGGGCTCGTCGCGCGGGTAGCGGTCGAGATCCTCGCCGGGCGCGAACTGGGTCGGGTTCACGAACAGGCTCATGACGACGCGGTCGCACTCCGCCCGCGCGGCCCGCAGCAGCGCGCGGTGGCCGTCGTGCAGCGCGCCCATCGTGGGGACGAGACCGACCTTCACAGCACCTCCGACACGGCCTCGGCGGCCGCGGGCGAGACGAGCGGCAGGGTCGCGCGCCCGAGCACGCGGTAGAGCGGCTCGAGCTCGGGCCCGACGGCGCGCAGGTGTGCGGCGACGGTGGCCGCATCGCCGCGGGCGATCGGGCCGGTCGGGGGCAGGCCGGCGACGTCCACGCTGCGGTGCTGCAGCGGCGCGAGCGCCGTCAGCGCGGCGTCGCGCTCGAGGCCCGCCCGGCCGAGCAGCGCGACGGCGGCGTGGGTCAACGTCACCAGGTAGTTCGAGGCGATCACCGACGCGGCGTGGTAGACGGGCTTGGCCTCGTCGGCCAGGGCGAAGGGGGTCATCCCGAGCGCGCGGGCGAGGCCGGCGCCGAGCTCCCAGTCGCCGGTCACCGCGGCGTGCGCGCCTTCGAGCTGGTCGGGCCCGCGCTGCGGCCAGACGGTCTGCAGCGGATGCACCGACGCGCGCGGGCCGGGTGCGGCGGCGAGGGCGGCGACACTCGTGCCGCCGGAGAAGTGGACGACGCCCGCGCCCGGCTCGAGCTGCGGCCCGAGCTCCGCGCAGACCCCGGCGATGGCGGCATCGGGCGTTGCGATCGCGAGCAGGGTGCAGCCACGCAGATCGGCGTGCTCGCCGCGCCCGACCAGGCGCGCGCCGAGGCGGTCGGCGACGACGGTGCCGACGCGGCCGGCGCCGATGACGACGGTGGATCTCTGCATGGGCTCCAGTTCCAAAGCGGATACCAGGCTTGCAGGCTCAGCATAGCCGGGGAAAGGTGCCTGGCACCGCGGCGCGGTGCCAGGCACCGGTCGTCTCACCGGGTAGAATCCGGCCATGCCGATCTACGAGTATCTCTGCGCCGGCTGCTCGGGCACGTTCGAGGAGCTCGTTCGCAGCGAGCGCGACGACGTCCACTGCCCCGACTGCGGCGCCACCACGGTGACGCGGCTGCTCTCGTCGTTTGCCACACCCCGGCCTGTCATGGCCGGCGGCGGTGGGGGCGGCGGCGGCTGTTGCGGCGGCAGCTGCGGCTGCGGCCACTAGCTTCGCCGCCGACGGAGACCGTCCGGGCCGGGTGACAGAATGCGCCCCGTGAGTGATGCACCCGTCCGCGCGGCCGAGCTCGACCGGCTGTCCGCCGAGTGGCAGGGATGCGAGAAGTGCGCACTTGCGCGCACGCGCACCCAGGTCGTCGTCGGATCCGGCCATCCCGACTCCGACCTGATGTTCGTCGGCGAGGCCCCCGGCTACCACGAGGATCGCCAGGGGGCGCCGTTCGTCGGCCAGGCCGGCAAGGTGCTCGAATCGCTGCTGGGCTCGATCGGCCTATCGCGGCCCGAGGTCTACATCGCCAACGTGCTCAAGTGCCGGCCGCCCGGCAACCGCGACCCGCAGCCCGACGAGATCGCCGCCTGCGAGGGCCACCTGTTCTCGCAGGTCGAGCTGATCCGCCCGCGCGTGATCTGCACCCTGGGCAACTTCGCCACCAAGCTCCTGTCCGGCCAGCCGCACGGGATCACCCGCGTCCACGGCCGCGCCCAGCCGCGCCGGATCGCGGGCGTCGACCTGGTGCTCTACCCGATCTTCCACCCGGCCGCGGCCCTCTACACCCCGGCAATGATGGAGACGCTCAAGCAGGACTTCGCGAAGCTCCCGGAGCTGCTCTCGACCGAACCCGTGGCCGCGGCCGTCCCGGCGCCCCCGGTCGCTGCTCCGGTCGCGCCGCCGGAGCCCGTCGCCGAGCCCGAGCCCGAATACGCGCAGCTGGGCCTCTTCTAGTTCCGACGACACCGAGCGGCTGGGCGCGGCGGTGGCGCACCTGCTGCGACCGGGCGATGTCGTCCACGTCGCGGGCGAGCTGGGCGCCGGGAAGACCGTCTTTGTGCGCGGCGCCTGCCGCGCGCTCGGGGTGGAAGGGCCGGTCACGAGCCCGACCTACACGGTCGGGAACATGTACGTCACCCGCACCGGCCGGGTCGCCCATCTCGACCTCTACCGGTCGGCGGGCGTGACCGTCGAGGAGGCGGCCGACCTGGAGCCGTACTTCGAGCACACGATCTGCTTCGTCGAGTGGCCCGAGGCCGGCGCCGGCGTGCTGCCGGAGGCGCGCCTGGCCGTGACGGTGCGGGTCGGGGAGGGCGATGCTAGGCTGATCGAGCTTCGAAGCCACGATGCGGAGCTGCTCGACGCGATTGGTGATCCTCTCGTTTGATACGGCGACCGACGTCGCCACGGCCTGCATGAGCGCGCACGGCGAGGTGTTGGCCGAGTCGGCCACCGCCGGGCGCTCGGTCGGTGCCCAGCGTCTGCTCGACGACGTGCATGGGCTGCTGACGCGTGCCGGCGTGCCGGTGGACGCCGTCGAGCTGATCGTGGCAGGCACCGGGCCGGGGACGTTCACGGGCCTGCGGATCGGCCTGGCGACGGCACGGGCGCTCGGCTTCGCGCTCGGGATCCCGGTGCGCGGGGTCTCGACGCTCGACGCGCTGCGCCACCCCGCCGGCGTCGACGTCGCCTGCATCGACGCCCGCCGCGGCGAGGTGTTCTGCGCCGGCGCGGGGATCGAGCCGCAGGCGCTCACGCCCGCGGCGCTCGCGGCCGCGCTTCCGGCCGGGGCCTTCGTCGTCGGCGACGGGGCCGTGCGCTACCGCGACGTGCTCGCGGGCGCCGAGATCCCGCCCGACGACTCGCCGCTGCACGTCCCGCACGCGCGTCACCACGCGGCGCTGCACGCCTCGGCCGGGCCGCCCGAGCCGTGCTATCTGCGCGTCCCCGACGCCGATCGCAGCCTGGCCGCGAGGGCCGCAGGGTGATCACCGCCGTCGAGCTGCGTCCGCTGAAGACGTCCGACCTGGATGCGATCGAGATCGTCGAGCGGGCGTCGTACCCGACCCCGTGGTCGCGCTCGATGTTCGCCGGCGAGCTCGCCAAGCCGAGCGGGATCTGCCTGGGCGCGTTCCAGGGCGAGGACATGCTCGGCTACCTGATCGTCGCCCGCTACGTCGACGCCTGGCACGTGATGAACGTCGCGGTCGACCCGGCCTGGCGCGGGCGCGGCGTGGCCCGGTCGATACTCGAGCGCCTGTTCGCGCTCACCGACGGCGACAGCGAGCGCGGCTACACGCTCGAGGTGCGCGTCTCCAACCACACCGCCATCCATCTGTACGAGTCGCTTGGGTTCGTCGCCACGGGCGTCCGCCGCGGGTACTACACCGACAACCGCGAGGACGCCCTGATCATGTGGCGTGACCCGGACCCGGCGTGATCCTCGGTATCGAGACCTCGTGCGACGAGACCGCGGCCGCCGTCGTCACGGAGGACGGCGCGGTGCTTGCGAACGTCATCTCGTCGCAGGCCGAGGTGCATGCGCCCTACGGCGGGGTCGTGCCCGAGGTCGCCTCGCGCCGGCACCTGGACATGGTCGTGCCCGTGATCGAGCAGGCGCTCGCCGAAGCGGGCATCGGGCTGCGCGACCTCAATGCTGTGGCGGTCACCGAGGGGCCGGGGCTGATCGGCGCGCTCCTGGTCGGCCTGTCGGCCGCGAAGGCGATCGCGTTCGCGCGCGGCCTGCCGCTCGTCCCGGTCGACCACCTGCACGGCCACCTGGCGGCGCTCTACCTGCAGCCGGAGCCGCTCGAGCCGCCGTTCCTGGCGCTGCTCGCCTCGGGCGGGCACACGCTGGTGCTCGAGGTCACCGACCACCGCGGCTACCGCGCGATAGGGGGCACGCTCGACGACGCCGCCGGCGAGGCGTTCGACAAGGGCGCCCGCCTGCTCGGCCTGGGCTACCCGGGCGGTGCGCGGCTCGAGCGGCTCGCCGCCGAGGGCGACCCGGCCGCCTACGCCTTCCCGGCCGGGATGCTCGGCCGGCCAGGCTATGACCTCTCGTTCAGCGGGCTCAAGACCGCGCTGCGGTATGCCATCGCGGGCGATCACGGCCTCTCGCCCGCCGACCTGGCAGCGTCCTATCAGGCGGCGATCGTCCGCTCGCTGGTCGAGCGCACGTCGGCGGCGGTGACCGACACGGGTGCGACCACGCTCGCGGTCGTGGGCGGCGTCGCCCGCAACGGTGCCCTGCGCGCCGCCTTCGCCGAGCGCTGCCGCGACCTCGGTGTCCGGCTCGCGCTCGTGCCGCCCGAGCTCTGCTCCGACAACGCGGCCATGATCGCCTCGGCGGCCCGCTACACCGACGCGATCGACTTCCCCGGGTATCTGCGCCGCGACGCCTACGCAACCGTGTCGTGAGCGTCGAGGTGCGCGTGTACTCGGCCCCCGGCTGCCATCTGTGCGACGTCGCCAAGGCGCTGATCGAGCGGGAGCGCGCGGCATCGGGCTTCGACCTCGTTGAGATCGACATCACCGGCGATCCCGAGCTCGAGGCCGCCTACCGCGAGCAGATCCCGGTGGTGTTCGTCGCCGGCCGCAAGGTATTCAAGTACCACGTCGACCCGGCCGAGCTGCGCCGCCGCGTGACCGCCGCGGCGAACTGCGCGGAGCCGAAAACGTGATGGCTACACTGGACATACAGTGCTTCACGCCCCCGCTTCGAAGGAGAGACCTGTGGAATCCGATCGCCTGACGGTCGGCGTTGCCGCCCGGCTATCGCGCTACCTGCAGGTGCTCACCCAGGCGAAGAAGATGGGGCGCGACTCGATCTCGTCGCAGGAGATCGGGGAGTACACGAACGTGAACGCCACCCAGATCCGGCGCGACCTGTCCGGGTTCGGGAAGTTCGGCAAGCGCGGCGTGGGCTACAACATCGACTACCTGGTCACCGAGATCCGCAAGATCCTGCGCACCTCGGGCCAGCACAACATCGTCCTCATCGGCGCGGGCCGGCTCGGCTCGGCGATCGCGTCGTCGCCGACCTTCGCCGACCACGGCTTCAACATCGCGGGTGTGTTCGACTCCGACCCGGCCAAGATCGGCTCGAGCATCGGCGATCAGTCGGTGCAGGATGTGTCCGGCCTGCAGGCCGCCGTGCGCGACCGCAACATCATCGTCGGCGTGCTGGCGGTGCCCGAGGGGGCCGCCCAGGAGGCCGCCGACGCGCTCGTCGCCGCCGGCGTGAAGATCATCTTCAACTACTCCGACGCCCTGATCGACACGCCCGCCGACGTGACCGTGCACCGGTCGAGCCCGGTGGTCGAGATCCTGCACGCGCTCTACTTCCACCTCACCTGATTAGTGAATGAACGGGGTCTGACCCCGTGTATTCACTAGCCTTGCCGTCGATGCGGCTGATCCTGTGGCACGGGTACCTGCTCGAGGGCACGGGCTCGAACATCTACACCCAGCACATCGCCCGTGCCTGGGGGCGGCTCGGGCACGACGTGTGCCTGATCTGCCAGGAGCGGCGGGCCGAGCGGTTCGACCTGGGGCCGCGCGTGCGCGTCGTCCGGCCCGACATCGGCCCGCTCCTGCCCGTGTTCGTGCTCGACCGCTACGAGGGCGTCGAGGCCAGGCACGTCGCCGACCTCACCGCCGCCGAGCGCGAGCGCTACACCGCCGCGAACGTCGCCGCGATCGCGGCCGAGCTCGATCGCGGGCCGGTCGACCTCGTGCTCGCAAACCACGCCATCATGGGCGGCCCGGTCGCTGCCGGCGCCTGCGTCGGACGGACGCCGTATGCGGTCAAGGTGCACGGATCCGAGCTCGAGTACGCGATCCGCGGCCGGCCGGCGCTGGCCGGCATGGCCCGGGAGTCGCTCGCCGGCGCGGCGGCCGTCTTTGCCGGGTCGGCCCACATCGTCGCGGTCACCGAGGAGCTCCTCGGCGACGGCGCCTACCGCAGCGCGCTTCGGATCGTTCCGCCCGGCGTTGACACCGACGGCTTTGCCCCCGGGCGGGGATCGCTGCCGCAGCTGCGGCAGCTCCTGGCCGCCGGGGCCGGCCACGAGTCGGGCCACCCGGCCGAGCGCCTCGCCGATGCGGGCGCCGCGGACGGCCTTGCCGGCCTGGGCCGGTTCGTGCTCTATTTCGGCAAGCTGATGCGCCAGAAGGGCGTGCACCTGCTGCTCGAGGCCTGGCGCGACGTCGCTGCCCGCCACCCCGGCGTCGGGCTCGTGATCGTCGGCTTCGGCGATGCCCGGGCCGAGCTCGAGGCGGCCGCGCCGCCGGGCGTGATCTTCACCGGCGCGATGGACCACGAGCAGCTGCAGCTGCTCGTGCCGCTCGCCGAGGCGGTGGTCGTCCCGTCGGTGCTGCCCGAGGCGTTCGGGATGGTGGCGGCCGAGGCGGCGGCCTGCGCGGTCGTCCCGATCGTCTCCGACCACTCCGGACTTGCCGAGGTGGCGGCCGGCCTCGGCGAGGCCGGGATCACCTTCGACGGCAGCGCGGCCGACCTCGCCGGGCGCCTGAACGCGCTCCTCGATCTGCCCCCGGCCGAGCGGGGGCGGCTCGGCGCGGTCGCGCGCGCGGCGGTCGTCGCCCGCTGGAGCTGGGAGGGGATCGCCCGCCGGCTGCTCGCAGACGCGCTCCCGTAGCGCTCAAGGCGGCGCGCTCGAGAGCCGATACGGCGGCTGTGAACGCTTCCGCCCCCCGCGGACTGCGGCGACTCGCCTCCCCGTTCCGGCGTCGCCCGGCGGGCGCAGCGCCGGACCCGTTCCGCACGCTCTGGGACGCGTCGTTCGAGCCGCTGCTCGTCCACGTGGACGGCCACATCGTCGACGTGAACCCGGCCTTCTCGGCCACCTTCGGCTACACCGCCGAGGAGGCGCTGCGCCTGACGGTGCTCGACCTCGCCGCCCCGACCGAGCGGGCGTCGCTCGCCGAGCGGATCCGCCTCGGCGAGGAGCACGCCTTCGAGCTGATCGGGACGACGAAGTCCGGCGCACCGCGCTACCTCGAGGCCTCGGCGCGCACGATCGACCGCGGCGCCGGGGGCACGCGGCGGATGCTCGCGCTGCGCGACGTCACCGACCGGCGCGAGGCCGAGGAGGAGACGGGGGTGCTGGCATTCCAGTACGCGGCCGACCTGACCGTGGTCGCCGACGTCGCCCGCCGGCTCCCGCGCACCGCCGATGCCGCCTCGGCGCGGCTGGCGATCTGCGAGGCCGCCCTGGAGGTCTGCGACGGCGCGATGGCCGTGCTGATGGAGCCCGACGGCCACGGCAACCTGGTCTCGACCGCCATGGCCGGCGCCCACTCGGAGCCGCTGATCGTGCCGATCGACCACACGAGCTCGGCCACCGCGCAGGTGTTCACCTCCCGCGAGCCCTTCTTCGCCGACCTCTCCACCCACGGCGGCGTCTCGCCCCAGCTGGTCGAGGCGACCGGCCTCGTCACCGCGCTGTGGCAGCCGGTGCTGCGCGACGGCGACCCGGTGGGCGTGCTGCTCGTGGCCTGGGACCGGCACGTGACGCTCATCTCCGACCGCGCCGCGGCGGTGGTCGGCCTCTTCGCCGCCGAGGCGGCGGTCGCCGTCGAGCGCGTCGACATCCTCGCCCGCCTCGACGAGCTGAACACGGCGCTCGCCCAGCAGGTCGAGGCGCTGCGGCTCTCCGACCAGTTCAAGTCGGACTTCGTCTCGAGCGTGTCGCACGAGCTGCGCACACCGCTCGCGTCGATCCTCGGCTACACCGACATCCTGGTGAACGGCGAGGTGGGCGAGATGACCGCCGACCAGGAGGAGTTCCTGGAGATCATCGACCACAACGCCCGCCGCCTGCTTGCGCTCATCAACGACCTCCTCACGCTCTCCGGGCTCGAGAGCGGGCGGATGGTGATCCGCCCCGAGCCGACCGATCTGTGCGAGCTCGTGCTGCAGAACGTCCAGATCCACACGCCGGCGGTGAACGTGCGCAAGCAGCGTCTCGAGGTGATCCTGCCCGATGCGCCGGTGACGGCGCTCGTCGACCCCGACCGCATCGCTCAGGTGCTGACGAACCTGCTTTCGAACGCGATCAAGTTCACGCCCGACGAGGGCCGACTGGGCGTGACGCTCGCCGTCGAGGGCGACGTCGCCGTGCTGACCGTGTCGGACTCCGGCATCGGGATCTCCGACGACGACCGCGAGCGGCTGTTCGAGCGGTTCTTCCGCGCGGGCAACGCGCTCGAGCGGGCGATCCCCGGCACCGGCCTCGGCCTCGCGATCTGCAAGGGCATCGTCGATGCCCACGGCGGCGGCCTCGGCGTGGCCTCGACGCTCGGCCACGGCACGACCGTGACCGTGTCGCTTCCCCGCGAACGTGCGTCCAGCGAAGGAGATGACCAGGATGAGCGATAGGCGCAATACCGTGCTCGTTGCCGAGGACGAGCCGCACCTGCTGCGGCTCGTGCAGTTCCGGCTGGAGCGGGAGGGCTACGACGTCGTGACGGCAACCGACGGCCAGAGCGCGCTCGAGTCGGTGTTCGAGTGCCGCCCCGACCTGTGCCTGCTCGACGTGGTCATGCCGCGGCGCAGCGGCTGGGAGGTGCTGACCGAGCTGCGCGGTGACGAGCGCAGCCGCGATCTGAAGGTCATCATGCTCACGGCTCGGGCCACCGACGCGGACATCGCCACCGGGATGCGGCTCGGCGCCGACGACTATCTCACCAAGCCGTTCTCGCCGCAGGACCTGCGCGCGCGGGTCGCCGCCCAGCTGCCCGGCTGAGCCTCGCGGGCGTGGGGCGGGCCCGCAACGGGTATCGTGCCTCGGCCGATGGGGGAGACGCCCAAGATCACCGACCCGCTGAAGGCGCTCGAGGCCGCGAGGGCATCCTTCGAGGACGGCGAGGACTTCACGATCGGGGTCGAGGAGGAGTTTGCGATCCTCGACCAGGCCGGTCTCGATATGACGCCCGGCTTCGAGCGCATCGACGCGGCCACCCGCACCGGGTCGCTCGCGGGCATGGTCGCGGGCGAGCTGATCCGCTCCGAGGTCGAGGTGCGCACGGGCCGGTGCGAGTCGTTCGCCGAGGCCGCCGAGGCGATGGCGCGGCGGCGCGCCGACGTGATCGGCGCCGCCGAGCGGCTCGGCTACCGCCTGTCCGCCACCGGCACCCACCCGTTCGCGCGCTGGCAGGACCAGAGCGTCATCGACACCCCGCACTACCACCTGGTCGAGTCGACGCTGCGCTACGTCGCCTGGCGCAACAACACCTTCGGCATCCACGTCCACACCGGCATCCGCGGCGCCGACCGTGCGATCGCGGTCTCGAGCGCCCTGCGCTCGGTCCTGCCCGAGCTGCTCGCGCTGTCGTGCAGCTCGCCGTGGCTCGAGGGGCGCCACACGCACCTGCAGTCGACGCGCACGCAGATCTTCACCCGCTTCTTCCCCCGCTGCGGCATCCCCGACCACTTCTCCGACTGGGACGAGTACGCCCGGTTCGTCCGCTTCCTGATCGAGACGCGCTCGATCCGCGAGCACACCGAGATCTGGTGGAGCGTGCGGCCGCACCAGGCCTTCCCGACCGTCGAGATCCGCATCTGCGACGCCCAGCCGGAGTTCGACCGCGCGGTCGGGCTGGCCGGGCTGATGGTGGCGCTGTCCGCCCACTACGCCCGCGCCTACGACGAGGGCCGCCCGCTGCCGGGGCATGCGCCGAGGCTGCTCGAGGAGAACCTGTGGCGGGCGATCCGCTGGGGCATGACCGGGGAGCTGATCGATCTCGACGCCGGCCGTTCGGTGCCGGCCCGCGACCGCATTGACACGCTGCTCGGCGAGGTGTCCGGGGTCGCGGCCGAGCTCGGGATCGCCCCGCATCTGGCGGTGCTGACCGAGCCGACCGCGGCCGAGCGCTACGCCGCGGAGCTCGAGGCGGGCGCGAGCGTGGAGGACGTGTGGCCGCACCCGGTGGCGCGCACGCGCGACTCCGTCATCGAGTGGCTTGCGGTCAGAGAGGAGGAGACGGGATGAGCGACCCCGAGCAGACCGCCCAGGAGGCGGCCGCCGAGTTCATGCGCACCGTGCCGGTGCAGGACGTGGTCGTGTCGATGGTGCAGACGGTGTTCGACGTCGGCTACCGGCGCACGGGCCTGGTCGGCGGGGGCGCCGATGAGCACGACCTCGCCCAGACGCGGCTTGCGATCGAGACCGTGCGCGCGCTCCTACCGGTGCTCGAGCAGGTGCTCGACGCCGCGTCGATGACGGCCCTTCGGGGCGCGCTCTCCGAGCTCCAGCTCGCGTATGTGGATGCCCAGGAGCGGCCGGCCGAGGCCGCCTCCGCCGCGCCGCCGCCGGCGGCCGAGCCCGAGCCGGCGCCCGAGGAGATCGTCCCCGAGCGGCCGCGGATCTGGACGCCGGGAGGCGACGTATGAGCGCGACGGCCGAGATCGGCGTCTTCGGCGGGTCGGGCTTCTACTCGTTCCTCGAGAGCGCCGAGGAGGTGACGGTCGACACGCCGTACGGCCCGCCGTCCGACCGCTTCACGATCGGCGAGGTCGGCGGCAAGCGGGTCGCCTTCCTGCCCCGCCACGGCCGCAACCATCAGCTGCCGCCGCACGCCGTGCCCTACCGGGCCAACCTGTGGGCGATGCGCGAGCTCGGGGTGCGCCGGATCATCGGGCCGTGCGCGTCGGGCAGCCTCGACAAGGGCCTGCCGCCGGGCGCGTTCGTCGTCTGCGACCAGTTCGTCGACCGTACGAGCGGGCGCCGGGACACGTTCTACGACGGCCCCGTCACGACGCATGTGTCGGCGGCCGATCCGTACTGCCCCGACCTGCGCAATGTCCTGCTCGAGACCGGGCGCGCGCAGGGGATCGACATCCGCGACGGCGGCACGGTGGTCGTGATCCAGGGCCCGCGCTTCTCGACCCGGGCCGAGAGCCGCTGGTTCTCGTCGATGGGCTGGGGCGTGATCAACATGACTGCCTACCCGGAGGGGTGGCTCGCGCGCGAGCTCGGGCTCTGCTACGCCAACGTCTCGCTGATCACCGACTACGACGTCGGCCTCGAGGACGACGTCACCATCGAGCCGGTCAGCCACGAGGCGGTCGTCAAGGTCTTCACCGAGAACAACGAGCGGCTGCGGCGGCTGCTCTTCGAGTCGATCCCGAAGATCGGGTCGCAGCCCGACGACATCTGCGCAAACGCGCTCGCCGGAGCCAGGTTCTAGCCGGTGGCGGTGGTGGAGGGCGGCGAGGCCCGGCTGCATTGCGTGCAGCACGGGGCAGGCCCCGACATCGTGTGGGTCTCGGGCGGCGGCGGCCTGGCCGCGGACTGGCACCCCTACCAGATCCCGTTCTTCGAGCGGGAGTTCCGCTGCACGACGTTCGACAACCGCGGCATCGGCCGCACGCAGTGCGACGTGCCGATGCCGTGGCCGATCGAGTCCTTCGCGCGCGACACGGCCGACGTGATCGAGGCCCTGTGCGACCCGCCGGTGGCGCTCGTCGGGCTCTCGCTCGGCGGGGCGATCGTGCAGCAGGTGGCCATCGACCGCCCCGACCTGCTGCGCTGCTGCATCACGATGGGCACGGGCGCGCGCAGCACGGGCTGGGGGTGGGACTACCAGAAGGCCGAGATCGACTGGCGCAAGCAGGGCGGCCGCCTCGACGGCATGATGGCCGTCGCCCACAACGCGATGATGATGTACCCGGCCCGGGTGCTCGGCGACCGCGAGCTGTGGCCCAAGTTGCGGGCCGATCTCGAGGCGTGGCTCTCGACCGACGACAACGAGCGCTCGCTGATCCCGCAGTGGGAGGCGAGCCTGCTCTTCGACCAGATGCGGGCGCTGCCCGGGTGCACCGTGCCGATGCACGTGATCGCGTTCACCGAGGACGTGCAGGCGCCGCCCCAGGACGGCCGCGAGGTGGCCGAGCTGGCGGCGGCCGGGACATACCACGAGTTCGAGGGCATGGGCCACTGCTCGATCTACGGCCACGCACAAGACATCCTGAATCCGTTCATCCGCGACCTCGTGCTCCGCTACACATGAGGGGAAGTGGCCGCCGGAGCCGCTGTTACAATCCGCCGGTCGTTTTCCCGGGTCATTCGTCCTTCGTCGTCCCTAAGGAGTCCACCACGTGAGTTCGCTCGCTAGCCATGCTGTGCTGATCTCCCTCGTCTGCGGCGCGCTCGCGGTCGTCTACGGCCTCGCCCTGACCCGCTGGGTGCTCAGCCAGCCCGCCGGTTCCGAGCGGATGCGGGAGATCTCCGCCGCCGTCCAGGAGGGCGCCGCCGCCTACCTCAAGCGCCAGTACACGACGATCGCCGGCGTGGCCGTGGTCGTGTTCCTGCTGATCGGCATCGCCGGCACCTGGACGTCCGACCTGGGCTGGAAGGTCGCCTTCGGCTTCCTGATCGGCGCGGTGCTCTCGGCGCTCACGGGCTTCATCGGGATGAACGTCGCGGTGCGCTCGAACGTGCGCACTGCCGAGGCGGCCAAGACCGGCCTCGCGCCCGCGCTCTCGATCGCGTTCAAGGGCGGCACGGTCACCGGCATCCTGGTCGTCGGGCTCGGCCTGCTCGGCGTGGGCGGGTACTTCGGCATCCTGGATCAGATCGGGAGCGGCACCCAGGCTCACCGCGACCTCGAGACGACGCGGGCGCTCGTCGGGCTCGCGTTCGGCGGCTCGCTCATCTCGGTCTTCGCCCGCCTCGGCGGCGGCATCTTCACGAAGGCCGCCGACGTCGGCGCCGACCTGGTCGGCAAGATCGAGGCGGGCATCCCCGAGGACGACCCGCGCAACCCGGCCGTGATCGCCGACAACGTGGGCGACAACGTCGGCGACGACGCCGGCATGGCGGCCGACCTATTCGAGACGTATGCCGTGACGGTGGTGGCGTCGATGTTTCTCGGCGCCCTGTTCGGCAGCCACGACGCCGTGATGCTGCCGCTGCTCCTGGCGGCGTTCTCGATCCCGGCGTCGATCGTCGGCACGATGTGCGTCCGCCTGTGGGGCGGGATCAGCGTCATCTCCGCCCTGTACGTCGGCGTGATCGTCTCGGCGGTGCTCTCGGCCCTGATCTACATCCCGGTGATCGCGAACACCGGCAAGCACTTGGGGTACTTCACCGGTGGCGCGAGCTCCACCAAGATCTACTTCTGCGGGCTGATCGGGCTCGTCATCACCGCCCTCATCGTCGCGATCACCGAGTACTACACCGGCACCCGCTTCGGCCCGGTGAAGCGCATCTCGCAGCAATCGCTCACCGGCCACGCGACGAACATCATCGCCGGCCTCGCCGTCGGCATGCAGGCCACGGCGCTGCCGGTGATCGTGATCGCGATCGGCACGGTGTGCGCGTTCAAGCTGGCCGGGATCTACGGCATCGCGATCGCCGTCACCTCGATGCTCTCGATGGCGGGCATGATCGTCGCCCTCGACGCGTTCGGCCCGATCACCGACAACGCGGGCGGGATCGCCGAGATGGCCGACCTGCCCCACGAGGTGCGCGACAACGTGACCGACCCGCTGGACGCCGTCGGCAACACCACGAAGGCGGTGACGAAGGGCTACGCGATCGGCTCGGCCGGCCTGGCGGCGCTGGTGCTGTTCCAGTCCTACAGCGACGAGCTGGGCAGGAAGCTGGGGCACTCCGTCACGTTCACGATCAACGACCCGTGGGTGCTCGCCGGCCTCCTCATCGGCGGCCTGATGCCGTTCCTGTTCGCGTCGCTCGCGATGGACGCCGTCGGCCGCACCGGCGGCCTGGTGGTGCAGGAGGTGCGGCGGCAGTTCCGCGAGATGCCCGGGATCATGGAGGGAACCACCAAGCCCGACTACGCGCGCTGCGTCGACCTGGTGACGCGGGCGGCCATCCGCGAGATGCAGCTCCCGGCGCTGATCCCGGTGGTCGTGCCGATCGTCGTCGGCCTGATCTCCTACCAGGCCCTGGGCGGCCTGCTCGTGGGGACGATCGTGACCGGCCTCTTCCTGGCCATCTCGATGACCTCCGGCGGCGGCGCCTGGGACAACGCCAAGAAGCTGATCGAGGACGGCGCCCACGGCGGCAAGGGCTCCGACGCGCACGCCGCGTCGATCACCGGGGACACGGTCGGCGACCCGTACAAGGACACCGCCGGCCCGGCGATCAACCCGATGATCAAGATCACGAACATCGTCGCGATCCTGATCATCCCGCTGCTGGCGCGGTGAGAACCGGGGACTGTCCCCGCCACGCGGGGACAGTCCCCAAGCCGTCACCCGCCGACCCGCCATAATCACCCGATGCCGCTGAAGCGCCGCCAGGCCGGAGGCCTGCACCGAGTCCTGGGGACCGCCGCGTTGTTCTCGACGGCGTACGGCAACGTCGGCTCGTCGATCTACTACGCGCTCGGCCTGGTCACGGTCTACGCGCTCGGGATGACGCCGATCGCGTTCGCGGTCTCGGGCGCGATCTTCTTCTTCACGGCCGTCACCTACGCCGAGGCGACCGCCCGGTTCCCCGAGGCCGGCGGCTCGTCGTCGTTCACGCGGCACGCGTTCAACGAGGCGGTGTCGTTCTTCGCCGGCTGGGCGCAGATGCTGAACTACACGGTCACGATCGCCATCTCGGCGATCTTCGTGCCGCACTACCTGAACAAGTTCGACCCCAGCCTGAACCTGATCGGGCACCCGTGGGACATCGTCGGCGGCGCGGTCGTCGTCGGGCTGCTCGTCGCGCTCAACATCGTCGGCGTCAAGGAGGCCGCGGGGCTGAACATCTTCCTCGCCCTGACCGACCTCGGCACGCAGGCGCTGCTCGTCATGATCGGCCTCGTCACCGTGTTCAGCCCGCACGTGCTGCAGACCAACGTGCACCTCGGCACGGCGCCGACGTGGAGCAACTTCATCGTCTCGATCCCGGTGGCGATGGTGGCCTACACGGGCATCGAGACCGTCTCGAACATGGCCGAGGAGGCGATCGACCCGCCCCGGCACGTGCCCCGCTCGATCATGTACGTGGTGCTGGCGGTGTTCGCGATCTACGCGTTCCTGCCGTCGGTCGCGCTCTCGGCGCTGCCCGTGCAGCCCGCCACCGCTCAGCAGGTGGCGAACTCGCACAACCCGGTGCTCGCGTGCCCGAAGGCGGTGAAGCTGGGCGAGCCGACGTCCGACCTGGCCTGCAAGTTCGCGGGCGACCCCGTCGCCGGCCTTGTCGAGCACCTGACGATCCCGAACACGATCAAGCAGGGGCTGGCCTACTACGTCGCGATCCTGGCCGCCACCATCCTGATCATCGCCACGAACGCGGGCATCATCGGCGTGTCCAGGCTGACGTACTCGATGGGGCAGCACCGCCAGCTGCCCGAGGCGATCCGGCACGTCCACCCCAAATTCAACACGCCCTACGTGGCGATCATCCTCTACAGCGTGCTCGCGGTGATCCTGATGATCCCACCGGGGGCGATTGCATTCCTCGGCAACCTGTACGCGTTCGGCGCGATGCTCTCGTTCACGCTCGCGCATGCGTCGGTGATCAAGATGCGGCGCACGCTCAGCTCCGCCGACATGCCGTGGCGGGGGCCGCTCTCGTTCCAGGTCGGGTCGTACGACCTGCCGCTGTTCGCCGTGCTCGGGTTCATCGGGTGCGGCGCCTCGTGGCTCGTCACCGTCGCCCTGCACTTCAAGGACGGCGTCGCGCCGGTCGGCATCATCTGGCTCGCGATCGGCATGGGCGTCTACGTCATCTACCGCCGTACGCAGCACCTGCCGCTGACCGAGACGGTGATGGCGCCGCGCGCCGTCGTCGGGCCGGCGGTCGAGGTCGAGTACCGCTCGATCCTGCTCCCTCTCACCGCCCACCGCGTCACCGACGAGATGACTGCGACCGCGCTCCAGCTCGCGGCCGAGTCGGGGACGAAGCTCGTCGCCCTCTACCCGATCAGCGTGCCGATGAACCTGCCGCTGTCGGCTCCGATGGACGAGGAGTCGCGCCTGGCCGAGCGCGAGCTGAGCGAGGCGGCGGCGCTCGGGCGCGAGTACGGGGTGTACGTCATCCCGCGCATCGTGCGCACCCGCAACATCGGCCAGGCGATCGTCGACGAGGCGCGCCAGCGGCGGTCGGAGATCATCGTCCTCGGCGCCGAGCAGCGCAAGCGCGGCGGCGAGCGCATGTTCGGGCGCGTGATCGACTACGTGCTGCGCAACGCCGATTGCCGCGTGATGGTCGGCACCCAGCCGACGGGGTGATGCGGTGCTGCGCGTGAACCGCATCCTGGCGTACGTGTTCATCGCGATCGGCGTCGCGCTCCTGGTCGAGACCGCCATCCTGGGCGGCGGTCAGGTCGGGTTCCTGGCCGGGGCGGTCTTCGTCGCGCTCGGGATCCTGCGCCACCGGGCGATGCGACCGAGTGGGCGTGGATGAGCGGTGTCGAATCCGGCCCGCGTCGTTCGTCCTTGGTGACAACCCGGCCGCCTGCCGGCCCCCGAGACGAAGGGAGACGATCGTGAAGTACCTGCTGGCGATCTACGCCGACGAGGCGGAGTGGGCGGACCTGAGCGCCGCCGACCGCGAGGCGATGTACGTCGAGTACGCGCGGTTTGCCGAGGACATGGGGCGGCGGGGGATGATGATCGACGGCGCCGAGCTGCGTCCGACCGCGGCCGCGACGACGGTGCGCGTGCGCGACGGCCGCACGCTCGTCACCGACGGCCCGTTCGCGGAGACGAAGGAGCAGCTGGGCGGCTACTTCGTCGTCGAGTGCGAGTCGATCGACGACGCCATCGAGGCCGCCGGGCAGATGCCGACGGCCCGGCACGGGTGCATCGAGGTGCGGCCATTGGTGGAGCGGTAGGCGGCTCCGAGGCGGCCGCCGCCGCGTTCCGCGAGCACTGGGGGCGCGCGGTGGCGGCGCTCATGCGCCGCTTCGGAGATGCGGACCTGGCCGAGGAGTCGGTGCAGGAGGCGTTCGGCCGCGCGGCGGCGCGCTGGCCCGTCGACGGCGTGCCCGGCTCGCCGCTGGGGTGGATCGTCGCCACGGCCGGCAACGTCGCGATCGACCGGCTGCGCCGCGAGCGGGCCCTGCGCGAGCGCCTGCCCGCCCTGGCCGCCGAGCCGCCGGCACCGCCACCCGACGCGGGGGAGGGGGACGACGCCGTGCCCGACGAGCGCCTCGAGCTGATCTTCACCTGCTGCCATCCGGCCCTCTCGGCCGAGGCCAGCGTCGCGCTGACGCTGCGCCTGGTGGCCGGCCTGTCGACGGCCGAGATCGCGCGCGCGTTCCTGCTGCCCGAGGTGACGATGGCGCAGCGGCTGGTGCGGGCGAAGGCGAAGATCCGCATGGCCGGGATCCCGTTCGGGCGCCCGCCGCGACACCTGCTGGCCGACCGGCTCGACCACACCGCGGCGGTGCTCTACCTGGTGTTCAACGAGGGCTATTCGGCATCGTCCGGCGACGACCTCGTGCGCCGCGACCTGTGCGACGAGTCGATCCGGCTTGCGCGCCTGCTCGTCGCGCAGCTGCCGGCCGAGCCCGAGGCGCACGGACTGCTCGCGCTCATGCTGCTACACCACGCCCGCTCGGCCACGCGCACGACGGCGACGGGCGAGATGGTGCTGCTCGAGCACCAGGACCGCAGCCGCTGGGACGCCGCCATGATCCGCTCGGGCACAGCCGAGCTGCGCCGCGCCGAGCGCGCCGGGGCGCCTGGGCCCTACCAGCTGCAGGCCGCGATCGCCGAGGTGCACGCCCGCGCGACGAGCTTCGCGGCCACCGACTGGGCGCGGGTGGCCGAGCTCTACGCCGAGCTGGCCGCGATCGCCCCCTCGCCCGTCGTCGACCTGAACCACGCCGCCGCCGTGTCGATGGCCGCCGGCCCCGCCCGCGGCCTGGTGCTCGTCGACGACCTGGCGGCGTCGGGTGCGCTCGACCGCTACCACCTGCTGCACGCGGCCCGGGCGGACATGCTGCGCCGACTCGGCCGGCCGGGCGACGCGCTCGCCGCCTACACGCGCGCGCTCGAGCTTGCCCCGGGCGCGGCCGAGCGCGAGTTCCTTGAGCGCCGCCGCGCCGAGATGCTGCGCGAACTCCCCCGTTGACCCGGTGCCTGGCACCCGGTTCCACCGGGTGCCAGGCACCTTGGACACCCACTCGGTGCCGGGCACGTCATGTCAGTATTCTCTGCGGCATGGCACGCAAGATCCCGTCTCTGGGCCGGTTTCTGGGTGCCCCGTCGCTCTACGCGATGGCCTACGGCGAGATCTCCTCGTCGCTCTACTACGCGCTCGGCATCACCGCGTTCTACGCGCTCTCGCTGACGCCGGTCGTCTTCCTCGCGGCCGGCCTCCTGTTCGCTCTCGCGGCGGCCGCCTACGCCGAGGGCGGGGCGACGATCCCCGAGCCGGGCGGCTCCTCGGCGCTCGCCCGGCGGGCGTGGGGCGACCTGGCCGGGTTCATCGCCGGCTGGGCCACGGTGCTCGACTTCGTGATCACGATCTCGCTCTCGGCGCTCTTCCTGCCCCACTACGTCGCGGGCGCCGTCGGCAGCCAGGGCACGTTCTCGGTGCGCGAGGCGGCGGCCCTGGCCGTCGCGATCCTGGCCGTCATCACGACGGTGCGGCTCCTCCGGCGCACCGAGATCTACACCGCCGGGGTTGCCGTGGCCGCCCTCGATCTGATCGTCCAGGTGAGCCTGGCGGTGCTCGGCCTCGCGCTCCTGTTCTCGTGGAGCGCGCTCACGCATGGGATCCACCTCGGCACCGTCCCCACCTGGAACTCGCTCGCGTTCTCGTTCCCGATCGCGATGATCGGCTACACCGGCCTCGAGAAGGTCTCGAGCGTCGCCGCCTACGCGAAGGACCCGGAGCGGTCGGTGCCCGACAGCGTCCGCTCGTCGGTGTTCACGGTCGTGATCGTGTATGCCGCTGTCGCGACCGCCGCGGCTTCGGCGTTCCCGACGCACCCGGCCAACAACACGGCCGGAGGCACGACCGAGCTCGGCACGAAGTGGGTGAACGACCCCATGATCGGCCTCGCCGACCGCATCGGCTCGCACGGCCCGCACTGGGCCCACGTGAGCCTCGTGTTCGGAGTCGGCCTGACGGCCTGCGCGATCCTGCTGCTCGCCATCTCGACGAGCTTCTCCGGCTGCGGCCGGCTGGCCGAGGCGATGGGCCGCCACGATCAGCTGCCCGCGGTCTTCGGCCGCACCAACCGGCGTCTGATGCACCCGCCCGCGGCGATCGCGTGCGTGGGCTTGATGGCGATCGGGTTCATCGTCGTCGGCGCGCTCTACCGCGGTCAGGAGGAGCTGACGCTCGCGGCGCTTTACAGCTTCGGCATCCTGATCGCCTTCATGCTCACCCAGGCCTCGGTCGTGTGGCTGCGCATCGTCGCCCCGGAGATGCCGCGGCCGTTCATGATGAAGGGCAACGTCTGGATCCGCGGCAGGCTGATCCCGATCACGTCGGTGGTGGGCACCGTGCTCGCGTTCATCGCGTGGGTCGTGGCGCTGGGCACGCACCCCGGCGCCCGCGTCGTCGGCCCCCTGTGGATGGTCGCCGGCCTGGCGTTGTACGTCGTCGTGCGCGTACGGGCGGGCCTGCCGATCATCGAGAGCGTCGTCCAGGGCTCGCCGCCGCCGCAAGACGTGACCGAGATCTCGTACTCGACCATCGTCGTACCGCTCGAGCGCCTCGACGCGGTCGCCGAGGAGACGATGGCGTCCGCGTGTCGCCTCGCGGTCGAGTCCGGGGCGGTCGTGGTCGGCGTGAGCGCGATCTTCGTGCCCGTGAAGGAGCCGATCGACCGGCCGATGCCCGAGCGCGAGCACGAGGTGGAGGAGGTGCAGGCGCTCGCGTCGTCGCTCGCGTCGGAGTACGGCATCGAGTACAAGCCGGTCGTCTCGCGCACCCGCAGCCCCGGGCGGCTCGTGGTCGACGCGGCGGTCGAGCACGGCGCCCAGCTGATCATGGTGGGGTCGCCGTACAAGCGCCGCCTCGCCCGCAGCCTGCACGAGGAGTTCTTCGGCCAGACGGTTGATTTCATCCTCCGCAAGGCCCCGTGCCGGGTGATCGTGACCCATTTCCCGGCCGAGGTTGCAGAGGAGGGTGCCGGTGTGTAAAGTATTGTCAACTTGAGCCGCTCCTCTCTTCGCGATCCCGATCTGCGCCGCCTGATGGCCTCGGCGGTGCTGGTGGTCGCCGGCATCGAGGCGACGGCGATCGTGCTCGCCCTGAGCGTCCTTGAGATGACCCACAGCACCTACTGGGTGTCGGCGGTGCTGGCGGCGTCGCTCGGCCTGGCGATGCTGCTCGGCCCGTTCGGCGGCGTCGTGGCCGACCGCTACGACCGCCGCCGGGTGCTGATCGGCGTGACGCTCGCAGAGACGGCCATCTTCGCGACGGCGGCGCTCGCCGCCACCCGCCCGTGGGAGCTGCTGGCGGCAGCCGCACTGGCCGCGGTCGTTGCGGTGCCCTACGGGCCCGCGCAGGCGGCGGCCGTGCAGGCCCTGATCTCGGACGAACGCTTGCCGGGGGCGAACGCGGCGCTGTTCGGCTCGAATCAGGTGGCTGTGCTGGTGGCTCCCGCGGCGGCGGGGCTCGTGTTCGCCCTCGCCGGCGGGCGGGCGGCCCTCGGCGTGATCGCGCTCGCCTACGCGGCGGCCGCGGCGGCGCTCACGGGTCTGCGCGGCGAGACCCGGCCCGAGCCCGAGCCCCGGCGCGGGTTCGTCCGCGAGGCCTCGGCCGGGTTCGGCGAGCTGGTGCGCGCACGCATGGTGCTCGTGACGACGATCGCCGTGGCGGTCATGATCGCCGTCGACGGCGCGGTCGTCGTCGCGATGATCCCGCTCGCCGCGCACTTCGGCACGGGCGGCACGGGCTTCGGCATCGAGATGAGCGCGTGCGGCCTGGGGATGCTGGCCGGATCGTGGCTCGGCGGTCGGCTGACGGCCCGGCGCGACCCCCTGCACGTCTTCGCCTGGGGCGCAGCGGCGTTCGGCGCGGGCATCGGCTTCGTCGCGGTCGCCCCGGTCTTCCCGCTCGTCCTGCTCGGTCTTGCCGTCTCGGGCGCCGGCAACGGCCTCTTCGGCACGGCCGAGATGCTGATCTACCAGCGCGGGCTGGCAAACAGCGTGATGGGCCGCGTGCGGGCGGCGGCCGTCTCGATCCTGAACGGCACCTATGCGCTGTCGATGGTGTGCGCCGGGACGCTCATCCACACCCTGGGCGTGCACGGCGTGTTCGCCCTCGGCGGCGCCGCCGGCGCGGCCGCGACGGCGATCGTCGTGATCGCCGCGGTCATGCCGAGCGTACGAGCACCGGAAGGACTACAGGCGCAGAGCGGCTGAAGCCGAGTGCGGCCACGGCCCGGGCCGCGGCGCGCACCGAGCCCTCACGGGCGCGGTGGGTGAGGATCACGATGTGCACGCCCTCGCCCGAGTGCTGCACGACCTGTGCGACCGAGACGGCCTGGTCGGCCAGCGCCTGCGCGACCTGGGCGAGCACGCCGGGCTCGTCGTCGACCTCGAAGCGCAGGTAGAACGGGCTCTGGAGCTCGTCGAGCGGCAGCCGGTGCAGCTCGCGGTAGTAGCCGTCGTGCTGGAGGAAGCCGGTGCCGGATGTGCCGATCACGGCCAGCAGGTCGCCGATCACGGCGGTGGCGGTCTCCTCGCCGCCGGCGCCCGGGCCCTCGAGGATCACCTCGCGGATCGAGCTCCCGCGCAGCATGACCGCGTTGAAGGCGCCCTGCACCGAGGCGAGCGGGTGGTCGGCGTCGAGCAGGCACGGATGCACCCGCGCGACCACGGCGCCATCGACCTGCATCGCCGAGGCGATCAGCTTGATCTGGTAGCCGAGCGCGGCGGCGTGGCGCACGTCGACCAGGTCGAGTCCGTCGATGCCGACGTGGTCGACCTCGTCGGTATGGACGCGGGTGTGGAACGCGATCGACGCCAGGATCGCGATCTTCGCGGCGGCATCGGCGCCGGTGACGTCCTCGGTCGGGTCGGCCTCGGCGTACCCGAGCTCCTGCGCCTCGCGCAGCGCCGAGACATAGGTGTCGCCGGCCGTGACCATCCGGGTGAGGATGAAGTTCGTCGTGCCGTTGACGATGCCGTCGATGCGGTGCACGCCGCTCACGATCAGCGACTCGCGCAGCACCTTGACGACGGGAATCGCCGCGCACACGCTGGCCTCGAACCGCAGCTGGACGCCGCGGCGCTCGGCCTCGGCGAAGAGCTCCTCGCCGTGGCGCGCGAGCAGCTGCTTGTTGGCCGACACCACCGACTTGCCCGCGGCCATCAGCTCGAGCACGTATGTCCGCGTCGGCTCGATGCCGCCCATCACCTCGGCCACGACTGTGATCGACGGATCGTCGCGCAGGCGCGCGAACTCGGTTGTCAGCAGGCCGGCCGGCGCGGACGGGTGGCGGGCGGGGTCGCGCACGAGCGCCGCCGCCACGACGACCGGGCCGCCGGTCACCCGCTCGATCGCCTCGGCGCCCTCGCCGAGCAGCCGGCCGACGGCCGAGCCGACCGTGCCGAAACCCAGCAGTCCGATGCGTGTCTCGCTCATCCGCCCGACGATAGTGGAAGCGTGCGCACGGCAGGCACAGGCCCCGCCCAGGCTGTACGCTTCATGGCATGAGATTGCTGATCGTCGGGTGTGGCCGGGTGGGCTCTGCGCTCGCGCTCAAGATGACCTCGGAAGGCCACGACGTGACCGTCATCGACGAGGATCCCGAGGCGCTTGCGCGGCTGCCGGAGGACTGGCCGGGCCGCTTCCTGCAGGGCCACGGCCTCGACACCGACGTGCTCATCGACGCCGGCATCGAGAGCGCCGACGCGGCGATCATCGCCACCGACGGCGACAACACCAACATCGTCATCGCCCAGGTCGCGCAGAAGCGCTTCGGCGTGCCGTGCGTCGTCACCCGCGTGCTCGACCCGGCCCGCGCGGCGTTCTACCGCACGCTCGGCCTGCAGACGGTGTGCGCGACGTCCGCGGTGATCGACACGGCCTTTCAGGCCATCTGCGACAACCCCGGCCGGGTCGCGTAAGAGGGCGACGGCGGGCGAGTCGTGTACATCCTGATCGCCGGTGGCGGCAAGGTGGGGTCGAACCTTGCCAGCACGCTGCTCAAGATGGGGCACGAGGTGACGCTGCTCGAGAACGACCGCGAGCGCTACGCCCGCCTCGAGGAGCGGTTCGAGCACGTCGTCCGCTACGGCGACGCCACCGAGCTCTTCGTGCTCGAGCGGGCGGGTGTCGAGCGCGCCGACCTCGTGGTCGCGGTGACCGGCGACGACGAGGACAACGTGATCGTCTGCCAGGTCGCCAAGGAGAAGTACGGCGTCGCCAAGTGCATCGCCCGGGTGAACGACCCGCGCAACCAGCCGCACTTCGACATGGTCGGTGTCGGCCTGACCGTGTCGGCCACCGCCACCATCCTCGCGCTGATCGAGCACGAGCTGCCCGAGCACGAGCTCGTCACCCTGCTCGACCTGCGCCGCGAGAACCTCGAGATCGTCGAGTTCGCGATCGACGACCGCTCGCCCGCGGCGGGCCGGCCGGTGCGCGACCTGAACCTGCCCAGCAAGTCGCGGCTGATCTCGGTGACGCGCGACGGCCGGGCCGAGATCGCGATCGGCGACACCGAGCTGCGTCCGGGCGACCTGGTCATGGCGATCCTCGAGCCCGGCGCCGAGGACGACCTGAAACGGGTGCTGATGCCCGTGTCCTCGTAGGCGCAGGTCAGTTGCCCCCGGGGCTGATCGAGCGCTACCGCGACCGGCTGCCGGTGAGCGCCGCGACTCCGGTCATCACCCTGGGTGAGGGCTCGACCCCGCTGCTCGAGGCGCCGTACATCTCGGCGCACACCGGCTGCAACGTGTACCTGAAGTACGAGGGCGCGAACCCGACCGGCTCGTTCAAGGACCGGGGCATGACGATGGCGGTCTCCAAGGCGCTCGAGGAGGGCGCGAGCGAGGCCGTGTGCGCGTCGACGGGCAACACGTCGGCGTCGGCGGCCGCCTACTGCGCGCGCGCCGGCCTGCGGCTCGCGGTGGTGCTGCCCGAGGGTGCGATCGCGCGCGGCAAGCTCGCCCAGGCCCAGATCGCCGGCGCGCGCGTCATCGCCGTCCAGGGCGATTTCGACGACGCGCTCGGGCTCGTCCGCGAGCTCGTCTCGCGACGTGACATCGCGCTCTTGAACTCGGTGAACCCGTACCGGCTCGAGGGGCAGAAGACGGCGGCGTTCGAGGTGGTGGAGGAGCTCGGGGGCGCGCCGGACTGGCTGGCGCTGCCGGTCGGAAACGGCGGCAACATCACCGCCTACTGGAAGGGATTCGGGGAGCTCGGCGTGGCCCCGCACATGCTGGCCGGCCAGGCGGCTGGAGCCGCACCGCTCATCACCGGCAAGCCGGTGGCCCATCCCGAGACGGTGGCGACGGCGATCCGGATCGGGAACCCGGCCCGGCTCGAGGAGGCGCTGCAGGCGATCTCGGAGTCGGCGGGGGGCGTGCGGGCGCTGCCGGACGAGACGATCCTGGCCGCCTACCGGCTGCTCGCCCAGGAGGAGGGCGTCTTCTGCGAGCCGGCGTCGGCCGCGTCGGTCGGCGCGCTGCTCGAGGCGGCCGCCGACGGCCTGGTCGAGCCCGGCGCGACCGTCGTCTGCGTGCTCACGGGGCACGGCCTGAAGGATCCCGACACCGCCGGGGCGGAAGGGGCCGAGATCCTGCGCTGCCCGCCGCAGATCGACCGCCTCGAGGAGCTCGCCTTCGCCGGCGAGGCGGCCGTTGCCTGACCGGCTGACGCTGTCGGTGCCGGCGTCGTCGGCCAACCTCGGCCCGGGGTTCGACTGCCTGGCCGTCGCGCTCGAGCTGCGCAACGAGATCGCCGTTTCCGCCGCCGGAGGTGACGGCGTGTCCGTGCGCGCCGAGGGCGAGGGCGCCGCCGGCGTGCCCACGGACGCCTCGAACCTGTTCGTGCGCGCCTTCGCGGCGACGGGCGCCGATCCGGCCGGCCTCGCGATCGAGATGCGAAACCGGATCCCCTTCGCCCGAGGCCTGGGATCGAGCGCCGCCACCATCGCCGCGGGCGTCACCGCCGGCCTGGCCTGGCAGGGCGGCGGCGACGACGCACTGCCCCAGGCGGCCGCGCTCGAAGGGCATCCCGACAACGTCGCGGCGGCGCTGCTCGGCGGCGTCACGCTGGCATGGGAGGGGACCGAGGGCGTGCGCGCGCTGCGGCTGGCCGACCCGCCGGTCGACCTCGTGGCCGTCGTCGCCGGCGACGAGCTCGCCACCGAGCGCGCGCGGGCGGCCCTCCCCGCCCAGGTCGGGCACGCCGACGCCGTGCACACCGCCGCGCGGGCAGCCCTGCTCGTGGCGGCGCTCGAGCACGCCCGCACGGACGCGCTCGCAGACGCGCTCGACGACCGCCTGCACGAGCCCTATCGCGCCCCGCTCGTGCCGCTGCTTGCGACGGTGCGGGAACGGCTCGCGGGCCTGCCCGCCTTCGGCGCCACGCTCTCGGGCGCCGGGCCGTCGGTGCTCGTGTGGTGCGAGCGGGGGGCGGGGGCGAGGGTCGCAGCCGGCCTGACCGGCCTGGCCGCGCGGGTACTGCCGCTCGCCGTCGCCGCGCGCGGCGTGACGGTGGAGTGAATAGACGGGGTCAGACCCCGTGTATTCACGCCTAGGGCTTGCGGCGCACGTCCGGCCCGTGGCGGCCGAGCGCGGCGTAGGCCAGCGCCTGCAGCGAGGAGTTGAGGTCGTGCATCTCCTCTGCGATCCGGTTCAGGCCCTCGAGGCCGTCCAGCCGGCGGCCGATCACCTCGAGCTCGTGTCGCAGCAGGTCGATGCGCTCGAGCAGGATGTCCAGACGGCGGTCGCCCTCGTCCATCACGACGCCGCCACCGCCTCTCCGAGCACGAGCGTGACGAGGTCGGACGGGGTGGCAAGCGCCGTCACCCCCGGCGGAGTCTCCGGCGCCGCGCCGGCCCAGAGCGCGGCGGCTCCCGCGAGGCCGCGCTCGACAGCGTCGGCCAGCGCGCCCGCATCCTCGGCGACGACGAGCGTCTGATCGCGCGGCGTCCCCAGGTCGTCGGCGAGCCGGCAGGCGACCTCGGCCGTCACGCCGACGCCGATCCGCTCGATCCGGCGGCCGAGGCCGAGGTGGTGGACCACGATCGGCACCGTCTCCTCGGGGCCGGGCGACCAGCACGCGAGCCGCACGCCGGCGCCCTGCAGCCGCCGCAGGACGGCGTTCAGCGCCGCATCCGGGCGCAGGCGCAGCGGGATGTGATCCTCGTAGTAGCGGGCGAGCTCGCCGCGCCAGTTGCCGACGTCCGAGCCGGCCCATAGGTCGAGCGCGGTCACGCGCAGCGCACGCGCGTCCGGCAGCGACTCCGCGTCGAGCGGCTTCACCCGGCCGAGCTTGCGCACGACGTGGCCGACGGCGGCGTCGAAGAGGTCGTCCGTGTCTGCCAGGGCGCGCTCCGAGAGGATGACGGCCTGCATGGCCGATCAGGGTAGCGCCTCGGCGTCGTGCGATGTCACACGGCGCGTGACAGTTCCGGCGCGGAATTGCAGCGGCCCCGGTCTGGAGCCGTGACGGGCCGGGCGGACACGATGAGGGCAACCCCCCGCAACACGCTCTGAAAGGACCCCCCGTGAATCTCCGTGCACTCGCGCTGAGCGCAGCAGCCGCCGCGTCGCTGCTCTCGGCCGCGCTCGCCCCGGCCGTCGCCCGGGCCGGGACGTACTCGATCACCGTCGACACCGCGAAGGACACGAGCGGCTGGTCGTTCGCCGGCGATCCCGGCTTCGCCGGCTGCGCCCTGCGCCTGCATCCCGGCCCGTGCGGCGACGCCGACGTGCCCAGCCCGACGCCGCTTCGCATCTTCGCCTTCGGCCAGGCGCCGAAGCTCGCCAACGCCTGGTGGCAGTGGGAGGCCCCGCTGACCACCACGATCGCGTCCGGCTCGCTCGACGTCAGCTACAAGACCGCCGCCACCGGCACGTCCGCTTACATGAAGGCGCGCCTGCGCAGCGAGTCGTTCCCCGCGTCGGCGCAGATCCACCCGTCGACCGGCAACGCGTCCGAGACCTGGACGATCCCGGCCGGGAACCAGGTCGTCGGCGTGTTCCTGAAGACCGACGTCGCCCGCGACTACACCGACAAGTGGAACAACAACATGCGCGTGACCGCGCTCACGGCCAGGCTCACCGACGACACGGCGCCCGCGATCGCCGTCTCCGGCGCGCTCGCCGACGGCAGCTGGCACAACGAGAGCCAGCCCGTGGCCCTGACCGTGTCCGCGACCGACGCCGGTGCCGGTGTCGCCTCGGCGAGCCTGAGCCAGGCGGGTGCGACCCTTGCCACCGACACCGTCGTGCGCCAGAGCGGCATCCACGCCGGCCTCACGGCCTACTCGCACGAGCTGGCGACGGCGCCGGCCGCGCTCGGCGACGGCGTCCACACCCTCACCGTGGCCGTCGCCGACGCGGCGGGCGAGCAGGCGCAGGCGCCCGTGACCGTGCGCGTCGACGCGCACGCGCCCACCGCGGCGGCCATGGTGCCCGCCGGCACGACCACCGACCAGCGCGTGCCGGTGTCGTTCTCGGTCGACCCGGGCCCGAGCGGCCTCGGCCAGTTCGAGGCGAGCGTCGACGGGGCGCCCATGACGATCACGGGCAGCGACGCCACGTTCGTCCCGAGCTCCGACCTGAGCTACGGCACGCATACCGTGACATGGCATGCGACCGACGGCGCGGGGAACGTGCGCGACGGCTTCTGGACCTTCGTGGTGCGCGACGCCGTCCCGCCCGTGCTCTCCGACGTGCGGCCCGACGACGGCTCGTCGACCTCGGACGCCACGCCGGCCCTGTCGGTCGCGGTGGCGGACGCGGGCGTCGGCGTCGACCCCGCGTCGATCGTGATGACGGTCGACGGCAACGACGTCTCGGCGCACGGCGGCTTCGCCGGCGGGCGCTTCACGTACACGCCGACCACGCCGCTGGGCTTCGGCAACCACACCGTCGTGGTGCGCGCGAGCGACCTGGCCGGCAACCGGTCGGCGCCGCTGCAGTGGTCGTTCGACGAGCGCGACGACACGCCGCCTGCGATCTCCGGCGGCACGCCCGTCGCAGGCAGCACCGTGCCGGGCGCCTCGGCGATCGGCGTCGACGTGAGCGATGCAGGCGCCGGGATCGATCCGGCCTCCCTCCACGTCGTGCTCGACGGCTCCGACGTGACGTCCTGGGGCACGTACGCCGCCGGCCACTTCCGCTACGCCCCCGGGACGCTCGCGGCCGGGGTGCACACCGTCTCGGTGGCGGTCGCCGACAAGGCCGGCAACGTGGCCGGGCCGGTGGTATGGCAGTTCGCGGTCGCCGACCCGGCCGTGATGAGGCTCGCGGGACAGGCGCCGGCATCCGTGACGGCCGGTGGCCGCGCCACCGTCCGCTTCGTCGCCACGGCGAATGGGACTCCGCTCGTGGGCGTCCGGGTGACGATCTCGAGCCGGCCCGCCGGACAGGCCGGGTTCCGCCCCGTTCGCACCCTGACGAGCGGCAAGGACGGCGCGGTGGCCTGGTCGGTCGCACCGCTGCGCACGACCGTCTACCGCGCGGCCCTCACGGCCGCCCCGGCGGTCGGCGCGACGCGGACGGTCGTCGTCGCCCAGCGCGTCGCCCTCGCCGTCGACCACCTCCGCATCCATCCCGGCGGTGCGGTGCGGCTGACGGGGTTCGTCGCGCCCGGCCATCCCGGCGGGCGCGTGCAGGTGCAGCTCCTGACCGCGCGGGGCTGGCAGACCGTGGCGACGCCGCAGCTCGGCATCCGGTCGCGGTTCGCAAAGACCGTGGTCGCCGGGCTCTCCGGCCGCTACATCCTGCGGGTCGTCGCCCCGGCGACGCCGACCGATGCGCTCGGCCGCAGCCGCACGGTGACGGTGCGCGTGCACTGAGCCCGATCCCCGATCCGCACACTGCGACGACCCGGCCGGGTGGCCGGGTCGTCGCGCGTTCTGTCGGGGCGGCGAACCGACCTGTACGATCTGCCGCGATCCGCTTCTCGACAAAGGAGAGAGGAAGATGCGTAACAAGCTTGCGGTGGTGGGGGCGCTTGTCTTGACCGCTGCTACCTGCCTCGGCATCGGCATCGCCCAGGGGGCGTCGACGCCGGCGAACTCCGGTGCCGTGCACAACACCTCGATCGCCCCTGCGGCGGCGGCGTTCAAGGGCAGCGCGGCAACGCTGTTTGCGGTCGTGAGGGCCGACGGCAGCCTCGCTCGCGGGTACGGCGCCCTGTCATCCGCCCCGGAGGGCACCGGCTCGTACCAGGTGCTCTTCAAGCGCGGCATGCGCAAGTGCGCCTACGTCGTCACCCTGGGGTCGAACACCTCATCGGGGACGCCGCCGATCGGCTACGCCGGAGTCGTGGGCCGCAACGGCCACGTGAACGGCGTCTACGTGCAGACGTTCGATGCCACGGGGGCACTCACGGCCGCGGGATTCCACATCATCGTGTCCTGCCCGCCGCTCTAGGCGACTGACCTGCCGGGAGGGGCCCTCGGCCCCTCCCGGCACCTCCGGGCGGCCCGGTAGAATCCGTCGGGTGAGCGCCTGCCCGACCCAAGCCCGTCCGTCCGGCGCCGCGGGGTGACCGCGGCGGGCGCCGCCACATCTCTGCTCGACGCGCTCAACCCGCAGCAGCGCGAGGCCGTCGTGCATACCGACGGCCCGATGCTGATCGTCGCGGGCGCCGGGTCGGGCAAGACCCGCGTCCTCACCCACCGGGTCGCGCATCTGATCGAGTCCGGCGCCGCGGAGCCGACAGGGATCCTCGCGATCACCTTCACCAACCGGGCCGCGAACGAGATGAAGGAGCGGGTGCAGCAGCTCGTCGGCGGGCGCACCGCCGGCCGGATGTGGGTGATGACGTTCCATGCCGCCTGCGGGCGCCTGCTGCGGCGCGACGCGGAGCGCATCGGGTACCGGTCGAGCTTCACGATCTACGACCAGGCCGACCAGGTGCGCCTCGTGAAGGCGTGCATCGAGGAGCTCGAGCTCGACCCGAAGCGGTTCGCGCCCCGGGCCGTGCACACCGCCATCTCCCGCGCCAAGGACCGCCTGCTCACGGCCGAGGCCTACGGCGACCAGGTCGGCAACTTCTTCGAGCAGACGGTCGCGTCGGTGTACACGCTCTACCAGCGCCGGCTGTACGCGGCCAACGCGATGGACTTCGACGACATGATCCTGCAGACGGTGCTGCTGCTCGAGGCCGACGGCGAGGCGCGCGCCGCCTGGCAGGAGCGGTTCAGCCACATCATGGTCGACGAGTACCAGGACACGAACCACGCCCAGTTCCGGCTCCTGTCGGTGCTGGCCGAGAAGCACCGCAACATCGCCGTCGTCGGCGATCCCGACCAGTCGATCTACGCGTTCCGCGGCGCCGACATCCGCAACATCGCCGAGTTCGAGCACGACTTTCCCGGCGCGCGGGTCGTCGCGCTCGAGCAGAACTACCGCTCGACCCAGGCGATCCTCGACGCCGCGAACGCGGTGATCGCGCGCAACCCCGACCGGCGGCCGAAGCGGCTGTGGTCCGATCTCGGCCGCGGGCTGCCGGTGCGGGTCGTCGAGGCCGACGACGAGCACTCCGAGGCCCGCTACGTGGCCGGTGAGATCAGCCGCGCGCTCGACGAGGGCGCCGGCCCGGCCGACGTCGCCGTCTTCTATCGCATGAACGCACAGTCGCGCGTGCTCGAGGACGTGCTCGTCCGTCAGGGCATCGGCTACCGCGTCGTGGGCGGCCCCCGCTTCTACGAGCGGGCCGAGATCAAGGACGCGATCGCCTACCTGCAGGTGCTGCACAACCCGGCCGACGAGGTGTCGCTGCGGCGGATCGTGAACCAGCCGCGGCGCGGGATCGGCGCGGCCTCGCTCGAGCGGCTCGCCGCCCACGCCGGGCAGATGAACTGGTCGCTGCTCGAGGCGATCGAGCACTCGAGCTCGGCCGGCCTCGGCACCGCCGCCGGCGCGCGTGTGCGCGAGTTCGCGACGCTGATCGCCGAGCTGCGCGAGCTGGTGGCGACGGCGACGCCCGCGGAGCTGCTCGAGCAGATCCTGGAGCAGACGGGCTACCGGGCGATGCTCGAGGGCGAGCGCACGTTCGAATCGCAGGGGCGGATCGAGAACCTCGACGAGCTCGTCGGGGTCGCCCGCGAGTTCGTCGACCGCGGCGAGGAGGATGCGTCGCTCGCGACCTTCCTGCAGGAGATCTCGCTCTACTCCGACTCCGACTCGCTGTCCGAGGCGCGGCCCGAGGTGACGCTGATGACGCTGCACAACGCGAAGGGGCTCGAGTTCCCGATCGTGTTCGTGATCGGCCTCGAGGAGGGGCTGTTCCCGCACCAGCGCTCGCTGGACGAGGGCGACGAGGCCGAGGAGCGGCGGCTCTGCTACGTCGGCATGACGCGCGCCCGCCAGTCGCTCACGCTGACGCACGCGCACACACGCACGATCTTCGGCGTGCGCGGCTACAACCTGCCGTCGCGCTTCCTGAGCGAGCTTCCGTCCGACGAGATCGAGCGCGAGCGCAAGGCGCCGGCCTGGCAGGCGCCGCCGGCGCCGGCGGGCGCACGCGGCCCGGAGCAGCCGGTCCCGGCGCTCTCGATCGGCGACGACGTCCGCCACGCCACGCTCGGCGAGGGCACGGTGATCGGCCTCGACCGCGACGTGGTCGCGGTGCGCTTCCGCGAGGACGGCTCCGAGCGCCGGCTGATGCTCGGGTACGCCCCGCTCGAGCGCATCTGACCCCCGGTCCCCCAATCGGGCGCAGCGGATCGCGCTCCCGCTGCCGATCACGGATGTCATGACCCGCGTTCTCGTCTCCCTCCTCGTCATCGCTGCGCTCGTCTGGGCCGCCACGGCCTCGGCAGCCTCTGTCGCGTCGAGCGGCAACTTCCATGTGGCCGCCGGCAAGGTCGGTTGCCGGTTCGTGGTCTACGGCCCCGTCTCCGCAGGGCTTGGCTCGTCGGCCAGCATTCGCTGCGAGCGGTACTCCGACCACACGTTTATGACCCTCTCGGCCGCCGGCAAGATCACCGAGACGCACTCCGGCACGAAGGTGCAGCCCGGCACCGTCGGCCACTCCGGCAAGTGGTTTCATCGCTATGCGCCCAAGGTGTGGTGTCAGATCCTCGGCTACGGAAACCAGCCCGCCGTGACGTGCGCCGACAACACGAAGTCGTTCGTGCTCGGCCCCGGCGGCGCGATCATGCACCACTGAGCCGCGGGGCCCGAGGCGGGTGGTGTTGCCGCCGGTCGTACGCGCCCGGTATCCTGCACCGCGCTGCACAGGCAGTCATGGGGCGGTTAGCTCAGTTGGGAGAGCACCAGCTCGACAAGCTGGGGGTCACTGGTTCGAGCCCAGTACCGCCCATGAACTCCCTGCAAAAGAGGCGGTTCCTCTCCGGCGCATGAGAGCCATCGCGTGGAACTGGACGAACGCGGCGATGGGAGCCACCTGCACCCTTCCTGCCACGGCGAATCGTGATCCAGCTGCTGCTCGTAGGGGAGAGGGATCCCGCGCCCGGCCGGGAAGTACCACCTGGGGGATGACGATGGGCACGGGTATCAAGATGATGACGACGGCACGGACGCGGGCGTTGACTGCGACCATCGAGGGGCTGCTTGCCTCGATGTGGTTCGCGTGGGCGCGTGCCGAGGCGCCGTCATCGGCGCAGCTGGCCCTCGCGGTCGGGGGGGTCGTCGGCCTGCTGGTCGCCACGGCGGGCCTCGCCGTCGCGGCTTCCAGGGACGGGCCGGCAGCCCCGGCGTGGGACGCCGCGGTGCGCCGCCGCTACAACCGGATCGTCGCGTCCGAGCTCATGCTGCTGGGCGCCGGAGCGGCCGTGCTCGCAGCGGTTGGACTCGCGTCGTGGATCGCGGTCTGGCTGTGCGCAGGGGTCGGGCTCCACTTCCTGCCGGCGTCGCGCGCGTTCGGAACCCCGTTTCTGGCGCTCGTCGGCGTCGCGATTACCGCGACGGCCGTCGCGGCGGTCGCCGCCGGGCTCGAGACGACGCTCGCGCCGAGCGTGGTCGCCGGCTCAGGTGCCGGGGTGTGCCTGCTCGTGGCCGCGTTTGGGTCGCTCACGGGGGCGTTCGGCGCGGTTCGCCACAGCGCCCCGCACCGAGCCTGAGCTTCGAGAGCCGCGGCGCGTAGGCGACCGCCCGCTACACCGGTTGCTCACCGGCTGGACACCGATCCGCAACCCCACTCCGATGACCGGCTGGCGACGATGCCCACGGCAGGTGGCCAAACGTCGGAAGGGGTGCGAGATGTTCAGTCTGGGTCGAGTTGGGCGCGCGGCGGCGGCCGCGCTTTCGGTGGGCGCCGCAGCCGCCGTGTCGGCGAGCGCCGCCGCGGGCGCGGGGCACGCGCCCGCCGCCCGCCACGTCAAGGTCGATCATGTGCTGCTCATCTCGGTCGATGGGCTGCACCAGTCCGACCTGCGCTGGTGGGTGCAGCATCATCCGGGCGGCGCGCTGGCCCGGCTCGCCGGCGCCGGTGCTGAGTACCGAAACGCCGTCACGCCGGTGCCGTCGGACTCCTTCCCGGGCATGGTCGCCCAGGTCACGGGCGGCGACCCTCGCACAACCGGCATCTACTACGACGACAGCTACAACCGCCGCCTGCTGCCGCCCGGGAGTGCATGCACGCCGGGGCAGACCACGGGTCTTGGCACCGAGGTGAACTTCGCCGAGAACATCGACCGCGACCTGAACTCGATCGACGCCGGCCTCGGGATCCCCAACCTGTACTCGGGCCTTCCGGGCAGCGTCCTTGCGCTGCCGGGCAACGTGCCCGCGATCGAGGCAGGCATGATCGACCCGGCCCAGCTGCCCATCGACCCGAGGACGTGCGCGCCCGTCTACCCGCGCCAGTACCTGCGCGTGAACACGGTGTTCCAGGTCGCGCACGACCACGGCCTGCGCACCGCCTGGTCGGACAAGCATCCGGCGTATGAGCTGCTCTCCGGCCACGCGGGCACCGGCATCGACGATCTGTTCACGCCCGAGATCAACAGCTCGACGACGGACCCCAGTCTGCCCGCCGGTCCGAGCGGCGACTGGACGACGAACAACCGCGACACGCAGTTCTACGACGCGATCAAGGTGCAGGCGGTCATCAACGAGATCGACGGCTGGAACCATGGCCGCACGGCGCACGTCGGCGTTCCGGCGCTCTTCGGCATGAACTTCCAGTCGGTCTCGACCGGCGAGAAGCTGCCGACGTCGCCGATCGGCGGCACGGACCAGCTCGGCGGGTACGTCCGCGAGGACGGGCACTGGGTGCCGGGGCCGGTGCTGCGCGATTCGCTCGCCTTCGTCGACCGCTCGGTCGGCCGCATGGTGGACGAGCTCGGCGATCGTCACCTCCTGGGGGAGACGGCGATCATCCTCTCGGCCAAGCACGGCCAGTCGCCCATCGAGACGACCGCGCTCAAGCGCATCGACGACGGCAACGTGATCGACGCGCTCAACGCCGCGTGGCAGGCCCACGGCGGCAGCGGCGACCTGGTTGCCTTCGCGATCGATGACGACGCGATGTACATCTGGCGTGCGGACCGCAGCCAGGACGGGCTCGCGTTCGCCCGCCACTTCCTGCTCCACTACTCGCAGCCGGCATCGGCAGGGGCGGCGACGAACTACGCGGGCGACCCGATCGGGTTCACGGCGTCGGGGCTGCGCGCGGTGAAGCTCGGCCCGGCGTTCTTCGGCGTGGCCAGGAGCGACGCGCGGGTGCCCGATCTGGTCGGCATCGTCCAGCATGGGACGGTGTACACCGGCGGCACCGGCAAGATCGCCGAGCACGGCGGCGACGACCCGCAGGACCGGCATGTCGCCCTGATCGTCGCGGGACCGGGCATCGCGGCGGGGAGCGTGTCGACGCCCGTCGAGACGACCGAGATCGCACCGACAATTCTGCGCCTGCTCGGGCTGGATCCCGACCTGCTGGCCGCAGTGCGCAGGCAGGGGACGCCGGTGCTGCCGGCGCCGTAGCCGCCTGGCGGCTCTACGCCGCCGGATCCCACTCCGGCCGGGTGGCTGCGTACCGCGCCAGCGACTCGATCACGGTGGCGATCCGGCGGCGCACGCCGTCGTCGGCGACGAGCCCGTCGGCGCCGATCGTGGTGCGCGCGACCGGGATGTGGACGCAGGCGTCCGCAACGACGTCGGCGTGGATGTAGCCGAGCACCGTGGCGAGCGACTCGTGCGCGTGACGGGCGCGGGTGGGGGAGCCGGAGGCGTTCACCCACGCCACCGGCTTGCCGTACATCTCGGGGCCGCCCACCGACCAGTCGAGCAGGTTCTTGAACGTCCCCGGGAGCGCCCCGGCGTACTCCGGCGTGCAGATGAGCACGGCATCCGCAGCGCCGACCTGGGCGCGCAGGCCGGCGACGGCCGCGGGCAGGGGGTCGGCGTCGTCATCCGGGTTGAAGTGCGGGAGCGCCGTCATCCCGTCGTAGAGCACGGCCTCGATCCCCGCCGGCGCAACGGCGACCGCGGTGCGCAACAGGGCGGTGTTCGTCGAGCCGCCGCGCGTGCTGCCCGATACGAGCAGGATCCGGGCCATCGGCCGCACGGTACCCCGGGCGGCGTTCAGCCGCTCTCAACCGACGTCGGGGATGCCCCAGATGTCGGGATCCTCACGGCCGAGCCGCCAGTACGCCGCGCCGAAGCCGTAGCTGCGCGCGAGCGCGACGCGGTCGGCGATCGTGTGCTGGTTCGAGTACCACACGCTGTGCGTGACGCCGGCCGAGTCGACGTAGGAGAAGTGCGGATCGTCGGCGACCGGGTCGATCACCGGCGTGGCGTGGTACGTGTTGATCAACGCGCGCACGTTGATCCACTCGAGCGGCGTGCCCGGGTGGGCGGCGCCGCCGGCGCCGGGCCAGTCGATGCCGTAGAGCGTCATCACGATCGTGAACTTCGACGCCACGGGCATCGTGTGCACATAGGCGAGCACGCTCGAGAACCACGGCATCGGGTCGAGGCCGCCCGGGGCGCTCGTCGCCCACGACTTGCCCCAGTCCATCACGACGACCTGGTCGGCAACCGCCGCGAGCGCGTGGTAGTCGTAGAACCCGGCCCGGCCCGTGAGCTGGTTGTAGTAGGCGGCCGAGACCTCGACCGAGAGCTTCTTGCCCTGGGCGTGGAGGGCGGTCGTGAGCTTCGTGATGAAGCTGGTGAGCTGATTCCGGTACTGGGCCGCGTTGTTCGACTCGAAGTCGATGTTGATGCCCTGGTAGCTGTTCGTCACCGCGAGCTGCACGAGGCCGGCGATCACGTGCTGCTGGATCGTCGAGTTGGTCAGGATCGCGACCAGCGCGGCCTGGTTCTGGCAGTTGAACCGCGGCTCGACGCTGATGCCGCGCTCCTGCGACCACCCCGTGACGAGCGGGTCGTTGACCCCCATGATCCCGCCCGTCGGCGTGCAGTTGAAGTACGTCGGGAAGATCGTGCCGATGCGCATGTAGTGGCGCTGCAGGTCGGCGAAGCTGGCGCCGTCGGACTCGAGGATGAACGCCGTCGCATTCCCCGTCGTCAGCGGCGGTGTGGGCGTCGTCAGGTGGACGGTGCGCGAGGGGCGGCCCTGGATGCCGTTCGTGTCGACCGCGCGCACGTAGAACCGGTAGGCCGTGCCGGCGAAGAGGTGGCGGGCGGTGAAGTGCGTGTGCCGCGTCTGCTGCACGACCTCGCCGTTTCGGTACACGCGGTAGCCGGCCATGCGGCCGTCGCCGCGGCGGGCCGGCCGCCAGGCCAGGAACACGGACGTCTCGTTGGGCTTGGCCGCCACCAGGTGGCCGGCCATGCCCGGCCGGTAGTAGTTGATCGTCCGCGTCAGCGAGGCGCTGCAGGCCGAGATGTGGCCCGTGACGAGGTTCTCGACGCGCACCGAGAAGGTGTAGGTGTGCCGCGGGGTGACGTGGACAGGGGCGCGCCGTCTGCGGGCCACGCCGATCAGCGCGCCCGAGCGCCAGACGCGGTAGCCCGCCTCGGCTGGCAGGTGCGCCGGAGCGCGCCAGCGCAGCAGCCCCGCGGGGGCGCCGCGCGCGCGGCTCCAGCGCAGGTGCGTGACCCTGCGGGAGCTGCACGCCGACGCATGCGCCACCCCCGAGTACCCGGCGACGAGCAGCACGGCTGCGCCGGCAGCCACGGTCGCCAGGCGCACGCCGGCTCTCACTCGACGGTCACCGTCTTGGCCAGGTTGCGGGGCTGGTCGACGTTCAGACCGCGCGCCTCGGCGGTCTCGAGCGCGAGCAGCTGCAGCGGCACCACCGAGAGGATCGGCTGCAGCCGCCAGTCGACGGCCGGGACGAAGACCGTCTCGTCGGCGTACTCGAGCATGCGCGGATCGTCCTCGGGGGCGATCGCGAGCACGTGCGAGCCGCGCGTCTTCACCTCGGCGACGTTCGAGGCGAGCTTGTCGACCACGGGCGTGCCCGTTGCGACGGCGATCGTCGGCGTGTCCGGCGAGAGCAGCGCGATGGGCCCGTGCTTCATCTCTCCGGCCGCGTAGGCATCCGACGGCACGTAGCTGATTTCCTTCATCTTCAGGGCCCCCTCGAGGGCCACCGGCAGACCCAGGTTGCGGGCGATGTAGAAGAAGAACCCGGCCCGCGCCCAACGCCGTCCAAGACGGGCGGCGACTGGCTCGGAGCGTACCACGGTCTCGGTCATCAGTTCGGGAATCGCCCGCAGCTGGTTTGCCAGATGGCGACGGGCGCGCGGATCGAGCATCCCGCGGTTGGCCGCGAGTCGCGCCGCGAGCACCGACAGCAGGGCGGTCTGGGTCGTGAACGTCTTGGTGGCGGCGACGCCGATCTCGGGTCCGGCGTGGGTCAGGAGCACCGCGTCGGCGTGGTCGCAGATCTGCGAGCCCTCGACGTTCGTGAGCGCCACCGTCGGGACGCCCATCTCGCCGGCCAGGCGCAGTGCGGCCAGGGTGTCGCGCGTCTCGCCGGACTGGCTGATCGCGAGGACGACGTCGCCGCGCTCGAGCACCGGGTCGGAGTAGCGCCACTCGGACGCGATCTCGACGAGCGCGGGCACGCGCGCCCAGCCGTGCAGCAGGTGGCGGCCGAGCAGGCCCGCGTGGTAGGACGTCCCGCAGGCGACGATCACGATGCGGCGGGCCGCGGCGAGCAGCGGCTCGGCGTCTCCCAGCGTGAACCCGCCGCTCTCGCCGGTGTGGCGGGCGACGGTGGTGCCGAAGGCGGCCGGCTGGTCGTCGATCTCCTTCCGCATGAACGTGTCGTAGCGGCCCTTGTCGACGTCGTCGACGAGCCAGCCGATGCGCTGGACGTGCGCCGGCATCTCGGTCGCCGTCGCGGCGTCGGTCAGGGCGACTCCGTGCGAGGTGATGACGGCCATCTGCCCGTCGGCGACGACGATCGTGCGGTCGGTGAAGGCACGGAACGCGGCGGCGGCCGAGGCGATGAAGGTCTCGCCCTGCCCGAGCCCGATGACGAGCGGGCACTCCTTGCGCACCGCGACGAGCGTCTGCGGATCCTCGCGGTCGAGGACGACGATGGCGTAGTGGCCCTCGAGCTCGAGCGAGGCGCGGCGGACGGCCTCGTACAGATTGCCGGCGGTCTCGAGATGGCGCTCGATCAGGTGGGCGATCGGCTCGGCGTCGGTCTCGGACGTGAACGTGCAGCCCTCGAGCTCGAGCCCCTCCCGCAGGGAGCGGTGGTTCTCGACGATGCCGTTCAGGACGACATGGATGCGGCCCTCGCAGTCGGCGTGCGGATGCGCGTTCTCCTCGGTGACGCCGCCGTGCGTGGCCCAGCGGGTGTGGGCGATGCCGGCCGTGGCCGCGACGGTCGTGGTGGCGACCGCGTTTCCCGACCAGGCGTCCGAGATCGACTGCCGCAGCGTCGCCAGGTTGCCCACCGCGCGCCGCGTCATGACCTCGTCGCCCGTGTGCAGCGCGAGCCCGGCCGAGTCGTAGCCGCGGTACTCCAGCCGCGAGAGCCCCTCGAGGAGGACGTCCATTGCCTGCCGGTGCCCGATGTACCCGATGATTCCGCACATGTCGTCTCGTGTCTCCTTCAGTTGCCGGGGCGTCGCGCCGAGGAGGGCGCGTGACCCAGGTCGCGGGCGAGTTCGGTGACCGTGGTCACCTGGTAGCCGCGCCGGGCGAGTCCGGCGAGGATGCGTGGGATGGCCTGCACGGTGGCCCAGCGGTTGGATCCGCCGTCGTGCAGGGCGATGACCGAGCCGGGCCGCACCGCACGCAGCACGCGGCGGGCGATCAGCGCGGGGTCGGTGGTGGCGAAGTCGCGCGGGTCGACCGACCACGTCGCGACCCGCTCGCCCAGGGGGCCGGCGATCCGTGCGAGCGCCGCGGCGTCGGAGCTGCGCGGCGGGCGGGCGATGCAGGGCGAGAGCGGGACGGCGGTCTGGATGGCGCGCACGGTCGCGAGCAGCGCCGCGCGTGTCTGCCCCGCCGGCCGGCCGGCGAGCGCCGGCGCCGTCACGCCGCCGTTTCCGATCTCGTCGCCGTCGGCCAGCATCCGGGTGAGGATCCGGCCCCGGCCGTGCAGCGGGCCGGCCGAGACGAAGAACGTGGCGTGGGCGTGGGCGTGCTCGAGCAGGTCGAGCACCTGGGGCGTGTAGGCCGAGGGGCCGTCGTCGAACGAGAGCGCCACGGCGTGAGGCGCACGCGCCGGGGCGGCGAGCACGGTGCCGGGAACGCCGGTGCAACGGTAGGCCTTGGCCGCCCGCAGCAGCTGCAGGGCGCTGTAGGAGTGGTCGAGGCCGCGCTCGGCGAACACGGTCTGACCGAGCTGCGCGCCCGCGTCGAGGCGGCGCAGAAGCTCGGTGCCGGTCCAGTCCATCACCTCGAGCCGGTGGATGTGGAGGCGGTCGTCGCCCGGGAGCACCGGGCGCCAGCCCGACTGCTGATCCTGGTCGAACGCGAGCCGGAAGCGGTGGCCGACGACCTGACGCAGGGCCGCGGCGATCCCCGGCCGGGCGTGCTGGCCCCAGTTGCCGTACGGGTAGGCGAATGCGATCGCATGGCCGGCGCCGTGGCTCTGGAGCTGGCCTTCCGCGGACTCCAGGTCGGAGGCGACGCGGTGGGCGTAGGCGGCCGTCGTCTCGCTCGGCGGCGACTCGATGAGCCGAGTCGAGAGGCGCGACCCGTCGCGGGTCGGAGCGCTGAGGTCGTTCGTGCGGTTCTCGAGCTCCCAGCGGCCGCTCGACCCGTAGCCGGCGAGGCTGTCCCACTGCTCGGCGAAGAGGCTCCCCGACGAGGCGTGGCCGCCGCTGACGAACATCACCGCGCGCATGCCGGTCGCTGACAGGATCGGATCGGCCTGGAGCATCGCCTCGGTCTTCGAGTCGTCGAAGGTGATCAGCACGGGCTTTGCGGGCAGGCCGGTGCGGCTGCCGGTGCGCAGGTACTGGGCGAGCTGCTCGACCTTGATCGGCGTGTAGCCCGCGTCGCGCAGCGCCCACATCTGCTCGGCGAAGTGCTCCCGGCTGACCACGTAGCGGCCGTCGAACGACTCGGTCGGGTGGCCGATGCTGTAGAGCAGCACCGGGACGCCCGCGACCGTGCGGTGCCGGTCGGCCACGGCTGCGGCCGTGGCGGCGGGGGAGAGGGACGGCGTGGAGGGGGCGAAGAACTGGTAGCGCGCCCGCATCGACAGGAGCTGACCGACCGACGTGTGGGTGGCGTAGATCCAGATCGGCACGGCCGAGAGCGGCAGGGTCACCAGGCCGACGATGCTCTGGAGCAACCACCGGCGGCGGGGGGAGAGGCGTGAGTGGCGCATGGTCAGGCCGCCTCGGAGATCGTGGCGGGATGACCGGGGCCGACCACCGTCACCGACACCTCGCCGAGCGTGTGGGTCGAGGCGCGCGTGCCCCAGCTCGTGTTGCGCAGCGTGAGCAGGGCGTAGTAGGTGAGCCAGACCAGGAAGGCCATGTAGATCACGATGAACGTGATGCCGTGGTGCCACAGCGGGCTCTTGCGCGAGACGGCGTAGTAGAGCGAGTAGAGCAGTGCCATCACGTAGGCGCCCATGAGGTAGAACCACGGGCTGCCGGTCATGATGCTGTGCCAGTAGAGCGACCGGAACGCGACGATGGGCGCCACCCACGGGAAGAGCACGCCGAGGTAGGTGAGCGCGGCGGCGACGGGGTGCTTGCGCCACATGAACCGCACGACGTGGAGCGACTCGCGCAGCCAGCTCTTGCGCCACCGGATCTGCTGGATCAGGAACGCCTTCAGCGTGTCCGGCGCGAGCGTGTGGCTGCGGGCCTGCGACTGGTAGGTGACGCGGTGGTTGCGCAGGATGTAGTTCGTGAGCGCGCGATCGTCGCCGTAGGTGGCCGGGCGGCCCAGGAAGCGCTGGGTCTCCCAGCGGGGCAGGATCTCGAGCAGGGCCGAGCGGCGGTAGGCCGAGAAGCACCCCGACGCGCAGGTGACGGCGCCGAACACCGACTCCGAGCCCTTGACGACCCGAAACGCGCAGAAGTAGCGCACCTGCTGCATCTTGGTCATCAGGTTCTGCGCCTTGTTCATGACGTCGGCTGTGCCGACGACGGCGCCGACCCGCTCGTCGCGGAAGTCGGCCATGATCATGGCGAGCCCGTCGGACTCGATCACCGAGTCCGAGTCGATGAACACGCACACCTCGCCGCTCGACCGGCGGATGCCCTCGGCCATCGCCGCGCGCTTGCCGCGGTTCTGCGAGAACTGGACGCAGAGCAGCGACGGGTAGCGCTCGCGGCTGGCGAGCATGCGCTCCCACGTGCTGTCGCTCGACCCGTCGTCGACGACGACGACCTCGATCTGATCCCGGGGGTAGTCGGCCGAGAAGCAGGCGTCGATTGTGGCCTCGATGCAGCCCTCCTCGTTGAACGCGGGGATCACGATCGAGCACGAGGGCCGGTAGCCGGTATCGGGCGTCGACCGGTAGAACGGGGCGATCGAGAAGCGGGCGAGCACGTAGAGGGTGACGAGGAGCGAATAGCCGCCGAACACCGGGTCACGGGTGATCGAGGCGACGGTGATGTCCTTCGCCATCCACACGATGTAGAGCAGGACGATGCTGTAGGCAACGCAGACGAGCTGGATCGCGCCGATGGCCAGTCGCGCCCAGAGCGAGTCGCGCAGGCCGTCGGGAAGGCCGGCCCGGCTCTCGTCGATCGGCTCGAACACGGCGGCCGGCTCGACCGCCGAGACGATGTCGGGGGCAGGCTCGGCGGCCGGCTCCGGCACGAGCGCCAGGTACGGCTGCGGCCACGCCGCGGGCTCGGGCTCCGGCTCGGGCTCCGGGTGGGCGTCGGGCTCGGCGGCGACGGCCACCGCGACGGCGCTCGCCGCGGGCTGCGCGGCCTCGGCCGGCGGCTCGCGCGGCACAACGACGGCCGGCTTCGGCTCGGCGGCCGCGAGCGGCGCGAACGCCGCCAGGTCTGTGCGTCCCGCCGCCTCGAGGGCGGCGAGGCGGCGCTTGCGGGCGCTGTCGTAGGCGATGGCGAGCCCGTAGGCGAGGCAGCCGGCTTGGAACAGGCGGCCGACGGCCGATGCCGGCTTCTCTTTGCCGGGGCGCAGGCTCACAGCTGGTACACGCCCTCGCCCGGCGCGACGACGTTGCGGGTGTCGACGACCGTCTGGGCGACGTCCCAGTGCGGTGCCGCCAGGAACTCGTCGTGCGGCGTCAGCATCACGACCACGTCGGCGCTGGCGACGATCGCCGCGTTCCACGGGGCGGCCGGATAGACGTAGCTGCCGACCGTGACGCTCGCGACGTGCGGATCGGCGAACGCGATCTGGGCGCCGCGGCGCTGCAGCTCCTCGAAGATCACCAGGGCCGGCGACTCGCGCAGATCCGAGACGTTCGGCTTGTAGGCGACGCCGCAGAGCAGGATCCGCGCCCCGCGCACCGCCTTGCCGCGGTCGTTCAGCGCCCGCGTGACGAGCTCGCAGACGAACTCGGGCATCGTGGTATTGATCTCGTGGGCGGCGTCGATCATGCGTGTCTGGTAGCCGCACTCGCGCAGCCGGTAGGAGAGGAAGTGGGGGACGACCGGGATGCAGTCGCCGCCCAGGCCGGGGCCGGGGTAGTGGGGCAGGAACCCGAACGGCTTGGTGGCCGCGGCGTCGATGACCTCCCAGGCCGACACGCCGAGGCGCTGGCACATGAGGGCGAGCTCGTTCGCGAGGGCGATGTTCACCTGGCGGAAGGTGTTCTCGTACAGCTTCGCGAGCTCGGCGACGCGGGGCGATCCGCACGGAATGACGGTGTCGCAGACCTGCTCGAACAGGAGGGCGGTGCGGCGCGCGCACTCCTCGGTTACGCCGGAGACGAGCTTCGGCGTCGTGCGCAGCGTCCAGCCGGCCTTGTTGGCGGGGTCGACGCGCTCTGGGGCGTATCCGACGAAGAAGTCCTCGCCGACCGTGCCACCGGTGGCGCGCTCGAGCGCCGAGACGAGCAGCTCGTCGGTCGTGCCGGGGACGGTCGTCGACTGGAGCACGACGAGCTGGCCGGGCACGAGCCGCGCGGCGACGGCCTCGACCGCGGCGACGACGTAGGACAGGTCGGGCGTGCGCGTCTTCGAGAGCGGCGTCGGCACGCAGATGATGAAGGCGGAGGCCTCGTCGGCGCGATCGTAGGTCGTCGCGGCCGACACCCGGCCGTCCAGGCGGGCGAGGTCGCCGTCGGCCATGTCGGTCAGGTACGACCTGGCCGCGTTGACCGACGCGACCCGGTCGGGGTCGAGGTCGATGCCGAGCACGTTGAACCCGGAGTCGGCGAACCCGACGGCCAGCGGCAGCCCCGCGTAGCCCAGGCCGATGATGCCGATCTTCGCGGTGCGCGTCGCGATCGCCTCGTCGAACCCGGTCGACGCGCGTGTGACTGTGGACTCTTCCGCCATTGGTGACCCTCCCTACGGATCTGCCGTTCCGACGACTCAAACGAGGCCACACATCGGCAGCTTCCGGCGCGGATTGCGTAAGGAGAGTGTTAGATTCCTGGCTCTGGGAGCCGGATTGGGGTAGTTGGCCTACGCGGCTTTCCGTGTTCCGAGCCGTAATCGGTAACGCCGGGGGGAAGAGGGGATGACGTGGCGGGGGACGAGGTGCTTGCGAGCTGGCGGGAAGGGCGGGCGCGGACGGCGATCCTGGACTTCGTCGCACGTGTGACGGAGGAGGGCGGGCCGGACTACGTCGCTCCGGACGAGCGGGTCGCGGTCTTCGACAACGACGGCACGCTCTGGTGCGAGAAGCCGATGCCGATCGAGGTCGGGTTCATCCTGCGCCGGCTCGCCGAGATGGCGGCGGCCGACGCCTCGCTGCGCGACCGCCAGCCGTGGCAGGCGGCCTACGAGCACGACTACGCATGGCTCGGCGCGGCCCTCACCAAGCACTACGCCGGAGACGACGCGGACGCGAACGTGCTGCTTCGCGGCGTCACGGAGGCGTTTGCCGGGCTCGCGGTCGAGGACTACGCGGTCGCGGCGCATGCGTTCCTGCACGAGGGCGAGCACCCGACCCTGGGCCGCTCGTTCCTGGACTGCGGCTACCTGCCGATGCTCGAGCTCCTGCGCCATCTCGAGGCGACCGGCTTCGTGAGCTACATCGCCTCCGGCGGCGACCGCGACTTCATGCGCCCGGTCACCGGCCGGATGTACGGCATCCCGGCCGAGCGCGTCGTGGGCAGCGCAACGGCGCTGCGCTACCGCGACGATGCCGACGGCGGCGCGGTCGTGTACGAGGCCGCCATGGACGTGTTCGACGACGGCCCGGTGAAGCCGGTGCGGATCTGGAGCCGGATCGGCCGCCGCCCGATCGTCGCGGGCGGCAACTCGAACGGCGACATCCAGATGCTGCGCTACGCGGGCGGCGGCTCCCGGCCGGCCCTGCGCCTGCTCCTGCTGCACGACGACGCCGAGCGTGAGTTCGCCTACACGGCCGGAGCCGAGCGGTCGCTGGACGAGGCGGCGGCGCACGGCTGGACAGTCGTCAGCATGAAGGACGACTGGGCCGAGGTCTTCGCGGAGGCACGGTAAGGCGTGCCGCCCACCGATCACCTGCTCGAGTTCACGCTGACAGCGTTCGTGCTGGTCGCCATCCCCGGCCCGAGCGTGCTCTTCGTCGTCAGCCGCGGTGTCGCGCTCGGCCGCCGGGCCGCGCTTGCGACCGTCCTCGGCAACACGGCGGGCGTCTTCGTGCAGGTCGTGCTCGTCGCGGTCGGACTGGGGGCGATCGTCGCGCGCTCGGAGGTCGTCTTCACCGCGATCAAGCTCGTCGGCGCGGCCTACCTGGTCGTGCTCGGCATCCGCATGATCCGCCGCCGGCGGCCGCTCGCCGAGCTGGGCGACATCACGCGGGTGCGCAACGGCACGCGCGGGATCGTCCGCGAGGGCTTCACGGTCGGTCTGACGAACCCGAAGGCGGCGATCTTCTTCACGGCCGTCCTGCCGCAGTTCACCGACCCGGCGCGCGGGCACGTGCCGCTCCAGCTCGTGACCCTGGGCGGGATCTTCGCCGTGGTCGCCATCCTGTCCGACAGCATGTGGGCGATCGCCGCCGGATCGGCGCGGGCGTGGCTCGCGCGCTCGCGCGGCCCGATGGAGGCCTTCTCCGCCGCCGGGGGCCTGGTGCTCATCGGCCTCGGCCTGCGCCTCGCCGTCACCGGCCGCGGCGACTGACCTCGCGGGGCCGCCGGCTCAGTGGCAGGCGGCCGTGCCCGAGTCGAGCGTCTTGCCGGCCGTCGAGACGAACTTCCAGTCGTAGCTCGCCGGGTGCAGCGTGAGCTCGAGCACGCCGAAGGTGGCGGCCTGGAACTGCAGGTTCGTGGACCCGTTCAGCGATCCGTGGTCCTCGCCGCCCGTGCCGACGATGAACTCGCGGACGCCGCGCGCGGTGTCGACGTTGCCGCTCGCGTCCTGCTGCGCGAAGCGCGCGTACGTGTGCAGGTGCCCGTTGAGGACGATGTCGGCGCCGGCGGCGTAGAGCGTGTTCCAGAAGTAGGCGTACTTGGACGACCGGCTGCCCGACCCGTCGTAGTAGGGCTCGTGCCAGTAGGCGAGCGTGCACGTGCTCGAGCCGAGGTTGGACTGCAGGAACTGCCCCTGCGGCGAGCCGGCGTCGCAGCCGCCGACGTGGCTGCACTCGCCGTTCAGCGCGATCATGTGCCAGGCGCCGATGTTCCAGGCGTAGTCGCCCTGGGCGTTGCCGGCGGCGGCGCCGAAGTACTGGAAGTACCCGGCCGCGTTCGGCGCGCAGTCGCTGCCGCCGCTCGTCTGGTACTCGTGGTTTCCGGGGACGGGGTGGATCTTCTGCAGGAACCGGCCCCAGGTGATGTCGAACGACTGCTGGAAGGCCGTGAGGCCGCCGCAGCCGTACTGGTCGTCGCCGAGCGCGAGCACCGCCGCGATGGACGGGTCGCCCTCGATGATGTCCGCGGTCGCGCGCATCATGCACGCCGACCCCGTGCCGGCCCCGCCGTGGAAGTCGCTCGCGGTGGGGTCGCAGGCGATGTCGCCGGCGGCGGCGATCACGGGGTCACCGGGCGAGGGCATCGTCACCGACACCGCCGCCGACCGCTGCGACCGGTTGCCCGAGGCGTCGAAGGCGTCGACCGCATAGCTGTACGTCTTGCCGGCCACCGCCTTGGCGTCGGAGTAGGTCAACGTCGCGCCCGGGGTGGTCGCGATCGCGACGCCCCCGCGGTAGACGGTGTACCCGGCCACGCCATCGTTGTCGCTCGCTGCGTGCCACGCGAGCACGACCTTCGTCGCCGAGGCGGCCTGCGCCGTCAGGCCCGTGGGGGCGGTGGGGGCGACGGCATCCGCGCCGGGCGCAGTCAGCGTGAGGCCGTCCACCTGGAAGCTGTCGCCCGCCCGCGCCGCCGAGGTCTGGACGGCCCGGAGCGAGATCGCGTCACCGGTGTGCTTTGCGGTGTAGCTGACGAGCGGGAAGGCGGCCCACTTCGCGGTCGCGGCGCGGCAGCCCGATGCCTGGCCGGCGACGCGCCCGGCCGCGGTCAGCTCGACCAGCTTGAGGCAGACGGTGCGTCCCGGCCGGCCGGAGCGCAGGTAGCCGCGCGCGCGGAAGAGCCGCTTGGCGACCGCCGTCGCCGGGTTGGGCGCCGCGATGATCGAGTAGGTGCGGGCACCCGCGTTTCGGCTGACGCGGGCGGCGTGGCCGCCGCCGCGCCCGTCGGGGCGCAGCGTGAGGACGGCGCGCACGCCCTTCCAGCCGGTGAGCGTGCCGGAGCCGCTGCCCTCGAACCCGCCGCTGGGCAGCAGGTTGGCCGCGGCCGGTCCCGGCCCGAACGCGCTCGCGAACGCGAGCACCGACAGGGCGGCGACCAGACGGCGGTGACGGATGATTCCCAACCCACATCCATCATGCGGCCGCCGCCGGAACCGGTCAACCTCCGGGCTCGAGCGGGAGCACCGTATCGGCCTGCTCGATCACGAGCGGGTCGTGTGTCGCGCAGATGATGGTCGCGCCGTGGAGCTGCGCCGAGTCGGCCAGCATGCGGCCGACGATCGCGGCGTTGGCCTGGTCGAGCCGCGACGTGGGCTCGTCGATCAGGAGGATGTCGGGCTCGCAGGCGAGGACGCGGGCGATCGCGACCCGCTGGCGCTCGCCCGCCGACAGGCGTGCGACCCGGTGGCCGAGGCGGTGCTCGAGGCCGAACCGCGCCAGCCAGGTGTGCGCGGCCTCGGCCGCGGCCTCGCCGTCGCCGACGCCGCGCACCGACATGGCGAGCGTGACGTTCTCGGTCGCCGAGAGGTAGTCGACCAGGCCCGCCTCCTGGGCGACGACGCCCACGTGGCGGCGGCGGAATGCGGCTGCGGCGGCGCGGTCGAGGCCGCCGATCGACTGCCCGAGCACGATGACCTCGCCCGCCGTGGGGTGCTCCATGCCCGCCAGCAGGCGCAGGACCGTGCTCTTGCCCGACCCGGAGCGGCCGGTCAGCGCGGTCATCCGGCCGGACTCGAACGTGACGCCAAAGCCGTCGAGCACCACCCGCGCGCGGCGACCCTCGCCGTAGCGCATCCCGACGCCGCGCAGCTCGGCGGCGGCGGTCGGGACGGCGCGGGCGGGCGCCGGCTCGGCGGGCGCATCGGGCGTGGGCGCTGCGGCGGCGGGACCGGCGGGTGTGATCAGGATGCCGCGGTCGTGCCGTTCGGCGCGGGCGAGCCGGCCGACGCCCGCATCGGCGAGCAGCTCCTCGGGCACGCGCAGCCAGCCGCCGCGGCCGACGACGATTGCGGTCGCGCCGCTCCCGGACGCCTCGTCGCTCAGTCGCCCGTCGCGGATGTGCAGCGTGCGGTCGGCCACCGTCGTCGCCGCCGGATCGTGGCTCACGAGCACGACGGTCGCGCCGTCGTCGCGCGCGAGGTCGGCGATCAGCCGGTAGGCGACCGCGACGTTCGCGGCATCGAGCTCGCCGGCCGGCTCGTCGGCCAGGAGGAGCGCCGGGCGATGCGCGACCGCGGCGCAGATCGCCACCCGCTGCTGCTCGCCGCCCGAGAGCCGTCCCGGGGTCGACTCGGCGGCGTCGGTCAGGCCCACGCGCTCGAGCAGCTCCGCCGCCCGCCGGTCGCGGTCGGCCGCTGCCACGCCGAGCATGGCGAGCTGCAGGCCGACGATCTCGCGGCAGCGCAGCTCGGGCGGGAGCGAACGGTGGTAGTGCTGGTCGACGATCCCGAGCGACCGCGCCCGCAGCGCCGCCGCCCGGCGCGGGCGCAGCTCTGCCATGTCGTGCCCGAGCACCTGCGCGATCCCTGCCGACGGGCGCTCGAGCCCGGCCAGGATGCGCAGGAGCGTGCTCTTGCCGGAGCCGCTCGGTCCGAGCACGGCCACCACCTCGCCGGGGTCGACGTGCAGCGTGAGCCCCTGCAGCGCGGCCGCCTCACCCTCGCTCGAGCGGTGGATGCGGAAGAGGTCGCGGGCGTCGATGACGGGCGTCATCCGCCGCCTCCGATCCGGCCCGGCACCGGCGCGCGGAAGGCTGTGCGCGCGAACGCCCAGACCAGCGTGAGCCCGGCGATCGCAAAGGCGGCCAGGCCGGCGGCGACCAGGCCTGCGCTCTGCACGCTGCGAAGCGGCGGCGAGGCCGTGTCGGCGCCCGCGCCGAGCGAGACGACGTCGATCACGAGCCGCTCGAGCACTGCGCCGAGCACGAGCCCGCCGGCGATGCCGACGACGACCAGGATGGCCGCGCGCAGCACGAGGTGGCTGCGCAGCGCCGCCGGGCCGACGCCCAGCGCCTCGAGGTCGACCAGGTGGTCGCGCTCGTCGCCCAGGTCGGCCGCGCAGACGAGCACCAGGCCGGCGACCCCCAGCACGAGGGCAAGGAGCGCCGACATCGCCAGCACGTCGAGCAGCCCGCGCGCCAGCGGCTGGGCGGCCAGGGTGGCCTCGATCGCGGCCTGCGAGCTGACCTGGAGGGCCGAGAACGGCCTGCGCCCGAGCGCCGCCGCCACCTGTCCGCGCTCGCTCGGCCGCACTCCCAGCCACAGCTCGATCGGCGTGCCCGCGCCGGGGTCGTCCGCGTTCAGCGCCGTTGCCAGCTCGCCCTCGTCCCCGATCACGAACGACCCGCCGGCGGTGGGGAAGCGGCGCGCGACCGCGACGACCCGCACCGCCAGCGCGTCGACGCCCTCGACGGTCAGCCCGAGCACGTGGTCGCGGCCGGCGAGCGCCGCCAGGTCGGGGCTCGCGACGACGGGGACGGGCTGCCCGTCGGTCGGCTGCACGGGCCGCAGGAGCCCGTCCGTGCTCCCGTCCAGGGCGTAGCGGACGCCCGCACCGGCGGCGGTCGCGGGCGCCGTCTGCGCGGTGCCGCGGCCCACCCAGGTGCGCCAGTCGGTCACCCGCGCCGGCAGCGGCAGGCCGTTCTGGGTCGCGAGCAGCGGCCCGAGCGCCAGACGGCCGCGGGCGACGATGGTGAGGCCGCCCTCGATGCCCTGGTGGGCGAGCGCCTGGGCGTCGGCGAAGCGCAGCGTCACGATCAGGCCGACCACGCGGCCGCCGCGGTCGGCCGCGGGCAGGTGCGCATCGAGCTCGGTGCGTCCGCGCACGGTGTCCCCGAGCGGGATGTGGTCGAACCGGCCCGAGCGCGTGCGCACGGCGAGCACCAGGCTGACGGGGCGGCCGCGCGTCGTCACCGCGAGCGCGACCGCGTGCGCGTCGGCGGGCAGGTCGGCGCCGCGCAGGATCGGCGGCCGGGCGGGCCGCAGGGCGTCGGCCACCCCCTGCTGCGGGATCGAGGCGAAGTCGCTGCGCCAGTTGCGGATGGCGGCGATCGCGCCGGACGGGACGCCGAGCACCGTTGCCTGCACCGGCAGGCCCGGAGCGGACGCGGTCGCGCCCGAGCGGAACACCGGGGCCGCACGCGTGCCCGGCGCCAGGCCGCGGTAGGTGTGCAGCGGCGCGACCTCGAGCGGCAGCCGGAGCGCCGGGCTCTCCGAGAGGGTGAAGTCGAGCGGCACCTGGAACGCCGCCTGATCGTGCTCGCCCTGCACGAGCGTCGTGCGGTAGGCGACCGCGAACACGCCCAGGCCGATGCCCGCCACCAGGAACGCCGCCGCCAGGGTGGGGCGGCCGCCCTCGCGGCCGAGCGAGACGAGCGCCAGGCGCACGCTGGGCGGGCCGCGGCGCAGGCCGCGGCCGGCCAGCCGCAGGAGCGGCCCGACGAGGCGGGCGGTGACGATGGCGCCGGCGATCGCAACCAGGGCGGGGAGGAGGGCGAGCAGCGGGTCGGAGCCCGAGGCGAGCGATGTCGAGGTGGCGCTGCCGCGTGCGGCGGCGAGCGCGACGGCGCCCACGATCGCGATCGCGGCCACGTCGAGGCCGCGCACCGGCCCCAGGCGCAGGTCGGCGCCGGCCGTGCGCTCGCCGGCCACGAGCACCGCGGCGCCGGCGATCCAGGCGGCCGTGATCGCGATGATGCCTGGGCCCGAGAAGATCGTGTGCCGCAGCACGGACGCGGCGCCCACCCCGGCGCGGTCGGCCGCGATGGCGATTCCGGCCGCCGCCACGAGCGCGCCCACGACGGCTCCCACGAAGGTGATCCAGGCGGCCTCGACCCAGGCGAACGCCCACAGCTGGCCGAGGCGGGCGCCGTGCCGTTCCAGGCGCGCCCACTCGGTGCTCGCGTCGCGGCGCAGGCCCGCGGCGGCCAGCAGCACGAACCCGAGCAGCAGGGCCGCCGCGCCGCCCCCGACGAGCTGCAGCCGCCGCGCCGCGATCGCGTCCTCCCGCTGCAGTTCGAGCAGGGTGTTCGTCGGCCCGGTCAGGCCGAACGGCGTCCCCAGGTCGCGGACGCTGCGGGCCGCGGCAGCCTCGCGGCCGAGCAGGCCGCCGATCTGCCAGTCGTGCAGCGACCGCGGATCGATCGGGGTCGTCCAGCCGTAGGCCCGGTAGAGCGCCGAGAATACCGGCAGGGCCGAGAGCTGCGAGACGCCGCCGGCGATCAGCACCGGCGGCGGGCCGCCCCGGTCCTGGTGGCTGCTGCGCGTGAGCGGCGCCAGGCTGACCGGCAGCGGCCCCGCCGTGTGGCCGACGACGACCAGCCGCAGCCCCGGCTCCGACACGGCGCGCACCGGCGTCCCGTGCGCCTCGACCACCTCGCACCGGGTCGGGATGCACGTGCGCGGGAGCCGCCCCGACGCGAGCCGCAGCCAGCGGGCGGGGTCGTCCACGGCGCCGAGCTCGACCAGGCGGCCGCCGAGGTTTAGCTCGGGGAAGGCGAGGGTGCGCGCCGGCGGGCCCGGCCCCAGGCGGCGCAGCGCCGCGGTGGCAGCCCGGTCGATGCGCGCGTAGCCGCCCGCCGGGGGCGTCCCCAGCCAGGTGGCGGTGAAGCTGCGCTGGGCGAGCGGCAGCTGCTCGAGCCCGGCACGCAGGCTGCGGTCGGCGGTGATCGTCGAGGCGCCGACGACCCCGCCCAGCGCCGCGGCGGCGACGGCGACGCCGATCGCCACCAGGCCGCCCCGTCCCGGCCGGGCACGCGCCCGCGCCGCCGCCACCCGAAGCGGCGCCCATGCCGCCCGAGTCCGGGCTCCCACGTCGGCGCGATTCTCCAACCGGCGTCAATGTTCGCCGCTCGGCCGGACGCGGACAAGCGCCAATCCGCGAGCGGGGTGTTCACGCCTCGCGAACGGCGCGCAGCCTGCGGTCGGCGCCGGAGCGCTCCGCGAGCTCGGCGAAGACCGCGGCGGCGGCCTCGGTGAACGCCCGCATCGGCCCGGTCACGTGCCGGTCGCGGTGCCAGGCGAGCGCGAGCGTGCGCGGCGGCACGTCTCGGCTCAGGTCGAACGCCACGGTGCGGCCGTCGCCGGGGTCGAAGCCCAGGCCCGGCATCACCGCGACGCCGACCCCGGCAGCCACCAGCGCCTGGACGGTGGCGTTCACGTCGGAGCGGAACGCGAAGTGCGGCTCGGCGCCGGCGGTGCGGATCTGCTCCTCGACGCGGCGCAGGCCGCGGCACTGGGTGTGGCCGATCAGCTCGAGCGCGCCGATCTCGACCAGCGTCGGGCAGGCGGGCCGGTGCGCAAGCGGCGAGTCGCTGCGCACGATCAGCACGTACGGGTCGACAAGCAGCGGCAGCGTCTCGTACGGGCCGGGCGGCGCGGGCAGCTCGACGAACGTCAGGTCGAGCTCGGCCTGCTCGATGCCGCCGTAGAGGTCGAGGTCGGTCTCGGACTCGCGCGGCGCGATGCGCACGTCCGGCCACACCTGCCCGAACCGGCGCACGATGTCGGGCAGCGCGCGGATGCCGACGCTCTGGGTGATGCCGACGCGCAGCGGAGCGGCGTGGGCGTCGTCGAGCGCCGTCATGTCGGCCTGGCCGGCCCGCAGCCGGCCGAGGATCGCCTCGGCGTGGTCGAGCAGGACGCGGCCGGCGTCGGTCAGCTCGATCCCGGCGCCGCGCCGCCGCCGCACCAGGTCGCGGCCGACGGCCCGCTCGAGCGCACCGACGTGCGCGCTCACCGCAGACGGCACGTAGCCGAGCTCGGCCGCCGCGCCGCGGAACGACCCCGCCCGTGCGACCGCCCGCAGCGTCGCCAGGTGCCGGGGCTCGATCCCGAGCCAGCGCGGCTCGCCGCCGGTCATGCCCCGATCCCAGTCCAGAACGGCGCAAGCGCCGCCCGCACCGCGGCGATCGCGCCGTCGGCACGGTCGGGCTCGTCCGGTAGGTATGCGAGCGGGTCGTCGAGCAGCGGGCCGGTGCCGAGCACGCCTTCGAGGGTGGCGTGCATGCAGTACGCCGAGTACGTGCGGCCGTAGCCGCCTTCCTGCACCAGCAGGAGCCGGCCGTCGCAGTGGCGGTCGGCCAGGTCGCGGGCGGCGGCGCCGAGGTCGCGGAAGCCGGCCATCGTCACCGACATGCGGCCGTTGGGGTCGTACTGGCTCGCGTCCTGGCCGCAGGCGATCACGAGCAGCTCGGGCCGGAACTCGTCGAGCACGGGCACGACGACCTGCCGCCATGCCCGCCGGTAGCCCTCGTCGCCGGTGCCGAGCGGGAGCGCGATGTTCACGTTGCGGCCCAGGCCCGCGCCGGCGCCGAGCTCGTCCGGCGCGCCGGTCTGGGGATGGTGCGGCCCCCACGAGCCGTGGTCCATGTGCAGCGAGATCGCGATGACGTCGGCCCGCTCCCAGAAGCACGCCTGGGTGCCGTTCCCGTGGTGCACGTCCCAATCGACCACCGCGACCCGCTCCAGGCCGCGGGTGCGCGCGAGCTGCGCGCACAGGGCCGCGTTCGAGAACAGGCAGTAGCCGTCGGCCTGCGCCGGCTGGGCGTGGTGTCCGGGCGGGCGCACGAGCGCGTAGGCGATCCTCGCGCCGGCGAGCACGGCCTCGGTGGCCGCAAGCGCGGTGCCGGCGGCGGCCAGGGCGGCGCCCCACGACGCGGGCCCGACCGGCGTCGACTGGGTGATCAGGCCCGGCCCGGCCGCGCATGCCGCCTGCACGGAGCGCACGTAGCCGGACGGGTGGACGAGCTCGAGCTCGTCCGGGGTGGCGTGGCGGCCCGCGTGCCACTCGAGCTGCGGCGCGATCGGGCCGTGCGTCAGGGCCGAGCGGATGTTGCGGATGCGCTCGGTGTTCTCGGGGTGCAGCTCGGGGGCCTCGATCAGCGGCGACGGCCCCTGGTCGAACATCCCTGCGCCCGTGTCGTGCGCGAGCGCCTCGTCATGCCAGTAGACCCGCATGCCCCGATCCTACGGGAACTGCGCCCTCAGGCTGCGGGCTTGAGCAGCGAGCTCGACGCGATGATGTGGCGCAGGTCGCGCTTGGCGATCGCCTTCGTCGAGATCGGGCTGACGACGTGGATGCTGACGACGTAGGTGTTGCCCCCGCTCGTGAAGACCGCCGCGATGTGGCCGCTGTGCGAGGCCTGGTTGTGGTCGTACCAGTGCACGACGTGGCCGCCGACCGTCTCCGGCTTGGCCTCCTCGCCGCCGAAGCAGGGGATCTTGCCCTCGCAGGTGGGCGGAAACGTCCCCGGCGGGTAGCCCTCGAAGATGACGTGCACGAGCTGGCCCTGCTCGAGCCACGCATACCCGAGCTGCCACTGGCGCTGCTCGACCTGGGCGGTGTTCCACTGGCCGTGGATGATCGCGTCGATCGGGCTCGGCATCCAGCCCGGGCACCAGACCGGCATCCCGACCCGGTCCGTCCACTTCTGCCACCCGGCGGCCCACGTCTTCGAGCACCCCGAGGCGACCGCAGAATTGGATCCCGAACCGACCGATCCGGATCCACAAGCCGAGACCGTGACGACAACCGCCACGAGGAGTACCATTGCGCGGCGATGCCAAGGCTCCAAGGCAGCGATCGGATTCGTGGGCGGCGCGCTTGCTCCCATCCGTTCGTGATGGTAAATACACCGTCTCGCGCCCGCGCCGGTTCCCACCGGAAGTGGGTCTGTCGTCCGCAGTGGGAGGAGATTTCATGAGAAGTGTTCCGGGCCGCGCCGTGATGGTTGCGGCGGTCGCGCTCCTGCTCGCCGTGGCCGCAGGCTGCGGTAGCAGCAGCAGTGGCGGCAGCAGCGGTGGTGGGAGCGGCGGAGGCGGGGGCGGCGGAGCCACTCCCGTGAACTCGTCCACCTGCGCCGCACCGGTGGGGAGCGGGAAGTACGAGATCGTCTCTGACCTCCCGATGCAGGGCGCGTCGTCGCACCAGACGAAGCAGATGGTGCAGGCAATCGAGCTCGAGCTCAAGCAGGTCAACTACAAGATCAACGGCATGACGATCCAGTACCAGGCCTGCGACGACTCGACGGCCCAGGCTGGAACGTGGGACTCGGCGACATGCAGCGCCAACGCCAACGCGTATGCGCAGGACTCGTCCGTGATCGGCGTGATCGGGACGTTCAACTCCGGCTGTGCCGAGCTCGAGATCCCGGTGCTGAACCGCGCGGCCGGCGGCCCCGTGGCCATGGTCAGCCCGTCCAACACGTGGCCCGGACTGACGCAGAAGACGAAGACCCCGGGTGAGCCGGAGAAGTACTACCCGACCGGCGTGCGCAACTACGCACGCGTGGTCGCCGCCGACAACTTCCAGGGCCCGGCGCTCGCCGAGACCGCGAAGTCTCTCGGTATCAAGAGCGTCTACATCCTGAACGACAAGCAGGCCTACGGCCTGGGCGTCGCGACCTACTTCCAGGACGCGGCCAAGAAGCTCGGCATCAAGATCCTCGGCTTCTCGGCCTACAACACGAAGACCGGCACCAACTACCAGGCGCAGATGCAGCAGATCGGCTCGCTGCATCCCGATGCCATCATGGTCGGCGGTCTGATCTGCGAGAACGGCGGCCAGCTGATCAAGGACAAGGTGTCCGTGCTGGGGCCGAACACCGGCAAGGTCAAGCTGCTGCTGCCGGATGGGTTCACCACCCAGTCCACCATCGACGAGGCCGGCGCTGCGAACGCCGCGGGCCTGTACGCGTCGGTCGCCGGCGTCCCGCCGGATCAGCTGACGGGTGCCGGCAAGACGTTCGTGACCGACTTCACGAACACGTACCACCCGGATGTCATGGATCCGTACACGCCGTATGCGGCTGCGGCCGCTCAGGTGCTGCTGAACGCCATCAAGGCGTCCGACGGCACGCGGCCCGACATCGCCAAGCAGCTGTTCGGTGTCTCGGTCACGAACAGCGTGCTCGGCAACTTCGCCATCGACCAGAACGGTGATACGAACCAGGGGACGATGACGGTCGACGTCGCCAAGGGCGGCAAGCTGGTCACCTTCAAGGTGATAACGCCGCCTGCCAACCTCGTGGAGACGTTCCACTAGACATGGAGGCAACGGGGGAGCGTCCCAGGTGACCACTCGCGCCACAACGGCGCGGCGTCCGACCCTGGCGGCGCTCCCCCGGTTCTCCAAGCAGATCAACCGCGTGGCCGGCGCCGCGGTTGTGGGCCTGTTCGGGGTGTGGGTGATCGGCAACATCCTCTACTCGCCCAGTCAGGTGGTCAGCGTGTTCCTGCTCGGGATCACGCTCGGGGCGATGTACGGGCTGGTCGCGCTCGGCTACACCCTGGTCTACGGCATCATCGAGCTGATCAACTTCGCGAACGGCGACGTGTTCATGCTCGGGACGATGGTCACGATCACGGTCGCCAACGGCTGGCTCGGCCTCGACGGCACCCAGTCCTGGTATGTCACCGTGCCGTTCGTCCTTCTCGCCCTGCTCGCCGCGATGGCGTTCTGCGGCGCGCTCAACGTCGCCATCGAGCGGATCGCCTACCGGCCGCTGCGGAACGCGCCCAAGCTGGCGCCGCTCATCACGGCCATCGGCATGTCGTTCCTGCTCCAGAACGTCGGTGCGGCGATCTGGGGCTTCACGGAGCGGCCGCTGACCGCGACCGGCGCAAGCATCTTCCCGGCCAACACGCTGTTCTCGGTGGGCGGCTTCCCCTACCGGGCCAAGTCGCTCATCGTCGTCCTGATCACCATCCCGGTGCTGCTGCTGCTGAACTACCTCGTGCGCAACACGAAGGCGGGCAAGGCGATGCGCGCCGTCGCGCAGGACATGGATGCGAGCCGCATGATGGGCATCAACGTCGACCGCACCATCGCGTTCACGTTCGCACTGGGCGGCGCACTCGCCGGGGCGGCCGGCCTGCTGTTCGTCATGTTCCAGACTTCGACCCGCTTTGATCTCGGCTTCCAGATCGGCCTGTTCGCGTTCACGGCCGCCGTCCTCGGCGGCATCGGCAACCTCACCGGTGCGGTCCTGGGGGCGATGTTGATCGGCCTCATCCAGGCCTTCAACGAGGGCCTTTCGTGGCACACGCCGGGGTCGAACTGGACCGAGTCGATCATCTTCGCGATCCTCATCCTGGTGCTCGTGTTCCGGCCGCAGGGCCTGCTCGGAGAGGCGACGGCGGACAGGGCGTGATGGAGCGCCTCGGCCTCGCCGGCCCCTGGTCCCGCGTCCCGCCCCGGGTGCAGCGGATGCTGTTCCCGTTGATCGTGCTCGTGCTCCTGATCTTCTACCCGAGCTACTACAGCACCCTCACGTCGCTCATCGGGACGACGTCGACCGCCGCGCAGCTCGTGCCCACGGTCGGCACGATGGTGATCATGACCGTCTACGTGATCATGGCGCTCGGCCTGAACGTCGTGGTCGGCTATTGCGGGCTGCTCGACCTCGGCTACGTCGCGTTCTATGCCGCGGGCGCCTACGTCGCCGGTTGGTTCGCCACCGAACAGTTCGCCCCCCACAGCGTGCACATCTTCTCGGTCGCAGTGCCGGCGACGCTTCCGGGGCTCCACATCAACGTGTGGGCGCTGCTCGTGGCGGGCTCCGTGTTCGCCGCGCTCTTCGGGATCATCATCGGCCTGCCGACGCTGCGGCTGCGCGGCGACTACCTCGCGATCGTCACGCTGGGCTTCGGCGAGATCGTGCCCCAGGCGGTCAACAACGGCGACAGCTGGTTCGGCCATAACGTCACCAACGGGCCCAACGGCCTGACGCCCATCGACGCGCTCGGGTTCGGGAACGGCCTGCACGGGCAATTCTCGTTCCTGCCCGCCGCCTACTACACGGTGACCAACGCGAACAGCTACTACTACTGGACCGGCCTCGCGCTCGTGCTGGTGACGCTCTTCTGCTGCGTCCGCCTGCGCGACTCGCGCCTCGGCCGCGCGTGGGTCGCCATCCGCGAGGACGAGATCGCCGCCTCGGCCATGGGCATCCCGCTGATGCGCACGAAGACGCTCGCCTACGCGATCGGCGCGTTCTTCGGCGGCGGCGCCGGCTGCTTCTACGCCATCTACAAGAGCTCGACGTTCCCGGGCGACTTCTCGCTCAACATCTCGATCACCGTGCTCTGCATGGTCATCCTGGGCGGGATGGGCAACGTCTGGGGCGTCTGCCTGGGCGGGGCGGTGCTCTCGTACCTGAACTACCAGGGCCTCGAGGCGGTCGGCAACAACGTGAACAACATCGCCGGCACGAGCTTCAACGTCCCCCAGTACACCTACGGCATCTTCGGCCTGATCATCGTGGTGATGATGCTGGTTCGCCCCGAGGGGCTGATCCCGGGCAAGCGCCGCCGCGTGGAGCTCGAGCTCGGCATCGACGGCGGGTCGCTCTACGAGACCGAGCAGCAGTGACCGACAACCTCCTCGAAGCCCGCGCGGTGCGCAAGGAGTTCGGCGGCCTCGTCGCCTGCAACGATGTCGACTTCGTCGTGCCGCGTCGGTCGATCGTGAGCCTGATCGGGCCGAACGGCGCGGGGAAGACCACCTTCTTCAACATGCTCACCGGGGTGTACACACCGACGAGCGGCGAGATCCTGTTCGACGGCCACGACGTCGCCGGCCTGCCGCCGCACGCGGTGACGCATCTGGGCGTGGGGCGGACGTTCCAGAACATTCGCCTGTTCCCGACGATGACGAGCCTCGAGAACGTGCTGGTGGGGATGCACTCCCGCATCAAGGGCGGCATCGTGCGCTCGGTTCTCCGCACGCCGGGCCTGAAGCGCGAGGAGCGGGCTGCGGCCGAGCGCGCGCACGAGCTCCTGCGCTACTGCGAGCTGCCGACGTCGGCCGACGACTCCTACGCCATGCACCTCTCATACGGCGACCAGCGCCGGCTCGAGGTCGCGCGCGCGCTCGGCACCGAGCCGAAGCTGCTGCTCCTCGACGAGCCGACCGCGGGCATGAACCCGCAGGAATCCGCGCAGTTCACGGCGTTCGTCAGCAAGGTGCGGGACGAGCGCGGCGTGACCGTGCTCCTGATCGAGCACGACATGAAGGTGGTCATGGGCATCTCCGAGCGGGTGACGGTGCTCGACTACGGCCAGAAGATCGCCGAGGGCACCCCGCAGGAGATCCAGTCCGACGAGCGCGTGATCGAGGCCTACCTCGGCAGCGGCGCCACCTCGGCCGGCGACGGCGGATCGGCGGGCGCGTGAGCACGAACGGCGGCCCGCTCCTCAAGCTCGAGGACGTCCACACGTATTACGGGACGATCCAGGCGATCAAGGGCATCTCGCTCGAGGTGCGCGAGGGCGAGATCGTCACCCTGATCGGCGCCAACGGCGCCGGCAAGTCGACGACGCTGCGCTCGATCCAGGGCATCAACCGGCCGAAGCGCGGCCGCATCCTCTTCAACGGCACCGACATCGTCGGCGAGGCGCCGCACGACATCGTGCGCATGGGGATCAGCCAGTCGCCCGAGGGGCGGCGCCTGTTCGCGCGCATGAGCGTGCTCGAGAACCTCGAGATGGGCGCGTTCCAGCGCAACGACAAGTCCGGGGTGCGCGAGGACGTCGAGCGCGTCTTCGGGCTCTTCCCGCGCCTGGCAGAGCGCCGGGCGCAGAAGGCGGGCACGCTGTCGGGCGGCGAGCAGCAGATGTGCGCCATGGGCCGCGCGCTCATGGCCCGGCCGAAGCTCCTGCTCCTCGACGAGCCGTCGATGGGGCTCGCCCCGGTGCTCGTGGAGCGCATCTTCGAGATCATCACCGAGATCAACCAGCAGGGCACGACGATCCTCCTGGTCGAGCAGAACGCCCTGATGGCGCTCGACATCGCGAAACGCGGCTACGTGCTCGAGACCGGCGTCGTCGCGCTCACCGATGACGCGGTGTCGCTGCGCACGAACGAGCGCGTGCGCAAGGCCTACCTCGGCCTGGCCTGAGGCCGGCGCAGCCCTGTTAGCGGCGGGCCCGGGGCGTGCCGGGCCACCATGCCTCGGGGCGTGCCCCGGCGGGTCGCGAGTCGACCCCGAAGCGCACCGCGAGCGGCCCGACGACCACCAGCAGGATGAGTATCACGATGAGTCCCATACGACTATGATCGGCGCGCACGTCCATAAGTTCAAATCGATATTACGGTGGTTTCCATCATGGAATCTGATCAGTGGCTGGGAGTGGAGCTGCGGCACCTCGCCGCGCTCGAGGCGATCGCCGAGCACGGCTCGTTCGGGCGGGCCGCCTCGGCGCTCGGGTACACGCAGTCGGCGGTCAGCCAGCAGATCGCGACGCTCGAGCGCCTGGTCGGCCCGCGGCTGATCGAGCGCCCGGGCGGCCCCAGGCCGGTCGAGCTGACGGAGGCCGGTCGGCTGCTGCTGGGGCATGCCGAGGCGATCGTCGCCCGGCTCCAGGCCGCCCGCGCCGACATGGAGGCGCTCCAGTCGGGTGAGGCCGGAACGCTGCGGGTGGGCGCCTTCCAGAGCGCCGGCGCGCGCATCCTGCCCGAGCTCCTGCGCCGCTACACCCAGGCGTGGCCGCAGGTGCAGATCCGGCTCGAGGAGGCCGAGGACGAGGGTCTTCTGGCCGAGATCGAGCACGGCGGCCTCGACCTCGCCTTCGTGATGCTGCCCGTGCCCGGCGCGGCGATCGCCACGGTCGAGCTCGTGCGCGACCCCTACGTCCTGCTGACGCAGGCCGACTCGCCGCTCGCCCGCGCGACGACGCCGCCGACGCTGCGCGAGATCGGGGCGATGCCGCTCGTCGGCTACCGCACGTGCCTGGGCGGACAGCAGGTCGAGGAGCGGCTGCGGGCCGCCGGCGTCGAGCCGCGGATGGCGTTCCGCTCCGACGACAACGCCACCTTGCAGGCCATGGTGGCCGCGGGCATGGGCATCGCGCTCGTGCCGCGGCTGACCGTCAACGAGGCGGACAGCCGGGTGGCGGTGATCGAGCTCGGCGAGCGCGTGCCGCCGCGCCTGATCGCCCTTGCCTGGCACAGCGACCGCTACCGCTCGCCGGCGGCGCTCGCGTTCGTCGACGCGGCGCTCGAGCTGTGCGCGGAGCTGCAGCCGGCAGCGGCATAGGGCTCGACGACCGCCGTCCGGTCGTGGCCGTCGAGGCCGCGGCCGGGGCGTTTGCGATCGCGTTCTCGGCCATCCTGTTCCGGCTGGCGCACGTGTCGCCGTCGACGGGGGCCTTCTTCCGCTGCCTGTACGCCGTGCCGGTGCTCGCGCTCGTCGCGCGCGCCGAGCGGCGGCGCGCTCCGGCGGCGGGTCCGCACGGGCGCGAGCGGGCGCTGGCAGCGGTCGCAGGCGTGTGGCTCGCAGCCGACCTGATCGTCTGGAACCACTCGATCGAGGCGATCGGCGCGGGCCTGGCGACCGTGCTCTCGAACACGCAGGTCGTCATGGTGGCGCTCGCGGCATGGGTGCTGTGGGGCGAGCGGCCCGCCCGGCGCACGGTGCTCGCCGGCCTGGCCGTGCTGGCCGGCGTCGTCCTGATCTCGGGAGTGGTCGGCGCGTCCGCCTACGGCGCGCGGCCCGGGGCCGGGGTCGTCTACGGCGTCCTCACGGGCGTCGCCTACACCGGGTACATCCTGCTCCTGCGGCAGAGTGGGCGCGACCACCGGCCGGCCGCGGCGCTGTGCGATGCCACGGCGGCCTGCGCGGTCGTGTGCCTCCTGGCCGGGGCGGTGATCGGCGACCTCGACCTGACCCCCGGATGGCGGGCGACCGGGTGGCTCGTGCTGCTCGCGCTCACCTCGCAGGTGCTCGGGTGGCTGTTGATCACGGCATCGCTCACACGGCTGCCGGCGGCGCTCACGGCCATCACGCTGACGCTGCAGCCGGTTGCCACCGTCATCTTCGGCGCCATCATCCTGGGCGAGTCGCCCTCTGCCTGGCAGATCGCGGGCGTCGCCGTCATCCTGGCCGCTGTTCTTGCCGCGTCGACCGGCCGTGCGGTCAGCGCGGCGCCGGCGGTGGGTCGAGCGGCACCGGCTCGCCCAGCGATCCCAGCTCGGCGACGTCTCGCCGGAAGAACAGGCCGACCGTCCAGTCGCTGACGACGCGCAGCTTGCGGCTGAGCAGGGGCAGCTGGTACAGGTGGTACGTGCGGGTGACCCACCAGCCGGCGAAGCCGCGCAGCCGGATCACGCCGAAGAGCTCGGCGACGCCCTTGTGCCGTCCGAGCGTCGCCACCTGCCCGAGCATGCGGTAGCGGTACGGCCGCAGCGGCCGGCCGCCGCGCTCGGCGAGCATGTTGCGGGCGAGCCGGCGGGCCTGGCGCAGCGCGTGCTGGCACGTCGGCGGGTCGAAGCGGTCGGGCGTCGCCGCGTTCGGCACGGCGGCGACGTCGCCCAGCGCCCATACGCCGGGGTGGCCCGGCACGCGCAGGTGCTGGTCGACCGGGATGCGCCCACGCTCGTCGAGCGGGAGCCCGAGCGCGGCCGCGAGCGGCCGCGGGCGCACGCCGGCGGTCCAGACGACCGTGGCGGCGGGCACGGCGGTGCCGTCGGCGAGCTCGACGCCCTGGTCGCTCACCGTCCTCAGGCCGGATGCCAGGTGCAGCTCGAACCCGCGCCGCTCGAGCTGGCCGGTGGCGTACGCCCCCAGGTGGCCGCCGAGCTCGGGCAGGATGTGGTCGGCGGCGTCGACCAGCAGCCAGCGCCGCGGGACGCCGCGCAGCTCGGGGTAGTAGCGGGATGCGTCGCGGGACAGGTCCTCGAGCTCGGCCATCGCCTCGACGCCCGCGTAGCCGCCGCCGACGAACACGAACGTGAGCCGGCGCCGGCGCTCGGCGTCGTCCGCCGCTGTCGCGGCCAGCTCGAGCTGGCCGAGCACGTGGTTTCGCAGGTAGATCGCCTCGGCGACACTCTTGAACCCGACCGCGTGCTCGAGCAGCCCGGGGATCGGGGCGGTGCGCGAGACGGCGCCCAGGGCGACCACGAGGGTGTCGAACGCGAGCGTCATCGGCCCGCCCTCGGGCGGCTGCACGGCAACGGTGCGCGCGGCGAGGTCGACCGCCTCGGCCCGGCCGAGCACGAGCCGCGCCCGCGGGCACATGACCCGCACGGGCACGACCACATGGCGAGGCTCCACCGTCCCGGATGCGGCCTCGGGCAGGAGCGGGGTGTAGAGCATGAAGTTGCGCGGGTCGACGAGCGTGACCTGGCCCTCCCAGCGGCCCTTGCCGAGCAGCCGGGCGACGTACGCGCCGGCGAACCCGGCACCGAGGATCACGACTCGCGCCATCGCGCGCAGCTTAGAGCCCGGCCGGACGCGGCGACCGCGGCGCCCCCGGCCGCCCGTGTACGCTACGCCCGATGAGCGGGACGTCGAGCGAGCGCAACGTCTATGCCTGGCAGACCTCGATCGGTGTCGCCGTGGTCGGCACCGTCGCCGCGGTCGCCCTGATCGTCGTCTTCACATACATGGACGACTACATCGGCTCGTTCTGGTCCCAGCTGATCTACTTCGCCGCGTTCTTCGCCGTGGTGATCGGGCTGGCCGAGCGCAGCCGCCGGCTCGACCGGGCGAACCCGTCGCGTCTCGGCGACGCGTCGCAGCCGGTGACCCCGGCGGGCCTGCCGGGTCCGTTCGTGTGCACCCAGGCGTTCGGCGTGCTCGGGATCGCGATGATCGTCGCCGGGGCGCTGATCGGCGGGGCCCGCGGCGTGATCTGGATCTTCTCCGGCATCGTGCTCGTTCTCGTGGGCGGCGTCGGCCTCGCCTTCTGGGGCGGGACGATGATGTCTCGGCGGAGCGCGGCCCGGCGGCAGTGATCCGCGCGGCCGGCGGGGTGCTGCGCCGGGACGGCAAGATCGCGGTCGTGCACCGTCCCCGCCGCGGCGACTGGTCGCTGCCGAAGGGCAAGCTGGAACTGGGTGAGGACGATGCCGCGGCGGCGGTGCGCGAGGTGCTCGAGGAGACCGGCCACCGGGCGGTGATCGAGCACGACCTGGGCACGGTGAGCTATGCGGTACTCCGACGGCACCCCGAAGAGCGTGCACTACTACGTGATGCGGGCCGAGGGCGCCGCCGCCGAGCTGGCCGACGACGTGGACGAGGTGGCCTGGCTCGACCCCGACGGCGCGGCCGGGCTTCTTACCTACTCGCTCGACCACGCGGTGCTCGACCGCGCCCGGCCCTACCTCTGAGCGCGCTCCGCGGGGCGCAGCCACAGGATCATGCGGCTCGGCGAGATCGCAGTTTGCGAACAAACCGGATTCGGCCCTGAGCACGACCCCGCAAAGTGCGGCAATTCGCTGGTTGCAGGCGGGCGCGGACGTCCGTAATGTCCCCCGTGCGCCGCCGAGGGCAGCCGAGTAGGTCGAAGCCGGGCGGATGGGCCGTAGAGGCGACTCGAAAGTCCGTTCGACCGGGGGACGAAAGGCACGCCACGGCGGCGAATCCTTTTAACTCCCCCGTCGCCCGGCGCGTCACGCGCCGCCCGGGCCCCAGGCTAGCCTTCGCCCCGATGCCACGGGTGCTGATCGCCGAGGACGACCGGGTCATCGCAAACGCGATGGCGACGCACCTGCGCGGCGCGGGCATGGACGTCGAGTGGGCCGACAACGGCGACGCCGCGCTGCGCAAGCTGCGCTTCGAGCGCCCCGACGTGGCCGTGATCGACCTGATGCTCCCCGGCGAGGACGGCTGGCGGATCACCGAGGCGCTGCGCTCCGAGGGGGCGACGATCCCGATCATCATGATCAGCGCGCGCGGATCCGAGCACGACAAGGTGCACGGCCTGCGCATCGGCGCCGACGACTATCTGGCCAAGCCGTTCGGGATGCGCGAGCTCGTCGCCCGGGTGCAGGCGGCGCTGCGCCGCTCCGGGATGGTGCCGTCCGACCGCGACGCGGGCCGCGTCGAGGCTCCGGGCCTCGTCGTCGACGCCGACCTGCACCAGGCGCTCCTGGACGGCCATGACGCCGGCCTCACCCGCACCGAGTTCCGGCTGCTGTGGGTGCTCGCCGGCGAGTCGGGCAAGGCGCTCACGCGCGACCAGCTCCAGCAGCGGGTGTGGGGGACGCCCTACCGCTACCGCGACCGCACGGTCGACGTGTGCGTGCGCAAGCTGCGCCAGAAGCTCGACCAGCGCTCTTCGTCGCACACCTACATCCAGACGCACCCGGGCGTCGGCTACCGGTTCGAGGCGATGGAGCGCGCCGGCTAGGTACGGGTCACTCGCGTAACGCGGCCGGCGCCGGCAGCACCACGCGCATCGTCGTGCCCGCCGCCGGGCTCGACTCGGCCGTGGCGCGGCCGCCGTACTCCTCGGCGATGTGCTTGACGATGGCGAGGCCGAGGCCGGTGCCCGGGCCGGAGCGGGCGTTCTCGACCCGGTGGAACCGTTCGAACACGCGCCCTAGGTGCTCGGGCGGGATCCGCCCGCCCGAGTCGTGCACCACGAGCTCGACGGCTCCGGAGAGGCCGCGCACGCGCAGCTCGATGCGCTCGTCCTGGCCGGCGTGGCGGATGGCGTTCTCGACGAGGTTGTCCAGCACCGCGTCGACGAGCCGGGCGGGGACGGCCACCACCAGGCCGCGGTTGGCCTGCGCCGCAAGGGTCATCGACGCCAGCCGGGCGGCGTCGGCGTGGCGGACCACGCACGCGTCGACGGCCTCGGCCATGTCGGTCGGCTCCACGGCGCCGTCGAAGCGGTGGCTCTCGAGCTGGACGAGCATGATCATGTCCTCGATCAGGCGACGCATGCCGTCGACCTCGAGCCGGGCCTGGGCGATCAGCTCGGCGCGGGCGTCGTCGGTCAGGTCGAGGCCGAGCGTCTCGACGAGCCCGAGGATGCGCTGCAGCGGCGTGCGCAGCTCGTGCGACACGCCGGCCGAGAACAGGCGCCGCGCGTCGCGGTAGTCCGCCTCGGCGCTCTCGTCCTCGAGCACGACGACGCAGCGCGCGCCGGTCTCGCCGCGGAACGGCTGCACGTGCACGCGGTAGCGGCGCCGCTCGGGCTCGTACACGGTCAGGCCGTTCTCGCCGCCCGGAGCGCGACCGTCCAGGGCCGCCCGCACCGCCGCCGCCAGCTCCGGATGGGCGGCGAGGTCGAGCAGCGACGGCGCCTCGCGCCGGGCGAGCGCGTTTGCCCGCACCAGCCGGCCGTCGTCGTCGAACACGAGCACGGGGCTCGGGACGACCGTCATCAGGGCGTCGCGCCACGCCCGGGCCTCGGACAGCTCGACCCGCGGCGCACTCGCCCGCAGCCGGCGCGAGATGACGTCGGCCAGGTCGCCCTCGGTCGCCCCCGCCGCGGCCATCGCCCGCGCCCGGTCGCGCCGCGCGACGGCGAGCATGATGACGGCGATCCCGAGCGCCACTGCCAACGCCGCCGTCACTGCTGTCATCGGCGCGAGCGTAGCAGCGGGCGGCGAGGCGGGGGGCGACCCGGTCGTCCTGGTTTGTATGCTTGAAGGTGCGATGAAGGTCACCCTCCCCGACGGCAGCGGCCTCGATCTCCCCGCCGGCGCAAGCGGCCTGGACGCCGCCGCGGCGATCGGCGATCGGCTGGCGAAGGCCGCGGTCGCCGTGGAGGTCGGCGGCGAGGTGCGCGACGTGCGCCTGCCGCTCCGTGACGGCGACCGGCTGCGGATCCTCACCGACCGCGACCCGGAGGCCCTGGCGGTGCTGCGCCACTCGACCGCCCACGTGATGGCCCAGGCCGTCCTGCACCTGTGGCCCGAGGCCAAGATCGCCATCGGGCCGGCGATCGCCGACGGGTTCTACTACGACTTCGAATTCCCGCAGCCGATCGGCCCCGAGGACCTCGAGCGCATCGAGGCCGAGATGCACAGGATCCTGAAGCAGAAGGCCGCGTTCGTGCGCGAGGACGACGTCGAGAAGGCCGGCCTGCTCGACCGCTTCCGGGCCGAGCACCAGCCCTACAAGCTCGAGCTCGCCGAGAGCCTGCCCGACGGCGACATCAGCCTCTACCGCAACGACGACTTCGAGGACCTGTGCCGGGGGCCGCACCTGCAGACGACCGCGCCGATCAAGGCGTTCAAGCTGCTCTCGCAGGCTGGCGCGTACTGGCGCGGCGACAACTCCAAGCCGATGCTCACGCGCATCTACGGCACCGCCTTCTTCAAGCAGGCCGACCTCGACGAGCATCTGCATCTCCTCGAGGAGGCGCGCCGGCGCGACCACCGCCGCATCGGCCGCGAGCTCGACCTCTTCCACACCTCGGACGTCGCGCCCGGGGCGCCGTTCTGGCACCCGCGCGGGATGGTGATCTGGAACGAGCTCACGAAGCTGTGGCGGGAGCTCAACGCCGAGTGGGGCTACCGCGAGGTGCGCACGCCGATCATCTACTCGGTCGAGATCTGGCGCCGCTCCGGCCACTGGGACAAGTACCGCGACAACATGTTCTTCACCCACAAGGAGGAGCGGCCGCTCGGCGTGAAGCCGATGAACTGCCCCGGCCACATCGAGCTCTACCAGGCCGCCAAGCGCAGCTACCGCGACCTGCCGATGCGCCTGGCCGAGCAGGGCCTCGTGCACCGCGACGAGCCGTCCGGCGCGCTGCACGGCCTCCTGCGGGTGATCCACATCACCCAGGACGACGCCCACATCTTCTGCACCGAGGACCAGATCGAGGACGAGGTCATCGGCTGCCTCAAGCTGGCCCGCCACATCTACGGCATCTTCGACCTGCCGGTGCGGCTCGAGCTCTCGACGCGGCCCGAGAACCGGATCGGCGACGACGCCCTGTGGGATCGCGCCGAGGCGGCGCTCGAGGGCGCCCTCGCGAAGGCGGGCGAGGAGTACGAGCTGAACGAGGGCGACGGCGCCTTCTACGGCCCCAAGATCGACCTGCACATGACCGACTCGGTGGGGCGGTCCTGGCAGATGGGGACGGTGCAGCTCGACTACCAGATGCCCGAGCGGTTCGACATGGTCTACACGGGCGACGACAACGCCGAGCACCGGCCGGCGATGGTGCACCGGGCGCTCTTCGGGGCGTTCGAGCGGTTCATCGGCATCCTGATCGAGCACTTCGCCGGCGCATTCCCGCTCTGGCTGGCACCGGTGCAGGCGGTGGTGCTGCCCGTGGCCGAGCGTCACGACGCCTACGCCACCTCGGTCGCGGCCGACCTGGCCGCCGCGGGACTGCGGGCCGAGCCCGACCTGCGCACCGAGTCGGTCGGCAAGAAGATCGCCGAGGCCGAGCACCAGCGCACCCCCTGCATCCTCGTCGTGGGCGACAAGGAGGTCGAGGCGGGCACCGTCTCGCTGCGCCGCCGCGACCAGGGCAACCTGGGCACCCGCGCCCTGGCCGAGGTGCGCGACGAGCTGGTCGCCGAGGCCGCCTCGCGCAGCCTGTAGTGAATAGACGGGGTCAGACCCCGTGTATTCAGCTGTGCAGCGTGAGCTCGAAGCGGGCGCGGTCGCCGCGGTAGAGGTCGCGGGCGAACTCGACCGCGCGCCCGTCGGCGGCGCGGGTCGTGCGGGTGACGAGGATCGCGGGCGCGCCCGCACGGGCCCCCAGGTGACGGGCGTCGGTCGGGTCGAGCGCCGCGGGCTCGAGCGATGTCTCGGCGCTCACGGGGTCGACGCCATAGCGCTCGCGCATGACGGTGTAGAGCGAGCGGTCGGAGAGCTCGTGACGCGACAGCTCGGGGCACACGGCGCGCGGCACCCAGAACGTCTCGAGCAGGAGCGGCTCGCCGTCTCCGAACCGCAGGCGGCGCACCACCCACGCGCGCTCGCCCGCGGGGAGCGCGAGCGCCGCGCGCGCCACGCTGTCGATGCGGCCGCCGCAGCGCATCTCGAGCACGCGCCCGCTCGGCTGGACGCCCTGGCGGCGCATCTGCTCCGAGAACCCGGCGAGGCGCTGGAGCGTGTGCTCGATCCGGGGCGGCGAGACGAAGGTGCCCGACCCGGGACGGCGGTAGACGACGCCCCGGCGCACGAGCAGCTCGACGGCCTGGCGCGCGGTCATGCGCGAGAGGCCGAAGCGGTCGGCGATCACGCGCTCGGAGGCGAGCCGGTCGTGCGACTCGAGGTCGCCGGAGACGATCCGCCGCTGCAGGGCGTCGGCCACCTGGCGGTACCTGGGAGCGGCGTCACTTGACACCTGCACAACGTACACCAGGTGTTCACCTCACCCTCACCGGCTGCCGGGATTGCGTAAAGTCTGCAGGTGCCGCCCAGACGGATCGAGCTCGTGCGCGTGGGGGGAGCGCACCGCGACGTGGGCATCCAGATCGGTGCCGCCACGGCGACCGCCGTCCGCCGGCATGCCGGCGCGGTCGACCCGCAGCGGCGCGCCCAGGCCGTCGCCTACCGCGACGCGACCGCCGCCGACCTGCCGTGGCTGGTCGAGGAGCTCGACGGCGTCGCCGAGGGGGCCGGCGCCGACCCGCTGGCCGTGTTCGCGGCGTCGGTGGAGGAGATCTGGGCCGACGCCGCCGTCCCCGCGCGGGCGCTGCTCCGATCTGGTCGGCTGCGGGCCGGCGACGGCGGACGGGCACGTCTGGGTCGCGCACAACAACGACCTCGAGCCCGAGCGCGAGGACGAGCTGGTGGCGCTCGAGTGGCACGTCGAGGGCGAGCCGGTCGTCGCTCACGATCGGCGTCGGCCCGTGGATCAGCGTCGGCTTCAACTCCGCCGGCCTGGCGCTGACCGGCAACGAGCTCTCTCCGAGCGACGATCGCGTCGGCATCCCCCGCCTGCTGCTCGTGCGCGACATCCTGCGCCGGCGGACGCTCGACGAGGCGGTGGCCGCCGCGCTGCATCCGCGCCGGGCGTCGTCGTACAACAACCTCCTGAGCCACCGCGACGGCGGCGTCGTGAGCGTCGAGGGCTCGGCCACCGACGCCGAGCTGCTGCGGCCGGCCGACGGCACGCTCGCCCATACCAACCACTACACGAACGCGCGCATGGCCCGCTACGAGCGCGATCCGGGCGCGACCGCGGGCTCGCAGGCACGGCAGCGCGCGGCGTGCGGCTGGCTCGAGCGCGGGCCGGTCACGCCGCAGCTCCTGCGCGACGCGCTCAGCGACCACACCGGCGCCCCGGACTCGCTCTGCCGCCACACAGAGCACGGCGCATCGTGCAAGACTGTCTTTTGGTGCATTGCCGACGTCACAATGGGAGCGATCCGCTACGGTCGCGGCAATCCCTGTGACTCGCGGGAACAACGCTACGCCTTTGCCTGAGCCTTCCACCCACCGGTACGCCGAGCTGACCTGGCCGCAGGTGGCCGAGTGGGCCGCACGAGATCCCGTCTGTGTGATCCCGGTCGCGACGCTCGAGGACCACGGCTACCACCTGCCGATCGATACCGACGTCGTGATCGCCGAGACGCTTGCGGACCGCGCGGTGCGGCGCCGCCCGGGCCGCGCGCTCGTGCTTCCGACCGTCACGCACGGCTATAGCCCCCACCACATGGACTTTCCGGGGACGATCACGATCGACTGGAAGACGTTCGTCGACGGCCTGCTGGACATTGGCCGCAGCCTGCTCGCGCACGGACTCTCGCGGATCCTGTTCGTCAACGGCCATGGTTCGAACATGCCGCTGGTCGAGATGGCCGCCCGCCTGCTCATGGTCGAGCGCCGCGATGCCATCGCGGCGGCGTTCTGGTACCTGAGCACCCCCGAGTCGGCCGAGCTCCTGGCGCGGACCCGCGACTCGCACGCCCCGGGCGGGATGGCGCATGCCTGCGAGCTCGAGACGTCGCTCTACCTGGCGATCCGGCCGGAGCTCGTGCAGATGGATCGCGCCGTCCGCGAGGTCCCCGACTGGGACTCCGACCACGTGTGGATGGACTGGAACGACGGCCCACTGTCGGTCAAGGGGCCGTGGAGCGGGTGGACCGAGTCAGGCGTGCTCGGCGACGCGACCGTCGCCACCGTCGAGAAGGGCCGCCTCTGGCTCGAGCGGGCGGTCGAGGAGGTGGCCGGCCACATCGACGAGCTGTCAGCGCGTGCGCCGCGGCCTGGCCGTGACCATCACGATGACGCGGCCATCCGGCTGCAGAGGGAGGGATCGAGATGATGAACGCACGTAGGCTGGCCGTGATCACGATGCTCATTGCCGCCGTGGCGACCGCGGCCGGCTGCGGCGGCGGTGGCGCCGCCCCTGCCGGAAGCGGCGGCGGCGGCACGGTCGTCAAGGGCGGGATCCTGCGGGTGGGCACGACGAACTACATCGACTCCCTGAACCCGTTCGTTGCGATCGAGAGCCAGGCCTACAACGCCTTCGTGATGGAGTACCCGCAGCTCGTGCAGTACGGCCCGGGCGAGAAGCTCGAGGGCGACTGGGCGACCAGCTGGTCGCACTCCGCTGACGGGAAGACGTGGACGTTCCATGTGAAGCCGGGCGGCAAGTGGTCGGACGGGAAGCCCTTGACGGCGGAGGATGCGGCCTGGACGGGCAACCTGATCGTCAAGTACGCGGCCGGGCCGACGGCGTCGACCGCCGCAGCGCTCACCCACGTCACGAAGATGGACGCGCCCAACCCGACCACGGTCGTCATCCACTACGACAAGCCGGTCGCGAACGTGCTGCCCCAGCTCGAGCAGTTCTGGGTGCTGCCGAAGCACATCTGGTCGAAGTACGCCGGCAACAACGGCAAGGATCTGAAGTCGTTCCTGCCCGAGCAGCACCTGCCGACGGTCGCCGGCGGGCCGTACTCGATCACCAAGTTCCAGGACAAGGGCACGACGGTCTACAAGCCGAACCCGTACTTCTACGGGCCGAAGTCGAACGCCGAGGCCGTGGCCATGACCTACTACACGAACTCGACGTCGATGATCGCCGACCTGGATGCCGGCAACATCGACTTCGCCGACCAGGTGCCCTACAACGCCATCTCCTCGCTCAAGTCCGACAGCAGGTTCAACGTTCAGTCGGCGCTGAGCTCCGAGGTGACGAACATCACGATCAACTCCAACCCGCTCAAGGCGAGGAACCGCGAGCTGCTCGACCCGAAGTTGCGCGAGGCGCTCGAGTACGCCACCGACCGCAACACGATCGTCAAGGTGATCTACGCCGGCTACGCGAAGCCGTGGGCGAACATGCTCTCCGCCCAGTCGGGGTCGTTCTGGCTGAACCCGGCCATCAAGCCGCTCCCGTTCGACATCGCCAAGGCGAACCAGATCCTCGACTCGCTCGGCTACAAGCGCGGGTCGAACGGGGTGCGGATCGTGCCGGCGACGACGGGCAAGTACGCGCAGCCCGCCCACGCGATGGTCTACGACGTGATCGTCCCGAACAGCCTCGACTTCAACGGCGACCGCCAGTTCCAGATCCTCGCAAACGACTGGGCGAAGATCGGAATCAAGCTGAACGAGGTGGCCGGCGGTGACAGCGGCCAGGCCTACGGGCTCGAGACCGCCGGCAAGTACACGAAGTTCGACTTCGCCACGTGGGACTGGGCCGAGTACGTCGACCCGGACGCGCAGCTCTCCTACATGACCCGAAACCAGTGGTACAGCTGGAACGACACCGGCTACAACAACCCGCTCTTCAACAACCAGTACCTGCAGCAGGCGACCCTGATCAACCCGAAGCAGCGACAGGCGCTGGTCTGGAAGATGGAGGCCGAGGTGGCCCACGACCGGCCTTACATCCAGCTTGTGGACGAGGCCCTCGTGACCGCCAACAGCAAGGCGTGGACGGGCTTCTATCCGGACCTGAACGCCTACTGCAAGTGCTACTACACGAGCCCGCACAAGACCGGATGAGCCGCTGAACCCGCCAGGCACGAGGGGGCCCAAGACATGAGGGGGATGGACTACGTCCTCAAGCGGACGGCGTTCGCGATTGTGACGGTGTTCGTTGCGATCACGCTCAACTTCCTCATCTTCCGGGCCCTTCCCGGGGACGCGGTCACCGGCCTCCGCTGCGGCCATTGCACGAAGCAGTTCCGCGAGTCGCTCGTCAAGCAGTACGGCCTCGACAAGTCCAAGTGGCAGCAGTACGTCATCTACATCGAGCGGCTCGCTCACGGGGATCTGGGGACGTCCTCGGCCAACAACGAGCCCGTTTGGGACGCGATCAAGGGGCCGCTCCTGAACACGCTGCCGATGGTCGTCGCCGGGACGGTGATCTCGATCGTGATCGGCATCATCTCGGGGGTGGTGGCCGCCTGGCGGCGGGGCACGGCCGCGGACTCGGCCAACCTCTGGACCGCCCTCGCGTTCTACGCCATGCCGACGCAGTGGATCGGCCTGCTCGTGATCTTCTACGTCGCGATCCCGCTCGGCCTGCCGGCGAGCGGGATCGAGTCGAACACGCTCGGCATCCTGTCGACGCCGTCGACCTGGGCGGTCGTGAGCGACCGCATCAACCACCTGTTCCTGCCCGCGCTCGTGCTCGGCATCGGCCTCTACGGCGAGTATTCGCTCGTCGTGCGCTCATCGATGCTCGAGACGCTCGGCGAGGACTACGTGCTCACCGCCAGGGCGAAGGGGCTGCGTAACTGGACGATCGTCTGGAAGCACGCGCTGCGAAACGCGATGCTGCCGCTCGTGACCCTGATCGCGCTCTCGCTCGGCACGATCGTCGCCGGCGCGATCGTGGTCGAGGACGTGTTCTCCTACCCCGGCATCGGCCTGGCCACGATCGACGCGATCAACCACCGCGACTATCCGGTGCTCCAGGGCATCTTCCTGCTCCTGACCCTTTCCGTGATCTTCGCCAACTTCGTTGCCGACCTGGTCTATTTCAAGCTCGACCCGCGGGTGACGACGTGAGCGAGCAGATCATGCTCGTCGATGCCCCGGTCCCCCAGGAGGCGGCCAAGCGGCGGGGGATCGTGCGCGAGGTCCTGCTCGGCCAGCGGGTGGCGGTGATCGGCCTTGTGATCCTGATCTTCTTCACGCTGGTCGCGATATTCGCGCCATGGCTCGAGCCCTACAGCACGACGCAGCAGGTCGGTCCCGTCTACGCACCGCCCAGCAGCCAGCACCTGCTCGGCCTGGACGACGGCGGCATCGACATGCTCTCCGAGGTGATCGCGGGGGCGCGCGTGTCGATGCTGGTGGGGTTCTCGGCCGCGGCGGTGGCGATGGTGCTCGGGGGCGGCATCGGGCTGCTGTCGGGCTACTTCGGCAACAAGACCGACATCATCCTCATGCGGATCACCGACTACTTCCTCGTCATCCCCGACGTGCCGCTCATGATCGTGGCCGCAGCCGTGTTCGGCCGCAGCCTCGTGAACATCGTCCTGATCATCGGGCTGATCTACTGGACGAGCACCGCCCGCCTGATCCGGGCGCAGGTGAAATCGGTGCGCGAGCGCGTGTACGTGAAGCGCGCTCGCGCGCTGGGGGGCGGACATAGCCGGCTCGTGTGGAAGCACATCACCCCGCAGGTGGCGCCCCTGCTGGTCGCAAACACGGTGCTGACCATTGCCATTGCCATCTTCGCCGAGACGTACATCAGCTTCCTCGGCCTGGGCGATCCGTCGCAGATCTCCTGGGGCCGGCTGATCCAGAACTCGCTCACGGGCGGCGCCGTGTTCCACAAGGCGTGGTGGGCGATCATCCCGCCCGGCCTGTGCGTCACGATCGTCATCCTGGCCGCGACCATGATGGGGCAGGCGATGGAGGACGCGCTCAACCCGCGGCTACGCGTCGGCCACCTGTCGGTGCGCCGTTTCCGGCTACGGCCGTTGCGGGGGAGGCTCGACTCCGAGTGAGCAGCACCCCCGTGCTCCGCGTCGAGGACCTGCACGTGTGGTTCGACATCCAAGGCGGCGAGCTGCACGCCGTGCACGGAGTCAGCTTCGAGCTGCGCTCGGGCGAGCGGATGGGCCTGGTCGGCGAGTCCGGCTGTGGCAAGACGACCACGATCCTGGCGCTGATGGGCCTCCTGCCGTCGAGCGCGAGCGTCGCCGGCCGAGTGCTGCTGGATGGCGAGGATCTCATGGCGAGGGGCGAAGAGTCGGTCTCCCCGCACCGCTGGCGCGACATCGCGATGGTGTTCCAGGGGGCGATGAACGCGTTCAACCCGGTCAAGACGGTCGGCTCGCAGATCGTCGAGCCGATGGAGCTGCACGGAGTCGCGTCGGGCCGCGCCGCCCGGTCGCAGGCCGCCGAGCTCCTCGAGATGGTCGGGATCTCGGGCATCGCGTGCCGACCGCTTCCCGCACGAGTTCTCGGGCGGCATGCGCCAGCGCGCGGCGATCGCGATGGCGCTCGCGTGCAACCCCAAGGTGCTGCTCGCCGACGAGCCGACGACCGCCCTCGACGTGATGGTGCAGGCCCAGATCCTCGACCTGCTCGTGCGGCTCACGGACGACCTCGGACTGTCGATGATCCTCGTCACCCACGACCTGCCGGTCGTGGCCCAGGTCTGCGGCCGGGCGGCGGTCATGTACGCGGGCAAGATCGCCGAGTCGGGGCCGATGGAGACGCTCTTCCACGACCCGCGCCATCCCTACACGCGCATGCTCTTCCAGGCCACGCCCGACCTCTACGGCGACGACCAGGTGAAGTCGATCCCCGGTGCCCCGCCGCGGCTCGACCGGCCCGTGCCCGGCTGCCCGTTCCAGCCGCGCTGCGACTCCGCCTTCTCGCGGTGCGCCGACAAGGAGCCCGTCCTGCGCTCGGTCGGCGACGCGCACGACGCCGCCTGCCACCTGAACGACGTCCCGGCGCAGGTCGCCGGATGAGCGCCGCCGGCAGCGCACAGCCGGCCCCCGAGCCCCCGCTGCTCGAGGTGTCGGGCCTCGTCACCCGCTACCCCGTCCCGCGCAGCCTGGTCGAGACGCTGCGCCGCCGGGAGCAGCTGCAGGTGCACGCGGTCGAGGGCGTCGACTTCAGCATCGCGCCGGGCGAGATGCTCGCCCTGGTCGGCGAGTCGGGCTGCGGCAAGACGACGACGGCGCAGACCGTGATGCGGATGGTGGATGCCGACGAGGGCACGATCAGCTTCCGCGGGCGCGACATCTCGCGGCTCTCGCACAAGCAGCTGCGGCCGCTGCGGCGCGAGATGCAGATCATCTACCAGGATCCGTACGAGTCGCTCGACCCGCGCTACCGCGTGCGCGACACGGTCGCAGAGCCGCTCCAGATCCACGGGATCGGCTCCTCGGCGGCCGAGCGCGACAAGCTCGTCGTCGAGGCGCTCGTACAGGCGGGCCTCGTGCCGCCCGAGCTCTACCTCGACCGCTTCCCGCACGAGCTCTCGGGCGGCCAGCGCCAGCGGGTGGCGATCGCCGCGGCCATGGTGCTGAAGCCGAAGCTCCTGCTGGCGGACGAGCCGGTGTCGATGCTCGACGTGTCGGTGCGTGCCGGCATCCTGCGGCTGCTCGACGACCTGCGCCGCGACGGCCTCGCGATCGTGATGATCACGCACGACCTCTCGACCGCGGCCCATTTCGCCGACCGCATCGCGGTCATGTACCTCGGGCGCATCGTCGAGGAGGGCCCCGCCCGTGAGGTGGTGCGCAACCCGCTGCATCCCTACACCAAGGCGCTGATCTCGGTCGTGCCGAAGCGCGACCCGCGCGACGCGACCACCCCGCAGATCCTCACCGGCGAGACGCCGAACCCCGTGTTCATCCCGCCCGGGTGCCGCTTCCACCCGCGCTGCCCGATCGCGCAGGAGAGCTGCATGCACACCGACCCCGAGCTGCGCCGGCCGGCGGCCGCGACCGATCCGACCCACCGCGTCGCCTGCATCCTCGCGTGACGCGCTGGCGCGACATCGCCGGGCCGGTCGGGCTCTTCCCGACGGGCGCCCGCAACGCGATCACCGACGTGCCGGGGGTGCGCGTCGGCCACGCCCAGGCCGGCAGCGGCGAGGCCACCGGGGTGAGCGTGGTCGTGCCGCCGCGCGTGCCGGTGCGAGCCGGCGTGGACACGGTGAACGGCGTCGGCGAGCTGACGAAGAAGATCGAGATCGACGAGTGGGGGATCATCCAGTCGCCGGTCTGGCTGTGCGGCACGCACGCTGTCGGGATGGTCTACCACGCGGCGGTGCTCGCGGCGGGCGGCGACCCCGACCACACGGTGATCCCCGTCGTCGGCGAGTGCGACGACTCCGACATGGCCGACGCGCGCACGGTGACGGTCGCCGATGCGGACGCTGCCCTGGCGAACGCCGGCGAGGACGTGGCCGAGGGCACCGTCGGCGCGGGCACCGGCATGACCTGCTTCGACTTCCCCGGCGGCATCGGCACCGCATCGCGGCTGGTCTCCGGCCATACCGTGGGGGTGCTGCTCATGTGCAACTTCGGCGATCGCGAGCGGTTCACGTCGGGCGGCCTGCGCTTCGACCCGGCGCCGCTGCCGGTCTCACCCGAGGGCTCCTGCATCGCCGTCTGCGCCACCGACGCGCCACTTGGCGCGCAGCAGCTGCGGCGGCTGGCGCTGCGGCCGCTGCTGGGCCTGGCCCGGGCGGGGTCGTACGCCTCGAACGGCTCGGGCGAGATCGGGATCGCGTTCACCGTCGCCGAGGCCGAGGGGTACACGAACGAGGCGCTCTCGCCGCTCTTCGCCGCGGCCTACGAGGCGGCGGAGGAGGCGGTCTACAACTGCCTGGTCGCCGCCCGGCCGGCGCGGCGCCGTGACGGCCGCATGCAGGACGCATTCCCCGTGCACCGCGTGCGCGCCGTATGATCGCGGCGGTCGGAAGGAGGAGCGCATGGAGGGGATGAGCGTCGAGCTGCGGGTGCGGCTGTCGGCGGCTGACGTGCACTACGGCGGCAATCTGGTCGACGGCGCCCACGGCCTCGAGCTGTTCGGCGACATCGTCACCGAGCTGGCGGTGCGCACCGACGGCGACGAGGGTCTGTTCGCGGGGTATGAGAAGGTCGAGTTCCTGGCGCCGCTCTACGGCGGCGACTTCGTGCGCGTCACCGGCACGATCGTGCGGATGGGCAACACCAGCCGCACAGTCGATCTCGAGATCTGGAAGGAGATCTCGGCCCGGCCCGACGTCAGCGGCTCGGCCGCCGACGTGCTCGACCCGCCCGTGCTCGCGACCCGCGCGCGCGGCACCTACGTCGTGCGCCGCGAGCACCATCGCGGGCCGGGCGGCAAGGGCTAGAGCGGAGGTGGGCTTGTCCGCCAACTGGCATCTGTGATGGATGCCAATTGGCGCAGCGGACACGGTTCGGGTCGTGATCACGCCGTAAACACCGGGCCGTACCGCCCAATTGGCATCCGCCGTGTCTGCCAAGTGGCAGGCGCGCCCCGTCCCGCCCGTGCGACCGCGCCGCCGTTACACCGTCAGCTCGACGGCCGGCTTCGCGGCGGCGAGCAGCTCGAGCACGCGGGCCTCGGTGACCTGGTCGAAGTGCTCGTAGAACTGGCTGACGGCGTGGAAGCGCTGCGGCGCGCGCAGCGTCACGAGCCGATCGCACTCGCGCTCGAGCCGCTCCACGGCCAGGCGCGGCAGGACGGGCAGCGCGATCACCGTCTGGCGCGCGCCGGCGTTTCGCACCGCCGCGAGGGCGGCCCGGATCGACGCACCCGTGGCGGCGCCGTCGTCGACGATCACCGCCGTGCGGCCGACGAGCATCATCGGCACGCCGCCGCGCAGGCGCTCGTCCATCTCCCGCGCCGCGGATGTGGCGATGTCGTACGCGCTGTCGACCTGGGCCTGGGTGAGGCGGCCGGCGACGCGCCGGTTGGTGTACCGCTCGCCCTGCGGAGCGACGGCGCCCATCGCCAGCTCGGTGTGCCCGGGCGTGCCCACCTTGCGCACGCAGAGCACGTCGAGCGGCAGGTCGAGCAGGCGGGCGAGCTCGGCCGCGACCTCGACGCCGCCGCGGGCGAGGCCGATCACGGTCACGTTCGACTTCTTGCGAAGGTCGGGCAGCGCCGCCGCCAGGGCGGCGCCTGCCTGGGTGCGGTCGTGGAACATTTCACGGCGATCATGCATCACCGACCGCGCGATGGTCAAGCCTTGCCAGGCATGATTTGGCGGTCCCGGGGGCGTTGCTATACTGACCGCCTGGCAAAGCAGAGGCATCTCGCCCCTCACCCGCCCGGCGCCATGCCGGAGGGTTCAACCGAATTGTTCGGCGGCAGTTCCGCGACCGGGGCTGCATTTCGGGTGCCTGAGGCACCCATTTTTTCGTGTCGAGGAGAGGAGCTCCACAGGTTGAGGATGATCGTGACTAGGCGCAGGTCTTGAGGCCCCGCAGGCAGATCGACCAACGGCCGCAGGAGCCGACGACCCGGATCAACGAGGCCATCCGCGTCCCGCAGGTTCGCCTGATCGACGACGACGGCTCGCAGATCGGCATCAAGAGCACCGACGAAGCCCAGAAGTACGCCTGGGACAAGAACCTCGACCTGGTCGAGGTCGCGCCGGAGGCCAGGCCGCCGGTCTGCCGGGTGATGGACTACTCGAAGTACCGGTACGAGCAGGAGCAGAAGGCCAAGCTCGCGCGCAAGCATCAGTCCACGATCACGATCAAAGAGATCAAGCTGCGGCCCAAGATCGGCATCGGCGACTACGAGACCAAGAAGGGTCACGTGGTGCGGTTCCTGAAGAGCCGGGCGAAGGTCAAGGTCACGATCATGTTCCGCGGGCGCGAGATGACTCATCCGGAGCGGGGTCGCGACCTGCTCCTGCGCCTGGCCGAGGACGTGAAGGAGCTCGGGGCGATCGAGTCCCAGCCGCTGCAGGACGGACGCAATATGGTGATGATGCTGGCGCCGCACAAGGCCGTGGCGCCGACGCCCGCCGCCAAGGCGGACGACGAGACGCCCGCAGAGGCGGCCGACGAGGCCGCCACGGGCGCCTGAAGGAGAACCGGACATGCCGAAGATGAAGACCAAGAGCGCCGCGAAGAAGCGGTTCAAGCTGACGGCGGCCGGCAAGGTGCTGCGTCGGCGCGCGTTCCGCGCGCACAAGGCCGAGCACAAGAGCGCCGATCGCCGGCGGATCAAGCGCCACACCAAAGAGATGGTTCCGGCGGACAAAAACGAGGCGCTGCGCCTCCTGGGAAAGCGATAGGAGGGCCGAGATGGCACGCGTCAAGCGCAGCGTTCACGGCAAGAAGAAGCGGCGAGAGGTGCTCGAGGCGGCGAAGGGCTACCGCGGGCTGAAGAACAACACGTATCGCCACGCGAAGGAGCAGATGTTCAAGTCGCTCTCGTACGCGTATCGCGATCGCCGCGCCCGCAAGCGCGACTTCCGCCGGCTCTGGATCATCCGCATCAACGCGGGTGCCCGCAGCCACGGCCTCAGCTACAACCAGTTCATGTTCGGCCTGCGCAAGGCCGAGATCGAGCTCGACCGCAAGGTGCTGGCCGACATCGCCGTCTCGGATCCGAAGGCCTTCGGGGCCCTCGCCGAGGCCGCCAAGGCCGCGCTTGCCGTATGACGCCCCGCCGGCCGTGGAGCCGATCACCTCGCAGGGCAATGCCCGGCTGAAGCACGCCCGCAAGCTCCAGGCCCGGCGTCATCGCCGCCTCCTGGGGCAGTTCCTGGCAGAGGGCGAGGACATCGTCGAGGAGGCGCTCGCTGCCGGCATCCTGCCGGTCGAGACGCTGATCGCGGCCGACCGGCCGCCCGACGAGGGCCTGGTGGCGCGGCTTGCCCGCGGCGGCCCCGTCCTGACGGTGCGCGACGCCCTGCTCGCCGAGGTGGGCGGCCTCGGCCACCCGGCCCGCGTCATCGGCCTCTACGACATCGCCTCGCTCCCGCGTGAATATCCGGGGTCTGACCCCGCATATTCACCGCTCGGCGTCTATCTGCACCGCGTGATCGACCCCGGCAACGTCGGCACGGTGGTGCGGGCGTGCGGTGCGCTCGGGCCGGCCCGCCTGGCGCTCTCGCCGGGCTGCTCGGATCCACTGGCCGGCAAGGGCGTGCGGGCGTCGATGGGCGCCGTGTTCCGCGTCCCGATCGAGACCGGCGCCGAGCTGCCGACCGACGGCGTGCGGGTCGCGCTCGTCGCCGGAGAGGGGATGCCGCTCTGGGAGGCCGACCTCACCGGTCCCACGGTGCTCGCCGTCGGGGCCGAGCGGCACGGCCTGCCCGAGGACGTGGTCGAGGCGTGCGACGTCGTCTGCACGATTCCCCAGGCGCCCGGCGCCGAGTCGCTGAACGCCGCCCAGGCGGCCACCCTCGCGCTCTACGAGGCCGTGCGCCAGCGCGCTCAGGCAGCGAGCCGAAACGGCGGATAGACGTCCGTCACCAGCGTGAACGCGTAGCCCGACACCCGGTTTCCCCAGCGCAGCACGCCCTCGACGAAGTCGAACGCCCCGCGCGGGTAGCGGCCCGTGAAGAGGACCGCGAACCAGACGAAGATGAGGACGAAGAACGCCCCGATCGAGAGGAAGAAGAGCACGAAGTAGTGCGGGATCGCGAGCAGCCACTTGACGAGCGGCAGCCAGCGGTTGAGCTCGGGGCCGGTGACCTCGGGATAGTCGAGGTGCACGGACTGGTGCTCGTCGGTGGACGGGTAGGCGTCGTCCATGAGCAGCGCGTAGGCGCCGACCCGGTTGGAGAAGCGCGTGAGCTCGAGGTTCCAGTCGTACCACCAGCGCGGATACTTCTGCCGGAAGAGCAGCATCAGCACGAGCGGGACGAAGACGGCCCCGCCGGCCGCGGCGATCTGGCCGTTGTGGCTGCTCGCCCCGCCGGTGGCGTGGTCGAGGCCGCCGAGGATGATCCCGATCGGGATCACCCAGAAGATGCGCAGCGCGCTCGAGAGGCGGTCTAAAGGACGGTCGGGGTAGTCGACCGAGAAGGTGACGGGGTATGGCTCCATTGCACGACCCTATCGCGCTTCCCGCCGATGCGCCAACCAGACGGAATCCGTGGCGCCCGGCTCGAGCGGCCGCCCGTCGAACCACCCGCGGACGCTGATCCGCTCGAAGCCGGCCCGCTCGAGCAGGTCGCGCCAGCCGGCGGGATCGACCCACCAGAGCTCCATCTGCGCCTCGACACGGCCGGCCCGCACCGAGAGCAGCAGGCGCCTCCTGGCCTCGTCCCAGCACGCCCGCTCGTCGATGCCCGGCTCGCGCTCGATCCAGCGGCCGTGCGTGTCGGCGATGTCGATCCGGTCGGGATGGAACACGTCGAACGCGAGCGTCCCGCCCGGCCGCAGGCGCTCGTGCAGCGCCCGCAGCACGGCCAGCCGCTCGCCGTCGTCGCGCAGGTGCAGGAAGGCGCGAAACGGCACCGTCACGAGTGCGAAGCTGCCGAGGTCGGGCAGATCGCGCATATCGGCCTCGACGAGCTCGAGGATTACCCCGTGCGGGGCGGCGCGCTCACGCGCGAGGTCAAGCATCACCGGCGAGGTGTCGACGCCGACGACGCGCACACCGGCGAGCGCGGTCGGCACCGCCACCCGGCCCGAGCCGACTCCGATCTCGAGCACCGGCCCGCCCGATGCCAGCGCCAGATCGACGTAGAAGCCGATGTCCTCGGTGACCGACCGGCACCAGGCGTCGTAGCGCCGGCCGAGGCGGTCGTAGGCCGAGGTCACGCGGGGGTCGATCGCACCATGGAAGTACACTACCCGGCCACGATGGACCTCGAATCCCTGGTCGCCGACGCCTCTGCTCGCATCGCCGCCGCCGCCGACTCGGCGGCGCTCGAGGCGGTGCGGATCGACGTCCTCGGCCGGAAGGCGCCGCTCGTGCTCGCCCTGCGCGAGCTGGGATCGCTGCCGCCGGAGGAGCGGCGCACGCGCGGCGCCGAGCTCAACCGGGCCCGGCGCGGGCTCGAGGACCTGCTCGAGCGGCGCACCGCCGAGCTCGGCGAGGCAGAGCTCGAGCAGCGGCTGCGCACCGACCGGGTCGACGTCACCCTGCCCGGCGAGCGCCGTCCGCGCGGCCACTCCCACCTGATCGAGCAGACCCGGCGCGACATCCTCGACGTCTTCGTCGGCTTCGGCTACCAGATCGCCGACGGGCCCGAGGTCGACCTCGTCCGCTACAACTTCGACGCCCTGAACCACGCGCCGACGCATCCGTCGCGGCAGGTGACCGACACCTTCTACATCTCGGACGACGTCGTGCTGCGCACGCACACCTCGCCGGTGCAGATCCGCACGATGGAGGCGGGCCCGCCGCCGGTCTACATGGCGACGGCCGGCCGCTGCTATCGCCGCGACACGCCGGATGCGACCCACACCGCGATGTTCACGCAGATCGAGGGCCTCGTCGTCGACCGCGGGATCACGCTCGCACACCTCAAGGGCACGCTGCTCGGGTTCGCGCGCGCGATCTTCGGCCCCGAGCGCGAGGTGCGCCTGCGGCCGCACTTCTTCCCGTTCACGGAGCCGTCGGTCGAGGTCGACGTGAGCTGCTTCAACTGCGCCCGCGACGGGTCGCCCTGCCGCGTGTGCAAGGCCGAGGGCTGGGTCGAGATCCTCGGCGCCGGCATGGTCGACCCCAACCTGTACACCTACGTCGAGGGCTACGACCCCGAGGAGGTGTCGGGCTTCGCGTTCGGCCTGGGCGTCGAGCGCGTCGCCGGCCTGCGACACGACATCCCCGACATCCGCCTGCTGTGGGAGAACGACCTGCGCTTCATGGAGCAGTTCGGATGAGGGTGCCCGTCTCGTGGCTGCGCGAGTACGTGTCGTTCGACGTGCCGCCGCGCGATCTCGGCGAGCGGCTCTCGATGACCGGCACGAAGCTCGAGGCGCTGCACCGGCGCGGCGTGCCCCGCGACCTCGACCGCTACCGGGTCGGCCGCGTGCTCACCCGCGAGCAGCACCCCAACGCCGACCGGCTCAGCCTGTGCACCGTCGACATCGGCACCGGCGAGCCGCAGCAGATCGTGTGCGGGGCGAGCAACTTCGAGGCCGGGGCAACGGTGGCCGTGGCCCTGCCCGGCGCCGTGCTGCCGGACGGGACCGAGCTGCGCGTGGCCAAGCTGCGCGGCGTGGAGTCGCACGGGATGATGCTCTCCGAGCGCGAGCTCGAGCTCGGCCAGGATCACGACGGCATCATGCTGCTGCCGGGCGACTGGCCGGTCGGAGACGCGCTGATCGACCACCTCGCCATCGCCGACGACGTGCTCGAGTTCGAGATCACCTCGAACCGGCCCGACTGCCAGAACGTCTACGGCATCGCCCGCGAGGTCTCGGCCGTGCTCGACACCGACCTGGCGCCGTGGCCGGGCAACGAGCCCGAGGCGGCCGGCGCGGGCACGGCGGGCGACTATGTGAACGCCCGGATCGACGCGCCGGACATGTGCCCGCGCTGGGCCGCGCGCGTCTTCACCGACGTCCGGGTGGGGCCGTCGCCGGCGTGGATGAAGGCGCGCATCGCGGGGGCGGGGATGCGGCCGATCTCGAACGTCGTCGACATCACGAACTACGTCATGCTCGCGATCGGCGAGCCCACGCATGCCTTCGACCTCGACAAGGTGACCGGCCGCGAGATCATCGTCCGCCGGGCGAGCGAGGGCGAGCGGGTGACGACCCTCGACGGCCAGGACCGGCTGCTCGATCCCGACACGCTCGTGATCGCCGATGCCGAGAAGCCCTCGGCCGTCGCCGGCCTGATGGGGTCGGAGTGGAGCGAGGTCACCGCCGAGACGACCACCGTGCTGATGGAGTGCGCCAACTTCGACGGGCCGACCACGCAGGCATCCTCGATCCGGCTCGGGCTGCGCACCGAGGGGTCGAGCCGGTGGGAGAAGGGGCTCGATCCGTACCTGTCCGAGAAGGCGCTGCGGCTCGCGTCGCAGCTGATGGTCGAGCTGGCCGGCGCAAAGCTCGTGCCGGGCACGATCGACGTGCACGGCGACCTGCCGGAGCCGCCGGTCGTGCCGCTGCGGCGCGAGCGGCTCGAGCGGTTGATCGGGATCCCGTACACCGATGCCGAGGTCGACCGGACGCTCGAGCGGCTGGGCTACGAGTGGGCCGGCGCGGGCTGGCGGGTGCCGACATGGCGCGCCGCCGACACCACCCGCGAGGTCGACCTGTTCGAGGAGGTCGCACGGGTGGTGGGCATGGAGCGCGTGCCGGCCGAGATGCCCGGCGGCGCCCCGGGCGGCGGCCGCCTGAACGCCGAGGAGCGCTTGCGCCGGCTCGTGGTCGACGCGCTGCGCGGAGCGGGCCTCTCCGAGGCGGCGACGCTCACCCTGTGGGATCTGGGCGTGCCCGACCGGCTGCGGCTCGCGGCCGGCGACCCCCGCCGCGACCTGGTCGAGCTCGAGAACCCGATGAGCGCCGAGTGGGCGGCGATGCGCACGCTGGTCTTCCCGGGCCTGCTGCATTCCGCCCGGCGTAACCTGGCGATGTCGGCGCCGCGGGTGGCGCTCTTCGAGATCGGGCACGTGTTCCTGAAGGGGGCCGAGGTGCTGCCCGACCAGCCCGCCCGCGTGGCCGGTGTGCTGGCCGGCGAGGGCGCCGGGTTCTTCGCCGCGAAGGGCGTGGTCGAGGCGCTGGTGGAGGCCGCGCGGATCGATGCGCCCGAGTTCCGGCCGGCGGACGAGCCGTTCCTGCATCCCGGTCGCGCGGCCACGGTCGGCGACGGGTTCGTCGGCGAGCTGCATCCGCTGGTGGCCGAGGCGTTCGGCCTCGAGAGCGGTGTCGCCGTGTTCGAGCTTGGGCTCGACGGCCTGCGCGGACGCGCGCCCGAGCAGGTGCTCTACCGCGACGTGATCAGCTTCCCGCCGCTGCGCCAGGACATCGCCGTCGTGGTGGCCGAGGACGTGCCCGCGGGCCGGGTGGTCGACGTCGTGCGGGCCGCGGCGGGGCAGGCGCTGGCCGCGGTCGAGGTCTTCGACGTCTACCGCGGGCCGCAGGTGGGGGAGGGGCGCAAGAGCCTCGCCCTGCACCTCGTGTTCCAGGCGGCCGACCGCACGCTGACCGACGCCGAGGCCGACGCCGTGCGCGCCCAGGTCGTGGCGGCGCTGGCCGAGCAGGTCGGCGGCGAGCTGCGCGCATGAGGCGCGACAGCCTCGTCGGGCGGCTCGACGGCTACTTCCGCACGCTCGACGTGGAGGGCGATGACTGGTCGAGCGAGTTCGCGCTCGTCTATCCCGACCCGTACTGGCGCGAGTACGCCGAGCCCGGCTACGAGGGGCGCTGGAACGGCCTGCTCGTGCGCGGCGGCGACGACGTCACGCGGGTGGTCACGTGCGTGTTCCCGTCCGACCGGATCGTGTCGCTGCTCGCGCCGGGCACCTTCCTGTTCTCGGAGCACCCGATCGACTACGGCGACGAGGCCGGCTTTCTGCCGCTCGCGCGCGCGAGCTTCGAGCGCATGCGGGCCGACGGCATCAGCTTCTACCACGTGCACGCGCCCATCGACCAGCACCCCGACGTGTCACCGTCGCGGCTGTGCGCCGCGGCGATGGGCGTGCCGATCGAGGAGGAGTACCTGCCGATCGCCGAGAGCATCCCCGGCGGCGCGGCCGTGATCGGGGCGTCGGATGCGACGCTCGACACGCTCGCCGCGCGGCTGCAGGGCTATCTCGGCCCCGAGGTGCCGGTGCAGATCGTGCGCCGGCGACCCGGCACCGACTGGGCCGGCCGCGTCACCGTCGTCGGCGGGGGCGGGGCCGACGCCGATGCGTTGCGCGCATCGCTCGAGCGCGGCTGCCAGACCTACGTCACCGGCGGGGTGTTCACGCCGTGGGCGGCAGAGTTCCTGGCGCTCGCGGGCGAGGCCGGCATCGCGGTGATCGACGGCACGCACTACGGCACCGAGAAGCCGCCCCAGCTCGAGATGGTGAAGTGGTTTGCGGCGCTTGGTCTGGAGGCCGAGTTCATCCCCGACGGGCCGAAGTGATTCCGCGATCCGGCAATTCTTAGCCCAGTCTCACCGTTCTTAGTGGAGTTTTACCCTCCCGGATCAGGCGTGCGCGTACCGTTCATAGTCGGGTGAGGGAGCGGCACGCGTGGCCACCCCGAGCCGCGGCAGGACCAGTGCGGCTCCGCGTCACCCATCAATCCGTCCCAGGGCGCCGCGAGGGCTGCATGGCGAACGCCTGCATGCACCGAGGGCCGTGCCTGCGGGCGGGCGACGGCGAGCAAAAGGGTGAGGGCGGATGCATACGGGGAGCTATATGCAGGTGTGGTATCCGGGTGGCCGGCGGTGGGTGACGGTCGCCGTGTCAGACAGCCGTGCGGTCGCGGCCAGGTTCGCGGCCGAGGCGTTCCGGGAGCGCCACAATCCACGCGGCCGTCTCCCCAAGCAGGTGCGCATCGTCAGCGCGACCCAGCTCGTCTATGAAGGCGGCGAACGGGAGGTCGGCATCGCCGATGCCGACCTGATCCGCGGCGCCAGGATCAATGCCGGCCGGGCCCTGTTGGCCGAACCTTCACCGCGAGGCCATTGACCGGAGCGTTGCCTTGGGTGTACGCTGCGCCAGTTCGATCAGGAGCGGTGGCTGTGGGCGGTCGTGTGGTGCGGATGTGCGCGTCTTTGGGCGTGGTCGTGGCGCTGTTTGCCAGCTCTGCGAGCGCGGCCGGCAACGCCAATCCGCCCGACCCGACCTGCCAGACGAACGCCGTGGTGCGCTCGATCATCTATCTCAGCGGCGTCACCTACCTGGCGGGCGACTTCACGCAGGTGGCGCCGGCCGGTGTGGCGATGGGCGGCGCGGGCACGGTGACGCGCGACGGTCTCGCCGCATGCAACGAGACGACCGGCAAGATCATGGCGTGGAATCCGGGCGCGAACGGCCGTGTGTACTCGCTCGCCCACATCGGCAGCACGATCTACGTCGGCGGGCAGTTCACGACGCTGGCCGGCAAGCCGCGCAAGAACATCGGCGCGGTCACGACGGCGGGCGCCGCGACGAGCTTCAATCCGGGCGCCAGCGACACCGTCTATGTCGTGCGGGCCGGCCCGAACGGCAATATCTTCGCCGGCGGGACGTTCTCGGCGATCGGCGGCAGGACGCATACGAAGATCGGCGAGGTCACGCCGGCCGGTCAGGCGGTCGCCTGGAACGTGTCGGTGGGCCAGGTGACCGGCCTGGCGTGCCCGCCGCGGTGCCATCCGGTCGTGTTCACGATCGCCTTCTCGGGCTCGACGGTCTACTTCGGCGGCCATTTCGGGTTCGTCAACGGCACGTCTCGCAATTCGGCGGCGGCGGTGACCCTGGCCTCCGGCTCGCTGCTGGCGTGGAACCCGAACGTCTACGCGGCGGCGAACTGCCCGACGTGCACGACCGTCGAGACTGAGCGGGTCTACACGCTCATCCCCGACTCGACGACCAACGAGGTGTATGCGTGCGGCGGGTTCTGGCAGGTGAACGGGAACAAGCGCTCGTTCAACCTGGCGGCGTTCGACCCGACCACCGGAGCGCTCGACCCGCACTTCACCGTCCAGGACGACGGTGACACGCCCGGGTGCGCGCTCCACAACGGTGTCCTCTACTTCGGCGGCCACTTCAACTACGTCGGTGTGGGCTGCCAGCACTCGACCGTGGCGCCGTGCTTCGTCTACCACCACGTGGCCGCGGCCGACGTGGCGACGAACAGCGTGCTCTCGTGGAACCCCGGGGCGAACTCGAATCACGGGATCTACACCGTGCGCCAGGACGCCACCCATGTCGGCTTCGGCGGCTATCAGACGCACTTCGGCGGCAAGGTGCAGGAGGGGTACGCCGCCTACTCGGCGACGCTCCCCTGACGCCGGATCATCGGTGAGTTCTAGGTCACGCCCTGCGTGGCGACCGGACGCACGTCCGACAGCCGCCGCTCCAGGCGCAGCGTGGCGATGATGCCGACGCTGTCCAGGGTGCCCAGGCGCTTGCGCACGAGCTGCGCGGCCGCGCCGTAGCCGTAGGTGTGCGCTGCGCGGAAGTGGAAGACGCCGCTGCGCCAGTCCTCCTCGTGCCACGGGTTGAGCGGCGACATCACGAGCGCGCACTCCTCCGACTGCACCGCGTCGCGCAGGCGCAGCTCGAGGAAGAGCGACGACCAGTCCGACGGCTGGGCGGCGACGATCGCGTCCCACTGCTCCACGAGGCCGGGCATGCCGAGATCGTACCGTCCCGGCCCTACGCCGGGGGCACGACCGGCGGTGCGTGGTTCAGATCGAGCTCGCGCTCGCTCATGAAGTGCGCCGTCGTGATCATGCGCAGGCGCACCACGACGCCGGTGCGGCGGTCGATCCAGAGGCGGAAGAACGTGGGGCCACCCGGCTGCACGAGCGTCAGCACCGTCGTGTTCCTGCTCTGCGCGGCGACGTAGACCGCCTCGGCCGTCGGCGCCCAGAACGGGTCGGGCTGATGGACCGGGGTCGTCGTGGAGCGCTTCCATGTGCCGTTGGGCTGCCGGTCCCAGCGGCTCGTGCCGATGATGCGCGCGTGCTCGCCGCCGTGCACGTTGATCGCGAGCCGGTCCGGCGCCTGGGCGAAGTAGGTGGTCGTGACCGACCGGCCGGGCGCCGAGGCGAGCACGTTCTCGGCGCGCAGACTGCGCAGCGCCCGGAAGGTGCGCGCGGCGCGGCGGAGCACGCCGGCGGCGGGCGGCGCGTATGCGGCGGGCATCTGCAGGTGCGCCGTCACCGGCGGCCGGCCCGGCCGGCGCACCGAGACGGCGAGGCTCCCGGCCGCGGGAGCGATCGGCGCCTGGTAGCACACGTCCTGCGCGCCTGGGCACGGAATGGCGACGTGGCCGCCGACGAGCACGAGGGCGTCCGGCACGCCGGCGCCGTCCTGCGCGAGCAGGGTCACGCGCACGCCGGTGCGGCCGAGGCGCTGCGCGCCGACGGCCAGATCGGCGGCCTCGCCTGCCGCCACCGGCCCCGCCGCGGCGGGCGCAGCCGGGACGGCCGGCGCGCCGCTCGGCGTTCCCAGCGCCACGGTGGCGCCGAACGTGCGCGCGCCGGCGGCGATCACGAGCGCCGTGCGTCCCTGGGGCAGGGCGGGCAGAAGGCCCGCGTAGGTGCCGTCGGGCGCACGCGTGAGCGTCGCCTGCGTGCCGCCGCGGCCGGCGACCACCGTCGCCGTCCGCGCCCGGCCGGGCAGGCGCAGGTCGACGACGTTTCGGCCGGCGAATCCGGGCCACAGCGCCAGGCTGCCGCCGCCGCCCAGGTGCAGGCTCACGGGGCCGCCCGCGGCAGTGCGGGGGAGAGCGCCCGCGGCCAGGCCGGGCGTGTTCGCCGGCGGGAGGTCGGTCAGGAGCGCCACCACGGCGATCGTCGCCGCGAGCAGGCCGATCTCGATCGCGCCGCGGCGGCGGATCGCATCGAAGGCGCCGATGCGGCGGCGGTTGAGGTAGCCGAGACCGACGAGGCAGACGAGCAGCGCCGTCTTTGCGATCAGCGCGCGGCCGTAGCTCGTCTGCCACACCTCGGCGGGCGACGAGATCGCCCACAGGGCGCGGCCGGCGCCGGTGAGGGCGAGCACGGCGACGCTCACGAGCGCCAGGCGCGAGAAGCGGGCGGTGACCGCGCGGCGCACGCGGCTGCGGTCGGCGTCGGGCAGGCCCCTGGTCGCGTGCGGCGTGACCACGACGAGCTGGACGAGGCCGCCGATCCAGATCGCGGCCGCCAGCGTGTGGGCGGCGTCGACGGCGACGGCGGGCAGGCCCAGGCCGGGATCGCCGGCGTGGCCGGAGAGGCCGGGGACGATCACAGCCCAGGCGCCCAGAAGCGCCGCGGGGACGGCCAGGGCGAGCGCCGCGGCGCGGCTGCGCCGCCTGACCGCGAACGCCGCGGCCGTCGCGACGCAGAAGGCGGCGCCCAGGTCGATCCCGCGCCCGAACTCGCGCCCGAACCGGGTGGCCTGCAGGGCCGAGCCGATCGGCCCGTTGTGGTTGAACGCCTGCCAGAACGAGACGCCGGCCACCTCGGCGCCCTCGCGCGTGAGCGCCACCCAGCCGCCCGCGAGCATCAGGACCGCGGCCGCGAGCAGCAGCGTGTTCGCGCGCGCGCCCTCGCGCAGCTCCGCCATCTCGCGCGGACGCCCCGAGACGGTCGCGATCACCGGCCGGAACACCCCCACACGGAACACCGCCCCGCCGACGAGCAGCATCAGGCCGCAGAAGTAGGCGAACCGGGCGGCGAGGAACGGCCAGTCGAGCGTCGAGGTCTGCGTCGACGTCGCCTGCGGCGGGGCCTGGTTCGTGCCGACGCCGATCGCAAACACGCCCGAGACGATATGGCCGTCGGTCGAGACGACCTTCCAGCGCACGGTGTAGTCGCCATTCGCAAGCCCCGGCTGCAGCGGCACGACGAGGGCGCGCACGTCGCCCGCAGAGGGGTGGGCCCTACCGGCGAGGACCGACGCGCCGGTGCTCGACACGGCCGTCGTCCCGGCGTCCTCGACCTGCTGGTCGAAGTGCAGGACGATCTGGACGGGCGCCCGGGCGACGACGCTTCCGGCCGTGGGGTCGGTGCGCAGCAGGCTGGCATGCGCCTGCGCCGCCGCGGGGAAGACGGCGGGCACGAGCAGCAGCACGAAGATGGCGAGCGCACGCGCGCGCATGGCCTGGGGGAAACCTCCTGAGACGATGGCCGGCACGAGGGCCGGAAGGGCCGGGTCAGGCGGTGGCGGGGGGCGCGCGCCCGTGGCGACGGCCACGATCTCTGCGGCCCGCCGGCGGGGAGGGCGCCGGCGGGCGCGCGGCGCCGGTGACGGCGAGGAGCAGCTCGACGGCCGCAGCGATCGATGCCGACAGCGCGTCCAGGGCGCTGGTGAGCGCCCGGTCGGCCCGCCACACGAGCGCGCCGCCGAGCAGGGCGAGGGCCGTGTGCAGCGCGAGCGCCCCCGTCTGGCCCGCGTGCGCCGGTGCGCCTGCAGCGAGCAGTCCCAGGTGCGCGCAGCCCTGCGCGGCCAGCATGATCGCCGCCGTCTCGGCCGGCCCCAGCGGGCGATGGCCCGCCACCGCTCCGCCGTCGACGTGCATGCGGGCCGCCGCGACCCGCACGCGGGAGGCGGAGCCGGTCAGGTGCAGCAGCGCGGCGACGCCGGCCGCAGCCGCCACCAGGGCCGGAACCGCCCAGGCAGGGTTGGAGAGGGCGGCGGTGCCGCCGTGCGCCGCCGTCGCCGAGGCGGCGGCGAGCCCGGCGAGCGCCGAGCCGCGGGCGAGCGCGTGTCTGCGCATGTGCGGCCGAAGTATCGCAGCGCGGGTTAGCATGCGAGCGTGCGTGCCGAAACGCTGGACAGGTTGGCCGGGCTTGCGGTCGGGTTCGGGGCAAACGTCCAGCCCGGACAGCGCGTGATCGTCCTGGCGGCCCTCGGGCAGGAGGAGCTTGCACGCCGGATCGTCGAGCGCGCGTACCAGGCCGGTGCGGTGTACGTGGACATGATCTACCGGGATCCCTACGTGCAGCGGGCCCGGCTGGTTCATGGAGTCGACGAGGCGCTCGGCTACGAGCCGGAGTGGATCGCCGAGATGCTGCGCCAGCACGGCATCCATCAGGGCGCGCAGATCGCGCTCTCCGGCCCGACCGAGCCCGGGCTTCTCGACGGCATCGATCCGGCGCGGATCGGTCTCGACCGGCCGCCCGGACGGATGCAGGCGGTCGAGAACATGACCGAGGCCCGCAACAACTGGACGATCGTGCCGTGCCCGACGCCCGGCTGGGCGGGGCTCGTGCATCCGGATCTCGAGCCGGAGGCGGCGCTTCGGAAGCTGTGGCAGGAGATCGAGGTCGTCTGCCGGCTCGACGCGGACGATCCGGTGCAGGCGTGGTCGGAGCGGATCGCGCAGCTGCAGCGGGCGTGCGACGCGCTGAACGAGCGCCGCTTCGACGCCATCCACCTGGAGGGCCCCGGCACCGATCTGCGCATCGGGCTGCTGCCCGGCTCGACGTGGAACGGCGGCGGCATGATGACCGCGTGGGGCCTGCCCCACCGGGCGAACCTGCCCACCGAGGAGGTGTTCACGACGCCGGATCCTGAGCGCGTCGACGGCGTCGTCCGCTCGACGAAGCCGCGCGAGCTCTCGGGCACGATCGTGCGCGACTTCGAGGTGCGCTTCGAGGGCGGGCGGGTGACCTCGATCGAGGCGGCCGAGAACGGCGCCGTGCTGCAGGCCTATGCCACACGCGACGAGGGCGCCGGCAGGCTGGGTGAGCTGGCGCTGGTCGACGGCGGCGGCCGCATCGGCCCGCTCGACACCGTCTTCTACGACACCCTGCTCGACGAGAACGCCGCCAGCCACATCGCGCTCGGCCAGGGCTTCGACTGGGCGGTCGCCGAGGAGGACCGGCCGCGCATCAACCGCAGCGAGGTACACGTCGACTTCATGATCGGGTCACCCGAGGTCGACGTCACCGGGATCACGGGCGCGGGCGAACGCGTGCCGGTGCTGCGCGCAGGCGCCTGGCAGATCTAGCCGGAGAGCGGACGACGGCCGAGAAGCGGGGGCTGTCCCCGCATGGGGACAGTCCCCATGCTGTCGCGCACGCCGGGCCTCAGGCTGCGCCGGTGCGCATGCGGAAGATCGTCGCGATGACCTCGGCGGGGTCGAGATCGTCGTCGTGGCCGAGGCTGCCGCCGCGCAGGCGCAGCGACGTGTAGGCCATCAGGTCGCGCATCGAGACGATGCCGATCACGTGCCCGTCCTCGTTCACCACCGGCAGGTGGCGGAAGTGGCCGTCGACCATGAGCGCCATCGCCTCGGGGATGGCCGTCTCGGGCGTCGCAGTGAGGACGTGGCGGGTCATGCGCTGGCCCACCGGGGTCTCGGGGTCGGTGCCCTCGCTGACGCAGCGCATCAGATCGCGCTCGGTGATCACACCCTCGAGGTCGCCGGCGTCGTCGAGCACCATGGCCGCGCCGACGTCGGCCTCGACCATGCGCCTGGCCGCGTCGCCGATCTTCATCTGAGACGACACGGACACCACGTGCGTCGCCATCACGTCGGTGAGCTGCATCAGATCGAGTGTACGTGCCCGCGCGGACTCATGCGAGCAGCAGGGTGGGGGCCTCGAGATGCCGCTTCACGGTCTGCAACAGCCTGGCTCCGTCGGCTCCCGAGCAGGCGCGGTGATCGCACGAGAGCGTCACCGACATGATCTGGCGGGGGACGACGGCTCCGTCGTGCACGACCGCGCGCTCGACGATGCTCGACACCGCCAGGATGGTCGACTCGGGCGGGTTGATGATCGCCGAGAACGCCGCCACGTCGAACATGCCCAGGTTCGAGACCGTGAACGTGCCGCCCTCGATCTCGGACTGGCGCAGCTGCCCCTCGCGGGCACGGCCGACGAGGTCGCGCGTCTCGGCGGCGAGCTGCCGCACCGTCTTTGCGTCGGCGTCGCGCAGCACGGGGACGATCAGGCCGTCGTCCAGCGCGACCGCGATCCCGGCGTGGGCGTGGGCGTGGTAGACGTGGCGGCCGTCCACGTAGGAGCGGTGGGCCTGCGGATGCAGCACGAGCGCCTGGGCGCACGCACGCACGATCAGGTCGTTCACGCTCACCTTCTCGCCGGCGTCGGCAAGGGCCTCGTTCAGCTCGGCCCGCAGCGCGAGCGCGCGGGTCATGTCGATCTCGGAGCTGACGTAGAAGTGGGGGACGGTGGCCTTGGACTCGCCCATCCGCCGGGCGACCGCCTTCAGCATCGGTGTCAGCTCGCGCACCTCGTCGCCCTCACCCGGCAGGCTCGCTGCGGCGGCGGTCGGGGCGGGGGCCGGCGCAACGGCCGGGGCCGCGTCGGCGACCGCCGGAGCGGCGCCGTCGAGCGCCCGCTCGACGTCTGCCTTGACGATGCGCCCGTCGGGGCCGGTGCCCTTGCCCGCCAGGGTGCGCAGGTCGAATCCGGCCGCATCGGCCATGCGCCGCGCGATCGGGCTCGCCCGCAGCGCGCCGGCCTCGCCACCCGCCGGGGCGGCGGCCTGCTCCTCGGCGGCCGGCGGCGGCACGATCATCGTCGGTGCGTCGGCGGTTGCGGCCGCGCCGTCGCCGTTCGCCTCGGCGGCCGCGGGAGCCGGCGTCGCGTCGACCGTGACCTCCTCGCCCTCGGCGCCGACGATCGCGATCGGCGCGCCCAGCGCCGCCGATTCGCCGTCGCCGACGAGGATCTTCAGCATCGTGCCGTCCTCGTAGGCCTGGAAGTCCATCGTCGCCTTGTCGGTCTCGATCTCGGCGATCACGTCACCCTCGCGGAAGCTCTCGCCCTCGCGCTTGAGCCAGCGCCCGATGGTGCCCTGCTCCATCGTGTCCGACAGCCGCGGCATGGTGAGCTCTTCCGACATCCGCAGAACCTTACAGCCCGCACTCGGCGAGCAACGAGCGCGCCGCGGCCTCGATCTTGGACTCGAGCGGCAGCGCGGCCAGCTCGAGCGGCTTGGAGTAGGGCATCGGCACCTCGGCCTGGCCCACCCGCTCGACGGGCGCGTCCAGGTCGTCGAAGCACACCCGCTGCAGGCGGGCAGCGAGCTCGGCGCCGACGCCGTAGGTCGACCAGCCCTCCTCGGCCACGAGCACGCGGTTCGTCTTGCGCACCGAGTCGGCCACCGTATCCACGTCGAGCGGGCGCAGCGAGCGCAGGTCGACCACCTCGACCGAGATGCCGTCCTGGGCCAGCCGGTCGGCCACCCGCAGGGCCCGCTGGACCGTGTAGGAGTGGGCCACGAGCGTCAGATCGGTGCCCTCGCGCGCGATCGCGGCAAGGCCGATCGGCACGGCGCCGTCGCCGTCCTCGGGGAGCGGGCCGGTCAGGTTGTAGAGCACGAGGTTCTCGCAGAAGAGCACGGGGTCGTCGTCGCGGATCGCGCTCTTCAGCATCCCGTAGGCGTCGGCCGGCGTGGCCGGGGCGACCACCTTCAGGCCCGGGCAGCCCGCGAACCACGCCTCGAGCGACTGCGAGTGCTGCGCGGTCAGCTGCGCGCCTGCGCCGCCGGGCGTGCGGATCACGAGCGGCACGCCCACCTTGCCGCCGAACATGTACCGGATCTTGGCGGCGTGGTTGATGACCTGGTCCATCGCCACCAGGATGAAGTTGATCGTCATGATCTCGATCACGGGGCGCAGGCCCATCATGGCCGCGCCGATGCCGGCGCCGATGAAGCCCTCCTCCGAGATCGGCGTCTCGCGCACGCGCGCCGGGCCGTACTTCTGCCACAGGCCGGCGGTGACCTTGTATGAGCCCTCGAAGCGGCCGATCTCCTCGCCCATCAGGAACACGTCGGGATCGCGCCCGAGCTCCTCGTCCAGGGCGAGGCGCAGCGCCTCGCGATAGGTCACGTCGGCCATGAGTGTTCGTCTCCGCGCTCGCCGTACGGGGCGCCCGTGGCCATGCGGGCGAACTGCTCGCGCCAGCCGGGGTCGCCGTAGAGGTGGTCGTAGAGGCTCTCGCGGGCCGGGAACGACGCCGACAGGGCGCGGTCGATCGCGTCCTTGACCTCGACCGACACCTCGGCCCACACCGCGTCGAGGTCGGCCGCCGAGGCGATGTCGCGCTCGCCCAGGAGCAGGCCGTAGCGGGTGATCGGGTCGCGCTCGCGCCACGAGCGCACCTCGTCGGGCGTGCGGTAGACCTTGCCCGCATCGGCGACCGAGTGGCCGCGGTAGCGGTACGTGATCGTCTCCAGCAGCGCCGGGTGGCGCTCCTCGCGCGCCTGCCGCAGCAGCCGGTCGGCGGCCTCGCGCACGGCGAGGACGTCGTTTCCGTCCACCTGCTCGCCGTGCACGCGGTAGGCGGCCGCGCGCCGGAAGAGCTCGGGCTCGGCGTTCGACTGCGCCACCGACGTGCCCATGCCGTACTGGTTGTTGATCGCCTGGAAGACGATCGGCAGGCCCCACAGCGACGCCAGGTTGAGCGCCTCGTGGAAGGCGCCCGTCGCGACCGCGCCGTCGCCGAACTGGCACAGGACGGCGTTCGGCTGCTCGCGGTAGAGCATGGCGAGCGCCGTGCCGGCGGCGATCGGCAGGTGCGCGCCGACGATGCCCCAGCCGCCGTAGAAGTGGCGCTCGACGTCGAGCAGGTGCATCGAGCCGCCGCGGCCGTGCGCGACGCCCGTGTCCTTGCCGAAGAGCTCGGCCATGACCGCCGCCGCCGGGCTGCCGACGGCCAGGGCGGTGCCGTGGTCGCGGTAGCTCGCGTACAGCGCGTCGCCCTCGACGAGCGCGTCGATCGCGCCCACCGACGAGGCCTCCTCGCCGATCGCGAGGTGGCAGTAGCCGCCGATGCGGGCACGGGTGTACTGCTCCTCGGTGCGCTCCTCGAACCGGCGGATCAGCGCCATCTGACGGAAGAGGCGCAGCGCGTGCTCGCGGTCGTCCAACACCGAAGCCTGGGTCTCGGCTGGCTTCACCATGCCCGAAACCTTAGTCGCTCGCAGCGGCTACGCTCTGGCCAGATGGCGACGGCTGTCACGGTTCCCAGGCTCGGCGAGGACGCGGCCATGGCGGTGCTGATCCGGTTCCTGGTGGAGCCGGGGGCGCCCGTGCGCCGCGGCGACCCGCTGTACGAGCTCGACACCGACAAGGTCACCCAGGAGGTCGAGGCCGAGGCCGACGGCGTCCTCCTGACCGTGGTCGGCACGCCCGGGGTGGAGTATCCGCCCGGCGCCACCATCGCGTGGATCGGCGAGGCGGGCGAATCGGTGGACGCGTGACCGGCGCGGCTCGCGTCGTCCACATCGACGATCTCGAGCGCCTCGACGCCGCTGGGGTCGGCTTCCGCCCGATCCGGCGCCGGCTCGGCGTGCGCGCGTTCGGCGTCAACGCCTACACGGCCCGTATGGCGGGCGAGCGGGTGATCGAGGACCATCATGAGAACGGCACGGGCGCCGGTCGCCACGAGGAGCTTTACATGGTGATGACGGGGCGGGCCGAGTTCACCGTGGCGGGCGAGGTGATCGACGCGCCGGCGGGCACGCTCGTGTTCGTGCCGGACATCGACGCCCAGCGCGGGGCCGTCGCCCGCGCGGACGACACCACCGTGATCGTCGTCGGCGCCCCGGCGGCGGCGCCGCTTCCGACCTCGCCGTTCGAGTACTGGTTCGCCGCCGAGCCGGCCTACCGCGCCGGCGACTACGACCGCGCCGTCGCGATCGTGTCCGAGGGGCTCACCGAGTGGCCCGACCACGGCATGATCCACTACCAGCTCGCCTGCTACCACGCCCTGGGCGGACGGCGCGAGGAGGCGCTCTTCCACATACGCAAGTCGGTCGCCGCCGAGCCTCGCGCCGCCGGCTGGGCGGTCGACGACCGCGACCTCGACTCGATCCGCGACGATCCCGCCTTCCCGCCGCCGGCCTGACCGCAGGAGGGGCGGAGGCGATCAACTAGGATGCCCGCGCAAGCGAGCGCGAGGAGCGATTCGATGGACTGTGACGTCGCCGTCCTGGGCGGCGGACCGGGCGGATATCCGGCCGCGATACGGGCGGCCCAGCTGGGGGCAAGCGTTGTCCTCGTCGAGCAGGACCGGGTCGGGGGCACCTGCATCACCGTGGGCTGCATCCCGACCAAGACGTGGGTGCAGACGGCGCATGCGCTCAAGGAGGCCCGCGAGGTCTTTGCCCAGATCGGCGTGCGCGTGAGCGACCCCGAGCTCGACTTCGGCCAGGCCCAGCAGAACAAGACCGGCATCGTGGACGGGCTCGTGAACGGCATCACGGGCGTCGTCAAGGCCAACAGCATCACGATCGTGGGCGGCCGTGGCTCGTTCACCGGCCCGAACACGATCGCGGTCGAGGGCGGCGAGGACGTCACCTTCCGCTCGGCCGTCATCGCCACGGGCTCGCACTCGCTGCGCCCGCCGGTGCCCGGCCTCGACGGGCCGGCGTGCGTCGACTCGACCGGCCTGCTCGAGATCGCCGAGGTGCCCCGGCGGATCGCGATCCTCGGCGGCGGCGTGATCGGCGTCGAGTTCGCCTCGATCCTGCGCCACTTCGGCAGCGAGGTGACCATCGTCGAGATGCTCGAGCACCTGATCCCGATGGAGGACGCCGACGCCTCGAAGGAGCTCGAGCGGGCGTTCAAGCGCCGCGGCATCGCGACGCACCTGGGCGCGCGGGCGACCGAAGTCTCACCGGGCGACGACGGCGTCACCCTGCGCTTCGAGGGCGCGGACGGCAAGGGCGGCTCGGTCGACGCCGACCTCGTGCTCGTCGCGACAGGCCGCGGGCCGACCACGGCCGACATCGGCCTCGAGCGCGCGGGCGTGCAGTTCGACTCGCGCCGCGGCGTGATCGCCGACCGCTACATGCGCACGAACGTCGCGCACATCTACGCCGTCGGCGACGTCGCCGGCGTCTACCAGCTCGCCCACACCGCGTTCCGCGAGGGCGAGGTCGCGGCCGAGAACGCGATGGGCCACGACGCCGAGATGGACTACTCGGCCGTCCCCCGGTGCGTCTACACCGACCCCGAGGTGGCCGCGGTCGGCCTGACCGAGGCGCAGGCCCGCGAGCAGCATGGCGACCGCGTCGTCGTCGGCCGGTTCCCGTTCGCGGCGTCGGGCCGGGCGCAGATGTACGGCGAGAAGACCGGCTTTGCCAAGACGATCCACGAGGATCGCTACGGCGAGCTGCTCGGGCTCGTGATCGTGGGGATCCAGGCGACCGAGCTCGTGAACGCGGGCGTCATCGGCATCGGCGCCGAGGCGACGATCGACACGATCGGAGACTCGATCGCGGCGCACCCGACGCTCGCCGAGGCGGTCAAGGAGGCGGCGCTGGTCGCGCTCGGCCGCCCGATCCACCTGCCGCCGCCGCGCCAGCGGGCCAAGGCTGCCGCCCGGTGAGCGGCAGCATCGACGCCTCTCGCTTCTTCATCCCGACGCTCAAGGACGACCCGGCCGATGCGGAGGCGATCAGTCACAAGCTGCTGGTCAGGGGCGGGTACGTGCGCCAGCTCGGCTCGGGGCTCTACACCTACATGCCGCTGGGCTGGCGGATGCTGCGCAACACGATGCAGATCATCCGCGAGGAGATGGACACGATCGGCCTCGAGATGCTGATGCCGGTGCTGCAGCCGGCCGAGCTGTGGGAGGCGACGAACCGCTACGACATCGACGTGCTCCTGAAGACGGAGGGCTACGGCGACAAGCGGTACGTGCTTGCGATCACGCACGAGGAGTGCGTCACCTACCACGCCGCCCGTGACATCCGCTCCTACCGCGAGCTGCCGCAGATCTGGTACCACCAGCAGACGAAGGAGCGCGACGAGCCGCGGCCGCGGGGCGGGATCCTGCGCACGCGCGAGTTCATCATGAAGGACTCCTACAGCTTCGACCGCGACCGGGCCGGGCTCGAGGAGTCCTACGCCAAGCACCGCGACGTCTACATCCGCATCTTCGAGCGCTGCGGCCTCGAGGCGTGGCCGGTCGAGGCCGACGTCGGCATGATGGGCGGCTACGGCGGCGAGGAGTTCGTCGCCCCGAGCCCGAACGGCGAGGCCGAGCTCGTGCGCTGCTCGAACTGCGACTACGCCGCGAACGTCGAGGTGGGGCGCTCGGCGCCTCGCGCGCCGCAGTTCCCGGAGCGTCTGGACGCGCCGCAGGAGGTGGAGACGCCCGGCGCGACGACGATCGAGGGCCTGGCCGAGTTCCTGGGCGTCGATCCGGCGGCAACCGCGAAGGCGATGCCGATCGTGGTCGGCGGCAAGGTGGTGCTTGCGCTCGTGCGCGGCGATCAGCGGCTGCACGAACTGAAGACCCAGACCGCCCTCGGCGAGCCGTTCCGGCCGGCCCAGCCGGACGAGATCCGGGACGCGTTCGGGGCCGATCCCGGCTCCATCGGGCCGGTCGGGGCCGACGTGCGCATCATCGCCGACGAGTCGCTGCGTGAGGGCCAGTTCGTCGGCGGCGCGAACCGCACGGGGTGGCACCTGCGCGGCGTCGAGGCCGGCCGCGACTACATGCCCGAGTTTGCCGATCTGCGCGAGGTGGCCGAGGGCGACGCGTGCGCCGTCTGCGGCACCGGCACGCTGCACATCGAGCCGGCGATCGAGGTCGGCCATATCTTCAAGCTGGGGACGCGCTACTCCGTGCCGCTCAACGCCACCTATCTGGACGAGGCCGGCCTGGAGCACCCGATCGAGATGGGCTCCTACGGCATCGGCCCGGCCCGGGTCTCGGCCGCGGTGGTCGAGCAGCACCACGACGAGAAGGGCATCACCTGGCCGGCCAGCGTGGCGCCGTTCCACGTGCACATGGTCGTGATCGGCGGGGCGGACGATCCCCAGTTCGCGGTCGCGCGCGAGATCCAGGCCGAGCTCGAGCGCGACGGCCTCACGGTGCTCTTCGACGACCGCTCGGCGAGCCCCGGCTCGCGCTTCGCCGACGCCGAGTTGATCGGCATGCCGGCGCGCGTGACCGTCGGCAAGCGCACGGCGACCGACGGCACCGCCGACGTGCAGGTGCGGCGGGGCCGCGACCAGCGCACGCTGGCGGTGGCAGAGGTGCCCGCGGCGGTGCGCGCCGCCGTCGACGCCGCCTGACGCTCAGTGTGAGCCGTGACCGCGGTGCAGGTCGAGCGTTCCGAGCGCCAGCGGCAGCGGCGGTGGCAGCGCGAGACGGCCGAAGATCGCCCAGCGCAGCGGCCTGGGCACGAGGGTGGCCTGCAACCGCAGCGCCTGGTCGGTGCCGGTCGTCGTGTGCACCGCGCTCGGCGCCGGGAGCCGCTGCGGAGCCGCGCCGGCCTGCTTCTCCGTGCTGCCATGACCGTCGCTGAGCCCGGCCGCGGGCACCCCGCCGCCGGCCGCTCCGGCTGCCGCGGACGTCGCCCCGGCGGACTCCGACCCGTTGCCCGAGACCTGGAGATGGCTGAGCCCGAAGACGAGCGCCGCGAGCACGCACGCGGCGGCCGCCAGGCTCCCCAGCGGCCGCCAGAGCTGGCGCTTGGGCCGGATCCGGCGTGGGCGCGGCTCGGCCCGCACCCGCACCATCACGTCGGCGCGCAGGCGCTCCGGCGCGCGCGCCCCGGCCTCGTCGCGCAGCCGGCCGGCGATGTCCTCGTGGCGCTCGTCGGTCACGGCGCCGCCTCCGTCTGCAGGGCCTCGGCCAGCCGGGCGCGGGCGCGGTGCAGACGCGACTTCACCGTGCCGGGCGGGAGGTCGAGGACGGCCGCTGCCTCGTCCATCGAGAGGCCGACGACATCGCAGGCGACGGCCACTACCCGGAACTCCGGCTCGAGCGCGGCGAGGGCGCTCAGCAGGTCGAGGCGGCTGTCGGTGGGCGCGTCGACGCTCACGGCCGGCACCTCGTCGACGGGCTCGGCCGTCCGCGCCCGCCGCTCGAGCACGTCGTAGGCCTTGCGCACGACGATCCGGTGGATCCAGGTCGAGAACTTGGCATCGAAGCGGAAGGTGTGCAGGCCGCGCCACGCCGACACGAAGCCCTCCTGGACGCAGTCGTAGGCGTCGGCGTCCGAATTCGTGATGCGCACGGCGAGCGTGTAGCACCGGTCCTGGTAGCGCACGACCAGCTCCTCGAAGGCGGACTCGTCGCCGTCGGCGGCCCGCCTGGCCAGCACCTCGTCCGACGCGATCTGCACGCGACCATCGTACGTCCGGGGCGGCGCGAGGCGGGGGAGCGCGACTGTGAGGGCGTCCTGCACCCTCCTATGACCCCCGGGAGCGGCGACGGGTTCCCGATATACTCGGGCCCGTACGGGGCGTGGCGCAGTCTGGTAGCGCACCCGGCTGGGGGCCGGGCGGTCGGAGGTTCAAATCCTCTCGCCCCGATCGTGAAAGACCCTGCAAAAGCCACACTTGCAGGACGGTTGGTAGCGGTTTCGGTAGCGGAACGTTCCCATTCTGAGTCCTTCGCAGGTCGGATCGTCAGCCGCACACGGGTGACCCGAACCAGTTGCGGGCCTACGGCGCCAACCGCATGACCAATCGAGAACTCCGTGCCAGAGTCCAGGATGGTGACCGCGCGTTGGTCGACGACTGGCTGCGCGCTGAGACTTCGTTCCTCACATTCTTGGACCGGGTCGGTGCCGCCGAGGAGCTTCACACGCTTGTAATCCGCCTGGCCGGTCAAGAGGTTGAGTCCGTGCCGGCCTATGTGGCTGAACTCCGAGAGGCGATCACGGAACATGAAGACGGGACATGGGCCACGGTCGCGCGGACAGGAGCGTCAGGAGCCGGGCAGTTGTACGCGCTGTCGGTCCGCGCGACTTGGAACGGGGACGGCGCGAGCTTGCTGTGGGTCGAGATCCACACCGTGCTTCTTGCATGGTGGTTGACCACTGCATGGCGAGCGCGCCAACTCACCGTTGCAGCGTCGGCGCTATACCAGGCGGATCAGATGATCGCCTCCGCTGCGTGCGTGAGGCCACTGGTGGAGACGGCAGCTGCGACGTGGGTTGACGGTCGTAAGATTTCCGACGGGTGGGGACAGATCAAGCGGGCAGGCTCGCCTCTCTCCGACTCGGAATCGTTCGACCGGCGCGACGAACTGCTCGCGGTGCTCGAGGAGATGACGTGGGGCGCCAAGTTCGATGAACGCGCCGCTCCCGACCTTGCTGAGACGTGGGGCCGGACCAAGCGGACGAACATCCTTGGGCCGGTCGAGAAGCTCGCGAAGGCTGTGGCCGTCGATCTCCAAAGCGACCATCAGTGGCTGTGCAACACGGTCCACCCTTCGGTCGGCAACACGATCGCCTTCAGTGCCAACCCGCTGCGGCACGAGACTGGCACTCATTTCCACTACCTGTACGCCGGGCAGCCCGGCGCCTATCCGGATCGCGACGGGGTGGGGACTGACGCGATCATCGAAAAGGCTGTGGCACGAGCGGCGACCACGGCGCTCACGGTGCTCGAGGCGTCGCTGGACGCCGCGCTGCGCGTGATCGACGACCTCGGGCTCACCACCAACGCCCCGATGGTGACTCGGGAGCGGTACTGGCGGAACGTGACGGCGGGCGGCAGAAACGAGCCATGCGTCTGCCGGTCGGGAAAGAAGGTGAAGCAGTGTGCTCACAGGTGGGGGGACCGGCGCCGGTTCTCCCCGCCTCATTTCGGTAGATGCGTCCGATCCGAACTGGCACCGCTCGACCTCTCGACCGAACGTGCTCAGACGAGATGACGTAGGCCCACCCGAGTGCGCAGCGATCACCCTTGACCGTCGCGGACGGCGTTCTGACTAGGCGTCCGGGAAGATGAACGGGATGCTGAGGATGATCAAGAACGGCAGGTAGGCGAGATAGGCCATGAGCGCGCGCTCACCGCGTCGGATCATGGCGAACAGTCCGACGACCAGGGAACCGAGCGCGAGCGGCACCCAGAGAATCGGGCCGACCAGACCGAAGATTCCCCAGAACGTCCCGGTCGCGGGGTCGTCTGGGCCGAAGGCGGCCATCACGACGACCATCGCGAAACCGACGAGGCTGACCACGGCCGCCCACAGTGCCCGTCGTCCCAGTCGGGTCGTCGGCGCAATTGCATGCCCGTGCCACTCGCTTGCCGGGATGTGATACGTGGACATGATCAGGCACCTCCTTTCCTGATCAGCGTCGCTCTCGCTCCGCCACCCCGCATCGGGGGCTGCGCGTATGCTGGGTGCGGGTAAGCCCCCGTGTATGCGGGATCGTCCTTTGACGGTCGTGGCTGGCTACGTGTGCGTGGTTCGATGCAATGTTCTGGGGCGGTGGCGCTCGGTGCTGCGACGGACGCTTGCCAGGAGGAAGATCGCCCCGTCGATTGCCGCCGGCATGGTGATGGCGCGCATGGAGCCGGATCCCTGTGGTGTTGCCGACGCGACCATCGGTACCACTCCGATGGTGAGGAGCATCCACCCGGCCCTGCGCGGTCTGCGCTAGCCGAGTACAGCCAGCGGCAGCAGCAGTACGAACATTCCGATCGCCCGCACCGGGCCGTGGCCGTTCTCGAACGACCGCCAACTCGAGGGGGCGACCGCAGACGCCACGGCCACGGCAACTACCGCAGCAGTCAGCACCTCAAGCACGATCATCGCGCGCTCCGGGCGCTTCCACGCCAGCAGCGCCAGCCCAGCCAGCGGCGCGGCCCACAGCAGCACCACCCCAACGCCCTCAAGGCCACCGGGATCGTCCATCGCCTCTCGGGCGATGAAGGCTGACCCCATCACCGTGACCAGGCAGGCAAACCCCAGCGCCAGCGATCGCACGAGCCACGAGCCGGTGAGGCCGTCAGTGGAACCGTGGGAAGCTTGGGCGGCCACGGCTTACGTGGGGTGGATAGCGGCCCGGTTCGTCTTGTGGTGCGTGAGGCGGCCCCGGCCGCGCCACGCCACCGCACACACGAAGCAGTCAAGCACCGCCGCAGCCGCCGCGGTCACCACGGCCACCGGCGCGACCCCCGCCCAGCCGTCGATCAGCCCGACGAGAACCCCTTGCAGACCCAGAAAGACCCACACCGGTGACGCAATCGCCGTCATCGTCAACCTCTGGCGCGTCGGCGAGCGCAAGGCGAGCCCGAACAACAGCTGCGGAAGCGCGTAGAACACCAGCGCCATCGTCGCTCCCAGCGCCGCACCAAGCCACAGACCCCAGCCGGTCGCTGTGTCGCTCTCAGCCAACTGGTGAGGGGATACGAACATGGCGACGATGAACCCCACCACCATCATCGGCGCCGCCGCCAGGGCCGCCCTGACCACCCACCTCTCGAACGATGTCCAGCGCACCGTCTCCACGTACTCAAGTCTCTCGGTGCCTCCGATGAATCGCATCGGGGACGGCCCGGATCGCTAATCGTGGAAACCCTTATGCACCCGCGTCTCTCCCGGTATCACCCAAGCCTGTCCGGACGTGCACGCACGGGCCGCTGCTCGCGGCGCTCGGCGTGGGTTCGACTCAGTGGTCGTCAGAACGGGTCTGGTACCGCTTTCCGCATCGCCCACAGGTCGCAACCCACCGAGGCAGCGTCCGCGGCGTCGATCGCCGCTCCAACATCACCGACCCTAGCGGGATCGCCCTCGGCGTGGGATCCGGCAACCTCTCCCAATCAAGCGGCTCTCCACAGCCGGGCTCGAGGCAAGTCGGCGCTTGCCGAGCGACGGTGCGCGGCGCGCGGTGCACGCGACGAAGTGTAGGCAGCGTCGCTTGCGACAGCATTGCGGATCGCTCGCGGCGACCGGAGAGTGCGGCGTGCGACCCGAGGTTCAGGGTCGCGGCCCACCCGGCCGCCATCCATCCACGAAGACGACGGCGACCGGGTGAACACGAGGGAGGCTATATGCCCACCACCGACCGCGCGGCGCCCGCCACGATCCGCGAGGCCGCCGCGCAAACCGCACGACATCGTGATCGGTGATACAATCTTGTCAGGCGATGAGGTCGCCCACTACGGGTTCGGTTCTGCCCGCCCACTACGGCTTTTGGACGGCCCATGACGGGGCGCTCTGCGTCCGTCACACGGCTTTGGGAAGGCCCCGGCGAGGACACCCGCCGGGGCCTGTCTCCCTCCTACCACCAGGAACCGGCGGAAGAGCGCGGGCCGCCGGCAGAGGCCTCCACGCGCTGGCGGCGGCCTTCCTTCCGTTCTCTCACCTGGGTTGGATAGGATCGCGGTTGTGACGATCGAGCGGCACGCGGACGAGCTTCGTCTCGTCGCGAACGAGCTCGCCAGGCTGGCCGACGCCGAGGTGGGCACGCCGGCCGACGACCGCAGTCTGCGGGTCGCGTCCGACCTGATGCGAACGGCGGCGCGGCACGTCGACGCGGCCGCCGCGCATGACGCCGACCCCGCGATGCTCCTCACCGCGCGCGTTCATCAGGGGCAGCGCCGCGGCGACTGCGCGGATCCGACCAGAAACGAACGCCAGCGGGCGGCCAGACTGGTGACCGCCCGCTGAACCTGCGCGTGGCCTCGTCGGGCCGTAGCCCGCCCGCCCGTCCACGGATGCGGCCACGCGGATACCAACGCATGCTAGGCCCAACCCGAGTCGACTTCAAGGAAGCGGACGGCCGGAAGCGGTCTGGGCCCTTGAGCGCGCCGGCACCTTGTCTAAGGGGCGTCGCGCTCTCCTCTCCCGGCCGCCGCGCAGCGAGCCTACGCCTCTCCCCACCGAGTACAAGGGCCGCGCCCGAGCAGGGCGTTTTGCCGTAGTCCGGGTCAGGGGTTCTACCGATGCGGCGCGGCCGTTGGAGGCTGAGACTGGAGGGTGACTAACGATGACCATCCACGCACCAACTGACGCGCGCGTGGTGCGCGACGATGCGTCCGAGGAGTCCGCTTCCGGGCGAGGCGAGGTGCTGGTGCATGTTGGGCAGGCGCTCGATCGCGGGGTGGTCTCGACGGGCGATGTCGAGCGGTTCCTCAGCCGAGCGGAGACGCGAGGGCCTGACCGCGGCCGTCCGACCGCGGCCGTGGTGCTGTACGCGGTGGGCGCGGTGGTGGTGTTCGGTGGGTTGGCGATCGCCTACGGCACGATCTTCAACGATCTCCCGCACGGCCTTCAGCTGACCACGCCGTTCCTGTTCCCGTTGGCGTCCCTCGCGGCGTGTCTCGCCCTCGAGCGGCGCCACGCCGCTGCGTGGCAGGTCGAGGTCGCGGGTCTGGTCGGCTACGTCGCGCTGGCCGCCGCCTGTGTGACGGTCGGTAGATCGGCCGGGTGGCTCGGCTCCGATCACGATCTGGCCGTATACGCGGCGGTGTGCGCGTCGATCTCGGCCGCGCTCGTGATCGGGCTCTTCGCGGCGATCGGAAGCGTCCGGCTGCTGGCGCTCGGACTGGGGGTGACGCTCTCGATACTCGGGCTCAGCCTGGCAGACGTGGCTGGCGTCCTGCACGAGGGGACGGTCGGGTGGGTGGTCCTGGCCGAGGCAGGTGCTGCCGCCGTCGCCGCCGGGGCGCTGGCCCGGCGAGACCGTCGTGGCTGCCAATATGCCACCTACTGGGCGCTGGTGGGCGTGTGGGCAGCATCTGTGGCGGGAATCAGCGTCACGAACCCGGACCACCTATCGGTCTGGCACGTCATTCTCGCGGCCGGGATCATCACCGCCTTTCTGGTTGCCGGAGCGATGAACTTCAACGGACTGATCTGGCTGGCCGCACTCGCCGGCCTCCAGTGGCTCCAGTCAATCGCGATCGTCGTCGGATCCGCCACCAACGCGGCCTTCGCAGTCGTCCTCGCCGGACTCGGCCTGGTCGCACTCGGCCTGCTCGTCACCAGACTCAACCACCGCACCCGACCAACCCCGTGACGCGCCAGACAAGCGGACAGGTCCGCACTGCCAAATCGCTCCGCCGCTGGACGATGCCAGGCTCCCACAAGGTCACCGCCGGCAGAATCCGGCTCAACGTATCGGTCGGAACGCCACGCGGATCCCAGCGGGGCAAACCCACGTCGGGGACTGCTCACCCGTCTGGAACTCTGCCTTAGCGGCGGAACGAGTGGCGCGCCAAGGTGAACCGCGCCCAAGCGTCGGCGTATGCCGCACCCTTCGTCGAACCGCTGCCTTTCGGACAAGGGTTGTGAGGGTCGCGGTCTCGACGGTCGATGGTCGTCACCTCGTGTTCCGGACTACCGGGAGTCGGGTCGAAATAGAGCACGTCGAACTCCTGATCGTTGAACCGCTTCTCGACCGTTTCCCAACCGTCCGAGGCAATGCCCATCGGATCCCTTCCACCCGGTGGCGCGTCTGGCTGGGATCATACCCTCCCACCGGTGGGGCAGCCGACGCGCCTGCAACCACCGATGCGTCGCATGCCGCGGGGAGCAGCCGACCATCAGGCACCCTCGACCGCTGGCTGTCGAACCCGCACCACGCCGTCCGGCACGCACGGGCGGCGTTCTCAACGGGACGGTCGCTGTCGGGCCACGGCGAGCGATAGGTAGTTACCCGGAGCTGGGTCGAGTGGTTACCCCGACGCGTGTGCCGCGGCATAGGGCGAGTCTCCCTTGTGGCAGGACCAACGAGTGAAGGGGGAGAGCATGCGTATGTTTCGATGGTTCGTCGGGCTGGTCGCTGTTGGGGTGGTTGGCTTGGCGGTAATGGTGCCGGCGTCGATGGCGCAGACGCACCACGTCGATCTCACCGCGACTCTGCACGGCGGCGTGGCGTTTCCGACTGCGGGCGGCAACTCGGTGTATGACCGAGGTGGCGGTGTCCGCGAGGTCACGGTGACTGTGACTGGCATTTCGTCGCTGCAGGGACAGCGGGTGTCGATTTTCGTCGCGGGCAAGAAGATCGGGTCGCGGCTGGTCGGTAGCTCTGGCACCGTGCAGATCGAGCGGCAGACCATCCACGGGCAGCCGGTCCCGTTCGCTTCGGCCGGTAACTTCGTCAGGGTTCGGACGGCCGGAGGCGAGCAGGTCGCCCTGGGCAAGTACCACCGAGTCACCTAGCAACTTCTCGTAGGGCGTTGGGCGCTCGCCCCACACGAGGCGAGCGCCCAACGCGCCGGCTACGTGCAGTGGCATGACCGTGTCGCACCGTTTCGGCTGGAGCGGTGGCGGCGCTCGCGGACCGCGGACACGGGCCCCCGACTGAGTCTTGATGAGGCCGCCTGCCCTGGTGGGTTTGTTGTGTTCGGTACTAAGTACGGACGCGGCGTGGGCGTCCTTCCCCGATGCGTGATTGGTCGGTCAAGCCACCCGGTCGGCGTCGTCCCCATCGCCGCCGGGGCCATATCCGGCGGGCGCCGCCACTTGACGTTTGCGACGCTTCCATCAGAGGTCCAACCGGCTGGCTGAGCGCACGCATCGAACTCGGCGCCGTCAACGCCGACCAAGTTGCGCCGTCGACCAGGCACTGGCCGCCGACTCGTAATTTCCCGATGCCGGATCAGTCCCGCGCCCGATGCGCCGCGGGCGCGCCCCTGGGAGCGTAGGTGGAGTCCGAACGGAAGGGGGTGTCACGCGCAGGTTCTTTGTGTTCATCGCGAGCGTGGTGATCGGAGGGCTCGCGTGGGGGGTGCCCACCGCGGGCGCAGTGGGCCCGGTGACGGCCGCCCCGAGCGCGCTCGCATTCGGCTCGCAGGCGATCGGCGCTCCCGCCGTGACCAAGCAGGTAACCCTGACGAACGCAGACGCCGTTCCGCTCTACCTGTGGCCGACGCTCCAGCGCGACGAGGTGCCGATCCGCACCGTCCCGGATCCGAACTACCGCATCGACGGCTCCGACTGCACCGGCGTGGGCCACACAATCGCGCCGGGAGCGTCCTGCACCGTCAGCGTCACCTTCGATCCGAAGTACACGGGCTCGGCGAACGACGCGCTTATCGTCACCGCTACGAACCCGAGCTACCAGGAGGCGGTCTTCACGTTCCCGATCACCGGTCGCGCGACCAGCTCGATCGCCGCGCCGGGAAGGCCGGTGGTACGCCTGATCAACGGGCTCGATAACGGCGGCGTGCCGGTGCAGATCACCTGGCCGGGGTCGTCGCTTGCGGGGGCCTGTTACGAGCCGCAGTGGGTGAACATCGGTACCGCGGGCTGGTCGGACATGCCGTTTCCGAACCCCGAGCGGCGCGCGATCACCGACCGGATCTGGCCGGGTGACGACGATCCGTACGGCTGGCGCGTGCGCGCATACCCATGCCTGCAGACCTCACCGGCGCACTTCAGCACCTACGTGGACGCGGCGTATCTGTCTCCGTCGCGGATTTACGACTGGCCGAAGCACTCTGGGTGGACGTTCAACAGCGACGTGGACGGCAGCTTCAGCACGGAGGGCGGCGCGACGCTTGTCGGCGTCTGCCCGCAGTGCTACGGCATCGACCTCACGGTGAACCGGGGGCCGCGCTTCGGCAGCTTCCGGCTGTACGTCGACGGCCGCTTCGTGACGACCATCTCGACGTACGCCAAAGCGCGTGACTCGAGCCGTATCGTCTGGAGTCGGAACTGGGCGACGCCCGGCGACCACCGTGTCCGCCTCGTGAACGCCGGCACGCGCGGGCACGCGCGGATCGAGGTCGTTGAGGTGCCGGTGCTGAAGCCCTGCCGGGCCGAGGGCGTGTGCTGACCCGAAGGTAAGGGTGCCGGCGGGGGCCGGGCCGTGCCCGGCGCCCGGTTTCCCGGCCCCGCCGGCAAGATCTTGATGCTTGTGTGAATGTGAAGCGGGCGCTTCCCTGTCCCTCTGACCGCAATCCCCGAACGGGCGCGTCGTTGGAATACTCCGCAACCGGGGAGGGCGTGCGGGGACCACTGCGAGGGCGCGATGTCCGGAATACAGGGAGTTTCGCGTGAGGGCACGTCGGCCCGAGGCGCCGGCCGAAGCTGGGAGGCCGACATGATCACGTCTGTGCGTATCACGGTCGCGTGTGGCGTGCGCCCTGGCTGTAAATGCTCGCATCCACGCCGCCGGTGAATGCCGGGAATGCCTGGACATTTCATGGTGACCAACACCTAAACCGTGGGCGAGCCGACGATTCTCCCGCAAAAGCCGTCAGCCTCCGCCGGGAATGGGCGGCACCGTACATTAGGGGCCGTCGACTCGACCGCCACCTTTTCGCGGGCGGGCGATCGCCAGGCGACAACACCAAGACCGCAGACCGACTCCAGCAAGTTCTTGGAACCGGGCGGCGGAAGCCGATGGCGATGCATGAGCGCCCCCTTCCCAAGAAATAGAGGAGCTTGGGCTCCCGCCTCTGGGACGACGGCTCGATGTGACCGCTCTCCGGCCGGCTGGTGTCGGGCCATCTGGGTGGGACGACTGCTCGACGTCCGATGCGCTAAGCCAGAATACGGGCATGACAGAGCGTCCTTCGTTGTCCAGCCAGAACCTGGTTCGTTTCGATCGTGGCGATCCGCGCGCGGCTGAGGCTGGTCGAAAGGGAGCGGCCGTCGTGCATGCTCGGCGCCGTGCCGAGCAGGCCGAGATCGCTTGCCGGCTCGAGCAAGTGGTCGAGGTGCATGTCGACCGCATCGCCGAGGTCTTCGAGAGCGTGCTCGCGCTAGAGCCGGACCCGAGCCTGGAAGGACTCGACCAAGCTCGACTTCCTGACACGGCAGATCAGCCAGATCGAGAAGCTCCTGAACCGTGTCGAGGGGCTGCCGGTCGCGCGGCAGCGGGTGGTGACGGAGCAGGCTGAGATCGAGGCGGACCTCGCGAGCCTCCCGGCGCCGGTTGTCGAGCGACTGTTGATCGCCGCGGTGACGGGTGCCGCGCGGGCGAGGGCGGAGGGAGTCGTGGAGGGCGAGGTCGTTCCCGAGGTCGGCGGCCAGGATGGCTGGGGCCGGGCGCCGGGTTAGGACTCCCGAGGCCCGCGAGGCGGCGTTGGTGCTCCGACGGATCGCCGAAGCGTTGCCGATGCCGGAGCGCGTCGCGGCGTACCCGCGCGGCTACGCGGACGCGCTCGACAACCGACATCGGTCTGGCTGACGGCCGGTCGGCTCCAAGGACCATCTCGTCATCCGACGCCGACGCCAGATCTGCACCGAGCGGCGGCGGCCGGTCTCCGTCGTGAGTTCGCTCGAAGGTTGACCACGCGCGTGCGTCCGCTCCCGCGGGGAAACCGTGTCGGTGCCGTCCGCGGATCGCCCCTGCCGCAACGAGGAGAATCCGCGTTTCCGCGAAGGAGTTACGTGTGGCGCGTCGGGGCGCGTGTGTGGATGAGTTGTTCGGCGAGGTCGTGGAGTTTGGTGTTGGTGTCTTGGGACATCTTGCTGAGTAGGGCGAAGGCTTGGTCGGGGGTGAGGCGGTGTTCGCTGATGAGGATGCCTTTGGCTTGTTCGATGGCGGCGCGGGTGTGCATCGCGTTTGTGAGGTTGGTGGCGTGGCGACTGGTCGCGTTGTGGGCTTGGGCGCCGTGCATGGCTGCTGCGAGTTGGGCGGCGAAGCGCTGGGCCGCCTCGAGTTGGCGTTGTTCGAGTTCGAGTTGGGCGTGGGTGTAGAAGGTAAGCGAGGCGGCGAGCTTTTCGGCCTCGTTTGTGAGGATGTGGAGGGAGAGCGACATGGTCACTCCCGCTTGGACTGCGGCTGCTTGGAAGGCGATCCATCGTGGGTTTGGGTTTGCCTCGGCCCAGATGATGGGGTGTGCGGGCTCGAGTGCGTCCATGCATGGGCCTTCGCCGGAGGCGTATTGGGCGTCGTCGAGTGCGACCAGGCTCTGGTCAGTGGTCGCGATCGTGGCTGGCGTGTCGTTGTCGCGGATGGTGGCGGTGGCGGCGTGGAATCCAACCACGCCGATGGCTGTCTCGAGGATCAGGTTGGAGAGTTGGGTTAGCCACGCTCGAGCCGCGTCTTCGCCGTGCTCGTCTCGCATTGAGTCTCGGTTCCCGCCCCTGGGGTCGACCAAACGGTCGTCCGCTCATGGCCGGCGCAAGCTGGGGCGTTGCCCTGTGCGAGTCAGAAGCCCCATCAGCGTATCAGGCAGCCCTTGCACGCTCGACGCGGCAGGAGTACCCTGGGAGGCTCTTTAGCTGAACCCTAGTTTCATGGCTCGGAGGTCCAACAGCGTGGCCCGGCCGCAGAATCGCGCATCGGCGACACCCCAAGCAGTCCGGGGCATTGGCGCCAATCGTGACTTGATGCGGCGAGAGTTCGTGCCCATGTGACGGTCGTCGCACACGCCGGCGGGGGCGGCTCGAAGTCGCATGCCCTCCCGACCGAGGCGTGGCCGCTACGGGGCGGTCCGGGGCCGTCGGGGCCAGTGCGGGCTGCCCACGCCGTCGCGCTTTTGGTTGACGCGTGGTGAGCGGCGATATTGGGCGGGGTTCGGGTGCGGTTGGTGCCCAGGCGGAGCTGTACCGGCGTGTGATCGGGGCGGGCGTCGCCGTTTCCTCGGAGGTCGCGCTGGATCGGGTGTTGGAACGGATCGTCTCTGCTGCGTGTGAGCTGACCGGTGCGCGGTATGGCGCGCTGGGCGTGCTTGACCCGACGCGGTCTGAGTTGGAGCAGTTCGTGACGGTCGGGCTGACGGACGAGGAGCGGGCACGGTTGGGCGTTCTGCCGCGCGGGCGCGGCGTGTTGGGTGCGCTTATCCGCGACGCGCGGCCGCTTCGGCTGCGCGACCTGCGCGAGGATCCGCGCAGCGTTGGCTTCCCGCCGGGACACCCGCCGATGCGCTCGTTCCTGGGGGTGCCCGTCATCATCCGCGGCGCGCCGTATGGAAACCTGTATCTGACCGAGAAAGAGGGCGGCGAGTTCACCGACGCCGACGTGGAGGCGGTCGGCCTGCTCGCAGCCCAAGCCGCCAACGCGGTCGAGCACGCACGCATGATGCACGCCGCCAGGCGGTGGACATCCCACCTGGAGGCGCTCAACGAGATCGGCGAGGCGCTGGTCGGCGAGACCGACCTCGATCCTTTGCTGGTGATGATCGTTGACCACCTCCGGAAGCTGGTCGACGCGCGCCTCGTCTACATCGCGCTGGCCGAGGCGGGGAGCGGCCTGCGCGTTGTGGCCACCGCTGGTGACGCCAAGAATCTGCTCGGAGCGTCCATCCCGCCTTCAACAAAGACGGCGCGCGTGCTCGCACGCGGCCAAAGCGAACGGGTCGACTCGACGATCGACGATCACGAGGTCGACCTGTTCGCCGTACCTGCCCACCAGCGGATAGATATGGAGGCGGGATTGTGGATCCCGCTCATGGTCGGTGGTGAGCGACTGGGCGTCATCGTGGTTGGGGACAAGCTGGCCGCCGACCGCCGCTTCAGCGAAGACGACCTGCGGCTGGCGGAAGCGTTCGGCCACCGCGCCAGCATCGCCATCGACCACAGCCGACGAGTCCACCACACGACCCTCGCGGCGATCCTGGACGCACAGGAGACGGAACGGGCACGGCTTTCGCGCGAGCTGCACGATCAGACCGGCCAGGCACTCACATCGATCCTGCTCGGCCTCACCCTGATCGGCACGGCGACCACCCTCGAGGAAGTCAAAGTCCAGTCGGAAGGCATGAAACGGGTCGCGAAAGAGGCGCTTGGCCACGTCCGCCGGGTCGCAGTCGAACTGCGACCCCCAGCACTGGACGACTTCGGACTCGCCGCCGCACTCAACCACATGGCCGACACCGTCGCCGAATCATCGGGAATCGACGTTCAGGTAGCGCTGACTCTGCCCGACGCCACCCGCCTATCGTCCCCCATCGAGACGGGCACCTACCGCATCGCCCAAGAGGCGCTCACCAACGCGGTCAAGTACGCACACGCCGCCCACATCAGCATCACCATCATCCTCCACGACGGATTCGTCACCCTGCTCGTCGAAGACGACGGCCGCGGCTTTTCACCCGCGGATACTCCCACCAACCGCCTGGGACTGCGCGGCATGCGCGAACGCGCCGCCATCCTCGGCGGCCAACTCGACATCCACTCAACCCCCAACACCGGCACCACCATCCGCGCACGCATCCCCACCCACACCGACTCCGCTCGACCCGACCGAGGTCGCGAATGAGGCGCGCGAGTGTGGTGCTGCGGTTCAGCCGCGCTGCGGCACGAACCGGCCCGCTCCACTAACCGTGGTCAGGTCCGGACGGATAGGCGTTGCGACGGTCGCCGTTTCCGCGGCGGCGGTCAGCGCCGTCATCAATAGCATCCTTGCGTTGCGCCTGCCCCTGTGGTGGGATGAAGTGGCTTCGGCCCGCGCATTGACCGCTCCTGGACTGGGCGGCATGGCCGCGCAGGTGCGCAGAACCGAGGCGATGCCCCCTGGCTGGTACGTGCTCTGCTGGCTGGTACATCGCGCCGGCGTCGCGGTCGGCGGCGAAGGTTCGGTGCTGGCATCGGTGCGCGGGCTGCGCGTACTGTCGGTCGGATTCACCGCGACCGCAGCGGCGCTTGTGGTCGTTTACGCCGCCCGGATGCTGCCGCTTTGGGCCGCGGGCCTGGCGGGCGGCGTCGCCGCGCTCGGCGATCAGTTTCTCGAGCTCGGAAGCGAACTTCGCGCCTACGCACTGCTCGTGCTGGCTTGCGTCGTATTCGCGCTCGCGCTTGACGCGGCGAGTCGCCAGCCGGATCGATGGAGGCTCTTCGCGCTTGCGGCCGCCACACTGGTCGGCGCGACTACCCACTACTTCTTCCTGACTGTGGTCACGGCGGGAGTAGCGTGGGTCTGGGCGTCAAAGCAGGCGGCCGGCGGCCGGCGCCGGGTCACCGCAACGATGGCGGCCGGCGTCGCGCCACTGGTGTTATGGGTTCCGTCGTTTCTCGACCAGTACCGTGGTCACCCGCACCAGTGGCTAGGCAGATTCAGCGTCGCACACGTGGTCTCGGTGTACTCCAAGATCTTCGCATCCCCCGTCGCCTGGGATCGACTTGGGGCAGGAGGGACTCTCGCCAACTCCGCGGCCCGCCTCGCACTCGTGCTGGCGATCATCGTCGGACTGATCATGCTGACCCGAAATCCGCGAGGCGGCCTGTGTGCGACGCTGGCGGTGCTGCCGGTCGTGATCGCCGCTGCGGTGTGGGCGGCGGGACCCCGAGTGTTCGACGCGCGCAACATGGTCGTGGTCGCCCCGTTCGCGGCGATCGCAGTGGCAGCTGCCGTAGCCGCCATACCGCACCGACTAGTCGCCCGTCTCGCGGCGCTGGCATTGATGGTTGGGCTAATGGGCAGCATCGCCGCCGAGAGCTCCGAAGGCCGAACCGGATACGACCGGATCAGCCGAGCAGTCGTGACGTTCGGATGGACGCCAGCACAGCCGCTGATCGTGTTCGCACCCAGAGGACTGGGAGTTCACCCCCCACCCACCCTGAGCTGGTACCTCCCAGGACACCCACTTCTCGCCGATGCCCGCCTCACCCAAACCGGATGCACCGACCTCTTCGTCGTCGCACAAGACCCCAAGGGGCGCAGATGGCTTCGAGCGCACGTCACCCCCACCGCGCCGTCACGATCCTTCCCCTCGTACGGGACCGGAGAGTTCGGCGTCCGACTGCCAGGCCCTGTCGTAGTGGCCCGCCTGCCGTACTCCAGCGCAGTCGCTCAAAGCGCGCTGCGTGCCCACGGGAGATTCGCAACTCAGCTGCTCCATCACCCGGCGTGCCTCAGCCCACTACCAAACACCCTCGAAGCGTACTAAGCGACGATCGGCTCATGCAAGCACGGGCATAGGCAGACCAGCCGAGGGCCCGGCAGGCTGACGCGCCGGTCAGTCGCATGGTGGCTCATCGGCTTGTCAGCATGGACGACCTGGGTGGGCTACGTCGTCGGCGTGCTCGCGGCGCCGCACGGCGAGTTTCTCGCCGATCCCCGAGGCGGTCACACCTTCGAGTGGAGCACCGCAGCTGTCGCGGCGACCGCAGCCGGCACCGTCCTGCTGGCCGCGTTCACGGCGGCGCTCGCATACACGACCAGTGGCGACGTTTCCGCGACCTGGGAGCTCGCGCGGCTCACCCGAGCCGACCAGATCTCACGTCAGACGCCGATCGTCTACCCGGTGTGGATCCGCCTTTCCGACGACGGCACGATCCGGTCCCCGCGTGACGATCGCGTGCCTGGCTCACTGTTCCCGGTCACCGTGCGCATCCGCAACGTCGGGCCAGGCCCGGCCATCGACGGCCGGTTGCGGCTCACGTACCAGGGGCAGATCACCATCGAAGGAGAGGCGACGCAGGTCCACGTCGTATCATCGCTTACGACCGCGGAGCACATCGACCTGCCATACGCCTGGAACACGCCGCAGACAAGCCTGCGGGCGAGCCACTTCTCACCGGCCGATTTCGAGTTCTCCGGCGAGTACTTCGACACGCAGACGCCACCCGAGAGCTATCCGGTTCGGCCGTGGGCTGGTAGCGGTTTGGTAGCGGAAGCGCGGACTCCCTCGGACTGAGCGGGACACCGATTCCGCATAACCAAGCGAAACACGCCTACCCGCGCGGACGGGGGCATAGCTTCAAATCCTCTCGCCCCGATCACGAGAATACCCTGGAAACAGCCGGGATAGATGTGGTCAGTGTCGTTTCGGTTCGTAGCCGCCGACCGTCGGGTCGGCGGGTAGCCTTGGCTGGCTCTGCCGTCCAGGCGAAGGAGAAGTGCCGTGAGCGTTCTGGTTAGGTACCAAGAAGTCGGCATGACTCGCCAGCAGTACGATGCAGCAAGCGCTCTGCTCGAACAGGGCGAGTTTCCGCCAGCGGGACTTGAGCTTCATGTCTTGTTTGGCGAGGAGGGCCGTCTCCGGGTGAGCGAAATCTGGGCGAGCGCGGATCAGCAGCGCGCGTTCAACGACGAGACGCTGCTACCCGTACTGAAGCAGGTTGGAATCCAACTCAGCGGGCCACCCGAGATCATTCAGGTGCACGAGCTGTTCCAGTTCTAGAAACCGCGCGCGCCGCGGGTTCCGGCCGCCGTCGGAGACCGTTGATCACACTGATTGCGACGCCTGGGTGACCCTTGCCTACTCGTGGACGAGTTGTTCCATCGGTACGCCGAGCGCCTTTGCGAGGCGGGCGTACGTGGTGGCGAGTGGGGCCGATCTGCCGGCTGCCCACACCTCGGGCGGCCGGCAGATCGGGGCGGGTCGGGGTTACGGTGAAGCTGGCGCTTGTGCGCAGGTGGCGATGACGGTGATGGACGCTTGGTGGTTGTCGTGGGCGCGGATGATCGTCCATGCCGAGTTGGTGGATGGGTATGAGCCGGCCGATTCGCCGGCCATGATCCCTCCGCCGAGGACGACGTCGCCCTCGGGGCAGGTCGCGGTCACGCTGTGGCCGGGGCCGGTCGCCTTCACCTGGACGTAGCCGGCCAGACCGGCGGTGTGGTCGGGACGGTTGGTGAGGCAGTTGAGCTTGGCGTCGTGACGCGCGTCCTCCCAGATCGCGAACTGGCGCAGGTTCTTCCAGGTCGGCAGCGTCGGCTGGTCGATCTCCTTGTGCAGGAACTTGCATGTCTTGGGGTTGATCTGCAGGTAGCCGGGCGGGAACTGCTCGGTGTTTGCGTGCTCGCTGACGGCGTTTGCGACGGCAGGCACGGCCAACGCCACCATGGCGACGGCCGCCAACAGCAGCTTCTTGTGTCCAGTCATCTGACCCCTCCTTGGGTTGGTGACGAGGGTGCGCATCGCGCCGCAGATCGCGGCACGCACGACGACGCAAGACACCGCGCCTACCTCAGGTGGACGCTCGGACCGCGCCGCGCCTCCCTCCGAGCGCCAAGGATCGCCGTGCGCCGGGTGGCAGTCATCACCCCGACGGGGTGACACCGTCCTGCCTTACAACTGAGAGGTGGCGGGGCGGGGATCCATTCGTAGGTCGCGATCGCCGTGCCGTGGGCGAGCACGGCGGAGCGTGATCCCAGATTCGGTAGCGTCCACCCTCGACGTCGAACCACTCCCCGGTGGGCGCCTCTTGTGCTCATACTGCAACGCCTACCGCGGAGCCGGGTGGCGAGGCGATCCGGCTGGGCGAGTTGGTGCCCAAGGCTGGTGATATAGCCAGGCGCTCGCGTCGCCAACAGCGTTGGACCTCCGGAGGCACGTACTGCATTTGGGCGCGCCACCCGCTTGCGCCCCGAGGCGCATGTAGCTCACGGCGGTATCCGCCGAGCGAGTACGGTGGGGTCGTGGTGCTTGGCGATGTGATCCAGCTTCTCCTGTATGCGCTTCTGGCGGCGTTCAGTCCACTGGCGCTTGCCGCCACGATGACCGCGATGGGGGCTGGACGCCGCCAGGCGCTCGGCCTGGGCGTCGGATTCGTTGCCGGCCAGCTGGTGTCGTGCGCGCTGCTGGTGATCCTTGACTTCGCGGCCGTCGGTTCGAATAGGAGATCGTACCCAGGCATCCGTGTGCCGCTCGCGCTTGCGCTCGCCGTTGTGCTGGTCTGGCTCGCAAGCCGCGTCCGTCGGCGACCACCGCCGGTCAGCGAATCCAAGTCGCGAGCGCACGCGCTGCTCGCTCGGCTCAGCAGGCTGGGATACCTGACGACTTTGGCGGTGGGGCTGCTGCTCGGTATCGGCGGGCCAAAGCGGCTTGTGCTTACCGCCCTGGCCGCCGCGTTGATCGCGACCACCGGCGCGGGCGACTCAGTCCAGGCCGAGCTGGTCGTCGTCTATTGCGCGCTCGCGACGGCGCTCGTGTGGGGGCCGGTCGTCTTCTATGTCGTTCGCGGCGAGAAGGCCATCGCGCTCATGAAGGCCGCCCAGGGAAAGGCCAACCGGCACCAGCCGGCGGTGACGATCTACGCACTTCGGGGCCTCGCAGCGCTGTTGCTGATCGACGCGATCAGCGTTCTCTTGGTACACGGGGCCTGAACGGTCCGCCGCGGAAGCTGAGCCGATGATGACCTGAGGACGCCGCAGGTTGTCCGCGTGTATGTCGGTTCCGCCCTGGACAGAGCGGCAGGCTGCGGCCGGGCCTTGATCCGCACCCTTCTGATGCGGCGATCATCAGTTGCGGGTCTCGGATCGCGCGCTTGCCCGAGACCGGATCGTCCGACTAGAGCATCGGGGACGCCAGAAGCGAACGCTTCCATGGTTGCGTCCGCTCGACCGTCCCTGGCCTTCAGGAGGCGTGCCATGTGCGCCTCGCTTCGTGGCGCCCGCTCCGCCTGTGCGAGTGCGTTGCACGCGCTAAGGGCGGCCGTCGCTGGGAGATGGAGGGCGAGGACTCCATCCTTGATGTCCTCTCGCCGTCGCAACGCCAGTTCATGTTTACCCCGCAACCTCTTGGCCTTCACCCCTGCGTACGCGCCAATCAAGGCCCTATAGTGGCCCCATGCCCGGCGACGCTCCCCGCATCCTCGAGAGCCAGGCGCCCGACTGCGCCGTCTGCGGCCACGCGCTCAGCTGGCAGATCGTCCCGATCGAGAGCCAGGCGATTCCCGGTGTCACCGGGTCGCCGGCCGTGGAGTGGTACTCCGCGGCCGTCTGCGAGAGCTGCGGCACGCAGTACCGCGCCCCGGCGCGCGTCGTCGACTAGGCGAGGCCTAGAGGAAGTCGGCTGCAGACTTGCGCCAGTCGTAGACGCGGCCCTGCCACCGCTCGACGATCTGCCGGTACTCGGCGGTGGCGCGCAGCGCGCCCAGCGCGTCGTCGACCTCGTGCAGGAGCGTCGCCGTCGAGGGATGCTCGCGCACCGCGGCGCAGTAGATCCACTTCGTGATCGGATCGCCGACCGTCTCGATGCGGCCGTGCCAGGGGCTCGCCGGGTCGGTGGCGCACCAGTGCACGATCGGCAGGTCGATGATGAAGCCGTCGTAGACGCCCTCGGCGACCGGGTCGTAGTAGTCGTCGTCGTACACCTGGCGCAGGTCGCCGGGGACGATGCCGCAGTCGTCGAGGGCGTGCCGGGCGGCGGGGTCGGCGATGATGGCGACCGTGCGTCCGCCCAGGCTCCGGGCGCTCGTGACCGAGGTGTCGCCTGCGCGGCGCATGGCCACGAGGCCCATGTCGAGGTAGGAGCGCGAGTAGGCGATCCCGCGGTAGTCGGGCGAGGGGATGAGCGCGCAGAAGAGCAGATCGAACTCGCGCCGCTTCAGCCGCTTGGGCAGGTCGACCCAGGGCGCGTCGACCATCTCGACCGCGACGCCGAGGCGGCGCCCGAGCGCTTCGAGCAGCTCGACCTCGAGCCCGACGACCTTGCCCGATCGCGGGTGGTGGAAGTTCAGGCCGCGGAAGCCGTGCCACACGCCCACCCGCAGGACGCCGCGCGCCCGCACCTCGTCGAGCAGCGGCCGCTCGGGCGGCGGCGCCGCCAGCAGGTCGACCGATGCGACGTCGAGCGCATGGAGCCGCTCGCCGATCCGGGCGATCGCGGCGATGTCCTCCTGGGTGCGGTCCGTCGCCGCCCGGGCCTGGCGGTTTGCGACGTCGACGTCGCGCGCGCGGCCGCGGATCGTCTCGATCTCGGCGAGTGCCTGATGCCAGCTCGAGCCGGTCTCGGTGCGCAGGGCCTCGAGGTTTCGGGCCAGCTGCTCGAGCTGGCCGATCGTGGTCGCCACCGCTGCGGTGGCCCGCTCGGCGTCGGCGCAGACGCGCGCGATCGTCTCGGAGACGGCGGTCGCCTGCGCCTTGGACGTTCCGGCGAGCTTGCGCACCTCCTCGGCCACGACGGCGAACCCGCGCCCGGCGTCGCCCGCGCGGGCCGCCTCGATGCGCGCGTTCAGGCTCAGCATGTTCGTCTGGTCGGCGATCGCGTTGATGTTGCGCACGAAGGTCGTCAGGCCCGCGACCGACGCCGCCAGCGACTCGAACTCGGCGGCCGATCCGAGCACCTCGTCGCGCACGGCTGCGAGCTCGGTGGTCGCGCCCGTGATCGCGGTGTCCGCCCCGGCGCGGATCGCGTCCATCGACTGCGTCGACTGCGACACCGCCGCCCCGAGCCGCTCGACGCTCGCCGAGATGTCCTCGCCGACCTCCTTGGCCTCGCCCGACGAGGACTGCGCGCCGTCGCACGAGTCGAGGATCTCCTCGACGAACGGCGTCAGGATCGCCGCCACGCGCCGCCCGGCGGTGAGCGCGATCGCGCGCGCCTGCTCGTCAGGGGCCGCGGTGGGCACGTCGACGTCCACCAGGGTCACTGTAGGAGTGCCGCCCGAGGTGGCCGCCAAGCCGTCGGAGTGGGTGCGAGGAGTCTGGGACATTGGTGACAATGACCGACCGCGAAGTATTCGGACGTGGCGTTCAATACTTGAGCGCCGGCACGCGAAGGCCCGCGTGCAGATAGCCGTGTCCAGGGTCTGCTGCGCGGGCCTTCGGTCTAGACCACCAACCGGCGTCCGACGGCCGTGAGATGGCCGGACGACGCTACGCGGCGGGCCGCCTCCGTGTCTATGGGCGTTAACCCCCATCCGGGCCGACGGCCGCCCGATCCGCGTGAGATGATGCGCGCGGGTTGGCAGGCGACCCGGGACCCATCCGCTGCGCCGTGGACGGATGCTCGCATCGCGGGAGCGTTCCCGTACACGCCGTGATCCCGCGGCGGGCGGGCGACCCGGCCGGGCTGGTGGTGTGGCTCTGCAGCGACCATGCCGGCGCCTACCGGGATGCCGGCGACGAGACGTGGCTCGCACGCCACGGCTGCCTGCCGCCCGGCTGAGGGCCGGTTCGCCCCGATCGCGCCATTGAATTCGCCGCCACGCGGCAATAGCGTGGCCCGATGCCGTCCGAGCCGAAGGAGAAGGGCGAGAAGCGCTGGCCGATGGCCCTGGCCGTCCTCGTGGCCGGCGTCCTGCGCATCACCCTGCCGCCGCAGCTGCGGCTGCACGACGCCCGCTGGGCCTTCGTCGTCGTGCTGGTCGTGCTGATCGTCGTCCTGATGGTGGGCGACCCCGGTCGCATCGACCGCGACCGCAGGTGGCTGCGCGTGCTGACCGGGGTGCTGATCGGGCTGATCACATTGGTGAACGGCGGCTCGTCGATCCGCCTCGTCGTCAGCATCATCTACAGCGAGCCGTTCACGCAGACCGCCCGTGTGCTGCTCGAGTGCGGCGGTGTGATCTGGGTGACGAACGTGATCGCGTTCGGGCTCTGGTACTGGGATCTCGACCGTGGCGGCGCGGCGGCCCGCGCGTCCGGCTCCACCAAGCCGCCGGCGTTCCTCTTCCCGGAGATGGATCACCCGGAGCTGGTCGGCGAGGCCTGGACGCCGACGTTCGTCGACTACATCCACCTGTCGTTCAACACGGCGATGGCCTTCAGCCCGACCGACGTGTCTGCGATCAAGCCGTGGGCCAAGCTGATGATGATGACCGAGGAGGCGATCTCGCTCGTCGTGGGCATCCTCGTGGTCGCCCGCGCCGTGAACATCCTCAGCTAGATGGTTGATTCCACCTCGGCCGCGCCGACCACCAGGTAGGTGAGGCCCTCGCCGCCCGCGACCACCTGGCGGCTCTCGTCGGCCGTCACCAGGACGAACAGCCCAGGCGCGAGCGCGACCTCCTCGCCACCGACGCGCAGGACGCCGGCGCCGGCGATCGGGATGTAGATCTCCTCCTGGCCGGACTCGCGCTCGTCGTGGGCGAACCCCTCCTGGCCGGGCTGGGAGTCGAACCGGTTCAGCCTGATGGCGCGGGCCCCGATGGCGCGTGCGATCGGCTTGCGCCGCCCCTCGAGCGACGCGACGTCGAGCACCGTGTACATCATTCCCTCCGTGGTCGTGCGCGCGATCGTATTCTGAGGGCGGCAGGAACGTCCACTGCACGAAGGGAGCAGGACATGCCGAGCGAGCACCACGAGCACCGTGAGACGCAGCACGCCCTGGAGAGGGTGTTCTCCTACATCAGCCCGGGCACGAACGAGGGCATCTCGTTCTCGCTCAGCCGCGTCACGGACGACCTGTTCGCCGACTCGTTCCTGGCCGGGGGCGACATCTCGCTCTTCACCGCGTTGTCGCATCGCGGCAGCATCCGCAGCCAGCTCTCCAACGGCTACGTGCTCGCGGGCGGGGGCGGGGCGCCGGCCGAGTTCCCGATCGACCTCGCCGTCGATCTGGCCAGCGGCAAGGCCGAGGGCAGCTGGACGCTCCCGGACGGCACCGCGCAGGCGCCACACTTCGGACTGCAGCACGTCGAGACGCTCGACACGCCCGAGGGGGTGCGGATCCTGTTCGCGGGCGAGACGACGAGCGACGACGCCGTCTACAGCCTGGCGCTCGTCCTGATCTGACCCCGTGCAGCGTGGTGCCGCGGGCGCCGTTCGCGCCCACTCGGCACCCCCCGAGGGGTCACGCCCGAAGGACACCGGCGGAACGGCGCCCGCGACGATTCCAGTTTCCCCCGGATCGCGCCAAATGGCAATATTTGGCAGGGAATTCGCAGGAATTCGTCGTGAGAACCGGCCGGTGCCGCGGCCTCCGCGCGGCACCGGCCGGCCGGCTGACGAGCCGGGGAGCGGACCGGGCTCGCACCGGCGACGACCACGGGGGCCTGGCCTGGCCATAGCCGCGCGCGGCTACCACCCTCCATACCGGCCTGCGACCCCCGAGCGTCCTCGTCGGACCGTCCGTGCCACTCTCACTACCCTCAGCCTCGGATCCGACCGTACATGTTCCGCATCCCGCCGCAGGGCATGGTATGAAATGTCTTTACACAATACTTGCGACGGTCGAACGGCCCCATGGGCCTCGGGAGCGTCTTGCAGGCGAATTCGCTGGCCGGCGTCCGCCGCCGGAGCTACGATCGCAGTGCAGCATCCGGAGGGAGGCGTCAAGACTGGAACGGAGGCTCTCGAGGATGCGACGCTTCGGACTCATCGCCGTCACGCTGGTGGCGGCACTGATGCAGGCCACAACCAGCTCCGCTGCAGCGGCCGTGCTGAGCCACGCCGGCTCGCACTACTACTCGCGCACGATCCCGAAGCCCTGCTTCGCGAACGTGCCGAAGGGGCGGCCGCAGCAGCTCGCCATGGGCTGCAACTGCCCGGCCGGCGAGTTCGTGCAGCGGGCGCCGACGGCCACCTATCGGTTCGCGATCCCCAAGGGCACCCCGTTCCGCTTCGCGGTGGCGTGGGCCGGGCACATGCCCAAGATCACCACGGGCCAGGCGGGACCCTGGTCGTACGTGACGGTGCACGGCCCGCGGCGATGCGCGATCGTGACCCAGATCTTCCACGTCACGGTCACGACGCGCTGACCCCGGCGCGACGCGCGCGTTTGGAGGCGCCGGTTCGCCGGTAGACTCCACGGCGAGTGTTGCGGCCGATCGCCAATGTCCTGACTGCGCTGCGGCTGGCCGCGGTGATCCCGTTCGCCGTCCTGCTTGCGTCCGCAGGTCACGAGCCGAGCTACGCCGCGGCGGCGATCTTTGCCGCGGCGGCGCTGACGGACTTTCTGGACGGCTATCTCGCCCGCCACACCGACCGCGCGTCGCGCTTCGGCCGGATCGCCGATCCGCTCGCCGATCGGCTCCTGATCAACATGGCGCTCGTGCTGCTCTGGTACGAGGACCGGCTGCCGTGGTGGCTGGCCGTGCCCGTGCTCGGGCGTGACATCTGGCTCGCGGCGCTCTTCCGCTGGCGCAAGATGAGCACCCGCGTCGAGGTGAACATGACCGGCAAGACGGCGACCGCCGTGATCATGCTCTCGCTCGTGCTGCTGATGATGACCACCGCGCCGTGGCCGCAGGTGCTGTTCGGCCTCGGGCTCGTGCTGTCGCTCGCGGCGGCCGCGAGCTACACCCGCAGGCCGAGGGAGGCGTGAGGTGAAGGCGGTCGTCATGGCCGGCGGCGAGGGGACGCGCCTGCGCCCGCTCACGTCGAACCAGCCCAAGCCGATGGTGCCCGTGGCCGGCAAGCCGTGCATGCAGCACATCATCGAGCTGCTGCGCCGGCACGGGATGACCGACATCGTCGTGACCGTGGCCTACCTGCCGCAGGTGATCCGCGGCTACTTCGACGACGGCGGCGCGCTCGGCGTCGAGCTGCACTACTCGGTCGAGGAGCGGCCGCTCGGCACCGCCGGCAGCGTCAAGAACGCTGAGGAGCTGCTGGACGAGACGTTCCTCGTCATCTCCGGCGACGCGCTGTGCGACTTCGACCTCGACGCGCTGATCTCGGCGCACAAGTCGAGCGGGGTTGCGGCCACCATCGCCCTCAAGTCGGTCGACAACCCGCTCGAGTTCGGCGTCGTCATCGTCGACTCGGACGGCCGCGTCGAGCGGTTCCTCGAGAAGCCGTCGTGGGGCCAGGTGTTCTCGGACACGATCAACACCGGCGTGTACGTGCTCGAGCCCGAGGTGCTGCGGGCCGTGCCGCCGGGGATGCCGTACGACTTCTCCAAGCAGCTCTTCCCCGACCTGCTCGAGCGCGGCAAGCCGATCCTGGGCCATGTCGCCACCGGCTACTGGCAGGACATCGGCAACCTCGACCAGTACCGCCAGGCGAACTTCGACGCCCTCGACGGGCGGGTCGAGCTCGAGCTCTCCGGCATCCGCCTGCGCGACAACGTGCTGCTCGGAGAGGGCGTGCAGCTGCCCGATCTGGAGCAGATCGAGGGTCCGGCCTTCATCGGCAACTTCTGCCAGGTGGATGCCGGGGCGCGGGTGGGGCCGTACACGGTGCTCGGCCCGAACGTCGTCGTGAAGGAGGGCGCGACCGTCGTGCGCAGCATGGTCGACTCGGGCAGCTACGTCGGCCGCAGCGCCCGCCTGGAGGGCACGATCCTCGGCAAGGGCGTCGACGTGCGTGCGCACGCCGTCCTGAACGACGGCGTCTCGGTCGGCGACGAGTGTTCGATCGGCGCCGAGGCGGTGCTCGCTCCCGGGGTCAAGGTGTACCCGTTCAAGACGATCGAGGCCGGCGCCTCCATCCACACGAACCTGATCTGGGAGTCGCGTGGCATCACGACGCTCTTCGGCCGCGACGGCGTCGCCGGGCTCGTGAACGTCGACATCACCTCCGAGGTTGCCGCGCGGCTGGGGGTGGCCTACGGCACCACGCTCTCGCGCGGCGCGCGGGTGGTGTGCAGCCGCGACTCGCACCCCTCGTCGCGGATGGTGAAGCGCGCGATCATCGCCGGTCTCGTCTCGACCGGCGTGCACGTGGCCGACCTGCGGGTCGCGCCGCCGACGGTGAACCGGCACGAGCTGAAGGTGGGGGAGCGCACCGGCGGCCTGCACGTTCGCGTGGGCTCGGACGATCCCGACGTCGTCCAGATCAGCTTCTTCGCCCCGCCGGGCATCCTCGTGGCCGGAGCCGCGCTCAAGGCGATCGAGCAGTCGTTCTCGCGCCAGGAGTTCCGCCGCGTGAGTCCGGGTGAGATCGGCTCGCTGACCTACCCCGCCCGCGCGACCGAGAGCTACGTCCAGGAGCTGCTGGGCACGCTCGACCGCGACGCGATCCGCGCCCGCGGGTTCCGGCTCGTGCTGAACTACGGCCTCTCGGCCGCGTCGCTCGTGATGCCGACGCTGATCGGCGATCTGGGGGTCGAGATGGTGGCCCTGAACGCCTTCGTCGACTACTCGACGACCCCGCGGCTGGTCGAGACGGCAAAGGCGCTCGACGACACCGCCCACCTCGTCCGCGCCATGGGCGCCGACCTGGGCGTGCTGATCGACAGCCCGGCCGAGCGCATCTGGCTCGTCGACGAGCAGGCCCGGCAGATCCCGCCCGAGACGCTCCTGCTCCTGTTCATCCGCGAGCTGGCGGCTTCGAACGGCGGCGGGAAGCTGCTCGTGCCGATCAACGAGTCGCGGGTCGTCGAGGAGATCGCCGACGGCCACAGCCTGCGGGTCGAGCGCACGAAGACGTCGCTCGGCGACCTGCTCGCGGCCGCCAGCGCCGGGGACGTCGAGTTCGCGGGCGCGTCGGGCGGCGGCTACGTGTTCCCCGAGTTCCTGCCGGCCTACGACGCGGTGATGTCGCTCGGCAAGCTGCTCGAGCTGGTCGCGCACTCGGGCAAGCCGCTCTCCGAGCTCGTCGAAGGGCTGCCCCGCAGCACCCTCGTCCACGTCCGCGAGCCGTGCCCGTGGTCGGCCAAGGGCCTCGCGATGCGCCAGCTGATCGAGGCGGTCAAGGGCATGGAGGTCGACAACCGAGACGGCATCAAGGTGTTCGAGCCCGACGGGTGGGTGCAGGTGCTGCCCGACCCCGACGAGCCGGTCTTCCATCTCTACGCCGAGGGGGCCTCGCTGGAGGATTCCCACCGTCTCGAGGAGAAGTACCGGGCGCTGCTCGATGGGTTCATGTCGGCCACGGCCTGAGCCCGCACGGCCAAACCCTCAACCAGAGCTTGAGGAAACCCGGGAATCTGGCTAGACTCCAGCCGGTCGACCGCGACGAAACGGATGCTGCCATATGGATGTGCTGCCCGACTTCACCACCATCGACGACGACGAGCTGAAGGCGCTCATCGAGCGCTACGTGCGCGAGGAGGAGGAGGTGTCCTACCGGCGGCGCCTGCTGCACGGCAAGATCGACATCCTCCGCGCCGAGCTGGTCGACCGCGTCAAGCGCCGCGAGGCGGGGACAGCGACGTCCCTGTCGGAGATCGACATCGACCGGCTGACGGACATCCTCGCGCACCGCGGGCCGCCGCCGGGCCTCGACGACGAGCATGGTTCGCCTCCCGGCGGGTGAGAGCGGCGACCGACACCACAGCGACCCGGTCAGTCAGAACCGGGTAGACCGACATGTCCTACTGCCCCGAGTGCGGCCATCACAACCGCGAGTCGGCCCGGTTCTGCGGCCGCTGCGGCGCCAGCCTGCTCGAGCCCGACCCCGGCGAGCCCACGCAGGCCTTCGCCGCCTACGTCGAGGAGGAGAACGCCGCCGAGGCCGCCGAGGAGGCGGCCGAAGGGGCCATGCTCGTGATCCGCATCGGCGGCGGCCGCGCGGGCGAGCAGTTCCCGGTCGCATCCGACCGGATGGCGATCGGGCGCGCACCCAATGCGGACGTGTTCCTGGACGACATCACCGTCTCGCGCGAGCACGCCGTCCTCGATCGCCGCGACGACGGGCTGCACCTGTCGGACTCGGGCAGCCTGAACGGCACCTACGTCAACCGGCAGCGGATCGAGAGCGTCCGGCTGGCCGACGGCGACGAGTTGCAGATCGGCAAGTACCGGCTGACCTACATCGAACGGGGGCCGTGACATGTCCGCCGAGGCCACCGAGGGGCGCTCGACGTCCCGGCTGACGATCGGGACGGTGTGCAAGTCGCTGCGCGAGGAGTTCCCCGACATCTCGATCTCGAAGATCCGGTTCCTCGAGGACCAGCGCCTGATCACGCCCCGGCGCACGCCGGGCGGGTACCGCCTGTACGGCGAGGAGGACGTCGACCAGCTGCGCGCGATCCTGCGCATGCAGCGCGACGAGTTCCTGCCGCTGCGCGTGATCCGGCAGGTGATCGCCCAGGGCCGCTCCGCCGCCGGCACGGGCCGCCGGCCGCGGCTGGTGGGAGGGGTGGAGGACCGCCTGACGTTCGAGCAGCTGCTCACGGCCACCGACGCCGACCCGGCGTTCGTGCGCGAGCTGGAGGAATTCCAGCTCGTCGACCGCCACGCGAGCGAGTCCGACGCCGCCTACAGCCGCGCCGACGTCGAGATCGTGATCATCTGCCAGCGTCTCGCCCGCTACGGCGTCGCCGCCCGCCATCTGAAGGCGTTCCGCTCGGCGGTCGAGCGCGAGGCGGGCCTGCTCGAGCAGATCCTCGCTCCGGCGCTGCGCTCGCACAACCCCGATCGGCGCGAGGCGGGCCTGCAGGAGCTCGAGGCGCTCGCCGAGCTCACGAGCCAGCTCGCGCACCTGCTGCTCGTGCGCGACCTGCGCGAGGTCGCCCGCTAAGCCCGTGGCCGGGCTGCGCGCTGAACAGCCAGGGCTACTCCGTCTCGTACTGGACGAGCGAGTGCACGTCGTAGCCGTATAGCTTGTCGCGGCCGTTCAGGAAGCCGAGCTCGACGACGAACCCGAGGCCGACCACCTCGGCACCGAGCTGCTCGACCAGCTCGATCTTGGCGCGGGCGGTGCCGCCGGTGGCGAGCAGATCGTCGTGGATGAGGACGCGCGCGCCCTTGATCAGCGCGTCGACGTGCATCTCGAGGGCGTCGAACCCGTACTCGAGCGCGTACTTGGCTCCCACAGTCAGGAACGGCAGCTTGCCCGGCTTGCGGGCGGCAACGAAGCCGCAGCCCAGCCGGTAGGCCATCGCCGCTCCCAGGATGAACCCACGCGCCTCGGCGCCGACGACGATGTCGACGTTGCGCGGCTGCGCCCAGTCGGCCAGGTCGTCGACCGCCTGGTGCAGGGCGGCGGCGTCCGCCAGGAGCGGCATGATGTCCTTGAACACGATCCCGGGCTTCGGGAAGTCGGGGACGTCGCGGATCCGGGTGCGGAGGTCGATGCGCGGCACAGGCGCGGCGATGCTAACACGGAGCGCTGTCCCGGTCGATACAGGAGGAACCATGTACGACGTGTTGCGAGCGAGCTACCGGTTCCACTGCCCGCGCCGCCCCGACGGCGAGATGGCCCGCGTCCCGCTCTCGTCGTTCCGGCGGCTCGAGCGCCTGCCCGGCGCCGTCCACCCGGCGGTCTACCGGATCGAGTACGACTGCCCCTGCGGCGACCGTCACCTGGGTCTCGTCTCGCACGATGATCTCGACTATGGGCCGCTGACGACCGTCGAGGTCGAGTTCCGCAACCTCCTCACCGGACGCACCGAGCCGGTGGGCGACGAGCTGGCCGAGCTGGCCCGCTGCCAGGTGCAGCGCGGCAACTGGCCGTGGCGCCTGTACTGCTCGACCGAGGCGCGCATGCGCCCCGTGTGGCCGTCCAGCCTGGCGATGGTGGCGCCGACCGAGGCCGGCCGCGACGGCGTGATCGGGGTCGCGATGAGCTGTCCCGGCTGCGGCGAGGTGTCGCTGAACCTCGTCAGCGGGGCGCACCTGGACGTGCCGTTCTACCACGACAAGGTCGTGCGCTACGTCGACCGCCCGTTCGGAGACGGCCGCGACCTCACCCTCGAGGGCTTCCACCACCAGCTGCACTCCGCGCGGTTCGACTCCGAGCGCGCCGACCTCGCCTGACGGTGCCGATCAGCGCCAGCTGAGCGTGCCGAGCTCGGCTTGGGCGCGGGCCATCTCCCGGTCGCTCGGCTCCTGCGTGCCGAAGAACACCCGCACGTCGCGAAGATGGTTCCCCCGGCTCGCAGCGAGGACGTACTGCGGGACGTTCACCGCCGGCTGTCCCTCCCAGCCCGCGTCACGCCGGAACTCCGACAGCCGATAGGGCAGCCGCCGGCCTGCAGGCAGCGCGGGCCGTGGACTCGCCTCCTGGTAGCCGGAGGCGACGATCACGATGCCGGAGGCGGGCAGCCGGCGCAGCGCCGCCGACAGACTCGGCACAGGCGGTCGGGTCGTGGCCGAGGGCGGGGCGGTTGAGCCGCTCGCGCCGCTACGGCAACTGGTTGTGATCACGAGGATCACGACGACGATGGCGCGTCCCATCGCCTGTCGTACGCGTCACAAAGGGCCGGGCGTCCGGATCGTGCGCTCGGCCGCGGGCCGGCCGACACGCATGGCGGGAACCTCGCGACGTCTGCGGACGGCGCCGTCAGCGCGACCAGAAGTTCAGGCGCCGGGCGGCGCCGTCACCCTCTGCGGCCTGGGGGCTCGGCGGCCTCCTCGGCGGCCACGGCGAGGGCGGGCTCGGGGGCGGACGGTGCGGGCAGGGGCGCGACGGCGCCCTGCTGGAGCTTGCCCGCATAGAGCTCGAGGTCGGCCTCGCGCCGTTGCAGGGCCGCCTGCTGTTCCGCCAGCCGCCGCTCCTGGGCCTGCAGCTGTGCCTCACGGTTGCGCAGGGCCGTGTGCAGCTCCTCGAGCGCGCCGGCGTCCTTGCCGCCGCCGCCGAGGCGCAGGCCGCGGCGGCCGCCGTCCTCGGTCGCGGCGCGCACGGCCTCGTCGAGCTCCTCGCGGGCCGCCGTCTCGCGGCTCTCGATCTCGGCCATCCGCCGCTGCAGCACCGCGCGCTCGCGATCGACGGCGATCTCGGCGTCGGCCAGTGCGGCGCGCTGCGACTCGAGCTCTGCCTCGATGCGGTCGGCGCGAACCGTCAGACGGGCGACATCGGCCTCGCGCTCGTGCAGCTGCGCGTCGCGCAGCTCCATGCCGTCGTGCCGCGTGTCGAGCTCGCGCTCGCGGGCGTCCAGCGAGTCCTGGCGGCGGTCGAGCCGGCTCTCGCGGCGCTCGATGTCGCTCTCGGACGTCGACAGGCGCGACTCCCGCTGGCGCAGGTCGGCCGCGAGCCGGTCGACCTCGACCGCGGCGCGGGCCTCGGCCTCGGCGATCGCCCGCTCGGCCTGGGCGTGCAGCCGCTCCGCGTCGCCCTGGAGGCGCTCGGCCGCGATCCGCGCCGCCGACACCTCCTGCTCGTCGGCCTCGACCTGCTTCGCGCGCAGCTCGATCTCCTCCATCCGGGCGTCGATCCCCTCGAGACGGTGCTCCATCTCGGCCAGCTCCTCGCGACGCTGGTCGATGTGCGTCCGCTCGGTCACGAGCCGCTCGCGCTCGGCGGCGGCCACCTGGGCGGCCTGCTCGGCGCGGGCGCGCTGCTCGTCGACGTCGGTCAGCTCGGCCTCGCGCGCGCCGATCTCCTGGGAGCGCAGCTCGAGCGTCGCCTCGCGCGCGGCCATCTCCTCGGCGGCGGCCGCCTGGCGGGCGTCCATCTCCTCCCGGGCCGCGGCGACTGCGGCGGCAGACTGCTCGACCTCGACCAGCTTGGCGTCGACCTGGGCGAGCGCCTGCTCGCGCTCGGCCAGGGCGGCGATCCGCTCGTCGGCCTCGGCGTTCCGGCGCTCCGATTCGGCATGCACGGCGGCGACGCGCTCCTGGGCCTCCTCGAGCATCGCCGAGCGCTCCTCGAGCGCGGCCTCGGCTTCGTGCAGCCCGGCCTGGGCCGTTGCGAGCTCGTCCAGCGAGCGGGCCAGGTCGGCCTCCTTGGCGGTGATCGCCTCGAGCTTCGACGAAGCCTCGGCCGCGAGCGCGGTTGCGGCCGCCTCGCGCTCGGCGGCCGCCGCGAGCTCCTGCTGGAGGCGCTTCTCGGTGGCCTCGAGCTCCTCGGAGCGCTGCATCATGTCAACGCGCACCGCGTCGACGGAGAGCTCCTTCTGCGTCAGCACCTTCTCGACCTTCTTCGCGCGATGCTCGCGGTCGTCGAGCTCGGCCTCGCGGGCGTTCAGGCGCCCCTCCTGCTCGGCCAGCTCGGCCGATCCGAAGGCGCCGCGCTCGCGCAGCTGCTCGACCAGGCCGTCGCGCTCGCGCTCGACCTGCTGGCGCTGGCGCTGCTCGTGCTCGACCTGCTGCTCGAGCGTCGAAGTGGCCTCCTGCAGCTCGGCGATGCGGGCCGACACGGCGGCGTCGATGTCGACCGCGGCCGGCGCGGAATCCCAGTCGGCGGGCTCGGCCTCGCGCTGGGCGAGCGCCTGCTCGCGCGCGTCGAGGTCTGCGCTGCGGCGGTTGAGGTCGGCCTCGAGCTCCTCCAGGTGGGCGCGATCGGCGTCGCTGCCGCCGCTTGCATGCGACGAGGCGATGCCCTCGTTGACGGCCACGGCCGCCTCGCGCTTGGAGAGCTCGCGCTCGCGCCGGGCAAGGCGCGCCTCGCGCTCGGCGAAGACGACCTTCGCCTGCTCCTGGAGCGCCGCCTGCTCGCGCTGGAGCCGCTCCTCGGCCTGGCGCAGCGAGGTGAGGCGATCCTCCATCGCGCGGCGGAGCCCGCTGGGGGTGTCTTCGTTGGCGGGCGTCCGGCCGTCACTCATATCGCTGTACCTCTCCCGGGTGGAGTGATGGAACCGGCGGCTGGAGCAAGCCTCCGGCAGGGCGTTCGGCGGGCCGCCGTCGTATCCGAGGATCTGTATCGGCGGTCGTAGCCCGTGGCTTGAGTGTGCGTGCAGGGGGGAGAGGCCGTCAAGATGCGGACGCCGGAACCCTGATCGCATGCCGCGAGGCGCCTGAAACGCGCAGCGCCCCTGCACGACGGTGGCGAACGACCGTCCTACAGGGGCGCGGCGAGAACTTGTCGGCTTGCAGTTGACACCGGGTTTGACTGGTTGACGAGCGGGAAACTCGGGCTAACCAAACCTCACCAAAATGTCGATAAGCCGTCTACCACCCGTGTGATTTACCAACCCTTGATCGGCATTTCCTATCCCCCTTCACAAGATCCAGTACCCCGAACGAGGGATAGCTTAGCCCCTCTGTCACGGGATGTCAAATAACTCGTATGAGCGAGACAACCCTCCAGTCTGAACAGCGCGGCCCCGTCCGCGCGTACGCCGCCTCGCTCGCCCTCGCATCGCTTCTGATCACCGTCTCGGCGGCGGTCGCAGGCGGCGTGGGGCGGGTGGATGCCGTCGCGCTCCTGGCCGTCGTCGGCTTCGCCGCCGAGGCGCGCTCGATCCGGATCTCGACCCGGGTGGAGCTCTCGGGATCGGTGATCCCGCTGGTGATGGCCGCCGTCCTCTACGGCCCGGCGGCCGCCGCGGTGGTGGGGGTCGGGTGCATGCTGTCCGACCGGCGCGGTCCGCTCGAGCGGTTCGTGATCTTCACCTCCGGGCGTGCGCTCGCGGGCGCATGCGCAGGGTTCGGGGCGATGGCGGTGCCGGCCGCGGTGGCGGGGACCGGCCTCGGGCACCTCGTCGTGCAGGCGGCGGTCGCGGCCGCGATTGCAACCGCCGTCGAGTTCGCCGTGACGACGCTCACCCTGTGGATGCGGCATCGCACCTCTCCCGCCGAGCTGTGGCGGCTCGCGCGCATGCACGCGCTCGTGACCGTGGTGCTATGCGCGCCCGTCGCCGGCCTCTTCGCCCATTCCTACCGCGCCTCCGGGATCTGGGTGCTCGGGTTCTTCGCGATCCCGGTCGCCGCGAGCCGCCTGGCCTTCGGCATGCACGCCCCCAAGCAGCAGCTGATCGCCGCGCTCGAGCAGGCAAACGCCGAGCTCGAGGCCGCGAACAGCCACCTGCGCCGGATCAACATGAGCTTCGCCGAGGCGCTCGTGAAGGCCATCGACGGCCGCGACGCCTACACCGCCGGCCATTCCAAGGCGGTGGCCGAGTACTCCCGCGACATCGCGAGCGAGCTGGGCCTGCCGCGCGAGGAGGTGCAGCGCATCCACCTGTGCGGCCTCGTGCACGACATCGGCAAGATCGGCGTGCGCGCGGAGGTGCTCGAGAAGCAGGCCGCACTGGACGACGGCGAGTGGGACGAGATGCGCCGTCACTCCGCGATCGGCGAGGCGATCCTGCTCGAGGTGCCCGGCTACTCCGACATGGCCGAGGTGGTGCGCAGCCACCACGAGCGCTGGGACGGCCGCGGCTACCCCGACAACCTCGTCGGCGAGCAGATCCCGCCGCTCGCCCGCCTGATCGCCGTGGCCGACTCGTACAACGCGATGACCTCCGACCGGCCGTACCGGCGCGCGATGAGCCCCGAGCGGGCGATCGAGCAGCTCGTGCTCGGCAAGGGCACCCAGTACGAGACGGCGCCGGTCGACGCCTTCCTGCGCGTGCTCGCGCGGGCGCCGGAGTGGTACCGCAGGGGCTACTTCGCGATGGACACCGACGAGCCCGCGCGGATCGAGCCGGCAGGGTTCCCGGCCGTGCTCGCGCCGCGGGCGGCCGCGTAGCGTGCGGGTCCTCAAGACATCGACCGCGCCGCCCGATAGTCACCAGATGCGGGAGCTTCGCCTGATCGAGATCCTGTCCGAGGCCGCGGCCGCGCTGACCGCGCCCCAGGCCGACCCCGAGTCCGTCGAGCGCGTTCTCGCCGATGCCGCCGCGCGGGCGTCGGTGCCGTGCAGCCTGCACCCGACGTCAACCGGCGTCGAGATCGACTGCAGCCGCAGCCCCGGCCGGCTCGAGCTCGCGTTCGTGTCCGTCCTCTCGGACTGCGCCAAGCTCGCTCTGGCTGCGGGCGGCGCCACGACGGGCCGGACGCTCGACGCGCACGGCTTTGCCCTCGAGCTCGAGCGGGCGGCGTCGATCGCGCGCTGGCGCGGCCAGCCGCTCGCCGTCGCGGTGTTCGAGGTTTCCGGCCTCGAGATGGGCCCGGGCATGATCGATCAGGCCGACACCGTGGCCGAGGTGGGGGAGATGGCGCTCTCCGCCGTGCGCCAGGACGACCGCGTCGGCCATCTCGGCGCTGCCCACTTCGCGCTCCTCTTCCCCCGCGCCGGCACGTTCGAGGCCCGCTCCGCGTTCAAGCGCGTGCGCACGGCGCTCGCCGCCAGCGAGCGCATGTCGCGCGACCTGGCCATCGGCCCGGTGGGCTTCGCCGAGCTCGCCGAGGGCGGATCGGGCACCGCGGTGCTGGCGGCCGCCCGTGAGCGTCAGAGCCAGGCGCGCGTACGCCGCGCCTACCTCTCACCGGTCGACCCGACGCACCCGCTCGCCGGCTAGGACGCTCGTGGCGCTCGACGGGCGGGGGTGGTCACGATCCCCGGCGCCGTCAACATCAATCGCCGTTTCGTTCTCAACTTGACATAACCGGCATTATCGTGCGTGGGGAGAAGAGGCCGTGAAATCGGGCTAGCCCGGCGCGGCGCTGTCGGCGCTCGCCGGCCGTGCCCGCCAGGGCAGCCGGCGCAGGGTCAGCCAGATGGCGATCCCGCCCGCGATCGCGTTCGCCGCGGTGGTCGCGACCTGCATGCCGACGCTGAACGCGAGCACGCGGCTCGTCGCGGCGGCGTCGCGGAACATGTAGCCGAGCAGCGCCTGCTGCGTGCCCACGCCACCCGGTGTCAGCGGCAGCAGCGTCGCCGCGCTCTGGGCCGAGAGCGCGAGCGTCGCATCCACGATCCCGGCCGGCACGCGGAACGCCATCAGGAACCAGTACATGGCCGCGATCCGGCAGCACCAGCCCGCGAGCTGCAGCGGCACGACCGTGCGGAAGTAGCGCCGTGGCGTCGTCAGGATGGCGAGGCCGAGGCGCACCCTGTCCCAGAACGCGACGACGTGGCGCTCGACGTAGGTGAAGAACACGCCGAGCAGGATCAGGGTGACGGCAACGACCAGCATGAACCAGCGCGCGTGCGCGGCGAAGAAGCTCCACTCGAACGCCGCCAGATGGCCGAGCGCCGGCAGGTGCGGGATGCGCCCGGTCAGGTACGCGGCGATCAGAAGCGCCGGGCCGATCGCGACGTCGAGCAGCGTCTCGGCCAGCAGGCTCGACGTGATCGTCGTGTACGCCGCCTTGGGCATCGACCGGTGCGCCAGGTAGATCTTCATCACGTCGCCTCCGCGGGCCGGCACGATGGCGTTCAGGCCCACACCGGCCAGATACGCGCCGACGATGCTGCGCCAGCGCACGCGCCCCTCCGGGTAGCCCGCCTGCAGGATGATCCGCCACGCGCTCGCCCGCAGGATCAGGTTTGCGAGGGTGAAGCCGATCGCGAGCGCGAGCGCCGAGAGGCGCACGTCGGCCAGCTGGTTCCCGAACGCCGTCGTCGCGTGCCAGAACGATTGCAGGGACTTCACGAGCTGAAGTCTGCCAGCCGCCTACCGTGGCGGAGCGGGTTGTTCAGTCCTGGCCGCGGAGGAAGTCGCGCAGGCCCGGGTTCTTCGACTCGAGCTCGCGCAGCGCGCGCGTCTCGATCTGGCGGACGCGCTCGCGGGTGACGCCGATCTCGGCGCCGACCTGCTCGAGCGTCGCGGGCTCGCGGTCGTTCAGCCCGAAGCGGGCCTCGAGCACGTGGCGCGTGCGCTCGTTGAGCTCCTCCAGGGCGGCGTGCAGCTCGAGCTCGCGCTGGCGGCGGACGAGCAGCGTCTCCGGCTGGCGGATGTTCGTGTCCTCGACCATCTCCGAGAAGTTCGACTCGCCGTCGCCGACCGGGCCCTCGAGCGACACCGGATCCTCGATCATGCGCTGGAGCTCGATCACGCGCTCGGCCGGCAGCTTCAGCTCGGCGGCCAGCTCGGCGACGAGCGGCTCGCGGCCGAGGCGCTGCGTGAGCAGGCGGTTGGCCCGGTGCAGCTTCTTGATCACGTCGAGGACGTGCAGCGGCAGGCGGATCGTGCGCGCCTGGTCGGCGATCGCGCGGGACATCGACTGGCGGATCCACCAGGTGGCGTACGTGGAGAGCTTGTAGCCGCGGCTGTGGTCGAACTTCTCGACCGCGCGCATGAGGCCCATGTTGCCCTCCTGGATCAGGTCGAGCAGCGGCACGCCGGACGAGGAGTACGCGCGGGCCATGCTGATCACGAGCCGCAGGTTGGCCTCGACGAGGCGGCGCTTGGCCTCCATGTCGCCGCGGTCCTTGCGGCGGGCGAGCTCGAGCTCCTCTGCCCTGGTCAGCAAGGCGCCGTCGCCGATCTGGCGGACGTACGTGTGCAGGAGGTCGACGGCGGGCGCGGGCGCGTCCGTGAGGTCGAGCTCCTCGACCACCTCGGGCGAGTCGAACTCGGGCTGGGTGGCCGCGACCGGCGCGGGTGTTCGCGATTCGTCGTTGGGCAATGCGGGGGTCACGGGCAGCGGGCTTTCGTTCGGGGCTCGTCAACGGGCGGCATCGCCCTCTGCCCACAACAATCGGCGTTCACGGCCCATGTCTTGAGGGGGACGACGCGACCTGCGAGCAGCGGCGCCCACTCCCTCGACCCGGCTTTCGGCCCCTCGGGAACGATGAGGCCCGTTTGCAACCGGTCGGGTGTGCGTTAACGCCGTCGGGGGATGGCGCGGCCGTGGCCGCCGCCGAAGACCAGGGCATGCATCCTGCCTATGCCCATCTCCCGGAAGGGATCAGCCCCACCGACGCACAGCGCATCATCGCCGGCTGCTCCCATGCCCTCGTTCCTGACCAGCCCGCCGCGCGCGGGTATCGCTACATGGACCTCGGCGGCGCGGAGCCGCCCTTCTACCTGCTGCGGATCTGCTCCGGTGACCACTGCGCCGCGGTCACGCTGAACGCCCCGCTCGAGTTCACCTCGGCCGGCGACGCCGAGCCGGGCGCCCCTGCGGTCGCCCAGGTGAAGGTGTCGGTGGGCCTGAACACGCTGCGGTGGGACCACCTGCTCGACGTCGACCTGTGCTCCGGCGTCTGGGCGGATCTGCTGGCGACGGTGCTCTCCGAGGTGGCCGCGCTCGACCTGCTCGAGCAGTCGTCCTGCCCGGTCTGCGGCCCGATCAGCTGACGCGGCCCTCGGGCGAGATCGACACCCCGCGCTGCTCCAGGCGCTTGCGGATCAGGTACTGGAAGGTCGACCACGCGCCCCTGCGGGCGTCGAACATGCGGTACACCTGCCACTCGGTCAGCATCGAGGGGTCGGTGCGCCGGGCCTGGGCCCAGTCGGCGAACTTCGGTAGGCGGCCGCTGCGCAGCGACAGCGCCGCGCCCTGCTCGACGGCCCGTTCGAGTCGCTCCTCGCCGACGGGCACGTCGAAGCCGGCCTGCTTGAGCGCGTTGTTCAGGGATCCGAAGGTGTGCCAGTAGAGCGACTTCGAGGGCATGGCGCCCTTGCGCGCCTCGATGTCCTTCGCCGTCGGCACGCGGCCGAGCTCGTCGCCGAGGTCGCGCAGCAGGCGCAGCAGCTCGTCCTGGGTCGCGAAGCGGCGCGGCACGAGCCCGGCCAGGCGCTTGGCGCGGTTCCACGACTTGAAGTGCTCGATGACCGTCTGCGGGTGCACCGTGGTGCCGGCGTCGGCCTCGAATTCGCGCATCGTCGGCGACCGTCCCAGGCGGTGCGCGCATGCCCGCAGCTCCTCGAGGATGTGCTCGTCGGAGTAGCGCTTGCGCATGCCGGCCTGGAATTGCTCAAGCTGGCCGCGGTCGATGCCCTCGATCGCGCGGTACACCGTCTTGCGTCTCATGCTCCGGACTCCCCCACGCTCGGATTCGCCCCGGGCAGGTTATAGCAAAATGCCCGGAACTTGCAAGTGAAACAGCGGTGCCTTGAGGCGGCGTCAACGGGTCGCCTGGGTAGAGTTCCGCCGGTGACCGGCTTCTCTGCCAAGGTCGTCGCCGCCCGCGCGGCGGCGGGGCTGTCGCGGCGCACGCACGCCGGCGGCGGCACGACGCTGCCGGGCAAGCTGCTGCTGCGCATGGCGCCGGACGCGATCGAGCGGATGGCGCGGCGGCTCGGCCAGGGCTCGGTGGCGATCTCGGCCACGAACGGCAAGACCACCACCGCGAAGATGCTCGCCGAGATGCTCGCCCCGGAGCGCACGCTCTGCCGCAACACCGCAGGCGCGAACCTGGCCTCGGGGGTCGCCTCGGCGCTCTTGCACACGCAGGGCGCCGATCTCGGCGTCTTCGAGGTTGACGAGGCGGCGCTGCCCGCCGTCGCCCGCAGCCTGCGCCCGCGGGCGACCGTGCTCGGGAACCTGTTCCGCGACCAGCTCGACCGCTACGGCGAGCTCGAGGCGATCGCCGCCCGCTGGCAGGACATGACCGCCGCGCTTCCGGCCGGCTCGCACCTCGTCCGAAACGGCGACGATCCTCTCCTCGCGTCCCTCGGCCACGACGGCCCCACCCTGACCTTCGGCATCGACCACCCCGGGTCGGAGCTGCGCGAGATGCAGCATGCGAGCGACTCGAAGTGGTGCCCGGCCTGCGGCACGCGGCTCCTGTACGACCACGTCTACCTCGGCCATCTGGGCGACTGGAGCTGCCCGGGCTGCGGCCGCCGCCGCCCCGATCTCGACGTGTGGGCCGACACGATCTCGCCGATGGGCCTCGACGGCACCCGGTTCGTGCTGCGAACCCCGCTCGGCGACGCCGCGGTCGAGCTGCCGCTGCCCGGCCTCTACAACGTCTACAACGCGCTCGCCGCCGCGGCGGCGGCGTGCGCGGTCGGCGGGGTCGACGTCGCCCGCGTCGCCGCGGGTCTCGAGCGCTTCGACGCCGCGTTCGGGCGCTTTGAGCGCCTGCGCGTCGGTGAGCGCGACGCCGTGCTCCTGCTGGCCAAGAACCCGGCGGGCGCGAATGAGCTCATCCGCACGCTGGCGGCGGACGACCGCCCCAAGCAGCTGCTCGTGGCGCTGAACGACCGCATCGCCGACGGCCGCGACATCTCGTGGATCTGGGACGTGGACTTCGAGCTCCTCGCCGGCCACGTCCAGGAGGTCGTGACGACGGGCACGCGCGCGGCCGAGATGGCGATGCGGCTCAAGTACGGCGGGGTCGAGGCGGGCCGGCTGGTCGTCGTCGGGGGCATCGCCGCCGCGCTCGACCGCGCGCTCGCGGGCGGCGAGGGGCCGGTGTACCTGCTCTGCACGTACACCGCGATGCTCGAGCTGCGCGCCGTCCTGCACCGGCGCGGCGTCGTGCGGCCCTACTGGGAGGCGGCATGACCGACCTGCGCGTGTGCCACCTCTACCCCGAGCACCTGAACATCTACGCCGACCGCGGCAACATCGCCGTCCTGCGCGCCCGCTGCGAGTGGCGCGGGATCGGGTTCGACGCGGCCGGCTGCGGCCCCGGCGACCCGCTCCCCGACGCGGACCTCTACTACGTGGGCGGCGGCCAGGATCGCGATCAGCTGCTCGTCGCCGCCGATCTGGCCGGCCGCGCGGGCGATCTGCGTCAGGCGATCGACGCGGGCGCGTGGCTGCTCGCGGTGTGTGGCGGCTACCAGATGCTCGGGCACTACTACCGCGGCCACCAGGGCGACGAGATGCGCGGCACCGGCCTCGTCGACCTCGTCACCGAGGCGGGCCAGACGCGCATGATCGGCAATATCGCGATCGACTGCGAGCTCGTGCCGGGCGAGCCGCTGACGGTGGTCGGCTTCGAGAACCACGCCGGCCGTACGACCCTCGGCGAGGGCGTGCGCCCGCTCGGGCGCGTGCTGCACGGCCACGGCAACAACGGCCGCGACGGCGGCGAGGGCGTGCGCGACGGGCGCATCGTCGGCACCTACATCCACGGTCCGCTGCTCCCGAAGAACCCAGCCCTGGCCGATGTGCTGATCGGCGAGGCGCTGCGCCGCCGTCACGGCGATGTCGCGCTCGCGCCGCTCGACGACGGCCTCGAGCACGCCGCGCACGACGTCGCGGTCGCGATCGCGGCCGGCTAGACCAGGCGGCGGCGCAGCTCGGGGACGCCGAACTCGCTGCGCCGGCGGCCGCCGTCGAGCCCGAAGCCGGCCCGCTCGTAGAAGCGGGCGGCAGCATCGTTCGCGGCGAAGTGCCAGACGACGATCGGGCGATGGCGGGCGCCGAGGTCGTCGACGGCGTGGGCGAAGAGGCGCCGGCCGAGGCCGGTACCGATGCGGTCGGGCTCGAGGTAGAGGCCGTGCACCTCGCCCGTCCCCGCCGCCACGTCGCGGTCGCGGCACGGCCCCGTGCGGGCGAATCCCAGCACGGCGGCGCCCGCGCAGATCACCCACACGCGGTCGGGTGCGGGCAGCGCGTCGAGATACGCCCGCCACTCGGACGCCTGCTCGCCGGGATCGAGGCTGTGCAGCACGGCCGGTGCGAGCAGCCCGGCGTACGCCGCCCGCCACGCCCGCGTGGCGAGAGCACCTATCGCGGCCGCGTCGGCGGTGCCTGCAGGGCGAACATCGGGGACAGTCCCCGAACTCCGGGGACTGTCCCCCGGCTCTACCGCACCCACAGCTCGCCGAGGTGGACGAACGGGTCGCCCGGGCGCCAGCGCTCGAGGAAACGGTGGATCGGCGGGCGCAGGTCGACGGCGGCGAGCTCGCCCGGGGTCATCAGCCGGTGACCGTGGATCGTGCCGTCGGCCGAGGCGACGTCCTCGAGGCTGCGGCCCGACACGTCGGCGTAGAAGATCACGTGGACGACGTGCTTGCGCGGACGCAGGCTGGGCGGTGCGATCGACTCGACGATCGCGATCGGCCCTTCCAGGGTGACCCCCTCGAGGCCGCACTCCTCGGCGAGCTCGCGGGCGAGGGCGACGTGCAGCGACTCGCCCTCCTCCACCCCGCCCCCCGGCAGCAGCCAGTACGAGCGGCCGAGCTTCTCCTGCCGGAGCAGGAGCACCGAGTCGCCGTGGCGCAGGAGCGCCCCCACCCGGATCCGGGGCGGGCTCACCCGCCGGATCTCACCGTCGATGACCCGAAGCCGCGCTCGGCCCGCTCCGACGGCGGCAGGTCGGACGCCTCGATCACCTCCACCTCGGGCAGCGCCAGCACGACCAGCTGGGCGATGCGGTCGCCGGGGCGGACGTGGAACGGCTCGGCGGCATCCGTGTTCAGCAGGACGACCTTCAGCTCGCCTCGGTAGCCCGAGTCGATCAGGCCGGGCGAGTTGACGACCGTGATCCCGTGCCTCGCCGCGAGCCCCGAGCGCGGCTGGACGAACCCGCCGTGGCCGGGCGGGATGGCGACGGCGAGGCCGGTCGCGATCGTGCGCCGCTCGCCGGGCGCAAGGACGACGTCCTCGACGCTCGCGAGGTCGAGTCCGGCGTCGCCGGCGTACGCGCCGGCGGGCATCTGCGCGTCGGGGTGGATACGGCGGACACGCAGCTCGGTCATACGCGGTAGGCGTCGAACCGGCCCACCAGCTCACGGGGCAGACGGGCGGTCACGAGCACGCCCTCGGCGGCGTCCTCGCGCGCGGTGATCGGGGCGCCGGAGGCGTAGAGGGCGGACAGCTCGCCACCCTCGCCGTGCGGTACGAGCAGGCGCACGTCGACGTAGCGGCCGGCGAAGAACTCCGCGACCCGGTGCTTCAGCTCGTCGAGGTTCTCGCCCGTCCGGGCCGAGATCAGGACGGCGTCGGGAAAGCGGTTGCGCAAGCGCCGGCGCGCAAGCGCGTCGACGGCGTCGATCTTGTTCACGACGAGCATCTGCGGGATCTCGTCGGCGCCGATGTCCGCCAGCACCGCCCGTACCTCCTCGAGCTGGCGGCGCAGGCCCTCCTCGCCCGCCGACGCGTCGGCCACGAGCAGCACGAGGTCGCCCGCCAGCGTCTCCTCGAGCGTCGCGGCGAAGGCCTCGACCAGCATGTGCGGCAGCTTGCCGATGAACCCGACCGTGTCGGTGACGAGGTAGGCGCGGCCGTCCTCGCGGAAGGCACGGGTGGTCGGGTCGAGCGTCTCGAACAGGCGGTCGTCGACGCTGACCTCGGCGCCGGTGAGGGCGTTCAGGAGGGTCGACTTGCCGACGTTGGTGTAGCCCGCGAGCGCAACGGCCGGCATCGCCGAGCGGCTGCGCTTCTGCCGCATCACGCCGCGCCGGGCAGCCACGTCGCGCAGCCGCGTGCGCAGGAGTGCGAGCCGGCGGCGGGCCATGCGCCGGTCGGACTCGAGCTGGGTCTCGCCCGGGCCGCGCGTGCCGACGCCGCCGCCGAGCCGCTCGAGGTGCTTCCACATCCCGCGCATGCGGGCGAGCGAGTACTCGAGCTGCGCGAGCTCGACCTGCAGCTTGCCCTCGGCGGTGTGGGCGTGCTGGGCGAAGATGTCCAGGATCACCGCGGTGCGGTCGACGACGCGCATCTGCAGTGCGTCTTCGAGCGTGCGCTGCTGGCGCGGGGAGAGCTCGTCGTCCGAGACGACCACCTCGGCGTCGAGCGCTGCCGCGAGCTCCTTCAGCTCGTCGAGCTTGCCCGGCCCCAGGTAGGTGCGCGGATCCGGCCGGCGGCGGTGCTGCACCAGCGTCCCCACCGTGCGCACGCGTGCGGTGCGCAGGAGCTCGCGCATCTCGTCGAGCTCGTCGGCGCCGTCGGTTCCGGGCAGCAGTGAGGCCACCACGATCCCCCGCTCGGGATCCTGGTCTCGGGTGGTGATCTGCGTCACGAGGAGCAGTATACGGAGGCCGCCGCGCCCGCCATGGGCGCGTCAGGCCGCCACGCGCAGGTGCTGCTCGATGCGCGACATGGCCTCGCGCAGCTCGTCGTCGGGCACCGTCAGCGACAGGCGCACGTACCCCTCGCCGTTGGGGCCGTAGGCCGATCCCGGCGAGACGACGACCGCCGCCTGGTCGAGCACGAGCTCGGCGAACGACACCGAGGTGTGGCCGGGCGGCACCGGCACCCACACGTAGATCGTCCCGCGCGGCGCGGGCACGTCGATGCCGACGGCGTGCAGCGCGGCGAGGACGAGGTCGCGCCGGCGCTGGTAGATCGCGCACCGCTCGCGGACGTCCTCCTGCGAGCCGGTCAGCGCGGTCACGGCGGCCATCTGGACGGCGTCGAACATGCCGGAGTCGATGTTCGTCTTCAGCTTCCACAGGGCGCTGATCATCTCGGCGTTCCCGACTGCGGCGCCCGCCCGCCAGCCGGTCATGTTGTAGGTCTTCGAGAGCGAGAACATCTCGACGCCCGCCTCGCGCGCACCGGGCGCCTGCAGGAAGCTCGGCGCGGTGTAGCCGTCGAAGGTGATCTCCGAGTAGGCGTTGTCGTGCACGATCGGGACGCCGCGGTCACGGCCGAACGCGGCCAGACGCTCGAAGAATTCGAGGTCGACGACCGCACCGGTCGGGTTGTTCGGGTAGTTGCAGAAGAGCAGGTTCGCGCGGTCGGACACCGCCGCGGGGATCGCGTCGAGGTCGGGCTGGAAGTCGTGCTCGGCGGTCAGCGGCATCAGCACCGGCTCGGCGCCCGCGAGCAGCGTCCCGGACGTGTAGACGGGGTAGCCGGGGTCGGCCACGAGGCAGGCGTCGCCGGGGTCGAGCATCGAGAAGCAGACGTGGGCGACGCCCTCCTTGCCTCCGAGCAGCGGCAGGATCTCGGTGTCGGGGTCGAGCTCGACGCCGAAGCGGTTGCGGTAGAAGGCGGCCACGGCCTCGCGGTACTCGGCCCGGCCGCGGTTGGACGGGTACTGGTGGGTGTCGGGCCGCGCCACCTGGCGCTGCGCCTCGGCGACGACCGGGGCGGGCGTCGGCAGGTCGGGGTCGCCGATGCCGAGCGAGATCACCTCGATGCCCGCGCGCCGGCGCTCCTCGATCTTGCGCTCGAGCTCGGCGAAGAGGTACGGCGGAAGCGCCTGCACGCGCTTGGCGACGCGCATCTAGAGCGCCTCCAGGGCGGCGGCGAAGTCGGCCGAGAACTCGCCCCGGTGGACGCACTGGACCGGGCCGGTCAGCCGCACCGACAGCTGCTCGTCGACGGCGACGACGAGGTCGCCTCCGTCCGTGTGCACGGTGACGGGGCTCACGGCGCGGCCGGCGACCACCGCCGCAACAGCCGCGGCGCTCGATCCCGATCCGGACGAGAGCGTCTCCCCCGCCCCGCGCTCCCACACGCGCATGCGGATGTCGTGCCCGCCGAGGGGGCGGTAGAACTCCACGTTCGTGCGGTTCGGGAACCAGCGGTGGCGCTCGATCGGCGCGCCGACGGCCGCCAGGTCGAGCCCGTCGACGCCCTCGCTCTCGATGACGCAGTGCGGGTTTCCGAGCGAGACGAACGTGTAGATCGGGGCGGGCGGCTCGCCGTCGCCCGGGCGGTGGTCGGGGCCGTCGAGCGTGGCCAGGCCGGCGTCGACGGTCACCGAGCCACCGTCCACGGTGCCGGCGACGGTGCCCTTCAGCGTCTCCAGGACGACGTCCGTGCGGCCGTCGCGCGCGGCGACGTAGCCGGCGGCGATGCGGCTGCCGTTGCCCGAGAACTCGGCCTCGCTGCCGTCGGGGTTCCAGATCTGGATGCGGGCGTGCCCGGCGGCGAGCGGATCGAGCACCAGGATGCCGTCGCTGCCGGCGCCCAGGTCGGGGTGGCAGATCCGCGTGACCCGCGCCGGCGTGAGCGCCTCCGTGAGGTCGCCGCGCTCGATCACGAGGTACGCGTTCCCGGCCGCCTGCCACTTCTCGAACCGCATCGCGCGGGAGGATACCGGCGACGTGAATAGCCGGTGCCTGGCACCGGGTATTCAGTGGGTGCCGGCGAGGGCGCCGAGCAGGATCACCGCGGCCAGCAGGGCGCAGACGAGCGCGAACCCGATCACGATCGGCCAGGTCGCCGGCAGCCCGGCCACGAGCCCGAGGCCGGCGACGAGGGCGATCGCGATCAGCGGCAGGCGGCTGATCGCGTGCGGCCGGGCGCGCAGGAGGCGCGCGCCGATGCGGTCGGCCAGGAGCAGCGCCGATCCGAGCGTCCCCAGCAGCAGCACGGCGCAGACGATCGGGCCGATCACCCACTGCGCCGCGGCCTCGACATCGCCTGCGGCGAGCCCGAGCAGCAGCGCGGCCGCCGCCGCCGCGGGCGCGGCGGCGACCAGGATGACGAGCGCATCGCGGGCCTCGCGCACGGCGTCGTGCTCGCGGCGGCCGGTCATCCGATCGCCCCGGCGATCTGCGCCGCCACCAGCGCCGGGTCGCGGTCGGCGTCGATGCGGAGCAGGTCGGGCAGCCGGCGCATCCACGTGCGCTGGCGCTTGGCGTAGCGGCGCGTGCGCACGACCAGGCGGCGCTCGGCCTCGCCCCGGTCGATCCGCCCGGCCAGCAGGTCGGTCACGTCCTGCAGGCCGTGGATGCGCTCGGCCGTGAGCGAGAACGGCCGCCCGCTGCGGGCGGCGCGCACCTCGTCGACCACGCCGCGGGCGAACATCTCGTCCGTGCGCCGCGCGATGCGGTCGGCGACGACCGCGGCGGGAACGTCGAGGCCGACCACCGTCGTCGGGTGGCGCCGGTCGGGTGCCCACAGCCGGTCGTGCTCGGGCGCGAGGCTCGTACCCGCTGCGTGCAGCTCGAGCGCCCGCACGACCCGCCGGCGGTCGTTGGCGTGCACAGCCGCCGCGGCGACGGGGTCGGCGGCGGCCAGCCGGGAGTGGGCGGCGCCTGCCCCTTCCTCATCGTAGAGGCGCTCGAACCGCGTCCGCGCCGCCGCGGACACCTGCGGCGGGAGCGGCATGTCGGCCAGCGCCGCCCGCAGGTAGAGGCCGCTGCCGCCGCAGACCACCGGCGTGCGCCCGCGTGCGAGCACGTCGTCGACGGCCGCGTGCGCGAGCGCCGCATACTCGGCCACCGACCCGCTGTGGTCGGTCTCCCACACCGCGACCACGTGGTGCGGCACGCGGGCGACGTCGGCTGCCGCCGGCTGGTTGGTGAGGATCGGCAGCCCGCGGTAGAGCTGCATCGCGTCGCAGCTCACGATCTCGCCGTTCAGCTGCTCGGCCAGCTCGACCGCGACGGCGCTCTTGCCCGATGCGGTCGGCCCGAAGATGGCCACGACCGGCATGCGCCGCTACGCGGGGACGGCGGCGGCCAGCCGTCCGGCGAGCGTCTGCGACGTCGAGCCCGTGATCAGGACAGGAACGAGCTCGCCCGCCGCCGCCGTGCCCGGGAAGTTGACCGCCTTGTTCGTGCGCGTGCGCCCTCGCAGCACGGAGGCGTCGGTGCGGCTCGGCCCCTCGACCAGCACCTCCTGCACCGTTCCGCGCAGCGCGGTGTTGCGCGCGGCGGCATGGTGCTGGACGCGCTCGACCAGACGCTGGATGCGCTCCTTCTTGACCGCGTCGGGCACCTGATCGTCCATGCGCGCGGCGTCGGTGCCGCGCCGCGGGGAGTAGACGAACGTGAAGGCGTGGTCGTAGCCGACCTCGTCCACCAGCGTGAGAGTCTCGGCGAACTCGGCCTCGGTCTCGCCGGGGAACCCGACGATGATGTCGGTCGTGAGCGCGATCTCGGGGATCGCGGCCCGGATCCGCTCGACCAGGGTCAGGTAGCGCTCGCGCGAGTAGGTGCGCCGCATCGCCTTGAGCACGCGGGTCGAGCCGGACTGGACGGGCAGGTGCAGGTGCTCGCACACGGCCGGCGACTCGGCCATCGCGGCGATCACGTCGTCGCGCATGTCCTTGGGATGCGGGCTCGTGAAGCGGATGCGGTCGATGCCGGGCACCGCATCGAGCGCGCGCAGGAGCGCCGCGAAGCTCGTCGCGACCGCCGGGCGCAGGTCGCGGCCGTAGGAGTTCACGTTCTGGCCGAGCAGCGTCAGCTCGCGCACGCCGTCGGCAGCGAGCGCCGAGGCCTCGCGGACGAGGTCGTCCGGGTGGCGGCTGTGCTCGCGGCCGCGGACGCTCGGGACGATGCAGTAGGTGCAGTTGCAGTTGCAGCCGGTCGAAATCTGCAGCCAGGCCTGGTGGGCGCGGTCGCGCTTGAGCGGCAACTCGCCCGCGAAGCTGTCGAACGTCGAGAAGTGGCCGCGGGGGATCTCGCCGCCGGCCTGGATGAAGTCGCCCAGGCGATGGATGTTGCCCGGGCCGAACGCCAGGTCGACGAACGGGAACTGGTCGAACAGCTCGTCCTTCATCGACTCCGACCAGCAGCCGCCGACGACGATCACCTTGTCCGGGTCGCGCTGCTTTTCGGCGCGCGCGTCCATCAGGTGGGCGACCAGGCGATCGTCGGCCTTCTCGCGGATCGTGCACGTGTTGAAGACCAGGAAGTCGGCGTCGGCGGGAGTCGCCGCCTCGCCGAGCCCGACCGACTCGAGCAGCCCCTTGATCCGCTCGGAGTCGTGCACGTTCATCTGGCAGCCGAACGTCGTGACGTGGTAGCGCCGCATGCAGCCGAACTGTACCGGCGGGCTATCGTGATCGCCGATGAGCGTGCGCCTGGAGCTCGTGCGGGGGGACATCACGGCCGTCCCCGCCGACGCGATCGTGAACGCCGCGAACAGCGGCCTGCGCGGCGGCGGCGGCGTCGACGGCGCCATCCACCGCGCCGGCGGGCCGGCGATCATGCAGGAGTGCCGCCGGCTGGGCGGCTGTCCCACCGGCGACGCGAAGGCGACCGGGGCGGGTGCGCTCCCGGCCCGCTACGTGGTGCACGCGGTGGGCCCGGTGTGGCACGGCGGCGGCTCGGGCGAGCCCGAGGCGCTGGCGTCGGCGCACCGGCGCTCGGTCGAGGTGGCCGACGAGCTGAGCTGCGAGTCGGTGGCGTTTCCCGCCATCTCGACCGGCATCTACGGGTATCCGGTCGACCGCGCCGCGGCGGTTGCGCTGCCTGCCGCGCTCATGGCCGCCGAGGCGTCGGCGCACGTGCGCCGGGTCGTGTTCGTGCTCTTCTCGGCCGCCGACCTCGCGGCGTTTGCCGCCGCCGCCTCAGAGCTCGGCCTCGAGCACAACGACTGACCGCTCGCCGGCCGCGAAGGGTCGCCAGCGGCGATCGATCGCGCGCATCCCCACGGCCTGCAGCAGGCCAATGGTCGCCGGGTCGTCCGCGAGGGCACCCGCGCGGACCCGCGTCCACCCCTGCGACCGCCCCTGGGCGAGCAGGCCGAGCACCGCCTCGCGGCCGTATCCGCGCCGCTTGTGCCCGGCATGCACCATGACGAGGCCGATCCACGGCGACCCGTCGTCGGGGTTGCGGTTGACCCAGTCGAGCACGCCGACGCAGGCGCCGCCGTCGCGGAGGAAGAGGCCGGCGGTGTGGCGGGCAGAGTCGAGCTCGGACATCCACAGGTCGCGCTCGAGCATGCCGCGGTCGTAGTGGCCGGCCTCGCCCGCCGATCCCTCGGTGACGGCGAGCACGTCGGGGTTCGAGAGGTAGACGGCGAGCAGCGCATCGATGTCGGCCTCCTCGACCGCGCGCACATCGAGCCGCTCCGTTGCGAACATCGTCTAGCGGTTGAGCACGCGGGCGGCCTGGTCGCACACGGCCTCGGCCACGGCGGCGAGCGCCGGCGCGTCGACGATCAGCTGCACCGCCACCCCGCTGCGGGTGGGGCTCTGCGTCTGCGCGCGGCCGGCGTCGACCCACACGGCCACGCCGACCTCGTCGATCGCGCGGGGCACGCTGGGCGGCGCCAGATCGAGCCCGAACACCTCGTCGGCCGGAACGAAGTGCCCGAATCCGTCGGCGGCGGCGTCGAGCAGCGCGTGGCCGAGCGCGAAGAGCTCCGCCGGCGTGAGCTCGGCGTCGGGCACGTGTGCGACTGCGCTTCCGCCCGCATGCAGGGTGAGCGCGTAGGGCACGGACTCGGCGAACGGCTCGGCCGTGATCACGAGCTCGACGCTGATCCCCGAAACGTCCTGCTCGGTGTCGCACAGGCGGATCCTCACTTCGCCCGCCTCCGGCGCTTGCGCGGGAGCGAGAGGGTGAACGTCGAGCCCTGGCCGGGCTCGCTCTCTACCGAGAGCCGCCCGCCCAGCGCCGTCGCCAGCTCGCGCGCGATGGAGAGGCCCAGGCCCGTGCCGCCCTCGCCGCGGCGGCTGTAGAAGGGATGGAAGACCGCCTCGCGCTCGGCCGGCGAGATGCCGCGGCCGGTGTCCGACACCGTGATCGCGGCAAGGCCGTTCGAGCTGTTGCAGGCGAGCTGGACGGTGCCGCCGCGGGGCGTCCAGCGGAAGGCGTTGTCGAGCAGGTTGTTGACGATCTGGAGCACGCGGTCGCCGTCGGTGATCAGCGTGGGCGCGTCGTCGATCGGCGTGTGGAAGATGACGTCGTTGGTGCGCGCCTTCTCGCGGAACGACGCCGCCGCGCGCTCGAGCAGCGCGGCCAGGCCGACCTCTTCGCTCACGACCCGGAACTGGTGCGCCTCCAGGCGGGTCAGGTCGAGCAGGTCGCCCACGAGCCGGTCGAGCCGGCGCACCTCCTCGTTCACGGCGGTCAGCGACTCGTCGAGGTCGTCCGGACCGACCACGCCTTCGGCCAGGGCCTGGACGTGGCCCGAGATGGCGGTGAGCGGCGTGCGCAGCTCGTGGGTGACGCGCATGAGGAAGTTGCGTTCGAGCTCGTCGACCTCGCGCAGGCGGTCGACCATGCCCTGGAACCGCGTCGCCAGCTGGCCGAGCTCGTCGTCGGAGGTGCGCTTGCTGATCACGTTCACGTCGAGGTCGCCGCGCGCGACCTTGTCCGCCGCGCTGCCGAGCACGCGCAGCGGCTGCGTGATCCGGCGGGCGACGTACGTGGCCAGGATGATGGCGACGATCAGGCCCACCGCGACGCCGGCCGCCACCAGGCCGATCACGTTCTTCCAGGCGTTGTTCACGTCGGCGAGCGGCTTGGCCAGGACGACGGCGCCGATCGGCTGGTCGCCGTCGAAGATGGGCGCCCCGACGCCGATGTACGTCGTGCTCGCCCCCTTGGGCGTGAACTGGTAGACCGGCCGCGAATTCCTGTTGAGCTTCTTGAAGTCGAGGCCTATGCCCGCGTTCTTGATGTTGCGCGCGCCCGGCACCGGAAACAGGTTGTTGCCCGCGGAGTAGAGGCGCGCGTCGCTCACGTGCTCGAACTCGGTCGCGAGCACCGTCGTCGGCGGCTTCGTGCCTTTCTGGAAGGTCCTCGTGAATGACCGCTGGTAGTAGCTCGCGACACCGGCGACCTGCTTCCGCAGTTCCTTCTCGGCCTGGGTGCGGTTGTACGACTGGTACAGGCTGACCACGACCACGCTCGCGATCACCGTGGCGAGCACGAGCGTCCCGGCGAAGAGGAAGGCGAGGCGTGCTCTAAGTGACTGCAGCATCGTCAGCGACCTTGTACCCCACGCCCCAAACGGTCGCCACCGGGCAGTCCTCGCCGAGCTTGCGCCGCAGCTGGCGCACGTGCACGTCAACCGTGCGGGTGTCTCCGGCGAAGGTGTAACCCCACACCCGCTCCAGCAGCTGGTCGCGGGTCAGCACCAGCCCGCGGTGGTCGAGCAGCTCCCACAGCAGGTCGAACTCCTTGGGCGCGAGCTGCACGTGCTTGCCGGACACGGTCACCTCGCGGCGGCCGGCGTCGATGCGCAGATGGCCGTGCTCCATCGCGGCTTCCTGGGGCCGCGACGAGCGCGCGGTCTGGCTCGACCGGCGCAGGATCGACTTGATCCTGGCCACGAGCTCGCGCGGGTTGAACGGCTTGGTCAGGTAGTCGTCCGCCCCCACCTCGAGGCCGACGATCTTGTCCACATCGTCATCCCGCGCTGTCAGCATCAGGATGGGCACGTCGGACGTCGAGCGGATCTGGCGGCACACCTCGAGCCCGTCGATGTCGGGCAGCATCAGGTCGAGCACCACCAGGTCGGGCTTGAGGCTGTCGGCCTTTTGTAGCGCCTCGGCGCCGTCCCTGGCAATGTCCACCTGGTAGCGGGCGTTCTTGAGGTACATCGCAACGAATGAGGCAATGTTGCGCTCGTCCTCGACAACGAGGATCTTCTCGGCCATCCCCGTAGCCTACAGGCTGCTCAGGCCGGAGCCTAGAAGTGGAGGTCGGTCGCGCGGTCGGGCCAGCTGTGCGACTTGCCGCCGTTCAAGGCGTACGAGCCGTCGCCCTGGATCGCGCCGCTGCCGTCGAAGACGCCGCACACCTGGATGCCCGAGCCCTGCAGCTTGACCCAGAACTTGCCCGTGGCGTTGACCGTCATCGGGTGCCGGGATGTGACCTTCCACCCGTCGTCGCCGATCGACTTCCAGACGAGGCCGGAGCCGTGCACCCACCCGTCGTACCGTGGGCTCTGGTTGCCGGTGCGGTCGCGCACCCAGACGGTGCCGCCCGAGAGCGATCCGTACTCGGCGCCGCTGCCGACGACGCTCACCCAGCCCTTCCCGTTGGCCTGGAACGATGTGCAGCTGGTGGTGCAGCGCTTCGCGAGGAGGACGGCGCCCGACGCGGGCGCGGAGGCCGCGAGGGCGGCGAGGGCGACTGTGGTGAGGATGGCAATCTTTCGCATGCCACCTGTATCGGCGCCCCGTTCGCGACCTCCAGTAAGCCTTCTGTAAACCCGACAACGTGCAATGGGCGGCTCGCCGTTACTTCGCGATCTCCGTCGCCCGCGACTCGCGGATCACCGTCACCTTGATCTGGCCCGGATACTCGAGCTGATCCTCGATCTCACGGGCGATCTGGTGGCTCAAGAGCACGGCGGTGTCGTCGTCGACCTGCTCGGGCTTCACCATCACCCGGATCTCGCGGCCGGCCTGCATGGCGTAGCAGCGCTCGACGCCGTCCTTGGCGGTGGCGATCCGCTCGAGCGCCTCGAGCCGCTTGACGTAGTGCTCGAGGCTCTCGCCGCGGCCGCCGGGGCGCGACGCCGAGATGGCGTCGGCGGCGATGATGAGCACGGACTCGACCGTCTGCGGCTCGACATCGTGATGGTGGGCCTCGATGGCGTGGCAGACGCTCGGCGACTCGCGGTACTTCTTGGCCATCTGCGCCGAGATGACGGCGTGCGGGCCCTCGACCTCGTGTGTGACCGCCTTGCCGATGTCGTGCAGGAGCGCCGCCCGGCGGGCCGTCTTCTGGCTCGCGCCGAGCTCCGCGGCCATGATCGAGGCCAGATGGGCGCACTCGACCGAGTGCTTGAGCACGTTCTGGCCGTAGCTCGTGCGGTAGCGCAGCCGCCCCAGGATCTTCACGAGCTCGGGGTGCAGGCCGTGCACGTTGGCCTCGAAGCACGCCTGCTCGCCGGCCTGGACGATCTGCTGCTCGATCTGGGCCTTGGACTGGTAGTACATCTCCTCGATCCGCGACGGATGGATGCGTCCGTCCGCGATCAGGCTCTCGATCGTCAGGCGTGCGATCTCGCGGCGGACGCCGTCGAATGCCGAGAGCACCACGGCCTGCGGCGTGTCGTCGATGATGACGTCGACGCCGGTCAGGTTCTCGAGGGCACGGATGTTGCGGCCCTCACGGCCGATGATGCGGCCCTTGAGATCGTCGGAGGGCAGCTGTACCACCGAGACCGTGGTCTCGGCGGTGTGCCCGGAGGCGACGCGCTGGATGGCGATCGAGACGATATTGCGCGCGCGCTTGTCGGCGTCTAGGCGGGCCTCCTCCTCGATCTGGCGCACGAGCTTGGCCATCTCGGTGCGCGCCTCCTCCTCGACGCGGGTGAGCAGCGCGACGCGGCCGTCGGCCGCGGTCATGCCGGCGATGCGCTCGAGCCCGGCGAGTTCGGCGTCCCGGGCCGCCTTCAGGTCCTCCTGCAGCTGCTTGGCGTGCACCTCGCGGTCGGCGATCGACTGGTCGCGCCGGGCGAGCTCCTCGCCCTGCCGCTCGACCTGCGCCTGGGCGGCCGAGAGCCGCTCCTCGGCCTTGATGAGCTCGGCCCGCCGCTCGGCGAGATCGCGCTCTTGCTCGGTGCGCTGCGCGAGGAGCTCCTCGCGGGCCGACACCTGGGCCTCCTTGAGCTGAGCGCCCGCCTGGCGCTCGGCATCTTCGAGTATCCGCTGCGCCTGACGCTCGGCGTCGGCGACCTGGGGGCGCCGGCGCAGGGTCTCCACGGCGTATCCGGCCCCCACGCCGAGGATCAGCGCGAGCGCGATCAGAACAGGCTCCACCGCGACTCCTTATGTGTGTGCCGCCGCCCACGGGCGGTGGCGTCATCGAATCAGGTATGCGGGCCCGGCCGCCGCCGCGCAACGGGGCGTGCCGAGGCTCGGGCCGGCTCCGCGGAGGCGAAGCTTGAGCGCGAACTGATCGAAGACGCGTACCGGTGCATCAAACCCGCCTTCCGGCAGGAGAGAGAACTAAACGACGGTGAAGCCAGACTCGACCTGGATCGTAGACCAGCGCCGGGCCGTTGGGCAACGACTGACCGGCGAGACGGGCCTCCGGCAGCCGGCCGGCGATTCAGGCGTCGACGTCGAGGTCGAGCACGGCGGCGACCGTCTCGGCGTCGAAGCCGCGCCGGGCCAGGAACGCCGCCGCCCGGCGGATGCCGGCCGGGTCGCGCGCGGCCTCGCCACCACGGCCGCCGAGCGCGCGGCGGGCGCGCTCCACCTCGCCCGCGGCGGACGTCGCCGCCACCTCTGCACCCGTATCCGGGTCGACCGCGAGCCGCTCGAGATCGGCCGCGATCCGCAGCCGCCCGTAGGCGCGCTCGCGCCGGGCCGAGACGACCGCGGCGGCCAGCGCCTCGTCGTCGACCACCCCCATCGCCGCGAGGCGCTCGAGCACCCCCGAGGCGTCTGTGGCTTGGAGCCCCCAGCCCCGCATGCGCCTGGTGAGCTCGGCCCGCGACCGCGGCCGGCGCGCGATCAGCCGCAGCGCCCGCCGTTCGGCCGTGTCGGCCGCACCCGCCCGAGCGAGCGCCGCCACCTCGCCATCGTCCAGCCTTGCCCCCACCGCCAGGCGCTGCTCGGACAGGCGGCGATCGTGGATCGCGAACCGCTCGCCCGCATCGAGCAGCACCTCGACGGTGGGATCGCCGGCCCGCGGCCGGCGCAGACCGACGATCGTGGTCATGTGTCGCTCGAGCCCGCTCCTCAGCGCGCTACTCGACCGGCGCCAGCGACGCCCCGTTGCTCTTCGCAGCGACGTTGTCGTCGGCCGCCTCGCCGGCGGCTGCCGTCGGCAGCTTGACGGGCGGCGCCTCGGCCATCCCCTTGCGCGTCGGGACGACCGTGTCGGGCAGCGATGCCTGGATGCCTTCGAGCAGCTTGGCGGTGACGTCGGGGTGCTCGACCAGGAACGCCTTCACGTTCGTGCGCCCCTGCCCGAGCCGCTCCTCGCCGAAGGAGAAGTAGGAGCCGGACTTCTGGATCAGCTTGTGCTCGAGCGCGACATCGAGCACGGAGCCCTCCCAGGAGATGCCCTCGCCGTAGGCAATGTCGAACTCGGCCTGCTTGAACGGCGGTGCCACCTTGTTCTTGACGACCTTCACGCGGCAGCGGTTGCCGACAGCCTCGGTGCCCTCCTTGAGGGTCTCGATGCGGCGGATGTCGAGCCGGACCGAGGAGTAGAACTTGAGCGCCCGGCCGCCCGGCGTGGTCTCGGGCGACCCGAACATCACGCCGATCTTCTCGCGCAGCTGGTTCGTGAAGATGCAGATCGTGCCGGTGCGGTTGAGCGTGCCGGCGATCTTGCGCAGGGCCTGGCTCATCAGGCGGGCCTGCAGGCCGACGTGGGAGTCGCCCATCTCGCCCTCGATCTCGGCCCGCGGCACGAGCGCCGCCACCGAGTCGATCACGAGCACGTCGAGCGCCCCCGACCGGATCAGGAGCTCGGCGATCTCGAGCGCCTGCTCGCCGTTGTCGGGCTGGCTCAGGAGCAGGTCGTCGACGTCCACGCCGATGCGGCGGGCGTACGACGGGTCCATGGCGTGCTCGGCGTCGATGAACGCCGCCAGGCCGCCGTTGCGCTGGGCCTCGGCGATCACGTGGTAGCACAGGGTCGTCTTGCCCGACGACTCCGGCCCGAACACCTCGCACACGCGGCCGCGCGGCAGGCCGCCGATGCCGAGGGCGAGATCGAGCGAGAGCGCGCCCGTCGAGACCGCGTCGATCGCGATCGCCGGGGCATCCCCCATCTTCATGACGGCGCCCTTGCCGAACTGGCGCTCGATCTGGCTGACGGCTGCCTCGAGGGCTTGTTCTCGCTCCATGCGTCTCTCCACCTTCCTCTCGGCGCGTCCCCGCGACGCGCCGCTCGTATTGTCGCAGCCGGGGCCGACGTGGGCCGGGCTCCCGAACAGATGTTCGTAGATACTAGAGGCGCGGTCGGACGCGGTTCAAGGCCGGGCGTGTGCGGAGGCTGCAACGAGATGCGCGCGCAGCAGCTGCAGCGCGGCCACGGCGGCCCGGGCGCGCACGATCGCGCGCTCCCCGGGCACCTCCATCGTGCGGCTCTCCTCGCCCGCGGGCGACGACACGTGCAGGTGAACGAGCCCGACGGGCTTCTCAGGGGTGCCGCCGCCCGGGCCGGCGATCCCGGTCACCGAGACGGCCGCGTCGGCTCCCAGCCGCTCGCGCGCGCCCGCGGCCATCGCCCGCGCCGTCTCGGCGCTCACCGCACCGTGTGCGGCGAGCACGTCGGCCGGCACGCCCAAGAGCGCGCGCTTGAGCTCGTCCGAGTAGGTGACGACGCCGCCCGCAAACGCCTCGGAGCTGCCCGGTACGTCGGTCAGCCGCGCGGCCACCATCCCCCCGGTGCACGACTCGGCGGTGGCGGCCGTCCACCTGCGCTCGCGCAGCAGGTCGAGCACGACCTCGGGGAGCGTGCGCTCGTCGGTTGCGAACACGAACTCGCCCAGGGCGGCCGTCATCCGCTCGTTCAGGCTCGCCGCGCCCGCCTCGCCGCCCGCCTCGGCGCGGATGTCGATCTCGATCTCGAAGTTGCGCGCGCAGATGCTCGTCTCGACGCCGGGCGGGTCGCCGCCCGCCTCTGCAAAGAGGTCGGCGACGTGCGACTCGCCGATGCCGTAGGTGCGGATCAGCCACCGCCGGCGCGGGTGCGCGCGCGCAAACAGCGGCCCGAGCGAGGCGTGGTCGGGGGCCATCGTCCACAGCCGCCGCAGCTCGGACGGGACGCCCGGCAGCACCACCACGTGCGACTCGCCGACGGCCATCACCAGGCCCGGAGCGGTGCCCGCGATCCCCAGCACCTCCGCTCCGGCCGGGATCTGCGCCTGCTTGCGGTTCCCGGCGTCGAACCGGGTGCGATCGAGGCCATAGCGCTCGGCCACCTCGTCCGTCCAGCGGTTGATGCGCCCGAGCACCTCCTCGTCGAGGACGAGCTCGACGCCCGCCACCTGGGCGAGCGCCTCGACGGTGCGGTCGTCGTGCGTCGGCCCCAGGCCGCCGGAGGTGACGACGAGGTCGGCCGAGTCGAGCATCAGGCGCAGGCCGGCACGGATGTCGGCCAGCTCGTCGCCCACCACCAGCGTGCGGCGCAGCGAGAACCCCAGCCGCTCGAGCGCCGCGGCCAGATGCGGCCCGTTCTGATCGGCGATGACCCCCCGCAGGAGCTCGTTGCCGGTCAGCAGGATCGAGGCGGCCGGCCTGCTCAAGCCGAGCGGGCGCCTGCGGCGTCGAGGCGGATCCGGTGCCCGGCCGACACGTGTGGCAGGACGACCTGGCGGCCGTCGATGCGCAGCGAGACGTTGCCGGGCGCGCCCAGGGCCAGGTAGACCGGCTTGCGGGAAGTGAACGCGACCGTGGGGTTCGTCGTCGGGTCGATCGTCACGCCCTGGGAGCCAAGATTCAGGCCGCCTTCCGCGATCACGGGTTCGCCGTGCGGCGAGCCGATCGTCGCCTCGACCCACGTGGCTGCGCTCAGCGTCAGCACCACGTGGAAGCTCGCCTTGTGGGTGCCCGTGGTCGAGTTGCCCGGGCCGGTGGTGGTCACGTTCGCGGGAGAGGTCGTCGCCGGGGACGTCTTCGGCTTGGTCTGCCCGGTGTTCGTGTTGTACGGCGCCGTTGCCGGCGACGGGAACCGCAGCGCGAGCACGACCAGCACCGAGACCGCCACGATCGCCGCCAGGGCGATCATCACGAGGCTCGACTCGCGCCGGTGCCGGCGCCGCTGGGAGGGGCGGGAGCGCGGCCGCGACGCAATCGGCGGGTGGTCGGCCGCCGCCCGCGGATCCTGATGCCGGGAGTTGAACTCGTCGACGAACGGCTGGCCGTCGAGGCCGAGGTACTCGGCGTAGGCGCGCAGGAAGCCCTTGGTGTACGTCGGGCCGGGCAGGATGTGGAAATCCTCGTCCTCGAGCGCGCGGATGTACCGCGTACGGATCGCCGTCTCCGCCTCGACCTGGCCGTAGCTCAGGTTGCGGCGTTCGCGGGCTTCCCTGAGTGAGCTCCCGATTTCGAACATGGCAAGAAGGCCGCCCCCCGGCGGCGTGGCCAGAGTGTACCGGGCCGGCGGGCTCAGGGAGCGAGGGACGGCACCGGGGCCGTCTCGGCGCGGACGTCGTCCTCGACGTGCTGGAGCCGGTCGACCGTCGCTGCCGGCACCGCCGGCGAGATCCAGGCAAAGCCGATGGCGTCCTGGCGCAGCCCGGCCACCGCCACGCCCGGCTGGAAGATCCCGTCCTGCACGCTGCGCGCGGTCTCGGTCACCACCACCGCCGGGCGCGTCTCGAGCACGGCCAGCATGCGCGCCCCGGCGAGGCGGTGCGGGGCGATGATCTGGGCGGAGCCGCTGCCGGGCCGGCAGGCGGGGTCGGGCACGTAGACGACGGCAGCGCCGGTCTGCGCGCCGCACGCGACCGAGGATGCGTGCAGCCCGCCGACGGCGGCTGCACCCGCCCGGAACGCCGGCGCCAGCTCCCCGCCCGGCTCCACCACGGCGACGGCGCCGCCCTCGAGCGCCGCGAGCGCGCCGGCGAGGTACGCCATGCCGGCGCGGTCGAACCCGACCACGCGCACGTTGGGCGCGAGCGGCCCCCGCGGCTGTGCGTCGACGATCAGGATGTGCGTGCCGCCGTTCACGCGCGCGGCCGCCGCGGCCGCCGCCGGGTCGGCGGTCACGACGAGGTCAGCCTGGGACGTGTCGTGCACGACACGTCCGCCGAGCATCGCGATCGCGTCGTGCACGCCCACGGCGAGCGCGGCCGTGCCGTGCACGAGCTGGATCCGCACGGGCGCCGCGGCGGGCGTCGACCCCGGCCCGAGGTCGGAGCCGCACCCGGCCGCCGCCGCGGCCAAGACGATCAGCAGGGCCGGCCGCGCCGCCCGGATCACGCCGTCCGCGGGAAGTAGCGGTCGCGCACGAGGCCCGTCACGCCTGCCGCGCTCGCCACGATCACGGCCACGAACAGGTAGTCGGCCGCCTGCTGCGCGCAGTCGGGACTGCAGGTCTCGCTGCCGATGAGGATGCTCGTGCCGATCACGAGGCCGATCGCGACCAGCGGCGCCAGCGTCGCCACGACGGCCAGGCGGGCGCCGAACACGATGCCGAGCACGGCCGCCTCGAGCATGAACATCAGGCCGGTGTACGTCTGCGAGCCCCGCGCCGCGCCGGCGACGAGGATCAGCAGGTCGGCGCCGATGCTGACCGAGAGCGCGACCGCGTACTCGCGCAGCTTCGGCCCCGGGCGGGGCACGCCCATCACGCGCGCCACGAGCGCGGTGTTGGCGGTCGAGAGCGATTCGAGGGCGGTGCGGCTCAGGTCGAGCTGGGCGGCGGCAGCGTCGAGCCAGTCGGCGCCGTCGGCGACCGCGCCTGCGAGCCGCGCCCGCGCCACCGGGCCGGCCTGCTCGAGCGCCCGCGAGACCCCCAGCGTGGCCGCGCCCAGGCGGCGGTGGACGTGCTCGCGCTGGGCCGACACCTCGAGCGGGAGCCCGTCCAGCGTGAACTCCGCGAACACGGCCTGCTCCTCGTCCAGCCGGCCGCCGTAGACGGCGAAGCCCTCGTGGGCGCCGTAGGTGGCCTCGAGCACGCGCGCGAACGCCGGCAGGTCGGTGGCGCGGCACACGATCTCGATCGGCGCGCCGGGCGGCGCGATCCCGAGCGGGTGCACGCCGACGAGGGCCGGCTGGTACGGAGCGAGCACGTCCAGCAGGCCGGTCGCGAGCAGCCGCGGGTACCAGTCGTCGGTCACCGCCGGGGATCGTAATGGGCGCCGCGGCGGCGGCCTGCAGTCGCCGCGGGCGCTGCGGTCCCGCGCGGGTGGTAGCTTCACAGCTGTGAAGAACGGCGGCGGATGATGGCGGGTCACGCCCACGTGCATACGCACACGCACGCGACCGACCGGTCGGGATCCCGGCGCGCCCTCTCGCTCGCGCTCGGGCTGACCGTCGCCTACGGCCTCGTCCAGGTTGCGACCGGGATCTGGTTCCACAGCCTCGCGCTGATCGCCGACGCCGTCCACAACGTGTCCGACGGCGGCGCGATCGCGCTTGCGCTCGGCGCCGCCTGGGCGGCGGGCCTGCCCGCGCGGGGCGCGCGCACATTCGGGTGGCGGCGCGCGGAGATCCTGGCCGCGCTCGTGAACGGCCTCGCGCTCGTGGTCGTCAGCGGCTGGATCTTCTACCAGGCCGTTGAGCGCCTGCAGAACCCGCCGGACGTCGCCGGGCTGGGCGTGCTCATCGTCGGCTCTGTCGGCGTGGTCGCAAACGGGATCCCCGTCGTCGTGATGCTGCGGGCGTCGACGGGCGACGACCTCAACCTGCGCGGCGCCCTCATCCACTCCGCGACCGACGTGCTCGGCTCGGCCGGCGCGGCGCTCGCGGGCCTGATCGTGCTCCTGACCGGCTGGCGCTACGCCGACCCGATCGTCGGCGCCTGCATCGGCGTCGTCATCCTCGTGTCGTCGTGGGGCCTCATCCGCGAGTCGCTGCGGATCCTGATGGAGGTGGCCCCCGGCGACTGCGAGCCCGAGCAGATCGGCCAGGCGATCGCCGACCATGCCGGAGTCAAGCAGGTGCACGACCTGCACATCTGGACGATCACGAGCGGCTTCCCGGCCCTCTCAGCCCACGTGATCGCGATGCCGGGCACAGACCACGACCGGCTGCTGCACGACCTCGAGGCGCTCATCCACGACCGATTCCAGATCACCCACACCACGCTCCAGATCGACCGCGACCACAGCGCGCTCGTCCAGCTCCAGCCGCGGGTGCGCGACCGCCGCTAGCGGGTGACGTCGTCGACCGGCTCGGGCAGCGCGGGTGTGCCCTCGCCGATGATGCGGTGCAGGTCGCCCTCGCTGATCAGCACCTTGCGCGCCTTGGAGCCCTCGTAGCCGGACACGATGCCGCGCCGCTCCAGCATGTCGATCAGGCGCCCGGCGCGGGTGTAGCCGACGCGCAGGCGCCGCTGCAGCAGCGACACCGATGCGGTCTGGTGCTGCGCGACCAGGCGGATCGCGTCCTCGAGCACCGGATCGTCGTCGGCGTCCAGCGACTCCGGCTCGACGTCGGTCGGCGCCTCGAGCAGCTCCTCCTCGAAGGTGGGCTCGCCCTGGCGGCGGCAGGCCTCGACGATGTCGCGCGTCTCGGCCTCGGAGATGTAGGCGCCCTGGATGCGCTGCAGCTTGGACGTGCCGAGCGGCTTGTAGAGCATGTCACCCTGGCCCAGCAGCGCCTCGGCGCCGCCGGTGTCGAGGATCACGCGCGAGTCGGTCTGCGACGAGACGGCGAACGCGATACGCGACGGCACGTTGGCCTTGATCATGCCCGTGATCACGTCCACGCGCGGGCTCTGGGTGGCGAGCACGAGGTGGATGCCGACGGCGCGCGACTTCTGCGCCAGGCGGATGATCGCGTCCTCGACCTCGGCCGGCGAGACCATCATCAGGTCGGCCAGCTCGTCGATGACGACCAGGATGTGCGGCAGGGTGTCGCGGCCGATGCTCGCCCGCGAGGCGTTCAGCTCGGCCAGGTTGCGCGCCTTGGCGGCGCCCATGATCTCGTAGCGCGTCTCCATCTCGCGCACGATGTTCTGCAGCACGAGCGACGCGTTCTTCATGTTCGTGACCACGGGAGTCAGCAGGTGCGGGATCGACTCGTAGTGGTTGAGCTCGACCCGCTTGGGATCGACGAGGATCATGCGCACGTCGTCGGGGGTCGCCCGCAGGAGGATCGAGCACAGGATCGCGTTGATGCAGCCCGACTTGCCCGAGCCGGTCGTGCCGGCGATCAGCAGGTGCGGCATGCGCGCCAGGTCACAGGCGACGCCGTGGCCGGAGATGTCCTTGCCGAGCCACGCCGTCAACGGGCTCGACCCGGCAGGCGGGTCGGCGTAGATGTCGCCCAGCGTGACCAGGTTTGCCGACAGGTTGGGCACCTCGACCCCGACCGCCTGCTTGCCTGGGATCGGCGCGAGGATGCGGATCTCGGTGGTCGCGAGGGCGTAGGCCAGGTCGTCGCGCAGCTGCGACACCCGGCTGACCTTGATGCCCGGGGCGAGCTGGAGCTCGTAGCGGGTCACGCGCGGGCCCGTGACCATCCCGACGACGCGCGCCTCGACGCCGAAGTTCGCGAGCGCTTCGACCAGCTGGCGGGCGATCTTCTCGTGATCCTGCCCCGCTCCGCGGCTGGCGGCGCTGCGCTTGAGGATCGAGGCCTTGGGCAGCCGGTAGGGCGTCCGGTTGGGTGGGGGCATCGACGGCGCCAGAACCGGAGTCGGCTCGTCGAACGGGTCCTCGTCGTCTGCGATCCGCGGCTCCGGATCGGCGGCGGCGACGGCAGCGGGCGGCTCCGGCGCCTCGTCGAGGTCGGGCACCTCGGCGCCGAACAGGTCGGCGAACGCATGCGATCCGTCGACGGGCGGGATCGACGGCTCGGGGCTCGGGACCGCGCGGAGCGCCGGCCGGCCCGCCGGACGCTCGCGGTAGCGGCGGCCCACCTCTTCGGAGATGCGCATGCCGGCGCCGGCGGCGCGGGCCATGTGCCGGCCCGATGCGCGCATCGCAACGCCGAGCGACGCTCCGGTCACGAGCACGATGCCCACGAGGGCACCGAGCGCGATCAGGATCGAGACCCCGATCGGCCCCACCAGGCCGTTCAGGGCGATGCGGGCGTACGCGCCGACGAGCCCTCCGTGCTGCTCGGCGGTCGCCGTGTCTGTCGTCGACAGCGCCAACACGAGCGTCGCCAGGCACACCGTGAGGCCCGTGCGCAGCGGGCGCAGGCGCGTGAGCGGGCTGCGCAGGAAGATCGCCGCGCCGACGGCGACCAGAAGCGGCGGCACGACGGCGCCCGCGCGCCCGATGACGAGGTGCAGGGCGGTGTCGATCTTGTGGCCCACCACTCCCCCGTTCCAGCCCAGGTACTCGACGAATCCCAGGAACGCGCCCAGCGCCAGCAGGCCGCCCCCGACCAGGTCGGTGCGCTGCTGGCGCGCCGAACGACTCGGCGCCCGTTTCCGCCGGGGGGGAGAGTGGCGGGTGGGGGTGCTCGGGCGCCGAGTCTTCGTGCGTGAGCCAGCGGCGCGACCTCGTGCTCGCGTCGTTGCTCTGGTCATCGGGGAGAAAGTTCGGCGCCGGACGGGCGATCCCTCCCCACTTGCGCAGGCGCCGGATCGAGTGGACACGTTCCCGTCCCCAGGGACGGTTGTTCGGAATCGGTGAACGTCCTGCAACGGAAGCATGTGGAACGGGAAACCGGGGCGGCCTGGGCTAGAGTGGCCGCATGCGACGCGGACTGTTTCTCGCCGTGGCGGTCGCAGGAATGCTGGTCGGAGGAGGCACCGGGCAGGCGCTGGCAGCGAACCCGTTCCCCCCCAGCTCCTCGTGGCAGACGAACGGCACCGTGCGGGTCATCACGTTCTCCGGCAACGTGATGTACGTCGGCGGCCAGTTCACGATGGTGCGGCCGCACGGAGCGGCCCCTGGATCGGGTGAGGTCAGGCGCCAGAACGTGGCCGCGTTCAACGCGACCACCGGCGCCGTGCTCAGGTGGAACCCGGGTGCGAACGGCACCGTGCGCACGATCGCCGTCGCACCGGGCCGCGTCTATCTGGGCGGCACGTTCACCTCGGTCGGCGGCCGCGCGCGCAAGAACATCGCCGCCGTCTCGACGACGGGGCAGGTGGCCAGGTGGAACCCGGGCGCCAGCAAGTCGGTGTTCGTGATCCGGCTCGGCCCGAACGGCAACCTGTTCGTCGGCGGCGACTTCGGCAAGGTCGGCGGCAAGAGCCGCCATCACCTGGCCGAGATCGCCCGCTCGGCGACGGCGCCCGTGCTCGCGTGGGCGCCGGTCATCGGCCAGATCGGCGGCTTCGCCTGTCCCCCGCGCTGCGCGCCGCGGATCTTCACCATCGCCTTCTCGGCGAACGGCCAGCGCGTGTACTTCGGCGGCCACTTCGGCACCGTCGACGGCGTTGCGCGCAACGAGATCGCTGCCGTGCCGATCGGCAACGGCTCCCAGGTGCTCGCCTTCAACCCGAACATCTACGCAGCGGCCAACTGCCCGGTGTGCACGACGGTCGAGACCAGCCGTGTGTACAAGATCGTCCCGACGGCCACGCGCATCTACACCTGCGGCGGCTACTGGAAGGTGAACGGGACGAAGACGTCCTACAACGTGAGCGCGTTCGATCCCAATTCCGGCACCCTGATCACCGGCTTCAACCAGCAGGACGACGGCGACACGCCCGGCTGCGCGATGCACAAGGGCATCCTGTACGTCGGCGGCCACTTCAACTTCGCCGGCCCGAACTGCAAACCGGGCAACACGGCGCCCTGCTCGACGCGCCACCACGTGGCCGCGTTCGACACGGCCGACAACACCCTCGTCCCGTGGAACCCGGGCGCGAACTCCGACCACGGCCTGCTCGCGATCGCAAACGGCGGCTCGCGGGTCGCCTTCGGGGGCTACTTCACCCGCATGGGCGGCACGAACCAGGAAGGGTTCGCGCTGTACCAGGCGTCACACCTGCCGTAGAGCAAGAACCGGGGACTATCCCCGGATGGGGACAGTCCCCACCCTCCGCGGTCGCGGCTTACACCTCGACAACGATCGGCAGCACCATCGGCCGCTTGCCGGTCGCGCGCGACGCCAGCTCGGCGAGCGCGTCGTGGAGTCGCTGCTGCACCACGTGCACCTCGGTGGCGCGCTGCTCCTGGCACTCGGCCAGGACGCGCTCGACCGCCGAGCGGGCCTGCTCGAGCAGCATCTCACCCTCGTCCGAGGGGGCGTCGAACCCGCGGACGATGATCTCGGGCTCGGCGATCGGCTCTGCCGAGTCGGCAGCGATCGTCGCCACCACGATCAGCACGCCGTCGGAGCCGAGGTGGCGGCGGTCGCGCAGCACGACGTCGCGCACATTGCCGACGCTCAGGCCGTCGACGAGGATCGTCCCCGCCTCGATCTGATCGACGACCGACAGCCCCTCGGCGTCGAGCTCGAGCACCGTGCCGTTGTCGGCGATGCGCACCGCGTGCGGAGGCACGCCGGCCGCCTCGGCGAGGCGGGCGTGCGCCTGCAGCATCCGGAACTCGCCGTGCACCGGCATGAAGCTGCGCGGCCGCACCGTCTCGAGCATCGTCGTCAGGTCGCCGGCGGAGGCGTGCCCGGAGACGTGCACGTAGTCGGTCGCCTCCGTCATCACCTTCGCGCCCAGCCGGCACAGGCGGTTGACCGTCTCGTTCACCTTGACCTCGTTGCCGGGCACGGGCCAGGACGACAGCACGACCGTGTCGCTGTGGTGGATCTTGACCGCCGGATGGTCGCCCAGCGCGATGCGCGTGAGCGCCGACCCGGGCTCGCCCTGGCTCCCGGTGCAGATGATGACGAGCTCGTGCGGCATGAACTCGTCGAGCCGCTTGGCCCGGATCAGGCCGTCGTCGGCGACGGTCGCAAACCCGAGGTTGCGGGCGATGTTGATGTTGCGGATCATCGAGCGCCCGATCACGCACACGGTGCGGCCCGAGGCCTGCGCCGCGTCGATCACCTGCTGCAGGCGGTGGATGTGGGACGAGAACGACGTCACGATCACGCGTCCCGGCGCGTCGCGCACGATCTGGCGCAGCGACGCCGCCACCGTCCGCTCCGACGGCGTGTGTCCCGGCCGCTCCGAGTTCGTCGAGTCGGCCATCAAGAGCGCCACGCCCTGGTCGCCGAGGGCGGAGAGCCGCGGGAGGTCGGTCACGCGGCCGTCGACCGGCGTCTCGTCGAGCTTGAAGTCGCCGGTGTGCACGATCGGGCCGAACTCGGTGTGCAGCACGACGGCGACCGCATCCGGCACCGAGTGGGTGACGCGGACGAACTCGGCGTTGAACGGGCCCACCTCGACGATACCGCCCTCGGGGTCGATCTCGACCAACTCGGTGTGGGCGAGCAGGCCGTGCTCGTCGAGCTTGGACTTCACCATCCCGAGCGTCAGCCGCGTGCCCCACACCTCCGCGCCGGTGCCCACCTCGCGCAGCAGGTGCGGCAGGGCGCCGATGTGATCCTCGTGGCCGTGCGTGAGCACGATCGCCTCGAGCCGGTCGGCGCGCTCGGTCACGTAGCGGAAGTCGGGCAGCACGAGGTCGATCCCGAACATCTCCGAGTGTGGGAACGAGAGGCCGGCGTCGAGCAGCAGCAGGCGGCCGTCGCGCTCGAACACGGTCATGTTCTTCCCCACCTCGCCCAGCCCGCCGAGCGGGATGATTCGCACGGGGGTCGGCATGCGATCTAGACCCGGGCGGCGGGGTGGATCCCGGCCGCCTCGAGCGCTGCGGCGACCGTCGCCGTCTGGGCGGCGTCGGCCTCGACCAGCGGCAGGCGCAGGCCGCCGACGTCGTGGCCGAGCAGGTTCAGTGCCGCCTTGACCGGGATGGGGTTCGTCGTCACGGCGAGCGCCGTGTACAGGTCGTGGAGCGCTTCGTCCTGCGCGCGGGCGGCGTCCATGTCGCCGGCGCGGGCGAGGTCGATCATCCTGCGCATCTGCATGCCGGCCACATGGGAGGCGACGCACACCCCGCCCTTGCCGCCCATCTCCAGGAACGGGTACAGCAGATCGTCGTTGCCGGCGTAGAGCGCAAGGCCCGTGTCGGCGAGGATCCGGCGGGCCTGGTCGAGGTCGGCCGTCGCCTGTTTCACCGCCACGATGTTGGGGATGAGGCCGAGCTCTGCGAGCACGTCGGGCTCGAGGTTCACGACCACCCGCTGCGGGATGTTGTAGATGATCACCGGGCGGCCGTCGGCGGCCTCGGCGATCGCGCTGAAGTGGGCGATGATGCCCGCCCGCGGCGGCTTGTTGTAGTAGGGCGTGACCGCCAGGAATGCGTCGGCGCCCGTCTCGAGCGCCGCGCGCGTGAGCGCCACCGAGTGGTGCGTGTCGTAGGTGCCCGTGTTGGCCACGATGCACGCCGACGCCCCCACCTCCTCGGCGATCGCGTCCATCAGGTCGAGCTTCTCGCGGTCGGAAACCGTCGGGCCCTCGCCGGTGGTCCCGCAGATCACGATGCCGTCGGAGCCGCTCTCGATGAGGTGGTGTGCGAGCCGCCGGGCGGATGCGAAGTTGACCGCGCCGTCCGACTGAAACGGCGTCACCATCGCAGTCAAGAGTTCGCCCAACGGCGCTGCCATGCCCGCAGTCTACCCGTAGACTCAGACGCATGAGCGCGAGCTTCCGGCCGTCCGGCGTTCTCGTCCCGCTCGTCACGCCGTTCGCTGCGGACGGCGCGGTCGACCTGGACGCGCTGGGCGGCCTCGCCGACCGGGCGCTCGCCGCGGGGGCCGCCGGCATCGTCGCCCTGGCCACGACGGGCGAGCCGACGTCGCTCGACGACCGAGAGCGCGCGGCTGTCGTCGCCGTCTGCGCCGAGGTGTGCGCGGCCCGCGAGGCCGTGCTCGTCGTCGGGGCGGGCACGAACGACACCCGCACCACGATCCAGCGGCATGAGGCGCTCGCCGACGTGCCGGGCGTGGCGGCATCGCTCGCCGTGGTGCCGTACTACGTGCGCCCGTCTGAGGCCGCGATCGTGCGCCACTTCCAGGCGGTCGCCGAGCGCTCGCCGGTGCCCCTGATCGTCTACAACATCCCCTACCGCACCGGCCGCGGCCTGGGCGCCGACGCCCTGCTCGAGCTGGCTGCGACCGACAACATCGCCGGCGTGAAGCAGGCCGTGGGCGGCATCGATGCCGACACGCTGCGCGTGCTCGCAGGGTCACACGAGCGGTTCGCGCTCCTGGGTGGCGACGACGCATTCCTCTTCCCGCTCGTCCTGATGGGCGGCGCCGGCGCGATCGCCGCCTCGGCCAACGTGTGCACGGGCCAGTTCGCCGCGATGATCGCCCATGGCGTGCGCGGCGACGTGGCCGGCGGCCGCCCGCTCGCCGAGATGCTGCTGCCGCTGGTCGGTGCGCTCTTCGCCGAGCCGAGTCCGGCCGTGATCAAGGCCGTGCTGCATGCGCTCGGCCGCATCCCCACCCCGGATGTGCGCATGCCGCTCTCGCCCGCGTCGGCGGACGCCGCGGCGCGTGCGCTCGACGCGCTACGCCACCTCGAGCCCTGACCCGGCGATCTCCGCGCCGAGCCTGACGGTCGCCTCGACCAGCGCGTCGATGTCGTCCGCCTCGGTGCGGTGGTTGACCAGGCACGCGCGCAGGCAGTAGCGGCCGCCCAGCACCGCGTTCGACGGGAACGCGCGCCCGTCGCGGCGGATCGCGATCATCAGCCGCTCGTTCAGGGCGTCGAGCGCCGCATCGTCGAGCGCCGGCGTCTGCGGCGCGTAGCGGAAGCAGGCGATCGAGAGCGTGACGGGGCACATCGGCTCGAGGTCGGGATGGGCGCGCACCCGCTCGTCCAGATATCGGGCGAGCGCGACATCGTGGGCGATGCGGCGGCCGTAGGCGGCCGTGCCGTGCGCGGCCAGCGAGAGCCACACCTTGAGGGCGAGGAACGCGCGCGACCACTGCGGCCCCAGCTCGCCGATGTTCATGCCCCGGCCGGACAGGCTCGCGTCGTCGCGGACGTAGGCGGCGTCGATCGAGAAGCTGCGCAGCAGGCGGCGCGGGTCGCGCACGAGCAGGCACGCGCTTGACTGCGGCGTGTAGAGCCACTTGTGCGGATCGAACGCGATCGAGTCGGCCCGCTCGATGCCCGCCAGCAGCGGGCGCAGGTCGGGCGCGAGCATCGCCGCCCCGCCGTAGGCGGCGTCGACGTGCAGCCACAGGCCGTGCCCGGCGCACAGGTCGGCGATCTCGGGTAGCGGGTCGACCGCGCCGGTGGCCGTGGTGCCGGCGGTCGCGACCACCGCGAACGGCCGCATCCCGGCGGCGAGGTCTGCCTGAAGCGCCGCGCGCAGGTCGTCGAGGCGCATGCGGTAGCCGGTGTCGGTCGGGATCGCGCGCACCGCCCGCTCGCCCAGTCCCATCAGGTCGGCCGATTCGGCGATGGTGGCGTGCGCCTCCTCGGAGGCGTAGAGCACGAGCCGCAGGCCGTCGATGCCGTCCTGGCGCACGTCGCCGGGCGTGCTCGCGTCGCGCGCGGCCTTGAGCGCGGTCATGTTCGAGGCCGCGCCGCCGCTCGTCATCAGCCCGCCTGCGCCCGCCGGGAGGCCGAACCGCTCGGCCAGCCAGCGCGTCAGGTGCAGCTCGACCTCGGTCGCGGCGGGCGCAAGGCTCCAGCCGCCGACGTTGGGGTTGAGCGCCGCGGCGAGCAGGTCGGCCGCCGCGCCGGGGACGGTGCCCGAGCCGGAGATGTAGGCCATGAACCCGGGGTGGCCGCACAGGGTGGAGTTCTCCATCACGAGCGGCCGCAGCAGGCCCGCCAGCTCGTCGGTCGAGAGCGGCTCGACCGGCACCGGCAGCGCCGCCTTGCGGGCCACGGTGGCCTCGTCGAGCGGCGGCGCGACGGGCATCTCGCGCATGCGCTCGAGCAGGTCGCACCACAGATCGAGCATCGCGCCCGTGAGCTCGCGGGCCTGCCCCGGCCCCCAGTCGAGGTCTGCGACGGGCTCCGGGCGGCTCACAGCAGTGCCTCCAGGCCGCTCGTGAGTCCCGGCGGGAGCCCGCCCACGCGCCGGATCGCAAGCAGCGCCCCCGGCACGAACGCCTCGCGCGAGGTGGTGTCGTGGCGGATCGAGAGCGTCTGCCCGGGGGCGCCGAAGATGACCTCCTGGTGGGCGACGAGCCCCGGCAGGCGCACGCTGTGGATCGGCACCGATCCGCCCAGGCGCGCGGCGGTGGCAAGCGCGGTGCCCGAGGGCGCGTCGCGCTTGGTGCTCGCGTGCAGCTCGACGATCTCGCAGGTCGGCATGAGCGCGTGCGCCTGCTCGGCGAAGCGCATCATCAGCACCGCCCCGATGGCGAAGTTGGCGGCCGCGAAGATCGGCACGCCGGCGGCGGCGGCGCGCTCGCCGATGCGGCCGAGATCGTCCGGAGACAGGCCGGTCGTCCCCAGTACGAGCGGCACGCGCGCGGCGATCGCGGCCTCGCATGCGGCCGCCGCGGCGGCGGGGACGGTGAAGTCGACGGCGACGTCGGCGCCGCCCGCGAGCGCCTCGGGCAGGCTCCTCCCGAGCGACGGCGCGGCGACCCCCACCACCGCGAGGTCGGGCTCGGCCTCGACGGCGGGGACGAGCGCACGCCCCACGGCGCCCGTTGCGCCGGAGATCACGACCCGCAGCATCGCCCGATGCTACAAGCTCAGCCGGGCACGAGCCCGCAGGTGACGTTCACGATCGTCCCGGTGATCCCGCCGGCACGGTCGGACGCCAGGAACGCGCCCGCCTCGGCCACCTGGGCGAGCCGGGGCGCGTGGCCGAGCATGGTCATCGGGCCGAGCATGCGCTCGATGTCGGCCCCGGTCAGCCCCGTGCGGCTGGGATTGGTGTCGTCGGCGAGGCCGAAGGTCTCCGGCACGCCCGCCGTCCACAGGCCGACGACGCGCACACCCTGCTTGCCGACCTCGGCGGCCAGGTAGCGGAGGAACGTCTCGGTGGCCGCGTCGGCCGGCCCGGTACCGCCCATCATCGGGTGGGTGCCGCGCGACGATCCGCTCGTCAGCGCCAGGATGACCCCGCTGCCCTGCGTGGTCATGATGCGGGCGGCGGCGCGGGCGGTGATGAAGGTGGTCGTCACCCCGGTGGCGATCGGCGCGATGAAATCGGTCAGCTGCATGTCGACGAGCGGGATGCCCTGGACGTCGCCGCGCGAGGTCAGGTTCCAGGAGACGTCCAGGCTCTCGACGAGGTCGCAGACCGCGCGGGCATGTTCGGCCACCTCCTCCTCGTCGAGCGTGTTGACGACGGCGACGTGGGCCCGGCCGCCGGCCTTGCGGATGTCGGCGGCGACCGCGTCGAGGCGCTCCTTCGTGCGCCCCGCCAGAAAGACGCGGGCACCCTCGCGGGCGAAGGTACGGGCGACGCCGCGGCCGATCCCGCCGCCGGCGCCGTAGATGATCGCGTTCTTGCCCTGCAGCAGCGGCTCCACGTGGCTCTCCTCTCGTCGGCGTCCGCTCACCCTCACCACTTCGCATGACCCCAGACTACGTAACAATTGGCCTGCACCGACCCGCCTCGGGGCCGATCACACGGGGCATGCGATTTCTCCTCAAGGCAGCGGCGGCCCTCGTCGTAACGGCGGCGCTCATCGCCGCAGCCGCGTACGGCCTGGCCGCCTTCGGCCTCGGCGGCGGCGCCCAGCAGGTGCACTACGCGGCGGCCAAAGAGGCCGGCGTGACCAAGGTGCGCACCACCCGCCACTACCTCATCGTGCTGAACGTCGTGCCGCCGGAGCACATGTACGCGCCGAAGCTCGCGGCCCGGATCCACCCCACGGAAGGCGAGCTGAACATCCGCGGCACGATGGCCCCGATCACGCCGGACGCGCGCCACTTCGAGGCGCACATCTACTCGCTCGCCACCGGCAGGCCCGTGCACGGCGCCCACCCGACGATCACGGTCGTCGACCACACGGCGCACTCGATCGAGCGGGTGCGCGTCACGATCATGCAGGACGTGATCGTGGGCGCACGCGATTACCACTACGGCAACAACGCCAACATGGCGTACGGCCACGACTTCACGATCACCGTCTCCCTGAACGGCGAGAAGGCCGTCTACCCGGTGCACCTCTCGTGATCCGCTCCCTCTCCCGCTCCCTCTCGATCCGGGCGAAGCTCGTCACCGGCTTCGGCGCCGTCGGTGCGCTGCTCGTCCTCACCCTGCTCGTCTCGCTGCTCGCCCTCCAGCGTCAGCACGCCGCCACCCGGACGCTCGCGACGCAGAGCGCGGTGCAGGTGCAGGCAGCCGACGACGTGGCCAAGGCGTCCTCGGATCTCGCCGCCTGGGAGAACGCAAACACGCTCGGCCGTGGCGATCAGTCCGCCGATCTCGACAGCGCGATCGCGGAGTTCCGGTCGGCCCTCAGGGTGCTGCGCGAGCGCTCCGCAAACCCGGAGCAGGTCTCGCTCGTCACGAAGATCAAGACGGAGTTCGCCGCCTTCCTGGCGCTGGACCACGTCACCCGCGGCGCGCTTCGCACCGGAGCCTACGGCCGCGCCCGCGAGATCGCGCTCGGCCCGGTGCTGCTCGACTACGGCAACATCTCCGGCGACGCGGCGACGTTCGCCCAGGTCGCGCGCCAGGCGGAGGTCGCCCAGGTGAGCGCGGCAGACCGGATCGCGGCGCGCGCCCGGGTGATCCTCATCGTCCTGGCCGTCCTGGCCCTCGTGCTCGCGACCATGGTCTCGGTCGCGGTGTCGCGCGGGATCCTCGGCCGCACCCGCACGTTGCTCGAGGCGGCCGAGGCCGTCGCCGCCGGCGATCTCACCCGCACGGTGCCCCCGTCGGGCGACGAGCTCGGCCGCGTCGCGGACGCCTACAACCAGATGGTCGCCTCGCTGGGATCGCTCGTCCGCGAGATCCACGAAGTCAGCGACGGGCTCGTCGAGACGTCGGGGCGGGTCGCGACCGGCTCCGACGAGACGCGCCGCGCCACCGGCGAGATCGCAAGCGCGATCGAGAACATGGCGGCCGGCACCGAGACGCAGGTGGCGCTCGTGAGCCAGACGCGGGAGGGCGTCGGCCTGGTCGTGACCGCTGCCCGCGCAGCATCAGAGGGTGCCTCCGGCACCGCCGAGGACGCCGCGGTGGCCCACCGCCTGGCCGCCGAGGGCGTCGAGGCCGCCGAGCAGGCGTACTCCGCGATGGGCAGCCTCACCGAGTCGAGCGCGCAGCTCACCGCCGCCATGGAGCAACTCACCGCGAAGTCGGCCCAGATCGGCGGCATCGTGGACACGATCACCGGGATCGCCGGCCAGACCAACCTGCTCGCTCTCAACGCCGCGATCGAGGCCGCGCGGGCCGGGGAGCAGGGCCGCGGGTTTGCGGTCGTGGCCGAGGAGGTGCGCAAGCTGGCTGCTGACTCCCAGGAGGCGGCGCGCTCGATCTCGACGCTCGTGCTCGAGATGCAGGGCGAGACGGCGCAGGTCGCCGCGGTCGTCGAGGAGAGCGCGCGCCGCACGAGCGGCGGCGCGGACACGGTCGAGGCGGTGCGCGCCCGGTTCGTCAAGATCGACGAGGCCGTGATGCGCGTGGCCGAGTCCGCATCGCAGATCGCAGCCGCAGGGACGTCCATCGCCGGACAGGCAGCGGGTATGGAGGAGCGGCTCGACGGCGTGACGACCTCGGCCGAGTCCGCGTCGGCCGCTGCGCAGGAGATGTCCGCGGCGACGGAGCAGACGTCGGCCTCGACCGACGAGATGGCGGCAGTGGCGCGCTCGGTCAGCAACACCGCAAGCGCCCTGCAGACGCTCGTGCAGCGGTTCCACGTCGGCGACGAGGCACGTGTCGAGGCGTAGGCGGCGCGGGCACGGCTCCGCCGCCGTGGTGTTCTGCACGCTCCTTTGCGCCGCATGCGGTGGGGGCGGTGCGAGCGCCGTCACGGTCGGCGCCGTTGTCGCGCCAGGAGCCCCAGTGGACGCCGCATTCCACGCCCCCACCGGCGCCCTCGTCCGCCGGGTCGGTCCCGGCGCCGTCCGCGTGCGTCTGGTTCGCGGGGGCTACCGCATCGCGATCGCCGTCTCGCCGAACCGGGCCGACCGGCCGAACGGGGTCACCGTCGCCGTCGTGCGGGGCGGACGCCCGGTCACGGCGGCGCGGGTGCGCGTCGACGCCGGGATGCTCGGGATGGCGATGGGCGTCGCCTCGTATGACCTGCGCGGTTCGGTGGCCTACCGCACGCGCATGCCGGCGTGGCTGATGCCGGGCGCATGGGGGCTCGCGTTCACCGTCACGCCTCCGGGCCGCCCGCCGATCCACGTCGTCCTCGACGACCGGCTGCGGCGATAGGCGCCTCGGCCGGGACGAGCGCCGGGTTGAGCACGGCGAGCGCCTCGCCGAACCGCTCCTCGTCAGGGCCGATGCCCGCGGCCGAGAGCCGTTCGGGGGTGAACAGCTGGCGGGCGAGCGCCGCGACCGCCTCGGCGTCGACCGCGTCGATCTCGGCGCAGATGCGGTCGAGCGACAGGAGCTCCGTGTCGGTCAGCACCGACTTCCCGAGCCGGCTGGCGCGGTTGGAGGTCGACTCCATCGACAGCATGATCCGGCCCTTCAGGTTCTCCTTGGCCCGGGCCAGCTCGGCGGCGTCGAAGCCGCCGTCGCCCATGACCTGGAACTGGTCGGCGATGATGCGCATGCACTCGGCGAGGTTGTCCTCGCGCGTGCCCAGGTAGACCCCGATCATCCCGGTGTCCGCGTACTGGGAGGCGTACGTGTACACCGAGTACGCCATGCCGCGCCGCTCGCGGATCTCCTGGAACAGGCGCGACGACGCCGAGCCGCCGAGCATCGAGTCGAGCAGCGACGCGGCGAACCGGCGCTGGTCGGAGCGCGGGAGCCCCAGGCCGCCGAGGGCAACGTGGAACTGCTCGGTGTCCTTCTGCTGGAAGAGCGACCGCGGCTGCGACTCCCCCACCCACAGCGGCCGCACGCCGGCGGTCGGGTCGGGGATGCGGCTGAGCGGCGCGAAGCGCGTCTCGACCGCGTGTGCAAGCGGCTCGTGGTCGAGGTTGCCCGCGGCGGCGACGACGATGTTCGGGCCGACGTAGCGGGCGTCGTGGTAGCCGCGCACGTGGGCGGGCGTCGTCGCCGAGATCACCTCGCCGGTGCCGATCACCGGCCGTCCGAGCGGGTGGTCGCCGAACACGGCCTGCGCAATCAGGTCGTGCACGAGATCCTGGGGAGTGTCGTCGTACATCGCGATCTCCTCGAGCACGACATCGCGTTCGGAGCTCATCTCGCCGGCGTCGAAGCGCGGCTGCAGCACCATGTCGGCCATCACGTCGAGTGCCGGCTCGAGGTGCGCGTCCAGGACGCGGGCGTAGACGACGGTGTACTCGCGGCCGGTGGCGGCGTTCAGCTCGCCGCCGAGGCCGTCGAAGATCTGGGCGATCTCGACCGTCGAGTAGCGCGCCGAGCCCTTGAACAGCAGGTGCTCGATCAGGTGCGACATGCCGGCCTGGGACGGCGCCTCGTCGCGCGAGCCGGCGCCGATCCAGATCCCGATCGCGACCGAGCGCACCGACGAGACCCGCTCGGACACGACGCGCTCGCCCCCGTCGAGGGTGGTGATGGTGTATCGCTGCACGGCGATGAAGGCTAGACGGCGGAGGGGGCGGCCGTGGCCGCCCCCTCCACGTGCGTCCTAGCGGCGGCGCGGCCCGCGGTCGCGGCCGCCGTCGCGGCGGGGCGGGCGCTCCTCGCGCGGCGGCGCGGGCGTGCGCTCGGCCACCTCGACGAGCTGCTCGGGGGTGATCTCGGTGTCGCCCTCGAGCTTGGCCAGCAGGGTCAGGCCGATGCGGCCCTTCTCCTTGTCCACCTCGGCCACGGTCACCTTGACGGTGTCGCCGCGGTCGATGACCTGGGCGGCCGACTGCAGCCGGTTGCCCTTCGGCAGGATCCGGCTCACGTGCAGCAGGCCGTCCACGCCCTTGCGCAGCTCGACGAACGCGCCGAAGTCGGTGATCTTGACCACCTTGCCGGTGTACTCGTCGCCGACCTCGACCTCCTTCGTCATCGCCTCGATGGCGAGCCGGCACTGCTCGGCGAGCTCGCCGTTCGTGCCGTAGATGCGGATCGTGCCATCCTCCTCGATGTCGATCTGCACCTCGTAGTCGGCCTCGAGGCCCCGGATCGTCTCGCCACCCTTGCCGATCACCATGCCGATGAAGTCGGGGTGGATCTTGGTGCTGACGATCCGCGGCGCGTGCGCCGCGAGCTCCGTGCGGGGCTCGGCGATCGCCTCGCGCATCTTGCCGAGGATGTGGATGCGGGCGTCACGCGCCTGGCTGAGCGCGCTGCGCAGGATCTCGGTGGTGACACCGGTGATCTTGATGTCCATCTGCAGCGCGGTGACGCCCTGGTCGGTGCCCGCGACCTTGAAGTCCATGTCACCGAGATGGTCCTCGGCGCCCTGGATGTCGGTCAGGATGACGTAGTCGTCGCCCTCCTTGATGAGCCCCATCGCGATCCCGGCCACCGGGGCCTTGATCGGGACGCCGGCGTCCATCAGCGAGAGGGTCGAGCCACACACCGACGCCATCGACGAGGAGCCGTTCGACTCCAGGATCTCCGACACCAGCCGCAGCGTGTAGGGGAAGTCGACGGCGCTCGGGATGACGGGCACGAGCGCCCGCTCGGCCAGCGCGCCGTGACCGATGTCGCGCCGCTTCGGGCCGCGCATGAAGCCGGTCTCGCCGACGCTGAACGGCGGGAAGTTGTAGTGGTGGATGTAGCGCTTGGTCTCGTCGAGCGAGAGGTCGTCGATGCGCTGCTCCTCCTTGGCCGTCCCGAGCGTGCACAGCGTGAGCGCCTGGGTCTGGCCGCGGGTGAAGAGCGCCGAGCCGTGCGTGCGCGGCATGACGCTCACCGAAGAGGTGATCGACCGGATCTCGGTCTCGGAGCGGCCGTCCGGCCGGCGCTTGTCGACCGCGATCTTCGTGCGCACGATCTCCTTGTAGAGCTTGTCGCACACGCCGAGCACCGCCGGCCGGGTGGCCGCGTCGAGCGGTCCCTGGCCGTCGCCGTCGCTCTCGACCCGGCTCGGGAACGGCAGCCGGATCGTGGCGGCGATGTGGTCGTACAGCGCGTGCCGCTTGGCAGACTTGAGCTCCTTCGAGTCCTGCTCGGCGTCGGTCAGCGCGCGGATCGCGTCGCCGAACTGCTCCTTGACGTGCGGGTAGACCGCCCCCTCGCGCACCTCGGTGCCGAGCTGGACGAATCCGAACTGCACCCGCTGGCGCTGGAGCACGTCGGCGTCGGTCGAGCTGCCGCCGATCTCGGGCAGCTCGGCACGCTGGATGGCGTCGATCTTGCCCGGAAGCGCGGCCAGGCCGCCCTCGGCGATCGCGGCCGTGAGCGCGGCGCCGTGCGTCTGGCGCAGAGACTCGGTGACCGCGCCGTCGGCCCACTTGGGCTGGCCGGCCTTGGCAGCGAGCTCGATCTGGAGCTGGCACAGCTTCTTGATCTCGCCGTGGGCGAGCTCGAGCGCCGTGATCAGGTCCTCCTCGGCGATCTCCTGCGCGCCCGCCTCGACCATGGTGATCGCCTCGGGCGAGCCGCACACGATCAGGTCGAGCGTCGAATCCTTCAGGTCGGGCAGCGTTGGGTTCACGACCAGCCGGCCGTCGATGCGGCCGATGCGCACGGCGCCCACCGGGCCCAGGAACGGCATGGGCGACAGCATCAGCGCCGCCGACGAGCCGTTGATGGCCAGGATGTCGTGCGGGTGCACCTGGTCGGCCGAGAACGTGGTCACGATGACCTGGACCTCGTTCTTGTAGCCCTTCGGCCACAGCGGCCGGATCGGCCGGTCGACCATGCGGGCGGTCAGGATGGCCTTCTCGCCGGCGCGGCCCTCGCGCTTGAAGAACCCGCCCGGGATCTTGCCGGCGGCGTAGGCCTTCTCTTCGACGTCGACCGTGAGCGGGAAGAAGTCCGCCCCCTCACGACCCTCGGTCCGGCCGACAGCGGTGGCGAGCACAACTGTGCCCTCCTGCTGCACCAGAACCGCTCCGTGCGCCTGCTTGGCGACGGCGCCGGTCTCGAAGCTGATCTCCTTGTCGCCGATGCTCGCGACAAGACGCGTCGCCCCGGCCTCAACTGCAATGCTCATATCTCTCTCTTCTCTCCTCGGGCCCGCGCCAACCGCGGGCCAGCCTCATACCTGGTCGCGCGCCTCACCGGCGCAGGCCCAGCTCCTTGATCAACGCGCGGTAGCCCTCCAGGTCGTGCTTCTGCATGTAGGTCAGCAACCGGCGCCGCCGGCCGACCAGCTTGAGCAGGCCGCGGCGTGAGTGATGGTCGTGCTTGTGGATCTTCATGTGTTCGGTGAGCTCGCTGATCCGCTGCGTGAGCAGGGCGACCTGCACCTTGGTGGAGCCGGTGTCGGTCGAGCTTGCCCCGAACTTGCCGATGAGCTCCGTCTTCTGTTCCTGGGTGAGCGGCATCGCCCACACCTCCTTGCCTCGTTTGCATCCAGTCGCCGGCATCCCAGAGCTGCGTCGGCAAGCTTCGCCAGCTCCGCGGTGCGGCCGGGGGCAGGGTAGCAGAGCGCTCGCAGACCACCACGGGACAGTCTCCCCTCCAGAGGCCGTCTGCAGGCGATATGCGGTTCGTCAGGGGGACTGTCCCGTACACTGCTCCATCTCTACCACCGTCATGGAGGCACATTGAGCACCGCAGTCGTGACCGGCGGCGCCGGATTCCTGGGTTCGCACCTGTGTGAGTACCTGCTCGACCGCGACTGGCGGGTGATCTGCCTCGACAACCTCGACACGGGCAGCCTCGAGAACATCGAGCGCCTGCGCGGCGGGCAGTTCGACTTCCGCTACCACAACTGCGTCGAGTTCATCAGCGTCGAGGAGCCGGTCGACGTGGTCTTCCACCTCGCCTCGCCGGCGAGCCCGGTCGACTACCTGCGGCTGCCGCTCGCGACGCTCAAGGTCGGCTCGTACGGCACCCACAATGCCCTTGGCCTGGCCAAGTTCAAGCGGGCGCGGTTCCTGATCGCGTCCACGTCGGAGGTGTACGGCGACCCCGAGGTGCACCCGCAGCGCGAGGAGTACTGGGGCAACGTGAACCCGGTCGGCCCGCGCGGGGTCTACGACGAGGCCAAGCGCTACTCCGAGGCGATGACGATGGCCTACCACCGCCAGCAGGGCGTCGACACGCACATCGCCCGCATCTTCAACACCTACGGTCCGCGGATGCGCCAGCACGACGGCCGCGCTATCCCCACGTTCCTGCGCCAGGCGCTCGAGGGCAAGCCGATCACCGTGTTCGGCGACGGCAGCCAGACGCGCTCGTTCTGCTACGTCGAGGACCTGATCGAGGGCCTGTTCCGGCTCGCGATGAGCGACTACCACCAGCCGGTGAACGTCGGCAACCCCGACGAGATGACGCTGATCGACCTGGCCGAGAAGATCGTCCAGCTGACCGCGTCGCGCTCGGAGATCGTGTTCGAGGGCCTGCCGATCGACGACCCCAAGGTGCGCAAGCCCGACATCTCCCGGGCGCGCGAGGTGCTCGGCTGGGAGCCGAAGGTGTCGCTCGACGAGGGCCTGCGGCGCACCATCGAGAGCCTGGGCCGCACGCCCGTGCCGGCCTAGCCGCTCGCGTGGACGTCGAGGGCTTCCTGCGTGAGCTGCCGGGGCTGTTCGCCGACTTCCCCCGCTCCGAGGTGCCGCGCGACCGGTCGCTGCGGGTCGTGCTCGACACGGTGGACGGCCTCTCCGAGGAGAACAATCTGGCACTGATCGCGTTGGCCGCCCGTCATCTCGAGCCCGGCGAGTGCTACGTCGAGGCGGGCACGTACCGCGGGCGGAGCCTGATCGCCGCCGCGCTCTCGGGCCAGGCGGAGTGCATCGGCATCGACAACTTCTCGTTCGAGGACTCCGATCCCGAGGCGCTGCATGCAAACCTCGAGCGCTTCGGGGTGGCCGCCCGTGCACGGATGCTGGACGGCGATGCCGCCGCCGTGCTCGCCGCCGCTGACCTGCCGCCGGTCGGCGTGTTCTTCTACGACGCCGACCACTCGACCGAAGCGACGCTGGCGGCGTTCATCGCGGTCATACCCCACCTCGCGAACCGGGCGCTGATCGTGGCCGACAACGCCGACTGGGCCAGGGTTCGGGCCGCGATCGACGGCTTCGTCTCGGCGCACAGCGACGCGGAGCTCGCATTGCGCATCGCCGGCCGCGAGGGCGGACAGGCCTGGTGGTGGGACGGCGTCGACCTGATTGCCTGGTCGAGCGGATGACCGGTGCCTGGCACCGCGATGCGGTGCCAGGCACCATTCAGCCGTGGAGAAGTGGGGCCTGGCCCCGTCAACCGGCGAGCGAGCGGACGGCCGCGACGTCGCGGTGCAGCTGCTCCACCAGCGCGTCGACCGCGTCGAAGCGGATCTCGTCGCGCAGCCGGTGGGTCAGGTCGAGCCGCAGCGGCGATCCGTAGATGTCGGCGTCGAAGTCGAGCAGGTAGGCCTCGACGCGCACCTCGCTGCGGTCGTCGGTGAAGGTCGGGTTGTAGCCCACGCTGATTGCAGCGGCGTGGCTCGATCCGGGCAGGTGGGCGACGCCCGCGTAGATGCCGATCGCCGGGCTCGGCGAGCGCGGGACGAGGGCCAGGTTCGCGGTCGGGAAGCCCAGGTCGCGCCCGCGGCCGTCGCCGCGCACGACCGCGCCCTCGAGCCACGGCGCCCGGCCGAGGAGCCGGGCCGCCCGTTCGACGTCCCCGGCCGTGATCAGCTCGCGCACCCGCGACGAGGAGATCGGCGCCCCGTCGACCTCGAGCAGGGGCTCGACGTGGACGTCGAACCCGAGCCGCACGCCCTCCTCGGCCAGCAGCGCGGGGTTGCCGCGCGCACCGTGGCCGTAGTGGAAGTTCTCCCCCACGCTCACGTGCCGTGCGCCCAGCGCGCCGGCCAGCACGTGGTCGGCGAACGCGTCGGCGTCGAGGGCGGCGAACTCGCGGTCGAAGCGCACGATCACGAGCTCGTCGGCGCCGAGCTCGGCAACCAGCGCCGCGCGCCGGCTGAGCGCTGAGAGCTGCACCAGCCGCACCTGCGGCCGCAGCACCGCGATCGGCGGCGGGTGAAACGTGATCACGGCCGACTTCAGACCGCGCTGCGCGGCGGTCGCGACGGCCTCGCCGATCACCGCGCGGTGGCCCAGGTGCACGCCGTCGAAGCTGCCGAGCGCGACCGACCGCTCGCCGTGCGGGACGTCGGCCAGACTCTGGCGGACGATCACAGCACCACCACCGGCTGCAGCTGCTCGCCGCGCGGCTCGGCCACGGCGCGCAGCTCGCCCCCCGCGAGCAGGCGGGTGACGCCGTCCTCGCCATGGCGCCGCAGCGCGCGGCCGTGGGCGATGTCGGCCTGCTCGCCGTCGTCGAGTGCCCGCGCCGGCAGGTGCGGGAGGGCGTCGGCGGCGGAGCGGTACCAGCGCCCGAACGGGTCGGCCCGGATGTCGTCGGGCGTCCCCGCGTCGGCCACGTCGAAGCTGCCGACGTGCGTGCGCCGCAGCTCGCGGCAGTACGCCCCCGCACCCGTCGCGGTGCCGAGGTCGGCGGCGAGCTGGCGGATGTAGGTGCCCTTCGAGCAGCGCACGGCGATGGTCGCGCGCTGCTGCTCGGCGTCGAACGCGGCGACGTCGAGCCGGTGGATCGTCACCCGCCGCGGCGGCGGCACGACCGTCTCGCCGCGGCGCATGCGCGCGTAGGCGCGCTCGCCGTCGACCTTGACCGCGGACGCCGCCGGCACCGCCTGGGTGATCTCGCCGACGAGCCCGCGCGCCGCGGCGGCCACGGCGGCCGCGTCGGTCGCCGGGCCGGACGCCGTGATCTCGCCCTCGGGGTCGTGCGTCGTCGAGACCGCCCCGAACTGGACGACGGCCTCGTAGGCCTTGTCCACGCCGGAGAGGTAGGTGGCCAGGCGGGTCGCGCGGCCGGCGACGACGAGCAGGAGGCCGGTCGCGAACGGGTCGAGCGTGCCGGCGTGGCCGAGCTTGCGCCCGAGCGCCGGCCGCAGCCCGCGCAGCACCGCGAACGATGAGGGCCCGGCGGGCTTGTCGACCAGGTAGAGGCCGGTCACCTCGGGCATGGGAGCCCTACGCGGCCGACTCGGCGAGCTGTGCGCTGACCTCCGACACGATGAACCGGCGGATGTCGTCGACGCTGCCCGGATGGGAGAACCCCGCGGCCTGCTTGTGCCCTCCGCCCGACGAGAGCCGCGCGATCGCAGAGACGTCGATCAGCCCGCGCGAGCGCAGCGACACGCGGTTGGGGGCGAGGCTGCCGTCGACCAGCGGCACCTGCTCGCGGATCAGGCCCGCGACCTGCACGCCCTCGACGGCGCGCAGATGGTCGATCAGCCCCTCGGTCGTCGCCTCGTCGCCGGCCACGAGCGCCAGGTCCTCGCGGGTGACGTGCGAGACGAGCAGGCGGCCGTCGCAGTAGGAGACGGAGTTCTCGATCACGCGGCCCAGCAGCCGCAGCTTGCCCGGCTGGACGCTCTCGAAGACGCGCTCGAACACCTTGTGCACGTCGACGCCGGCCTCGACCAGGCGCGCGCCCAGGCGCAGCGCGGCCGGGCTCGTGGTGCGGTACTGGAACCGGCCGGTGTCGGTGACGAGGCCGACGTAGAGCGCCTCGGCGATGGCCGGCGTGAGCTCGGCCCCGAGCTTGTCGAAGATGCGCACCAGGATCTCGGCCGTCGACGACGCGCTGCCGTCGATCAGGTTGACGCCCCCGAAGCGGCTGTTGTCGTGATGGTGGTCGACGTCGATCACGGGCGAGCAGCCGGTGAGCAGGTCGGCGTACTGGCCGCCCAGGCGGCGCTCGTTGCCGCAGTCGAGGGCGAGCAGCGTCCAGCCCGCGAGCGACGCCGGGTCGAACTGGCGCTCGAGACCATCGGTGTCGAGGAACGCCACCTCGTGCGGGATGCTCGACTCGGGCTCGAGGTAGGTGCGCACCTCCTTGCCCAGCTGCCGCAGCGCCCCCGCCGCTGCCGACATCGAGCCGATGGCATCGCCGTCCGGGTTCTCGTGGGTGGCGATGATGACGCGGTCGGCCGCAGCGAGAGCGGCGACCACGGACTCCAGGTCGGTATCGAGTGCGATGTCGGTCATTCCGGGCTGCGCTTCGACCAGCGGTGAGTGCTCACGGCTGATCAGCTCCTCGAGCCGCATCGCCTGGTCGATCGTCTCATCATAGTGGAAGGCCAGCTGGGGAGTGCGCTTCAGGTGGAGCTCGCGTGCGATGCGCGACTGGAGCACGCCCCGGGCGCGCTCGAGCGCCCGCAGCGACCGGCTCCGGCGCCGCTCCGACCCGAGCACGCTCACGTAGACGGCCGCCTGTGACAGGTCGGGGGCGGCGCGCACCGCGGTGATCGTGACGAAGCCGAGGCCGGGATCGCCGAGCGACTCGAGGCCCTCGGCGAGCACCTCGCGCAGCACCATGTTCACGCGTCGTATGCGGTCGGTGGGCATTGGCCTAGAGCCTTCCCGCCGGCAGGTCGCTCTCGACCGAGAGCACCGTGCGCGTCGAGTCCACCAGGTCGTACTCCTGCCCGCTCAGGTAGCTCTGGGCGTCGACGAGCGCCTGCTGGACGGCGTGGTGCTCGCGGCGCACGATCGCCATCGTCAGGCGGGAGCGCTGCCAGCGGTCGTGGTAGTCGACCTCGGCCACGGACGCGCCGAAGCGACGCTCGAGCTGCGCCTTCGTGTGCAGCAGGTGCTTGCGCTTGCCCTTGAGCGATCCGCCGTCCGGCAGATGCAGCTCGAAGCTCAGGATGCCCACGAATCCGGCCGGCATGGCCGGACGGATGCTATCGGAGGTTGCGCGCGGTGAAGTAGAACCCTGGTTATGCGCGAGATCCATGATTTCGCCGTGGTGCTCGCGGTCGTCGCCGCCGGACTATGGCTGGCGCTCGTCTCGACCCGCCTGACCGCCCGCCTGCGCGTGCCGGCGCCCGTCGTCTTCCTGATCGCGACGGCCGCGATCTCGGACCTCCTGCCCGCACTCTCGGAGCCGGTCTCGATCCGCGACGTCGAGCGGATCGGTGTGGTCGCCCTGATCGCGATCCTCTTCGACGGCGGCGTCCAGGTCGGCTGGCGGCGGCTGCGCCCGTCGTTTCGGCCGATCGTGCTGCTCGGTGTCGTCGGCACGTTCCTGACCGCCGCGCTCGGCGCGCTCGCCGCTCAGGTGATCCTGCCCGTGTCCTGGACGACCGCGGCGATCATCGGCGCAGCCCTCGCGCCGACAGATCCGGCGGTCATGTTCTCGGTGCTCGCCCGTCGCGACATCGGCGGCCGTGTCCCCGCCATCCTCGAGGGCGAGGCGGGTGCCAACGACCCGGTCGCGATCGCGCTCGTGGTCGGCCTGCTCGCATACGCGTCGACCGGGGCGTCCGCGTGGCGCGGAGCCGGCGACTTCGTGCTCGAGATGGTCGTGGGCGTGGCCGTTGGGGCCCTGGGCGCATTCGTCCTCGTGCGGGCGATGCGGCGCTATCCCCTCCCCCGCGAAGGCCTGAACCCGTTGCGAACGCTCGCGCTCGCCGGCGTGATCTACGGCGGGGCGACGTTGCTGCACGGGTCGGGCTTCCTGGCGGTGTTCGTGGCCGGCGTGTGGATCGGCGACGCGCGCATGCCGTTCAAGGGCGAGGTCGAGCGCTTCCACGCCGCGCTCGCGTCGCTGGGCGAGATCGTGGTCTTCGCCGCGCTCGGCCTCACGATCCACCTGCCCGGCATCGGCTGGTCGACCGTCGGCTACGGCCTCGCGCTCGCGGCGGTGCTCGTGCTCGTCGTGCGCCCGCTCGCGGTCGTGCCGCTGCTCTCCGGCGAGCGAATGCGGCTCGGCGAGAAGGTCTTCATCGGTTTGACCGGCTTCAAGGGCGCCGTCCCGATCCTGCTCGCAGCGCTCGCCGTGCTCGACGGCGTGCCGGACGCCGATCTGATCTACCGGCTCGTGTTCGTCGTCGTCGCCGCGTCGGTGATCGCGCAGGGGCTCGCGCTCGAGCCGCTCGCGCGCACGCTCGGCGTGCCGATGACCCTGCGGCGGCGGCCGCGCGGCTTCGCGCTCTCGGTCGCGCTGCGCTACGAGCCCGAGGACGTGATGCGCGTGATCGTCGCGCCCGGCGCGATCGCCGCCGGCCGCAGGATCCGCGAGTTGCCGATCGGCGAGCACACGTGGGTCGCGCTCGTCGTCCGCGCCGGCCGCACCGAGCAGCCGCGCGGGTCGCTGCGGCTCGAGCCCGGAGACGAGGTCGTGCTCCTCTCCGACACGACCGACGAGACGGCGCTGCGGCACGTGTTCACCCGTCCGCGCGGCGAGGTTCCCCCGGACGCGTGAGGCGGGCACGCCCGGCGCGCGCCACGCTGGGCGGTATGCAGACGGCTCCGACGAGCGCCTACGCGAGCGCCCTCTCCGGCATCTTCACCGCCATGCACGCGCTCGACGCGGACGCCGCGAAGGTGGCCGCCGACCCGACCGACGTCCACGCGCTGGTCGACGCGACGACGCAGCCGCTCGCGGTCGCCGCGAACGCCATCGTCCTGCGCGCCGCGCGCGAGGCCGATCGCTACCTCTTCGACGCCTGGGCGTAGCTACGCGGAGCGGGCGACCTCGCGGACGGTGTAGACCTCGAGCACGTCGCCTTCCTTGATGTCGTTGTAGCCGTCGATCGTCAGGCCGCACTCGAATCCCTGCGTGACCTCGCGCACGTCGTCCTGGAAGCGCTTGAGCGTGCCGACGCGGCCGTCGTGGACAATGGTGCCGTCGCGCACGATCCGCACCTGCGCACCGCGCTGGATCGAGCCCTGCGTGACCATGCAGCCGGCGATCGTGCCGACCCGCGAGGCCCGGAACGTCTGGCGCACCTCGACCTCGCCCAGCACCTCCTCGACCCGCTCTGGTGAGAGCATGCCGATCAAGGCGCGCTGGATGTCCTCGGTCAGCTGGTAGATGACGCGGTAGGTGCGGATGTCGACGCCTTCGCGGTCGGCCAGCGCCTTCGCCTCGGCGTTCGGGCGCACGTTGAAGCCGACGACGATCGCGTTCGACGCCGCGGCGAGCATGATGTCCGAGGCGACGATGCCGCCGACGCCCGAATGGATCACCTGCACCGAGACCTCGTCGTGGTGGATCTTTCCGATCTCGTCCACGGCGGCCTCGACCGAGCCCTGCACGTCGCCCTTGATGATCAGGGCGAGCTCCTTGACGGCGCCCTCCTGCATCTGCGAGAAGAGATCCTCGAGGCTGACGGCCTTGCTGCGCTTGGCGAGCATCTCGGTGCGCTTGCGCTGCGCGCGCTGCTGGGCGGTCTGGCGGGCGACGCGGTCGTTCTCGACCACGCGGCACAGCTCACCGGCCGGCGGCGGCTTGTCGAAGCCGAGGATCTCGACCGGCACGCCCGGCCCGGCGTCCTTGACCCGCTTGCCGTTGTGGTCGTTCAGCGCCTTGACCTTGCCCCACGCGTCGCCGGCGACGACCGCGTCGCCGACCCGCAGCGTGCCGCGCTGGACGAGCATCGTCGCCACCGGGCCACGACCGACGTCGAGGCGCGACTCGATGATGACGCCGCTCGCGTCGGCGGTGGGATTGGCCTTCAGCTCGAGCACGTCGGCCTGCAGCAGGATCGAGTTCAGGAGCTTGTCGAGGTTCGTCTTGGCCTTCGCCGAGACGTCCTCGAAGATCGTGTCGCCGCCCCACTCCTCGGGCTGCAGCCCCTGCCCGACGAGCTCGTTGCGCACCCGCTCGGTGTTCGCGTCGGGGCGGTCGATCTTGTTCACGGCGACGAGGATCGGCACGCCGGCGGCCTTGGCGTGGTCGATCGCCTCGATCGTCTGCGGCATGACGCCGTCGTCTGCGGCGACGACCAAGACGGCCACGTCGGTGACCTTCGCGCCGCGGGCGCGCATGGCGGTGAACGCCTCGTGGCCCGGAGTGTCGAGGAACGTGACCTTGCGGCCGTCGCCGACATCGACCTGGTAGGCGCCGATGTGCTGGGTGATGCCGCCGGCCTCGGTGGTGACCACCGACGACTCGCGGATCGCGTCGAGCAGCGTGGTCTTGCCGTGGTCGACGTGGCCCATGATCGTGACGACAGGCGGGCGGGCGACGAGCGTGTCGGGGTCGTCCTCGAAGACGACCTCTTCCTCTTCCTCGTCGTCGGTGTGCTGCAGGATGATCTCGCGCGAGAGCTCGGAGCCGATCAGCTCGACGGCCTCGTCGGAGAGCGACACGGTCAGCGTCACCATCTCGCCCAGGCCCATCATCAGCGTGATGATCTTGGCGGGCGAGATGCCGAGCGCCTCGGCCAGATCCTTGACGGTGATGCCCGACGGCACCTTGACCGGCCCGGCGGGAACCTCGGCCTCGCGCTTGGGCTCGGCGCGCGGGGCGCCCCGCTCGCGGCGCATCGCCGGCTTGCGGCCGGCCTGGGCGTCGATGACGACACGGCGCTTGCCCTTGGGCGCGGCGCCGCGCTGCGGCCGGGGAGCGCGGCCGGGCTGGGCCGGTCGCTCCTGCTCGGGCGCAGCCGCCTTCGCGCCGAACGCGCGGCGGGCCTCTTCGGGATCAACGATTTCGTCAGCCATCTACGCGGATCAATCCTCTCATGCGGCCTCTAGGCCGGCTCGAGTGTCACCCAGTCTTCCAGATCGGGCGGCACGGTCAATGTGCATCGTAGCCGTCTCGGGATCGCGCCCCGCCTGCGGGCCAGCGTCGCGCAGCCGGCCTTGGGGCACAGGTACACCCCGCGCCCCGGCAGGCGCCGGTCACGGTCGACCGCCAGGATGCCGTCGATCACACCCATCCGCACGAGCTCGCGCTGCGGCCGGCGCCGGCCGCAGCCGGCGCACTGCCGCACCGGAGCGCTCATCGTGAGGACGCGCTCCCCTCCTCCTCGCCGCCGCCAGCGCCACGTGCGCGGGGACGCCGCAGTAGCGGCTGCCCTCGAGCGCCTGGTTGGGGCAGCGCTTGCCGGACGAGGTGACGGCGATGCAGCGGCCGGGGAACTCGTCCTCCTCGTCCGCCGCGCCCGTGTAGGGCTGATCGGAGTCGTCGGTGTAGTACTCGGTCTCCGAGACGATGTCGATGCGCCAGCCGGTCAGGCGATGGGCGAGGCGGGCGTTCAGCCCTTCCTTGCCGATCGCGAGCGAGAGCTCGCCGTCGGGCACGACCACGGTCGCCTGGCGGTTGTCGTCGTCGACGTACACCTCGCGCACCTTGGCGGGCGCGAGCGCCTTGGCGACGAACCGGGCCGGCTCGTCGTTCCAGGGGATGATGTCGATCTTCTCGCCGCGCAGCTCGGACACGACCATGCGCACGCGGGACCCGCGCGGGCCGACGCACGCGCCGACCGGGTCGACGCCCTGCACCTTCGACTCGACGGCGATCTTCGCCCGGTAGCCGGGCTCGCGGGCGACGGCGCGGATGTTCACCAGGCCGTCGGCGATCTCGGGCACCTCGAGCTCGAAGAGCTGGCGGATGAGCTCGTCCGACCGCCGCGACAACACGACCTGTGGGCCCTTGCCCTCGGAGCGCACCTCGATGATGACGGCCTTGATGCGGCTGCCCTGCTCGTAGCGCTCGCCCGGCACCTTCTCCGATCCGGGCAGGATGGCCTCCATGCGGCCGAGGTCGACGAACGCGTAGCGGTGGTCGTCCTGCTGCACGATGCCGGTCACGATCTCGCCGACGCGATCGGCGTACTCGTCGTACATCATCGAGCGCTCGGCCTCGTTGATCCGCTGGCGCAGCACCTGCTTCGCGGTCTGGCCGGCGATGCGGCTGAAGTTGTCCGGCGTCACGTCGACGAGCACGGTGTCGTTGAACCAGTCCCACTCGATCTCCGGCTCGGGCTCCTCGGCGGTCTCGTCGACGGGCGCGGCCGGGTCGACGTCGACCGCGGGCGCCTCGGCCAGCACGTGATGGTGCGGATGCGCGTCCAGGTACTTGGTCCAGGCGTCGTCGGTGACGGTCCACGCCGTGAAGTCGCCGGTGTCACGGTCGAGGTCGACGCGCACCGGATGGCGGGCGTCGGGCATCTTGCGGTAGGCGGCCAGAAGCGCGTCCTCGATCGCCGCCAGGAGCGTGCCCGGCTCGATCCCCTTCTCTTTCTCGACGAGCTTGACGCCCTCCAGAATTTCCTTGCTCACGAGCGTCCTCCCCAGGAGTCGAACACCAACCGGCCACGGCGGATGGCGGAGTAGTCGATCCGCACCCGCCGGTCGTCCTGATCGAGATCGATGCCGTCGTCGTCGGCGGCGACGAGCGTCGCGGTGAAGTGCCGGCGCCCGTCGATGGGCTCGACCGTGCGCACGTCCACACGGCGGCCGATGACCCGCCGGTAGTGGTCGGGGCGCACGAGCGGGCGCTCGACGCCCGGCGACGACACCTCGAGCGCATAGCGTTCACGCAGCGGCGTGAGCTCGCGGCTCACGCGCTCGCAGAGGTCGGTGTCGACCCCGTTCGGATGGTCGATGAACACCCGCACGAGACCCGGCGCGGCCCGTTCCGCCATGACGACCTCCACGTCCGGAGTGCGGTCGTGGAGCATCCCTTCGATCTCGGTCTGAAGCTGTTCGTTCATTGTTAAGTTGCACCTCGAATCCCGATTGCGGGCGAAAAAAGAGGCGGGTTGGAGCCCACCTCGACGACCGCTCTCGAAAACTCAGAAACGACTCTGAGTGTAGCACCGTGCCTCTCCAGGTGAGAAACTCGCGCCGCCCGTGCGAGCACTGATCCAGCGCGTGATCGAGGCCTCCGTGGAGGTCGACGGAGACCGGGTGGCGGCGATCGGCGGCGGCCTCCTGGTGCTCGTGGCCGCGGGCGCGGAGGACGGGCCCGGCGACCCCGCGCGTCTGGCCGCGAAGGTCGCGAGGCTGCGCGTCTTCGCCGACGCCGAGGGTCGCATGAACCGCTCGCTCATCGACGTCGGCGGCGAGGCGCTGGTCGTGTCGCAGTTCACACTCTACGCCGACGTACGCCGCGGCAACCGGCCCGGCTTCACCGGCGCCGCGCCGCCCGAGGTCGGCGAGCGGCGTGTCGACGCCTTCGCGGCCGAGCTGCGTGCGCTGGGCGTCCCGGTCGCGACCGGCCGCTTCGGCGCCCACATGCACGTGGCGCTCACAAACGACGGCCCGGTGACGATCTGGCTCGACTGGCCGCCGCCTGAATAAACGGGGTCTGACCCCGTCCATTCACTCTCGGAGGCCGTCGACCGCCTCCTGGTAGTAGGTGACGCCCGGACGCAGCCAGAGCGCCATCTTGTAGTGGCCGAGGGCGATGCGGCGGTCGCCCAGGCGATCGAGGCAGCGGCCCAGGCAGTAGTGGGCGTAGTCGTTGGCCGGCGCGGCGGCGAGGATGTGCTCGAACTCGGCGGCCGCCTCGCGATAGCGGTGCATGCGCAGGTACGCGACGCCGAGCGCCTCGCGGATCGAGGCCTTGTCGGGCTCGCGCCGCTTGGCCTTCTCGAGCGAGACGGTCGCCTGGGCGTTGTCGCCGCGCCGCATGTGCTCGCGACCGCGCTGAAAGAGGTCGTAGGTGTCCTCGTGCTCCGCCATCTCCACCGGCCGGGTCAGCTTCCGAGCGTCGCCTGCGCCAGCGCCGAGCGCAGCCGCAGGGCGCCCGTCGCGCGCTCGCGCGGCGTCAGCCGCTGGCGCACGCCGCGCTTGATCGCGCGCAGCTCGCGGCGGAGCCGCCGGCTCTCGCGGTCGGCCGCGGGCAGCGGCGCGTACCTGGCGATGGTGGCGCTGCGGGCGAACCCGGCGGCATCGACGCCGAACATCGACTGGACGCGCTCGGCGAGCTCGTCGAACGTGTCCTCCGGGCGCAGCTCGAGGCCCTGGTCGCCGACGAACGTGGCCAGGTCACGGTACGCCGCCGCAGCCTGCGCGCGCGGCCCGCGCCGCAGGTAGCGCCAGCGCACGCTGAGCGTCTTCAGCGCAAGGACGACGACGATCACGGCGAGCATCGCGGTCAGGAGCCAGGTGAGGAAGCGGCCGTGCGAGCTCGAGCCGCCGCCCGTGGCGATCAGCCCGCTCGGGCCCTGGCCGATGCCCTTGCCCTGGCTGCCGAAGCGCGACCCGTTCACGCCCTCGGGGTGCTTCTTGCCGAGCGCGGCCTGGCCGGTGACCAGAGCCGCGAAGCCCTGGAACTGCTTGCCGATGCCGCCGCCGGGCCGCGACGCCGAGAACTTCGGGCTCGACGAGGACGTGTCCGACGGCAGGTGGCTGCCCGGCGTCGGCTCGAACGGCAGCCAGCCGTAACCGGGGAAGTACACCTCGACCCACGCATGCGCGTCGTGGTCGTTCACGATGTAGGTGTCCGAGCCCTGGATCTTGCCCGGCAGGAACCCGACCGCGACCCGCGCCGGGATGCCGTGCATCCGCAGCACGAGCGCCATGGCGCCCGAGAACATCTGGCAGTAGCCCTGGTGCGTCTTCAGCATGAACTCGGCCAGGGCCGGCGCCGGGCCGCTGAAGTGCGGGGTGAGGTTGTACCGGAACGGCTTCGAGCGGAAGTAGTGCTCGAGCGCGAACACGGCCTCGTACTCGTTGTCCGCCTTGTTCGCGTGCGACGCCACCCAGGTGTGCTGCACGGCCTGCATGAAGACAGGGCTGAGCGGCGCGTGCAGCGGGGGCTTGCGCGACGGCCACAACGGGATGTCCACGTTGTCCACCACGACGCCGGTGCGAATCTCGGCCGGGAAGTCGGTGTCGACCTTGGTCAGCTCGGCGATGGTCGGGCTGGGGTCGTACACCTTGACGGAGTAGCTGGCGTTGCGGGCCGGGTCGGAGAGCGTGGTCACGGTGCCGTTTGCGTCGAGCAGCGACTCGGTGCCGCCGGGGAGCGTCCACGACACCGGCTGGTCGGCGCCGACCAGATGGTTGTCGGCCAGGCCGAGCACCTTCACCTTCACGTTCACGATGTTGTGGCCGACGGTCTCCTCGAGCGGCAGCGTGGCCGGCGGCACCGACAGCGTGCCGCCTGTCGAGCTCCCCACCAGCGTGCCCTGCTGCGAGAACTGCCAGTGGTCGATCAGGAAGGTGTCGAGCGTCGCCGACTTCCAGTACATCTCCTCCGGCGAGGTCATCTGGAGCACGACCGTGTGCTTCTTGGGCCAGTGCAGCGGCGCGTAGGTCTGGTTCCACATGTAGTCGACGCTCACGAGCGGGCCGGACTGGGCCAGCGGGTTCCACGTCTGCCAGGACAGGAACGCGTTCTTCGTCACGCCCGGCGCCGTGCCGACGATCAGGCCGGCCAGCACGACGGCCACGCTCATCCCGACGATCTGCGCATCGCCGGCGAGTGGGCGGCCGCTGCGCTGCGCGGTCGCGACCAGCACGAGCAGGGCCAGGAGCAGGAAGAGGCCGGCGCGGAAGGCGTCGGCGTGCAGCGGCAGCACGGTGCTCGGGAGCGCGAACAGCGCGAAGGCCACCCCGATCCCGGCCAGGCCGGACTCGCGCCGCACGATCAGCCAGATGAGCGCGGCGGCGGCCGCGAAGAACGCGATCTGGAGGTCGTGGTCCGCCCCGGCGAAGCGGCCCGCGTCGATCGGCGTGTGCGTCCCGAACCACTGCCGCAGGCCGCGGCCGACGAGCTCGGTCACCCGGGCCGGGTACAGCCCGTGGGCGGTCTGCCACGGCCACGCGTGCATGATCTGGCCGACGGCGGCGACGGTGGCGAGGAGCAGTGTGAGCAGCGTCGCCGGGCGCCCGCCGCCGAGCATGGCGACGACCGTGGGCAGTGCGGCGAGCAGCGCGAGCACGGTCAGATCGCGGAAGCCCATGTGCGGCTGCGCGAGGCGTGCCCAGTGCCAGCCGCAGAACAGCAGGAAGGCGGCCGCGAGCACGATCGGCGCGACGCGGATCGGGCGCCGTCTAGGCACGCGCCACCACTAGCCGCAGCACCGGCGCCGAGAGCGCCTGGCCGATATGGTCGCCGGCGCGGATGCGGGCCACGGCGATGCCCGAGCGCGTGAGCCGCAGCGCGGCGGCCTCGGCGCCGGTGTCGCGCGTGCGGCCGTTCGCGGCGAACGTGGCGCCGTCGACCCAGACGACCGCGGGGTCGCACTGGGCGGAGCTCAGGTTCAGGATGCGCTCGGCCATGACCGACGACATGCCGGCGGTGACGATGAACACGCGCGCGGCGTCGACGGGGTCGGGCCCGCGCGAGCTCTCGGCCAGATAGTCGGCCAGCGGCCGGGGAGCGTTCGCCTCGGTCGCGGCGAGCTCGCCGAGCACGCCCGCCCAGTCGCCGCTCCCGAACCCGAGCCGGTGGCGGGTGCGCTGCGCCGCGTGGATGATCAGCGAGCTGCGCTGGCCCGCGTCGGACATCCGCCGCAGGAGCGACGCCGCCGCGCGCACCTGCACGTCGTAGGTCGTGTCGGGCGAGGCGCCGGTGAGCGCGGCCGCCTCGCCGTCGAGGACGACGCACGCCTCGTCGCGCGGCGTGTCCTGGAGCTCCTTCACCATCAGCTGGCGGCGGCGGGCGGTCGAGCGCCAGTGCACGCGGCGCAGGCTCTCGCCCTGCTGGTGCTCGCGGATGCTGTGCAGGTCGTAGCCGGCGGTGCGGTGCAGCATGGAGCGGCCGCGGTCGCCGCCGGGCGTGCCGCCGTCGGTGAAGAGGCCCTCGAGGTCGTACACGCGGGGGTAGACGAGCATCTGGTCGGCGCGGTCGAGCTCGATGCGCGCGTGCGCGAGGCCGAAGGGATCGGCGATCAGGAGCTCGGCGCCGTCCATGCGGTAGCGCCCGCGCGGCGCGTGCACGATCTCGTACCGGCCGCGCAGCATCCGGCCGCGGCGCATCAACTCGGCCTCGACGACGTGCGTGCTGCCGAGCCGGTCGAGCAGGATCGCGCGGCCCGGCAGCGGGCCGCCGGTGTCGGGCCGAACCTCGAGCCCGACGTCGACGCTCTGGCCCTCGGTCAGCTCCAGGTGGCCGGTGCGGCGGCGCAGGAGCATCGGCCGGTCGAGCGCCTTCACCCAGCCGAGCGCGGCGAGCGGCGCGAGCGCGAGCCCGACCGCCACCGGAAACATGACCGCCGTCCCGAACCCCCACGACACCAGGTACAGGCCGGCGGCGAGCAAGAGCAGTCGGCGGCCCCGGGTCGTCATACCGGGATGGCGGTGCGCTCGAGCGCTTCGCGAATCGAGTCGGACGCGTCGATGCCGGCCGTGCGCGCCTCGGGGGCGAGGATCACGCGGTGCGAGAGCACGTCCTCGGCGACGGCCTTCACGTCGGTCGGCGAGACATAGTCGCGCCCCTCGAGCGCGGCGTGCGCCTTGGCGACGCGCAGCAGCGAGATGCCCGCCCGCGGGCTCGCGCCGAGCGAGAGCCGGGTGTCGCTGCGGGTGTGGTTCAGGATCGCGACGACGTAGCGGTGCAGCGACTCCTCGACGAAGACGCCCTTCACCGCGGTGATCGCGGCCTCGATGTCGGCGGCGGTGCACACCGGCCGCAGCTCGTCGATCGGCTCGCCGGCGGCGTGCTCGCTCAGCATGCGCGCCTCCTGGCGGGCGTCCGGATAGCCGAGCGTCAGCCGCATCGCGAAGCGGTCGAGCTGGGCCTCGGGCAGCGGGAACGTGCCCTCGTACTCGATCGGGTTCTGGGTGGCGATGACCATGAAAGGCCGCGCGAGCGGATGGGTCACGCCGTCGACCGTGACCTGCACCTCCTGCATGCACTCGAGCAGGGCCGACTGCGTCTTCGGCGACGCGCGGTTGATCTCGTCGACGAGCACCAGGTTGGCGAACACCGGCCCGGGCTTGAACTCGAACTCGTTGCCGCCCTGCAGGTTGAAGACGCTGACGCCGGTGACGTCGGACGGCAGCAGGTCGGGGGTCGCCTGTACGCGGGCGAACTCGCAGTCGAGCGAGCGGGCGAGCGACTTGGCCAGCATGGTCTTGCCGACGCCGGGGAAGTCCTCGAGGATGACGTGCCCCTCGCACAGGATCGCCATCACGCAGCGGGAGATCAGCGTCCGCGGCGCATGGATCACCCGGGCGACGTTCTCGATCACCCGCTGGGCGGTGTCGGCGGCGGCGGCGACATCGGCTGCCGGGGCCCGCCCTCCGAGTTCGTGTGCTTCCACCTGATGTGTCCTTCCTTCGGCTTGGCTCTCGTCATGCACCGGCGGGCGCCGAGACAGTCGCGGGGACGCCCACGGCGTCCCAGATCGCGACGGCGCAGGCGCGCTTGGAGCGCCTGCTGACGGTGCGCTCGTCGCGCCCCGTCACCAGCACCAGCTCGTTCTGAGAGGAGTCGAATCCGATATCCGTGCGGCTGACGTCGTTCATCACGATCATGTCCAGACTCTTGCGCTCGAGCTTGGCTCGGGCACGCTGCACTCCCCCGGGGCCATGTTCGGCGGCAAACCCGACCAGCACCTGTCCGGCCGTTCGCTTCGACCCCAGCTCCTTGAGGATATCCGTGGTCGGCTCCAGTGTCACGTGCCACGGCTCACCGCTCTTCGGCCGCTTGCCCGTGTAGGCGTCAGCCGGGCGGTAGTCCGAGACGGCGGCCGCCATCACGATCACGTCGGCGCTCGCGGCCGCTGCGAACGTGGCCCGCTCGAGCTCGGCGGCCGACTCGGCGTGGACGACCGCCATGGGTGCCGCCGGCGTGGCCGTGGCCGCCGCCAGGATCAGGGTTACGTCGGCCCCCCTGCGCGCCGCCTCGTCGGCGACGGCGACGCCCATGCGGCCGCTCGAGCGGTTGCCGACGTAGCGGACGGCGTCGATGGGCTCGCGCGTGCCGCCGGCCGTGACCAGCACGCGCACGCCCGCGAGGCTGCGCGCCGTCGCCAGGCGCCCGGTGATCGCCGCCATGATCTCGTCCGGCTCTGCCATCCTCCCCACCCCGACCTCGCCTTCCGCGGTGTCGCCCGTCGCGGGTCCCACCATTTCGACTCCGCGCGCGGCCAGAAGTTGGAGATTCGTGACGGTCGCGTCCGCCTCCCACATGCGCGGGTTCATCGCCGGCGCGGCGATCACCGGCCCGGAGAACGCGAGCGCCGACGCAGTGAGCACGTTCGCGGCCTCGCCATGCGCGATCCGCGAGAGGGTCGTCGCCGAGAGCGGCGCGATGCACAGGAGGTCGGCGTGGGCCGAGGCGTCCAGGTGCGGGAACACCTCGGTGCCGCCGTCGACGACGACCGGGCGGCGTGAGAGCGCGGCGAACGTGGTCGGGCCGACGAAGCGCTGCGAGTCGGGCGTCTGCACGACCTGCACGTCGTGGCCGCCGCGGACGAGCATGCGCACGAGCTCGCACGTCTTGTACGCCGCGATCCCCCCGCAGACGCCGATCAGGATCATGGCCGTAGTGTCGCCGCCCCGGGGCGGCGGCCGCAACACCTTGGACGGCTGCGCGGGATCACAGGTGGTGAATACGCGCCGGCGGGGTGGCGGCGTCCCGGCCGGCGGCCGACCGCGTTCGCTGCGGCGCGGAAGCCTCGGGGCCGCCGGAGGTCGGCGAGGGCGCTGTGGGTTGGCGAGGCCGGGCGGCGCCACGGGGGCGGCCGTACCACCCAATTGGCAATTCGAGCGTCTGCCAATTGGGTGGTACGGGAGACCGCGACCCCGGCGCCCAATTGACATCCGCTGTGGATGCCAATTCGGCGGAGTGGCGAACCCCGTGACCCTCTCGGCACATCCCGTGACCCACCCGTCACACCCTTGCCGCCACACTTGGCTCATGGCGATCCCGACCCTCTACAAGGCGCGTGGCATGTCGGTCAAGCGGCCGGTGTGCGCGATCTGCGGCGACCGCACGCGCGGGCGTACGGTGGAGCTGCGGCTCACGCATGGCGTGCGCGTGTGGCTCTGCGACGCGCATGCCTCGCCCGAGTTCCAGTGCCGCCGTGGTGGTCGCGATTTCGTGGTCACGCTGGACCGGCTCTGGCAGGCGCACGGGTGTCTCACGGCCGCCCGCCGCAGAGCGCTCGATGCGCACCTCGCGACCCTCGCCGGCCGACCGCTGCGTGCGCAGCCGGGGTCCTACACGTGGGCCGACGTGCGCCGCCAGGCCGAGGCGGAGTTCGCGCTCGGCGGTCCGCCGCAGACGACCATCGAGCGCCTGCGGGCGGCGTACGCCGACGGGCCGGCCGTGCCGCCCAGTGTGCGCACGATGCTGCGCTGGCATCGCGAGCGGCGCTGGCTGTCAGCCGCCGCTGATGGCGGAGATGACGTCGACGCGGGAGTCCGGCCCGAAGCGCCGTGCCGAGCTCCGCGCGCTCCCGGTCGACGTACACGTTCACGTGCCGGCGCAGCGCCGGGCCGGGCTCGCACAGCCGGTCGCGGATGCCGGGCCAGCGCTCGTCCAGACGGTCGATCGCCTCGCCGACCGTCGCGGCGTCGACGTCGATCCGGCGGGGCAGATCCGCGAACACCGTCGGCAGGGTCACGGGGAGGTGGAGATCGGCCATCGCTACTGAATGACCGCGACATCGACCGACGCGATGCCCGGGAGGTAGCTCGCGATCTCGGTCCAGCTCTCGCCCTCGTCCGCGCTTGCGAACACCTGGCCCGTGCTCGTTCCGAAGTAGAGCGCCGGGTGAGTCGAGCGCGTCGATCGCCATCCCCTCGCGCAGCACGCCGAGGTGCGCGTTTCGCTGCGGCAGGCCGGCGTCGAGCCGGCGCCAGGACGAGCCGGCGTCGCTCGTGCGCCAGACAGACGCACGTCCGTCCGGCATGCAGCGGGCATGGCCGGGGTCGAGCGGGATCACGTAGAAGCTGTCGCGATCGTGCGGGTGCGCCGCCGCGGCGAAGCCGAAGTCGCAGGGCAGGCCCTCGGTGATCTCGGTCCACGAGCGGCCGGCGTCGTCGGAGCGGTGCATGCCGCAGTGGTTCTGCTGGTACAGGCGGTCGTGGTCGGCGGGCGACATCACGAGCTTGTGGACGCAGTAGCCGATCTCGGGATTCTCGAGCGGCCACTCGGCCCGCAGGCCGCGGTTGCGCGGCGTCCACGAGCCGCCGTTGTCCGTCGTCTCGAAGATGCCGAAGCCCTGCACGATCGCCCAGAAGCGGTCGGCGTCTTGGGGATCGGGCAGGAGGCCCGCCATGCCGAGGTGCCCCGGCGGCTGGTTCTCGGGCTTGTTCCAGTCGTTGCGCCCCGGCTGGCCGTCGAGCGTCGAGAGCAGCGACCAGGTGGCGCCGCCGTCACGGCTCTCGAAGAGGCCGGCCGCCTCGGCGCCTGCGACCACACGACCATGGGCGGCCATCAGCCCGGTCACCTTCGACAGCCGCAGCTCGCCCTCGTCGCCGTAGCCGAGTCCCTCGGACGAGAGCTGCCACGTCTCGCCCAGATCGGCGCTGCGCCAGATCCCGGCGCCGTGCCACTCGCTGGCCGCGGCCGCGAAGATCGCGCCCGAGCCGGCGTCGTAGGCCGTATTGTAGATCGGCCAGCCGTCGCAGTACGGGCCGCGCACCTCCCAGTCGCGGCGATCCTCGTCGCTCTCGAGGACGAAGCACCCCTTGCGCGTTCCCACCAGCAGCACGACCTGCGTCGCCATCAGCACACCTCCGGATTCGGATTCCTGGTGGTCGGACTCCGCCGCCGTGCAGAACTCATCGGTGCGCGACTACTCCTTGGCGGTCGGCGAGACCTTGAGCTGGCCCTGCGCGATCTCCTCGAGCGCCATCGTCAGGAAGTTCTTCGAGCGCGACTCGACGAGCGGCGGCGAGAAGCTCTCGAAGCTGCCCTCGCCCAGCTGGTGGTGGTAGTCGTTGATCTGGCGCGTGCGCCGCGCCGCGGCGATCACGAGCGCGTACTTGCTGTCGACCTTGGCCAGCAGGTCGTCGATCTTCGGGTAGATCATCGGTGCTCCTCAGCGTCCATCGCCGCCCGCATCAGCTCCGCCAGGTCGGCGGCGGCGCGGTCGACATCGTCGTTTGTGATCACGTGGTCGAACTCGGGTCTTGCGTCCAGCTCCTCGGCCGCGATCCGCAGCCGGTCGGAAACCTCGTCTTCGGTGTTCTGCCGGCGGCCGCGCAGCCGGGCCTCGAGGTCGGCCATCGTCGGAGGGGCGACGAACACGAAGACTGCGTCCGGCATCTGCCGCCTGATCTCACGAGCGCCGGCGACCTCAATCTCGAGGACGACGCTCGCGCCGTCTCCGAGCCGCTGCAGAACCTCACTGCGCAGCGTGCCGTACCGGTTCCCTGCGTAGGATACATGCTCGAGGAAGTCGCCCGCCTGGACGCGGCGCTCGAACTCGGCGGCCGACAGGAAGTGGTACTCGCGTCCGTCCCGCTCGTCCTCGCGTGGCGGCCGCGTCGTCGCCGACGTCGCCAGCTCCGCCCCGGGCACCAGCCGCCGCGCCCGTGCGATCAGCGTCCCCTTGCCGACCCCGGAGGGGCCGGCCACGACGAACAGGCGGCCCCTCACCGGAGCCCCGTGCGGCGCGCGGTCAGGCGCGGAACAGGTCGAGCAGCTCGCCGCGCTGGCGGTCGGACAGGCCGCCGACGGTCTTGCTCTGGCTGATGCGGCACTGGGTCAGGAGCCGGGTCGCCTTGACGCGCCCGAGCCGGGGGACGGCCACGAGCATGTCGTACACCTTCGCCGTCAGCACCTCGTCGGGCGGATCGGCGATCACGTCGCCGATCCGCACCCGACCCGCCTTGAGGTCGCGCTTGAGCTGCGCCCTCCGCACCCGGATGTGGTTCGCCCTGTTGAGTGCTTCCATGCGCTGATCGAGCGACCGCGAGGGTGTCTGGGAGAGGGTGCTGGTTGTCATGGTAGGGGGCGATTATACCCGTGGGCGAGCCGCGTGCAACCACGAGAAAACGGGATGAAAAGGCGAAATTTGCGCCCAAAACGCTCAAGCTCGAGTTGAGCTTGAAACCTGTGGATGGGCGACGCCGACGAGATCGCCGATCCTGCGCGCGCCGTGACGGCGCAGAAGCGCGCCGAGCTCGGGCAGCAAGCGCCCCGGCAGCTCCGGGTCGGCGAAGAGCGAGGTGCCAATTCCTACCACCGCTGCGCCGGCGGCGAGAAACTCGATGCAGTCCTGCGCATTCGCCACGCCTCCCATGCCGATGATCGGCAGGCCGGTCGCCGCCCACGCGTGGTAGACGGCGTGCAGTCCCACCGGCTTCACGGCCGGGCCCGGACAGGCCGCCGCCGCCCCCGCCGAGCAGCGGCTCGAGCCGGTCGCGGTCGATGGCGATGCCGCGCACGGTGTTGATCATGACGAGGCCGTGCGCTCCCCCCTCGGCCGCCGCGGTCGCGATCGCCGCGACGTCGGCGACGCTGGGGCTGAGCTTCACGAGCACCGGCACGTCGGTCTCGGCGCGGCAGCGCTCGACGAGCGAGCGCGTCTCGCCCGCGTCGGTGCCGATCGAGATGCAGCCCGACTCGACGTTGGGGCACGACACGTTGAGCTCGATCGCCGCGACCGCCGGATCGACGCCGATCCGCGCGACGGCGGTGGCGTACTCGGCGGGCGACCAGCCGCCGACGCTCACGAGCACGGGCACGCCGAGGTCGCCGAGGCGGGGCAGGTGCTCGGCGCAGAAGGCGTCGAGGCCGGGGTTGGCCAGGCCGATCGAGTTCACCATCCCCGCCGGCGTCTCGGCGATGCGCGGCGGCGGGTTGCCCGCGCGCGGGTGCAGGGTGACCGTCTTGGTGACGAAGGCGGCGAGCCCGAGCGTGCCGGCCGCGAGCGCGTCGAGCGTGCCCGAGCCGTTGACGAGCGGGTTCTGCGAGCTCGATGCCGCAGAGGTCGGTGCGCAGCTCAGGCGAGGACACGGCTTGCCTCCAGCACCGGCCCCTCGACGCACAGCCGCTTCCAGACGCCGTCGATGCGCACGGCGCATCCGTAGCAGGCGCCGAACCCGCACGCCATCGCCGCCTCCATCGCGAGCTGACAGGGGACGTCGTGCTCGGCGCAGAGCGCGGCGACCGCGTGCAGCATGCGGTCGGGCCCGCACGCGTACACGGTCGCCCGCGCCGGCAGCAGCCGGGCGAGCGGCTCGGTGACGAGCACCGGGTCGAGCACGACCGTCGCCTCGGGATCGACGAGCCCCGCGCACACCGCGTGCGCCGGGGTGCGGAAGCCGAGCACCGTTCGCACCGCGCCGCCGGGGGCGAGCCGGCGGTGAAGCCAGGGCAGGATCGCGGCGCCGATGCCGCCGCCGACCAGGATCGCGTCGCCGCTCGCCGGCCGGAAGCCCCGCCCGAGGGGGCCGAGCACCGAGACCGACCGGGCGGCCGCGAGCGCCCGCGTGCCCTCGCCGCGTACGTCGAGCAGGAAGGCGAGCTCGCCGTCGCCCGCCCAGGCCGCCGACACCGCGCGGGGCAGGAAGGCGCCGGCGGGCTGCGGCTCGGCGCGGAGCATGAAGAACTGGCCGGGAAAGCCCGCGTCGCCACCGTCGTCGCGCAGCCGCAGGAGCGTGTAGGCGCCGACGGCCTCGACCGCCGCGACCGGCAGGCTACGCGCCGGCGGGGGCGGCACCGAAGGCCTCGTACTCGTGCAGGTCCTGCAGCGCCACCGGCTCAACCGCCTGCGCCTGCGCGATCGACTGGACCGCGGCCGAGGCGCCCGCCATCGTGGTGATGCAGGGGACGCGGTGGGTGATCGCGGCCGCCCGGATCTCGTAGCCGTCGACGCGCGTCCCCCGCCCGCCCGGCGTGTTGATGACGAGCTGGATGCCGCCGTCGCGGATGAGGTCGACGACGTTCGGCGAGCCCTCGATCACCTTGCGCACCGTGTCGACCGGGATGCCGATGCGGCGCAGCGCGCGGGCGGTGCCCGCCGTCGCCACGAGGTCGAAGCCGAGCGACTGCAAGAGCGCCGCGAGCATGGTGGCGGCCGGCTTGTCGCGGTCGCGCACCGACAGGAACGCCGCGCCCGACCGCGGCAGCGGCCGGCCGGCGGCGCGCTCCGCCTTGCTGAACGCCGTCGGGAAGTCGGGCCCGATCCCCATCACCTCGCCCGTCGAGCGCATCTCCGGGCCGAGCGTCGGGTCGGCGCCGACGAAGCGCTGGAACGGCAGCACCGCCGCCTTCACGCTCGTGTGCTCGACCTCGCCCTCGACGAGGTCGATCGGCAGGCCGAGCGCCGCCCGGCAGGCGGCGCCGACCAGGTCGCGCCCGGTCGCCTTGGACACGAACGGGACGGTGCGCGACGCGCGCGGGTTGGCCTCGATCACGTAGACGGCCGATCCCTGCACCGCGAACTGGACGTTGATCAGCCCACGCACCCCGAGCGCCTCGGCGATCGCGGCGGTTTGGCGGCGCAGATCGTCCTCGACCCGCTCGCCCAGCGACATCGCCGGGATCACGCAGGTCGAGTCGCCCGAATGCACGCCCGCCTCCTCGACGTGCTCCATGATTGCGCCGATCACCGTGCGCTCGCCGTCGCAGATCGCGTCGACGTCGACCTCGATCGCGTCGTCGACGAACCGGTCGACGAGCGAGCCCGGCTGCACCGGCCCGGAGCGCAGCGACACGTCGTCGTCGCAGATGCGCATCTCGCGGCCGCCGAGCACGTAGCTCGGCCGCACGAGCACGGGGTAGCCGATCCGGTTTGCGATCGTGACCGCCTCGTCGGCGTCGGCGGCGATCCCCCACTCCGGCGCGCGCAGGTTCAGGTCGGCCAGCACCTGCCCGAAGCGCTCGCGGTCCTCGGCGACGTCGATGGCGGCGAACGGCGTGCCGAGGATGGGCACGCCGGCCTGCTCGAGCCGGCGGGCCAGGCGCAGCGGCGTCTGGCCGCCGAACTGCACCACCACTCCGAGCGGCTGCTCGCGCTCGACCACCTCGAGCACGTCCTCGACCGTCAGCGGCTCGAAGTAGAGCCGGTCGGAGGAGTCGGCGTCCGTCGACACCGTCTCGGGATTGCAGTTGATCATCACCGCGTCGTAGCCGAGCTGGCGGAACGTCTGGGCGGCGCGCACGCAGCAGTAGTCGAACTCGATCCCCTGGCCGATCCGGTTCGGGCCGGCGCCGAGGATGACGATCGACCGCCGCTGCGCCGGGGTGAGCTCGTCCTCCTGCTCGTAGGCCGAGTAGAAGTAGGGCGCCTGCGCCTCGACCTCGGCGGCGCAGCTGTCGACCGCCTTGTAGACGGGGCGCACGCCGTGCGCGAGGCGCATGCCGCGCACCGCCTCCTCGTCGCGCCCGGCGAGCTCGGCGATGCGGGCGTCGGCTAGGCCGAGCTGCTTGATCCGCCGCCACTCGGTCTCGACGAGCGCCTCGAGCGGGGTGCGCATGAGCATGCGCTCGGTGTGGGCGATGCGGTCCCACTCGTCCAGAAACCAGGGGTGCACCGAGGACTCCGCGGCGAGCGCGGCCCGATCGTCACCGGCGGTCAGGCGACCCTGGATCGCGTCGAAGCGATCCCACTCGCCCTCGGCCACCGACCCCGAGGTGCGCGGGCGGCGGTCGAGCTCGCGCGAGCGCATCGCCTTCCCCCACGCCTCGGCGAACGTGCGGCCGATGCCCATCACCTCGCCCACCGACTTCATCTGCGTCGTCAGGCCGGTGTCGGCCCCGGGGAACTTCTCGAACGCGAACCGCGGCAGCTTGACGACGACGTAGTCGAGGGTCGGCTCGAACGCGGCCGGCGTCGTGCGCGTGATGTCGTTCGGGATCTCGTCGAGCGTGTAGCCGATCGCGAGCTTGGTCGCCACCTTCGCGATCGGGTAGCCCGTGGCCTTGGACGCGAGCGCGGAGGAGCGCGACACGCGCGGGTTCATCTCGATCACGACGAGGTCGCCGGTCTCGCGGTTCAGGGCGAACTGGACGTTCGAGCCGCCCGTCTCGACGCCGACGGCGCGGATCACGGCGGCCGACGCGTCGCGCAGCGTCTGGTACTCGCGATCCGACAGCGTCTGCGCCGGGGCGACCGTGGCCGAGTCGCCGGTGTGGACGCCCATCGGGTCGACGTTCTCGATCGAACAGACGATGACGACGTTGTCCTTGCGGTCGCGGATCACCTCGAGCTCGAACTCGCCCCACCCGGCCACCGACTCCTCGAGCAGCACCTGGCCGATCGGGCTCTCGCGCAGTCCGAGCGCCACGGCCGCCTCGAGCTCGTCCGGCGTGTGGGCAAAGCCGCCGCCGTGGCCGCCGAGCGTGAAGGCCGGCCGCACCACGACCGGCAGCCGGAGGCCGCCGGACCGCAGGGCCGCGTGCGCGCTCTCCTTGCTGGTCGCGATCACGCTCGCGGGGACGCGCAGCCCCACCTGCGCCATCGTCTCGGCGAAGAGCTCACGGTCCTCGGCGCGGCGGATGGCCTCGTAGGAGGCGCCGATCAGCTCGACCCCGAGCTCCTCGAGGATGCCGGCGGCGTGCAGGTCGGACGCGAGGTTGAGCGCGGTCTGGCCGCCGAGCGTCGGCAGCAGGGCGTCGGGCCGCTCGCGGCGCAGCACGGCCGCGGCGCCCTCGACGTCGAGCGGCTCGAGGTAGGTGCGGTCGGCCCAGCCGCCGTCGGTCATGATCGTGGCCGGGTTGGAGTTGATGAGCACCGTGCGCATCCCCTCGGCACGCAGCACGCGCAGCGCCTGGCTGCCGGAGTAGTCGAACTCGCACGCCTGGCCGATCACGATCGGGCCCGAGCCGATCACGGCGACGCTCGAGATGTCGGAGCGCCTAGGCAACGGCCCTGGGGGCAGCCTGAGCGAGGCGCAGGACGAAGCCGGTCAGCGTGTCGCGGGCGTCGTGCGGGCCCGGGCTCGCCTCGGGATGGAACTGCACCGACGACACCGGCAGGCCGGTCAGCTCGAGCCCCTCGACCGTCCCGTCGTACAGCGACGTGTGCGTCACGCGCGCGGGGCCGAAGCGGGTCTCGAACTCGCGGCCGGCATCCGGCGGGCGCACCGCGAAGCCGTGGTTCTGGGCGGTGACGAGCACGCGGCCGGTGTCGAGCTCGAGCACGGGGTGGTTTGCGCCGCGATGGCCGAAGCGGAGCTTGAACGTCTGCAGACCGATGGCCTGGCCGAGCAGCTGGTGGCCGAGGCAGATCCCGAGCAGAGGCACGTCGCCGACCAGGTCGCGGACGACCTCCACACACCGGGGCAGTGCCGCCGGGTCGCCGGGGCCGTTTCCGAGCACGATGCCGTCGGGATGGGCGGCGAGCACGTCGGCGGCCTCGCAGTCCCACGGGAACACGGTCACGCGCGCGCCGCTCTCGCGCAGGATGCGGACGATCGACGACTTGACTCCGTAGTCGAGCACGGCGATGTGGGCGCGCTCGGGGCCGAGCGCGGCCACGGTCTCGGGCTCGCGGCGCGAGACGCCCGCCGCGAGCGCCCGGCCCAGCATGGCCGGCTCGCTCCGCACCAGCTCGAGCACCTCGGCGATCGAGGCGGTGCCGGTCGAGACCGCCCCGGGCACCGACCCGCCGTCGCGCAGGCGGCGGGTGATCGCGCGCGTGTCGACGCCCTGCAGGCCGACGATGCCCCGCTCGCACAGCCAGTCTGAGAAGCCCTCGCGGCCGTTCGGGGTCGCGTTTCGGCCCTCGCGCACGATGACCGCCCGCGCCGCGGGGACGTCGGACTCCGAGGCGTCGGTCTCGACGCCGTAGTTGCCGATCATCGGCTGGGTGAACGTGATCAGCTGGCCCGCGAACGAGGGGTCGGTGACGACCTCCTGGTAGCCGGTCATCGACGTCGTGAACACCACCTCGCCGACGGCGACGCCGTGGGCGCCGTAGGGCCGGCCGCGATGGACGGTGCCGTCCTCGAGCACGAGGAAAGCCGACATCACCTGCGCTCCCGGCTCACGCCACCGCCTCGATCAGGCGGTGGGCGACGCGGCCGCGGCAGACGGTCAGGCGGCACACGCCGCGCAGCGTCTGGCCGGCGAACGCCGAGTTGGTCGAGCGCGACGCGTAGGGCGGCTCGACCCGCTGTGTGGCGGCGAGGTCCCACACCGCCAGATCGGCCGGGCGGCCGACCGCGAGCATCGGCGCCGGCAGCCCGAACGCGGCGGCTGGGCCGGCCGACATGCGCTCGATCACGGTCTGCAGCGGCAGCAGGCCCGGCTCGACGAGGTGCGTGTAGATCGCGGCGAAGGCGGTCTCGAGCCCGATCACCCCGAACGGCGCCTCCTCGAACGGGGCGTCCTTCTCGTGGTCGCGGTGCGGGGCGTGGTCGGTCGCGATGCAGTCGAGCGTGCCGTCGGCAAGCGCCTCGATCAGCGCAGCGCGGTCGGCGGCCGATCCGAGCGGCGGGTTCATCTTCGCCGACGCCGAGTCGAGGCTGCGCACGGCCTCGTCGGTCAGGCACAGGTGGTGCGGCGTGACCTCGGCCGACACCTGCGCCCCGAGGGTGCGCGCGCGCCGGATCTCGGCGACCGACTCGGCCACCGACACGTGGCAGATGTGCAGCGGTGCGCCCTCGTGCCGGGCGATGCCCAGGTCGCGCGCGATCATCGTGCTCTCGGCCACCGCCGGCCAGCCGTGCAGGCCGAGCTCGGCCGAGACGGCGCCCTCGTGCATCTGGCCGCCGGCCGAGAGCGACATGTCCTCCTCGTGCAGCGCGAGCCGCAGGCCGGTGACCGAGCTGTACTGGAGGGCGCGGCGCAGGATGCCGGCGTCGGCCACCGGCCGGCCGTCGTCCGAGAAGGCGGCGGCGCCCGTGGCGGCCAGCTCGCCCATCTCGCTTAGCGCGCGGCCCTGCTGGCCGCGCGTGATCGCGCACATGAACCCGGTCGCGACGACGGCGTCGGTCTGGGCCTGGTCGATCAGTCCGGCCAGCACGGCGGCGGAGTCGACCACCGGCGAGGTGTTCGGCATCGCCAGGATGGCGACGAAGCCGCCGGCGGCGGCGGCGCGGGTCCCCGAGGCGATGTCCTCCTCGTCCTCGTCGCCCGGCGTGCGCAGGTGCACGTGCGGGTCGACCAGGCCGGGCGTGATCGTCAGCCCCGCCGCGTCGATCGTCTCGCAGCCGGCGTCGTGCAGGTCGGCGCCGATCTCGGCGATGCGGCCGTCCTCGATGCGCACGTCGACCGCCTCGCCGTGGAAGCCGGCGGTGGGGTCGACCAGCCGGCCGCCGGCGATGACGATGCTCGCGGGCGGCGAGTCGGCCAGGAACAGGCGCTCCGTCATCACGCCACCTCCTGGCCCGCGCCCACCGGGGCCGCCGCGGCCACCGGCCGCAGCCCGGCGCGCGCATCGGCCGGCCCGGGGCCGGCCAGCAGGTCGTAGAGCACCGCCATCCGCACGACGAGGCCGGCGCGCACCTGGTCGATGATGGCCGAGTTCGCGCCGTCGGCGACGTCGCCCGCGATCTCGACGCCGCGGTTCATCGGCCCCGGGTGCATGACGAGCTGGCCCGGGCGGATGCGGGCGCTCGTGACCCCCCACAGGGCGGAGTACTCGCGCAGCGACGGCACGTAGGCCTCGCCCTCGGCCATGCGCTCGCGCTGCATCCGCAGCACGTAGACGACATCGGCGTCGGCGATCGCGGAGATGTCGTGGCTGACCTCGACGCCGAGGCTGGTCGCATCGCGCGGGATCAGCGTCGGCGGCCCGACCAGCGTCACCCGCGCGCCCATCATGCGCAGGCCCTGGATGTTCGAGCGGGCGACGCGTGAGTGGCTGACGTCGCCGACGATGGCGACGTGCAGGGCATCCAGCGGGCCGCGGGCGGCGCGCATCGTGTACAGGTCGAGCAGGCACTGGGTGGGATGCTGGTGGCAGCCGTCGCCGGCGTTCACGACGTGGGCATCGGTCGCCCGGGTCACGCGCGCGGCCGCGCCGACGGCGGCGTGGCGGATCACGATCACGTCGGGGTCGTAGGCCGAGAGCGTCTGCACGGTGTCGCGCAGCGACTCGCCCTTGTCGACGCTCGAGCCGGCGGCCTTCAGGCTGACGACGTCGGCCGAGAGCCGCTTGGCCGCGAGCTCGAACGACGAGCTCGTGCGGGTGGACGACTCGAAGAAGACGGTCATGACGGTGCGCCCGCGCAGGGTGGGCACCTTTTTCAGGTCGCGGTGCATGACCGCCTCGAAGCCCTCGGCGGTCTGGAGGATGCGCTCGACGTCGTCGCTCGTCAGGTCGGCGACCGAGATCAGGTGGCGGCGCGGCTGCGGGTTCTGCGGTGGGTAGAGCTCCACAATGCTCCTATCTCGGGTGGATGAGCACGACGCGGTCGAGCTCGTCGACCTCGATCAGCTCCACGTTGACCCGCTCGTCGCGGGCGGTGGGCAGGTTCTTGCCGACGTAGTCGGGGCGGATCGGCAGCTCGCGGTGGCCGCGGTCGACCAGCACCGCAAGCTGCACCCGCTGCGGCCGGCCGTAGTCGAACAGGGCCTCGATCGCGGCCCGGATCGTGCGGCCGGTGTAGAGCACGTCGTCCACGATCACCACCGACTTGCCCTCGAGCGGGAAGTCGAGCCGGGTGGCCTTCACGACCGGCTGCGGGTGGGCGCGCTGCTCGCCCGTGCGGACGGCGACGTCGTCGCGGTAGAACGTGATGTCGAGCGCGCCGGTGGCGGGCGCGACTCCGGCGAACTGCTCGATCAGCGCCCGCAGGCGCTGGGCGATCGTCACGCCGCGGGTGTAGATCCCGACGAGCGCGAGCTGGGAGATGTCGGGGTGGCCCTCGACGATCTCGTGGGCGATGCGGCGGAGCGTGCGCTGGAGGTCGTCCTCGCTCAGCAGCAGGCGCTCAGCCTCGGTGGCTTGCATGCACATTCTCCTTCCCGGCCTCACTGGGCGCGGACTTAAAGGTGGCCTTCGGCCGCGACGCCGCATCACGGCGCCGGGGAAGACGATACCAGCTGTGCCGGATGGAGCCGGGCGGCGTGGGAAGCTTCGCCGATGGAGGCGCTCCTCGCAGACCTCGTCCGCGCCCGCATCGGCACCACGTTCAACCAGTATGCGCACGCCGGGGCCGACGACGTGCCCGGCGCCGCCGCGATCCGCCTTGCGAACCTGCGCGCCTACCTGGCCGAGCGTGCGGGCGCCGACGTGGTCGCGCTCGGCGAGGCGGGCGGGTACCAGGGCATGCGCTGGTCGGGGATCGCGTTCACGTCGGAGCGCGACCTGGCCCGCTGGGGCGATCCGTACCGGCCGACGTGCGCCGCCCGCCGCTGGAGCGAGCCCTCCGGCACGATCGTGCACCGGGTGCTCGGCGAGCTCGGCGCCGAGCGGCGGGTGATCCTGTGGAACACCGTCCCGACGCACCCCCATCGCACGGGCGTGCCGCTCTCGAACCGGCGCCCGGCGGTGGCCGAGGTCGAGGCCGGCGCCGAGCTCGCCTGCCGGCTGATCGCGCTCGTGAAGCCGCGCACGGTGGTCGCGGTGGGCCGGATCGCCGAGTCGGTGCTGGGAGACGGCGCGACGTACGTGCGCCATCCGGCCAACGGCGGCGCGACGGCGTTCGCCGAGGGGATGCGCGCGATCCTCGGTGGGTGAATAAACGGGGTCTGACCCCGTTTATTCACGCGTCGTGGTGAGCAGGGCCCACTCGAGCGAGTAGGCGAACGCGTCGCGGCCGGCGGCGACCTCGGCCTCAAGCCGGCGCAGGCCGGCCGCGTACTCGGCCGGGTCGACCAGGTGCAGCGTCGAGATGTAGCGGCCGCGGACGCGCTCGAGCACCTCGGCCGCCTCGGCGTGCACCGGCTGGCTGATGCGCTCCACCGCCGCGTCGGCGAACCCCGCCGCCGCGAGCTCGGTCGCGAGGACGCCGGGATCGGGGAAGCGCGCGCCGTCGATCGCGGGGATCGACGGGAAGTACGGGTTCAGGAAGAAGCGCTCGAAGTGCTCGCGCGCGAACGTCGCGATCGCAAACCGCCCGCCCGGCGTGAGCACGCGCGCCGCCTCGCCCAGCGCGCGCGGCCGATCGGCGAGCGTGTGCACCACCAGGTGCATGTGGGCGGCGTCGAACCAGCCGTCCCGGAACGGCAGGTGCTCGGCGCTGCCCTGCTTCCAGCCGATCCCGCGCGCGTCTGGCCGCGCCCGGGCCCGCGCGAGCATCTCGGCCGAGGGGTCGACGCCCCATACCCGGCCGCCGAGCCGGTGCTTGGCGAACGCGGCGAAGCGGCCCGTGCCGCAGCCGACGTCGAGCAGCCGATGCGGCTCGTGCAGGGCTGCGATCGTGCGCTCGGCCAGCTGCTCCCACGCCTCGCCCGCGGGGCGCAGGCGGTCGTAGTCGGCCGCGAGCGGGTCGAAGTCCAACGTCACCCGGCCGGCGCGGGCGCCGTCGCCGGCGGCGATGCCGGGACGCGCTCGCCGTTCCGCAGCAGGTGCGGGCGATCGCGCTCGGGCAGCGGCAGGTCGATCGTGTCGAAGTCGCGCGGGACGACGGTGTCTGCGAACTCGGCGACCGCCTCGGCGGCGATCTCGCGCCCGAGGTAACGGGTCGAGAGGTGCGTGAGCGCGAGCAGGTGCACGCCGGCGTCGCGCGCGAGCCGTGCGGCCTGCAGCGCCGTCGTGTGGCCGGTCTCGGCGGCGCGGTCGCGCTCCTCCTCGAGGAACGTCGCCTCGTGGACGAGCACGTCGGCCCGAAGCGCTGCTTCAAAGAGCGGCCGGCACGGGCGGGTGTCGCCGGAGAACACGATCCTGCGCCCGGGCCGGGCCTCGCCGACGACGTCGTCCGCCGAGACGGTCGCGCCCGACTCGAGCGTGACGGTCTGGCCGTGCTGGAGCTGCCCGAACAGCGGCCCTTCGGGGACGCCCAGGCGGCGGGCGGCCGCGACGTCGAACCGCCCGGGGCGGTCGTCCTCGACCAGCGCGTAGCCGAGGCTGGGGATGCCGTGGTCGGTCGGGATCGGCTCGATGTGGTAGCCGTCGCGATCCAGGCGCTCGCCGGGCCGCAGCTCGATCAGCTCGAACCGGTAGGGCAGCCGCCCGATCACCGGGTCCATCGTCGCCATGAGCGCGCGCAGGCCGGGAGGCCCGTACAGGCGCAGGGGCGCTTCGCGCGCCCGCAGGCCGTAGGTCTTGAGCAGCCCGGGCAGCCCGAGGAAGTGGTCGGCGTGGCAGTGGGTCAGCAGGATCTCGTCGACGTCCACGAGACCGGCGCCGGAGCGCAGCAGCTGCCGCTGGGTGCCCTCGCCGCAGTCGACCAGGATGCGATCGCCGCCGCGGCGGATGAGGTGGGCGGCCAGGCCGCGCCGCGACGTCGGCGCGGAGGCCGCCGTCCCCAGGAAGAGCACGCTCAGGTCCATCGCCGGATTGTACGGAGGGCGCCGGCCCGGCGAGCGTCGGGTAGGTTTGGGCGCGGTGCACGACGTCTACATCTCCGCGGACATCGAGTCGGACGGCCCCATCCCCGGCCGCTACTCCATGCTGTCGTTCGGCCTCGCCCTCGCCGGGCGCTTCGACGGCGCGGTGTTCACGCCCGCCGACCCGGCGGCCGCGACCTTCTACCGCGAGCTGCGGCCGGTGAGCGAGGAGTTCGACCCCGACGCCGTCGCCGTTACGGGCCTCGACCGCGCGCAACTGGCAGCCGAGGGCGCCGACCCCGCGGCCGCGATGACCGAGGCCGCGGCGTGGGTCGGCGAACAGGCGGGCGGCGATCGCCCGGTCATGGTCGGCTATCCGATCGTCTTCGACTGGATGTTCATGCACTGGTACTTCGTGCGCTACGTCGGCCGGTCGCCCTTCGGCTTCTCGGGGGCGCTCGACATGAAGACGATCTACCAGCAGAAGGCGCGGGTGCCGCTCGACCGCGCCGGCCGGGACGACCTGCCCGCCGCGCTGCGGTCGGCGCGCGCGCACACCCACAACGCGTGCGACGACGCGATCGAGCAGGCCGAGATCTTCGCCCGCCTATTTGAGTGGCCGGGACCGGCCTGACGAAGCTACGCCGGCTCGGCGTCGCGGTACACGTCGAACCGCGGCTGCTCGTGCGACTCGCCCATAACGGCGCGGGCACGGCGCAGGAACACGTCGAGCGAGAACGGCGGGGGTGCTTCGCCGTCGACGACGAGCCGGAGCAGCCGCAGCGGCGTCGGCTCGTCGGGAACGGGCTCGGGCTCGACCGGCGCCCGCCGGGCAGCGCGCCACTCGTCGAGCGACACGACCGGCGCAGCCGGCGCCAGGGCGAGCGTCATGTGACGGGCAGTGTTCACGGCAGCACCAGCACCTGGCCGGAGACGATCGCGGCGTTGTGGATGTCGTTGGCCTGCTCGATGCGGTAGACCGCGTCGCGGGGATCGGAGTTGGGATAGGCGTGCTCGGCGATCGACCAGAGCGTCTCCCCCGTCCGCACCGCGTGGCGGTGCGGATGCGAGGCGCCGCTGCTGGGAGCCGCATAGCCCATGACGAGGGCGAGAGCGCACGCGCTGGCTGCCAGAAGCGTCAGGAGGCGGCGGATGTCGAGTGAGACGAACATGTGTTCGGTGATGGTAGCGAACAGGTGTTCGGTTGTCAAGGATGGATGTGCGCGGGTGCCGGAATCGGCTGCCCCAGCCGGTTAGGGTGGCGGCCGTGCCCTCCGCGCAGACCCCCTCCGACCCCCGGCCACCCGGACGGCAGTTGACCCTCCGCTTCGCCCACCGCAGCCTCGCCCTCGACGGCCCGCCGTGCATGATGGGCATCGTCAACGTCACGCCCGACTCGTTCTACGACAAGGGGGCGACCGCCACGCCCGACCGGGCGATCGCGCGCGGCCTCGAGCTGGCCGCGGCCGGCGCGGGCATCGTCGACGTCGGCGGCATGACCGCCCAGCCGGGACGCGTGCTGACCGAGGACGAGGAGATCGCCCGGATCGAGCCGGTCGTGCGCGCGCTGCGCGCGGCGCTCGAGATCCCCATCTCGGTCGACACGTACCGCGCCGCCGTCGCCGACGCCGCCCTGCGCGCGGGCGCCGACCTCGTGAACGACCACACCGGCCTCACCGATCCCGGCATGGCCGCGGCGATCGCCCGCCACGGCGCCGGCCTCGTCGTCACCCACCTCGGCCTGGCGCCCAAGCAGGTGCAGACCGGGCGCCACGGCGTCACCGTGGACGAGATCGCGGCCTTCCTGGTCGAGCGGGCGGCGGCCGCACGCGCGGCCGGCATCGCCGCAGACGCGATCCTGATCGATCCCGGGCTGGGCTTCGGCAAGGACACCGCCACCGATCTGGAGACGCTGCGCGAGCTGCCCCGCCTGGCCGGCCTCGGCTATCCGCTCCTGCTCGCGCCGTCGCACAAGGAGGTGACCGCCGAGCCGCTCGGCCTGCCCGAGTCGGCGCTCGAGGGCACGGCCGCCGTCGTCGCCGTCGCGGCCTACCTCGGCGTCGTGGTGGTGCGCGTGCACGACCTGCCGTTCATGCGCCACTGCGCCACGATGGGCTGGCTGATCCGCGCCGCGGGGGCCGGAAGCTAGGCCGCCGCGGCGGCGAGGTCGCCGGCGAAGAACGAGGGCAGGAACGCCCCGTCGCGGTAGATGACCTCGCCGTCGGCGTGGATCTCGCCGCCGGAGCGCAGATCGCACACCATGTCCCAGTGCAGGCCGGAGCGGTTGACGCTGCCGGTGTCGGGGTAGCCCGCGCCGAGGGCCATGTGGCACGTGCCGCCGATCTTCTCGTCGAACAGGATCTGCTTCGTGAACTGGGTGACCTGGTAGTTCGTGCCGATCGCGAACTCGCCGAGCACCGTCGCACCGGGATCCATCGCGAGCATCTGCTCGAGGTACGCCCCGCCGACCGCGGCCTCGGACCGCACGACCTGCCCCTTCTCGAAGCGCAGGCGCACGTCCTGCACCTCGCGCCCGCCCATCACCGCCGGGAACGAGAAGCGCACGTCGCCGGACGTCTCGGACTCGACCGGGCCGGTGAACACCTCGCCGTCGGGGAAGTTGCGCTCGCCGCGCGAGGCGATCCACGTGCGCCCGCCGACGCCGACCGAGAGGTCGGTGTCCTCGGCGACGACGCGCAGCGTCTTCACGCCCTCGAGCTGGTCTGCCAGGGTGCGCAGCTTCGTCGCGTAGTCGCGCCAGGCGGCCGCGGGATCGTCGAGGTGCAGCCAGCCGGCGCGGTAGATGAAGTCGGCGTAGGCGTCGAGCGACATGTCGGCGTCCTGCGCGAAGGCGTCGCACGGGAAGGCGGTGACGCACCAGCGCAGGTCGCCCGCCGCCGACCGCTCCATGAACCGGCCCATCACCGGCTGGGCGGCCCGCGAGCGGCGGGCGAGCTTGCCGGGGTCGATGCCCGAGAGCTCGCGCGTGTTCCAGGCGGCGTGGATCGCGATGCGGGCGTCGATCGCGTCCATCTCGGCCAGAGCGTAGGCGGGCAGGTGGTCGAGCTGGGCCTCGCCCGCCGCCCCCAGGTAGGCCTCGTCGACGCCCTGCACCGATGCGCGCACGTGTGGGATCGCGCCGGCCGCGAGCGCGGCGCGGACGACCTCGACGATCAGCGGCTCGGCCAGCTCGGGGCCCTGGATCAGCACCAGGTCGCCCTCGCCGAGGTCGGTCGAGTAGTTCACGATCACGTCGGCCAGCTTCTGCACGCGCGGGTCGGTCACAGGAACCGCCCGTCGCGGTAGATCACGTCGCCGTCGCCGTGCACCTCGCCGCCCGCGCGCAGGTCGCACACCATGTCCCAGTGCAGGCCGGAGCGGTTATTGCCGCCGGCCTCGGGGAAGGCCATGCCGAGCGCCACGTGGCACGTGCCACCGATCTTCTCGTCGAAGAGGGTGTCGCGCGTGCCCGACTGGATCTCGTCGTTCAGGCCGAAGGCGACCTCGCCCAGGTAGCGCGCGCCCTCGTCCATATCGAGCATCTGGCTCAGGTAGCGCTCACCCTTGGTCGCCTCCTCGCGCACGACCTTGCCCTCCTCGAACCACAGCCGGACGCCGGCGACGTCGTTGCCGTTGTAGGGCGCGTCGAGGCTGAAGGCGATGTGGCCGTGGGTCTTCACCTCGACCGGGCTCGTGAACACCTCGCCGTCGGGGAAGTTCTGGTGGCCGTCGGCGTTCATCCAGAGGCGGCCGGACACGTCGATGGTGAGGTCGGTGTCCTCGCCCAGGATGCGCAGCTCGCGCACCGTCTGCAGCCGCTCGGCGATGCGCGCCTGGCGGGCGGACTGCTGCTCCCAGAAGGCGATCGGGTTCGCGTCGAGCAGGTGGCCGGCCGAGTAGACGAAGTCCTCCCACTCGGTCAGCGACATTCCGGCGTCCTGCGCGGCGGCGTCGCACGGGAACGCCGTCCCGCACCAGCGCACCTCGCCCTGCGCCTCGCGCTCGAAGAAGCGCTCGAAGAGCGGCCGCGTGGCCGCCGAGCGGATCGCCTGGCGGCTGGGGTCGATGCCGCTCGCAAAGCGGTTGTTGCGCTGCCCCCAGATGCTGAGCGCGCGCGTCGGCGCCTCGATCTCGATCTCGTCCAGGCGCGTCACCGTGCGCAGCTGCGCGTCGCTCGCCTCGGCCAGGAACGTCGCCTGCACCCGCTCGAGCCGCGTGCGCACCATCGGATGCGCGCCCAGCTCGGTCACCTTCTGCACGAGCTCCACGAAGAGCGGCTGGGCGAGCGGCGGGCCGTCGATGAGGACGGTGTCGCCCTCGCCCACCTCGAGCGAGTAGCGGCACAGCACGTCGGCCAGCGTGGTCAGTCGGGGGTCGCGCACCGGTCGCGGATACTAGATGATTGATTCCACGTCTCCGCGCGCCTGGACGTCCGCCTGTCGAGGTGGGGCGTAGGGCGGGTGGGGCTGCGGCTGCGAACCGTCGCAGCGCGTCGTCCTCGGTCGCGCCCATACGCTTAACCGGTATGAGCGCTCCCTGCGTCCTTGCGCTGCTCGGTTCTCGCCGCCCAGGACATCACGGCGACGTGGAACCAATCATCTCGCCTCGCACGAACCCTCGCACGAACCGGTGAACTCAGCGTGCCGAGAGCACGGCGTCGAGGATCCGCCCCGCCCCGAACCGCACCGGGTCGTCGGCCACGAGGCCGGTCTCGCGCTCGGTCTCGGCGATGGCCGTGCGGGCGGCGGCCTCGTCGATCCGGTTCGTCTTCAGCGCCACCGCGACGACCGGCGCCGGGCGGACGTGGCGGGCCAGGCGCACGTAGTCGTCGATCAGCCCGGGCAGGCCGCGGATCGGGAAGCGCGGGTTGCCGTCGATCAGCTCGCGCCCTGGCTCGTGCACGAACACGAGCGCGTGCGGCGCCGAGCCGTGCAGCAGCCCGAGGGTCACGCCGGAGTAGGACGGATGGTTGAGCGAGCCCTGGCCCTCGATCCACAGGATGGCGCCGTCGCCGCCGCGGCGGTGCCCCTCGACGACGAGTTCCTCGGCGGAGCCGGCGACGAAGTCGGAGACCACCTGGTCGACGGCGATGCCCCACCCTGCGATCGCGATCCCGGTCTGGCCGGTCGGCACGAACACCGATGCGATGCCGCGCCGGCGCGCCTCGCGGTCGAGCTCCAGGCAGACCGTCATCTTGCCGAGCGCGCAGTCAGACCCGACGGTCAGCACCGTGTGGGTGGCCACGTCGAGGTTCGCGCCCGTCGGCACGTCGAGTCCGTCGGGGACGCGGCGCAGGTCGCGCAGCGAGACGCCGGCCAGGGCGGCCGCGTCGGCGATCTCCGAGTCCTCGGTCAGGAACTCGTGCAGGCCGCTCTCGACGTCGAGCCCGAGCTCGATCGCACGCAGGATGCTGCGCCGGAAGACGGGCGGGAGCTTGCCGCCGGCCGGAGCGACGCCCACCAGCATCGTGGTCGGCCCGTGCGCCATCGCCGCGTCGACGTCGGCCACCACCGGCACATCCGAGCGCATGCCGGGCACGTGGTCGGACGCCGACGTGCCCGCGCGGGTCGAGTCGATCACGGCCACGGTCGGCGACTCGGCGTAGCGCATGACCCCGGTCGCCGTCTTGGCCTCCTCGTCGAATGAGCCCTCGGCCAGGACGACGTAGCGCCGCGGCGCCGTCACGGCCACTGCTCCAGCGGCGTCACGCCCAGGCCCGGCCCGTCGCCGGGCACCACGCGGCCGTCGACGAGCAGCAGGCCGGTGTGGCTGTCGTTCTTGTTCAGCAGGTGCCCGTCGAGGTCGACGACGTCGACGAGCGGCGAGATCTGGGCCGCCTGGGCGATGCCGAGGGACGACTCGTTCATGCATCCGAGCATCACCTTGAGGCCGAGCGCGCGGGCGGCGTGGATCATGCGCAGCGCCTCGCGGATGCCGCCCGACTTCGTCAGCTTGATGTTCACGCCGTCTGCGATCTCGCCGCACTTCGGCACGTCCGGCAGCGTGTGGCAGCTCTCGTCGAGCACGATCGGGATCGAGAGCGAGCTGTCGTGCAGGCGGCAGTAGCCCTTCGTGTTGCGGGCGGGCAGCGGCTGCTCGATCAGCTCGACGCCGAGCGCCTCGAGCTCGGGCACGAGCTCGACGGTCGAGTGGACCGTCCAGGCTTCGTTGGCGTCGACGCGGATCAGGGCGTCCGGGGCCTGGGCGCGCACGGTGCGCACCCGCTCGAGGTCGCCCGGCCCGCCCACCTTGATCTTGAGCGCGTGGTAGGACGCGGCGGCGGCCGCGCGCCGGGCCGTGCCCTCGATCGTGTCGATCGAGATGGTGTAGCTCGTCGGCGGCGGCGTTGGGTCGAGGCCGAGGATGCGCCACAGCGGCTGGCCGCAGATCTTGCCCAGCAGGTCGTGAAGCGCGCCGTCGATCGCGCACTTGGCCGCCATCTCGCCGGGGATCTCGCCCAGGCGCGCCAGGATCGCCCCTGTGGCGAGCGGGTCGTCGCCGAGGAGCGGCCCCACCTGCTCGAGGAAGGCCATCGCGCTTGCGACCGACTCGCCGTAGTGCTCATCGGGTGCGCCCTCGCCGTAGCCGACCAGGTCGCCGTGGCGGATCGCGGCCTGGACGACCTGCGAGTGCGTGTCCGCGCTGCGCGAGATCACGAACGGCTCCGAGTACTCGAGCTCGAACACGCGGCTTACGATCTGCATCGCGGCCAGCCTATCCGACGCCGCCGCGCGTGGGCATAGGCTACGGCCGTGACCGACCGCGTCGAGACCAGGCTGGTGGCGGGCGGCCGTGCGCAGGGCGCGGGAGCACCGCTGGGCGGCACGATCGTCGCCTCGAGCACCTACCGGCTGGGCGGCGGGCTCGAGTACGGCCGCGACGGCAACGAGTCCTGGAGCATGCTCGAGGGCCTCGTGGGCGAGCTCGAGGGCGGCCACGGCGTGGCCTTCGGCTCGGGCCTTGCGGCCTGCGCCGCAGTGCTCGATGCCCTGCCGGCCGGTGGCACGATCGTCGCACCAAGGTCGGCCTACCACGGGTTCACGGACCAGCTGCGCGTGCGCGAGGCGGCCGGCCGGCTGACGGTGCGCTGGGTCGGCGACATCGCCGATTCGGGCGCGGTCGCGGCGGCCGTGCCGGGGGCGGACATGGTCTGGCTGGAGACGCCCAGCAACCCGCTGGTCGCCGTTGCCGACATCGCGGCGGCGGCGGCCGCACGGGCGCCCGGGTGCGTGCTCGTCGTCGACAGCACCTTCGCGACGCCGCTGCTGCAGCGCCCGCTCGAGCTCGGCGCGGACATCGTCGTCCACAGCGCGACGAAGTACATCGGCGGCCACGCCGACCTGCTGCTCGGGATCGCGGTCTGCCGCGACGAGGCGGCGGCGGAGCGGCTGGTCGCGGTGCGCCTGCGCGAGGGCGCGATCCCCGGCGCACTCGAGGCCTTCCTGGCCCTGCGCGGCATCCGCACGCTCGCGGTGCGGCTGGACCGCGCACAGGCGAGCGCGGGCGAGCTCGCCCGCCGCCTCGACGGTCATCCCATCGTGACCCGGGTGCGCTATCCCGGCCTGCCGGCCGACCCCGGCCACGCGCTCGCCGCACGGCAGATGCGCGGCTTCGGCGCGATGCTGGCGTTCGAGATCAGCGGCGACGCGGCCACGGCCGACGCCGTCTGCTCCCGCCTGCGCGTGATCTCCGCCGCGACCAGCCTGGGCGGCGTCGAGACGCTGATCGAGCGGCGCGCGCGGTACGAGTCGGAGCGCCTTGCCGGGACGCCGGAGACGCTGCTGCGCCTGTCAGTCGGGATCGAGCACGTCGAGGATCTGTGGGCCGACCTCGACCAGGCGCTCGCGACCGCCGTTCCCTGACCGCGTACAATCACCCCCTCGCGCCTGTAGCTCAGGGGATAGAGCGTGCGCCTCCGGAGCGCAAGGTCGTAGGTTCGATTCCTACCAGGCGCACTTCCGCTGTCCCTGACAGGGATTCCGGCCGCCCGAGAGCGAGATCGGAGGCGCGTGATCAGCACAGGTTCGTCGGTGAAGGCCGAGCGGTATGCGTGGGCCGCCGGGTTGGTGTTCGTCGTTGCGCTTCTGGCCGAGCTGGTCGTCGCGGTCGGCATCCCCCTCAACCAGAACGACTCCGCATCCAAGATGGCCAGGGAGCTCAGCATCCACGCCGAGCGCCTGATCGTGATCGCCTGCCTCTCGGTGATCTACGCGGCCGCGTTCATCATCTACCTCTGGAAGCTGTACTACCTGCTGCGCGGTGCGCCGCAGAGACCGACCACCCTCAGCTCCATGTTGCTGGTCGGTGGTGTGCTGTTCGTGTCGCTGCATGCGGTCAGCGACATCGGGATAACCGGCATGGTCGGCGCCAAGGTCGCGTCGTACTCGGCACACCACAACGACGGCGTCGCCTATGCGCTCTACCTGCTGACGTTCGCGCTGGACAGCGTCGGCGATGTGTTCGGGAGCCTCGCGTTCCTCGCGACCGGACTCCTCATCCTCCGAGGCGCTGCGCTGCCGCGATGGCTGGGCTGGCTCGCGCTTCTCGCGGCGCCCTTCTTGTTCCTGCAGGCCTTCGGCCTCGGTGGCGTCATCGCGACCTTCGGGCTGGTTCTCGACCTGATCGGCTTCCTGCTTGTCCTCATCTTCATCGTCATCAGCAGCGCCATCATGCTCCGAAGACCCGAACCGCGCGCACCTGTCGCAGCCGCATAGCCGGTGCCGGCGAGCCGCTGGCGGTGGATAGTGCGCAAGCCGGCGCGCGCCGCTTCAGCCTACCGCGCCCCGCGCGGCTTGTGGCGGTGCGCGTCGACCCAGGCGGTCGCGTCCGCGTACGCCTCTGCGAGGGCGGCTCCGACGCGCTCGTCGCCCGAGTAGATGTTCTCGCTTCCGACGACGTCCGTGACACCGGACAGCCTGAGCTGGTCGTCGATCCGTTCGCTCGTCGAGACGATCACGAGCTTGCTGCCGACCGCGGCGAGGCTCTCGGCGTAGCGGGAGAGGACGGCGAGGAAGGTCGTGCCGAGGTCGGTTCGCCCGCGGAGGCGGAGGATCACGACGGAGCCGCGCGACTCGTCGGTCGCTGCGGGGAGCGCCGTCTCGAACGTCGGGGCGGCTGCGAAGAAGAGGCTGCCGTACGGCTGGAGGACGACGACCTCGCCGGCGGGGAGCTGCGTGGGTGCGTCGGTCTCGACCCAGAAGCCGTCTGCGCCGGGCAGGCGGCGCTTGACGACGAGCTGGCTGGACTGCCGCACGGCGTGGAGGAGCACCGACAGGCCGACGCCAGCGAGCACGGCGTACTGCAGCGGGATGACGATCGTCAGCCCGAACGTGACGACCAGCACGGTCGCCTGGACGGCCCCCGTCCGCCAAACGGCCACGACGTCGTCCGGCTTGATGGTGCGGTAGCCGACGAGCATCAGCAGGCCCGCGAGCGCGGGCATCGCGACGCGCCCGATGACGCCTCCCAGAGGCGACGATCGCGATCGCCATGACGAGCCCGGCGATGATCAGCGACTGGCGCGTCCGCGCTCCGGCCGTCTTGTTCAGCGACGAGGCCGACAGCGAGCCGCCGACCGGCATGCCGCGGAAGAGACCCGAGGCCACGTTCGCGGCGCCCTGGCCGATGAAGTCGGCTCGAGGCGTCGGCGATCGTGCCGTCGGGGTTCGGGAGGCTCGCCGAGATCACCGCGCCCTGGACGAGCCCGACGAAGGTCAGCGCGATCGCCGGCACGATCAGCACGGGCACCAGGTGCAGCACCGGGAGGACGGGCCGCGGCAGCGAGTTCGGCACGGCTGTCAGGTCGCTCAGCGTCGCGACGTTCGACCAGCCGAGCAACGGCACGAGCGCCGACGTCGCCACGACGGCCACCACGAGGCCCATCGCGCCCAGCGCGCGTGCGCTCGAGCGCGACGATGAGCACGATCGTCGCGACGCCGACCAGGATCGTCTGCCAGTGGAGCTCGTCCCGGATGGATGAGCGTGTTCAGCGCCCGCGTCAGCCGGTTCTCTCCCGAGGCGCTGTAGCCGGTGAAGTTCGCGAGCTGGCCGAGGACGATGTTGACGCCGACGGCGTTGATGAAGCCGACCATCACCGAGTTCGACACGAAGCGGAGCGCCCAGCCCAGCCGGAAGAAGCCGGCCGCGAGCATGACGACGCCGGTGAGCACCGAAAGCGTGAAGAGCGCGCGCTCCGGATCTCCGGCCGTGGTGCACGGCAGGGACGTCGGCGACGACGATCGCCATCGCGCCGGTCGCCTGCACCGCCATGAACTCCGAGCTCGCGAAGACGGCGCCGGTGATCGTGCCGACGAGGTAGCCGTACAGGCCCGAGAGCGGGTTGACGCCCGCGAGCAGCCCGGTCGCGAGCCCGTCCGGGATGCTCTGAAGGCCGAGCACGAGCCCGGCGACGCCGTCGGCCCGAAGCGCCTCACGGCGAATCCGGATGCGGCGCAGCAGGCGCTACACCCCGATGTCGCCGAAGCTCACGTTCGGCTCAATCTGCGAAGCACGCGGCAGGAAACATGGACGTCCACGCGCCGATCTTAGGTCGCTCGCGGCGCCGACGGTGGTTGCGCGCGCCCTTGTCTCTCACGAGGCTGTCTGAGGAGCCGCGGGTGTGAGGATCTCCCAGCCTCGCTCACGCGGCGGGTTCCCTGGTAGAGGGCTCGGCAGGCATGTGGTCTGCGGTGTAATCGTGCGACACCGACTCCGGCGGGGCCGAGTAGGTCTTCCACCCACCGTAGGCGGCTCCGGCGAGCACGCCGGAGCCGACCAACGTGATGGCAGCCGTCCTCGTCCGGTGGTGCCGGCGGGGGCGAACCGCGAGGTGCGCAGCCCTGGACGCGTGGCGAGTTGCATGCCGAAGCTCTCGGGCGACCCGCTTGTCGGTCAGCGCACCGGTCAACCCGACCCGGCGCACACGGTGCGCCGCGCGCGACGCATCCGCCTTGGCCCGGCGCGTCTCCACGTGAATCCGGCGATCTGTCGCCGCGCGCTGGAGCGGCTCTGCGACTCGGCCGGCGTGGCGCCTGGCGTCCGCAACCGTGGTTGTCCACCTGATCGCCGAGCCCGTGAGAAGCCCGATGCGCAGCGCGCGCCGCGGGTGATGCCGGGCCCATCGAATGGTGGGGCGAATGGCGTGTCTGGTCATGGCCGGCTCCTTGAATGTGGGTTCTCGCATGCAGCATTGCGGCCGGTCTTTGCACACACATCGGTGCAGACCCCGCATTCGATCGGTAGTTCCCCGAACGTCGCTCTTGCGCCCCGCAGATCGGCGGAATGAGAGTCCTCGAGTCATCCTCGCAGAGGTTGTGGGCGGCAGTCCGTGAAGCGCTCAGGCAGCGCCGTGGCACTGCTTCCACTTGCGGCCGCTGCCGCAGGTGCACGGGTCGTTTCGGCCGCGGCGCGCGTCCTCCCGCGCGTACAGCGCCACGATCTCGGAGGGCGCGCGGTCGGTCGCGAGCAGCTGGCCCATGATCCGCATCGGCCGATCGACGTGGTGGAAGAAGGCCTTGAAGCCGCTGCAGAGGTAGTTCAGGCCGGTGTCGCCGTCGGGGGTGGAGATGAACCGGTCCTTGGGGCATCCGCCGTGACAGGCGAAGCGCACGTCGCACTCGAGGCAGTAGCGGGGGAGCGATTCGCGCTTGTCGAGTCCGAACTGCCGCTGCTGCGGCGAGGAGACGAGCTCGAGCATGTGCCGCTCGCGGATGTTCCCGAGCTTGTAGCGCGGTTCGACGAAGTGGTCGCAGGAGTACACGTCGCCCGTGTGCTCGAGCGCCAGCGCGAGCCCACACGTCTCGGAATGCACGCACAGGCTGGGCGGCTCTCCGACCCAGTTGGCCAGGGCGACGTCGAACATCTGCACGTACACCTCGCCGACGTCGCGGCGCACCCACTCCTCGAACACGTCGATCAGGAACCGGCCGTACTGCTCGGCGGTCACCGAGCGGCCGGTGACGCGCGTCCCCTCCTGCACGTACAGCGGCCGGTCGCGCCACGACGTCCACGGCACCGTCCCGTCCTCGTCCGCCTCCGAGACGCGCTCGATGATGGGGATGAACTGCACGAAGCGCGCTCCGCACTCGTCGCGCAGGAAGCGGTACACGTCGCGGCCGTGGTCGCCGTTTCTCGCGTGCACCGTCGTGAGCGCGTTCCACTCGACACCCGCGTCGCGCAGATGGCCAAGGCCGCGCATCACCTGGTCGAACGACCCCCTCCCGCCCTTGTTCACCCGGTAGGCGTCGTGCATCTCCTGCGGCCCATCGATCGAGAGCCCCACCAGGAAGTCGTGCTCCTTGAAGAACGCCGCCCACTCATCGTCGAGCAGCGTGCCGTTCGTCTGGATCGTGTAAGCCGCCCGCTGACCGGGCTTCAGGTAGCGCTGCGCGAGCTCGACCGACCGGCGGAAGAACTCGACGCCCATCATCGTCGGCTCGCCGCCCTGCCACGCGATCGTCACCTCGGGCACCCGCGCGTGGGCCTCGATCAGCTGTCTGATATACGCTTCGAGCAGATCGTCCGCCATCCGGAAGCGTGAGCCCGGATACAGCATCTCCTTGGACAGGAAGAAGCAGTACGAGCAGTCGAGGTTGCAGACGGCGCCCGTCGGCTTCGCAAGCAGATGGAACGCCGGCGGCGCATCGGCCGCCAGTCGCGCGTCGAGGGCCGCATCGATCTGGCGATGCGGTTCCTCCGGATGAGGTTGCAGGACGTCGTGGCTCATTCTCAGGGTCTCCGCCTGGGGCCGGGCGCTCGCGCCCGGCCCCAGGGTAGAGGATGCGAGCGTCAGTCGCGGCTTCATCATCGCGAGCGCTTCCCTTTCCAGGTCGAGGTATGCCTCGCCGGAGACGTCGACGACGACGCGGTCGATCGTGGCGCCGATGAGCGCCCACGGCCGGTCGACCGGGTAGTCGTCGGTGACCGGGGCGCCGCCGTCGCGGCCGATGTTCAATCCTTCGCCGCAGAGGTTGAACTTGCCGTTCTGGGTCTTGACGTCGCTGAGCTCGCCGACCTTCTTGTCGTCGATGTAGAGCGTGAGCGATCCGACCGTGGCCTGCGGGGTCTGCGACTCCTTGGTGAACTCGACCCCGAGCACGCACTTGCCGGTCGGCACGTCCCGTCGGATGTGATCGCCTGCTCGCCCTCGCCCAGATAGTTGTAGACGTACTTGAGCTTCCCGTTCTTGATGTACAGGGCGTGCCCGCCGAAATGGTGCACCGTGGGCGAACAGGACGCCGGCCGCCTCGCGGGTGTGGATGTCGACCTCCGCGGCGATCTTGAACGACCGCCCGCGCACGTTCACCGCGACGGCCTCCGGCACCTCGAGCGTGTTGGGGTAGTAGATGTAGCGGTCGCGCGGCGGGCTCATCTGCGGCCGCGGAGTGCCCAGCACCTCGAGCGCCGTTCGGTCCTCCAGCGGCAGGCCGAAGTACTGGCCCGGCCTGGACATGCCACAGATCCTTCAGCTCCTCGAGCAGCTCGGGGTGCTGGTCGGCGAGGTCGTGGCACTCGGACCGGTCCTCCTCGACGTGGTAGAGCGCCCACTTGTCCTCGGCGAAGTGGCTCCAGTCTGACGGGGCGCCGGCATGGATCGCCTCGGCCTTCCAGCCGTCGCGCCAGATCGCCCGCGTGCCGAGCATGACGTAGAACTGGCTCGGCTTCTGCGTCTTCGCCTTGGCGTCGTCGAAGCTGTAGCGGAAGCTCGTGCCCTCCAGAGTCCCACTGGGTGTAGCCCTTGACCACCTCGGGCGGCTCGATGCCGAGGCACTCGTACACCGTCGGGACGACGTCGCTGCAGTGCGCGTACTGGTCGCGGATCTCGCCCTTGGCCTTGATGCCCTTCGGCCAGTGCACGATCATCGGGTCGGCGACGCCGCCCTCCCAGGTGTGGCGCTTGAACAGCTTGCACGGCGTGTTGAACGCGAACGCCCAGCCGGTCGAGTAGTGGTTGTAGGTCTCGGCCGAGCCGAGCACGTCGAGGTACTTGAGGTTCTCCTCCATGTCGTCCATGACGCCGTTGAAGAACTTGTTCTCGTTGACCGACCCGTTCGGGCCGCCCTCGCCCGAGGCGCCGTTGTCGGAGAGCCAGACGATCAGCGTGTTGTCGAGCTCGCCGGTCTTCTCCAGGTAGTCGATCAGCCGGCCGATCTCGTGGTCGGTGTAGCTCGAGTAGCCGGCGTACACCTCGGCCATGCGCCGCATGATCGTCTTCTCGTCCTCGTCGAGCGAGTCCCAGGGACGCACCAGATCGAACGGCGACTGCTCCTTGCCGTCGACGCTCTTCACCCCGGCCAGCGGGTTGATCGGCGACAGCTCGGTGTTCGGCGGCACGATGCCCAGCTTCTTCTGGTTGTCCAGGATCTGCTCGCGGATCTTCTCGTAGCCCTTGTCGAAGGTGCCCTTGTACTTGTCCGCCCACTCCTTCGGGGAGTGGTGCGGGGCATGGTTCGCGCCTGGGCAGAAGTACATGAAGAACGGCCGCTCCGGCGCGACCTGCTTGGCGTCGGCGATCATCGCGATCGCCGCGGTCGACCAGGTCCTTCGACAGGTGGTACTTGTCGCCCAGACCCTCGGCCCACTCCTCGCCGTCCTTGGGCGGGTCGGACGGCTGATCGACGAACTGCTGATCCTGCACCAGGTCGGGGTACCAGTCGCTCGTCTCGCCGCCGAGGAACCCGTAGTAGCGCTCGAAACCGCGACCGGTCGGCCAGTTGCGCTTCGACGAGGCCATGTTCGTCTCGTCCTCGGCGACGCAGTGCCACTTGCCGCACATGTAGGTGTTGTAGCCACGCTCGCCCAGCACCTCGGCGATCGTCGCCGTCTCGAACGGGATGTGCCCGTTCGAGCCCGGGAAGCCCGTCGTCGCCTCGGCGATGCACGCCATCCCGACCGTCGTGTGGTTGCGCCCGGTCAACAGCGACGCCCGCGTCGGCGAGCAGATCGCCGTCGTGTGGAACTGCGTGTACTTCAGGCCGCCGTCGGCGAGCCGCTGCATGGTCGGCATCTCGATCGGCCCGCCGAACGGCGACAACGCCCCGAAGCCCGTGTCGTCCCAGACGATGAACAACACGTTCGGCGCGCCGTCCGGCGCCTTCGGCTGCGCGTACGGCTCCCAGTCCGGCGTCGAATCGCGGACGTCGAGGTTGATCATGCCCTTGAACGGCTTGCTCATGATGCTGTCCCTTCCCTCACGTGCGTTGACTGTGCCTCGGTGACCTGACCGTTCTCGACGATGAGACCGAGGTCGCGCAGCTCGCGCTGCGACTTTCCTGCCAGCTTGCGGCCGAGCAGCGGCCGCCCGTCGCTGTGGTGGTAGACACCGGTCGGCTCCTTCGCGAGCGGCTCTTCCCAGGCGCGGTAGAGCGCGATCATGCGGATGGTGAACCCAACCGCGAACGCGATTCCGGTCGCCCACCATGTGCCCAGGCCGGCGGAGTCGGCCGCGATCCACACCAGTCCCGTCAGAGCTGCGATGCCGACGAACCACTCGCCGCGGATGAACTGCTTCGGCGGCACCCCGCTGGTGATGTCGATGTAGTAGCGGCCGGCCGTCGGTCCGACGACGGCCAGGAACAGGCATCCAAGCACCGGCAGGCCAACGGTCACGCCCTTCTCCGCGCCGACGATTGCATACCACGGCAGCGAGAACGAGGTCATGAACTGGAACAGGCCCTCCCGGAACAGCTGGCCGCCGGAGTACGCGAGCAGATGCGACCCTGCGGTCGAACAACGCGGGGTTATGGTCAGCGGATCACGCCTTCGGTGACTCAGGTGTTGTCTCACCACGCAGAACCCTTCCACCGCAGGCCCTGGTCGGACATCAGGAGATCCGCTCAAGTGCGGCTCGCAGAAACTACGAGTCCCACGGCATCCAAGTCACCAACGCGTCTTGTGCTGGATGCAACTCCGTCCACGGGGCCATATCCCATCGTCTACGACGAGCAGATGGAGCAGCTCGACGGCATCCGCTGGACCAGCGCCGCGCGCTCGGCGCCGCGATGACCCGCGAGAGGCGTCGCCGCTCGGTCCGCAAGATCGGCTAGTCGCGCAGCTCGGCGCGGCACCGGGCGATCATCAGTTGCGCGTCTCGGATCGCGCGCTTGCTCGAGACCGGATCCATGCACGTGACGGCGTACAGGGGACTTGACCGCGGAGCGACCAGCAAGCGCGCTCGCACCACTGCCTCGGGCGGGACGCGCCCTGCATCGTCGTCGAAGACCTCGGCGAGCTGCTCAAGGTCGTCCTCGACGGCTTGCACCGCGCGCCGGTCGAGTAGCCACAGGCTCATGATCCCGGGGCTGTTGCGGTGGGCTTGCTGGCACGTCTGCCGCAGCGTCCGGGCGATGCGGTGATGAATCCGCGGCGATCGAAGCTGTGCGCGTCGCCGCTCGCAGCGGGGATCCGACGATCCCGCCAACACGAGCAGGTCAAGCGCCGCGACCCGGTCACCCGCCGCGCCCCAAAGCCGCATCACCTCGATCACCGCCCACCCCGCGGCCCACATCGCTACGAAGAGCATGAACGATCGCTCGGCGGGGACGAACAGGGCTGCGGCGCAGGCGGCAACCGAGAACGTCACGGCACTCACAAGTCGCTCTTGGAGCCGCGCGGATCGCCCGGCAATCTCGTCCAAGTCGTGCATCCGACGCACCGTGCCACGATCGACTCCATCGACGCATCGGCGAAACCCCCGATTCTGACCGCGGCAAACCCCGCAGCCCCCGACTCCGTGGCAGGCACCACCGCGCGGTGGCTCGCGCGGAGCACTCGCGACGGAGTTGTCGAGGGGGCGTTCAGCCGCGCAGATCGGCCCGGCAGCGTGCGATCATCCGCTCGGCCTCGCTGACCGAGCGTCTGCGCGAGTCGGCGCTCGCCCGGGCCGCGCAGAGCGGGCTTGTGGGAGACGCGAGCAGCATGCGGGTTCGCAAGACACCCTCGGGCGCTGCGTGGCCGGCGTCGTGATCGAGCACGTCGGCAAGCTCGCGGAGGTCATCTTCGACCGCCCGCACCGTCCCCCAGTCGAGCAGCCACCCGATCACCGGGTGGAAGTTCTCCGATTCCGCACAGGTCTGGCGCAGCGTCCGCGCCAGCCCCCGCTGGACCCGTGGCGATCGCAGCTGCGCACGCCGGCGGTCGCACCGGGGATCGTGTGAGCCGGTCAGAATCATCCGGTCGAGCGCCTCCAACCGGTCATCGCTCGCGAGCCGGAGCCGGGTCAGCTCGATCGCCACCCAGCCGGCGGCCCACAGTGCGACCCACGGCATGAACCGCGGCTCCGCCGGCACGACGAGCGCGGACGCCCCGGCGCCGACCAGGAACACGACCGCGCTCACCAGCCGCTCCTGCAGCCGCGCCGTCCGCCGTGCGATCTCGTCCAGCTCACTCATAACGCAGGATCGTCCCAGCGCACCGGGTGGCGCCGCATCGGCGAAACCCCTGAACCGCGACTCGGGAAAGCCCAACTCGGCAGGGAGCTCTGCCGTTCCGATGCGCAACGCGGAGAACTACGCATGCCAAGTTACGTGTGCATGCCGATGGCGGCGCGCTGGAGACGGGTGATGCTTCCGCAAGCCCGATCGACGATTTCGTGGTCGGGATTCCGCGATCCTCAGCCCGCTCATGACGGCCGACGCCACCCACAGCACGATCCGAACGAGGCTGCGTCGACTGGCAGCGACGGCGGCATTGACTCTCGCCGCCGTCACCGCCGCCTGGATCATCGGACCCGCCGCTCGCCTGGTTGTTGTGCTGGGAATCCTGATCGTCGTGGCCACCTATGCCGGGCACCTGGCTCGTACCGACGAACACCAACCCGAGTCAGCGGATACGGCCGCGGATCCCGGCGCAGCGGTCGGGGCGCTCGTCGATCAAGGCATGCGCGACCTGAGCCGCTACCTCGAACACCACGCCGCCTTCGCCGCGTATCTCGCGGGGCGCAGCTCCGAGGCTGGGTCCGTTGCAGACTCGACCCACTCGGATACCCCGCGCCCGCGGGTCTAGCGACTACCGCTGCAGCCTGATCGCGTTCAGATCGCGCTCGCGCACGTCGTCGATCCTGGCCAGCACGTCGTCGAGGTCGTCGTGCTCGGCGTGCAGATAGCGGCCGGCGAGCGCGTCGTATCTGCCGGTGGCGAGGGCGGCGACGAGCCGCGGAGCCAGCTCCGGCGGCGTCCAGGGGGCGTCGGCGGGCGCCCACGAGGTCAGCTCGGTCTGCACCAGTCCCGGGCTGAAGAAGAACACCGGGATGCGGCCGGCGAGCTCGGCCGCGAGCGTCTCGCCGTAGCGGCAGACCGCAGCCTTGCTCGACGGATACGCCGTGTTGGTGCCACCCTGCGCCGGGAGGTACGCGGCGCCGCTGCCGGTGATCACGATCCGGCCCGACCCGCGCTCGAGCATCCCGGGGATCACGGCGCGGCAGCAGAGGTGGACGCCGAGGACGTTGACCTCGAAGACGCGCCACCAGTCGGCCGGGTCGATCTCCCACGTGGGGGCCCGCTCGCCGGCGGTGCCGGCGTTGGCGACGAGCAGCTCGACGGGCTCCGCCGCGGCGACGGCCCGCTCGACGGCTGCGCGATCGGTGACGTCGAGCGCGACGGCGCGGCCGCCGGTCTCCTCCGCGATCGCGTCCACCTGCGCGCGCGTCCGCGCGGCGACGACGACGTCCCAGCCGTCCTCGGTGAGCCGGCGGGCGATGTTCGCGCCGATCCCGCGGCCCGCGCCGGTGATGAACGCTCTCATGCCGCGCACCCTACACGCGACCCGGCTGTCGGAGTCGTGACGGCGGCTCTCTGCCTCCCTCTGAGAGGATCATGGCAAAGCGACAGGGAGGTTCATCGTGGAGACGGCGTGGAACGATGGGCATCGGTTCTCGGGACGTGTCGCGCTTGTGACCGGGGCCGGCGGGACGCTCGGTGGGGCGGTGGCGCTCGGGTTCGGACGCGAGGGCGCCTCGGTGCTCGTCGGGTACCGCAGCTCGCAGGCGGCGGCCGAGTCGACGGTGGCCGCCATCACCGCTGCGGGCGGTGCGGCCGCCGCCCATCAGCTCGACGTCACCGACCAGGCATCGGTCGACGGGTTCGTGGAGCGGGCGAACGCCCTCTACGGGCGGATCGACGTGCTCGTGAACACGGCCGGGCGCCTCGACGAGGCCGACACCGTGCGCTTCGAGGACATGAGCGCCGACGCGGCCACGGCGCTGCTCGAGGTCGACGTGATCGGGGCGATGCGCATGTGCCACGCCGTCATCCCGTCCATGCGCCGCCACGGCCGCGGCGCGATCGTCAACTTCTCGAGCACGTACGGCAACGGCATCAACCCCGAGAACGCGATCAACTGGGTGCCCGTCACGTACTGCGCCGCCAAGGGCGCCATCCGCGGCCTGACGGTGTCCCTGGCCCGTGACCTGGCGCCGGAGATCCGCGTAAACGCCCTCGCCCCCGGTCCGATCTCCGGCAACTGGGAGCAGGAATGGGGCGTCGCCCCCGAGCACATCGAGGAGGCCAAGGCGATGAACCCGATGAAGCGCTTCGGCGATCCGCGTGAGATCGCCGAGACCGTGCTCTTCCTCGCGTCCGACGGCGCCGGCTACGTCAACGGCCAGGTGATCCACGTCGAGGGCGGGTGGGTGCCCGCCGGGTAGGGCACCGCTACTGGACGACCGTGTGCTGCATCGCCCACAGCGCCGCCGCCGCGCGGGTGGACACGCCGATCTTGGCGTAGATGTGCTGGATGTGGTGGTCGGCGGTCTTGGGAGAGATGAAGAGCCGGTCGGCGATCTGGCGCGTCGTCAGGCCCCTGGCCGCGAGCCGTAGCACGTCGACCTCGCGGCGGGTGAGCCCGCCGGGATTGCGCTGGCGCTTGCCCGCCGCGCCCTGCGGCTCGCCGTGCCCGGCGGCGACGAGCACCGCGCGGCTGGCCCGCGGCTCGAGGACGCCCGCCGACTCGAGCCGGCGCAGCTCGGCCGCCGCGTCCTGCGGCGAGAACGGCGGCCGGTCGGCCCGCTCGGTGGTGAGCCCCACGTAGATCTCGGTCGCCGCCAGCACGCATGCTCCCAGATCCTCGGCGTCGGCCGGCACGCGCCGGTGGTAGCCCGAGCCGTCGCACTTCTCGTGGTGGGCGGCGGCGATCACGTTCAGGACGGCCAGGCCCGGCGAGCGGCGCAGCATCTGCTCGGTCAGCATCGGGTGCAGCTCGACCCGGTCGAACTCGGCCCGCGTGAGCGGACCGGGCTTGTCCCAGATCGAGTTCGGCACCACGGTGGTGCCGAAGTCGTGCACGAGCGCCGCGCGCCGCAGCCCGGTGACGGCCACGTCCTCGAGCCCGAGCACGCCCGCCGCCTCGGCCGCGAGCTCCGCACAGCGCCGGCTGTGGCCGCCCATGTACGGCGACTTCAGGTCGACGAAGTCGGCGACGACGGTGAGCGCCTCGTCGAGCTCGGCACCCGTCAGCACGCGGTGCGGCTCGGGCTCGAGCGCGAGCACCGCGTCCCACGGCTCGGCCTCGCCGAGCCGCTCGAACCAGCCGCGTCCGTGCTCGACGAACAGGTCGGCCAGGCGCCGGGTCGTACGTGCGGTCGCGGCGGTCGCGCGCGGCCTCGAGCGCCTGCTCCGGCGAGAAGAGGCGGCCGATCGCCTCCATGTCGTGGCTCAGGTGGACGATGCGCATCGGCAGCGGAATCGCCTCGCCCTGCGCGTGCGCCGGATAGCCGGCGCCGTTCCAGCGCTCGAACGTGAAGCGCAACGCGTCGCGGACGGCCGGGCCGAAGTCGAGCTGCTGCGCGAGCATGTCGGCCACCTCGCACCCGGACGAGAAGTTGTAGACGGCCCACTCGCGGGCCGTCTCCTGGATCATCTTGACGATCTCCTCCCGCTCCTCCGGGCTGTGGCCGGCCGTCGCGAAGGCCATGACGTCGCGCATCACCTCCGCCGGATTGGCGGCGTCGTGCACGAGCGTCTGGGCGCGGATCGCGATCTCGTCGCCGAACACGGTGGCGACCTCGTGGGCATGGCCGGTGCAGCCGAGATACCGCAGCAGCGCGACCCAGTACGTGGTCGTCGCGCACGTCCTCGTCGACGCCTGCGGCCTCGCAGATCCAGTTCGCGAGCAGGCACGAGCGCAGCTGCGACTCGAGCGGCTGGCCGAACGCGTTGTCCTGCGCCAGGGCCAGCGTGGCGACGAGCTCACCTATCCGAAGCGACGGTTCCAAGATGGGGCGTTCTCCCGATGTTTCGGCCTGGGCGGTGAGGCAATTCTTTCACGTCGCGCCAATCCGGGCGCTGGCAGCTCATTCCAGGGAGGACAGCCGATGGCAGCATCACCAACCGAACGGCGATCCCATCAAGGTGGGGATCATCGCCGACCAGACGGGCCCGCTCTCGATCGCGGGGCTCGCAAACGCCAACGTCGCCAGGATGGTCGTCGGCGACATCAACGCCAAGGGCGGCCTGCTCGGACGCCACCTCGAGCTGCACGTCGAGGACGGTGCGACCGACGACGCCGTCGCGGCCGCCACGGCCAGGAAGCTCGTCTCCGAGCGATCAGGTCGACGTCATCCTCGGCGGCATCTTCAGCTCCACCCGCCAGGCGATCAAGGGCCCGGCCGTCACCGAGGGCGAGACCCTCTACATCTACCCCGAGCAGTACGAGGGGCAGGAGTCCGATCCCCTGATCTTCTGCACGGGCCCCGTGCCCGCGCAGCAGGTCGACCCGTTCGTCCCCTGGCTGATGCGCGAGACGGGTGCGAAGAGCTTCTACCTGCCCTCCGCCGACTACGTCTGGCCGCACGTGATGAACGCGCGCGTCCGCGAGGTCGTCACGGCCAACGGCGGCAGCATCGTCGGCGAGGAGTACTTCCCCCTCGACCACGCCGACTACGGGGCGACGGTCGAGCGGATCACGGCGAGCGGTGCGGACGTGGTGCTGAACATGATCGTGCCGCCCGGTGTGACGCCGTTCCTCGCGGAGCTGCACGCCTCGGGGTTCGCGGGCCGGGGCGGGACGCTCGTGTGCACCTACTTCGACGACGGCCTCGTGGGCCTGGTGGATCCGGCCCACATCGAGGGCATGTACAGCTGCCTCGACTACTACCAGGCCGTCACCGACCCGTTCAGCCGGCGGCTGCTCGGCCAGTACGACGCGCTGTATCCCGGCCAGGGCGCGTTCAGCAGCGGCAGCGGCTGCTCGGGCCTCTACCGCGGGCTGAGGCTGTGGGCGGCCGCGGTGACCGAGGCCGGGTCGCTCGATCAGGCCGACGTGGTCGCCGCGCTCGACCACGCCGAGATCGCCGAGGGCCCGGGCGGGCCCGCGGCCATGGTGCCCGGCCAGCACCACCCGCGCATGAACATGTACATCGCCCAGGCGCACGGCGGCCGCTTCGAGGTCGTGAAGAGCCTGGGCGCGATCGAGCCCCAGGAGCGCCCGGTCGGCACACCGGTCGCAGCCGCCTGAGGCAGACACCGTTTCGCAACGAGTCCACCAAACGACGAACGAAGGAGATCGAGATGCTGCTCGCAACAACCCAGGTCGAGGACTTCGACCGCTTCATGCAGGTCTTCTCGGGCGCCGGCGCCGACAAGCGCAGGCAGCACGGATCCAAGGGCGTGGTCGTCTTCCGCGATCCCGCCGAGGCCGATCGCGTCTGGGCCGTGTTCGACTGGGACGAGGAGGGCTGGCAGAGCTTCGTGTCCGACCCGACCGTCCCGCCGATCATGAAGGAGGCCGGCCACAAGACGCGGCCGCAGGCACTGCAGCTCGCCGGCCGCTGCGACGCCTGAGCGATCCGCTCGCCCGCGGGGCGGCGCCACCACCATGGCGCCGCCCCGAATTGGCGAGGCCGGCTACCGCCAATTGGCGATGCCGCGGCCGGCGGCAGCCTCCGATCCCTCCCGGATGCTTGCCCGCACCACCCTCGCCGCCCTCGCCGCGCTCCTGCTCCTCGCCGGGCCGGCGGCCGCAAGCTCCGCGGCTGCGCCCGCTGCGAGCCGCTTCGTGCTCATCCAGGACAGCGAGTTCTCGGGCACGACGCTCGGCTCCAAGTGGACCGTCTACCACGGCGCACCGGCCTGCTGCCAGAGCACGTGGGCGCGGTCGCACGCCGTGGTGCGGGGCGGCCGCCTCGTCCTCGAGGCGACCAAGGCCGACATGACCTCGGCCGGCGTCAGCCTCGGCCACCTGAAGTTCCTCTACGGCCGCGTGCACGTGCGCATGCGGATGGATCCGGGCCTCGGCATCAAGATGTGTGCGCTCCTGTGGCCGCAGACCGGCTGGCCGCCGGAGATCGACTTCGCCGAGTCGAGCTCGAGCGACGCGCTGCGCACCCAGATCTCCTCCACGCTGCACTACGGAGGGTCGAACACGCAGATCCGCACCCACCTCGCGATCGACTTCACGCACTGGCACACGTTCGGCGTCACGTGGACGCCCGGCCTGATCCGCTACACCGTCGACGGGCGCACGTGGGCGACCACGCGCGGCGCGATGGTGCCGTCGCAGCCGATGCACTTCGGCATCCAGGACACGATCGGCCTCTCCAACGGCAACGGCGCCGGCCCGGACTCGACGACGCCAGGCACCGTCGGCCTGCACGTCGACTTCGTCAAGATCTGGCGCTACCGATAGGCGCGGGGCTCAGGCGGGCGCCGCGGCGCACGCGCCGCTGACCCCGACCGATCCGAAGACGAACCGGTGCCGCACCCAGCCGGGCGGCGGCTTGCCGTGGCCGAGGATCATCACCCCGGCGACCGCTCCGCCGCCGTGGCCGATCACGAAGCGGTTGAGGTTCTGGTGGGTGAGCGCAGCGAGGATCGGGGTCACGGCGCCCGGGTTGTGACCGGCGATCGCGCTCGGGGCGTACCCGACGACGCGCAGCCGCCCGCAGTGCAGCACCCGGTTGATGGACGGGAGTGCCGCGAGCAGGTCGGCGTAGTGCGACGGGCGCTGCGGGATCGCCTGCAGGCCGACGACGAAGGCGACCGACGCGCACACCACGGCGAGGATGCCGGGGCCGCGCAGCCGGCCGCGGAGCAGGGCGCCCACGATGAAGGCAAACCCGACCAGCAGCGGCGCCGCCATCGGAAACACGAAGCGAGCCTGGAACGCGACATTCTTGGTCTCGGCGAAGATCCCGAGCGTCCAGACGACCAGGATCGCCAGCGGCAACGGATCGAACGCGTGGTCGCGGGCGCCGCGGACGGCCATGGCGACGAGCCCCAGGCCGCCCAGGATGGCGACGACGACGCCGATCTCGGTGCCGAGGCCCGAGACGATCAGGCGCGGGAGGCTCCCCAGTGAGGACGTGTGGCCGCCCCGCGTCACGCTCACGACCGCGTTCGTGCGGTGGATCGTCGCCAGCGGATCGCCCGTCAGCACGAGGTCGGTCAGGATCCAGATGACCGGCGCCGCCGCTGTCGCCAGCACCGCATGGACGAGTCGCCGCCGCACGCTCCCGCCGGCATCGGCGTACGCGGCGACGCCGGCCAGCGGCCACGCCTCGGGGCGGCCCAGGCCGACGACGATGAGGCACACGAGCCGGGTGCGGCCGCGGGTGGCCAGGGCGAGCATCACGAGCGCCGCCGCGATGCCGTCGACGAGCGCCGATCGCAGCGAGGTGGCGATCGCCGCCGAGAACCCCAGGGCGGCGAGCGCCACGGTCGCCCCGATGGTGCCCGCCAGGCGGTAGGCCACCCAGAAGAGCGCCGCCGCGAGCGCCGCGAGCGACACGATCACCGCGGCCTGGAACGCGCGTTGCGGCGGCAGCGGCGACACGAGCGCGCCGAGGGCCGTCCCGAGCGGCTTGGGCGTCGTCAGCGACTGGGCGAAGGCGGGCCGCTCGCCCGCGGCGAGCGCCTGGCCCCAGGCGACGTAGGCCCACCCGTCGGGGCTCTGCGACGGCGGCCACGAGAGCGCGCGCCACACGAGCGCCCCCAGGCTGACCACGAACATCGCGAGCGCCGGCCACGGCAATTGGCGCAGGAACGACTGTGCACGCGTCCACACGCGCCGGGAGTGTACCGACCGGCCTTTCCGCCACGGCTACCCCTCGACGTTCACGAGCTGCAGGCCGCGGCGGCGGATGCCGCGGATGATGCGGGGCAGTGCGCGGATCGTGGCGGCGCGGTCGCCCCCGCCGTCGTGCATGATCACGATCGACCCGGCGTGGACGTGTCGGAGCACCGAGGCCGCCACGCCCTTCGCGGTCGCGCCGGGCGCCCAGTCGCGCGGGTCGACCGACCACAGCACGAGCCGCACGCCCAGGCTGGAGGCGATCGCGACGACCCGGTCCGACCAGCCGCCGCCCGGCGGCCGGAACAGGGTCGGGTGCACCCCGTCGGCGGCGAGCGTCTGCAGGGTGCGGTCGATCTGGAAGCGCACGATGCGCGGCCGCTGCTCGCCGAACGGCGGTGTGAGCGGATGCGACCACGAGTGGTCCTCGACCAGGATCCCGTGCTGGCTGCGCTCGGCGGCGATCAGCTGCGGGAGGTGCTCGGCGAGGTCGCCGACGACGAAGAACGTCGCAGGGGCGTGCATGCGACGCAGGATCGCGAGGATCCGGTGGGTCTGGCCGGGCCACGGGCCGTCGTCGAAGGTGAGCGCCACTGCGTGCGGAACGGCGGCCGGGCCCGTCGCCGCAAACGCGCTCGACGCCACCTTGCCCGAGATCCGGCCGGTCACGGTCACCTGCACGCCGGGCACGCGGCCGAGGAAGTACTCCGGGTCGGCGGGCAGGCCTCCGGGGACCGGTACGCGCTGCACCGTCACGGGCTCGGTGCGGTCGGGGCCGGGGACGAGCCGCAGGCGGTCGCCGTCGTGCAGCGGCGGTGCCGCGGCGGCGGGGATGCCGTCGACCGTGATGCTGCCCGGGTAGACGCCCGTCCGCAGCGTCACGCCGGAGACGTCCACCAGGTCGCCCGGCCGCGGCCGCAGCTCGAGATCGCGCACCGCGTCGGCGAGCGTCGATCCGGCGACCACCGCGCGGGCCGTGCCGTCGACTGTCAGGTGCACCGGCGGCGGCTGGTCGGCGATCGCCGGCGCGAACCAGGCGGCGCCGATCACCACCGCGAGCGCGGCGGCGAGCGGGAGCCCGATGCGACCGATCCGTGCCACCTCTGCATGGTGCCCTACCCCGAACACCGGCGAACGCGTCCCGCGTGTCGCCTGTGTAACGATCGCTCAGCGCCGGAATCCTCCCTCGGAGTCGATCACCTGGCCCGTGATCCAGCCGCCGTCGTCGGTGCACAGGAAGCCGATCAGGCGGGCGGCGTCGTCGGGCATGCCCCACCGCCCCTGCGGCATGGCCGGATGGGGATCCCAGCCCCGGATCGCCCAGCCGGTGTCGGTCGGCCCGGGGTTCACGGTGTTCACGGTGATCCCGCGGTCGATGAGCGCGTCGGAGAGCGTCGCCGTGGCCTGGTGCAGCGCGCCCTTGGAGACCGCGTACGCGATCTCTCCGCTCATCGGCCCGCGGTGCTGGCCCGAGGTCATGAGCACCACGCGGCCTCCCCTGCGGCCGTCGTGCTGGGCGGCGAACTCCTTCACGAGCAGCAGCGAGGCGCGCACGTTCTCGTGCAGGAAGGAGTCGATCTCGTCCGCCTCGAGGTCGGCGAGCGCACCGCGGCCGCTCCGCGCGTGGTTCACGACCAGGATGTCGAGATGGCCGAACGCCGAGACGGCGGCGGCGGTCACCGCCGCGGGTGCGGCCGGGTCGGCGAAGTCGGCCTCGATGTGCTCCACCCGTCCACCGCCGGCTCGCAAGGCCGAGGTCACGCCGTCGATCCCGGCGGGGTCGGCGCCCCAGGGCTGGGCGGCGTCGTGCGGCGTCCACGAATGCACGCAGACCCCGGCGCCGAGGGCGAGCAGACGGCGGCTCGTGGCAAAGCCGATGCCCTCCCGCCGGCTCACCCCTGTCACGAGGGCGACGCGGCCGCTCAAAGGCATCGCCGCGGCCGCGCTCATGATGCCGCCCGCAGCGCCCGGAACCGCTCCGTCACGACGTCGGTCAGCTGTGCGGGGCTCGAGTCGACCGTGTGCACGCCGCGGCGGCGGATGCCGGCCAGGGCGGCGTCGCGGTCGGCGATCACCTTCGTGGCGACGCCGCGCTCGTACAGCGCGCCGGCGTCGGTCACGGGCTGTGCGGCGAGCTCGGTCAGCTCGGCGTCGCGGATCGAGGCGAACACGACCGCGTGGCGGCGGGCGAGCGTCCCGAGCAGCGCCGCGAGCCGGTCGTCGGTCTGGGCGTAGAGCGCGTCCGAGAACACGACGACCACGGCGCGGCGGCGGGACATGCGCACGAGCCCGGTCAGGCACGCCCGCCAGTCGGGCTCGACGAGCTCGGGCTCGAGCGGGGCGACGGTGTCGACCACGCGCCGCAGCTGGCCGGGCCGCGCCGACGGCGGCAGCGTCGCCAGCGGCCGGTGCGAGAACGCCACCAGGCCGACCGCGTCGCCGTACTCGCGGGCGACCGCCGCCAGCATGACGGCGGCGTTCACCGCCCGGTCGATCTTGCCGAGCCCGTCGCCGCCCGCGCCGTGCATGAGCCGCCCGGCCTCGAGCGCGAGCAGGAGCGTCTGCCCGCGCTCGGGCTGGTGCATGACGACGACGGGCTTGCCGCGCCGCGCGGTCGCCTTCCACGCGATGCGGCGGTACTCGTCGCCGCGCACATACTCGCGCAGGCTCTCGAACTCGCGCGCCGTCGCCTCGCCCCGGACAGTGCGCTCGCCGTGCGGCCGCCGCCCGGGCGGCAAGAGCGCGGCCTCGCGCAGCTGGATCACGTCGGGCCAGGCCACCGCCTTGACCGCCGTGGCGGGATGGCTGCGGTCGCGGAAGGCCAGCCCGAGCGGTCCGAGCACCCGCACCTCGAGGGCGGCGAGCCGCACCGGGCCGCGCCGGCGGGGCACGGCGGTGGTCTCGAGCACGCGCTCCTCGCCGGCCTCGAGGCGCACGTCGAGGCGCACCGGGTCGAGGGCGACGCCGGGCGGCGGCGTGTCGGCCACGGTCACGGTGCGCGCCGCGCTGCCGCCGTTTCGGATCCGCACCGGCACCGGATTGCGGCGCCCGATCGAGAGCGGCGACGGCGGCTCGCGATCGAGCGCGATCGCGCCCGGGTCGGCGGCGAGCCAGTCGGCGAGCACGATCCCCGCGGCGAGCGCGTTCGCGGCCACGAACGCGATCACGGCCGCCGTGGCGCCAAGAACGGCGGCCACGAGCGTGACCAGGCCGGCGGCGGCGAAGAGCCCGAGGCCGCGGCGCGTGATCACCGCGGCACGGGCACGGCCGCGAGCGCGGTCGCGATGACGGCGTCGGGATCGCGGCCGCCGAGCTCGGCGTCGGCGGAGAGCACGATGCGGTGGCGCAGCACGGCCGGGGCGAGCGCCTGCAGGTCGTCGGGGGTGACGAACTCGGCCCCGCGGGCAGCGGCCATCACCTTGGCCGTGAGCACGAGCCCGATCGATCCGCGCGGGCTCGGCCCGACGATCACGTCCGGCGACGCCCGCAGCCACGCCGCCAGATCGGCGACGTAGCGCAGCACGTCGTCGTGCACGGCGACCGCGGCCGCCTCCTCCTGCATGCGCAGGGCCTCCGCCGCCGACACGATCGGCTCGACGGCCCCGAGGGCGCGGTCGAGCTCGCGCGGCCGGAAGCCGGCCTGGTACCGGCGCAGGATCTCGGTCTCGGCGTCGGGATCCGGATAGGACAGCAGGAGCTTCAGCAGGAAGCGGTCGAGCTGGGCCTCGGGCAGCTGGTACGTGCCCTCGAACTCGATCGGGTTCTGGGTCGCGCAGACGACGAAAGGCCGCGGCAGGTCGAGCGTGTCGCCCTCGATCGTGACCCTCCCCTCCTCCATCGCCTCGAGCAGCGCGGCCTGCGTCTTCGGCGGCGTGCGGTTGATCTCGTCGGCCAGGACGAGCGCGGCGAACACCGGGCCGCGGCGGAGCTCGAACGTGCCGTCGGCCGGGCGGTAGACGAGCGTGCCCGTGAGGTCGGCCGGCATCAGGTCGGGCGTGAACTGGATGCGGGCGAAGTCGAGCCCGGCGATGCGCGCGAGGGTGCGCGCCAGTAGCGTCTTGGCCGTGCCCGGCGGGCCCTCGAGCAGCACGTGGCCCTCGAGCACGAGCGCGGCCAGCAGGCCGTCGATCGTCTCGTCGTTTCCGACCACGACGCGGTGCAGCGCCTCGCGCCCGCGCTCGAAGAAGTCAGCGATCGCCACCGGTCACCCTCCTCGTGATCTCCTCGATCCGAGCGCATGCTCGCACGGCTGCGCCGGGCGAGGCGGCGGACTCGAGCTCGTGCAGCGCCGGCTCGGCCGGCCCGGTCAGCCCGCCGAGGTGCGTGCGGTAGGCGCCGGCGAGCGGCCCGGTCACCGCGGCGAGCCGTCCCGCCGAGCGGTGCATGACCGCGAGCGAGCGAACCAACTCGACGGTGCTGCGGCCGGCCTCGGCCCCGGCCGGCGCCACCGGCCCGAGCCGGCGGGCGGCCGTCACGGCGGCAAGCACGGCGATCGCGGCGGCCTCGAGGATCAGGAGCTGCACCCACCGCGGCAGGTAGGCCAGCGAGCCGAGCGTCGGCGATCCGCCCTGATGGAAGGCGTCCACCGCGACGGTGCCGCCCGCACGGGCTGCGAGCGGGAGGGTGACGGCGAGGCCGTTGCCGGCGATCCCGGCGTTCGTCAGCACGCGCGGCTGCGAGAGCACCCACACGCTCCCCCGCCCGACGGGTACGACCACCATCGCCGCGGCAGCGCGCGTACCGATCAGCACGCCATCGCCGGCGGGCACCCCTGTGAAGGTGGTGCCGGCCGCGACCGGGGCCGGCGAGAGCCCCGGGAACGCGCGCAGGCCGGCCGGCGTCGGCCGGGCGTCGCCGGGGAAGCCGAACCGCAGTCCCAGGGCGGCGGTGAGCGGATCGCGCGCATCGGTCGCAAGCAGGAGCACCGCACCCGCACGGACCGAGCGCAGCCACGCGGCGGCCTCGTCGTGGCTGACGCCGGCCGGCTCGACCGAGACGACCAGGCCGTGGTCGGGGATCGTGGGCGTCACGCTCGCCTGCACCGCGATCCCGGCCGCGCGCAGCCCCGCCCCGAGGCCGGACAGACCGAGGCCGCCGCGGCCCTCCAGGCGGTACGGCGGGCCGGCGGTCTGGGGCGACTGCACGAGCAGCCCGATGCCGGCGGCGGCGATCGCGAGCATCGCCGCGCCGATCCAGATGTCGCGCGAGCGCCTCACCGCAGCATCGCGTCGGCCAGGCCGTCGGCGCGGTGGACGTCGGCGGCCGCCACCGGCGCGTCGCCGTACACGGCCCGCTCGAACAGCCGGGTGCACTCGGCGAGCGCGGTCGCCTCCGGCGTCGCCGGGCCGAGCGCGCGCACGAAGCCCCAGTTCGTCCGCCCCGGCCGCGGCCGCAGGTTGCGGCGGCGGCCGAGCTCCGCGAGGGCGGCGGCATAGAGCTGCCGCAGCGCCTCGCGCGGGTCCTGCTCGGCCAGGCGCAGGGCGGCCGCGCGGGCGGCGTCGTAGGCCGCCGGCCGGGGTGCGCGCGCCGGCCCGGGCGCTCCACCTGGCCGCCGGCGCGGGAGGAGCCGTGCGGCCAGCACCACGCCGCCCACGATCAGGGCCGCCACCGCGCCGAGCTGGAGCAGCGACCCGAGCGCGAGCGAGTGCACGTTGAACGCGCCCGCGAGCGCGTCGAGCAGGCGCCGCAGCAGCCGCCCGAGCAGGCTCGAGCCGCCGCCGGAAGACGGGTGGAAGAACGTCTTTTCGGCGGCCGCCCGGGCCGGGTCGAGGCGCGGGGCGACGTGCGCGGCGGCGGCCGCGGTGCGCGCGAGCTCCTGGGCGACCGTCAGGCGACGACCCCGTGGGCGGGGAGCGCGTCGAGCATCGCGGCGATGTCAGACCCGTCGCGGCGCATGCGCAGGTCGAAGTAGAGGAACGCCATCAGGAGCGCCTGCACCGGGGCGACGAGCACGCGCGCGACGATCGCAAGCGCGTCGCCGATCGCGGTGGTGGCGGCCAGGTGCAGGCCGAACTCGCCTGCGACCGCCGTCGGCGCCGCGGCCAGTGCCCCCGAGACGAGGCCCGTGATCACGGCGCCGAGGATCGCATACCCGAGCACCCGCCAGTAGGAGCCCTGCACCAGGTCGCGGCTGCGCCCCATCGCGGCGAAGAACGTGCGCCGCTCGATCACGACCACCTGGCCGACGAACTGGAACCAGACGATCAGGATCAGGAACGGCACGACCAGCAGCACGATCGAGGCGCCGGCGACGATCAGCGCGAGCGTGACCGACAGGACGAGCCCGGCGAGCATGGGCGCGAGCCGGCGCCACACGTTCGCGGCGGTGGGGTCGGCTCCCGCACGCACGTCGGCCACGACCAGCGTGGCGACGCCGGGGGTGACACCGCCGAGCAGGATCAGCTGCAGCACGTTTCCGACCACCCCCCACGGCCGCGGCGCGAGCGTGAGCAGCTCGAGCGGGACGACGGCCACCGCCATCGCGGCGACGATGGCGACGAAGTGGCGCCGGTACACGGCCAGGGCGGCGTCGAGCGCGCGGCCCACGTCGAGCGGTCGCTGCACGGCCACGGCGCTCATGCGCGCGGCGCTCCCGGCAGCGTGCGGGTGGCCGCGCGGACGACGTACTCCTCCTCGCCCATCCCCTCGGGCCGGGCCCAGTACGGCTCGATCCGGGTGGTGATGCGCGCGGCCAGCTCGGCGCGCGCTTCGGGCTCGATCTGGCGCAGCCGGCGGCGGAACGAGACGGCGATCGCCATCAGCTCGGGCGGGATCGGATCGTTCCCGGCGGCCGCCGCAGCGGCGGCGAAGGTGCCTGCGAAGGCGCTGCCCGCGCGCTCGTCCTCGACGCGCACGACGATCGTGCCCGCCGCCATGTCGCCGAGCCGCTGGCCGTCGCGCGACACCAGCGCGCAGATGCCGCCGACGATGTAGGCGAAGGGCAGGAAGTCGACGATCCGCAGCAGGTTTCGCACCGCCGAGCCCTGCAGGCCGAGCGGCTCACCGCCGGCCGAGAGCACCCGCAGGCGCAGAGCCGCCTTGCCCGGCGTCGAGCCGCGCCGCAGCCACTCCACGACCAGGAAGTAGCCCACCGGCGTCAGGGTGACCCCGCCGATCGCGATCGCAAGCGCCAGCGATCCCCGCAGCGTGCCCGCGGCGGTGATGATGCCGATCACGATCGCGAGCACGATCAGGGCGTCGATCGCCTGCGCGAGCATGCGGCTGCCGACGCCCGCAAGCTCGTAGGCGACGGTGACGCGCTCGGGCGTCGAGATCTCGATCCGGTCGTTCAGCATCGCCGCATCTGTCCGATACCCTCGGTGTGACGATGGCCTCGAACTCTCGACCGATGATATCGGCCGATTCCGAGCGCACCTGGAGCGCCGATCGCGCCCCGCTCTGGGACGAGCTGGATGCGCTCGTGGCGCGCGCCGGACGCGACCAGCGCCGCCTGGACGCCGACGCGGTCGACCTACTCGCGCGCCGCTACCAGCAGGCCGCGGCCGACCTCGCCCGCCTGCGCGTCGCCCAGCCCGGCTCGCCGCTCCTGCCGCGCCTGAACGACCTCGTCGCCCGCGCCCACGCCGTCGTCTACCGGCCGGCGCGCACGCCGCTGCGCTCGCTCGGCCGGTTCCTGTGGACCGGCTATCCGCGGGCGGTGTGGGATCTGCGCCGGCTGATCGCGGCCGCGGCGGCGTTCCAGGTGGTCATCGCCGTCGGCGGGTTCGTGTGGGCGATCGCCGACCCGGCCACCGCCGGGAGCTTCCTGCCGCCGGAGCTGCGCGACGCAGGGCACCGCGCCCACCATGCGATCCCGGCCGGGGTGATGGCGCCGACCGCGGTCGCGATCTGGTCGCACAACATCGTCGTCAGCTTCTACGACTACGCCGGCGGCATCCTGTTCGGGCTCGGCACCGTCTACAGCCTGTACTTCAACTCGATGCTGCTCGGCGTGCTCTCGGGGATCGAGAGCCAGCACGGCTGGAACGGCCTCTACTGGTCGCTGATCGTGCCCCACGGCGTGATCGAGCTGACCGCGTTCACGATCGCCGCGGCGGCCGGCCTGTCGCTCGCGGACGCGCTCATCCGCGCCCGGCCGCAGCCGCGCATGCAGGTGCTGGCCGAGCACGGCCGCCGCTCGGTGGCCGTCGTGCTCGGGACGATGCCGCTGCTCATCGTCGCGGGCACCATTGAGGGGTTCGTGACCCCGTCGGCCGCGCCGATCGCGGTCAAGCTGGCGGTGGCGCCGATCACCGCCGTGCTGCTGGGCGCGTATCTGCTGCGCGGGCGTCCGGGATCGGTCGTCTAGCGGCAGACGGCCGAATCGGCAAGTAGAATGGCCGGCGTGGATGCCCTGCCCGCAAAGGTGAGCTGCGATGCCGAACCTGCCCCGGATCCCGAGGACAGTACGCCGGCGCGACCGTACGCCGCAGAGCCCGGCGGAGCGTTCCGAGCCGCAGGTCTCTGAGATTGCGGCCGCCGGCCTGCGCTGGCTGAACATCGAGGCGCCGACCGCCGCCGAGACGGCCTGGCTCGCCCAGCACTTCGACTTCCACGAGCTCGATCTCGAGGACGTGCTGTCGACCCGGCAGCGGCCCAAGATCGACGAGTACGACGACTACCTCTTCATCGTGCTCCACGTGCCCCACTTCAACAAGATCCGCGGCCGGCTCGACGCCGCCGAGCTGAACGTGTTCGTCGGCCACGGCTACGTCGTCACGCTGCCGAACGTGCGGCTGAAGCCGATCGGGCGCCTGTTCTCGCAGCTCGAGGCCAACCAGGAGCGGCGCGAGCAGTACTTCTCGAAGGGCTCGGGCTATGTGCTCTACGAGATCCTGTCGGAGCTCTTCGACTACTGCTTCCCGATCCTCGACAAGATCGGGTTCAAGCTCGACCGGCTGACCGAGGCGATCTTCACCGAGCGCCGTTCCGAGGACGTCGTGCGCGACATCTCCGACGTGAAGCAGGAGATCGTCGCGTTCCGCAAGGTGATCAAGCCCGAGCGCTCGACGCTGCGCCTGCTCGAGCGCTCGCGCACGCGCTATCTGCCCGAGGACCTCGAGGTGTACTTCGACGACGTCGTCGACAAGGCCGAGCGCGTGTGGGATCAGCTCGACAACTACAAGGAGGTCGTCGAGGCGCTCGAGACGACCAACGAGTCGGTGATCGCGCACAAGCAGAACGACATCCTGCGCATCCTGACGATCTTCTCGGTGATCCTGCTGCCGCTGACGCTGATCACGGGCATCTTCGGCATGAACTTCGGGCACATCCCGTTCAGCACCGAGTACCACGGGTTCGTGGCCACAGTGGCGATCATGCTCCTGGTCGCGACCAGCCTCCTGGGCTACTTCCACTACAAACGGTGGCTATGACGGAGCAGCTGTGGGCGCCCTGGCGGTTGGAGTACGTCCAGGGCGGGGCCGACGCGGGCGGGTGCGTGTTCTGCGACACGGCGGCCGACGCGCATGCAGAGCTCGTGGTGCACCGCGGCACGAGCGCCTACGTGCTGATGAACCTGTACCCGTACTCGAACGGGCACATGATGGTGGCGCCCTATCGCCACATCGGCGAGCCGGGCGACCTGGACGAGGGCGAGCGGGCCGAGATGTGGGCGCTGCTCGACCAGGGCGTGCGCGCGCTCGGGGCCGCGATGTCGCCGCACGGCTTCAACGCGGGGATCAACCTCGGCCGCGTGGCCGGCGCGGGCGTCGAGGGCCATATCCACCTGCACATCGTCCCGCGCTGGAACGGCGACACGAACTTCATGCCGGTGCTGGCCGACGTCAAGGTGATGCCCGAGCACATCACCCGCACGGCAGCCAAGCTCCGGGAGTCGTGGCCGACGACCTGACCCGACCGCGGAGGAGATGGAGCAGTGTTGGGGACAGGCCCCTTAACAAACCATGGGCGCCCGCGGCGCTCGGTGACCGCGGGGCAGATTTGTTAAGGGGCCTGTCCCCCGGTCAGTGGTCCTCCGTCGTCTTCGCGAACAGCACGTGGTCGCGCCACGCGCCGGCGATGAAGAGGTAGCGCGGGCACAGGCCGATCTCGGCGAAGCCGTTTCGGCGCAGCACCGTCTGCGAGCCGATGTTGTCGGTGAGCGTGGCCGCCTCGAGCCGGTGCAGGCCCGCCTCGCCGAAGCCCCAGTCGCAGACGCGGCCGATCGCCGCGGTGGCGACGCCGCGGCCGTTCAGCTCCTGCACTACCCAGTAGCCGAGGCCGCCGTTCTGGAACGGCCCGCGCGTGATGCGCGACACCGACACGGTGCCCGCGGGGGTGCCGTCGGCCTCGATCAGGAACCGGTACAGGCGGTCGCCGGCCCGCTCGCGCTCGAGCAGGTCGAGCTCGACCCGCTGGCCCTCGGCCGTCCACCACGAGTCCGGCCGCGGCGGATCGTACGGCGCGAGGAAGTCGCGTTGAGCGGAGTAAAGACGCGCCAGCAGGCCGGCGTCGCCCACGGCGAGCGGCCGCAGCTTCACGTCCATGTGCGGAGTATCGCCGACGCGCCGGTAGACTCCGCGCCCGATGCTCTCGCCCGCGGTGTTCAAAGCCTACGACGTGCGGGGGATCGTGCCCGACCAGCTCGATGCCGACGGCGCGTACGCCCTCGCGTGCGCCTACGTCGGCGCATTCGAGCCGCGGGTGATGGCGATCGGCCGCGACATGCGGCTCTCGTCGCCGGACATCGCCGCCGCGGCCGTCCGTGGCGCGAGCGACGCCGGCGCCGACGTCGTCGACCTGGGTCAGATCGGCACCGAGATGCTCTACTTCGCCGTCGGCGAATACGGCTACGAGGGCGGCCTGCAGGTGACTGCGTCGCACAACCCGGCCGCCTACAACGGGATGAAGATCGTCCGCCGCGGCGCGATGCCGGTGGGGTCGGACACCGGCCTCGACAAGATCAAGGAGCGGGCGCTCGCCGGGCTGCCCGCGCCGGCCGACCGGGCCGGCGACGTGTCGCAGCGCGACGTCTACGCCGGGTTCCATGACCGCGTGATGAGCTTCGTCGACGCGTCCGCGATCCGCCCCCTGCGCCTGGTGCTCGACGGCTGCAACGGCATGGCCGGCCCGATGATCGGCCCGGTGCTCGACCGCCTGCCGGTGACCGTGTCGGCGCACAACTTCGAGCCCGACGGCCACTTCCCCAACCACGAGCCCAACCCGCTGCTCGAGGAGAACCGCGCGTTCATCATGGACCGGGTGCGCAGCGAGGGCGCCGACCTCGGCATCGCCTGGGACGGCGACGCCGACCGCTGCTTCTTCATCGACGACACCGGCGAGTTCGTCCCCGGCGATCTCGTCACCGCGCTGATCGCCCAGACGATGCTCGCCCGCCACCCGGGCGCGACGATCGTCTACGACCTGCGCGCGTCGTGGGCGGTGCGCGACGTCGTGCGCGAGGCGGGCGGAACCGCGCTCGAGAACCGGGTCGGGCACGCCTTCATCAAGGCCCGCATCCGCAAGGAGGACGCCGTGTTCGCCGGCGAGGTCTCGGGCCACTACTACTTCCGCGACTTCTACTTCTGCGACACGGGCGTCGTCCCGGCGCTCGTCATGCTCGAGCTCGTCTCGCGCGCGGGCAAGCCGCTGTCGGAGCTCCTGCGCCCGTTCCGCGAGCGCTACTTCATCTCGGGCGAGATCAACTCGACGGTGTCCGACGTGCCGCTCAAGCTGCAGCACCTGAAGGAGCGCTACGCGCCCGCCGCCGACCGCGTCTCGCACCTGGACGGGATCTCGTTCGAGTTTCCCGACTGGCACTTCAACGTGCGCCCCTCGAACACCGAGCCGCTGCTGCGCCTGAACCTCGAGGCGCTCGACGCCGACACGATGCAGGCGCGCCGGGACGAGGTGCTCGCGCTCATCCACGCATGACGGCGACCGACCGCCGCCCGCCGTACCGCTTCGCGCACCGCATCCGCGTGGGCTTCGACGAGACCGACGCGCAGGGCGTCGTCTACTACGGCCGCTACATGCCCTACTTCGACCGCGCCCGGGTCGAGTATCTGCGCGCGCTCGGCATCCTCGGGCACGTCCCCGGCGAGCCCGAGTTCGCAATGCGCGCCCAGCACGTCGAGTACCACGCCCCCGCCCGCTTCGACGACGAGGTCGAGGTGTTCGTGCGCGCGCAACGGCTCGGCACGACCAGCGTGACGTGGGCGTTCGACGCCTATCGCGTCGACACGGGTGAGCACCTGGCGAGCGCGACCCAGGTCGTGGTCGCGATCGCCCTGGGCGAGCGCCGCGCTATGCCGGTGCCGGATCACTACCGCGCTGCCGTCGCCGGGTTCGACCCGGAGGTGCAGACGTGAGCCCGGCGGCCGCCGACTACGCCGCAGCGCTCGCGGCGATCGAGCGGAGCGCGGCGCAGGAGGCCGATTCCGACGACGTCGTGCGCCTGGCGGTCGAGGTGCTGCACGACCGCCTGGACACCTACTCGTGGGTGGGGATCTACTTCGTCGAGGGCGCGGAGCTCGCGCTCGGGCCGTGGAAGGGGCCGCACGCCACCGACCACGTGCGCATTCCGATCGGCGAGGGCGTCTGCGGCGCCGCCGCCTCGAGCGGCGTCACCGAGATCGTCGCCGACGTCGCCGCCGACGCCCGCTATCTGGCCTGCTTCCCGTCCACCCGCTCCGAGATCGTCGTCCCGGTCGTCTACGACGGCACGGTGGTGGCCGAGATCGACGTCGACTCCGACGTTCCGGCGGCGTTCGGGGAGGCCGATCGCGAGTTTCTGGAGCGGGTGGCGACGGTGATCTCGGAGCACTGCCTGGTGGGCTGGGACACCGGCGGGATGGACTGGGACGCCCCCGAGAACTGGCGGTGACGCCGGCCCCTTGAGCCGCGTCCGCGGCGCGTGGTACAACTGCCGCATCAGCGCGGGTCAAGGGTGCCCCGCGCGCAGAGGGGGAGTGTCCACATGGCGGAAATGGCCGAGTCGGGGAGCGGCAAGCGGCTGTTCGTCCGGCAGTCGTCGGGGCTGGTGCGCGACGTCAGCGTCACCAATGCCCTCTTCTTCAACGTCGCCGCGTTCGTCGGCGTCGGCCTCACGCTCTATCCGGCGTTCTACTCGCTCGCGTTCGTGCCCGTGTGGCGCTTCGGCCCGTTCTCCGAGTACGGCTGGGCGGCGATCATCACGGGCCTCTTCTGCATCCCGCTTGCACTGATCTTTGCCTCACTGACCTCGGTCATGCCCCGGTCGGGCGGTGACTACGTCTTCACAACGCGCATCGTCGGGCCGTTCATCGGCTGGCTGGAGTCGTGGACGCTCGTGATCGCGTCGGTCGCGATCATGGCCTTCGAGGTGCCGCTCGTGCTGCGAAACATCCAGATCACCGGCCGGATCATCGGCATCGGCGCCGGGGGGCACTTCTTCAAGAACGCGAACACCTGGTTCACGAACTCGACCGGCCAGATCACAGGCTGGAACGGGCTCATCTGGGGCCTCGTCGTGCTCGCGGTGATCGCGGGAATCGTGCTGCTGCCGACGCGGCGGTTCCACAAGGTCGTCACCATCATGGCGGCGATCGGGGTCACGAGCTTCGTGCTCATGTTCGTGTTCGGCATGCTCGCGACGAACCAGGCCGACTTCAACCGCAACCTGCCGCAGTACACGGGCGGCGTTCATGCGGCGAAGATCGCCGCGTCGGGCAGCGCCATTCTGCCCGGCTACACACACAACTTCCTCGGCGATGTCTTATCGCGGACGGTGTTCCCGTTCATGCTCGGGATCGTGTTCCTGCAGTTCATCGGCTTCCAGTACTCGGCCTACATCGCCGGCGAGGTGCGCGGCAACGTCAAGCGCGGCGTCTCGGTCGCCCTGCTCGGCGCGCTCCTGATCGGCGTGATCGCCAACTCGCTCTATGTCGACCTGTTCACGAACCACATCGGCTTCAACATGGCGACGAGCTGGGGCTACAACTACTGGGGCGGCGTGACCAACATCGCCCTGCCGCTCGGGCAGCCTCCGTCGATGCCGCTTCTGGCGGTGATCGCGAACAAGACGCTGTGGCCGCTATGGGCGCTGATCAGCCTGGCCGGAGCGATGTTCCCCCTGCTCCTGTGCCCGGTGTACGTGAACTTCATCAGCCGCATGGGCCTCGCCTGGAGCCTCGACCGCCAGCTGCCCGAGTGGTTCGGCGAGGTCAACGAGCGCATGGCCGCGCCGCTGAACGCGATCCTGGCCACGCTCGGCCTGACCGCCCTCTTCCTGTGGCTGCAGAACTTCGCCGTGCTGCCGAGCTCGATCGCGCCACCGATCGGCAAGCTGAACCTGGTCGCGACGCTGTGGTTCTCGATCTTCATGGCCGCCCTGACGTGGATCATGCCGGGGGTGAACGCGATCCTCATCCGCTTCCGCAGGCCTGATCTTGTGCGCAACGCACCGTTCCGGGGGGCGCTGCCCTGGCTGGGGGTGGCGTGGATCGTGTTCCCGCTCTGGATCTACTGGTTCGCGGCGGTGAAACCGATCTGGGACAACCTCACGTCGAGCGGCGCCGGCCGCCTGAACTACCTGAACAACAGCGGCATCACGGGCAGCCTCGTGTTCGCCGGGGTCGGGGTGGTGATCTGGGCGGCCATGAAGCTCGTGACGCGCAGCAAGGGGATCGACTCCAGCATGCTCTTCGCCGAGATCCCACCGGACTAGGCGAGGCATGCCGGACCCCGTCCGCATCTACATCGCGAGCGACTTTCACGCGGCCGAGAAGGCGTGGCGGAAGTTCCTGAACGCGATCAAGCTGAACGTCTACAAGGCGAACGTCGCGCTCATGGCCGGCGACTTCACCGGCAAGGCGATCGTCCCGATCGTCCAGAACGGCGATGCGTATGACGCGGAGCTCTTCGGCGTCCACCGCAAGGCCGGATCGCCGGAGGAGCTCGCGGTGCTCGAGCGCGACATCGCCGACGTCGGCTACTACTCGGCGGTGATGTCCGCGGCCGACACCGAGCGGCTGGCCACCGACCCGGGCGCGCGCGACGAGCTCCTGCACCGGCTGATGAACGCACGGATGGAGGAGTGGATGCAGCTCGCCACCGAACGCCTGGCGGGGGGCGACGTGCCGCTCTTCGTGATCCCCGGGAACGACGACGACTTCGGCATCGACCCGATCCTGAACCGGGAGGACTTCTTCCCGCAGAACGCCGACGGCAAGGTGCTCGACATGCCCGGCGGCATGCAGATCATGGCCTACGGCTGGTCGAACAACACGCCGTGGGACACCCCGCGCGAGGTGCCCGAGGACGAGCTCTTCGACCGGCTCGACGCGCTGGCCGCGCAGGTGCGCGACCCGCGCCGGTCGGTGTTCATGATCCACGTGCCGCCGCACGACTCGGGGCTCGACACGGCGCCGATCCTCGACGCGAACCTGCGCCCCACGATCTCGGCCGGGGACGTGCTGCGCGGACCGGTCGGATCGACGGCGGTGCGCCGGGTGATCGAGAAGCACCAGCCGCTGCTGGCCGTGCACGGCCACATCCACGAGTCGGGTGGCGAGCGCAACATCGGCAAGACGCTCTGCCTCAACCCGGGCAGCGAGGCCAACCACGGCATCCTGCGCGGCTACCTCGTCGACGTCGGCCCGAACGGCATCGAGCGCACGCTGCGCGTCGAGGGGTAGCCGGCCTAGAAGCCGAAGGCCGAGCGCATCCCGGCCGTGCCCGGGGCGCCGGCGCGGCCGATGAACGGCCGCAGCCCCAGCAGCCGCTCGGTGGTCTGCAGCAGCGAGTAGTGGCTGAAGAGCGCCCCGCTGCGCAGCCCCCGGCCGACGTACGGCGAGAGCACGAGCGTGGCCACGTGGCAGCTGCGATCGCGCAGGTGCGCCGGCGCGACGCAGTCCTCGCCGTTGAATCCGCTGCCGTGCGTGCCCTCGTCCCACGTGATGAAGATCGCCGTGTGGCCGGTGCGGTAGCCGCGCGTGCTCAGGAGCCGCGGGACCCACGTTCGCAGCCAGTTGTCGCCGGTGGTGACCGCGTTCGTGCCGTGCGTGCACGCGATCTCCATGTCCTTGCACTGGTCCGCGGCGATGAACGCGTAGCTGGGCAGGCTGCCCGTGGCGATGTCGTGCGAGAGCCCGTTCAGGTTCGTGTCCCAGCGCTTGCAATCGGCCGCGATCGACGTGTAGGCGACGCCCGGGTTGTGCTGCGGCTTGTACGGGAAGGCGGCGTGCCTCTGGCAGTTCTGCACCATCGAGCCCTGGTAGACCCGCCACGAACCGCCGGCGCGGCGCACCTGGCCGAAGATGCTCGGCGCGTTCACATTGCTCGACGCCGTGTCGACGCCGCCGGTGACGGCCATGTAGTTGGGGTGGCTCGGGTGGGTGGCGGCGCGGTAGTTCGTCGCCACGCCGCACTGCGCGGCGAGCTGGTTCAGGTAGGGCGCGGCCCGTCGCGCCGCCGAGCCGGGACCGCCGAGGACGTCGGCGTAGCCGCGGTTCTCCTCCATGATCACGATCACGTGCCGGTAGGTGGCCGGCGCGACGCCCGATCGGGTGCCGCAGGGCGCCGCGGCGGCGGCGTGCGCAGGCCGCGCCGCGCCGACCGCTGCGACCGCCGCCAGGCAGGCCACGGCAACGGCAAGCCGCACCCGGAGAGCTCTCGTCATCCCGCCTCGCACCGTCCTGAACCTACCGCGCCCCGTCGCGATCAGCAAACGGGAACCGACGTCAGGCCCAGGCAGCTTCGCGCACCGCCTCGGGGGCGCGCAGCCAGTACGACTCGCGCACCCACTCGAGCGTCGCCTCGAGGCAGTCCGCGTCCTCGACGCGGGCCGTCACCCAGCCGTAGCGGCCGACGTACTTTGCCTCGGACACGAACGGGAGCGTGAGCGCGATCTCGCGCTCCTCCTTCGTCAGCTTGATCGTGGCCGTGACGGGCGGGCCGTCGCTCAGGATCGCGAACATGCGGCTGCCGCCGCCGACCTTGAACACGTGGCTCTCGGGGCCGAACGGGTGATCCTCGCGCGCCTCCGGGAACGAGAGCGCGAGCGCCCGGATGGCGTCTGCGTCAGCTGCGGCCATGTCGTCCCGCGTCCTACGGCACCTGCGGCGCCGGCGGAACCGGCGGAGTGCCCGTTGCGCGCATCGCCTCGACATGGAAGCGGTCGGCGATGCGCACGAGCGCGCTCGGGTCGTCGATGCCGCGGAACGTGAAGTCGGACTCGGGGGCGTCGGTGCCGGCCGTGTCCCAGTCGACGTCACCGATGCCGAGGATGCGCTGGGCCAGCGTCTGGCTCAGGTTGACGTTCTGGACGCGGTCGATGTGCGTGGTGCGCTCGCGCCGGCTGGCGATACCGACGCGGATCTGGATGCGGCGGTCGGTGACCAGGTACTTGGTCGTCCGGCGCAGCAGCCAGCCGATCGCGTACGTCCCCAGGAGCAGCGCGATCGTCGCGCTGGAGAGCCACGTGGGTGCGACGCCGTGGCCGGTGACGTCGAGCACGGCCCAGATCGCGATCGGGATCAGCGAGATCAGCGTCCACTTGATGTAGAAGAGCAGCATGGCCTTCCAGCTCGGGTGGCCCTGCCACAGCGTCGTCTCGCCCTCGTACCCGCTCATCGGCAAGAGTCTACCGGTGCTCAGCCGCCGGGTGTGACGCGGTAGGCGTCGAACACGGCGTCGACGTTCCGCAGCGCCGAGAGCAGGCTGCGCAGCTCCTTCACGTCCCCCACCTCGACCGTGTACCAGTTGCGGGCCATCTGGTCGGCGACGTGACCGCCGTACTCGACGATGTTCGCGCCGTGCTCGGCGAAGGTGCGGGCGACGTCCTCGAGCAGGCGCGGGCGATCCCACGACTGGAGCGCGATCGTGACCCGGAACGAGCTCGTCGCGATGTCGGCGTCGTCCCAGTGCACGGGCGTGAACCGCTCCGGCGTGCGCCGCAGCGCGCGCACGTTCGGGCAGTCGTCGCGGTGGATCGTGATGCCGCGGCCGAGCGAGATGTAGCCGCAGATCTCGTCGCCCGGCACCGGCGTGCAGCACTTGGCCATCCGCACGAGCACGTCCGGGTCGCCGGCCTCGTCGACCACGATGCCGTACGCCGAGCTCGCCACCGGCCGCTTCTGCGGTCGCCGGGCCGGCGTGATCTGGTCGTCGGGCGAGACGACCTCGACCGTCTTCAGCCGCCCGATCAGCTTGCTCACGACCTGGCCGACCTGCACCTTGCCGCCGCCGATCGCGACGTAGAAGTCGTCGGCCTTCTTGAAGCCCATCTCGCGGATGATCCCGGCCAGGAGCGGCGACGAGGACACCTTCTGGTGCGGCAGTCCGTTCGACTTCAGCGCCTGCTGCAGCGACTCGCGGCCGCGCTGCTCGAGATCCTCGCGCGCCTGCTGCGTGAACCACTGGCGGATCTTGTTGCGCGCCCGCGACGACTTCACGAGCATCAGCCAGTCGCGCGACGGCCCCCGCTCCTGCTTCGAGGTCAGCACCTCGACGAACTCGCCCGACTGCAGGTTGTAGTGCAGCGGCACGATGCGACCGTTCACCTTCGCGCCGACGCAGCGGTGGCCGACGTCGGTATGCACCGCGTAGGCGAAGTCGAGCGGCGTCGAGCCGACCGGCAGGCTCTTCACCTCGCCTTTGGGCGTGAAGACGTACACCTCGTCCGAGAACAGGTCGACCCGGAGGGTGTCCATGAACTCCTTCGGGTCGCGCGCGTCGGCCTGCCAGTCGGCGAGCTGCGCCACCCAGGCGTTCGCGTTCGCCTTGCCCGGCGACGTGGGCGTCTTGTAGAGCCAGTGCGCGGCGATGCCGTACTCGGCCGTCTGGTGCATCTCGTGCGTGCGCACCTGGATCTCGAGCGGCTTTCCCTGCGTCCCGATCACGGTCGTGTGCAGCGACTGGTACATGTTGAACTTGGGCATCGCGACGTAGTCCTTGAACCGCCCCGGCATCGGCTTCCACAGCGAGTGGATCACGCCGATCGCGCCGTAGCAGTCCTTGACCGAGTCGACCTGGACGCGGATCGCCGTCAGGTCGTAGATCTCGTTGAACTCCTTGCCGCCCTGCGCCATCTTGGTGTAGATCGAGTACAGATGCTTGGCCCGGCCGGCGATGTCGGCGGTGATGCCGGCCTCCTCGAGCTCGTGCAGCAGGATCGTGCTCGCCTCGCCGGCGAAGCGCTCGCGCTCGTCGCGCGTCTGGCTCACCATCGCCCCGATCTCGGCGTAGCGGCGCGGGTGCAGGCACGCGAACGCGAGGTCCTCGAGCTCCCACTTGATCGAGTGGATACCCAGCCGATGCGCGAGCGGTGCGTAGATCTCGAGCGTCTCGCGTGCGGTCTGCACCTGCTTCTGCTTGCCGAGCGCCGAGATCGTGCGCATGTTGTGCAGGCGGTCGGCGAGCTTGATCAGCACGACCCGCAGGTCGTGGGCCATCGCGACGATCATCTTGCGGTAGTTCTCGACCTGGGCCTGCTCGCGGCTGGCGAAGCTGATCCGGGTCAGCTTGGTGACCCCGTCGACCAGGAGCGCGACGTCGTCGCCGAAGCGCGAGCGCACGTCCTCGATCTCGGCCTCGGTGTCCTCGACCGTGTCGTGCAGCAGGGCGGCGGTGATCGTGGCCGAGTCGAGCTTCAGCTCGGCGCAGATCGCGGCGACGGCGGCCGGATGGTGGATGAACGGCTCGCCGCTCTTGCGGATCTGGCCGGCGTGGTGATCGCAGGCATAGTCGAACGCGGCGCGGATCTGCTCCGCGTCGAGGTTCGGGTTGTACGCCGCAATCTGGCCGAGCAGCTCGACAAGCAGGTGGTCGTGCCGTTCGGCCTCGGCGCTCCGGGGCACCGTTGCCATACTCGTATGGTAGTTCAGGGGGCCGGGGCCGCCCTCACCCCGCCTGGGACTGCAGGAAGCGCAGCGAGTCCTCGACGCGCTCGACGGCCGCGCGGTAGGTCGGCGACGCGTTCAGGTCGATGCGCTCGCCGTCGCCCCGCTCGGCCGGGTCGAGCCCGACCTCGGCCAGCACCGTGCGGCAGCGCGCGACCGTGTCGGGCGCGAGCGGGATGCGCTGCTCGCCGGCGCGCAGCGCCTGCCAGACGACGATCAGCGCCGGGCGCAGCGGCTCGCGCGACTCGAGCACCTGGCGGGCGAACTCGATCTCGGACTCGCCCCACACCAGGTGCACCGGCATGCGCGAACCCAGCTCGGCCAGGAGTTCGCCGCCCGCGCGGTCGGAGGGCGGGTCGAGCGCGACCGCGGCGCCGAAGCGGAGCTCCGGCTCGGCGACCTGGGCCGCGTCGGCGTACTCGGCGAGCACGACGCTGCCGGTGCCGAGCCGGGTCGGCTCGAGCGGGCCGCCGAGCATCCCGCGCCGGCGGCCGGCATCGGCGACCAGCACCATCACGCGCTCGCCCGCGGCGACGAGGCGGGCCATGGTGGCGACCTGGACGCCGCGGCCGCGCACATCCTCGACGGAGGCCGGCGCGGGCGCGAGGTCGGCGGCGACCGCGGCCGCATCGAGCGCGGCCACCGGGATGCCCTCGGGTGTCGCCCCGACGGCGCGGACGAGCATCTGCACCGACGCGGCGCCGTTCCACTCGTTGCGCGAGAGCCGGTAGGCGACGTCGTGACGGCCCCCGGCGCGCAGGTCGTCGGCGGCCGCGCCGTGGCCGAACCACACCGCCCGGCAGCGGAAGCCGCCGAGCTCGACGGCCATCCGCAGGTGGCGGCCGTCGCCCATGCGCTCGACCCCGTGGATCGCGGCGGCGGGGGCGAGCAGCGTGACACCCGGGTTGCCGAGGCCGCAAGGCTCGAGCCGTGCCAGCTCGTCGGCCAGCTCGAGCGAGGCCTCGGCGGGCGCGAGCACGGCGTCGATGCGCTGCCGCGGCTGCAGGTCGGCATCGGCGAGCGCGGCCTCGGCATGCTCGGCGAGCGCGTCGGCGAAGACCTCGATATCGGCGCTCGCGATCGTGACGCCGGCGGCGACGCGGTGGCCGCCGTAGCGCTGCAGGTGCTCGCGGCAGGCCACGAGGCCTGAGTGCAGGTCGTAGGCGGGGATGCTGCGCCCCGAGCCCTTCGCCTCGTCGCCGCGCTCGGCGATCAGCACGACCGCGCGGCCACAGCGCTCCACCAGCCGCGAGGCGACGATGCCGACGACGCCCTCGTGCCAGTCGGGCGACGAGAGCACGTACGCTCGCCGCTGCCGCCACTCGGCGCCGCGGGCCTCGAGCTGGTCGAGAGCGTCGCGCAGGATCGCGTCCTCGACGCTCTGGCGCTCGCGGTTGAGCGACTCGAGCCGGGTTGCGAGCGCGCGGGCCCGGGCCTCGTCCTCGGTCAGCAGCAGCTCGAGCGCCTCGCCCGGATGGCACAGGCGCCCGGCGGCGTTGATCCGTGGCGCCAGCCGGAAGCCGACGTCGGACGCGCCGATGCGAGCGCGGTCGATGCGCGCCGACGCCATGAGCGCGCGCAAGCCGGGTCGCGTGGTGCGGGCGAGCCGGCGCAGGCCGGCGCGGACGAGTCCGCGGTTCTCGTCGACCAGCGGCACGACGTCTGCGATCGTGGCGAGCGCGACCAGGTCGAGGTGCAGCTCGAGCGCGGCCGGGTCGCGCCCGGCCTGCGCGTAGAGCGCCTGAGCGAGCTTGAAGACCACGCCGGTGCCGCAGAGCTCCGGAAACGGGTAGCCGGATGGGCGCGTGCACACGAGTGGGCAGGGCGGCAGCACGTCGGCCGGGCGGTGGTGGTCGGTGACGATGACATCCATGCCGAGCGCGGCCGCCGTGGCGACCTGATCGGCGGCCGTGATGCCGCAGTCGACCGTAAGGAGCAGCGCGACACCGTCGGCGGCCAGGCGCTCGACCGTCTCGGCGGCAAGGCCGTAGCCCTCGTCGAAGCGGCTGGGCACGTGCCAGTCGACGTTCGCGCCCAGCTCGCGCAGTACGAGCACCGCGAGGGCGGTCGCGCAGATGCCGTCGGCGTCGTAGTCGCCGTGCACGCAGATGCGCTCGCCCGCGGCGATCGCGCGGCCGATGCGCTCGCATGCGGCCGCCATGTCGCCAAGCAGCAGCGGGTCGTGCAGGGGGCCGTCGAGCTCGAGGAACGCCCGCGCAGCGGTCACGGTGCGGTGGCCCCGGCGCACGAGCACCTCGGCCGTCGTGCGCTGCACGCCGAGCGCCGCTGCAAGATCGGCCGCTGCCCGTGGCGGGCACGGGTCGATCAGCCAGCGAGGAGACGTCTCCATCCTCCCATGCTAGGGAGGGGTGCGGACGGCGCCGTGCTTGAATCCGGCGATGTCCGACCTGCACGTCTCGGTCACCGGATCAGGCCCGCCCGCGCTGCTCGTGCACGGCAGCATGAGCTTCGGTGCGCTCGCGTTCTCGGAGCAGGCTCCGCTCGCGGCGGAGTTCGAGCTGCACATCGTCGACCGGCGCGGATTCGGCCGCAGCCCCGACGGCGGCGGCCATGTCGACTTCGCCTCAGACGCGGCCGACCTGGCGGAGCTGCTCGACCGGCCCACGCACGTGCTCGGCCACTCCTACGGCGCGATCGCGTGCATGCTCGCGGCGGCCGAGCGTCCCGGCTCGGTGCGCTCGCTCGTGCTCGTCGAGCCGCCGGCGTTCGGGCTCGTGCGCGGCGATCCCGCCGTCGAGGCGATGATCACGCGGCTGAACGACCACATCGCGCTCGGTGCGGACATGACCGAGGAGGAGTACCTGCACGGGTTCCTGAACGCGTGGGGGTTCGAGCTCGGCCCCGGCCCGACGCTGAACCGGGTCGCTCGCCGCTCGGTACGGCGCTCGATCGGCGAGCGCACGCCGCTCGAGGCTCAGATCCCGCTCGCGGAGCTCGCCCGGGCGCCGTTCCCGATCCTGGTGGCGCGCGGCGGCTGGGACGCGGTGCCGCCCGCCGCGTACGACATCGGCGGGCGGGCGTTCATCGCCGTCTGCGACCTGCTGGTCGCGCGGCTGGGCGCCGAGCAGACCGACTTCCCCGGCGCGGCGCACCAGCCGCAGCTGCTCGGCGAGCCGTTCAACCGCCGCATCGCGCAGTTCTGGCACGCCGCGGAAACCAATCCCCGACGCTTCCGCGCGGACTGTTAAGCGCCTGTCCCCTTAACAGGCGGCTAGAGCCGGCCGCTGCGGACGATCGAGAGCACGAGCACCACGCCGAGGCCGAAGCTCGACAGGAACCCGAGCAGCGCCAGGATGTGGATGCCGAACACGTGCCAGCCGCCCTGCGCCGAGATGCCGATCAGCGACGAGCCGATCAGCGTGGCCCCCATCACGAGCGCGATCACCAGCCGGTTGATGACGACGTCGGCCTGGCGGGTGAGCTCGTCGAGCCCCTTGTGCCGGAACTGCACCTCGACCTCGCCGTCGCGCAGCTGCTCGAGCGTGTCGTGCACCTGGTAGGGCAGCTCCATCAGCAGGCCGCCGTAGCTCTCGAGCTCGTCCTTCGACCGCTCGAGCAGGTGCCGGGGCGAGAAGCGCTTGGCGACGAGCTCGGCGGCGTAGGGCTCGGCCACTTCGAACACGTTGAAGTCGGGGTAGAGCTCGGTGCCGACGCTGCCGAGCGTCGCGAGCGCCTTGTCGAGCAGCGCGAACCGGGTCGGCAGGCGCAGATGCATGCGCGACACGAGCACGAACGCCTCCCGGATCATCTGCAGCGGGTCGATCTGGCCCATCGCGGCGCCGTAGTAGCGGTAGTACACCTCGCGCAGCTCGATGCGCAGCTCGTCCTCCTGCTCCTTGTTGAAGCGAACGCCGAGGTCGTACAGCCGCCGGGGCAGGGCGTCGACATTCTCGTTCACCGCGTCGAGCAGGAGCCGCGTCAGCCGGCGCATGTCGGCCTCGCTGAGCGAGCCGGTCATGCCGAAGTCGACCAGGCCGAGGCGGCCGTCGTCCAGCACCATGATGTTCGCCGGGTGCGGGTCGCCGTGGAAGACGCCGTGGCGGAAGATCATCTCGAGCCACGCCTCGGCGATCAGGGTCGCGAGCCGGCGGCGCTCGTCCATCGGCGTCGCCGCGAGGTCGAGATCGCCCAGCTGCACTCCCTCGAGCCGCTCGAGGGTGAGCACGCGCTCGCTGGAGTAGGTGCCGTAGACGCGCGGGATGGCCACGCGCGGCTCCTCGGCGAAGTTGCGCCGGAAGATCTCGGCGTTCCTGGCCTCGGTGCGGTAGTCGAGCTCGTGCCGGATCGAGCGCGCGAACTCGTCCACGACCGCCACCGGGTCGATGAACGACAGCCGGTCGACCCGCCGGCGCACGATCCGGGCCACCTGGTAGAGCAGGCTCAGGTCGGACTCGACCTGGCGCGCAGCATTCGGCCGCTGCACCTTGACCGCGACCCGGCGGCCGTTCGGGAGCTCGGCGAAGTGCACCTGGCCGATCGATGCGGCCGCCACCGGCACCGCCTCGAAGTTCGTGTACAGGCGGTCGATCGGCGCCTTCAGCTCGGACTCGATCACGCGCTCGACATCGGCGAACGGCACGGGCGAGACCGAGTCCTGGAGCAGGCGCAGCTCGGACAGGATCTCGGGCGGGACGATGTCGGGCCGCGTGGAGAGCAGCTGCCCGAACTTCACGAACGTCGGCCCGAGCTCGTCGAGCATCTCGCGCAGGTGGCGACCGAGCGCGGGCAGGTTCTGCGTCTCGATCACCGTGGAGCGGCGCAGCGCGCGACGCTCGAACACGAATCCGAAGCCGTGCTTCGTCGCGACCTGCGCGATCTCGCGCACACGCCCCATCGTCCGCCGCCGATCAGCGAGCGTGGCCATGGGCGGCATGTTAGAGGGCGCCGGGTGAATACCGGTGCCTGGCACCTTTATGCAAAGGTGCCAGGCAACCTTCGCGCTACGAGGTGCTGGCGAGCGCGACGAGGGCGCGGCGGCCGTGATCGAGGTGCCACTCGATGGCCGGATCCGCCGGGTCGCGCCACGCCAGGTCGAGCGACTCGTGGCTGCGGCGCAGCTCGCCGCCGACGATGCGGCACAGGTAGACGAGCCCGACCTGCCCGTGCGGCGCGGCCGGAAGCGACGCCGCCCGCCATTCGACCGTGCCCAGGCGCACGACCTCGACCGCGAGGCCGGTCTCCTCGGCCACCTCGCGCACCACACCCGCCTCGGGCGACTCGTCCGACCCGAGCCAGCCGCCGGGCAGGCCCCAGCGGCCGTCGTCGGCGCGGTGGTCGAGCAGGATCCGCCCCTGCCCGTCGGGGATCACGGCCGTCGCCCCCACCTTGGGCGTCGGCGTACCCAGGTCGGCGGCGAACCGCGCGCTCACCTCGGCGGCCGGCAGGCCGGCGAGCTCGGCGTAGAACTCGTCCACGATCTGGCACATGCGCCGGTATCGGGTCTGGTCGTACTCGTTCTCGGCGTAGGCGCGGCCCTCGTAGGCCAGGGTGCGCAGCTCGTCCAGGAGCGCGACGGCGTCGATCAGACGAGGCTCCGGCCCTGCATGTCGGCGGGGACGGGCATGCCGAGCGCCGTCAGCACCGTCGGGGCGATGTCGAACAGGCGGGCGTCGGGCGGCACCGCCGGCGGCATGCCCGGCCCGGCGAAGATCGCAATGCCGAACTTGGCGTGGTTGGCGTCGTCGGGGCCGGTGTCGTTCTCGCGCACCTGCACGCGGCCGTCGCCGACCGAGCCGATCGAGCGCCAGCCGAGGTTGCCGAAGTAGGCGATCAGGTCGGGCGCGACGCCGTTCACCGTCTTGTACAGATCCTGGGGCCGGAACACACGCGTGCCGATGGAGCGGCCCTGCTCGTCGCCGAGCGCCTCGAGCTTTGCGATCAGCTCGTCGCGCAGCGGCTCGTAGTCGGCCGGGTCGATCACGCCCTGGGGCTCGCGGCCCTTCACGTTCAGGAAGATGCGCGAGTAGTAGCCGCCGTCGGCCCACACTCGCGTGTGCGGCCAGTCGATCGTGCAGCGGCCGATCGGCGTCTGCTCCGTGGGCGGGTCGGTCGAGCGTCAGGTAGCCGTTCTGCATCAGCCACTCGTTGATCTGGATGCCGCCGAACATGGCCTGCGCGCCGTGGTCGGAGAGCACCATGACCGCCGTGTCGTCGCCGAGGCCCTCGATCAGCGCGCCCACCTCGGAGTCGAGGTAGCGGTAGTAGTCCCGGAAGGCGGCCTCGAGCGGCGTGCCCGGCACGTAGTCGGGGTGGTTGGGGTCGTAGAAGCGCCACAGCGCGTGGTGCAGCCGGTCGGGCCCCATCTCGACCAGCATGAAGAAGTCCCACGGGCGCGTGTCACGCAGATGCCGCGCGAGCTTGAACCGGCGCTGCGTCATCGTGTTGATGTCGCGCACGACCCGCTCGCGGTCGTCGGTGCGGTAGTCGGGCACGTCCACCATGTAGTCGCCGACCACCTCGCGGATCTCGTCCTTGAGCGCCTCGGGATAGGTGTAGCGCGAGTCGGTCGAGGGCGTGAGGAAGCAGCTCACCATCTCGCCGTTCACCTGCCGCGGCGGGAACGTCTGCGGCACGCCCAGCGCCACCACGTGCTTGCCGGCGCGCGAGAGGATGTCCCACAGCCGGTCCTCCTTCACCTTCTCCGACGTCGCAAAGGCCATGCCGTCGTAGGAGTGGTCCTTGCGGTTGCGGAAGCCGTAGAAGCCGAGTGTGCCCGGATCCTTGGACGACATCATGCACGACCACGCGGGCACGGTGATCGGCGGGTCGCACGACTCGAGCTTGCCCCAGGCGCCGCGCTCCATCAGGCCGGACAGCGCCGGCAGCTCGGCGCGCATGTCGTCGAACACGATCTCGGGCGGGACGCAGTCGAGCCCCACGATCATCAGCCGCCGCGGACGCGCCATCGCTACTGCCCGCGGTGCGTGAACACGAGCATCTTCTGGTTGCGCGGGTTGTTCCACCCGCCCAGGTACTCGACCTGCAGGCCCGTGCCCTCGCACAGCCACTCGAACACGCTGCGGTGGTAGTGGAAGAAGTCGCGGTCGAGGTGCGTGTACAGGCCCGGCTTCTGCTCGGCGTCTGTGATCACCCGCGGCCCGCGCTCGTCCTCGTAGAACGTGGCGAAGAACTTGCCGCCCGGCGCCAGGGCGGCGTCCATCTCGACGAGGCAGCGCATGATCTCGTTGATGCTCAGGTGCGTGAACACCGACTGGGCCAGCGCGAAGTCGAACTTCCGGTGCAGGGTGTCGAACTCGAAGTGATGCAGCTCGCGCAGCACCGGCTGCTTCTCGAGCAGGTTGCGGGGCCGCAGGTCGAAGTCGCGCCCGGCCTCGATCAGGTCGTAGCGGCGGTCGATGCCGTAGTAGTGGCCGGTCTCGAGGTACTCGATGAACCGCCAGCCGCCGCGCAGCGGGCCGCAGCCGACGTCGAGCAGGTAGTGCTGCGGCTCGAGGCCGTGATCGACCAGATAGCGGAACTGCAGCTCGCCGAGCTGGTTCCACATGCCGCCGATGCCGCGCCGGTGCCAGCCTGGGTCGACGTACTTGCGCACCGACCGCGGCAGCGCCTTGCGGACGCGCCGCTTGACCGGTGCGGGCACGATCGGCTCGATCGAGCCGAACGCCTTCTGGAGCGCCTTCTGGGTGGCGAGGCGGGCCTCGCCGGCGAGGTTTTCGGGGGTCTGGGTCGCGGACATCGGGGCAGACTAGCGGTCGGCTGCGGCCGGGCACTCCACGTGCCTGTGCCAGACTGACGCCATCGTGGAGACGACCGTCCTCGTCACCGCCGCCGGCGCGCCCGGCTGCCCGCGCCTGATCCGGGCGCTGCGCGAGGCCGGCCACGCCGTCGTCGGCACCGACGCCAACCCTCAGTCGGTCGGCTCGCGCCTGTGCGACCGCTTCGCCGTCGTGCCCCGCGGAGACGACCCCGGATTCATCCCGGCGATGCAGGCCGCCGCCGCCGACATGGGCGCCCACGTCGTCTTCCCCACCTCGTCGGCCGAGATCCTGGCCTGGGCGCGGGCGCGCGACACGTTCGGCATCCCGGTGCTCGCAGGCCCGGCGGCGGGCGTCGAGGCGGCATCGGACAAGGCCGAGACGTTCCGGCTGGCCGAGCGGGCCGGCGTCCCCCACCCGCAGACGATCGAGGTGGCCGATCCCGACGCCTTCACGGCCGCGGTGCGCGAGCTGGGCTACCCGGACCGGCGGGTGGTGATGAAGCCGACCCAGGCTAAGGGCTCGCGCGGGATGCGCATCCTCGACCGCACGGCCGACCGCCGCCGGTGGCTGCTCGAGTCGCGGCCCGGCGAGGCGGCGCCGGAGCGGCTCGAGGACGTGCTTGCCCTGCTCGGCGACGGGCCGTTCCCGGCCTACATCGTGCAGGAGTACCTGGACGGGCCCGAGGAGACGGTCGACGCGATCTGCCTCGGCGGCGAGCTGCTGCTGCCGATGACGCGCACCCGCGAGGCGCTGCGGGCAGGCCTGGCGATGGACTTCACGCTGATCGAGCGCCCGCGCGAGGAGGAGCACTCGGCCCGCCTGGCCGCCGAGCTGGCCATGGACTACTTCCTCTCGGTGCAGTTCAAGGGCGGCAAGCTGATGGAGATCAACCCGCGCGTGTCGACCATCGTCTACACGCCGCAGATCAACCCGCCGGCGCTCGCGGTCGGCCTCGCGCTCGGCACGGCCGACGCCGGTGAGCTGCGCCGTTTGCGCCCCCAGGTGCCGATCGGGCGGCGCGCGATCCGCTACTTCGACCAGGTCGAATACGACTAGCCAGTGGCCGGGCGGGCGAGGGGCGGCGGATAGAATCGCCGCGCTCGTGCCCGCATCCTCGCCTCATGGTCCCACCGCCGTCGTCGCCGACGTCGGCTGGGTGAACGGCCTCGCCGCGATCCGCTCGCTCGGCCGCCACGGCGTGCGCGTGCTCGCGGTCGACCACCGCCCGTGGGCGCTCGGATTCCGCTCGCGCTACGCCACGCCGGTGGTCGCGCCCGATCCCGCGGTCGACCCCGACGGCTTCGTCGCGGCGCTCGCGCAGCTCGGATCGGCGCTGACCGCCCCGGTGCCGGTGTTCGCCACCCACGACGAGCACGTGAACCTGATCGCGCGCCGCAGCGCCGAGCTCGGCCCCGCGTTCGTGCCCTGCTCGCCGCCGTGGGAGACGCTCGAGCAGATCCAGCGCAAACGCCACCAGCTCGAGGTCGCCGCCGCCTGCGGCGTGCCCGTCCCCGAGACGCGGCACCCGGCGGACGCGGCGCAGGCGCTCGCCGCCGCGCGCGAGGTGGGCTACCCGGTGCTGGTCAAGCCCTCCGACCCGATCGGCTTCAAGCGCCTGCACAACCGCCAGGCCTTCCGCTGCGAGACCGACGCCGAGCTCGAGCGCGCCTACGCGCAGGCGGAGCCCTTCGCGCCGATGGTGCAGGAGTACGTCCCCGGCGGCGATGACCACCTGTACACGCTGGGAAGCTACGTCGCGGCCGACGGCGAGGCGCTCGGCGTCTTCACCGGGCGCAAGCTGCGCCAGACGCGCCGGCACATGGGCGTCTGCCGCGTCGCCGAGGCCGTGTGGGTGCCCGAGGTGGCCGAGCAAGGCCTGCGCCTGCTGCGCGCGCTCGAGTTCCACGGGATCTCGCAGGTCGAGTTCAAGCTCGACCCGCGCACGGGCACGTACAAGCTGATCGAGGTCAACCCGCGCCTGTGGCAGTGGCACGGCCTTGCCACCGCCTGCGGCGTCGACCTGACCCACATCGCCTTCCTGGACATGACCGGCCGGCGGCCGGCGCCGCGGCAGATGCGAAACGCCGGCCGGCGCTGGGCGATCTCGTTCATGTCCGGCGCCCCCCACGCCCTCCAGCGGCCGCCGTACACCGATGCCCTGCTCGCCCGCGACGACCCGCGGCCCGCGCTCGTGCAGATCGGCCGCGTCGCCCGGGGGACGGTGCACGCCCGTGGCTGAGTCGAACGGCGGCCGCCCCCTGCGCGTGCTCGGCATCGGCGACGGCGTCTCGGTGATCTTCCTGCGCTGGGCGTGGCGGCTGGCCGAGCTCGGCCACGACGTGCACATCGTCTCCGACCGCCTCAGCGAGCGGCCGGGAGAGCTCGACACGATCACCGCCCACCAGATCCGCGAGCTCGAATTCGGGACGCGCGTGAAGGGCCTGCGGCGCATGCGGTTCGGCCCGGCGATCCGGAACCTCGCCCGCCGCCTGGACGTCGATATCGTCCACGCCCACTACCTGCTGCCCTACGGCTACTGGGCGGCCGAGGCGGGCGTGCATCCGCTCGTCATGAGCCCCTGGAACACCGACATCTTCACCTACGGCCGCGAGCGCGCCCGCGGGCGCAGGTGGGTGCGGGCGGCGGTGGCGGCCGGCGACGCCTACGTCGTCAGCTCCATCGGGAACGCCGACGAGACCGTGCGCCTGGGCGCCGACCCCGACCAGGTGCACCGCATCGTCTGGTACGTCGACCTGCGCCCGTTCGGGCCCGAGCACCGCGTCCCCGGCCTGGCCGCCCGCTTCGGCTGGCCCGACGACTCGATGGTGATCCTGTCGCTGCGCAACTACCGCCCGAACACGAATCTGGACGTGCTGCTGCGCGCCTTCGCCCGCGTCTCGCAGGAGGAGCCCAAGGCGCGGCTGATCATGGCAGCGCGCGGCGGCTGGATCCGCGACCAGATCGAGGCGCTGCTGGACGAGCTCGAGCTGCGCGACCGCGTCGCCCAGCACTTCGCGCCGCCCGACGAGCTGCCCGAGCTGTGCGCGTCTTCCGACATCGGCATCTCGATCGCCTCGACCGACGCCACCCCGGCCTCGATGATCGAGTCGATGGCGTCGGGCCTGCCGATGGTGATGGGCGAGGCGATCACGATCGACGAGTGGATCACGCAGGGCGAGGGCGGCGAGATGGTCGACTGCCGCGACGAGGACGCCGTCACGGCTGCGCTCCTGCGCCTGATCCGCGACCCGCAGCTGCGGGCGCGCTATGGCGAGCGCAACGCGCGCATCACCCGTGAGCGGCTGCCGCCGCCCGGGCCGGCGTTGGTCGAGCTCTACCGCGACATCCTGGCGCGCCCGTGAGGGTGCTCTGCCTGGGCATGGACGGCGCCGACCACGGGCTCGTCGGCGAGCTGCTCGAGCAGGGCCGGCTGCCGACGCTCGCGGGGCTGATCCGCGGCGGCGCGTACGGGCCGCTGCGCTCGACGTACCCCGCCGCCACCCCGACGGCGTGGTCGTCGTTCCTGACCGGTCTCAACCCGGCGCGGCACGGGATCTTCAACTTCTCGACGAACGCCAACCGCGCGCCGTCGCGGGTCGAGAGCGCCCGCAGCCGCGCCGGTGTGCCGCTCTGGCGCACGCTCGGCGCCGCCGGCATCCGCTCGGCGTTCGTGACAGTGCCGTTCACGTACCCAGCCGAGGACATCGCGGGCATCGTCGTCTCGGGCTACGGCGGCCCGGCGACGCCGCAGATCACGCCCGCGGCCGCCGGCGAGCAGATCCGCGCGATCCATCCCGGCCTCGTCACCGCCCACCACCCCATGCGCGAGCGCTGGTGGGAGGACTTCGACCGCTACGCGCGCCTGCTGATCGAGCACGTCGCCCAGGTCGAGTCGGTGTGCGAGCAGTGCTTCGAGCTCGAGCCCGACCTGGGCGTGCTCGTCGTCGACTTCATGAGCACCGACTTCGCCGGCCACCTCGGGTACGCCCGGCTCGACCCGAAGCATCCCGCCCACGACCCGGCCCGCTCGGGCGACGAGCTGATCCAGGTGTACGAGGCCGTCGACGCCGCCTGCGGCCGTCTGATCGAGGCTGCGCGGGAGCGCTTCTCGGAGGAGCCGACCGTGCTCATGATGTCCGACCACGGGATGAAGCCGATGTACTGGGTGTTTCACTTGAACCGCTGGCTCGAGGAGCACGGCCACCTGCGCTACCGGCGCCGCTCGCTGCAGCGCCTGCGCGGGACGCGGCTGCGGGCGCTGGCCGGGCTCGACCAGCGGCTGGCCCGCACGCACGGCACCTACACGCGCGTCCTGGACGCGCTGCCGTTCGTCCCGCGGGTCGCGGCCGACCGCGCGTTCGCCGACATCGACTTCCCCCGCACCCGCGCCTACTCGTTTGCGACCGGCGGCCAGGTGTACCTGGGCGAGTCGTCCGGCGCCGTGGGCGACACCGCCTTCGCCGAGCGTCTTGCGCGCGAGCTCGAGGCCGAGCGGCACCCGGAGACGGGAGAGCCGCTGCTGCGCATCCTGCGCAAGGCCGACATCTACCACGGGCCGTATCTCGATCGCGCGCCCGATCTGATCGCGCTCGCGATCGACGAGCGCATCCACGTCGACTCGCTGCGCCTGCGCGGAACCGAGGCGATCGAGGTGCACTCCCACCTCGATCCCGAGAACGCCTACGGCTACTCCGGCCACCACGGGGTCGACGGCATCCTGGCCGCGCACGGCCCCGGCATCCGCCCCGGCGTCGTGCCGGCCGGGTCCGGCATCGTCCAGATGGCGGCGACGATCCTGCGCCTGCACGGGATCGAGGCCGACGACCTCGACGGTGCCCCGATCGAGGGCATCCTGGCCGGGGCGGGCGAGGCGGTGCGGGTCGCGGCGCAGGGGGCCGCGGCCAGCGAGGAGGGCGTCTACAGCGCCGAGGAAGAGGCCGGCATCCTCGAGCGGCTGCGCGACCTCGGCTACGAGTGAGCGCGCCCCGGCTCGAGATCGACGCCCCGGCGAGCTTCGCCGCCAAGGCGCGGTATACGCTCGCGACGCTGCTCGGGGCCTGCGCCGCCCCGACGGCCCACACCGTGCGGTACGGCGGCGACGGCGGCCTGGCGGCCTCCGAGCAGGCGTGGCGGTACTTCGAGTCGAGCGCGGCCGCCCTGCCGCGGCTCCTCGAGGGTGGCATGCTCGACTTCGGCGACGGCGGCGGCGACCTTGTGGCGAGCGCGTTCTGGCACCTGTCGCGGTGGGAGGAGCGGGCCGGCTCGGCACGTGACGAGCACGGCCGCTTCCCCGCGGCGGCTGCCCTGGCCGACCCGGGGCGGCCGGCGGTCGACAGCCTGCTGGCGGAGTTCCGCGCGCACGTCGGCGACCGCGGCCGCACGCCGTTCACCGTGGCGCTCACGCACGACGTCGACATCCCCTGGCGCTGGAGCCGGCCGCGGGCGCTGCTCGGCGCCGCCGCGCGCGCCCGCCAGGCAGCCCGCGCACACCGGTCGCGCGACGCCGCCGCCGAGGCGGCCGGCCTGGCGGCCGCGCCGGTGCGGCGCCTGCGCGGCACCGACCCGAACTGGTCGTACGAGCGCATCGCCGAGATCGAGCGCGACCACGGCGGCCGCTCCACCTACTTCGTCATGGCCGGCCACCACGTGCCCGCCGACGGGCCCGATCCGGCCGCCTACGACCGCCTGCGGCCCGCGATCGTGGCCCAGGTCGCCGCCCAGGGCGACGAGGTCGGGCTGCACCCGAGCTACACGTCCTCGGAGCGGCCCGAGCGGATCGCCGAGGAACGTGCCCGCGTGGCCGCGCTGACGGGCGCCGCAGTGCCGGGGCTGCGCTTCCACTACCTGCGCCACGACACGCATGCGACCCTGCCCGCGCTCGAGCGGCTCGGCTTTGCGTACGACTCCAGCCAGGGCTACGGCGACGCGATCGGCCTGCGGGCCGGGTTCTCGTTCCCGTACCGGCCCTACCACGTCGCCGAGGACCGCCCGCTCGACCTCGTCGAGCTGCCGCTCGCCGTGATGGACGCCACGCTCGCCGAGCAGCGCTATCTGGGCCTTTCGCCCACCGCCGGGCTCGAGCACACGCTCGGCCTGCTCGAGCGGGTGGCGGACGTCGGCGGCACCGTCGCGATCCTGTGGCACACAGACCGCTTCAGCCGCGAGTACGCCCGCGGCTGGGACCGGGTCTACGCCGACGTGCTCGCGTGGGTGGCGGAGCGGGGCGGGCGGCTGGTCACGGCCGCCGCCGCGGTCGCGAACCGCGAGGCCTAGCGCGAGCGGCCGTGTGAGCGCCGCCGGCGCCGCCGTGACGAGGCCGGTGCGGGTGCGGAGCCCGCCGGCGCCGCCGGGCCGTCGGTGGCCGGCGTTGCCGTGGGCACCGGGGCGGCCTTGGCGCGCGCCTTCGGCGCCTCGATCTCGCCCGAGCGCTCGAGGTCGTGGCGGCGCTTGACGAAGCCGGGCTCGCGCTCGAGGAAGATCGCGAGCAGCGGCGCGGCGATGAAGATCGACGAGTACGCGCCTGAGGCGATGCCGATCACGAGGGCGAAGGCGAAGTCCTTCAGCGACCCTGAGCCGAAGATGAAGAGCAGCACGACCGGGATCAGCGTGACCAGAGACGTGTTCAGCGAACGGGTGATCGTCTCGGCCAGCGACTCGTTCACGACCTGGCTCGCGGTGTAGCGGCGCAGGATCGGGATGTTCTCGCGCACCCGGTCGAACACGATCACCGTGTCGTACATCGAGTAGCCGAGCACGGTCAGGACGGCCGCGATCGTGTCGGCGGTCACCACCCGCCCCGACAGCGAGTAGATCCCGATCGTGAGCAGGATGTCGTGCCCGAGCGCGATCATCACCGGCAGGGCGTACTTCCACTCGAACCGGAACGACACGTAGATGAAGATGATGATCAGCGAGAAGAGCACCGCCAGGTAGGCCGAGTTGAGCACCGACTGGCCGAACGACGAGCTGACGTTCTGCTGGTCGGTGATCCGCGTCGCCTGCCCCAGGTGCGCCCGCAGCTCGGTCAGGAGCCGGCTCTGCTGCGCCTGGGTGAGGAAGTGCGACTCGGCCTGGAACTGGGTGTAGGTCGACCCCTGGCTCGAGCGCGTCGAGGTCACGCCCTGCACCTGCGGCTGGTTGATGCCGGCGGCCGTGACCGCGCCCGTGGCGGCGCCGACCGAGACGGGCCGCGGCGTCACGAAGACGATCTTGCTGCCGCCGGTGAAGTCGATGCCGCGGTTGAGGCCCGCCGTGGCCAGGCTGATCGCGCCGATCACGATGACCACGCCAGAGATGGCGAACCAGAGCCGCTTCTTGCCGATGAAATCGTACTTCTTCCAGCGGTCGCCGGTGCCGACGGAGCCGAGCACCCAGCGGCTGGTCATGAAGCTCAGGCCGCTCAGGAGGCCGAGCATCGCCCGCGTGAAGACGACGGCCGTGAAGATCGACGTGATGACGCCGATCAGCAGCATGAGCGCGAAGCCCTTCACGCTCGACGTCGCCGCGGCGTACAGCACGCCGGCGGCGATCAGCGTGACCACGTTCGCGTCGATGATCGTGTGGAAGCCGCGCCGGTAGCCGGTCGAGATGGCGGCGCGCATCGATTTGCCGGCGCGCACCTCCTCCTTGACGCGCTCGAAGATGACGATGTTGGCGTCGGCGGCGACGCCGATGGTGAGGATCGTGCCCGCGATTCCCGGGAGCGTCATCGTCACCGGCAGGGCGGACACGATCCCGGCCAGCAGGATCCCGTAGATGACGAGGGCGATGTCGGCGATCACGCCCAGGAACCCGTAGAACAGGATGAGGAAGATCATCACGAAGATGAGGCCGGCGGCGCCCGCGATGACGCCGTTTCGCAGCGAGTCCTTGCCGAGCGACGCAGACACCAGCTGCTGCGAGTACGGCGAGAACTTCACCGGCAGCGTGCCGGACTGGATCTCGAGCGCGATCCGGTTCGCCTCGGCCGTCGTGACGCCTGTGATCTCGCTGCCCGGCGAGGTGAGCGAGTCGGCATTGATCCCGTCCGGGAAGGCGCGGAAGTCGACCGAGTCGGTCGTGATCATCTGGTCGCCGACGACGATCGCGACGAAGAGGTTGCGGTTGGCGGCCAGGCCCTGCTGGGAGACCTCGCGGGTGATGTTGTGGAAGACGGTGCCGCCGCCGTTCTTGTACTGCAGCGACACGATCGGGTTGCCGTTCTGGTCGGTCGTGCCCTGCGCGCTCGAGATCTGGTTCCCGGTCACGATCTTGCCGGGCGGCGGCACGTGGAACAGGTACCAGACGGTCGGCTTCGACCCGGTCGTGATGTCCTGGCAGCCGCCGGTCGAGATGGCGCAGCTCGCCGCGAGGTCGCCGTGCGGGACGGCCAGCCACACCGTGCCCGCGGGCTGCGTGCGCAGGTGGATGTCGTTCAGCACCTGCGACTTGCGCGGCTCGATCCGGCTCGTGATGCCGTCGCGCGACACCAGGTTGTGCGTCTTGGCGTTGAAGAGCGCCCACCCCGACGGCGGGCCGTTCGACGGCAGCTGCTTCTTTGCGGCCGTGAGCATGTCGAAGAGCGGCAGCGGCCGCGCCGTGGTCGCCGAGATGCGTGACACCGGCGTGAGCGAGCCGTAGAAGTTGAAGCTCGAGAGCTGGCCGGCGACGAGCAGGTTCGCCACCGCGTTCGGGTTCTTCACGCCCGGGATCGAGATGTCGATCGTGTTGTCGGCCGTCGACGTGCGGATCTCGGGCTGCAGGATGCCGCGCGGGTCAATGCGCTTGCGCATGACGTCGGCGGCGTTCGAGAGCGTCTGCGCCGAGATCGTGTTGCCATGGATCGGGCGCGCCTTCAGCACCACTTCGAGCCCGCCGCGCAGGTCGAGGCCCAGGGTGAAGCCGCGCACGACGACGGTCGCCATCGCTGCCGCCATCAGCACGAACACCACCGCCAGAATGCCCAGGTTGCGGCGCTTCTCGCTCACGAGCACTGAAGTCTAGAGGATCGGTTCACGGCGTTCGTCATCGGCGACACCCGCTGTGATCTCAAGCCGCAGCTGCTCGAAGCGACCCTCGGAGATCGCCGCCCGTGCCCGCGCGGCCAGATCGAGCAGCGTATGCAGGTTGTGGATGGTGAGCAGGCGCAGGCCGGTGATCTCCGACTGGGTGACGAGGTGGCGGATGTAGGCGCGCGAGAAGCCCGTGCACGCCGGGCAGGTGCAGCCCGCGACCAGCGGCCCCTCGTCGGCGGCGAACGCGGCGTTGCGCAGGTTGATGCGGCCGCCGGGGACGAGCGCCGACCCCGTGCGGCCCAGGCGGGTCGGCAGGACGCAGTCGAACATGTCGACGCCGCGCGCGATGCCCTCGATCAGGCCGACCGGATCCCCGACCCCCATCAGGTAGCGCGGCCGGTCGGCGGGCAGCATCGCGGTAGTGGCGGCCAGTGTCGCGAGCATCGGGCCGCGCTCCTCGCCGACCGACAGCCCGCCGACGGCATAGCCGTCGAACCCGATCGCGACGATCTCCTCGGCGCTTCGGCGGCGCAAGTCGAGGTCGGTGCCGCCCTGGACGATGCCGAAGCCGAGCTGGCCCTCGGCGCGCGGCTGGGCGCGGCTGCGCTGCGCCCACAGGCTCGTGCGCCGCACCGCCTCCTCGACCCGGCCGCGGTCGACGCCGGCCGGCGGGCACTCGTCGAACGCCATCGCGATGTCGGAGCCGAGCAGCCGCTGCACGCGCATCGCGAGCTCGGGCGCGAAGTGGTGCTCGGAGCCGTCGTAGACCGAGCGGAAGCGCACGCCCTCGTCGTCGATGCGTGCGGCGGTGTGCCGCAGCGAGAACACCTGGAAGCCGCCGGAGTCGGTCAGGATGGGCCCGTCCCAGCCGCTGAACCGGTGCAGGCCGCCGAGCCCGGCGATGCGCTCCTCGCCCGGCCGGAAGTGCAGGTGGTAGGCGTTTCCGAGCACGATCCGGGCGCCCAGGTCGCGCAGCTCCGACGGCAGCATCGCCTTCACGCTCGCCTTCGTGCCGACCGGCATGAACACCGGCGTCGGCACCGGCCCGTGCGCCGTCTCGAGCACGCCGGTGCGGGCGCCGCCGTCGGTGGCCGTGACGCGGAAGGGATTGCTCATAGGAGCAGCATCGCATCGCCGAAGCTGTAGAAGCGGTATCGCTCGGCAACGGCGGTGCGGTAGAGCGCGCGCGTCTCGTCCACGCCGGCGAACGCCATCACGAGCGCGAGCAGCGTCGAACGCGGCAGGTGAAAGTTCGTGATCAGGGCGCCGGTGGCCGCGAACGGCCGTCCGGGAATGATCATGAGCCGCGTGCGTCCCTCGAGCGGCCCCCGTTGCCGGCCGGCCCACACCGTTTCGAGGACGCGCACCGTGGTCGTGCCCACGGCGACGATCCGGCGGCGGTCGTGCAGCGCTCCCTCGACGGCTGCGGCGGTCGCCTCGGGCACCGAGTAGGCCTCGCTGTGGAGTGGATGGTCGGCCAGATCGGCGGCGCTGACGGGGCGGAAGGTGTCGAGGCCGACGCCGAGCGTCACCGCCACCACCTCGTGGGCGGCGCGCAGGCGCTCGAGCAGCGCGGGCGTGAAGTGCAGGCCGGCCGTCGGCGCGGCGGCCGAGCCCGGGTGCAGCGCGTACACCGTCTGGTAGCGCTCGGGGTCGGCCGGGCGCTCGTGGATGTAGGGCGGCAGCGGCATCTCCCCCACCTCCTCGAGCGCAATTGTTCAGGCGCCTGTCCCCTTAACGTTCGGGCGAACGAGCAGGCGGCCGTCGTCGAGGCGACCGTCGACGGTGATCTCGAGCTCGCCCGCGAGGAGCGTCTCGCCGTCGCGCAGGCGCCGGGCCGGCCGGGCGAGCGCCTGCCAGCGGCCGTCGGCCTCAGGCTCGAGCAACAGCACCTCGACCGCCCCGCCGCTCTGCCGGCGGGCGTGCACCCGCACCGGCAGCACGCGCGTGTCGTTCAGGACGACCAGGTCGTCGGGGTGCAGCTCGGCGAGCAGATCCGCAAACCGGCGGTGCCGGACCGCGCCGGACGCGCGGTCGTACACCAGGAGCCGGGCGCTGTCGCGCGGCTCGGCCGGCGTCTGCGCAATCAGGTCGGCTGGAAGGTCGTAGTCGAGTTCGTCGGTGCGCACCGGATCTCGAAGCGGTCGCGGGCAGGCCCGGGGATGATGTTCAGATGGTCGGGGGCGATGAGGAACGGCGCCTTCACTCCCGAGACGAAGAGCTCGGCCGGCTGCTTCAGGTACCAGCGGCGATGGCGCTCGATCGCCTTGATGTGGACGTGGCCGTTGCGCCACGAGCCGTTCGCGCTGAAGTCGATGCGGGCGCTGCCGGTGCCGTCGGCGTTCTGCACCACCGGGCCTTGCACCGTGAATCCGAACCCGGTGACGACGCCGAGCTCCTGGCGCACCGTCGCGTTCAGGCGCAGGCACGCGGCCGACACCCGGAAGGCGGGCCCCTTCGATGCGTGCTCGATGGCCGCGACGCCGATGGCGAGCGACACCGCGAGGACGAACACGGCGCCGGCCACCAGCGGGATCCACGGACGTGCACGCGCATAGGCCGCACGGAGTCGCTGCATACGACCCAATTACAGCATTCAGAACAGGCGCGGGTCGCGGGCCGGTGCGGGCAGCCCGAGATGGGCGTAGCCCGCGGGCGTGACGACGCGGCCGCGCGGGGTGCGCTGGAGCAGGCCGAGCTGGAGCAGGTACGGCTCGTAGACGTCCTCGAGCGTGTCGGACTCCTCGCCGATCGCGACCGCGAGGGTCGAGAGCCCGACGGGCCCGCCGGAGAAGCGCTCGGCGATCGCATGGAGGATGGCGCGGTCGATCCGCTCGAGGCCGGCGTCGTCGACCTCGAAGAGCGCGAGCGCCTCGACGGCGACCTGGTGCGTGATCTCGCCCTGGTGGCGCACCTGGGCGAAGTCGCGCACGCGGCGCAGGATCCGGTTGGCCACCCTGGGCGTGCCGCGCGAGCGGCGCGCGACCTCGTCGCATCCGCCCTCGTCGATGCGCACGCCGAGCAGCCGGGCCGAGCGCTGCACGATGCGGCCGATCTCGGCCGGCCCGTAGTAGTCGAGCCGGTGGGTGATGCCGAAGCGGTCGCGCAGCGGCGTGGTCAGAAGGCCGGTGCGGGTGGTCGCGCCGACGAGCGTGAACGGCTTCAGCTCGAGGCGGAGCGAGTGCGCCCCCGGCCCTTGCCCGATCACGATGTCGATCACGCCGTCCTCCATCGCCGGGTAGAGCAGCTCCTCGATCGAGCGGTTCAGGCGGTGGATCTCGTCGATGAAGAGCACGTCGTCGGCCTCGAGGGCGGTCAGGATCGCGGCCATGTCGGCCTTGCGGTCGACCGCCGGCCCGGACATCACGCGCAGCGACGAGCCCATCTCGGCCGCGATGATCGCCGCGAGCGAGGTCTTGCCCAGGCCCGGCGGGCCTGCCAGCAACACGTGCTCGCACGGCTCGCCGCGCGCCCGCGCCGCCTCGAGGAAGATCGAGAGCTGCTCCTTGATCCCCTCCTGGCCGACGAACTCGGCCAGGGTGCGCGGCCGCAGCGAGCGGTCAAACTCCTCCTCGCCCGGCCCCAGGAAGGCGTCGGGGATGCGGGGGCCGGTCGCCGCGCTCACCCGCCGGCCCCGGCCGGCACGGCGCCGGCGAGCGCGAGCCGCACGCGCTCCTCGACCGGCAGGGCCTCGTCGACGGGTCGCAGCGCCGCCTCGGCCTCGGCCACCGACATGCCGAGCCCGACGAGCGCGTCGCGGGCTGCGGTGTGGTCGTCGCTCCCGGCGTCGGCAGCGTCGCTGCCCGCCGCGACGGCGGCCAGGCCGCCCATCTTGTCCTTGAGGTCGATGACGACCCGCTCGGCGGTGCGCCGGCCGATGCCGGGGATGCTCGTGAAGAGGGCGTAGTCGCCGGCCTGCACCGCGCGCCGGATCTGATCGGGCGCGTAGCCCGAGACGATCGCGAGCGCCGCCTTGGGGCCGACCCCGGACACGCCGAGCAGGAGCTCGAAGAGGACGCGCTCGGCCTCGGACGCGAAGCCGAACAGGGCCAGCGTGTCCTCGCGCACGTGCAGGTAGGTGAGCAGCGTGACCTCGCCGCCGGCGGCGCCGGCAGCCAGCCGGGCCGCGGACGCGGTGGTGGCAAGCCGGTAGCCGACCCCGCCGACGTCGAGCACGGTCGTGCCCGCCGCAGTCGCGGTCACGCGCCCGCGCAGCGAGGCGATCATCCGGCCGCCGCCCGCAGCGCGTGCGTGCGCGAGGTGTGGGCGTGGCAGACGGCGACGGCGAGCGCGTCGGCGGCGTGGTCGGTCGCCGGGGGCCGCTCGAGCCGCAGCGACGCGACCACCATCCGCTGCACCTGGGCCTTGTCGGCGCGGCCGAAGCCGCAGACGGTCATCTTCACCTCGGCGGGCGGATAACCGGCAGTGGTGACGCCGGCACGGCCGCATGCGGTCAGCACGGCGCCGCGGGCGTGCCCGACCGACAGGATCGTGCGCGGGTTGCCGCCGACGAACAGGTCCTCGAGCGCGACCGATCCGGGTTCGTGCGTCGCGATCAGGGCCGAGACCTCGGCGAAGATGTGCGCCAGGCGCAGCTCGAGCGGCTGGGCGGCCGACGTCGTGATGCAGCCGTGGTCGACGGCATCCAAGCGGCTGCCCTGCACCGCGATGACGCCGTACCCGGTCTCGGCGGTGCCGGGATCAATGCCCAGCAGGATCATGCGCTCACTGTACCGGCCGCAGCGGACGGCGGTCGAACGCCCGTTCGCGTGAATAGACGGGGTCAGACCCCGATTATTCACGCCATGCCGGTGGTGGGTGCCTGACGATCCCTCAGCCCGCGACGGCTTCGAGGACGGCCTCGGGGATGTCGAAGTTCGCGTGGACTTCCTGGACGTCGTCCAGGTCCTCCAGCGAGTCGATCAGCCGCAGCAGCTGGCGGGCGCCGCTCTCGTCGAGCTCGACCGTGGTCTTGGGCACCATCGTCAGCTCGGCCGACGTGAGCGCCATCCCGGCCGCCTCCAGCGCGTCGCGTACGGAGGCGAGGTCGTGCGGCGCGGTCGTCACCTGCCAGGTCGACTCGTCGGCGGCCACGTCCTCGGCGCCGGCGTCGGCCGCTGCGAGCACGATGTCGTCCTCGGACACCTCGTCGGCGGGCACCAGGATCACGCCCTTGCGATCGAACTGCCACGCCACCGACCCGGGCGAGCCCAGGCTGGAGTTGCTGCGGGTGAACATCGCCCGCACGTCGGCCGCGGTGCGGTTGCGGTTATCGGTGAGTGCCTCGACGATGATCGCGACCCCCTCCGGCCCGTAGCCCTCGTAGGTGACGGCCTCGTAGGCGTCGGAGCCCTCGCCGCCGCCGGTCGCGCGGGCGATGGCGCGCTCGATGTTGTCCTTCGGCATCGAGTACGAACGCGCCTTGGCGACCGCCGCCGCCAGGGTGGCGTTGGCCTCGGGATCGGGGCCGCCCTCCTTGGCCGCGACGATGATCGCGCGCGAGAGCTTCGTGAAGAGTTGGCCGCGGCGCTTGTCCTCGGCGCCCTTCTTGTGCTTGATCGTCGACCACTTCGAGTGTCCGCTCATGCCGCCGCCTCCTGCAGTCCCGCCACCATGTCGGCGAAGCGCCGGTGCAGCCGCCGGTCGGCGGTCAGCTCGGGATGGAACGCCGTCACGAGCACGCTGCCCTGCCGGGCGGCGACCGGCCGGCCGTCGAGCTCGGCGACGACCTCGACCCCCTCGCCCACGCGCTCGATCCGGGGCGCGCGGATGAACACGCCCGGGAGCGGCAGGTCCTCCCCGCAGAGCCGCAGCCCCGCCTCGAAGCTGGCCGGCTGGCGGCCGTAGGCGTTGCGGCGCACGTCGATGTCGATCAGGCCCAGGTAGCGCTGGTCGGGGCGGCCGTCGACGGCCGCGGCCGCGAGCACGATCATGCCCGCACACGTGCCGAGCAGCGCCCCGCCGCGCGCGTGCAGCGCGCGGATCGGCGCCTCGAGGTCGTACGCGTCGATCAGCTTGGACATCGTGGTCGACTCGCCGCCGGGGATGATCAGGCCGTCGAGGCCCTCCATGTCCCGCTCCAGGCGCACCTCGACCGCCTCGACTCCGACCTCGCCGAGCGCCGCGACGTGCTCGCGGAACGCCCCCTGGAGGGCGAGGACGCCGGCCCTACCAGCCACGCGTCTGCAGCAGGCCCTGCTCGCCGAGCGCGGAGATCTCGGTGCCGGGCATCGCATCGCCGAGACCGAACGACACTTCGGCGACGATGGCCGCGTCGGCGTGATGGGTGGTGGCGCGCACGATCGCGTTGGCCATCGCGGCCGGGTCGGAGCTCTTGAAGATGCCCGAGCCGACGAACACGCCGTCGGCGCCGAGCTGCATCATCAGGGCCGCGTCGGCGGGCGTGGCGATGCCGCCGGCGGTGAACGTGACCACCGGCAGGCGGCCGTTCTCGGCGCAGAACTTGACCAGGTCGTACGGCGCCTGGTGCTGCTTGGCGACCGAGTAGAGCTCGTCCGGATCCATGGTCGTCAGCCGCTTGATCTCGCCCAGGATCGAGCGCATGTGGCGCACTGCCTCGACGACGTTGCCCGTGCCGGCCTCGCCCTTCGAGCGGATCATCGCCGCGCCCTCGCTGATGCGCCGCAGCGCCTCGCCGAGGTTGGTCGCGCCGCACACGAACGGGATCGTGAAGTTCCACTTGTTGATGTGGTTGGCCTCGTCGGCCGGTGTCAATACCTCGGACTCGTCGATGTAGTCCACCTCGAGCGCCTCGAGCACCTGCGCCTCGGCGAAGTGGCCGATGCGGGCCTTGGCCATTACCGGGATCGTGACCGCCTGCTGGATCTCGCGGATCTTGCTCGGGTCGGCCATGCGGGCGACACCGCCGTCGCGGCGGATGTCCGCGGGGACGCGCTCGAGCGCCATGACGGCGCACGCGCCGGCGTCCTCGGCGATCCGGGCCTGTTCGGCGGTGGTGACGTCCATGATGACGCCGCCCTTGAGCATCTCGGCGAGCCCGCTCTTGACTCGCATGGTTCCGGTCTCGGTCACAGCCTGCGTCCCCTTCGGTGCGAGAGATCTCCCGGCGGATAGTGTAGTCGCCCGCCTGGAGCGACGAGGCTAGCCGGTGCTGCGGATACGCTCGAGCCCCTCGGCGTCGAGCACCCACACGAGCCGCTCGCGGACGTCGATCAGGCCGCTCTCGCGCAGCTCGTTCATGACCTTCGTCAGCGTCTCGCGGCTGGTGCCGATCATCTCGGCGAGCTGGACGTGCGTGAAGCGCTCGTCGATGCGGATGCCGTTGTGGGTCACGCGGCCGTAGCGATCCATGAGCTGGAGCAGCTGGGATGCGAGCCGGGCGGGGACGCCGCGGAAGGCCAGGCTCTCGAGCTGGTCCTCGGTCGTGCGCAGGCGCTCGGCCATCGACCGCAGCAGGTTCAGCGCCATCTGCGGATGGTCGGCCGTCGCCCGCTCGAGGTCGGCGCTCGGCAGCACGCGGACGACCGCGTCGGTCATCGCCTCGGCGTAGGCGTCGTGCAGAGCCTCGCCCTCGGGCGAGACGCGGCCGAACACCTCGCCCTCGTCGAGCATCGCCAGGGTCAGCTGGCGGCCGTCGTGGGCGCTGCGGTAGAGCCGCACCCGCCCGCTCTGGACGACGTACATGGCGTCGGCGCGGTCAAACGGCGAGTAGATCAGCTCGCCCTTGCCGAAACGGGCGGCGCCGAAGCGGCCTCCAAGGTCGGCCAGAACGCGCTCGGACAGGCCGTCCAGGATCTCTGAGTCGAACATGTGGTCTGCGGTCTGGCTCACGGTTCCTCGGGGTTTCCTCTGCTACTACGGATGCCGAGGCGGACCGGTTCTCGCGATCTGCACCGGTAGCATGGTCCCGGCCCGGGGGTGTAGCTCAGCCGGTTAGAGCAGCGGACTCATAATCTGTTGGTCGCTGGTTCGAATCCAGCCGCCCCCATCGTCGCCCGTCCGCGCGCCCGCGGCGCCGAGCTCGTCGGCGAGCCGGCTGACCGGCCCGGCTAGCCTCCGGCCGCCGCTCGCAAGGCCCCGAGCGCGGCCGCCAGATCGGCCAGCCGCTGCCTGATCGTGTCGCGCACGCCCTCGTCGAGCGGGACGCCCTCCGGGGCAGAGAGCGCCACCGCGAGCACCGATCGCACTGCGGCCAGCGCGCCGTTTGCGCCCTGGACGGCGCTGACGGCGGCATCGTCCGGCGGGGAGGCTTCGAGCCGGTGCAGCGCCGCCGAGAGCTCGTCCGCAGACCGCACGACCGTCGCCCACGCCCCCGGCCGGTTGGCGGTGCCGGCGGCGATCAGCTCACCGAGCGCGATGTCGTTCAGCGTCGCGCCGTCGGCGTTCGCCTGCAGCGCCTGCGCGCGCCAGCTGCCGCGCGCCGCCCGCCCGCGGCCGAGCGCCCAGGCGGCGATCGCGACGGCAAGCACGACGAGGACCGCGATCGCCACGATCCAGCCCCACGGCGTCGAGCTCCCCGACCCCGCAGTCGACGTCGCCTGTGAGGTCGCAACCGTGGCCGTCGCGGTGGTCGTGGTCGTGACCGGCGGCGGCGAGGTCGTCGTGGTCGTCGGGGTGGTGATCGTCGGGGTGGTGACCGTCGGCAGCGAGCTCGGGAGCGAGCTGCGCACCGAGCTCAGGGCGCCGCTGCCACCGCAGCCGGCGAGCACGGCCGCCACCGCGGCGAGCGCGAGCGCTCCGGTGACGCGTCGTTCGGGCAGGCGTCGTCCCATCGGCGGGAGTGTGGAATCACGCGCGGCGGCGGGCGTCGTCCAGAATGGATGATGCGCGGCCGTCAGCGGCGCGGGTCGACCGCCCCCCACTGCCGCCGGAACTCTCCCGGGTCGTCCAGGAGCAGCTGCCGGTGCTCGGCGCAGAGCGCCACGCCCTCCTCGCCGTCGGGGCCCACCTCGAGGATCGCAGGCTCCTGGCAGTCGGGGAACTTGCAGACGACGGCGGCCACGGCGGCGCAATCCTACCCGCCGGTGCGGGCCGCCCGCGAGCGGCCCGCACCGGCGCGGATGCGTGTCCTAGGCGCCGCTGCCCGACAGGCCGCCGAGCAGGCCGCCGGTGTTGAGCGGCGTCGCGCCCTTGGGCGCGGTGACCGTGAAGTCCTTGTTCCAGTCGCTGAAGATGATGTTCAGGTTGAGCGCGATCCCGCGCAGGCCGCTGGCCTGGCCCGAGAGCGCCTTCGGCACCGTCATCGCGAACTGGAGGTTCTCGTTGGTCGGGAGGTGCGTCGAGCTGTCGAACGAGAGCGACCCGTGCGCCTTCGTCACGGCCCTCTGGATCTGCGCGAGCTGGCGCGCGGTCTTGGGCGTCATCGCCCCGCCGCTCGACTTGCCCGCCTTCGCGACGTCCGCGATCAGGGCCGGCAGGTTGAGGTCGGCCGAGATCGTGTCCTGGCCGCCCGAGTTCGACAGGCTCAGATTCTTCAGCCACTTGCTGGGATCGAGCCCCTCGGTCTTGAGCGCCTGAAGGCCGCCGCTCGTGGTCGAGTTCGACTGGCCGGCCGACGAGAGGCTCTGCAGCGGCATCGAATGCCAGCCCGGGCCCATCAGCGCGGGCAGCTGCAGGTAGAGCGTCTTGCCGTCGGGCGAGAGCGCCTCGCCGGTGAACGACCCACCCGTGTAGTTGAAGGCGAAGTGCACGTCGAACTTCGGCTTGCCGTTCGAGCCCTTGCCGGCGTTGCCCTTGAAGTCGAACGTGAGCGGCCCGCGCAGCAGCGCGGCGCCCGCGCCGGCGCTCTGCAGGTTCCCGGCCACGGTCACGCCGAGCTTGGCGTCGAAGGCGGCGGACGTCGCGCCCTTTGTCGCCGCCGAGGCGGCGGCGAGCACGCCGGCTGCGGTGTCCGTGCTGACCGACGAGGATCCCCCGGAGCTGGAGCCGCCCGAGCTTGAGCTCGAGCCGGAGCTCGAACCGCAGCCGGCGGTGACCGCGGCGACGGTGAACAGGAGGACAAGGGCGCGTTTCATGGCAGAGGCATCCTTTCGCGGAGGATCCGCATTTACCGGCAGGTCGTGGCAGCGCGAAACACACGCACGCCCACTCACAGTAGGGGAAGATCGGGCGCGTGTCTCGCCGGAACCACTACGAGCATAGCCGGGCGGGCGATCGTCCCGCGCCCGGCCAGCGCCTGGACGCAGGGTGACGGGCGCGAGGGACCGGGCGAGAGCGGACGCCCTGGCCGGGCGGATATCTTGGAGCGGCATGTGGATTCGCCGCTCGGGGATTCGCGCCCGGGGGTGACCGGCGGTACGGTGGAGGTGTGTCGCTCCGCCGGCTCAAATACCAGCTGCGCTGCGCGACAGCGGGGCACGACACCCGCCCCTACCTCGTGGGAGGGACGATGGTCGAGCATCGCTGCCTGCGCTGTGGAGCGCTCGTGGGCGAGGCCATGCCGACGGCGTCGACCGTGCACGGGCCGGCCACACCCGGGGCCGACGCCGACGCGCTTGGACCGCGGCCGTCAGACCTGCCTCCGGCCGCCTCAGAGACCGCGCCGAACGGGTCGCCGGCGCCGATCGGCGGCAACGGCACGACGGACGCCGGCGATGACGGCGAGACCCTCTCGGCGCTGCACGCTCTGCGCGAGCTGGCCGATCTGCATGCCGCAGGAGTGCTCACCGACAGCGAGTTCGCGGCCAAGAAGGCCGAGCTCCTGCGCCGCGTCTAGCCCGGCCCGTCAGCCGGTCTGCGCCGTGCGCCGGCGGCGCTCGTCCTCGAGCTGGTGCTCGGCGTCGTCGAGCGCTTGCGAGACGTCCCGCGACGACACGACGTAGCCCCACGGCTTCCCGCCCTCACGGAGGATGAAGTGCCCCGTGTTCGCGTAGAACACGAACCGCAGGCCGAGTGACTCGGCGCTCGTCTCGATGCGCTCGACGCGCTCTTGCTCGGTATCGCTGTCTGCCACGCTGTGACCCGGGACAAGCGTAGCCGATCCGCTCACCCCGGATGCAAGAACGCCGCTGCTACGGCGTGACGGCCAGGTCGGCGAAGTGCTCCTGGTCGACACCGCCCACCTTGGTGAAGTCGCCGCCCAGGAAGAGATCCGCCGCCGTCGCCGCCAGCGAGTAGACGCCCAGGCTGCTGTTGACGCTCGGGTGCCAGGTCGTGTCGAGCGCGCCCGTGGATGCGTTCAGCGCCGCGATGTGCTGGCGCGCGATGGGGTTGGTGCAGTCGGTGCCGAGGTTGCAGAAGTTCTGGTAGTGGCCGCCTGCGATCACGTCGCCGTTCGCGACCGTGACCGCCTCGACGTTCCCGTCGGTCTGCGCCGTCCAGAGGCTCTTGCCGGAGAGGTTCCACGCCATCACCTGCCCGCCGCTGCCGCCGATGCCGGCATACAGGCTGCCGCTCACCTCGTCCAGGCCGAGCACCGGCGCCGACGTGTGGGTCGTCCACGAGAGCGGGCTCCCCGTCGCCGGGCTGAGCGCCGCGATGTGGCTCTGCGAGCCGCCGTTGATGTGCGTGAAGAACCCGCCGACGAATACGTGCGACGAGTCGGCGGCCATGGCGTCGACCCGGTCGTCCGCGGTCGGCGCCCAGCTCGCCAGGCTGCCGTCGGCGGCGCTCACCGCGCCGAGATCCGACCGGGCCGAGCCGTTCAGCGACGTGAACGTCCCGCCCAGGTAGAGCGTTGAGCCCGACAGCGCCAGCGCCTGCACCGATCCGCCGGTGGCCTTGCCGCTCCACGTCGGCACCGACCCGTCGGTGCCGATCGCGGCCACCCCGTGGTGGCCCTTGGCGTTGATCTGGGTGAACGCGCCGCCGGCGTAGATCCGCGTGCCGTCGGTGACGAGCACATAGACGGTTCCGTTCGCCGAGGGCGCCCAGGTGGTGGCGTTGCCGGAGGCGTCGAAGGCCGCCAGGTTCGAGCGCGTGAGCACGTCGCCCGCGTGGTCCATCACCTGTGTGAAGGTGCCGGCGACGTAGGTGACGCTGCCCAGGTGCAGGATCGACAGCACGCGGCCGTTGGTCTCCCAGGTCGACTTCGGCGTCGACGCGATCGTGCCCGCCCAGGCCGGTGGCACGGCCGCCAGCATCCCGATGATCACGGTCGCAAGAACGATCGCCCGTCGCATGCCCACACCTCCTGCTGTGCCGCTCCGAGAACCGGTAAAGAGGCTAGCCGCGGGTCATCGGGCCCACAAGGGCGCACACGGATGCTTTACGGAGGGTTTACGCAGGCGGCTCGCCGCGCGAGGTCGCCTGGGCGCGCTGCCACAGATCGGTGGTCGCGCGGCGCACGGCGGCGTCCCCGCCCTCGCGGCGCAGGAGCTCGTCGCTTGCGATCCGCACCTGCACCGGCGCCTCGCCCGCGGCGTTTCGGAGGTCGCGGTAAATCCCGCCGGCCAGGGTGGCGGCGGTCCCGCGCGCCGCCGAGACCGCAACGGTCTCCCACCGATCGGCGTGCGGATATCGCACCTGAACGTAGAAGCCGCGCTCGATCGTGTCCGCCCTTCGCGACCGGCGGCCGTCCGTGGCCGCCCTCACCGAAACCTACCCCACGCCGCCGCCCGACTACCGTGGCCACAACATGACATTCTTATGGACAAATCTGTAAACTCGCGAGATGCGCGGCGGCACAGACAGGTTTCCCGGGGCCGAGCGGCGGCGGCACTTCCGGGTCGAAGGCGAGTGGCCCGTACGCGTCGCTGCGGTCGAGCTGACCGGCTCGCTCTCGGAGTTCGCGGCAAAAGCCCTGAACATCTCGATGGGCGGCGTCCTGCTCGAGACGGCCGTGCAGGCGAACCTGTGGGTGGACAAGCCGCTCGAGGTGGCGTTCCCGCGCCTCGACGAGCCGGTGCCGGCGGTCGTGCGCAGGTTCCTCGCCTACGGCGACGAGCGCCAGACGACGACGCGCTGGGGGGTCGAGTTCGCCGATCTGGGCGTGGCCGCCAGGGCGATGTGGACGCGGTTTCTCTACTCCGAGGCACGCCGCCTGGGGCAGGAGTCGGCGCACCGCGAGTTCCTTGCTCGGCGCTCGCTCTAGCCCGGGGAGGCCCGACTCCCCCATTCGAGGGGTTTTCCCGGCCCTCGTGCAGGCGATCACTACCGTGTGAGCGAGAACCAGCGAGCCTTCTTCCGCATCGACGCGGCCGTGTCGGTCGTGGTGCGCCGCCTGGACGGCGACGGCAACGGCTGGGACGAGTTCACCGGCGAGACCGTCGACCTCTCGGCGGGCGGCGTGCTGCTGTCGGCCGATGAGCCTGTGCCGGAGGGGCACCACGTCGAGGTGTCGCTGCACTGCGAGTCGCCCCCGCTGGCCCTGACGGGCAAGGGCACGGTCGTCCGCAGCTGGCGCAAGAGCACCGGCCTGTGGCTCTCGGGCGTGTGCTTCGAGCGCCTGGCCGCCCACGCCGAGCGCGATCTCCTGCGGTTCTGCTTCATGAAGGAGCGCGAGATGGCCGAGCGCGTCAGCAACGTGCGCATCGACATCGCCATCCCCGCGCACCTCGCGCGCGGCAGCGACGGCACCGTCCACCGCGCCTCCACCGTGAACATCTGCGCCGACGGCGCCAGGGTCACGGCGCCGTGGGACGCCGATCGTGGCGAGGAGGTGGTCGTCTCGTTCTCGGAGGAATGGTTCGGGCGCGAGCTCACTCTGCGCGCGCACGTCGGCCGACGGGACGAGCGCGGCTTCGACCTCGAGTTCTGCGATACGACGCGGGCCGACCGCGCGGCCATCAACCAGCTGATCATTGCCGAAGAGCGCCGCCGGCGCGCCGCGTAGGCTCAGCGACACGCCGGGAGCGCCCCTCGCGCTACTGCTGGATCGTGTAGAGGTCGATCGCGGTCTCGTGCGGCGGCGCTGTGAACCCGCCCTCGATGCCCTTCTGCATCTGCGGCATCAGAATGGTGTCGCGGAACGTCTCCCAGCTCTCCTTGCTGTCGTGGACGGCCATGATCGTCCAGCCGCCTTCAGACGGGCCGGCGGCGTGGAAGATCTGGCCGTCGGGCAGGCTGCCGTCGCTCGGGTGGACGGCCGCGACCGACGCCTCGTACTGCTCGGCGGTGCCGCCGGGGAAGTGGTGCACGATTGCAAACGCCATGGTGTTCGCTCCTTGGGACGGGTGGGTGCTCAGGCCTCGACGAGGATGACGAGAGTCTCGGGGAGCACGCCGTCGTACTCCATCGCTGCGGCCGCCTCGGGCGTCTGCATCGCGTTCATGACGGCGTCCATGTCCGCGACGTCCATCACCAGGCCCACCCGCGTGGGCTGCTGCGGATCGACGAACTTGCGGATGTTGGTGACGCCGAGCGGCCCGAAGAACTCCTCGCGCTTCGGCGAGGCGAGCCAGTGCTGCGTGTCCTTCACGTCGTGGTAGCCGATCACGGTGGGCATGCAGTCTCCTCAAGAGTGCGGCCCGGCGATCGTCGCCGGGCCAGGGCCGCAGACCATACCGCCTGCACATGTGGGAGCGCACACGTCGGCGTGCGCCGGCGCGCAGCAGCGGTCCCGAACACGCTGAAGGCCCTGATTTCCAAGGCGAGACAGGGACTGCGTGCGATAGACAGTGGATGATGGCTGCAGGTCGCCTGGACGGTGGGGGAGCGCCTCCGGCGAGAGAGGACTCCCGAGTTGTCCATCGCAGATCCGCTTCGGCCCGACCCCTAAGGCCCAGGCGATGAACAACCCCACGAAGGACCCCGCGCCTGCAAGAAGTGCCGCGACTGCGACCATCCCGGCAGCGACCTCGAGCACGTTTGCGTGGTGACAGAAGCTAGTTGGGTTCTTGAACTCGCCGACAAATCTCGCCCCCCTAGCGGGCGTGGTCACGTAGCCGCCGGGTGTGGGTTCGAGGTCGACTTCCGCGTAGCTACAGCTGTGACAAACCTGTGAAAACGGCCTGGCGCGCGCCAACCGCGTCCAACCGAGTTCGGCTTGGATAAAAGCTCCGCGGGTAGGACTCGAACCTACAACCCTCCGGTTAACAGCCGGATGCTCTGCCATTGAGCTACCGCGGATCGGGACAAGACTCTAGTCGATCAAGAGCCTCAATTCCCGCGTTTTCGCCCGCCGCGGCCAGCCGGCGGAGGGTGCGGGTCTCGATCTGGCGCACCCGTTCGCGGGTGACGCCGAACCGGCGGCCGACCTCCTCCAGCGTGTGCGGCGACTCGCCGCCCAGGCCGTAGCGCAGCTCGAGGATCAGGCGCTCGCGGTAGGGCAGCTGGCTGATCAGGTCGGAGATGTGCTGGTCGCGCTGGCGCGCGGCCATGTCGGATCCGAGCCCGCGCTGGCGCTCGTCCTCGATCATCTCGCCGAGCTCGGTCGCGTCCTCGCCGACCGGCGACGCCAGCGACACCGGCTCCTGCGACACGCGCTTGAGCTCCTCGACCTTGGTGGCCTTGATGCCCATCTCCTCGGCGAGCTCCTCGTGCGTCGGCAGCCGGTTGTGCTTCTGCGTCAGCTGCCGCTCGACCCGGGCCATGCGGTTGATCGTGTCGACGACCTGCGCCGGCACCCGGATGGTGCGGCCCTGGTCTGCGAGCGCCCGCGTCACGGCCTGGCGGATCCACCACGTCGCGTACGTCGAGAACCGGTGCCCGAGCCGCCAGTCGTAGCGCTCGACGGCCTTCATCAGGCCGACGTTGCCCTCCTGGATCAGGTCGAGGAACGACAGGCCGCGGCCGGAGTAGCGCCGGGCGATCGACACCACGAGCCGCAGGTTGGACTCGATCAGGCGCCGGCGGGCGCGCAGGTCGCCGCGCTCGAGCGCCTTGGCCAGCGACACCTCCTCGGCGGCGGTCAGAAGCGGCACCTGCGAGATCTCGCGCAGGTACATCCCGACCGTGTCCTCGGTCAGGCCGGGGGTGGGATCGGGCTCGAGGTCGAGCTCGACCTCCTCGTGCGAATCGAAGCCCGCCGGATCAGGAGACGGGTCGGGGGCATGTTGGGACATGACTGCGGGGCCTACTAACGGTCTGGGGGTTGCGCGCGAATGGCGTCCAGCCTCGCCAGCACGGATAACCGCAGCTCCTCCAGCTCCTGCAGCTCTCTTTGCCGACTCTGGTTCAAGTCGGCGTTTTCGCGCATCGCCTTTAGCCCGGCTTCGGCTCGGTACAGATGCAGCTTCCAATACAGCTCCTCCAGTGCCCACTCGGAGGCAGCCTCACGGGCAGCAAGGGCGTTCAGCTCTCCAACAAGCGGTGCCCACCGTGCGGATGCCTCCGAACTGTCCTCACCCGCCAGCATGCGGCGGATGTGCGTCGCGGCCTCCCAGTGCGACGCATTCGTGAAGTGTGCCACGTCCAGGTCGCCGAGTAAAATCCGACCGCGCTCGGGCAGGGCCAGGCACAGGGCCAGGAACAGGCGTTCATCCCGCTCCCAGAGCGATTTCGGCAGGCGCCGGTCGACCGGCTGCGCGGGCCCGTTCGGTGTCGCAGCCGGGCGCATGAGCGCCGCCTCGAGGTCCTGGGTGAGCTCCAGCCGGTCGGCGACGAGGCGCACCTGCTCGGCCCGCTCCACCGACGCGGGCGCGTCGCGCAGCACCGCCGCCGCCTGCTGGTAGCGCTGGTCGCGCGAGCCCGGAGCCGTCAGAATTCGGTCGATGCGGAACGCCAGCACGCCGCCGGCGGCCGCGAGCGCGGCGCTGGAAGGCCGCCGGGTCGGCGATCGCCACGTCGGCCGGGTCGCGGCCCTCGGGCAGCTCCACCACCCGCACCTGCATGCCCGTCGCCTGGGCGAGCTCCATCCCGCGCACGGCGGCCTCCTGGCCGGCCGCGTCGGCGTCGAAGGCCAGGTAGAGCGTCCCGGTGCCCGCCAGCCGGCCGAGCTCGCGCACCTGCTGCTCGGTGAGCGCGGTGCCCATCGAGGCGACGCTCTCGGTCAGGCCGGCCTGGTGCAGCGCGAGCACGTCCGTGTAGCCCTCCACGACGATCGCGCGGGCGTTCGCCGCGATCGCCGTGCGGGCGCGATCGAGCCCGTACACGACCTCGGACTTGCGAAACAGCGTGCCCTCGGGCGAGTTCAGGTACTTGGGCGGCTCTCCGCCGGGCATCTGCCGGGCGCCGAAGCCGCGCACGCGCCCGCGGGCGTCGGCGAGCGGGAACATCAGGCGGCCGCGGAAGCGGTCGACGGGGCCGCGGCGTCCGCGGCTCGAGAGGCCGGCGCGCTCGAGCTCGGCCGGCGAGAAGCCCTTCGCCCGGGCGGCCGCGCACACCCGGTCCCACGCCGTCGGCGCGAACCCGAGCCGGAAGTCGCGCGCGGTCTGCTCCTCGAGGCCGCGCTCCGTGAGGTAGGCCCGCGCCGGCTCGGCCTCGGCGGAGCTCCACAGGTACCGCGTGTAGAACTGGGCGGCGTCCTCGAGCAGGGCGAGCAGCCGCCGCTGCTCGTCGCGGCGGCGTTCGGCCTGGGGCGACATCTCCTCGTAGGCGAGCTCCACGCCGAAGCGGCCGGCCAGCCACTCGACGGCGCCGACGAAGTCGAGGTTCTCGGTCTCCTGCGCGAAGCGGATCGCATCGCCGCCGCGGCCGCAGCCGAAGCAGTAGTACTGCTTGTCGACGGCGTCGACCGAGAACGACGGGCTGCGGTCGTCGTGGAAGGGGCACTTCCCGGTATAGCGGCTGCCGACCTTGCGCAGCGGCGTGCGTCCCTGGACGAGCTCGACCATGTCGACGGCGGCCTTGACCGCCTCCAGGGACTGCTCGGTGATGCGGCTCACGCCGGAGCGCGCTCGGCCGCGTGGAGCTCGGCGTGCGCGCGCAGGGCGAAGCCGTCGGTCATGCCGGCGACCCAGTCGGTGGCCGACTGTGCGTCGCCTCCGGCCAGGTGGTGGGCGAAGAGCGCCTCGACCATGGCCGCCGCGCGCTCGCTCTGCGCCCGCGCGGGCGCCCCCAGGTAGACGTGCTCGAACATGTAGGAGCGCAAGCCCAGGAGCGCGCCCTCGTAGGGTGCCGTCTGGGCGATGTCGCCGGCGACCGCGGACGTCTCGACCAGGTCGTGCACGAGCGCGTCGATCCGCTCCGACGAGGTGCGGCCGAGCAGCGCGATCGGCTCGCCCGGCAGCGCGGCCGGGTCGAGGATGCCGGCACGGGCGGCGTCGTCGATGTCGTGGTTCACGTAGGCGAAGCGGTCGACGAGGCGCACGATCCGGCCCTCGAGCGTCGCGGGCGTGCCCGGGCCGGTGTGGTTCAGGATGCCGTCGCGCACCTCGGCGGTCAGGTTCAGGCCGGCGCCGCCGCGTTCGAGCACCTCGACCATGCGCAGCGAGTGCTCGTTGTGCCGGAACCCCGACCCGTGCTCCTTCAGACAGCGGTCGAGTGCCTCCTCGCCGGTGTGGCCGAACGGCGGGTGGCCGAGATCGTGCCCGAGGGCGATCGCCTCGGTCAGGTCCTCGTTCAGCTGCAGTGCGCGGGCGACTCCGCGGGAGATGCCGGCCACCTCGAGCGTGTGCGTCATCCGGGTGCGGAAGTGGTCGCCCTGCGGGGCGATGAAGACCTGCGTCTTGCCCTTCAGCCGCCGGAAGGACTTCGAGTGCACGATGCGGTCGCGGTCGCGCTGGAACGGGGTGCGCAGCGAGCACTCGTCGGGCTCCGGCCGGGCCCTGCCGGCGGTGTCGTAGGAGCGCACCGCGAGGTCGGACAGGGACTCGCGCTCGAGCCGCCGGATGCGGTCGGGAAAGGCGCGGGCGACGGGGCCGGACGGGTGCGACATCGGTATCCGAGTGTACCGGCGCCGGGGTGGGCTACGATCGCGAGATGGGCCCAATTGGCATTCGTGACGAGTGCCAATTGGCGGATGAGGGGCCCCTCGAGGCGGGCGATTTCGGCGAGTGGCTCGACGCGACGCTCGCGGCCATCCGCGGGGAGCGCACCGCCGATGTGCCGTGCGGAGGCTGCAGCGCCTGCTGCACGGCATCGCAGTTCGTCCACATCGGCCCGGACGAGGCCGACGCGCTCGCTCACATCCCCGCCGAGCTGCTGTTCCCCGCGCCGCTGCTGCCCGAGGGCCATGTGCTGCTCGGCCACGACGAGCGCGGCCACTGCCCGATGCTGCACGAGGGCCGCTGCTCGATCTACGCGCACCGCCCGCGGACGTGCCGCACCTACGACTGCCGTGTGTTCGCGGCGGCGGACGCGGGCATCGACGGCGGGGTCGACGGCCTGATCGCCGCGCGAGCGCGGCGGTGGCGCTTCGCGTATCCCACCCCGGCCGACCGCAGCCGGCACGAGGCCGTGCGCACCGCCGCGGTCTTCATCCGCGACCACCCTGCCGGAGCTGCCGGCCGGCGCCCCGGCGAACGCCACCCAGCACGCGGTGCTGGCGGTCGAGCTGCACGAGCGCTTCCTGCCGACGGATCGCTAGATGATCACGGGCACGGTGCCGCCGTCGACGCTCCACGCGGCGCCGGTGACGTAGGCGGCCCGGGGCGAGCACAGGAACGCGATCACGACCGCGATCTCCTCGCTCGTCGCCATCCGCCCCAGCGGGCGGCCGCGGCCGACGGCGGTGAGGACGTCGTCGCGGCTGCGGTCGGAGTCGGCGGCCGTCTGCTCGGCCAGGCCGCCTGTCGCCGTCCACGCCGGTGTCAGCGTCGGCCCCGGGCACACGGCGTTCGAGCGGATCCCGGCCGAGGCGTACAGGTCGGCGACGAGCCGCGACAGCGAGAGCACCGCCGCCTTGGTGACGGAGTAGTGCGGCATCCCCGGGCTCGGGCGCTTGCCCGACGTCGACGCGACGTTCACGATCGCCGGCGACGCCGACTCGCGCAGGGCCGGCAGCGCGGCGCGGATGCAGCGCACGTGGCTCATCACGTTCAGGTTCCAGGCGTCGTGCCAGTCGGCGTCGGTGAGCTGCTCGAACGACGCGATGCGCGCCGTGCCCACGTTGTTCACGAGCGCGTCGATGCCGCCGAGCGCCGCGACCGTCGCCTGCCACGCCCGCTCGCCCGCCTCGGGCGCGACAGGTCGACCGCGATCGCCGCCGCACCGATCGCCTGGCGGCGGCGGCCGGGTTGCGCGCGGCGATCGCCACGTCGCCCCCTCGGCGCGCAGCAGCGTCGCCGCCGCGAGCCCGATGCCGTCGCTCGCGCCGGTCACGAGGACGCGCATGCCCTGCAGTTCGAGGTCCATGACGCCGGATCTTATGATCTGCCGCGACTGACGAGGATCCTGCTGGCGCGCCACGGCGAAACCGACTGGAACCGTGACGGTCGCTGGCAGGGTCACAACGACCTGCCGCTGAACGAGCCGGGCTGCGTTCAGGCCCGCGCCCTCGGCGGTGCGCTCGCGACCGGGCGGGTCGATCTCCTGTACTCGAGCGACCTCGTCCGCGCCCGCGAGACGGCCGCCGCCGTCGAGCGCGCGACGGGCCTCGAGGCCACTGTCGACCCCGAGCTGCGCGAGGTGGACGTCGGCGTGTGGGCCGGCGCCACCGCGAGCAGGCGCGGGAGCGCGACCCCGCCTGGTACGGGAGTGGCGCCGACGGTGTCGGTCGACGGCTACCACGGCGGCGAGACCTACCGAGCAGCTCCACCGCCGCTCGGTGCGGGCGTTCCTGCGCATCACGACGGCGCCGACGGGCGCACGGCCGTGATCGTCTGCCACGGCGGCAACATCCGCGCCATCGTCTCGGAGGTGGTCGGGCTCAGCGCCGCCGAGCGCTGGCGGGTGGCGGGCGTCAACAACTGCAGCCTCACGGCGATCGAGCGCCGCCGCGGCCGCCTGACCCTGGTGACGCTCAACGAGACGAGCACCTCGACTAGTGTTCCGCGCGTGGAGGACTACACGTCCAGGTACAAGGGCGAGGCTGTCGAGATCGCGCTCTTCGGCGGGCGAGTATCAGGACGGCATCCTGACCGCGTACTGCCTGATCGAGGACGTCGCCCACGTCGAGCTGAACGGCCACATCCTCGTGCCCGCTTCAGAACGTCGCCAGCCTGCACTGCACGAGCCGTTGCGACGCGCAGGACGACTGGCCGCCGCGCGGGCTCTTCGACGACGAGCGCGAGGACCGCGACGACGACGGGCCGGGGACTAGCGCAACGGCTGGTGGCTCGTGCCACCATGTGCGCGCTGGTGGGCTCGGGTGGGACGGCCCTCCGTACGCAATGACGTTGGCGGCGGGGGCCGGTGTTGGCGGCGATGTACGGAGCGCTGTCCCGAGTGAGATCGGGCACCCACCACCCGAGAAATACGAAAAGCCGCCCGGGGCGGCTTTTCGTATTTATCCCGGCGACGACCTACTCTCCCAGGCGCTCGCGCGCCAAGTACCATCGGCGCTGAGGGGCTTAACTTCTCTGTTCGGAATGGGAAAAGGTGTTTCCCCCTCGCTATGACCACCGGAAACCGTGTGAACTTGTGAAGTCGCCGGCGCAGATGCGCGCGACCCTCAAAACTCCATAGCGGCGTGTGGTGTTCTCGAAATCAAGTCCTCGGATGATTAGTACGGGTCTGCTGAACGCATTACTGCGCTTGCACATCCCGCCTATCAACCTGGTCGTCTACCAGGATCCTTACTCCCTCGAGGGGATGGGAGAGCTCATCTCACGGTGGGCTTCCCGCTTAGATGCTTTCAGCGGTTATCCCGTCCAGACGTAGCTAACCAGCAGTGCCCTTGGCAGGACAACTGATACACCAGAGGTCTGTTCAACCCGGTCCTCTCGTACTAGGGTCGACTCCGTTCAACTCTCCAACGCGCACAGCAGATAGGGACCGAACTGTCTCACGACGTTCTGAACCCAGCTCGCGTACCGCTTTAATGGGCGAACAGCCCAACCCTTGGGACCGACTTCAGCCCCAGGATGCGACGAGCCGACATCGAGGTGCCAAACCGCTTCGTCGATGTGGACTCTTGGAAGCGATAAGCCTGTTATCCCCGGAGTACCTTTTATCCGTTGAGCGACGGCAATTCCACTCTCAACCGCCGGATCACTAAGACCTACTTTCGTACCTGCTCGACTTGTTGGTCTCGCAGTCAAGCTCCCTTGTGCCTTTACACTCTTCGCACGATTTCCGACCGTGCTGAGGGAACCTTTGCGCGCCTCCGTTACATTTTAGGAGGCGACCGCCCCAGTCAAACTGCCCACCTGACACTGTTCCCCGTCCGGATCACGGATCGGGGTTAGAAGCCCAGAACACCAAGGGTGGTATCCCAAGGGTGGCTCCACGAGGACTGGCGTCCCCGCTTCAAAGCCTCCCACCTATCCTGGACAAAATGTCCCAGACTCCAATATCAAGCTGCAGTAAAGGTTCACGGGGTCTTTCCGTCTAGCTGCGCGTAATCGGCATCTTCACCGATACTACAATTTCACCGAGTCCCTCGTTGAGACAGCGCCCAAGTCGTTACGCCATTCGTGCAGGTCGGAACTTACCCGACAAGGAATTTCGCTACCTTAGGACCGTTATAGTTACGGCCGCCGTTTACCGGGGCTTGGATTCGAAGCTTCGCCCGAAGGCTAACCTCTCCTCGTGACCTTCCGGCACCGGGCAGGCGTCAGCCCCTATACGTCGTCTTTCGACTTAGCAGAGACCTGTGTTTTTGGTAAACAGTCGCTTGGGCCTATTCACTGCGGCCCCCTCGGGCTTCGGGCGCGAAGTCCTACACCCTAACGAGGCGCCCCTTCTCCCGAAGTTACGGGGCAATTTTGCCGAGTTCCTTAACGAGGGTTTTCTCGATCACCTTGGTATTCTCTACCTGCCCACCTGTGTCGGTCTTGGTACGGGCACGTGGAACCTCCCTAGGGGCTTTTCTTGGGGGCATGGTTTCAGGGACTTCCGACATTACGTCACCGCATCCTGTCTCAGCCTTAGTGGCCGGTTTTCGCCCGGCCGGCCTACGCAGTTGCCCCAGCACGACCAACGGCTGGGATCCCTTGTCCTACCCCGTCCCCCCATCGGTGATAACGGTTCCGACGTGGTACGGGAATATCAACCCGTTGTCCATCGCCTACGCCTTTCGGCCTCGGCTTAGGTCCCGACTAACCCTGAGAAGATTAGCTTTACTCAGGAACCCTTGGGCATTCGGCGGAGGGGTTTCATCACCCCTCTTTCGTTACTCATGCCAGCATTCTCACTCCTGACGCCTCCACGGCTGGGTTACCCCGCCGCTTCAGTCGGCGTCAGGACGCTCCCCTACCACTCCCGCTTACGCGAGAATCCGCAGCTTCGGTACATGACTTGAGCCCCGCTACATTATCCGCGCGCGAACACTTGACCAGTGAGCTATTACGCACTCTTTCAAGGGTGGCTGCTTCTAAGCCAACCTCCTGGTTGTCTGTGCATCCGCACATCGTTTACCACTTAGCCATGATTTAGGGACCTTAGCTGGCGGTCAGGGCTGTTTCCCTCTCGACTACGAAGCTTATCCCCCGCAGTCTGACTCCCATGCTCTGGAGTACCGGTATTCGGAGTTTGCCTGACTTCGGTAACCTGGTAGGGCCCCTAGGCCAAACAGTGCTCTACAGCCGGTACTGAACGCACGAGGCTATACCTAAATATATTTCGGGGAGAACCAGATATCTCTGGGTTTGATTAGCCTTTCACTCCGATCCACAGCTCATCCCCGCCGTTTTCAACCGACGTGGGTTCGGTCCTCCACGGGGTCTTACCCCCGCTTCAACCTGGCCATGGATAGATCACCCAGTTTCGGGTCTAGCGCCTGCGACTAAAACGCCCTATTCGGACTCGCTTTCGCTACGGCTCCGTTTCCTTAACCTCGCCACAGACGACTAACTCGCTGGCCCGTTATGCAAAAAGTACGCCGTCACGGCACAAGGCCGCTCCGACCGCTTGTAGGCACGCGGTTTCAGGTACTATTTCACTCCCCTTCCGGGGTGCTTTTCACCTTTCCCTCACGGTACTGGTTCACTATCGGTCACCTGGAAGTATTTAGCCTTGCGGGGTGGTCCCCGCGGGTTCCGGCCGGGTTTCCCGTGCCCGGTCGTACTCAGGATCCTGTCCAGGGAGGCGACGCACTTTCGCGTACGGGGCCTTTACCCTCTGTGGCGACGGTTTCCACCGTCTTCCGCTAGCACGCCACTTTGTAACTCCCCGACCGCCCTGCGGGACGATCAAGACAGGTCCTACAACACCGAGCCGGCAACGCCCGCAGGCTGTCACGCCGGATCGGTTTGGGCTGATTCCCGTTTCGCTCGCCACTACTCAGGGAATCGAGTTTCTTTCTTTTCCTCCGGCTACTAAGATGTTTCAGTTCGCCGGCTTACCTCCACTCACCCTATGTGTTCAGGTGAGGGTACCCGCGCATTACCACGGGTGGGTTTCCCCATTCGGAAATCCCCGGATCAACGCTTGATCAGCAGCTCCCCGAGGCTTATCGCAGCCGTCCACGTCCTTCATCGGCTCCAGGTGCCAAGGCATCCACCGTGTGCCCTTATTCACTTGATTCTTGTAGAGAACACCACTAAACCGCTATGGAGTTTTCAGGGTGCACGCCGGAGACGATGCTCCGGCCGACCCGAGGGACGCGTGAAGCCCCGCGAAGGGGCTCCCGGTCTCTCAAAACTCAACAGTTTGGGCCGTCGGCCCCGAAGGGCCGGCGAAACGTGGGTGTCGACGTTGTTCCAGGCGAGCCCAGTCATAGGACGGCACGAGTGCCATCGACACGCTGGGCGCCTGCGGCGGTTGGAGCCGCCGCATTCCCTAGAAAGGAGGTGATCCAGCCGCAGCTTCCGCTACGGCTACCTTGTTACGACTTCACCCCAATCACCGACTCCACCTTCGGCCGCTGCCTCCCTTGCGGGTTGGCGCACGGACTTCGGGTGTTTCCGGCTTTCGTGGTGTGACGGGCGGTGTGTACAAGACCCGGGAACGTATTCACCGCGGCGTTGCTGATCCGCGATTACTAGCAACTCCGACTTCATGAAGGCGAGTTTCAGCCTTCAATCCGAACTGGGATCGGCTTTTTGGGATTCGCTCCGCCTCACGGCCTCGCAGCCCTCTGTACCGACCATTGTAGCACGTTTGTAGCCCTGGACATAAGGGGCATGATGACTTGACGTCATCCCCACCTTCCTCCGGTTTGTCACCGGCAGTCTCCTGTGAGTTCCCGGCCGAACCGCTGGCAACACAGGACAGGGGTTGCGCTCGTTGCGGGACTTAACCCAACATCTCACGACACGAGCTGACGACAGCCATGCACCACCTGTGTACCCGCTCCGAAGAGGGGCCTGGTTTCCCAGGATTTCGAGTACATGTCAAGCCCAGGTAAGGTTCTTCGCGTCGCATCGAATTAAACAACATGCTCCGCTGCTTGTGCGGGTCCCCGTCAATTCCTTTGAGTTTTAGCCTTGCGGCCGTACTCCCCAGGCGGGATGCTTAATGCGTTAGCTTCGGCACGGACGGAGTCGACACCGCCCACACCTAGCATCCATCGTTTACGGCGTGGACTACCAGGGTATCTAATCCTGTTTGCTCCCCACGCTTTCGCGTCTCAGCGTCAGTTGCGTTCCAGAGAGCCGCCTTCGCCACGGGTGTTCTTCCTGATATCTGCGCATTCCACCGCTACACCAGGAATTCCACTCTCCTCTCCCGCACTCTAGCCATCCAGTTTCCCACGACCGCCTGCGGTTGAGCCGCAGGATTTCACGCAGGACTTAAATGGCCGCCTACACGCTCTTTACGCCCAATGATTCCGGACAACGCTCGGTCCCTACGTATTACCGCGGCTGCTGGCACGTAGTTAGCCGGACCTTCTTCTGCAGGTACCGTCAGCTGACGGGCTATTAACCCGCTCGCCTTCTTCCCTGCTGAAAGCGGTTTACAACCCGAAGGCCTTCTTCCCGCACGCGGCGTTGCTGCGTCAGGCTTTCGCCCATTGCGCAAGATTCCCCACTGCTGCCTCCCGTAGGAGTCTGGGCCGTGTCTCAGTCCCAGTGTGGCTGATCGTCCTCTCAGACCAGCTACCCATCGTCGCCTTGGTGGGCCGTTACCCCGCCAACAAGCTAATGGGCCGCGGGCTCATCCAAGACCGGAGGCCGAAGCTACCTTTGGTACTGGCCCCGAAAGGCCGGCACTTCATCAGGCATTAGCCAGCGTTTCCACTGGTTATTCCTGTGTCCTGGGCAGATTACCCACGTGTTACTCACCCGTTCGCCGCTCGAGTACTCCCGAAGGAGCCTTTCCGCTCGACTTGCATGTGTTAGGCACGCCGCCAGCGTTCGTCCTGAGCCAGGATCAAACTCTCCGAGAACAGGTTGCGAAAACGGCCTCCCCCACTCCACGACGTAGCGTGGTGCGGGATCATCGGCCGGTCTCTGACCATGAAGGAGAGTTTCGACCGGTCTGAACTGGCTGACCGGTCTGCTCTCAAAGGCCGGCGCACCCACCGTCGCCGGCCCGAGGGCCGGTGGCGCAGGGTCGCCGACATGGTTTCCGCTCCCCCGTGGAATTCCCGAGGTAAGCGGACGAACCCGACGTCGATCGCTCCGGGATGTACCGCACCCCGCAGAGATCCCCAAACTGTTGAGTTTTCAAAGACCAGGCGCCCTCGAACGCGACCACAAAGCCTAGCGAGTTGCTCACGGCCAGGCAAGTGGCAGGCGCTCCGAAGAAACAGCCGCCGCCCAACCCCGGGCGACGGCCAGACAGGGCAGTATACCGATCAGCCCGCGTCGATGACGGCGAACCGGCGTCCGACCCGCAGCTCGGCCCCGGCGAGGCGGCTGCGGGCGACGTCCAGCTCATCGCCGGCGAGCGGCGTCCCGTCCACCCGGACGCCGCCCTGCGCGATCAGGCGCCGGGCCTCCCCGCGGGAGCCGGCCAGGCCGTTCTCGGCCAGGAGGGCCGGCATGTGCACAGGGTCGCCGGCGGGCAGGGCGATCCGGGGCGCGTCCTGCGCCGCCCGCCCCTGCTTGAACTGGCGGTCGAACCCGGCCTCGGCCGTCGCCGCCGCCGCGGCGTCGTACCAGCGCTCGACGAGGCGGCGGGCGAACTCGCGCTTGGCCGCGTACGGGTCGGCTGGGCGGCGGCTCGTCCGCCTCCAGGCACAGCCGGTAGTAGTCGGGCATCAGGTCGTCGACGCAGCTCATCGCCTTGCCGTACATCTCCGCCGGCGGGTCATCGATCGAGATGTAGTTGCCGAGCGAGGCGCTCATCTTGTCGACCCCGTTCGGGCCGTTGATCAGCGGCGTCGTCAGCGCCACCTGCGGATCCTGGCCGTAGGCCTGCTGGATGTCGCGGCCGGTGAGCAGGTTGTACTCCTGGTCGGTGCCGCCGAGCTCGACGTCGGCGTGGATCGCGACCGAGTCGTATCCCTGCATCAGCGGGTACAGGAACTCCGACACCGAGATCGGCTGGTTCGACTTGAACCGGCGCTCGAAGTCGTCGCGCTCGAGCAGGCGCGAGACGGTGACGATGCGGGTCAGGCGCAGCAGTTCGGCGAAGTCGATCTTCGCCAGCCACTCGCCGTTGAAGCGCAGCTCGGTGCGCTCCTCGTCGAGGATCCGCAGCGCCTGGGCGAAGTACCGCTTCGCGTTCGCGTCGATCTCGGCGTCGGTGAGCACGCGCCGCTCCTTCGAGCGCCCCGACGGGTCGCCGACGCGGGCGGTGTAGTCGCCGACGATCAGCACGCCGATGTGACCCTGCTCCTGGAAGGCGCGCATCCGCTGCAGCGGGATCGCCTGGCCGATGTGGATGTCGCGCGACGGTCGGGTCGATCCCGAGCTTCACCCGCAGCGGCCGGCCGAGCTCGAGCTTGCGCTCGAGCTCGCCCTCCGGCAGCACCTTGACGGCATTACGGGTGAGTGCAGCGATGTCGACGCCACGGGGCGCGGATGATATCGAGGGGTGCCCGGTCCGGCGCCCCAGGTGGCATCCGCCCCCCGTTGTCCCGGCCGCCCCCGGACGCGATCCCTCGGTGCCGGCGTATTCGCGCTCGGAGACCGGGAATGTCGCATATGCATGCCGGCAGACACCACGCCCTCGTCGTCGCCCTCGCGGGGATCGCTGCGGCCTGCATGGGCGGCGGGCACTCGATCTCCCACCGGCGCGCACCGGGCACGGTGGTGGCGGGAGTCGCGTTCGTCCGGGCGCCCGCACGCCTGATCGCCCGCTCCGGGCGACCGCGGCGGTGCTCGGCTACCCGGTGCCGTGCCCGACCCGGGTGCCCGACGGTCTGCGGGGATGGCCGCGCGGCCAGTCCGTCATCGGCCCGGCGACGCGGGAGAAGGAGCGCGCGATCGTCCACCAGCCGGATTGCCCGGCCTGCGCCCGCGCGCGGCTGGGCGTTCGGATCGAGCGCGTCACCCCACCTGGTGATCGTCGCCGCACCGTATGCGCTCGCGGACCTGCATCACGCAGTCGACGGCGCCGGGTTCGACCGGCATACCATCGTCGGCCGCCGCGGGTGCTTCCCGCGCGGCGGCGTCTGTCACCCACTCCTCGTCAACCTCGGGACGGTGAGCGCCCATGGATGGCGCGTTGCGTTGGTGGAAGCGACGCGGTGGGACGAGAGCGCGTTCACCGGCCACCTGGTCATGGTGTGGACGGTGGCCGGACACACCTACGCGGCCGGATTCCACGAGGAGCACGGGCGAGCGGCCGCCCGCCGCTGGGACGCCGAGCTGCTGCGTGGACTGCGGCTCGTCTCACCGCCGTAGACGGCTCACGTACGGCGAGTCGGGGTCGAGGAAGCGCCACGGCCGCTCGACGGCCTTGGTCAGCCCGATCCGCGTGGTGCGCACGACCCGCCTGCGCCGCGCCGGCGGCAGCAGCGCGGCGACCTGCCCGTTCAGCGCGTCACTCGCGCCGAGCGCCTGGCCGACGTTGCCGGGACCCGACGTCAGTGGCTCGCGCCCTCGCCGTGCGCGCATGCGCTCGACGCCCTGGGCGGGCTCGAGCGCCCGCACGAGCACGGCGTCGGCCACGTCGGGGGGGCCGCAGACGATGTTGACGCACCAGTGCAACCCGTAGCTGCGGTAGACGTAGAGGGTGCCCGCGGGCCCGAACATTGCCGCGTTGCGGGGCGTGCGGCCGCGGAAGCTGTGCGAGGCCGGGTCGTCGCGCTGGCGATAGGCCTCGGCCTCGACGATCGGCCCGCCCACCCCGTCGACGAGCAGCGTCCAGCCGATCAGCGCCCGGGCGGCCGCCACCGGATCGCCCGCGAGATCGAGCGCCGTCGCGACCGCGGTCAGAGCGGGCGCCAGCCCAGGCCTTCGCCGCCCGGCTCGATCGTGCCCCACCCGGGGATGTGCGACGCGGCGCAGGGCACGCCGGTGCCCGCCAGCCGCTCGAGCCAGTCGCGGCGCGTGCGCAACCCCACCTCGGGCTCCGAGTCGAACTCGACGTCCCACTCCGGGTGCTCGACGTGGCTCGGGTGGTGGATGACGTCGGACAGGAACACCCGGCGGCCGTCGCGGCCGTCGATCTCGACGCAGGCGTGGCCCTCGCGATGGCCCGGCGCCTCGACCAGGCGCACGCCCGGGACGACCTCGGTGCCGTCGGCCACCTCGTCGAGCCGGTCGGCGATCTGGGCGAAGACGCCCTCGCTGACCCTCGTTCCCGGCTCCCAGGCACGAGCTGCCGCTGCCGCCGTGGCCGTGACGACGGTCCGCCGCGCCGGGACGTCGGGGGCCCCGCCGAAATGGTCGAAGTCCAGATGGGTCAGGATCAGCGTGTCGATCTCGTCCAGACGGCAGTACGGCGCGAGCGCCTCGGCCAGGTTGCTGTGAGCGCCCTCCCACTGCGAGTCGAGCTCCCCGGCCGCCGTGTCGATCAGGACGGTGCCTGCCGCGCCGCGCAGGAGGACGACGTTCGAGACGACCTCGAGGTCGCCGAGCTCTCCGGCGGGGGCGAGCAGGCCGTCGCTCATCGGCAGGGTGCCGGCGGCGATCAGGGTGACGTCCCAGTCAGACATCGAGTGACATCTGGTTCTGGCGGCTGCGGCGGACGGCCATCGCGAGCGCCGTGGCCTCGCCCATGTCGGCAAGGATGGTGCGCTCGGTGCGCGACGCGATCATCGGCTCGGCCATCCCGTCGACCCACACGCGCGTGCGCCGGCCGTCGCCGCGGTCGTCGCCCTCGATCGGCTCCATCGCATAGATGCGGTCTGCGCGCACGAACTTGCCATAGCCCAGGAACACCATCGGTGCCCCGGCGGCGCTCACAGCTCCGCCAGCACCTCGCGCAGCGAGCTCGCGACGTAGGCGATGTCGTCCTCCTCCAGCTGGACGAAGAACGGCAGCGCGAGCGTCGAGGCGCTCACGCGCTCGGTCACCGGGAGCATCCCCGGGCCGTAGCCGAAGCGCTCGCGATAGGTGGGCTGGGTGTGGATCGCCGGCAGGTACGGGCGGCTGGCGATGCCGCGATCGGCCAGCGCGGCCTGGACGGCGTTGCGGTCGATGCCGGCGGCGAAGCGCACGTAGTAGATGAACCAGCTGCGCGGCTGCGGCCCGCGATAGGGCAGCTCGACGCCGGGGATGCCCCCGAGCAGCGCGTCGTAGCGCGCGGCCACGTGCTGCCGCCGTTCGAGCAGGGTGTCGAGCTTCTCCAGCTGCGCCAGGCCGACCGCGGCCGACATCTCGTCCATGCGGTAGTTGAACCCGAGCCGCTGGTGCACGAGCCAGTCGCCGTTGTCGGAGCGGCCCTGGTTAACGAGGCTGCGCAGCTCGCGGGCGAGGTCGGGATCGTCGGTGGTGATCGCGCCGCCCTCGCCGGTGGTGAGCTGCTTGTTGGGATAGAAGCCCCACACCGCCGGATTCCCGTGCGTGCCGACGGCGCGGCCGTCGACGGTGCAGCCGATGGCCTCGCAGGCGTCCTCGATCACGGGGATGCCGTGGCGGGCGGCGATGGCCGAGATGGCCTCGATGTCACACGGGTAGCCGAAGATGTGCACGGGGATGATGGCCTTCGTGCGCTCGGTGATCGCCGCCTCGACGGCAGCCGGATCGACGTTGAACGTGCGCTCGTCGATCTCGGCGAACACCGGCTTCGCCCGCTCGAACAGGATCACGTTCGCCGACGCGACGAACGAGAAGCTCGACGTGATCACCTCGTCGCCGGGGCCGACGCCGAGCCGGTGCAGGGCGACGTGCAGCCCGGCCGTGCCGCTCGAGCAGGCGACGGCGAAGCGGGTGCCGACGCGGTCTGCGAAGGCCCGCTCGAACGCCGGCGCGACCGGCCCGCAGGCCAGGCTGTCGGAGCGCAGCACCTCGAGCACGAGCTCCTCCTCGCGCCCGTCGAGGTACGGCCGCGCGAGCGGGATCGACCGGGTCGGTGTGGTGACCACGGAGTTAGACCGTGGCCTTCACGGGATACTCGAGCAGGTCCGCGAAGCGGTCGTCCTGGCCGCCGACGATGGCGAAGAACGTGTCCTGGATCTGCTTCGTGATCGGGCCGCGGCCGGCCGTCTCGTGGTCGTCGACCGACGCCACCGGCGTCACCTCGGCGGCGGTGCCGCACAGGAACACCTCGTCGCCGAAGTAGAGGTCGGTGCGCACGAGGTTCACCTCCTGCACCTCGAACCCGAGCGTGTGCGCGATCCGGATCACCGTGGACCGGGTGATCCCGGGCAGGCACGACGCGGTCGTGGGCGGCGTGTAGAGCACGCCGTCACGCACGACGAAGATGTTCTCGCCCGAACCGTCGGCGACGTAGCCCTCCTCGTTCAGGAGGATCGCCTCCTCGTAGCCGGCGCGGGTCGACTCGAGCTTGGCGAGCACGGAGTTGATGTACTGGCCGGTGGCCTTGGCGGCGGGCGGAAGCGTGTTCGGCCCGATGCGGCGGAAGCTCGACACCTTGCAGCGCACGCCGTGCTCGAGCGCCTCCTCGCCAAGATAGGCGCCCCACGGCCACACGGCGATGGCCACCTCGACCGGGTTGTCGCCCGGATACAGGCCCATCGGCCCGGCGCCGCGGAACGCCAGCGGGCGCACGTAGCACGACGGCACGCCGTTCACGGCCACGGTCTCGTGGATCGCCGCGGCCAGCTCGGGCACGCTGTAGCCCAGATCCATCTGGTAGAGCGACGCCGAGCGGCGCAGGCGCTCGAGATGGTCGGTGAGGCGGAAGACCGCCGAGCCCTTGGGCGTGTCGTAGGCGCGGATGCCCTCGAAGACGCCCGTCCCGTAGTGGAGGGCGTGTGTGAGGATATGCACGTTTGCGTCCTCCCACGACACGAAGCTTCCGTTCCGCCAGATCTTGTCGGTGGGCTGCATAGAAGGACGCGTCCTTTCGGTGTCGATTCCCCGGCCTCCGATGGTACCCGAAGGGGCTGCGTGCGGGCCGCCACTACCATGCCGCCCGATGTCCGACGGCGACGACCGGGCGGCGCGCTCGTTCGACGAGGTGGCCGACGCCTATCAGCGGGCGCGGCCGTCCTACCCCGCCGCCGCCGTCGGCTGGGTGCTCGAGCGGGCCGCTGGGCGCCGCGTCGTCGACCTCGCGGCGGGGACTGGGAAGCTGACCCAGGTTTTGGTCGCCGCCGGGGCTGACGTGACGGCCGTCGAGCCGCTGCCGAACATGCGCGCACACATCGAGCGCAACCTCCCCGGCGTGCCGGCGCCGGCCGGCTCGGCCGAGGCGATCCCGCTCGCCGACGGCAGCGCCGATGCGGTGCTCGTCGCCCAGGCCTTCCACTGGTTCGACGCTGACCAGGCGCTGCGCGAGATCGCGCGCGTGCTCGTCCCCGGCGGCGTGCTCGGCCTGCTCTGGAACCTGCGCGACGAGCGGGTGGAGTGGGTGGCGGAGCTGACGGCCGCCCTCGACGGCGCCCGCGACGTGCTCGCCCGGTCGCGCCTGCTGACCCAGGCGCCGCTGCGCCACCCGGCGTTCGCCGATGTCGAGCGTGAGGAGTTCGCAAACCCCGAGCCGTTCGACCGCGCGCGGCTGCTCGAGTGGGCGGCGTCGACGAGCAGCGTCGCGACGCTGGACGGGCCGCGGCGCGACGACGCGCTCGCGCGGGTCGCCCGGATCGCCGCCGAGCACCCCGACCTGCGCGGCCGCCGCGAATTCGCGATGCCGTTCGTGACGGTGGTCGTTCGCGCGGCCCGGGGCGGGACGGCTAGCTCGGGCCGTTCAGGTTGACCGAGCGCACCTGGTAGACGCCGGCCAGCCCGCGCAGCCGCTCGAGCGCGGCCTGCTGGGGCACGACGTCGAGCGCGAGCACCATCACGGCCCGCTCGCCGTGGAAGTTGCGCGAGACGTTCATGTTGGCGATGTTGACGTGCTCCTCGCCGAAGATCATGCCGACGCGGCCGATCATCCCGGGGCGGTCATCGTTCAGCATCACGACCATGTGCCCGGCGAGCTCGATCTCGACCTGGTAGCCCTCGACCTCGACCAGCCACGGCCGGTTCTCGCGGCCGATCGTCGTCCCCGACACGGTCTGGCCGTGCCCGCACGAGACGCGGATCAGGCTCGTGTAGTCGCCGGGCGACCGCGCGTGCTCCTCGCCGACAGCGATCCCGCGGCTCTCGGCGACCGCGCGCGCGTTGACCAGGTTCACGGGCTCGTCGGAGCGGGTCGCGAAGGCACCCATCATCACCGCCGAGGTGAGCAGGCGCGTGTCGTGCTCGGCCAGCGACCCGTCGTAGGTGACGTCGATGCGCTCGAGCCGGTGCTCGCACAGGCCGACCGCAAGCCGGCCGAGCTGCACCGCCACCGGGAGGAACGGGCCGAGCAGGTCGAGGTCCTCGGCCGGCACCTGCGGGATGTTGACCGCGTTCTGGACGAAGTCGCCGCGCAGCGCGGCCGCCACCTGCTCGGCGACGATCACGCCGGCCCGGTCCTGCGCCTCCTGCGTGGACGCGCCCAGGTGCGGCGTCACGACCACGTTCGGCAGGCCGAGGATCGCGCCCTCGGTGTACGGCTCGGTCGGAAACACGTCCAGGGCGGCGCCGGCGACGTGCCCGGACTCGAGCGCCGCGACCAGGGCGTCGAGGTCGACGAGGTCGCCGCGGGCGGCGTTCACGATCCGCACGCCGGGCTTCATCAGCGCGAGCCGGTCGGCGTCGATCAGGTGACGGGTCTCGGCGGTGAGCGGCGCGTGCAGCGTCACGAAGTCGGCCTGGAGCAGCACGTTCTCGAGCGACGCCGACGAGACCTGCAGCTCGCGGCAGCGCTCGGCCGAGACGAACGGGTCGAAGACCACGACGCGCATCCCGAACGAGCGGGCGCGGGCGGCGACCAGCTGGCCGATGCGGCCGAAGCCGATGACGCCGAGCACCTTGTCGGCCAGCTCGACTCCGCCGAAGCGCTTGCGCTCCCACCGCCCCTGGGTGAGCGCGGCGTGCGCCTGGGGGATGTTGCGGGCGATGGCGAGCAGCAGGCCGAGGGCGTGCTCGGCGGCGGCCACCATGTTCGAGCCGGGGGCGTTCGCGACGATGATCCCGCGGCGGGTGGCGGCGGCGACGTCGACGTTGTCGACTCCGGTGCCTGCCCGGCCGATCACCTTGAGCTTGCCGGCGTGCTCGAGCAGCCCGGCCGAGACGCTCGTGGCGCTGCGGACGATGAGCGCGTCGTAGGCGCCGATGCGCTCCGCCAGCTGCTCCGGCGGCGGGTTGAGCTCGACGTCGACCTGGAACTGCCCGCGCAGGAGCTCGACTCCGGCGGCGGCGATCTCCTCGGTGACGAGGACGCTCGTCATCCGGACGCGAACACCTCGACGGCGCGGGCGACGCCGGCGCCGGGCGCCGGCGGGTGGTAGCCGAGCTCGCCGAGCGCGAGCTCGAGGCCGGCCAGCGCCGTCACGATGTCGAACTCGTTCATGTAGCCCATGTGGCCGATGCGCATGATCCGGCCGCGCAGCGGGCCCTGGCCGCCGGCGAGCACGATGCCGTGGCGGTCGCGCAGGACGCCGTAGCACTTCTGGCCGTCGATGCCCTCGGGCATGAGGAACGCTGTCACCATCGCCGCGGTGTCGTCGTCGGGCGAGTACAGGCGCAGCCCGAGCGCCTTCACGCCCTCACGCGCCGCCAGGGCCAGGCGGCGGTTGTGCGCCCAGATCGCCTCGGCTCCGCGCGACTCGATCAGCTCGAGCGCCTTGCGCAGCGCGGCGACGATGGTCACGGCGGGCGTGAAGGCGGTGTCGTTCTTGGCCTGCGAGTCGGCGGTGAGACGCCAGTCCAGGTAGTAGCGCGGCAGCGTCGAGCGGGCGGCGCGCTCCCACGCCCGCGCCGAGACGGACGCAAACGCGAGCCCCGGCGGGCACATCAGCGCCTTCTGCGAGCCGGCGACGGCCACGTCGACGCCCCATGCGTCGACGGCGAGCTCCACCCCGCCCAGGCTCGAGACGGCGTCGACCACGAGCAGGGCCCCGGTCGAGGCGTTGCGGGCGGCGATGCGCTCGATGTCGTGCACGACCCCGGTCGACGTCTCGGACTGGGTGACGAACACCGCCACCGTGTCGCCCTCGTCGGCGGCGGCGCCGATCCGGGCCGGGTCGAGCCGCTCGCCCCAATCGTGGGCGACGTGCACCGGCTCGATGCCGTAGGCACGCACGAGCTTGAGCCACCGCTCGCCGAAGTTGCCGGCCGAGGCGACGACCACCCGGTCGCCCGGCGAGAGCAGATTCGCGACCGACGACTCCATCGCCGCGGTGCCCGAGCCCGTGAAGAGCAGCACGTCGTTCTCGGTCGCGAACACGCGCTTGAGCGCCGCGAGCGTCTCGCCCAGGAGGGCGCGGAAGTCGGGGCTGCGGTGGTGGTGCAGCGGCGCGGCCTCGGCCGCCACCACCTCGGGCGGAACCGGGGTCGGGCCGGGGGTGATCAGATAGCGCTTGCCGTCCACGCGGCGCGAATCGTATTGCGCGCCGCCGCCGGCGCACGCCGATCGCGCTCCCGGCACCGGAGGACAGGCCTAACAATCGAGGAGCGCGCAGTGTGGCCTGCACCGGCCGCCGCATCGTGGCCCTGTCCCCAGAACTGCTCCATCTCGACAGCGATCTGGAGGGGTCGCTACGGAGAGTCTGTCGCGCAGCAGCTGCTGAACCTGGCGGGCGTCGGCGCGGCCGCGGGTCTGCTTCATCACCTGGCCGACGAGCGCGTTGATCACGCCTTCCTTGCCGGCCCGGAACTGCTCGGCGAACTGCGGATTGTCGGCGATCACCGCGTCCACCATGCCCTCGAGCTCGGAGGAGTCGCCGATCGAGGCGAGGCCGTGCTGCTGCACGAGCGCGGCCGGGTCGGCGGCCGGGTCGGCCTCGAGCAGGGCGTACACCTGCTTTCCGATCGTCGGCGTGATCGTGCCTGCGGCGATCAGCTTCACGATGCCCGCAAGACCGGCCGCGGGGATCGTCTCCACCGCTCCGGGCTGGTTGCGCACCCAGTCGGCCGCGGCCTTGGCGTCGCCGCGAGGCGGTCGCGACCGCCTCGAAGTAGTCCGCCGTTGCAGGGGCGGCGTTCAGGTCGGCGGCGTCCTGGGCGGAGAGGCCGTAGCCGGCCCGGAAGCGGGCGGTGCGCGCGGCGGGGAGCTCGGGCATCTCGCCGCGCAGCCGCGCCACGGTGTCGCCGCTCGGCTCGAGCGGCACGAGGTCGGGCTCGGGGAAGTAGCGGTAGTCGTCGGCCTCTTCCTTCGAGCGCCGCGCGTGCAGCTCGCGCGCCTGCGGGTCGTAGTGGAGCGTCTCCTGGCGCACGTCCGCGCCCGACTCGAGCAGGCCGATCTGGCGCCGGATCTCGGCCGCCATGCCCTCGCCGAGGAACTTGAACGAGTTCATGTTCTTGAGCTCGGTCTTGGTGCCGAAGCCGGACTCGCCCCGGCGGCGCACCGACACGTTGGCGTCGCAGCGCAGCGAGCCCTTCTCCATGTCGCAGTCGGAGACGCCGATCGTCTGCAGCGTGTTCTTGAGCAGGCCGAGGAAGGCCACCGCCTGCTCGGGCGAGCGCAGGTCGGGCTCGGTCACGATCTCGACGAGCGGCGTGCCGCAGCGGTTGAAGTCGACCACCGAGGAGTCGGCCCCGGCGATGCGGCCGCCGGCGCCGCCCGCGTGCACGAGCTTGGCCGCGTCCTCCTCGAGGTGGGCGCGGGTGATGCCGACGCGCTCGCCGTCGACGTCCAGGTGCCCGTGGACGCAGATCGGCTGGTCGTACTGGCTGATCTGGTACGCCTTGGGGCTGTCGGGATAGAAGTAGTTCTTGCGGTGGAACTGGCACCGGGGGGCGATGTCGCAGTCGAGGGCAAGGCCGATCTGGATCGCCTTGTCGACCGCGCCGGCGTTGATCGTCGGCAGCGCCCCCGGATGGCCCAGGCACACCGGGCACGTGAGCGTGTTCGGGTCGGCGCCGAACGTGTTCTCACACGCGCAGAACATCTTGGACGCCGTGTTCAGCTGGACGTGGATCTCCAGGCCGATGACCGGCTCCCAGCCGTTCGCGGTCATGCCCGCGCCGCCACGATCGCGGGCGGACGGGGATCGAAGCCGAGGGCGGCCTCGAGCGCGTGCGCCGTCTGCAGGATGCGGTTCTCGGCGAACGCCGGGCCGACCAGCTGGAAGCCCACCGGCAGGCCCTCGCTCGTGCCGCACGGGATCGAGATCCCCGGCAGGCCGGCCAGGTTCACGGGCACGGTGAGGACGTCGGATGCGTACATCGCCCACGGATCGTCCGACGCGCTCGCCGATCCGGAACGCCACCGTCGGCGAGGTCGGCGTGGCGATCAGGTCGACCCCGGCGAACGCCGCGTCGAAGTCCTCGCGGATGCGGGTGCGCACCTTCTGGGCCATGCCGTAGTAGGCGTCGTAGTAGCCGGCCGAGAGCGCGTAGGTGCCGAGCATGATCCGGCGCTTCACCTCGGCGCCGAAGCCGGCCGCGCGCGTGCGCCCGTACATGTCGGCGACGGTGTCGCCCGGCTCCTGCAGGCGCATGCCGAAGCGGACGCCGTCGAACCGCGACAGGTTGGCCGAGGCCTCGGCCGGGGCGATCAGGTAGTAGGCCGGCAGCGCGTAGCGCGCGTGTGGCAGCGTCGTCTCGACCACGCGCGCCCCCAGGGTCTCGGCGGCGCGCAGCGACGCGTCGAACGCCTCGCGCACGCCGGGCTCGACGCCCTGGGCGAGCAGGTCGGCCGGCACGCCGAGGCGGACGCCGTCCAGGCGCTCGGCCGTCGGAACCGCGATCGGCTCGGGCAGCTCGACGGACGTCGAGTCGCACCGCATCTTTGGCGCAGATCACCTGCATGAGCAACGCGCAGTCGCGCACCGTGAGCGCGAACGGGCCGATCTGGTCGAGCGACGATGCGAACGCAATCAGGCCGTAGCGGCTGACGGCGCCGTAGGTCGGCTTCATGCCGACGACGCCGCAGAGCGCCGCCGGCTGGCGGATCGAGCCGCCGGTGTCGGTGCCGAGCGAGAGCGGCGCGAAGCCGGCGGAGACGGCCGCGGCCGAGCCGCCCGAAGAGCCGCCGGGGACGCGGTCGGTGTCCCACGGGTTATGGGTGACGCCGAACGCGGAGTTCTCGGTCGACGAGCCCATCGCGAACTCGTCCATGTTCGTCTTGCCGAGCGAGACGAGCCCTGCCGCCTTCACCCGCGTGACGCAGGCGCCGTCGTACATCGGCACGTAGCCCTCGAGGATGCGCGAGCCGGCGGTCGTCTCCTCGCCCTGGGTCGAGAGGATGTCCTTGAGCGCGATCGGCACGCCCTGGAGGCCGGTGCGGCCGTCGCGGTCGAAGCCGTCGGCCTCGCGCAGCGCCGCCTCGCGGCGGGTGCGCAGGAAGGCGTGCACCGCCTCGTCGGCAGTGTCGATGCGATCGAGGTAGGCGGTCACGAGCTCGCGGCACGAGAGCTCGCGCGCGTCGAGCAGCTCGATACACCGCTCCGCCGTGAGGCCCAGCGTCTCGGTCATGCCGTTGGGGGCACGCGGAAGCCGCCGTCGGCCGGGTCGGGAGCGTTTCGCAGCACCTCGGCGAGCGGCCACGACGGCCGCGAGACGTCCGGCCGCACCTGGTTCGTCAGGTCGAGCGCATGCGCCGTGGGCTCGACGTCGGAGAGGTCGAGCGCCGAGAGCTCCTGAACGTGGCCGATGATCGTCGAGAGCTGCGCGGTCATCGGCCCCACCTCGGCGTCGGTCAGGCGCAGCCGCGCCAGGCGGGCCACGTGCAGGACGTCGTCGGACGAGATCGCCATGGTCCCGGCAGGATAGTCAAGGAGCGCCGCGCCGTTGGGCGTTCCGGGGGCAGCTCCGCCGCCACCCCCGGTCGCACCGGGCGGCTAGGCGAGTGCGCGGACGCCGCTGGCCTGCAGGCCCTTGTTCCCCTGGACGACCTCGAACTCGACGCGTTGCCCCTCGTTCAGCGTCTTGTATCCGTCGCCCTGGATCTCCGAGAAGTGCACGAACACGTCCTCACCGCCATCCTGCTGGATGAAGCCGTATCCCTTCTCGTTGCTGAACCACTTGACGGTGCCTTCTGCCAACTCGCGTCCTCTCCTTGACTCTCCCGCATGCGCGACGGGACGGCGCAACGATAAAGCACGATCCGGACGTTTGCAACGAAGTCCCCGGAGGGCGGAATTCAGGCGCCCAGGCGGGCCGTGGCGGCGATCACGGTGTTGCGCAGGAGCATCGCGATCGTCATCGGCCCGACGCCGCCGGGCACCGGCGTGATCGCGCCCGCGATCGGCTCGACCGAGTCGAAGTCGACGTCGCCGGCGAGGCCGGAGTCGGTGCGGTTGACACCGACGTCGATGACCGTCGCGCCGGGCTTGACCATGTCGCCCGTGATCATGCGCGGACGGCCGACCGCCGCGACGAGCACATCGGCGCGGCGGGTGACCGCGGCCAGGTCGCGCGTGCGCGAGTGGCAGATCGTGACCGTGGCGCTTCGGTGCAGCAGGAGCAGCGCGACCGGCTTGCCCACGATGTCCGAGCGGCCGACCACGACGGCGTCGGCGCCCTCGAGCGGCGTCTCCGACCAGTCGAGGAGCTCCATCACACCCGCGGGGGTGCAGGCGACGATCCCGGGTTGGCCGGCCACGAGCCGGCCGACGTTCAGCGGATGGAAGCCGTCGACGTCCTTGGCGGGGTCGATCCGCTCGAGCACCTGCTTGAAGTCGAGCCCCTTGGGCAGCGGCGACTGCACCAGGATCCCGTCGACCCGGTCGTCGGCGTTCATGCGGTCGACCATCCCGAGCACCTCGGCCTGCGTCGAGGTGGCGGGCATCGGCTCGTGGAACGAGGCCATGCCGGCCTCCTCGCACGCCTTGATCTTGTTGCGCACGTAGACCTCGGACGCGGGGTCCTCGCCGACCAGGATCGTCACGAGTCCGGGGACGTGGCCGGTGCGCTCACGCACCGCTGCGGCGTCGGCGGCGACACGCGCCCGCACCTCCGCCGCCACCCGCTTGCCGTCGATGATCGTCGCCACAGGCGCGGACGATACCGAAATCGGCGGCCGCTCCGCCGCTCCACCGAAAGGGTGATCTTCCTCTAATCGTATTGCACTTCGTCCCAAATGCTCCAACCTTGAGAGAGAAGCGGCTTGCACGAGTCCCCCCGATGCCGTTCCTCGACCCCCGGAGGAGGTGAATCAACTTGACCGACTTCATCCGCGGCCTGCAGGCCGATGTCAGCGACGAGGCTGGCCAGACGATGGCGGAGTACGCCGTCGTGCTGGGCGTCATCACGATCGCAGTGGTCGTCACGCTGGGCCTGCTCAGCACGGCGATCAAGAACCTGCTGAACAACGTGATCGCGTCGCTCTAGCGCCGCCGCCACGAGAGTTTCCGGCCGCGTCCCGCCCCGGCGGGCCCGGTCCGCACCCGGCCACCGCAACTGCGGCAATCCCTCCGAAAGAGTGATTTCCGGCACGTGGCCCTTTATTCCACCCACATGGATGCCGAATCAGCATCCGGGGCACCCCGCCCCAACCATCCCCGGAGAGGTGAGTCGTTTGATCAAGCACCTGAACGAGACCGTCGCGACGCTCGAGGACGAGGCCGGCCAGACGATGGCCGAGTACGCCGTCGTGCTCGGTGTCATCACGATCGCTGTGGTCGTGACGCTGGGCCTGCTCAGCACCGCCATCAAGAACACGCTGAACAACGTCATCGCCTCCCTCTAAGGGGCAGACGAGTCTCACCGGCGGGCCCGCGGCCCACACGCTTGCGGGCCCGCCACCACACCCCCCCGACCACCACACACACCTGTGATCCGACGCCACAAAAACCAGGACGGCCAGGCCGTCGTCGAGTTCGTCGTCATCCTGCCCGTGCTCCTGCTCGTGCTGATGGCGATCTACCAGTTCGGCCAGGTGTTCGTGAACTACATGGACGTCACGAGCGCCGCCCGTGAGGGCGCGCGCAAGGCGGCGGTCAGCCGCGCGGCAGGTACGTGCGCGACCGTCGACGGCCTGGCCATCTCAGCGGCCAAGGGCGCGGCGTCCGATCTCAACCAGACGAACCTGGCAGTCACCGTCGGCCGCACCTGCACGAACAACGCGTACGCGCAGGGCAGCGATGTCGTCGTGACCGCCACCTACCCGTACTCCATCAGCATCATGGGCATGGTCGTGACGTCCGGAACGCTTTCGTCCGCCACCACGATGCGCGTCGAGTGACCGCCGCGAGCCCGCGGCGTCCAGCTCCCGCTTCATCCAGCTTTTTCGCCATCTAAAGCCCCCGGCCGGCACTGCCGATACGTGTCTGGCCACTGTCCCGCAGTCCCAAAGTCTTCCACGAGAGGCAGCCGCATGTCCTACAGCGTCCGCAACATCGTGATCGCGCTCGTCCTCGCCGTCGTCGCGGCTGGACTCGTGGTCATGTACACGAGCAACGTCAAGAGCCAGGCCGACAAGAGCATCAAGACCACGACCGTCGTGGTCTCGAAGGGCGACGTCGTGGCCGGCACCCCCGTGAACACGCTGGTCTCGGGCGGCGCCTTCACCACGCGCCAGGTCGCGACCAAGGACGTCGTCCCCGGCGCGTTCACCTCGATCGCCTCGCTCAACACCTCGCTCGCGACCGCGACGAACATCACGGCCGGCGCGCAGATCACCCCGGCGATGTTCTCCGACTCGAACCAGACCGCGATCGTGAACCAGATCCACGGCTCGATGCGCGCCGTGCAGATGTCATTCAACGCCAACCGCGTCCTCGGCGGCACGCTCAAGGCCGGCGACCACGTCGACATCTTCGGTGAGATGACGATCCAGGCGAGCAGCAACAACAGCAAGTTCAGCCAGCAGACGGTCGCCGGGCGCATCATCACGAACGTCGAGGTGCTCGCAACCTACGACACCGGCGTCGCCAGCGCGCCGCTGACCTCGGCCTCCGGGACGAACAGCAGCTCCGGCACCTCTGACGGCACCGGCGGCGATGCGGTCATCCTGGCCATCCCGCAGAACCTGCTGCCTGACCTCATGCTGATCCGTGCCAGCCAGGGCTTCTGGATGGCGCTGCGGCCCAGCCACGGCGCGCAGGACACCGGCAGCTCGGTTGCGACCCCCTGCAGCGTCTTCGCCACCGGTCTGACGACCGTCCAGGTGAAGAACTCCCTGCCCATCTGCGTGTCTGGAGTGAAGTAACGATGACCAACCAGTCCCCGATCAAGGTCTTCATCACGGGTGCCGCCAACGGCTTGGCGGAGGTCCGTGAGGGCCTGGCCGACCATCCCGACGTCGAGCTGGTGGGCACGGCGGCCGATCCGGTCAAGGCCGGCGCCAAGCTGGCCGAGTCCGCCGCCCAGGTCATCCTGCACGGCACCACCGCCACCGATCATGTTCCGACGGCGGAGGTCGAGGCGATCCGGTCAGTGACCGCCGCCCCGATCGTCCTGGTCACCTCGGCGAGCGCCAACACGCTCCTGTCCGAGGCGCTCCAGGCCGGCATCCACGACGTCGTGCTGCTCCCGCAGCTGACCGACGGGATCGTCTTCACCATCAAGAAGGCACACTCGCTGGCCGCCGGCCGCGTGGCCGGCACCGCCGGCAAGGCCGCGTCGCACGCCGAGGGCAAGGTCGTCACCGTGTTCTCGCCCAAGGGCGGATCCGGCAAGACCGCCCTGGCCTGCAACCTGGCCGTGCTGTTCGCCCGCAAGCATCAGCGGCGGACGCTCCTGCTCGACCTCGACCTGCAGTTCGGCGACGTCGCCATCATGATGGGGATCGAGCCGGACAAGACCATCTACGACCTGGTCATGGCCCGGCGCGAGCTCGACACCGAGGCGCTGGCCGGCTACGTCACGGCACACCAGTCCGGTGTGCACGTGCTGCCGGCGCCGCTTCGGCCGGAGGACGCCGAGCTCGTCACCGAGGAGCGCCTCGGCCACCTGTTCGCGGTGGCCAAGGAGAGCTACGACGTGGTCATCGTCGACACGCCGCCGTTCTTCCACGGGCCGGTGCTCTCGACCCTCGACCGCACCGACCAGCTGCTGCTGGTGGCCTCGATGGACGTGCCCGCGATCAAGAACGTCAAGCTCACGCTTGCAGACGCTCGACCTGCTGCACTACCCCAAGGACCGGCGTCACCTGCTGCTCAACTGCACGGGCTCGAAGACCGGCCTGCGCAAGAACGAGGTCGAGCGGGCGCTCGACCTGAAGGTGGCCTTCGAGCTGCCCACGGATCGCGACGTGCCCTCGTCGGTCAACCGCGGCGTGCCGATCGCGCTCGCGAACCCGCGCGCCGGCATCGTCAAGACCATGGGTGACATCGCCGACACCCTGATCCCCCAGCGGGTCGCCACCGACGCCAAGAAGAAGCGCCGGGGAGTGAGGTAGACGGATGTCGCTGCACTCTCGCATCCAGGTCGCCACGACCGACCCCAACGAGCCCGAAGGGGCGCACGAGGACGCTGACCGCTCGTCGGTCGTCGCGGATCCGTTCGCCGAGCTCAAGACCCGCGTCCACAAGGAGATCATCCCCCGCCTCGGCCCCCGCCTGTTCAACCAGGACGGCAAGGCCGACGGCGACCTCGAGGAGAAGGTGAACGAGGTCGTGACGGAGATGCTGGCGGTCGAGAAGACGCCGCTCACCCGTCAGGAGCGGCAGGAGATCATCCGCCAGATCACGGACGACATCCTGGGCTACGGCCCGCTGGAGCCGTTCCTGCGCGATGACTCCATCACGGAAGTGATGGTGAACGACCACAAGACGGTCTACATCGAGCGTCACGGCAAGATCACCCGCACGAACGCGCAGTTCGTCGACGAGGCCCACCTGCTGCGGATCATCGACAAGATCATCAGCCGCATCGGCCGCCGCATCGACGAGTCCTCGCCGTACGTCGACGCGCGCCTGCCCGACGGCTCGCGCGTGAACGCCATCATCCCGCCGCTCGCGGTGCGCGGCTCCTCGCTCACGATCAGGAAGTTCCGCCGTGACCCGTTCACGATGGCCGACCTGATCAAGTTCGGCACGCTCACGCACAAGTCGGGCCAGTTCCTCGAGGCCTGCGTGCGCGGCAAGCTGAACATCCTCATCTCGGGCGGTACCGGCTCGGGTAAGACCACCACCCTGAACGTGCTCTCGGCGGCCATCCCGTCGGACGAGCGCATCATCACGGTGGAGGACGCCGCCGAGCTCCAGCTCAAGCAGGATCACGTGATCACGCTCGAGTCGCGCCCGGCCAACATCGAGGGCAAGGGCCAGGTCACGATCCGCGACCTCGTCCGCAACACCCTGCGAATGCGCCCCGACCGGATCATCGTCGGCGAGTGCCGCGGCCCCGAGGCCGTGGACATGCTCCAGGCCATGAACACCGGCCACGACGGGTCGCTCACCACCGTCCACGCCAACAACCCGCGTGACGCCCTCGCCCGCACCGAGACGCTGGTGCTGACGGCCGGCGTCGAGCTGCCGCTGCGCGCCATCCGCGAGCAGATCTCGAGCGCGTTCGATCTCATCGTCCAGGTCTCGCGCCTGGTCGACGGCACCCGCCGCATCACCCACGTCACCGAGGTGCTGCGGATGGAGTCCGACGTGATCGCCCTGCAGGACATCTTCATCGCCAAGCCCGTCGAGGACGGCGCGCAGAACATGGATGCCGGCCACCGCCTCCTGGGTCCCCTGACCTGCTCGGGGCTGAAGCCGCACTTCCTGGACAAGATGGCATCGAACGGCGTCAACCTGCCGCCGAACTTCTTCCAGGACGAGACGGGCGATCGCTCTGCGGCGCCCATCTTCGGCCGGGCGGTCGGGCAGTAATGCGCCGCCGCAGCCTGCGCACGCTGGCGCTGGTCGCGGTCGCCGCTCTGACGGTGGCCGCGCCGGCGGCGGCGTCCGCGCCCGCACTGGTCGTCAAGCACGTCAACACGAGCGCCTGGCCGGAGGTCACGGTCACGGCGCAGACGCCCGACCCGTCGACGACGCCCGAGCTCCAGGTGTTCGAGAACGGCCAGGCGGCCGCGAACGTCCGGATCGCAAGCGGGGCCGACAAGACCGCGGTCGCGCTCGCGATCGACACGTCGGAGAGCATGCACGGCCCCAAGATCGCCGATGCCATCGCCGCTGCGACGACCTTCGTCACCGGTGCCCAGTCGACCGACTTGCTGGGCGTGTTCGCGTTCAACTCCAAGCCCTACCTGTCCGTCGCGTTCCCGGCCAACTCGACCGGGGCCGCGAGCGGCCTGGCCGCGCTCGCCACGGGCGACCAGCCCGGCACCGCCATCTACGGCGGCGTCAAGATGGCCGCGCAGGCGCTCTCGGCCCAGCCGATCAAGCGGCGCGCGATCGTCCTTCTCACCGACGGCTCGTCCGACCACGACTCGGCCACGTATGCCCAGGCCGTCGCGGCGGCCAAGGCGGCCCACGCGACCATCTACTCCGTCGGCATCGAGGGCTCGTCGTCGGGCCAGGCCGCGCTCAAGCAGCTCGCGAGCGACACTGGCGGGCAGTTCCTGCAGGCGACCAATCGCACGGCCCTCGTCGCGGCCTACGCGAAGATCTCGGCCGCCCTCTCGAGCACGTTCACCTTCACGTACCACAGCCTTGTGCCGAAGGGCACGCCGATCCACCTGGCGCTGAACGTGCCGGGCTACGCCTCGGCCACGGCGTCCGTCATGGCGCCCGGCAAGGCTGCGTCGGCGTCCGGCTCGGGCACACCGCTCCTGCACATGCCGACGAGCGCCGCCGGCCGTGCGCTGGTGGCCGTGATCGCCGCCGTGCTCGTGCTCTTCGGGGTGCTCGTGCTGCTCTCCGCCAAGCCCGGCGTCCGCGTCGGCAAGCGCATCGCCGCCTACACCGAGCCCAAGAAGCGGGCGATCGAGCTGCCGGGTGTGAGCCCGGTCAAGATCAGCATGCTGCACCAGCTCTTCGTCGCCACGGAGAAGATCGCCGGCTCGTTCAACTACTGGAAGCGGATGGCGTTCCGGCTCGAGCAGGCGGACCTGCCGCTGCGCACGGCCGAGGTCGTCTACATCCAGATGGGCGCGGCCCTGATCCTGGGCGTGTTCGGCCGGTTCGTCTTCGGCCTGAACGGGCTGCTCGAGCTGCTGCCGCTGGCGGCGGGCCTCCTGCTGCCGTCGCTGTTCGTCAAGTTCATGGCGCGCAGGCGCCTGAACCTGTTCGAGTCGCAGCTGCCCGAGACGCTGATCACCCTGGCCGCGTCGCTCAAGGCCGGCCATGCCTTCAACTCGGCGCTCGCGAGCGTCGTCAAGGAGGGCGCCGAGCCGACCTCGAAGGAGCTCGCCCGCGTCTCCCAGGAGATCCAGCTCGGCATGACGTCCGAGGCGGCGCTCGAGGCGATGGCACAGCGCATGGCCTCGACCAACTTCGGGTTCGTGGTCATGGCCGTCAACATCCAGCGCACGGTCGGCGGCTCGCTGGCCGAGATCCTCGACATGGTGGCCGACACGGTCCGCCAGCGCCAGCAGTTCACCCGCAAGGTGAAGGCGCTGACCGCACAGGGGCGCATGTCCGCCTACGTGCTGCTCGCCATGCCGTTCCTGATGGGGCTCGCCATCTTCGCCCTGAACCCGGCGTACATGTCGATCCTGTTCACGTCCACCGCCGGCAAGGCCATGATCGGTGTCTCACTCGTGATGATGGCCATCGGCGGCGCGATCATCAAAAAGATCGTCTCCTTCAAGGGGTAGCCGAATGATTCTCATCGTCCTTGCCATTGGTCTGTTCGGCGCGGCTACCTATGTGCTGCTCACCGGACTGACCGTCCGCCAGCGTGAGGTCGCCGTGACCCTGCGCAAGGCCAAGCGCTACGGCATGCAGTCGCAGCGCGAGGTCGAGACCCGGCGCAGCGTGAACGAGCGCCTCGTCGGGCCGCTGACCGCGAAGCTCGCCGCCGTGACCCAGCGATTCATGCCCCGCACCGACGCGAACGTGATCGCGAACAAGCTGATGGCGGCCGGCCTGGCCCGCTCGATGTCGCCGCAGATGTACCTGGCGCTCAAGGGCGGCCTGATCTTCGCGGCCGTCGGCTTTGGTGCCCTCGTGCTCGTCTCGGGCATCGTTTCCCCCGTCATCGGCCTGCTGGTCGCCCTGGGAGGCAGCGCGATCGGCTACATCGCGCCCGACTTCTTCATCAACTCGAAGATCCGCGGTCGCCGCGACCTGATGCAGATGGAGCTTCCGAACGTGCTCGACCTGCTGTGCGTGTCGGTCGAGGCCGGCCTCGGCTTCGACGCCGCGGTCGCCAAGCTGTCCGAGCGGATGGTCGGCCCGCTGGTCGACGAGTTCGGGCTCGTGCTGCACGAGATGCGGATCGGCGAGAGCCGGTCGGAGGCGCTCAAGAACCTCTCCGAGCGCGTGGACGTCCCGGAGGTGTCGCAGTTCTGCCGCGCCATCATCCAGGCGGACCAGCTCGGTATCGCCCTGTCGCGCATCCTGCGCGTGCAGTCCCACGACATGCGTGTCCGCCGCCAGCTCGCGGCCGAGGAGAAGGCGATGAAGGCGCCGGTGAAGATGCTCTTCCCGACGGTGATGTTCGTGTTCCCCTCGATGTTCGTCGTCGCGCTCGGCCCCGCCGCGCTGAACCTGATGCAGACCTTCTCGGGCGGCGCCCCGGGCAAGTAGGTCAACCGGAGCGGGGACAGTCCCCAGGCGGGACTGTCCCCGCTTCTGCATGGACCGGGCGCTGGTAGCCTTCCCCGAATCCGGGCGACGTGGCCGAGTGGTTTAGGCAGCGGCCTGCAAAGCCGCGTACACCGGTTCGACTCCGGTCGTCGCCTCTGGATCGGCGTGGTTATGCGGCATTAGCGCTTTTCCGATCGGAATGATTTCCGGTGAGGGGACCGGTAGCCAGGTCATTGGCGGTCCTTCGGGTCGAGAGCGGCGCGGAGGCCGCGCTCGAGGTCGCGGCCGTTCGAGTGGACGTAGATGTCCGCTGTCGTCTGGATCGACTTGTGGCCGGCGAGCTGGCGGATGAGCTCGAGGTCGCCGGTCGCGCGCCAGACTCGCGTCAGCGCGGTGTGCCGACGGGCGTGCATCCGGAGGTGTGGAACGCCAGCTCGGCGGAGGCGTCGCGCCCACCACATGTGCGTCGCGGTGTCGGAGAGCATCTTGGTCGGGTTGCGCCAGAGCATCACGAGGCCCTCGTCGGGACGGCCGGATCGGGTCCGGATCCAGTGCTCCGGGGTGGAGCAGGCACTCCTCCGGTCGCGACCGTTCCAGTGGTCCTCCATCACGAGCCGGAGCACAGGGTCGAAGATCGGCACCTCGCGGGCGAAGCTCGTCCCCGCGCCGCACCCGCTCGCCCATCACCCCGACGCCCCCGGCCACGGGCATCCACCCGAACCCCTAGCCGCCCCCGGCGCTCCACCGGCTAGTCGCATCCAGTCCCGCCGGTCAGGGTATGAAACTGAAGCATTGTCCCCTCGACCGAAAGCAGGGCGTTATCTCCACTCAATCCCCATCGCTCCGTAGTCGCGACCATCGGATCTCGCGATGACCGACGACCTGTTTGTCACCGTGTGGTTCACGGACGGGCACCGGCAACGGTGGAAGTTGCCGGTCGGCCAGACGGCCGACGACGCGTTGGAGGAGGTCCGCCGAGTGATCGTTGGCGGCCAATGGTTTCGGCCTCCGGAATCGACGAAGGTGTACTCGCCCTACGCAATCACCGCGGTCGACGTGGCCGAGGCGCCAGAGACCGAGCCGCCCAGCGTGGCCCGACGCCTTGGGGAAGTCGTGGGCGACGCCCTCGCGGGTGACCAGGAGTGAACTGACCGAGGTCGCCAGCCGGTCCGACGCATCGTCGTCCGACCGACTTCGTACGCCCATCCGCACGTGCGTGTCCGGTCAGCACGCGAGCAGAGCCGGGCCGCCGGTCGGTTTAGGCCGTCTGTTCGGCGCGTTGGAAGCGTTGGCGGAGGTCGCGGACGGTCGGCATCAGGGCGAGTGCGGGGATGATGGGCAGCCAGAAGTTGAAGACGCGGTAGACGACGACGCCGAGGAGTGCATGGGCGAGACCGACGCCCATTCCCACGAGCGCGAACGTGAGGGCGACCTCGACGAACCCGGCGCCGCCGGCGGGGAGCGCGCGCCGGGTAAGCAGGTAGCCGCCGGTGTAGGCGAGCACCAGCGCGGCGATCGGCAGGCCGGTGTCCATGAGTCGCAGTGCTGCCCACAGGCACAGGATGTCCCCGGCGTAGTAGACGACGGTGCCGAGCACTCCGAGGCTGTGCTCGCGAGGTCGCCGCAGCAGCTCTCGAACGGTGGTCGCCCCGGCGACCGAGTCCGCGAACAGTCGTTGGATGCGGCCGCGGCGCGGTCGCGCAAGCCGTCGCGCGCGCTTCGGCGAAGTGAGCCAGAAGGCGACTGCGAGCACGGGAACGACCAGCAGCGCGGGCAGGGTGATACCTGGCCGCTCGTACCCGTCCAGGCGGAAGAACAGCAGCGCAGAGGCGGCGAGCGCGCTCAGGGAAAGGACGACGTACTCGAGAAAGCCGAGTCCGAGCACGCGCCGCACCGCGTCGCGCTTACCGGCGCCGGCCTCGCGAAACGCCCAATAGTCGACCGCGAATCCGCCCGACGACCGTGTCGCTGCAAACACGCCGAACCCCGCCACCACAGCCTTCGCCGACGTTTCAAGATCCAGCTCAGCTCCGTCGTCCACCCTGGCCATGTCACGGACCGTGAACACGTAGCCGCCGTACGCCGCGAGCTCGGCCACCAGACAGATCGCAAGCCACGCCCACGAATGCCGCGCGAACACCACCCCAGCGATCCGAGCCCAGCCCGCCTGGCTTGCAAGCACCGTCGCCGCCCCCACCGTCAATACGGCCGCCCCGGTCACGACGATGAGTGGGCGGTCCTCCAAGCACTGCCAACCCCGGCGAACAGCGCCATACGCGGAAGACCCCATCACCCGCGCGCCGAGGCTTGGTGGCCACTCTGCGTCCGACGTGTCATCCACTCGGGTCCGAGCGGCGTCGGCCGCGATTCCCACGTGGTCTCAAGGGTTGCCAGCCTTCGTCGCATCGTTCATCCATCTACCCGTTCTCCCAAGAGTTAGAACTCCGCGGGCCGCGGTCGCGGCTCCCGCATCACAGAGAAATGCTGGTCACGCCCACGATCCGGTGAAGGACTGGCCTGGCTCGAGGACGAGTAAGCCTTCGAACGCGAAGCCGACGGCCGCGCCGTGGTAGGACTCGCAGCTCCGGACGACGGCATCGCCGTCACCGTGTGGCCAGTCGTAGTGAGATTCCGGACGCTCCGGAGACCGAGGTTGGTTACGGCCATGTTGGGGGCCAGGCGAACCTGCGGCCGGGCGAGGAGGCGTGTTCGCCTAGGAAAACGCGCGTTTGGCGGCGTCGATTCGGAACGGCTCGAGGCTGTCGCGCTGGTCTCGGGCGCGTTGGATGAGCGCGCCCAAGTCGACGCCGAGATCGCGCTGTGGGATGTGCTCGAGGGTGCGCCACCCGGCGAGCTTGCCTTCGATGCCGAGCGAGAGAGCCTCCGTTTCCATCAGGCGGCTCAGGTCACCGCTGCCGGTGAGTCGGCTGTCGAACTTGACCCGGCTCAGCGTCTCGAGCATCCGGCCGCCGGCCTGCTTGATCGGGCGAGGCGTTACGCCGACCGCTTCCATCACCTGCTGCAGCGCGGAGCGATCCTCCTCAATCGCAGCCTGGAGGCCGTCAAGAAACCTGCCGAACTCGGTGCCCTCATTGTTCGAGCGCATTCGCTCCATCAGATCGATCGCAAACGCCGACCCCGCCAGGTGATCGTTCAGATACGTGCTCAGAGGCGTCGAGTCGGACACGAGACCCGCGTACCCTCGCCCGCGTCCCACCAAACGCGCGGCGGTCGCATGATCCCGGGTTCAAGACCCCGCGCCGGGGGTATGAGGGTGATGTGACCGAAATGCGTCCAGGTGAGGATCGATCCCTTGGGGATCTGACAAGGCAACTCTCCCGCGATATCTCGCTCCTTGTGCGGAGCGAGGTGGCGCTTGCGAGGGCGGAGGTTTCGGAGCGCGCGGCGGTGATGTCGCGGGGCGTGGCCATGGTCGCCGTCGGCGTGCTCCTTGCGCTGATCGTGGTCTCGTGCTTGGTGGCTGCTGCGGTGGCCGCTCTGTCACTGGTCGTGGATGTCTGGGTGGCGGCGCTGATCGTGGCGGCGGTGGCGGCGCTGATCGGCGCGATCGTTACGACGATCGGTGTCAGGGCGCTGCGCTCGTCGCGGCTGCCGTTGCCGCTGGATACCGTGGAGTCGGCGAAGGAGGATGTCGCATGGGTGAAGACACGCGCGAACTCCGCCGCGCCGTAGATGAGGCGCGCGAGCGGCTCGGCGACACGGTCTCGGCGGTGGCCTATCGCGTGAACGGCCCCAAGCGGGCGAAGGATCGGATGACCGGCGCGTTCGCGCGATTGAAGCACCGCGTGAGCCGCACGAAGGCAGGGGTGGACTGATATGGGCGTTACAGATGTGGCGGGGCTCGTGGTCAAGCCGGCGGTGACCGGCACCATGCGCGCTCGCAAGACCAAGGCAAGGCAGAACACCGTCGCCAAGAAGCAATGGATCGCCTACATCGGTGTGGCGCTTCTGGCGACCGTGCTGACGAAGACGCTGAACGAGCTCATCGAGCGCAGGCTCGCGGCCGACGACGCTGACGTCGCCTAGCCCGTGGAACAGGCGCGGGACAGGCGAACCGCGGCGTCGCCTTCGTCCTGCGGCATAATCGCGCCGTGCCCGTCCGCGTTCGCACGCCCGGACTCGTGCTGACCGAGCACGAGTTCTCGGTGCCCCTCGACCACGCCGCACCCGGCGGTGAGCGCATCACCGTCTTCGCGCGCGAGGTGGCCGACCCCGACGGGCGCGAGCGGCCGTTCCTGGTGTACCTGCAGGGCGGGCCCGGCTCGGAGGCGCCGCGGCCGACCCGGCGGCCGACCGCGCCGGCGTGGCTCGACCGCGCGCTGCAGGAGTTCCGCGTGCTCATGCTCGACCAGCGCGGCACCGGCCGCTCGACCCCGGTGGGGCAGCTGCCCGGCCGCACGCCGCAGCAGCAGGCGGAGTACCTGGCGCACTTCCGCGCCGACGCCATCGTGCGCGACGCCGAGTGGATCCGGAACGAGCTCGGCGTCGACCGCTGGAGCGTGCTCGGCCAGAGCTTCGGCGGGTTCTGCGTCACCACCTACCTCTCGATCGCCCCGGACGGCCTGCGCGAGGCGTTCGTGACCGGTGGCCTGCCCCCGCTCGGCCGTCCTGTCGACGACGTGTACCGCGCGACGTACGAGCGCGTGCTCGAGCGCAACCGCCGCTACTACGAGCGCTACCCGGCCGACCGGGAGCGGGTGCGCGAGCTGCGCCTGCGGCTCGAGTCAGAGGACGTGCGTCTGCCGGGCGGCGACCGGCTGACGGGGCCGCGGCTGCGCCAGCTCGGGCTCGACGCTGGGGATGGGCACCGGCGCGGAGCACCTGCACCACCTGCTGGAGCTGCCCCCGGACTCGCCGGCGTTCCTGCACGACGTGGCGGCGGCCGGCCGGTTCGCCCGCAACCCGCTCTACGCGATCATCCACGAGGCCTGCTACGCCGACGGCGGCGCGACGCGCTGGTCGGCGCAGCGGCTGCTGCCGCAGGCCTACGAGGACCCCACCCTCTTCACCGGCGAGCACGTCTACCCGTGGATGTTCTCCGACTACACCGAGCTCGCGCCCCTGCGCGAGGCGGCCGACCTGCTCGCCGAGCGCGAGTGGCCGCGCCTGTACGACCCCGAGCAGCTGCGCCGCAACGAGGTGCCGGTGGCGGCGATCGCCTACGCCGAGGACATGTACGTCGAGCGCGCGTTCTCCGAGGAGACGGCCCGCGAGGTGCGCGGCCTGCGCCTGTGGCTCACGAACGAGTACGAGCACGACGGCCTGCGCGCCGACGGCGAGCGCATCCTCGGCCGCCTGATCGACCTGGCCCGGGATCTGTAACGTTCGGGGCGTATCCGAGACGGAGAGGGCATGAGCACTCAGAACATCCCCACAAGCGATCAGGAGTGGCGGGAGAAGCTCTCGCCCGAGCAGTACGAGGTCATGCGCCGCAAGGCCACCGAGCGTCCCTTCACCGGTGAGTACGTCGACGTGAAGGACGACGGGATCTACCGCTGCGCGGGCTGCGGAGCCGAGCTCTTCCGCTCTGACACGAAGTTCGAGTCCGGCACGGGCTGGCCGAGCTTCACCGACCCGGCGGTGGCGGAGAACGTCGAGCTCCACCGCGATCTCTCGCACTTCATGGTGCGCACAGAGGTCACGTGCGCCAAGTGCGGCTCGCACCTGGGCCACGTCTTCGACGACGGCCCCGGCGAGAGCGGGCAGCGCTACTGCATCAACTCGTGCTCGCTCGACCTCGACCGCACGGCTGACGCAAGCTAGATCCGACCGGGAGACCCGGTCACGCGCCGCGCCGGCGCAGGCCCTCGGCCTCGTCGGCGCTGCGCAGCCGGCCCAGGAGATCGGCGTGCTCGAGCGCGAGCGCGGCCTGTCCGGCCACCGCCGCGATCGTCGCGATGGTCGTCTGCGGGAAGCGGTCGCACACCACGGTGAGCCACCCGCCGTGGACCGGCACCGTCGCCACGTGCGCGTGCCGGCGGGCGGCCTCGGCGCTGACGGCCGGCAGGTCGCGGCTGCGAAGGACGGTCACGCCGGTACTCGCCGGGTCGCAGGCGAGGGCGGCCGCCAGGCCGACCGACCGGGCGGCGGGCTGGCCGTGGGCGGCGAGCACGCGCTGGCGCCGGCCGCTGCCGCCCGCGACGACCACCGAGGCGGACGCCGCGCACGTGAGCGCGCAGGTGACCTGCACGATCCGCTGCGCGACTACGCGCGCCGACGTCTCGCGCGAGACGGCGGTCGCGATCCCGAGCAGTGCCTCGGCGACGGCGGTCGCCCGCCGCTGTGACGCCAGCAGGCGTGCGTTTGCAAGCGCCGTCGCGGCATGGGCCGCGAGCAGCTCGGCGAGCCGCACCGAGAGGTCGGAGAACCGGTGCTCGCCGCGGCGGGACAGCTCGAGCACGCCGATCGTGCGGCGGTCGTAGACCAGCGGCACTGCGAGCACCGACTCGGGCTCGCCGCCCTCCCCCACGCCGTCGCCGACGTTGACCGTGCGGCCGGTCGCGGCCGCGGTGGACGAGGCCAGTGTCGCCGCCGGCGGTGCCGGGCCGCGCAGGGCCGCCGGCTCGAGCTCGGCCTCGTCGGCGTCGAGCAGGCGCACGGCGGCGTGGTCGTACTCGACCAGCCCGGCGAGGTCGTCGACGACGGTGTCGGCGATGCGGTCGACGTCGTTCAGGCGGTTCAGCTTCACCGCGAGCGCCGTCAGCAGCCGCAGCTGGGCGAGCGACTCCATTCCGCCGGCCCGGGCCGACTGCCGCGCCCGCCGCGCGAGCACGGCCGAGGTGAAGCTCGCCGCGCGGTCCTTGCCGCGGGCCTTCGCCGCATAGAGGGCGGCGTCGGCGCCCGCGACGAGCTCGGTCGCGCTGCACGCGTCGGCGGGGAACGAGGCCACGCCGCACGAGACGGTGATCGTTCGCACGCCCGGCAGCGCCCGCACGCGGGCGCATAGGCGGTCGGCGGCCGCGCGGGCGGCGCGCTTCCCGGTCTCCGGCAGGATGATCGCGAACTCCTCGCCACCGACCCGGCAGGCCAGGTCGCTCGCCCGCAGCTCCTCGCGCGCGGCCGCCGCCACCCGGCGCAGCACGAGGTCTCCCTCCTGGTGGCCGTGGACGTCGTTCAGGAGCTTGAAGTCGTCCAGGTCGAAGGCGATCAACGACAGCGGGCGGCCGTAGCGCTCGGCCCGGTCGAGCTCGTCGCGCAGCCGCTCGTGGTACACGCGGTGGTTGTGCAGGCCGGTGAGCCAGTCGGTCTGGGCCTCGTGCAGGAGCTGGATGCGGTTCTGGGTGTTGTCGAGCGCGAGCGCCGCCACGTCGGCGAACTGGCGCACGAGCTCGAACTCCTCGGCGCTGAACTCCGCGCCGACGCCCAGGCGGTAGGTGTTGAGCGCGCCGATCGGGCGGTCGCGCACGACGAGCGGCACGGCCACGATCGCCTCGGGCTCGTCGCTCGGGGTGCCCGGCACGACCGCGATGCGGGGATCCCTCTCGGCGGCGGTGACATTGGCCGCCTCGCGGTGCTCGACGACCCAGCCGGTCAGGCCCTCGCCCAGGCGCAGCGGCGCGGCCATGATCTCGTCCGCCCACTGGTCGCGGGCGTGGATCGGCACGATCTCGCGGTTGACCTCGTCGACGCGGTAGATCGTGAGCGCGTCGACCGGCACGAGCCGGTTGAGCTCGCTGGAGATGCGCTCGAACAGCTCGTCCGGCGTGACCGAGACGAGCAGCATGCGCGAGATGTCGACCAGCGTCTCGTACGAGGCGAGCCGGCCTGCGAGGTCGGGCGGGGACGGGGGCCGTTGTGGCACGGGTGAGAGGCCCTTCGGGTGGGTCTACGGGCGCCGGGGGTGGGCGTCCACTCTCAGTGTCCGTGCGTCACGCCGTTCATCCGAGCCCCGGAAGGGGGATCTGCGGTCCGCAGAGCCCCAGCAATTAGGGTGTCGCGATGGACCGGGACGCGATCCTCGCGGCGTTCGACCACCAGATCCGCCGCCGCCCCGAGCCGCAGCGGCCGGACGGGCGCGTCGAGGCCGCCGACGGCGTCGTGTGCGTGCTCGCGGGCGCCGACGGATGGAGCGGCGTGACGTGGTCTGACCTGGGCGAGCGCGACGCCGACGCGGCGATCGCCGCCGTGATCGGGCGGTTCGCGGCGCTTCCCCACGAGTGGGAGTGGAAGCACTACTCCCACGACCGGCCGGCCGACCTGGCGGAGCGCCTGCGCGCCGCCGGCCTGCGGCCAGAGCGGGCCGAAGCCCTGCTCGTCGCCGAGATCGGTGCGCTCGCGCTCGACACGCCCCCGCCGGCCGGCGTGCAGGTGCGCGCGGTCGCCGACGCAGCCGGCGTGGACGCGCTCGTGGCCGTGCACGACGCCGTGTTCGGCGAGGATCACGCCGGCCTCGGCCGGGCGCTGCTGGCCGGCCTCGCCCGCGAGCCCGCGGCGATGACGGGCGTCGTCGCCTACGCCGGCGCGGTGCCGGTCGCGGCCGCGCGGGTCGAGTTCCACGCGGGAACAGACTTCGCCAGCATGTGGGGAGGCGGCACGCTGCCGGACTGGCGCCGCCGCGGCCTCTTCCGCGCACTGGTGGCCTTCCGCGCCCGGCTCGCGGCCGAGCGCGGGTTCCGGTACCTTCAGGTCGACGCGCTGCCCGCGAGCCGCCCGATCCTGCAGCGGCTCGGGTTCGTCGAGCTGGCCACGACGACGCCGTTCGTCCACGAAAGGTGACCTGGTGAGGAGATCGAGGCTCAATGCAGCGCTCGTGGCGATGGCCTGGGCGGCGCTGCTCGCAAGCGCCTCGCCGGCCGCGGCCCAGGCCTCCCCCAACCCAAGCCTGCAGCTGGCCGAGCGCTTCGCACCGATCGTGGTGCTGAAGGACCAGCGCCATCCGTGCGACACGAGCGGCGAGGCCTATTTCCCGGTCGCGGTGACGGCGGTGCTCGGACGCGATGACGTCGTCCTGCGCGGGCCCGGCGGCTCATCCCTGCAGGCGCCGACCGCGCAGGACCTCTACGGCAAGAGCGGCGGCTACTTCCTCGACTTCCCCGGCGATCCGCTGCGGCCCGGGTGCCGGTACGAGCAGTGGTTCCAGAAGATCAGCAGGGGCAAGCCCGCGACCGTCTACGCGCACGTCGTCTCGCAGCCCGACAAGCCGGGGCTGCTCGCCCTGCAGTACTGGCTCTACTACGTCTACAACGACTGGAACAACAAGCACGAGGGCGACTGGGAGATGATCCAGCTCGTCTTCGCCGCCGACTCGCCCGAGCAGGCGCTTCACCGCCACCCGATCGACGTCGGCTACTCGCAGCACTCCGGCGCGCAGCGGGCGTCGTGGAACACGGACACGATCGAGCGCAAGGGCGATCACCCGCTCGTGTTCTCGGCCGCCGGCTCGCACGCCCAGTTCTTCAGCTCGACCCTGTGGTTCGGCTACAGCGCCGAGGCGGGGGTCGGGTGCGATGACACCCGCGGGCCGTCGCACGACGTGCGGCCGCAGGTCGTCCTCCTGCCGGACACCCCGCCGACCGCGACCGGCCCGTTCGCCTGGCTCGGCTTCGACGGCCTGTGGGGGCAGCGGCTGCGCAGCCCCAACGGCGGCCCCACCGGGCCGAACGTCAAGTCGCAGTGGACCGAGCCGATCACGTGGTCGCAGACGACCTGGCGCGACACCGCGCTCTCGGTGCCCGGCGGGCGCTCGCTCGGCCCGAACGCGACCAGCTTCTTCTGCGGCGCCGTCGCGTCCGGCTCGAAGGTCTACCTGCACACGCTGGCCTCGCCGCTGCTCGCCGCCGCGATCTTCGCCGCGCTCATCGTGCTCGCGGTGATCCTCGTCCGCCGCACCCGCTGGCGCTCGGACGATCCGCTGCGGGTCGAGGGCCGCCGGGCCGCAGGTCAGATGTTCACGTCGGCGTGGCGGATCCATGCAGCCCACAGGCGCCTCTTCCTCGCGGTCGGCGCCGTGTTCGTCCCCCTCGGCGTGATCGCCGCCGCGCAGCAGCGGCTGCTGTTCGCGCACACGCCGTTCACCGACCCCCGTGGCATCGAGGGCGGCGACCGGGTCGTATCGGGCATCGCGGCGCTGATGCTCGGCAGCGGCATCACCGCGCTGATTCCGTCGGTGCTCGTCGTGGCGGCGGTGGCCATGGTGATGAACGAGCTCGCGCACGGCCGCAAGGCGCGCGTCGACCTGAACGCCTTCGCCCACAGGCTCGTCCCGCTCGCGCTCTCGACGCTCCTGATCCTCGTCGTGGTGGCGCTGCTCGTGACCACCGTCGTCGGGATCGTGGTCGCGATCGCGTTCCTCGTCTGGCACGGCATCACCGCCCAGGCGTGCGTGATCGAGCGGCGCTCCGCGACCGCCGCGCTCGGCCGCAGCCGCCGGCTCGTCCGCCACCACGCCTGGCGGGTGTTCGCGATCACCGCCACGGCCAACGGGGTCGGCCTCGCGCTGGGACCGCTGATCGCCCTGACGGTGCTCTTCATCTCGTCGGTGTCGCTCGGGGTGATCGACGTCATCAGCTCGATCGTCTACGCCGTCGTCATGCCCTACGTCGGGATCGTGCTCGCCCTGCTCTTCTACGACCTGCGCGAGACCAACGACCCCGTTCCGGCGAGCGCCGAGCCCGAACCCGCCGCCTCGTAGCAGTCAGCGTCGGTCCGCGAGTCAGATCGAGAGCACCCGCTCGATGCGCCGATCCGGGATGAACCAGATGCATGCCACAGCGACGAAGCAGCCGATCGACACCCACGGCACGACAAACGCCATCAGAAGCGCGATCAGGTAGAGCGTCACCGAGATCTTGCCCTTGCGATCGCGGCCAAACGCCTGCGACAGCATCGACCCGGGCTCATGCGCGGCCATCAGCGAGAACGCGAGCAACGTGTAGGCGATCGCGCAGCCCAGGAGGACGACCGCATAGGTCGCCACCGGCCCGGACACCGCGCCGGACTGGCCCAGCCAGGCCGTCCCGATCGGCGTCAGGGAGAGCCAGAAGAGCAGGTGGATGTTGGCCCAGAGCGTGCGCCCGTCGATGCGCTCGACCACCTGCATCATGTGGTGGTGGTTGACCCAGTAGATGGCCACGAACACGAAGCTGAGCAGGTAGGCGAGGAGCTTGGCCTTCTCGTGCAGCAAGCCGCTGAACGAGCCGCCCTCGGGGGGATGCAGCTCCAGCACAAGGATCGTGATGAGGATGGCGATCACGCCGTCGGTGAACGCGCACATCCGTTCCGGTTTCATCGCGGGATCATATGGGTGTTCCCGTCTCAGACGGTCAACACCGCAGTTGCCGATCAACGATCTAGGGATCCTTCGGGGCGACGAAGAGACCGCGCACCGCCCGCCGCACCTGCACGTTCAGCGGGACGCTCTCGCCGCCGGGCGGAGCGGCCCACGCCGAGGCGACCTGGCCGCCGAAGAGCAGCGCCGACGCGTACAGGTAGACCGAGTAGAGGAACACGAGCGCCGCCGTCAGCGAGCCGTAGACGACGCTCAGCCGGGTGACGCCGTCGTAGAGCTTGCTCGACGCCACCGAGATCGCGAACAGCAGGATCGCGGTCGTGATCGCCCCGGCAAGCGTGTCTTGCCGGCGCAGGCGCCGGTGGGGCACGAACCGGTACAGCATCATCACGACGCCCACGGCCACGGCGAGCGCGAGCGCCCGCGGCAGCACGTCGCCGGCGAACGTCCCCTGCAGGCCGGTGGCCGCGTCCAGGCGCCGCAGGCCGTGCTGCGCCAGCCGGTCGAGGAGCGTCGCACCGACGGTCGCGAGCACGAGCAGCGCCGCACCGCACACGAGCGCGAGATCGACGAGCTTGCCGCGCACCATCGGCCGTGACTGCTCCGCGTGCATGGCGACCTCGAGCCCGGCCCGGATCGACGCCATCATCCCCGTCGCCGCCCAGGCGAACAGGGCGATCGTGATCAGCCCCAGGCCGCTCGACGGCGACGCGATCGCCGTGATCGCGCTCGCGACGTCGTCATGGCTCGCGGCCGTCGACGGGAGCGCGCTGACGATCGTCTCGACGACCAGATCGTGCACGTGCTGGTTGCCGAGGATCAGGCCGAAGACCGACACGAGCACGATGGCGAGCGGCACGATCGAGAAGAGGACGCGGTAGGCGATGCCGGCGGCGAGCTGCGGGCAGCGGTCGGCGAAGTAGTGGTCGACCGCAGTTGCGAGCACCGCGCCGACCCGGCCCGCCGCGGCGACGCACCGGCGCCAGACGGCAGGCCCGGTAGGGCGTACGGGTGACGCGCTGCGTCCAGAGGAGTCGGGTGTCATCGCGGGATCGCGGAGAGGGTAGCCGCGTGCTCTATCGTGGGCGCGTGGACGACGCCCCTCCGGCGCGGCTGGGCCCGATCTTCGGCGCGCTGATGCTCGTGCTCCTGATCGCTCGCTCGATCAGACCATCGTCTCGACGGCGCTTCCGACCATCGCCGGCGACCTGTACGGCCGGAAGATCGTGCTCCAGACCGCCCTGGCCGTCTTTCTGATCGGCTCGATCCTGTGCGGCCTGTCCCAGAACATGACCGACCTGATCGCCTTTCGCGCGGTGCAGGGCGTGACGCGGCCGGCGGTCTAGAGGCCGGGCTCGGCGACGAGCCGCCCCGAGCCGACCGCATCGACGAAGGTCGCGTAGTCGCGGTCGTTCTGGTCGCCGTACGCAGCGGCGAACGTCGCGATCGCGCGGTCGAACGCGTCCCCCTTGCCCATGTACGAGGCGACGGCGATGCGGTCGCCCCAGCGGGCGTGCGCCCGGGCGAGGGTCATCCCGCAGATCTCGGCGTACAGCGTCGCGCCGGTCACCTCCAGCGCCTCCACGTCGATCCCGCCCTTCCAGTCGTGGAACTGGCGGACGTAGTAGTCGCGGGGGATGCCGTCGAGGCCCTTGATCCGCTGCCAGCCCAGGAAGATGTCGCTCGCCGCCTGCATCAAGCGCTGGCCGGCGACGATGCGCTCGCCGTGGTGGGGGAACTCGCTCCTGCCCAGGAACCGCTCGAGCACCGAGGCCTGGGCCTCCTTCACCTGCAGGAACAGGGGGTCGTGGTCGTCGCGGCCGAGCAGGAGCAGGATGTAGCAGCGGGTGCCGACGCTGCCCACGCCGACCACCTTGCGGGCGGCGTGCAGGTAGCGGAACTCCTCGAGCGGATGGTGGTGGTGCCCGAGCGTGCGCCGGTACGAGAGCAGCAGCTTCTTGATCAGCGTCTCGGCGTCGTCCCACTCGGTGCCGGACTCGATCAGTTCGCCGATCGGGGCGATCAGCGGCGGGTCGGCGACGATCCGCAGCTCGCCGTCGACCTCGGCGGCGCGCTTGGCGAACACGCGCACGCTGTCGCGCGTGCGGGCCTTCGCGATCTGGCCCTGGGCGGTGCGGGCCTCGCGCTTGCTGAGCCGCCCGCGGCGCGTCTCGGCCCGGACGCGCTCCAGCAGCCGGTCCGCGTCGAGATGCTCGTACCAGGAGTCGAGCGTCCGCATCTCGGCGGCCTGCCGCATGTGCTCCCGGTACGCGCGCACGCCGGCGAGGACGACCGACCGCCGGTCCTGCGGCGAGTACCCGCGGTCGCGTCCGAGCACGTCGAAGCTCGCGGCCAGGCGCTTGACGTCCCACTCCCACGGGCCGGGCAGCGTCTCGTCGAAGTCGTTGACGTCGAAGAGCAGCTTGCGCTCGGCGGATCCGAACAGGCCGAAGTTCGAGAGGTGAGCATCGCCGCACAGCTGGACGGTGACGCCCGACCGGGGCGTCGCGGCCAGGTCGGCCGCCATGATCAGCGCCGCCCCGCGGAAGAACGAGAACGGCGATACGAGCATGCGCCCGTAGCGGATGGGCACGAGCTCCGGCACCCGGGTCGCCGCTTGCTCCTCGAGCAGCGCGATCGGGTCGGGCCGGTCGGAGGCCGGGCCCCAGTCCGCATGGCTCGCGCGGGGCGCGTCCTTGCGGCCCTGCTTGCCGCGGGCCTGGCGCTCGTCCACGGTCAGGTGCGCCCGCCTCCAGGCGGTGCCGAACGCCGGCGCCGTCCGCCGCGCGGTGGCCGTGCGTCGCGGGCGGGTCGGCCTCCGCCTGCCGGGGTTCTCGCTCGCGCTCATCGTGCCTCCACCGTCCGCCTTCGGGTCGTCTGCGGGGTGCAGACTACCCCGGCAGGCGGCGCGGCAGGCGGCCCGTGAAGGCCGACGGCGTGTGGCGCCGAAGCGTCGTGGCCAGGCGCCGGAGCGAGACGTCTCCCAGCGCCCGGTCGAGCAGCAGGGGCAGCATCACGAGCGCCAGGAGCTCCTCGGTCGAGATCGTGCGCGATGCCGACGTGCTCAGCAGCCTGTGCAGCGCGACCACGTGGTTCCAGTAGACGAACACGAGCCCGAGGTCGAGTCCCGCGAACAGGATCAGGAAGCCGGCTGCGAGCCGCCGTGAGCGGCCGCGAACGAGCATGACCACCGCGGCCGCGACGCACAGCGGGACGGCGGCCTCCCACGCCGATGCCAGCATCCGCCAGGCGAGCGAGTGGGCGATTGTGGGCAGGTCGCCGAACTGGCGGGCCATCCGCGTGAGCGAGGGCTGGATGACGCGCGAGTGCAGGCCGTGCGCCCGCGAGTAGACCTGCCACGGGGCGAGCAGAAGCGCGGTGGCCGCGGCCGCCACGGCCCAGTCTCTCAGCGCCGGCCACCGCCTCTGCAGCGCGAGCGCCGCGGCGACAAGCGCGAACAGGATCAGCGTGTTTGCGAGCGCCTCGAGCTTCGTCTCGAGCGCCGCCGTCAGGAAGACGACGGCGAGCGCGAGCTCGGTGCGGTCACCCTGCGCGTACCAGAGGCCGGCCAACACCGCCCCGACCACCCAGAACGAGGCGGTCATGACGTCCCACGGGTCGACCAGCACGCGCGCCTGCACGGCGGGGGACGCCATCACGGCGACGGCGCCGGCGGTCAGGAGCACCGGGTTTGCGTGCGGGCGCAGGAACGCCCAGATCGTGACCACGAACGCCGCCAGGGCGATCACGTACTGCACGTGGACGAACACCGTGTCGAGCCTGCCCATGGCGTGGTAGTCGAGGGCCTGCAGCGCGGGCGGCCCCAGCGGGTACTCGGGGTGGGAGCCCTGGTAGAGGCGGTTCGACAGGAAGCGATCGTCGAGCGCGCCCCTCAGCCGGCCGCCGTTGCCGGCCAGCAGGCGCGCCTTGAGCGCCCAGTCGAGCTGCCAGTCGAGCTCGATCGGCCGCTTCACGGCCGCCTGCAGCGCGAGCAGCCCGGAGGGGAGCGCGACGGCCAGCGCGAGCAGAGCCGATCCTCCGCCCGGCGACGCCACCGGTGCCGCGCCGCGGCGCCGGTACACGCCGGCGGCGGCTGCGACCGCAGCCAGGACGAGCAGGACGGCGATCGTGGGCGAGAAGCCGGCGTACAGCAGCGGGGGCATCAATGCGAAGAAGCCCGCGAGGCCCGTCAGCAGGCTGACTGCCGCCTGCACGACCATCGACTCCGCGCGCGGGCGTCCGATGACCGCGAGGATGCTGTCCCCGAAGATCGCGAGCAGGACGTTGACGGCGGCCAGACCGGCCGCTTCGCCGATCTCGTGTGCACGAGCCAGGCGTCGCCCGCACGCCAGCTCCGTCGTGGGCGCAGCCCCGCCTTCTGCGGGCTGCCCCCCACGACGATGACCCAGTGAGTGCGCGCCGGGTCGACCCGGATCCGCGGCGCAAGCACGTATCGCACCCAGAACAGCCCCTGCGTCTGCCTCAGCGCAACGATCGCGTACGGCGCCGCCGGCGGAATGTGCGCCAGCGCATCGCCGGCGATCGCCCGGTACCCCGTCGCGCCCGCGTCGGGCGGCGGCATGTCGATGCCGGGCGCCCGGACGGGCAGGCCGTGGATCGCGCGCACGCGCGCCTCGGCGGAGTGGTACGCCGAGAGCGCGACCACGATCGTCAGCACGAGCATCGGCACCGTGGCCGCCGAGCGCCGGCGCGCGACCGCAGCAACGAGGATCGCGACGATCGCTGCTGCGGCGACGAGAGCGCGCAGGCTCATTGACTAATGGTAACGAACCTGACGGATGTTGTCTGCGACGACCTCGGACCGGCGCGTCTACTCGATCGGGATCTCGAAGCGCGTGATGATGCCGGGATCGCCGCCGCGTTCCAGGAGCCTCGGATCGGGATCCCGCGTCGCGACCCACGCATACCCGTCCTCGGGATAGGCGACGACATCGGGGAAGCTGCCGGCGCTGAGCGCGAGGATCCGAGCGGGCTCGTCGGTCGGATTGCTGAAGGTGTGCAGCCCGGCGCGCCCCTCCGGGCAGACGACCACGTCCCCCGGGGCGAGCTGCTCGACGCCGTCGCGGTTCCGGAACGACGGGCGGCCCGTGAGGACGAAGAACATCTCCTCGGCGCCGAAATGCATGTGGATGCGATCCTCCGGAGCGCCGGGAGCGAGCTCGTACAGCGTTGCCCCCATCCGGGCGTCGTCCGGCCGCCAGAACACCTGGTGCCGCCTTCCGGTCTCGTTGTCGTCTCCGTCCCAGACGCCGGAGAACAGGTTCTGTCGTGTCATCGTGATCCTCCCGAAGGTAGCGTGCACGCAGCGGCGAGGCCGATCGCTCGAGCCTCGAAACGCTGCCGAAGAACGCGGCGTGAGCCGCGCAGAACCGCTACCTGGTAGCCGAATCCACGAGGAGATCGTACGCGAACGCAGGGACGGCGATGAGGTAGCCTCGGGCCGATGTGCGACCACGTGGGGATCGCCGCGTCCGACCTGGCCGCGTCCGAGCGCTTCTACCGCACCGTGCTGTCGGCGCTCGGCATCCAGCCGAACCACGCGGACGCCGGGCTGGTCGAGTGGGAGGACTGGGCCATCGGCCCGACGGACCGCGAGCACCCTGTGACCCGTGGGCTGCACGTCGGCTTCCGGGCGTCCGACCGCGCAGCCGTCGACGCGTTCCGGCAGGCGGGCATCGACGTCGGTCATCCGCACGACGACGGCGGCTGCCTGCTCGACCCGGGCGGCAACAGCGTCGAGGCGGTCCACCGCGAACCGGAGCGCCCGGTGGCCGTCGGCAACATCGACCACGTGTCGCTCCGCGTCTGCGACCCGCAGGCGTCGCGGCGCTTCTACACGGCCATCGCGCCGTACGCCGGACTTCGCCTCACGCACGACACGCCGGACCGCGTCGAGCTCTCGGGCCCCGACTTCTCCCTCTCACTCGTGCGCGACGGACGCCCGCTCACCGAGCACGTCCACCTCGCCTTCCCCGCGGACGCGGACGCCACGGTGCGGGCGTTCCACGCCGCCGCGCTCGCAGCGGGCTACGAGGACCACGGCGCCCCCGGCGAGCGCGCCGTCTACCACCCGGGCTACTACGGCGCCTTCGTGCTCGACCCGGACGGCCACAACGTCGAGGTCGTGAACCACAACGAATGAGTCATGGCCGGCGAGTTCGCCCGGCCTGCCGACGTCACGGGCGAGAAGTTCTCGAGCCGCTTGGCGCTGCGGTGGCGAGGTAGCGGGCCAGGTGGGGCGCGGCGATCTTCCCGCCCGGTCCCGTCGGCGCAGCGGTGCTGGTGGCCGTGCCGCCGCTTCCGCCTGTCAGGTTGGCATGCAGGTAGAGCGGCGCTGCGCCGGTGAGCAGCAGCCCGTGCAGCTCGAGACGCAACGGCGGCGCCTCGACCCGAGCGCCCGCGCGGCGGGCGATCAGGCGCGCGACATGCCCGGCCTGCTGGGCGGCGATGCCGCCCTGCTTGATGGGGAACGTCGTGATGTCTCCGATGGCGTACGCGTCCGGGACACCGGGGATCTGTCCCAGATCGTCGGTGGACAGGAACCCGTCCGGGTTGTGCGGAAGCCCGGCGATCGCGACACCACGCGCCTCCGGAATGCAGATCACCCGGTCGACCGGAAGCGCCCGGGCCGGCGCCAGCATCAGCCGGCTGGGGTACACGCGTACCGGATAGGTGTTGAGGTGCACGCCGATGTGGTTGTCGCGCAAGAGCTCGGACACCTTCGCGCTGACATCGCCACCGAATTGGGCGAGGGGTCGGGCTTCGGGCGTCACGAGCTCGAGGGAGACCGATGAGAGCCGTTTCTCGGCGACATGGGCTGCGGTCATCAGCGCGAGCTCATACAGCGGGAGCGCCCACGACGCACCTCGCGGGAGCGCAAACGCGACGCGCGTGATCACGCCGAGATCCAGCTCCCTCAGGAGGCTGCGAACCGCGTCGGCATCCTCCTCGCCACGGAAGGTGAGCGCGCCTTCCAAGGCAGGGACACGGCGAGCGCCGCAGGCGATCACGAGCACGTCGTAGGAGAGCGGTTGGCCGCCGGCCGCCGTGGCAAGATGGCCTGCCGGGTCGATTCGCTCGAGCGACCCCTGGACGACCCGCGCCCCGGCGGAGGCGGCCAAGCCGGTGATCGCGTAGCTGTGAACCTGGTCGCGACCGAACGGCACCGCGACCGATACAGGCCGCTGACGGAACTCGGACTCCGGACAGAGCAGCGTGACCTCGACGCGGTCCCCAGCCAGATCACGCAGCGCCAGCATCGCCTCCAACCCGCCGACACCGCCACCCACGATCACCACCCGGAGCGGGCCGTGATCGGATCCACCGAGCACGTCGGGATCCTCGGCCACCGTCGCTACCCGGCCCTCTCCCACCCCAGGCCGAGCGGCCTCCGCTCGAATGTGCAGCGATCCCCCATACTCCCCACCGCGACTGTCCCACACCCGCGCCACCACCGCAAGACCGCGCTGGCACACCTCTGGCAGATACGAAGAAGAGCGGCTGAAGGGGCTCGAACCCTCGACCTTCTGCATGGCAAGCAGACGCTCTAGCCAACTGAGCTACAGCCGCTGGAAGAGCGCTCAGTATACCGCCGGTCGCGGGCCTCAGGCCCGGTCGAGCGCGAGGTTGACCTGGCGGTCGGCCTCGGTGTTCTCGGTGCGGCGCACCTCGATGTAGCGGACGCGCTCGAAGCCGTCGGCCGCCTGCTGGGCCTCGTGCCAGAGCTCGCGCAGGTGCGGGCTCTTCACCTTGTAGCGCCCGGTCATCTGCCGCAGCAGGAGCTGGGAGTCCGCCCGCACCTCAACCTCGTGCGCCCCCAGCGCGGCGGCCCGGCGAAACGCCGTGATCAGCGCGCGGTACTCGGCCTCGTTGTTGGTGGCGACGCCGATCACCTCGCCCGACTCGTCGAGCACCGCGCCCGCGTCGTCCTCGATCCGGTACCCGACGGCGGCCGGGCCCGGGTTCCCCCGGCTGCCGCCGTCCACCCACATGCGCGCCCTCACGCCGGCGGGAGTCGCTCGATCTTCTCGCGCTGCTTCACGTCGAGCCGGCGCAGCAGGTCGAGCAGGCGGGCGACGTGCTCCTTCTTGTCGTCGGCGATGCGCTGCACCACCTCCTGGGCGCGCTCGTCGGCGAGCGAGAACGCCTGCGCCTCGTAGCGGTTGATCGCGGCGAGCTCGGCGGCCAGGTTCTCCCGCAGCGTCTGCAGGTCGGCGTGGAGCTCGGTCAGCCTCATGACGGCTGGTTATCGATCTGGGCGCGCTGCAGCTTGCCGGAGTAGTCCACGTACACCGACTTCCACTCGGTGTAGGTGTCGAGCGCCGCCGTCCCCGCCTCGCGGTGGCCGTTGCCGGTGTACTTGGTGCCGCCGAACGGCAGCTGGATCTCGGCGCCGATCGTGCCGGCGTTGATGTAGGTGATGCCGGTGTCGAGGTCGCGGATCGCGCGGAACGCGGCGTTGACGTCGTCGGTGTAGATCGCGCTCGAGAGGCCGTACTCGACGCGGTTCGAGATCGCGATCGCGTCGTCGAGGTCGCGGCACGGGATGAGCGCCGTCGCCGGGCCGAAGATCTCCTCGGTGGCGACGCGCATGTCGCGATCGACCCTGCCGTAGATCGTCGGCCGGTAGAAGAACCCGTTCTCGCCGTTTCGGTAGTGCTCGCCGCCGGTGAGGATCTCGGCGCCCTCGTCGCGGGCGATCCCGGTGTAGCGGTCGACCTTGTCGAGCGCCGCCTGGTTGATCAGCGGGCCGACGTCGACCTCGGGGTCGAGGCCGTTCCCGATCCGGAGCTGCTCGGCGCGGGCGACGAGCTTCGACGCGAGGCCGTCGTAGACACGTTCGTGCACGATCACGCGGCTCGCTGCGGTGCAGCGCTGGCCGCTCGTGCCGAATGCGCTCCACAGGATGCCGTCGACCGCGTTGTCGAGGTCGGCGTCGTCCATGACGATGATCGCGTTCTTGCCGCCGAGCTCGAGGTGGATACGCTTGAGCGTCTCCGCGCCGGTGCGCGCGACGTGGATACCGGTCTCCTTCGAGCCGGTGAACGTCACGATCTTCACGTCCGGGTGCTCGATCAGGCGCTGGCCGACGGTGGCGCCGCCGCCGTGGACGATGTTGATCACGCCCTTGGGCAGGCCCGCCTCCTCGAAGATCCGCACGAGCATCTCGCCCAGGAGCGGCGTGTCGCCCGCCGGCTTGAACACGGCGGTGTTGCCGGTCACGAGCGCGGGCATGAGCTTCCAGGTCGGGATCGCCATCGGGAAGTTGAACGGCGTGATCACCGCGACCACGCCCATCGGCTGGCGCAGGCTCATCGCGAACTTGTCCGGCATCTCGGCGGGCACCGTCTGACCGAACATGCGCCGGCCCTCGCCGGCCATGTAGTAGGTCATGTCGATGCCCTCCTGCACGTCCCCGCCGGCCTCGGCGAGCACCTTGCCCATCTCCTGGGTCATCGTGCGGGTGAGCTCGGGCTTGCGGTCGCGCAGCAGCTCTGCGACCCGGAACAGGATCTCCGCGCGCTTGGGCGCCGGGTACAGCCGCCAGCTCGCGTAGGCGTCGTGCGCGGCGGCGACGGCGCGGTCGGCGTCGGCGGCCGTCGAGCGCGGGAACGATCCGATCACGTCGCCCGTGGCGGGGTTCGTGTCGTCGAAGCGCTCACCGCTGATCGAGTCGACCCACTCGCCGGCGATGTAGTTGCGATAGGAGTTGGTGGCGACCGCCATCGGCCGCAAACTCTACTCGCCGCGGACGGCGAGCACGCGCAGGAGCTCGTCGACCCGGGCGTCGACCGTCTCGAGCGCCCCCACCGCCGTGGACGAGCCGTCGTAGGCGCCGTTCGTGGTGAGCACGGGTACGACGAGCGTGCGCGTCGGCACGTCGCCGCGCTGCGCGAGCTTGATCGCGGCGGCCACCGGCGCGGCGGCGGCCAGGTCGGTCCACATGCCCTCGAGCTCGCCGAGCTGCATGCGGGCGTGCTCGAGCTCGCTCTCGGAGACGCGCACCACGAGGCCCTCGGACTCGACCACGGCATGCAGCGATTGCACGGTGCCGGTGACGCCGGCGAGCGACCGGGCCTGCGACTCCATCGGCCCGCTCGGCGGCACCCAGTCCTTGCCCGAGGCCAGCGCGGCCGCCACGGCGCCCGCCACCTCCACCGCCACCATCCGCGGGATGCGGTCGATCACCGCCCACGACACCAGGTCGCGGAAGCCGCGCCAGATGCCCTGGATGCCGTCGCCGAGCGCCGCCGGGACGAGCACGAGGTCGGGCGCGCTCCAGCGCAGCTCCTCGGCGATCTCGTAGGCGATCGTGCGGTAGCCCTCGATCGCCAGCGGGTCGCCGCCGATCGGCGGCGTGGTGCGGTTCGAGACCGCCCGCCAGCCCAGCGACCGCTCGGCGTCGGCCAGCAGCGGCCAGCGGGCCTCGGGCGATGCCACGCCGACGACGCGCCCGCCGACGGCCTCGATCGCGTCGCGGCTGCGCGCGCCGGCGTCGGGCTCGACCAGGCTCACGCAGCGCAGTCCGGCCCGGGCGGCGTAGCTTGCGAGCGAGACGCACAGCGCCTCGTCGCCGGCGCTCGCGATCGTCACCGACGTGTCCTCGACCTGCGACACGGCCAGCGCGGCGAAGCGGTCGCGCCAGCTGCCGGTGGGGTTGCGACGCTCGTCCTTCAGCAGCATCCGGCGCAGGCCGAGCTGCTGGCCGAGCGCGGCCGTCGGCACGAGCGGCGTGTCGCCCTCGCCCATCGTGATCAGGCGGTCGCGGGTGATCGGCAGCTGTGCGGCGAAGCGGGTCAGGCCGTGTCCCGAGAGCTTGCCCGGCTTCAGCGCCGACACGCGTCCGTACACCGGCGCGACGTTCGCCGGCATGCCCTCGGCCGAGCACGACGGGCACCCGCCGGGCATCGACACGACGGGATAGCGCCGTCGGCACCGCAGGCACTCGAGCGCATTGGGGACTGCCACGACGCGAGCATACCCCTTGACGCACCGGGCCTTGCCGGTGTCTACTTCGGGAGATGATCTACTGCGTGATCCCGCCCGAGCTCGAGGCCGAGCTCCTGCCGCGAATGACCGAGTACTACCGCGACAACCCCAACGTCGAGGTGATCGTCGATCGCCGTGCCCGTGCCGGCGACCGCCGCGCGGGCGAGGCGGGCACCCCGGACGAGCGCCGCGAGCTGCGCGATCGCCGTCGGCCGCGCGCGATGGGCACCTTCCCCCGCGCCGAGGCCTTCGACCCCGACGTCTGAGCCAGGCGCTCCGGCTAGACCGCGAGGGCCAGCGTGCCGTCGGGCTCGGCCTGGGCGTTCCAGTCGCGGAAGCGGCTGTCGATCTCGCCCACGTCCTCGCCGCGGTGCTGCAGGGTGACCGGCTGCGGGCCGAGCATGTCGACTCGGAACTGGTACCACGACAGGTCCCACGCCACGGTCACGACCATCTCGCGCGGGCTGCGCATCACCACGCTCACGCGCGGATCGCCCAGCGTGCGGGCGATGCCCATCACGGTGCGCGGGTGGTAGCTCTCGTTGAAGAGCTCGAGCCCGGCGGCGACCGCGTCGCGCGGATCGGCCGGGAGCGCCTCGGGCGTGAACGGCTCGGGAACGCCCGGACGCCGCTGCGACCCGCCCAGAAAGCCGCGCAGGCCGCCGCTGCGCTTGGCATGCCGCGCGGACTGCAGCTGCAGCGGCACGCTGAGCGCGCCCTCGCGGATCCAGCCGAACGCGTCGGCCTGGTCGAGGCACAGCTCGCACACGCGGGCGTCGTCGCCCTCGGGCCGCTCGTAGGCGACCATCCGCTCACCCAGGAGCAGCGTCCGGCCGCACACGGCGCAGGATTTCTCGATGTCGTTCCGGCGGATCTCGATCATGTCCGGCACTTCCGGAAAATGGGGCTCCAGGAGGCCGAGTATACCCCCGGATAGGGCGATCCGCGGCGCTCGGACATGCGCCCGCCGGCTGCATGCGACCGCCCGGCACGTTGCACGCCCTGCAGCATGCACGGATCGGAGCCTGATTGGAGCAACATTCACGAAACCGCCGCGTGTGCGCACAAGTGCCGCCCGCGGGGACGGGTGGTGGTTGCCGGGGCCGCCGCATCCGGGTAATGTCCTGCGCGCCGAAGGGGGGCGAGACACCGCGAACACGCGCAGACGCATCGCCTGGACCACGCTGATTGCTCTAACCACGGCAGGTGCCGGCATGGTGTCCGCCGGCGCGTCGGCGGGGTCCGTCGCCGGACAGCGGTCCGAGGCGGCCGCGATCCTGCATCGCATCGAGGTGCTGGACTGGCGCCGCACGCACATGATCGCGGTCGAGCGGCGGTCGCGTGCACGCGTGCGCTTCCTGCGCTCGTCGATCGCCGGGATCGACGGCGCGATCTCGTCCCAGCAGCTGGCGCTGAACGAGGATCAGTCCGCGCTCGCCCGCCTGATCGTCGGTGACTACAAGACGAGCCCGACGGACACGACTGCCTACGTGCTGTCGTCGAACTCGTTCTCCGACCTGATCCAGCGGGTCGACGTGCTGTCGCGCCTCAACGCCTCGTCGTCCGAGCTGATCCGCCGCATCGGGGTCGCGCAGCACATGCTCGCCGTCCAGCGGCGGCAGCTCAGCGCCGGCCTCGGCGCCGTCGCCGCCCAGCTCGCCCGGCAGCAGGGCGCGCAGCACGCGCTCGAGCGCGCCATCGCCGACCGCAGGGCCGTGCTGGCCGGCATCGACGCGAGTATCCAGAGCCAGCTCAACGCCGAGCGGACCCGCCGCGCGACGCTCGCGACGCAGGCCGGCTCGGCGCCCCCGCCCGAGTCCGGCGGCGGCCAGGGCGGGTTCACCGGCGAGGCCAGCTGGTACGGGCCCGGGTTCGCCGGCCAGCGCACCGCCGACGGCGAGATCTTCGACCCGAACAAGCTGACCGCGGCGAGCCCGTGGCTGCCGTTCAACACGATGCTGCGGGTGACCGACCTGGCCACGGGCCGCTCGGTCGTCGTGCGCGTCAACGACCGCGGCCCGTTCGGGCGCGGCGTGCTCGACCTCTCGGCCCACGCGGCCCAGATCATCGGCCTGGGCGGCTGGTCCGAAGTGCAGTGCACCATCCTCTGACGTAGGCGGACCGGTGCCTGGCACCATTCGGTGCCAGGCACCCTGTCCTCTCCGCCGTTACGCCTTCGCGAGCTCCTTGTCCTTCGAGGCGGCGGCGATGACCTGCTGGGCGACGTGGGCCGGGACCTCCTCGTAGCGCAGGAGGCTCATCTGGTAGTCGCCGCGCCCGCCGGTCATCGAGTTCAGGTCGGGGGCGTAGGTGAGCACCTCGGCGAGCGGCACCTCGACGTGGATCGTCGTCGTCCCGCCGGCCGGGTCCATCCCCCCCACGCGCCCGCGCCGCGACGTCATGTCGCCGATCACGTCGCCCATGCTCTCGTCGGGCACCGAGATCTCGAGCTTCATGATCGGCTCGAGCAGCACCGGGTCGGCCTCGGCGAAGGCCTTCTTGAACGCCATCGAGCCGGCGATCTTGAACGCCATCTCGGATGAGTCGACCGTGTGGTAGGAGCCGTCCACGAGCGTCACCTTGACGCCGACCACGGGGCACCTGGCCAGCTCGCCCTGCTGCATCGCCTCCTGGATGCCCTTGTCGACCGCCGGCCGGAACCCCTGCGGGATCACGCCGCCGACGATCTTGTCGACGAACTCGTAGCCCTCGTGGTCGCCGAGCGGCTCGAGCGTGATGTGGCAGTCGCCGAACTGGCCGCGGCCGCCCGTCTGCTTCTTGTACCGGCCCTGGGCGCGCGACGACTTGCGGATCGTCTCCATGTACGGCACGCGCGGCGGGTGCAGGTTGACCTCGACGCCGAAGCGGCGGGCCATGCGCTCGAGGGTCACCTCGACGTGCATCTGCGAGAGCCCCGCGACGATCGTCTCGCCCGTCTGCGGGTCGCGGTGCACGTCGAGCGACGGATCCTCCTCCTGCAGCCGCCGCAGCGAGGTGTGCACCTTCTCCTCGTCGCCCTTGTGCTTGGGCTCGATCGCGAACGACACGACCGGCGCCGGGAACGCGAGCGGCTCGATCGAGACGGGCGAGTCGACGTCGGAGAGCACGTCGCCGGTGCCCGTCTCCTTCAGCTTGGCGACGGCGCCGATCGCCCCGTTCGGGAGCGCGTCGGTGGGCGCGTGGTCCTTGCCCTGCAGCGTCAGGAGCTGGCCGATGCGCTCCTTCGAGTGCGTGTGGTTGTTGACCAGGTTCGAGTCGGAGGTGAGCGTGCCCGCGAACACGCGCAGCAGGTTGATCTTGCCGCTGAACGGGTCGGCGATCGTCTTGAAGACGTAGGCGAGCGTGGATGCGCCGCCGACCTCCGGCACGTTGCGCGCCCGGGCGGGCGACGGCAGCCCCTCGACGATCAGGTCGAGCAGCCCGCGCGAGCCGATGTTGCGCGTTGCGGCGCCGCAGCCGACCGGGAAGAGCTCGCCCTCGGTGACGAGCTTCTTCAGCGCCGCCGCCATCTCCTCGCGCGTGATCTCGTCGCCCTCGAGGTAGCGCTCCATGAGCTCGTCCGACGTCTCGGCGACGATGTCCATGAGCTTGTCGTGGTACTCGTCGGCCACGCCCCGCACCTCGTCGGGGATGTCGGCCGGCTCGTCGTGGACGCCGCCGTCGCCGTCGTGCAGGTAGGCGACCATGTGCACCAGGTCGACCACGCCGTGGAACTCGTGCTCCGACCCGATCGGCAGCTCGACGGCCACGCACCGCGGCGAGAGCCGGGTCTGCAGCGCCTCGAGGGCGGCGAAGAAGTCGGCCCGCTCACGGTCGAGCAGGTTGACGAGCACGAGCCGCGAGAGGCCGAGCTCGTCGCACCGGCGCCACAGCCGCTCGGTGCCGACCTCGACGCCGAGCACGCCGGAGACCACGACGATCGCGCCCTCGACCACGCGCAGCGTCGACAGCACGTCGGCCTGGAAGCTGGGCTCGCCCGGCGTGTCGATCAGGTTGATGTTGCGCTCCTGCCACTCGAGGTGGGTCACCGTCGCCGCGATCGACATGCCACGCCGGCGCTCCTCCTCGTCGTAGTCGGACACGCTCGACTTGTCGGCCACGCTGCCCAGGCGGTTCGTCGTCCCGGCCTCGTACAGGAGGGCCTCGACGAGCGAGGTCTTCCCCGTGCCGCGGTGGCCGATCACCGCCACGTTTCGGATCTTCCCGGACTCCGTGTTGGGCATGCACTCCTCCAGCTGCAGATCGTCGGTCGGTCGAGGGGTTCAGATTACCGCACCCCCTCGGGCCGCCGGACTGACAGCCGGGTCGCCCGGTCAGCGGTGGCGGTCGGCCGACGCGCGCTCGAGGCTGCCCTGCAGCTTGCCCTTCAGACGCAGGATCGCCTTCGTGTGCAGCTGCGAGACGCGCGACTCGGTCACGCCGAGCACCTCGCCGATCTCGCGCAGCGTCAGCTCCTCGTAGTAGTAGAGCTGGATGACCGTCTTCTCGCGCTCGGGCAGCCGCGAGATCGCCCCGGTGAGCGAGTCGCGCATCTCGGTGCGCGTCATCTCGGTGGACGGGTCGTCGGCGTGCGGGTCCTGCAGCGTGTCGATCAGGGCGACGGTGTCGCCGCCCGACGAGGAGATCGTCCACAGCTCGTCGAGCGCGGCCACCGACGAGCGCGAGATCTGCGCCAGACTGTCCTGGAACTCGCTGCCGGTGATGCCCAGGTGGCCGGCGATCTCCTCGTCGGTCGGCGGCCGGTGCAGCTTGTGCTCGAGCTCGACCACCCCGCGCTCGATCTCGCGGGCGCGGCTGCGCACCGAGCGCGGCACCCAGTCCATCGAGCGCAGCTCGTCGATGATCGAGCCCTTGATGCGGCTGATCGCGTAGGTCTCGAACTTGATGTCGCGGTTGGGGTCGAAGCGCTCGATCGCGTTCATCAGGCCGAGCAGCCCGTAGCTCACCAGGTCGCCCTCGTCGACGTGCGCGGGCAGGCCCGTGCCCAGGCGCCCGGCGACGTACTTGACGAGCGGCGCGTACGTCAGGATCAGGCGATCGCGCAGCCGCTTGTCGCCGGTGCGCTTGTACTCGGTCCAGATATCGACGGATTCGTCGGTCATCATGCTCGTGGATGGGCGCGCGCGTGTGCGGTGCGCAGATGGCGAACGCTCACGTGGGTGTATACCTGGGTTGTCCCGACCGATGCGTGGCCGAGCAGGTGCTGGATGCTGCGCAGGTCGGCGCCGCCCTCGAGCAGATGGGTGGCGAACGTGTGCCGCAGGGCGTGCGGCGAGCGCTGCGCGACGCCGGCCCGGTCGAGCGCGCGCAGGAGCGCCCGGCGCACGTCGGACGGGTGCAGCGGGCGGCCGCGGACGCTGACGAACAGGCGGCCGGCGGTGCCCGCCGCGGCCATCTGCGGCCGGCCGCGGGCGAGGTAGCGCTCGAGCGCAGCCTCGGCGGCGCCGCCGAGCGGCACGACGCGCTGCTTCCCGCCCTTGCCGGTCACGCGCAGCGAGCCGGTCTCGAGGCGGACGTCGGCGAGCGCGAGGTCGCAGGCCTCGGCCGCGCGCAGGCCGCAGCCGTAGAGCAGCTCGAGCAGCGCACGGTCGCGCAGGTCGCGCGGCGTGGTGCCGGCCGGCGCGTCGAGCAGACGCGCCATCTCGTCGGCCGAGAGCGTCGCCGGCAGCGTGCGCGCGCGGCGCGGGCCGGGGACGAGCGCGGCCGGGCTGCGCTCGATCGCGCCCCGGTCGTGCATCCAGGCGTAGGCGCCGCGGACGGCGCTCAGCTTGCGGGCCGCCGTGGCCGGCGCGTACCGGCAGGTGCCCAGGTAGGCGGCGTAGCGGCGGAGCGTGCGCGCGTCGGCCTCGGCCGCCTCGACGCCGGCGGCGGCGAGCCAGCGGTCGAGCTGGTCAAGGTCGGCCGTGTAGGCCCGCAGGGTCGCGGGCGAGGCACCGCGAGCGCGCATCCACTCGAGATACCCGTCGAACATCCCGCCGCGCGGCGGGGCCGTGTGAGGACGTGCCACCTGCATCGTGTCGAAAGAGACTCTAGAGGGTCGTCATTCGCCGGAGAAGGGGCGGTACCTCTCAGCGCGGCCTGCGCAGGCCGAGGTCGCGCCGGGCGAGGTCGGCCATCCAGACGCCGATCGCGGCCGCCGCCACTGCGATGATCCACACCGCCGCCGCCGCCGCTTCCCACGCGATCGCGAGCAACCCGCAGGCGAGCGCCGCGAAGAGGGCGCCGCGAGCACGGAACCGGGGCCGGGCGGGCCGCATCCCCGAACGCTACCGCCGTCAGCGGCGCGGCAGGATGGCGAAGCGCTGTTGGGCGCGGCCGTGCACCCCGGTGAAGTCGCCGCCCACGTACAGGTTGCCGCGGCCCTGCGCGAGCGCCCACACGCCGAGCACCCCGGCGGTCGAGCTCAGGTCCGGGTTCCAGCGCATGAGCGCACCGGCGTAGGTGAGCATGAAGAGCTTGTGGCGCTGGATCCGCCGGCTCGAGCCGAACTCGCTCAGCTTCTGGTTCTTGTCGCGGCGCGACGAAGTCGCCGTGCATGCCGAACACGCCGCGGCGGCCGAAGCACGTCACCGCCTGGATGTTGCCGTCGGTCATGTAGTACCACCTGCGCTGTCCGCCGATGCCGTAGGCGAGCGCCGTGCCGCCGGGGCCGCCCATGGCCGCGTAGATGCGCTTCCCGCACAGGGCGAGGCCGAGAATCGGGCTGGTGGGGTGGTTCGCCCAGCGCAGCAGCCGGCCGGCGCCGAGGCCGAGCGCGGCGATGCCGCTCTGGCCGCGGCGGCCGTTCACCGACTTGAAGTCGCCGCCCACGATCACCCGCGACGTGTGGGCCGAGACGACGATGCCGCGCACGTCGCTCGAGGTCGCCGGCCGCCAGCGCGGGCTGAGCACGTAGCGGCGGCCGCGCAGGATCAGCTTGGCGAGGTTCGTCCGCCGGCTCTTGCCGACGCGGCCGAAGCTGCCACCGACGTACAGGTTGCCCGTGCGGGTGACCGCGATCGTGCGCACCGTGCCGCTGATGCCCATGTCCGGCAGCCGCTGCGCCAGCCGGCCGGTGCGCAGGTCGAACGCGGCCAGGCCGTGGCGGTGATGCGCCCCGACCGCCGTGAACTGCCCGCCGACGAACAGGTAGCGCCCGCCCGGCGAGACCGCCAGGCCGTACACGCGGCCGTTCAGGCGCGGGTGGAAGGAGCGCAGCTTGCCCGTGCCTGCGGCCACCGCCGCGAGGTGCATGCGGGTGACGGTGCGGCCGCCGTGGCTGGCCACGACGGTGAAGTTGCCGCCGAGGTAGACCGTGCGGCCGACGCGGACGATGTGATCGACGCGGCCGAGCTCCTTGTTGGAGGCTGTCCAGCCGGGGGCGAGCACCTGCCACGATCGCAGCGGGGTCTGGGCCGGGTTCCGCAGGGCCTGCGCGGGCTGGGCGAACGCGGCCACAAGGGTCGCCGCGAGCGCCGCCGTCAGGGCGGCACGCCGGGCAAGCGGTGTGCGCGGTGGCGAGGGCACGAAGCGGTGCACGCTAGCCATCCACCTAGAAATTTGCAGCACCGAGGCCGCTTCGCTTACAGAATTTTCAAGCCGCCCGCACCATCTAGACTCGTCTTCACATGGCCTTTGCACTCTCCCCCGAGTTGGTCGACGACTACCGCCGCGACGGCGCCGTGTGCGTGCGCGGAGCGTTCCCGGCCGACGAGATCGCCCTGGTCGCCGCCGGGATCGAGCGCAACCTGGCCGACCCGAGCCCGCGCGGGATCGTGGCGAGCCGGGCCGACGACGCCGGCCGCTTCTTCGAGGACTTCTGCAACTGGGACCGCATCCCCGAGTTCGAGCGGTTCATCCGCGGCTCGGCGGCGAGTGCGATCGCGGGCGCGCTCATGGGCTCGCGGCAGGTGCGGCTCTACCACGACCACCTGCTGGTCAAGGAGGCCGGCACCGCCCAGCCGACGCCCTGGCACCAGGACCAGCCGTACTACAACATCGACGGCACGCAGACCTGCAGCATGTGGATGCCGGTCGACCCGGTGAAGCGCGAGGCGACGCTCGAGTTCGTCGCCGGATCGCATCTGGGCCCGTGGCTGATGCCGCGCTCGTTCATGGACGACCAGGCGCGCTGGTTCCCCGAGGGCAGCCTCGCGGAGCTGCCCGACATCGACCGGGCGACCGCGCCGATCGTCGGCTGGGCGCTCGAGCCCGGCGACGCCGTCTTCTTCCACATGCTCACGCTGCACGCCGCGGGCGGCTCGCAGACGCGGCGGCGGGCGTTCTCGGTGCGCTTCCTGGGCGACGACGTCGTGCACGCGCCGCGGGCGTGGCGGACGTCGCCGCCGTTCCCCGGCCTCGAGGCCGAGCTGCCTGCCGGAGCGGCGATGGATCATCCCCTGTTCCCGGTGTTGTGGGACGCCGCTCACGCTCCCGCGGCGACCGCTTGACGTCCCGCCGACGCGCGGCATAGGATCCCAGCTGCCCGGCCGGGACGCCGGCGGGGCCGAGGGGCGTGGGGCCGGGTGAGAACGCTTGTCCGACCTGCAAGTTTACGGCGAGGGGGCCCGCCATCGGATTCCTGAGACACATCGCAGCCGACTCGCTGATGCTCCGGCCTGTCGATCTGCACAACTGCGAGGGGTTCACGGTGTACACCGCGGACCAGCGCAGGGTCGGGCGTGTCTCGCATCTGATCTACGGGAACGACCTCGACACGCCCGACGCCGTCTCGGTTGTGCGGCACGGGCTCACGGGCACCCAGACCGAGATCGTCCCGATCGGGCGGATCGACCTGATCAACCCGACCACCCAGATCGTCCAGCTGCGCGACGACTAGGCACCCGCCGGTGTCGATTCCGGGCGCCGCGGTTCGTCCTTGTGACCAGCCCGGCCAGTCCCGGCCGGGCACGAGGACGAGAGGAGAGTCCGATGCCGAACCCGGTCGTGCACTTCGAGGTGCGCTCGCAGGACCCCGACGCCGCCCGCGAGTTCTTCGGGTCGCTGTTTGACTGGTCGTTCCCCGAGGGCGCCTTCCCCGGCTACACGTACGTCGACGCGAACGCCGAGGGCGCGATCCCCGGCGGGATCGGGCCCACGCAGGGCGGCGCGGCGATGGTGACGTTCTTCGTCGGCGTGGGCGACGTCGCCGAGACGCTGGCCGAAGCCGAGCGCCTGGGCGGCGCCGTCGTCCAGCCGGCGACGAGCGTGCCGGGCGTCACCTTTGGCCTGCTCTCGAGCCCGCAGGGCCAGGTCGTGGGCGTCGCCGCCCAGACGCAGGGGTGAGGCAGGCTGGGTGGGAGGGCCGCACCGGCGTACGGCCCTCCCACCCCCTGCATACCCCGTTCCCGCGGTATCCTCGCGCGGTGCCGCCCGCCGACCCGCACACGATCGCCCGCACGGTCGTCGAGCGGTGCTGGTCGGAGCCGGCCGGCGTCGAGCGCATGCGCGCGCTGCTCGCCGACGGCTACGTGCACCACTCGCCGTTCGGGGACTGGACGTTCGCGCAGTTCGTCGCCGGCCTCGAGTGGGTCGAGTCGCAGATCAGCGGGCGCACCTACCGCGTCGGGCACGTCGTCTGTGAGGGCGACCTGGTGGCGGCCTTCTTCGAGTGGGACGGCACCCGGGTCGCGGACGGGAGCGCCGTCGAGGGCCGCGGCGCCTACCACTTCCGGCTCGCGGGCGGCCTGATCGGCGAGGACTGGGACGTGTTCTTCCCCGCTGGGTGACCGGGCTGTCGAATTCGGACGCGCCCGTTCGTCCTCCCCGTGACAGCCGGTCGCAGCGGCCGGCGCGACGAACGAGGAGGGAGCGCGATGTCCGACGTCACCGTGAAGCGCATCGAGGAGTTCGACAGCCCCAACGGCGGCGGGTTTTGCCGGGCGCGGGCGAGCCTGGGCGTGACCGCGTTCGGGATGCAGGTGGAGCAGTTCCCGGCCCAGTTCCAGCACCACCCCCGGCACGACCACGCGGCGGACGGCCAGGAGGAGGTCTACACCGTGCTCACGGGCAGCGCCACGCTGCATGCGGGCGGGCGCGAGATCCGGCTCGAGCCGGGCGTGTTCGCGCGCCTCGGGCCGGGCGTGGAGCGCCAGATCACGACCGGCGACGAGCCGGTGCAGCTGCTCGCGATCGGCGGCACCCCCGGCGCGGCCTACACGGCGCCTGCGTTCACCGAGACCGGAGCGCCCCTGCCCGGTTGAGCTATACAACGGTTGTGGCGACTGCGGTCTTCTTCATCGCGGCGTTCAGCCTGTCGATGGCGGGAGCGGCGCTGATCGAGTGGATCGGCGAGCGGATTGGCGGACTGCGCTCCGGCGGGAGCGGTGGCCAGGGCGGCGGCATCGCGCCGTGGCATCACGGGCCGATGCCGCCGCACCCCGGCCCGCACGGGCGCGGCGTGCGCCGCCTGCAGCCGCGCCGGCGCCGGCCCTCAACTCCGGGGGTCGGGCGCAAGCCCACCGCTCCGTGACCACACGAGCAGCGCTGCGGCAAGCGCCGTGGCGACGTTCGTGAGCAGCCGGAACGGGAGCGCGAGGACGCCGATGGCGGCCGTCGATGACCGGCTCGTCGTGATGTCGTGCCACATGATCATGTCGAGCCCGCGGAGCGCCCCCAGCACGAGCCCGGGGCGCCGAAGAGCCAGATGAGTTCGAGGCCGATGAGCATCTGATCCCAGGATGCCGCTCGTATGACGGCGTCGCGTCAGGGGTATCCCGATGGCATAGGATCGCGCCGTGCCGATCGAGCGGGTCAACGGCGTCGACATCCACTACGTCCAGGCGGGGGCGGGCGACGACGTGCTCCTGCTGTGCGGCCTCGGCGACGACGTCACCGCATGGGACGGCCAGCTCGGCCCGTTCAGCGAGGGCCACCGCGTCACCGTCGTCGACAACCGCGGCGTGGGCCGCTCGTCGCTGCCCGACGGCGAGTTCACCGTCCGCGACATGGCCGCCGACGCGGCCGCGCTCTGCGACGCGATCGGCATCGGCGCCGCGCATGTGATGGGGTTCTCGATGGGCGGCGCCATCACGCAGGAGCTCGCCATCGCCCGCCCCGATCTCACCGGCAGCCTCGTGATCGTGGGCTCGTGGGCGTACTCCGACCGGCTCTTCCGCACGTTCATCGAGAGCTCGGCCTACTTCGCCGGCATCGCTGACGACGAGCGCAAGTTCCTCATGTACTTCCTCGCGTCGACGTACTCGCGGGCGGTGTTCGAGGACGGCCGCGTCGACGCTTTCTGCGACGCGATGCTGCGCAACCCCCACCCTCAGTCGACCGAGGCGTTCCAGCGCACGTGCCGGGCGATCCTGCACCACGACACCCGCGACCGGCTCGGCGCGATCGCGGTGCCGACGCTCGTCCTGCACGGCGACGAGGATGTCATCTGCCCGCCCCGCCACTCCCGTGAGATCGCCCGCCTGATCCCCGGCGCGCGGCTGGTCGGCGTCCCCGAGCAGGCGCATCAGCCCTTCCAGGAGGACGCGGCCGCGTTCAACGCGACGGTGCAGGAGTTCTGGGCGGCGCTCTGACGGCCGGCTGGCGAGGCACACGGCCGGGTTTCAGCGGATGAATGCGTCGGCGATGCCGACCGCGGCGCAGGTGGCGACGACGGGGATCACGCCAACGCGGTAGCGCCAGACCGCAACGAAGGCGACGGCGGCGAGCGAGGTCAGCACCCAGTCGGGGTGGCCGTCGGTGACGAGGGCGTGACGGGCGACGAAGAGGGCGAGCGCGGCGATCACGCCGACGACCGAGATGGTGACGCCGTTCAGGCTGTTGGCGAAGCTCCCGGTGGCGCGGATGCGGTCGATCATCGGTGCGCCGGTGATGATGAAGACGAAGCAGGGCACGAAGGTCGCGAGCGTCGCGATGGTGGCGCCGAGGACGCCCCACGCCAGCGTGCCCTGGACGTGGTAGGCGGCGACGAAGCCGACGAACGTGTTCACCATGATCAGCGGGCCGGGCGTCGACTCGCCCAGCGCGAGCCCGGCAACCATGTCCTTCGACGACAGCCAGCCATAGTGGTTGACGGCGGCGTTCGCAACGAACGGGAGGACCGCGTACGCCCCGCCGAAGGTGACCAGCGCCGCCAGGGTGAAGAACCCGGCGAGCTCGCCGATGACGCCGCCGGCGAGCACGAGCACGGCGATTGGGACGAGCCAGATGACGAGGCCCGTGGCGAAGCGGCGGCGGACGCTGACGCCGGCATGCTCCTCGGCGGTCGCATCGTCGTCGTCGCCGTGGGCTGCCGGCCGGCCCAGCAGCGCCGGGTGCGAGCGGCCGGCCAGGTAGCCGATCAGGCCGGCCACGGCGATGATGACCGGGAAGGGCACTCCGGCGGCGATCGCCGCGAACGCGGCCACGGCGAGCCCCACGGCGGCGCGGGTGTGGATGACGCGGCCGCCGACGCGGAGCACGGCGGCGGCCACCAGCGCGACCACGGCGGCGCCGAGGCCGCTGACGACCCCTCGGACGAGGGTGATGTCGCCGAACTCGACGTAGATGCCACTCATCACGCAGAGCAGGACGAATGAGGGGGCGACGAAGAGGCCTCCCGACGTGATCGCGCCGCGCACCCCGTAGAGGGAGTAGCCGATGTAGGAGGCAAGCTGCTGGGCTTCCGGACCGGGCAGCGCCATGCAGAAGTTGAGCGCATGCAGGAAGCGGCGCTCGCTGATCCACCTGCGCCGTTCGACCAGCTCTTCGTGCATGATGGCGATCTGGCCCGCCGGGCCGCCGAAGCTGATGCAGCCGAGCTTGAGCCAGAACCAGAACGCCTCAAGCTCGCTCGGCTTCGCGTCGGCCGCGCCCTCGCCTCGTCCCGCGTGGTCGGCGGCGGCCGTCGCGCTCATCCGGCCCGGCTCCACAGCTCATACAGCGCGTCGTAGAGCGGCCGGGTGACCACGAGCAGCTGCTCGTGGTCCGCCACGGTCAGCGCGAGCCCGCGCAGGAGCGCGTCGATGCCCGCCGCCTCGGGCGCGTCGTGGCGCTCATCGCCGATGTCCGCCTCGTGAACCACGCGGCCGATGCGGTGAAGCGCCGGATCGTCCAGCCGGTAGTGGACGAGCATCGTCTCGAACGAACAGCGGCCGTCGCGGTGGCCGAGCTCGACGCCGCGCATGTCGAACGGCGTCGCGGCGGCTGGCACGTCGTCGGGGTCATCGACGAACACGAACTCGGCGTCGGGGTCGATGAAGCGGCGGATCAGCCAGGCGCACGCGGTCCGATCGATATGCACGTGGCGGCGAGTCGCCCAGATCATGCCGCTGCCTCCGCCGATGCTCTCGCAAGCGTCTCGACCGCATGACGGGCCGTGGCCGCCTCGCCGGTCGGGAAGTGCCGGCGGGCGTCGACCCGGCGCAGCTCACGCCGGAGCCTTGCAAGCGTCCGCCGCCGATCGGCGGGGCGGCAGGCCTGCGCCGCCTCGGCCTCGGCGACGATCTGCCGGTACTCGGCCTCGACCCGCTCGGTCATCGCACCGGCGAGCGCCCGGTGCTGAGCGGCGGTCGCGGGCGTCGAGAGCCAGATGGTGGCCTCTCCGCCGGCCTGGACGACCTCCTCGGCCAGCCACTCCAACCGCTCACGGTTGTCGCGACCGGACGGCAACGCGACGACGCCGTCGACGATCTGGGCGACGCCCAGGCGACGCAGCTTGCGCCAGAGCGTGATCCGCGGTGTCGACGGCGTGCGAGGCAGCCGGTAGGCAAGCATGACCCATTCCGAAGCCCGCACCCGACCGATCGTAGTGCAACCCCGGTTTCAGGTCAACGCGGTGCGCGGCAGGGTCGCGCATAGGCGACACAGGCATCACGGCGCGACGTCAGGAAAGTGCCCCCGTTCGCGGACGCAGCCGCAACCAAGGTCGTCGACCAGGGACCGCCTCCACTTCAATCCGCAGGCGGCGGCGCTGGTGCGCGGTAGTGCCGACCACATGTCTCGCACCGACTCACAGACTCGACTCTCTCGTGCACCTCCGCCGATGCACCGACCTCCCTCGAGAAGACCGTCACCACGATCCATCGGATCGGCTGGCCGCAATCGTGGCACTCCGTCTCCCGCCGTTCGAGCTTCAGCGGTATCCGGTGTGGCATACCCCCAGGTTAGGCACCCGGGGTTGCCAGCCGATGAGAGCCCGCGCCTGGTTTGTCGTCGACCTGCTCGACGGCGCTGCGCGAGGCCTCATCCCCGGCACCCCGCCGCCGCGCCACTGCACGCGCTGGTGATCTGCTCGAGATCCCAGGCGCCGCCGACCCGGCCCACCCACGCTCCGCGGCCCCCGGCTATCCGCCGCCGCCGATGGGTGGCGAGGCGGCGAGCGTGCGGGCGAGTCCGGTGATCAGCCGCTGTTTGTCGGCGGCAGAGAGGTTCGCCGCTGGATGCAGCGGCGTGTAGAACCACGGCGGCATGCTGCCGCCGCGGATGGCGTCGGCAGCGTCACTTGCGCTCAACTCTTGGGGGCGATCCCAATTGGAGACGTCGAACTGCGCGCGGCCGGCGTCGACGTCGCGCTGGGACAGCCACGAAACCGGCGCGACGTTCGTGTACCACGGCCAGCTCGTGAGGTTGGAGTGGCAGTCGCCACACGCATCCATAAAGAGCACGCGCGTCTGTGGGCTGTCCCAGGCCGGCTCCTTGGTGGTTGGCGGGTTCGTGTGGCTGCGCCCGTACGGCACGAGTTGAATCGCCACGAACACCACGGCCGCAGCGACCGCCGCGCGGCGTAGCCACCGCCACAGCCTGGATCGATCTCGCCCGGCAGTCACCGCCCGAGTATCAGCCGCCTGGCCGTCTGCACGCATCCGTGCCGCCACGTAACCCGCGATTCGGAAAGCTACCGACAAGCCCTCGTGCCGCGCGACCGCCGCCACCAGGCGCTTCGCCGCCGAGGATCAGTCTGCCGGGGCTGGTCGCGACCATAGCTCGCAGGCCACCTCGAGCACGAAGATGAATCGTCTCTGGAGGCTTTGGAGCTGGGCGGGCGCCAACAAGAGCGACGGCGCGGGGGCAAGGCCGGAGGTCCGGGACAGTTCGTGATGGCGCTCCGCTGCGGTATCCATCAGGTGGCCGATCAACTCATCGTGATGGCGAATTGTGTCGCGGAGCAGATCCGAATCGGCCGCTTCGAGGTGCGATGGGGTGTGTTTCACGTGTATCACCTGTCACGAATGAAACCACACGCCTGTAAGCGGACAACCAGCGCATGACCAGTGGTCGGGAAGGATTGATTTGCGCGACCCGCCCACCTGGCGGAGCTCGGCGGCAGCGGCGCGCGTCGAGTAGCCGGCCCGGTCGTTCCGGCCGCCGCAGGTAACGCAACCCGGCTGTTCGGCGGTGTTGCGTTTGTGGGCAGCGGTCCGTCGCCGTTCAACGCGGTGGCCGGCCGACGTCCGAGGGTGGTTCGGCTGATCGCCCACAACAGCATTGGCGGATCCGCCCCGGGGGTCGACGGTCGCGCGAAGGACGGCCGTCGACCCCTCCGATGCGCTGTCTGTGGGCGAGTAACAGGGAGGCCGCCGAACCAGGCAGGTGGGCAGTTCGACGGCCTCCACTCTTACCGGCGCCGTGCCAGCCCTCGCGGACGCTTGGGGGCGAATCCCGAGTGCGGTCGCGGCAGCGTCGACTATCCGCCGGGTTGCTTGGCATCGGATTCGACCGTAGGCGGAACCCAGCAGTTGGGCGCTTGTCGCGCAACCATGCCGTTTTCGGCGTGGTTGGGCTACAGGGGTGGCAGGATTCGAACCCGCGACCTACGGTTTTGGAGACCGCCGCTCTACCAGCTGAGCTACACCCCTTTGCGAGCGCCCATTCTACCGGCGGTCAGGCGGGGAGCAGACCGTCCAGCGCGTCGGGAAGGCCGGACAGCGCGGTGAGCTCGACGCCCGCGCGCGGCTCGGCCGGCTCGCCCAGGCGGTTGATCCACACCGACGGCAGCCCGAGGCCGGACGCCGGCACGATGTCGTGGAAGCGGCTTGCTCCGACGTGCACGTGCCTGCCCGCGGCGTCGGGATGGCGCTCGTCGAAGCGGCGCCAGTGCCCCGGTGCGGGCTTGTACGAGCCGACGTCCTGGGCCACGATCACGTCGGCGAACTCGACGCCGAGCCGTGGCAGCGACGAGGCGATCAGATCGCGATCGCAGTTGGAGAGAATCACGAGCTGCCACCCGCGGCGGCGGGCCTCTGCGAGCGCGGCCGGCACCTCGGCGAACGCCGGCCACGCGGGGAGCGACTCGGACATCGCGGTGGCATCTTCGGCAGAGAGGGTGACGCCCCTCTCGGCCGCGATCATGCCGGTGACGAGGTCGAGCACCTCGCGGTAGGTGCGGTAGAGCTCGGCCTCGACCTGCGGCTCGAGCTCGTGGTAGCGCAGGAGCAGCGCGTCGGCGTCCCCCGCGCCGAAGAGCCTGGCGAGCGTCGCCCGGATGCCGCCGTTCCAGTCGATCAGGGTGCCGTAGCAGTCGAACGTTGCCCACCGCGTTGCGTCCATGACCGCGCCAGGGTATATCGGCCCGCGGCGTCGCGCGCCACCCAGCCGTCGATCTCGAGCCGCGACAGGAGCGCCGCGGTCGAGCCCGGCCCCAGGCCCACCGCTCCGGCGAGGTCGTCGGCATACGCCGGCCGGCCGCTCAGGCGCTCGAGCACCGCTCGGGCGACGGGATCGGCGGGCGCCGGCGGCGCTTCGGGCGGGTCGACGCCGAGCCATGCGGCCAGGTCGGCCTCGTCCTCGACGAGCCCCGCGCCGGCCTTGATCAGCCCGTTCGTCCCCGCCGCGGACGACGCCCCCGCCGCGCCGGGCACCGCCACGACGTCGCGGCCGAGGTCGAGCGCATGATCGGCGGTGATGAGCGCACCGCTGCGCGCCCGCGCCTCGACGACCACGAGCGTCCCGGCCAGTGCAGCGATCAGCCGATTGCGCGCCGGGAATCGCCACGGTGCGGGCGCGGTGCCCGGCGGGTACTCGGATAGCGCGACGCCGTGCTCGACGATGCGTGCGTAGAGCCCGCGGTGGCTGCGCGGATAGGCGACGTCGGTGCCGCAGCCGAGCACGGCCACGGTGAGGCCGCCGGCATCCAGAGCGCCGGCGTGGGCGGCGCCGTCGATGCCGAGCGCCATCCCGCTGACGATGGCGAGCCCGGATCCCGCGGCGAAAGCTCCCAGCCGCCGCGCCAGGCGCAGCCCGGCGTCGGTCGGCCGGCGTGCGCCGACGATCGCCACGGCGCCACGCTCCGACGGCGGCGGCACCGCGGCGGCGCCGCGCAGGAACACCGCCAGGGGCGGGTCGGCGAGATCGCGCAGCGCGGCCGGGTACGCCGGGTGGGCCACGGTCGCACACGCCGTGCCGGACTCGGCGAGCTCCTGGAGGTAGGCGGCGACGTCGGCGCTGCGGGCTTGCCGGAGCTCCGTCTGGAAGCCCGCGGGGACGCCGAGCCGGTCGAGACTGCGTGTCGAGGCGTGCAGCAACGCCTCGGGGCCGCCCGCCCGGCGCGCGGTCGCGCCCGGCTCGACGCCGGCCCGCGCCCCCGCGATCACGACGCGCAGGATCGCCTCGGCCGTCATGTGCCCGCTCCCCGGAAGGACAGCGCCTCGGCCATGTGGTCTCCGCTGACCGCCGCGGCGCCCTCGAGCGCGGCGATGGTCACGGCCACGCGCCGGGCGCGGTCGGCGCCGCGGCCCGAGAGCAGCATCCCGTCGACCGCCCGGGCCAGGATGTCCGCCGCCGCACCCCCGAGCGGCGGCGGCAGCTCGCGGAGCCGCTCCCTGGCCGTGGCGACGCGCGTGCCGACGGCCAGGCTCGGCTCGCCCGCCGCGGCATGGGCCTCGGCCCGCGGCGCCTCGACCCGCAGATCGAACCGGTCGAGCAGCGGCCCGCTGATCCGCGTCCGGTACGCGTGGAGGCGTTGGGCGGTGCACGTACACTCGCGTTCGGGATCGCCGGCCAGGCCACATGGGCACGGGTTCATCGCCGCGACCACCATGCAGGCCGCGGGCAGGCGCACGCTGCCGGCCGCGCGTGAGACCAGCACCTCACCGTCCTCGAGCGGCATCCGCAGGGCCTCGAGCGCGGTGCGGTTGAACTCGGGCAGCTCGTCCATGAAGAGGACGCCGCGATGCGCCAGCGTGATCTCGCCGGGCCGCAGGCGGGCGTTGCCCACGAGCGCCGCCGCCGATGCGGTGTGGTGCGGGGCACGGAACGGTCGCTGGTCGAGGCGCGCGCCGGGCGCGAGCAGGCCCGCTGCGGAGTGGATCCGGGTGATTTCGAGCACCTCGGCGTGCGACGGCGGCGGCAGGATGCCGGTCAGCCGGCGGGCGAGCATGGTCTTGCCCGACCCGGGCGGGCCGGTCATGAGCAGGTTGTGCGCCCCCGCAGCGGCGATCTCGAGCGCGCGCCGCGCCCGCGGCTGGCCGCGCACGTCGGCCAGGTCTGCGATCGCGACCGGCAGGGGTGGCGACGCGGCCGGGATGGGCTCGGGCTCGTCGCGGTCGTTCAGGATGTCGACCACGTGGCGCAGGCTGCGGGCGGCGATGACGGGCACGGTGCCCGCCAGGGCCGCCTCGGACGCGCTCTGCGGGGCGACGACGAGCGCGTCGGCCCCCACCCTCCCCGCGGCCTCGGCCATCGCGAGCGCACCGCGCACGGGCCGCAGGGCGCCGTCGAGCCCGAGCTCGGCCGCGGCCGCCACCCGCGCCACCCGCTCGCGCGGCGCCTGTCCCGATGCGGCCAGGAGCGCCAGGGCGATCGCGAGATCGAACCCCGACCCCTCCTTCCGCTCCTGCGCCGGCGCCAGGTTCACGGTAAGCCGTCGCAGGGGGAAGTGGAACTCGGCCGAGGCGATGCCGCTGCGCACGCGCTGGCGCGCCTCCTGGACTGCGCGGTCGGCGAGGCCGACGACCACGAACGACGGCACGCCGTCGGCGACGTGCGCCTCGACGTCGACCCGCCGTGCGGTGATCCCCGTGAGCCAGAGCGTGAGCGAGCGCGCGACCATGGAGCGAGCGTAGGCCGCGGGCGGTCACGGGTGGGTGACGGGATGTGACGAGGCTGCTACGAAAGCGCCGCGACGATGTGGCGCGGGCGCAGCCCGTGTACGGCGACGATGTCGACCCGGGCCGTGCGGGCATGCGGGTCGGCCGCGAGCAGCACCTCGGCCGCCTGGAGCAGGCGCCGCCGCTGCCGTTCGCCCACCATCTCCTCGGCCTCGCCGCGACGGCCGCCGCGGCGCGCCTTCACCTCGACCACGACCAGCGTGCGGCCGCGCCGCGCGACCACGTCGACCTCGCGTCCGAGCACGCGCACATTGCGCGCGACGATCGCGTATCCGCGCAGCCGCAGCCACCAGCAGGCCACCGTCTCGGCCAGGCGGCCGTACTCAGAGTCCGAGATCGAGGTCAAGCTGCGCATAGGCGATCGCCTCGAAGGAGCGCCGGTGAAGCGGCGTCGGGCCGTGCTCGCGCACCGCCCGCGTGTGCTCGGCGGTGATGTATCCGACGTGGCGGTCGAACGCGAACTCCGGATAGGTGGGCGCGATCCGGTGCATGAACCGGTCGCGGGTGACCTTGGCCACGATGGAGGCGGCCGCGATGGCGGCGCTGCGGCCGTCGCCGCCGACCACGGCATGGTGGCGGCGCGGGCACCCGGGGACGCTGAAGCCGTCGGTCATGCACACCCCGGGCTCGGGATCGAGGGCGCACAGCACCCGGCCGAGCGCCGAGAGGTTCGACCGGTGCAGGCCGCGGCGGTCGATCTCGCCCGCCGGGATGACGCACACCGACACCTGCGCGGCGGCCTCGATCACCGCCTGGAAGAGTGCCTCGCGGCGCGCGGGCGTATGCCGCTTGGAGTCGTCGAGCAGGCCGAGCGCGGCGCAGCGGCGCCCGCGCAGGTGGTCCATGTCGAGACAGACGGCGGCGGCCACGAGCGGCCCGGCCAGGCAGCCGCGGCCGGCCTCGTCGGCGCCGGCCACGAAGCGCACGCCGAGGTCACGATCGTGGGCGAGCAGACGTCGTCCGGGACGGCTGCGGCGGCGGCGAGGAGCGGCGACTGCCATCGGCCTATGGTACGGGGCGCTGCGGACGGGGGTTGGGCGAGGCGCCCGCCCCGCGGCACCGGCCTAGAGCAGCCCGATCCGGTCGGGCGGCCAGTAGATCAGGAAGGCCTCGCCGATGATGTTGCGGCGCGGAAGCGGGCCCCAGTACCGGCTGTCGAGCGAGTCATCGCGGTTGTCGCCCATCACGAAGTAGTCGTCCTTGGGCACCGTGAACGGGCCGTAGCGGGGCGCCTTGGCCGCTCCCCGGGTGTAAGGCTCACGCAGCGCGTGACAGTTCTGGCCCGCCGGCTTGCAGATCGTGACGATGCCGCGCGTGATCTGGATCGTCTCGCCCGGCAGGCCGATCACGCGCTTGATGTAGGTCACGCTTGCCTCGGTGCGGGCGCCGTTCACCGCGGTGTCGCCGTGCCCGGGCGGGTGGAACACGATGATGTCCCCGCGGTGGGGTCCGTGGAAGCGGTAGACGAGCCGGTTCACGAGCACTCGATCGCCGACGTCGAGGGTCGGCTCCATCGACCCCGTGGGGATCCGGTAGGGCTTGACCACCCAGGCCTGGACGACGTAGGCGAGCCCGAACGCGACCGCCAGGATGATCAGGAGCTCGATGAACGGGTTCGCGCCGGAGCGCTTGGGCGGTGGCGGTGGCGGCTGGGCCGGCTCGGGCTCGGCTGCTACCGGGTCGCCGGCGCCCGGTGCGGGCGGCTCCGACGGCCGGGGCTCGACATCCGCCATGTGCGAGGCTAGCGCGACTTCTCGCGCACGCGCGCGGCCTTGCCGACCTTCCCGCGCAGGTAGTACAGCTTCGCTCGGTGGACGTCTCCGATGCTCATCACCTGGAGACGGTCGATCTTGGGTGAATGCAGGGGGAACGTGCGCTCGACGCCGATCCCGAACGACTGCTTTCGGACGGTGAACGTCTCGCGCACGCCGGCGCCCTGGCGCTTGATGCAGACGCCCTCGAACACCTGGATGCGCTGGCGCTGACCCTCGATCACCTTGAAGTGCACGCGCACGGTGTCGCCCGCTTTGAAGCGGGGCACTTCACGCGCCTGGCGGCGCTCGATGTCGGAGATGACGCTCATCAGAGAAGAAGGGCGGGCGGCCGGAGAATGCTAGCCACCCGGGGACGGGCTCACAAGTCGGACCCGCCCTGAGCGGCGCCGCGGCGCTCCGACCACTCGCGCCGCCAGCGCTCGACCTCGCCGTGGTGGCCCGATCGCAGCACGTCGGGCACGCCCCAGCCGCGGAAGAGCTCGGGCCGCGTGTAGTGCGGATACTCCGGCAGGCCGGCGAGCGCCTCGGAGTAGGAGTCGTGCTCGTGGCTCTCGCGCTTGCCGAGCGCACCCGGCAGCTTGCGCGTGACCGCGTCGATCACCGCCATCGCCGCCACCTCGCCGCCGGAGAGCACGTAGCGGCCGACCGACAGCTCGTCGTTCGCGAGGTGGTCGTGGACGCGCTGGTCGAAGCCCTCGTAGCGGCCGCACAGTAGCGTGAGCCGCTCCAGGCCGGCCAGCTCGCCAACCACGGCGTCGGTCAGCTGCCGCCCCACCGGCGTCAGGACGGCCACGCGACGGGCCGCGAGCACGGCCGCGATGTCGTCGCCGTAGGTCGCCTCGAGCGCGGCGCAGACGACGTCGACGCGGATGACCATGCCCGCACCGCCGCCGTAGGGCGCGTCGTCGACCTGACGGTAGTCGCCGATCGAGTGGTCGCGCAGGTCGATCGTGCGCAGCCGCAGCGAGCCGGCCGCGATCGCGTTTCGCACCGGGCGCGTCTCCTCGAGCCACGTGAAGTAGGCCGGGAAGAGCGTGAAGACGTCGAGCTCGAGCGCCATCGCTAGAGGAAGTCGGCGCGGACCGTGATCAGGCGGCCGGCGAGGTCGACCGTCTCGACCACGTCGGCGGCGAACGGGACGAGCACCGCGTCGCCCCCGCCGTCGGATCGCACCTCGAGCACGTCGTTCGCCGGGTAGACGAGCACGCCGGTCACGGTGCCCACGGCCCGTCCGCCGGCGGTCACCCTGCAGCCGATCAGGTCGACGTGGGCGTACTCGTCGGCGTCGGGCTCGGGCGGGGGCAGCGCCGAGGCGGGCACCTCGACGTCGTACCCGCGCAGGGCCTCGGCCGCGGTGCGGTCGGCGGCCAGGTCGAAGCGGACGATCGGATGGGAGTCGCTCCCGCGCCGGTCGACGATCTGCGCCGCCCGCCCGCCCACGGTCACCTGCAGGCCGCGCGTGAGCGCCACCGCCCCGCCGTGCCCGTCGAGATACACGGCGCCGTCGAGCCCGTGCGCGCGCCCGACCCGGCCGACCACGATCGTGGGCGGCCGCCAGGGGGTGTCAGTCGGCGACTTCGACATGCACGCGCCGGCCGCTCTGCACCGCCGACGCCTTCACCACGGTGCGCAGCGCCCGCGCGATCCGGCCCTGCTTGCCGATCACCTTGCCGATGTCGTCCGGAGCGACGTGCAGCTCGAGCACGAGCTCGCCCGACGCGCCCTCGTGCCGCTCGACGCGCACGTCGTCGGGATGGTCGACGAGCTGCCGCGCGAGATAGGCCAGCAGATCCTCCACAGGCCCGCGGCCTAGACGCCCGCGATCTGGAGCAGCTTGCGGACGGTGTCGGTCGGCTGCGCCCCCTGGGCGAGCCAGGCGCGGGCACGGTCGGTGTCGATCTCGACCAGCGACGGCTCCATCTGCGGGTTATACCGGCCGATCTCCTCCAGCGTGCGCCCGTCCCGGGGGACGCGCGAGTCCGCCACGACGACGCGGTAGATCGGGTTCTTGTTGGATCCGTGCCGCGCGAGGCGGATCTTTACTGCCACGAAGGCCCTCCGTTGACTGGCGAATGCTGGACGAGCGCAGTGTAGCGAGGGCCGCGCCGAGCGCGCCCCCGAATGCGCGACGGCCGCCCCGGAGGGCGGCCGTCAGCGTTCACACAAGGGACGTGCCGTCGGCTACCAGCCGAACCCACCGAATCCGAATCCCCCGAATCCGAATCCACCCTTGTTGCCGTAGCCGGGAGGGCCGTAGTTGTTCTTGCCGCCCTTGTCCCCCTTGTGGCCCTTCTGACCGTACTGGTCGCACGACGGTGTGTAGCTCCAGCCCTTGTTGTTGTTGCTGTAGCCGACGCTGTGCGACACCGAGTTCGTGGCGTAGCTCACACCGCCGAACGCGGCCATCGCGCCGAACACACCTGCCGTCATGACGCCGGCCAGAGCAATGCGGAACCCGCCGCCGCGCCGAACCGGACGCGCGCTGATGCGGCTGACGATGTCCCGCTGGACGCTGCGATCCAGCTCGGGCCGCTCCGTGCGGAGCACCCTCTCCAGATCCGTAAGCCCACGATCCTGCCTCGAGAACCTCACTCCGATGCCTCCTCCGCATCTCGACACACTGTCTTACCCTGAACTACCGGGGCGGCGAGCGTTTCCTTACAGCCCGGAGGAGAATTCGTGATGTCAGTGCAGCGCGAGCACCTGCGGCTCGCGCGGGTCGAGCGCCCGGGCGTGCGCGAGCGCCTGCTGGCGTGCCCGGCCGCTCGAGGTGCGGGCGAGATCGAGCCACGCCTGCCAGCTCTGCGAGTCGCGCGCGATCGCGGCCTGGAACGCCGACCTGGCAGCGCCGGTGCGGCCCTCGCCGAGGAGGGCAAGGCCGAGCTCGACGCGGGCGTCCGCCGACCACGGCTCCCAGCTGACGGCGGTGCGCGCGTCGCCCTCGGCCGTGACCCAGTGGTGCGTGGAGGCCGCCCGCTGGCTGGCCGCGGCCGCGGCGTTCCCGCGCAGGCCGACCAGCGCGAGCACCGCCACGAGCGCGATCGCCGCAAGCGCGGCGGCGCGGACGCCGCGGGCCGAGAGCGAGACCGACCAGCGCGCCGGCGTGCTCGTGAGCATGCCGACGGCGCACGTGAGCGCGACCAGCGTGATCGCGGTCATCTGCCAGTCCCAGTCGACGGCGGCGTGCAGCAGGTACGCGACGAACCCGCCGAAGGCGACGGGCACGAGCGCGTCCCCGCGGGCGCGGATGCCGGCGACGAGCGGCGCGCCCAGGCCGGCCAGCACGAGCAGGAGGCCGATCGGCCCCAGGTCGGCGAGCGTCTCCAGGTACAGGTTGTGCGCGTTCTTGACCCTCAGCCCGGTCGTGCGGTGCTGGAGGTAGTAGCGCTCGTACGTCCCCGCCCCGGCGCCGAGCAGCTCGTGGTGCTGGTAGTCGTGCCAGGCGATCCGCCACAGGCCGGCGCGGGCGTTGCCCGAGAGGCTGAACAGGCGCAGGTTGAGGTTGCGGCCGACGTGGCCCGCGGTGCCGTTGAACCCGCCCGGCGGCGGGGCGTTGAAGCGGTTGTACACGTCGCTTGCGATCGTGACCGGCGACCCGAACCGCACCACGGCGACGAGGATCAGGAGCACCACCGCGGCGGCCGTCGCCCGGTGGGCCATGCGCGTCTGCGCGGCCGACGGCTGGAAGCGCTGCTCGAGCCGGCGCAGCGCCCACACCGTCGCCGCGATCCCGAGCGTCGTCACGACGAGCACCGCGGTCAGGCGGTGACCCTGGGTCGCGGTCGGCCCCACCTTCGACGCCGCGTGGGTGAGCGCCGAGGACGTCGCGGCGACGGCGACGTCGAGCGCGAGCCACGGTGCGGCGGCGAGCAGCGTCGCAAGCAGGAACCAGCGCCGGCGGTCGAGCGCGACGGCTGCGACGAGGCCGAACGCAAACGCGATCCAGGCGCCGCGGCTGAAGGTGAAGTAGAGCGCGGTGACCACGACGGGCAGCGTGCAGGCGGCCAGGATACGGCCGGGGAGCGCGCGCGCGTGCGCGGCCAGCCCGAGGGCGATGATGGCGCCCATCGCCGCCAGGATGCCGAGGCCGTTCCAGTATCCGACCGGCTCCGCCAGCCGTCCCGTGTCGGCGATCCCGCCGATCGCGTGCACGCTCGGGAACAGGCGCCCGACGAGCCCGTAGGCGCAGGCGATGGCAACCGCCGCGAGCGCCCCGGCGAGCAGGCTCCCGATCGCTCCGCGGCGCGAGACGAGCAGCAGCGCGACCAGTCCGGCGACGTACACGAGCGTCCGCTGGGCCTCGAGCACGGCCGACGTCATGTCGCCAGACCAGGTCGCCGAGATCAGCATCCACACGGTCAGGAGGCCGAATGCCGACACGGTCACCGCCTCGGCGGCGGTCAGGTCGACGTCCTGGCGCACGAGCACGGCGATCGCCGCCGCCCACAGGAGGGCGGCCGCGCTCCAACCCCACGCCGGTGGGAAGTAGCCGCCGTTTCCGGCCGCGAGCGGTGTCAGGACAGCGGCGGCCAGGAGGCCGGGGGCGACGTTTGCGAGCGACAGCCGCCGCAGCGACAGGGGCATCCCGGTGGCGGTCAGGTCAGTAGACAGCGCGCGCCTCCCCCGAGGCCGAACGTCCCTCCGGCTCCTCTTCCTCGAGCACGTCGCGCAGGCGGCGCAGGGCGCGGTGCAGCGCCACCTCGACGCCGTTCGTGCTCGTCTGCAGCACCTCGGCGATCTGGGCGGCCTTCATGTCGGCGCCGTAGCGCATGGCGAGGAGCTCGCGGTCGCGGTCGGACAGCTGCTCGAGCGCCGCGTTCAGGGTGATGCGCTCGACCGAGTCGTGCTCGAGCTCGCCCGGAGCGGCCCGGTCGGGCACCTCCGTGACCGTGTCGGTGCCCTTCACGGCGCGGTCGGCGAGCACGTTTCGCGCGATCCCGATCAGCCACGCCAGCGGCACGCCCTTGGACTGGTCATACCCCGCGCGGTAGCGCAGCGCGCGCTCGAACACCTCGCCGGTGACGTCCTCGGCGTCGTGTCCAGCACCGATCCGGTAGGCGACGAATGCGTACACGCTGCGGATCAGGGGCTCAGGGTTGCCCAGGGGGTCGCGACCGTGCCTCACCTCACAAGCGTACGACAGAGCCGGGAAGCAGTAAACCCGCGATCCTTGCGGGCTCAGATTGCTACCGCATCAGGCCCGGGAACTGGGGCATCTTGCCCCGCCCGATCTGCTTCATCATCTTCTGCATCTGCTTGAACTGCCCGAGCAGCTGGTTGACCTGCTGCACGTTCGTGCCGCTCCCGGCTGCGATCCGGCGCCGGCGGCTGCCGTCGATCGAGCGCGGGTTGCGCCGCTCGGCCGGGGTCATCGACAGGATGATCGCCTCGACCCGGTCGATCTGGCGCTCGTCGACCTTCAGGTTCTTCACCTGGCGGCCGACGCCGGGCAGCATCCCCAGCAGCCCGGCCATGCCCTGCCCGGCCGTCATCTTGCGCACCTGGCGCAGCTGGCCGAGGAAGTCCTCGAGCGTGAACTCCGCCTTGCGGAGCTTGGCCTCCATCGCCTTTGCGTCCTGCTCGGAGATCTGCTCCTGCGCCCGCTCGATCAGCGACATGACGTCTCCCATGCCGAGGATGCGCGACGCCAGCCGGTCGGGGTGGAAGGGCTCGAGCTGGTCGAGCTTCTCGCCGACCGAGACGTACTTGATCGGCTTGCCGGTGACGGCGCGCACGGCGAGTGCGGCGCCGCCGCGGGCATCGCCGTCGAGCTTGGTCAGGATGACGCCGTCATAGTCGACCGCGTCGGCGAACGCCTGGGCGACGTTGACAGCGTCCTGGCCCGTCATCGAGTCGAGCACGAGCAGGACGTTGTGGGGCTTCGTCACCTTCTTGATCTGGACGAGCTGGTCCATCAGCTCCTGGTCGACGTGCAGGCGGCCGGCGGTGTCGACGATCACGACGTCGCGGCCCTGCGCCCGCGCCTGCTCCACCCCCCACGCCGCCACCTCGACCGGGTCGGCGTCGGTGCCGCGGTCATACACGGGCACCTGCAGCGACTTGCCGAGCGTCTGCAGCTGCTGGACGGCCGCCGGTCGCTGCAGGTCGCAGGCGACCATCGCGGGCGAGCGCTTCTGCTTGGCGAGCAGCCGGGCGAGCTTGCCGCACGCCGTCGTCTTGCCCGAGCCCTGCAGGCCCGCCATCAGGATCACCGTCGGCGGCCGGTTGGCGAACGAGAGCCCCGAGCCGGCGCTGCCCATCAGCGCCGTCAGCTCCTCATGGACGATCTTCACAACCTGCTGGCCCGGGGTGAGGCTCTGCATCACCTCGGCGCCCATCGCCCGCTCGCGCACCTTGGCGACGAAGTCGCGCACGACGCCGAAGTTCACGTCCGCCTCGAGCAGAGCGAGGCGGATCTCGCGCATGGCCTTCTGGATGTCCTCCTCGCTCAGGCGGCCCTGGCCGCGCAGGCCGTCGAGGGTGGCGCCGAGGCGGTCGGAGAGGGACTCGAACATCGGCAAAGCCTAGCCTCGCACGGTCAGGTGCCTGGCACGCTGCGCGGTGCCAGGCACCTGTTTGCCCATTCGCGAGCCACCCGCCGTCTTAGTCAGCCGAGAACAGCGCGCGGGCGAAATCGGCCGGGTCGAACGGGCGCAGGTCTTCGATGCCCTCGCCGATCCCGATCAGCTTCACCGGGATGCCGAGCTCGTGCGCGATCGCGAGCGCGATGCCGCCCTTGGCGGTGCCGTCGAGCTTCGTCAGCACGATCCCCGTCACATCGACCGCCTCGGCGAACAGGCGCGCCTGCTGGAGCCCGTTCTGGCCGGTGGTCGCATCGATCGTGAGCAGCACCTCGTGCGGCGCGCCCGGGATGCGCTGGGCGATCACGCGGTGGATCTTGCGCAGCTCCTCCATCAGGTGCCCCTGGGTGTGCAGCCGCCCCGCCGTGTCGACGATGACCACGTCGCGGCCGCGCGCCTCGGCGGCGGAGACCGCATCGAAGGCCACGGCGGCCGGATCGGCGCCGGACTGCGACGAGACGAAGTCCGCCTCGGCGCGCGTCGCCCACGACTCGAGCTGCTCGCCCGCGGCTGCCCGGAACGTGTCCGCGGCGCCGATGACGCACGTGCGGCCGGCCTCGTGCAGGTGCCAGGCGATCTTGCCGATCGAGGTCGTCTTGCCGGTGCCGTTCACACCGCTCACGAGCAGGACGGCCGGGTGGGCGGTGATGTCGATGCGCGGATCGGCCTCCGGCGTCATCAGCTCGGCGATGATGGCCTGGAGCCGGGCGCTGAGCTCGTCGGCGGTCGTGAGCCGGCCCGCATCTGCTTCGGCCTCGAGCCGCTCGATCACGGCGACCGTCGCAGGGACGCCGCAGTCGGACAGGAGCAGCGCCTCCTCGAGCCGCTCCCACACCGCATCGTCGGCCGGGTTGAACATGACCCCGGCCAGCTGCTGAGCCATCGCCCGGCGGCTGCGCGAGAGGTTGTCGCGCAGCCTCGAGAAGAGGCCGCGGCCGCCCTCGGCGGGCTCCGGCTCCGGCGCGTCGCCCTCGCCGGTGTTGAACATCGCGTGCCATGTGCGCGTCACGACGCGGGATCGTAGTAGCGTCGCCGCTGTGGCGGAGATCTCCATCGACGGGTTGCGCTCGGCGCTCCATGCCCGCGCCGTGCTGCTCGGATTCCCGGACGCGGCCGCTGCCCTCATCACCGACCACTTCCTCGACGCGGAGCTGCGCGGCGCCCCGACGCACGGGGCCGAGCGCATGCGCTGGCTCTCCGGCTTCACCGATCTCGCGCCCGGCGCGCGTCCGCGGGAGGTCGAGCGCAGCGAGGGCCTCGTGCTCTGGGACGGCGCCGGTGCGGTCGGATACATCGCCCTGGCCGACGCGCTCGACGCCGAGCTCGAGGCGGCGCCGGACGGCGCCCGGGTGGTCGTCGTGTCGCACTGCTTCCCCACCGGCCGGCTGGGCTGGTTCGCCGAGCGGGTCGCGCGGCGGGGGCTCGTGTGCCTGCTGACGGCCACATCGACCGCCCGGATCGTGCACCCCGACGGCGGCCCGCCGCTGCTCGGCACGAACCCGCTCTGCCTGGCGCTGCCGGGCGCCGACGGGCCGACTGTCGTGGACGTCTCGATGGGCGCCGTCACCTACGGGGCGGTGCTGCACGCTGCAGCCACCGGCGCCGAGCTGCCCAAGGGCGTCCTGCGCCGCACCGACGGCGCCCCCGAGACCGACCCGCATGCGGTGATCGCCGACCGGGCCGGCATTGTGCCGATGGGCGCCGACCTGGCCTACAAGGGGTTCGCGCTCGCGACAATCGTCGAGCTCCTGTGCGGGTCGCTCGCGGGCACCGACGGCTTCGCGGCGGTCGCGCTGATCGCCGCGCCCCAGGCAGAGCCGGTGGGGCGCCTGCGCGCGCTCGTCGACGGCCGCCGCTTCCCCGGCGAGCGCAGCGCCGCGACGCTCGCGGCCGCCCTCCGCCGCGGCACGGTCACGGTTCCCGACGACCTGTGGGCGTGGCTCGAAGGTCGCAGCCCGTGAGCCGCGCCCTTGACGACGGCTACGAGCTCGACGCCGATCGCGCCCGGCTCGACCGGGCGGCGGTGCACGCGTTCCTGACGGCGAGCTACTGGGCGCTCGGGCGCACTCGCGCGGAGCAGGACGAGCTGATCGATGCGAGCGACCACGTCGTCGGCCTCTACCACGAGGGCCGCCAGGTCGGCTTCGCCCGCGCGGTCGACTGCGCGGCCGCGAGGTTCGTCTACCTCGCGGACGTGTACGTCCTGCCCGAGCACCGCGGCGGCGGTCTCGGCGTCGAGCTCGTGCGCGAGATCGTCGAGCGCGGGCCGTTCGCCGATCGCACCTGGGTGCTGCACACCCGCGACGCCGGCACGCTCTACGAGCGCTTCGGCTTCCACCGCTACGAGCGGCTGATGCAGCGCGACTCCGGGACTGCCTGACGCTACGCGCCCGCGGCGGGGCGCAGCTCGGCATCCGGGGTGACCCGGCGCGAGAGCACCTTCGACTCGCCGTCGGCCGCCATCGTGACGCCGTAGAGGAGGTCGGCGACCTCCATCGTGCGCCGCTGGTGGGTGATGACGATGAACTGGGCGCGCTCCTGGTATGCCCGCAGCAGGTCGAGGAAGCGCTCGATGTTGGCGTCGTCGAGCGCCGCCTCGACCTCGTCGAGGACATAGAACGGCGACGGCTTCGTCAGGAGCAGCGCGAACAGGAACGCGATCGCCGTCAGCGCCTTCTCGCCGCCGGAGAGGAGCGACAGCGCCTCGATGCGCTTCCCGGCCGGCTTCACCTCGAGCTCGATCCCCGGCTCGTCGGCCCGCAGCGCGGCCTCTTCGGGGGCATCGTCCGGCGCGGCCGAGACGACGTCGTCCGCCGCCGTCAGCCGCAGCCGCCCCGATCCGCCCGGGAAGAGCGTGCGGATGACCTCGGTGAAGTTGCGCGCGACCTCGTCGAACGTCTCGGCGAAGCGGCGGTCGATGGTCTGCGTGAGATCGCGGATCAGCCCGCGTAGCTCGCGCAGCGACCGCTCGAGGTCGGCGCACTGCTCGGTGAGCTCGCCGGTGCGCTGCTTCTCGGCCTCGTACTCCTCGGCCGCGAGCGGGTTGACCGCGCCGAGGCTCTCGCGCCGGCGCTCGAGCCGCTCCAGCCGGGCGGCGATTGCGGCGCGCTCGTCGACCGAGAGCGGCTCGGTCATCTCGGCCTCGGGCGTGGGCGCGTCGGCGGCGATCTCGGCCCGCCTGCGCCCGAGCTCGGCGATGTGATCGGTGCAACGCGTGAGCTCGACCTCGATCTCGGTGGCCGTGGCGGCGACCGTGCGCGCCGTGGCCTGCACCGCCGCCTCGTCGTGGGCGCACGCCTGCAGCTCGGCGGCCAGCTCGCCCGAGCGGCGCTCGATCACGGCCACTCCGGCCCGCGCCGGCGTGCGCAGCACCTCGGCCGCGGCCGCAATGCGAACGAGCGCCCTGCCGATCGACCGGCCCCGCTCCTCGAGCGCCCGCGCGGATGCCGCCATCCGCCGCGACTCGGCCGAGGTGGCGCGGGCGCGCTCGCCCGTCGACCGCAGCCGGGCGGCGTCGTGGCGGAAGCGCTCGGCCCGTTCACGCAGACCGGCCTCCTGCGCCGCCAGGCGTGCGGCGGCATCGGCCAGCTCGCGACGGCGGATGTCGAGCTCGGCATGGCGCTGGTCGGCCGCCTGGGCGGCGGCGGCGCGCGCCTGCGCAGCCGCCTCGAGCCGCACGGCCTCGCGCTCGAGCTCCGCCCCTCTCCCGGTCTCGGCGGCAAGGTCGCGCTCGGCGGCCTCGCGCGCGCCCTCGCCCCGGGCGACCTCGTCGGTCATGCGGTCGCGCCGGGCGGCGGACGCCCGTGCCGCCTCGGCGGCTCCGGCCTCGCGCGCCCGCAGACCGGCGAGCGCCGTCTGGGCCGCGCCGTCGGCACCGGCCGCACGATCGGCGGCGGCGGCGGCGACATCGGCCGCCGCGACGGCGGCGCCGTGGGCGGCTGCGACCGCGGCGTCCTCGTCGGCCAGCCGGTCGCGCTCGGCGCGCGCCGCCATCCAGGCCGCCTCGCCCGCGTCGCCGGTGCGCCAGAGCTCGCCGCGGTCGGCGTCGATGCCCTCGCCGGCGCGCGTGACGGCGACTCCGTGGTCGACCGCGGCGAGGTCGTCGACGAGCCACACCCCTTCGAGCAGGCGCCCGGCGATCGGGTCGCGCACCGTCACGACTTCGATCAGCGGCCGCGCTCCGGCCGCCGGCGGCAGCGATGCCGCGGGCGGGCGGGTGTCGGCCAAGATGACGGCCACCTCTCCCCCGGCCTCCGACAGCACCGCGAGCGCGTCGGCGAGGCGCTCGGCGACCACGGCCCCGGCCCGCCAGCCCAGCCCCGCCGCCACCGCGCGCTCGTATCCCGGCTGGGCCTCGACGCCCGCCACGACCAGCTTCGCGCCCGCGGCCTTGAGCGCACGCACGGCCGGCGTGAGCCCCTCGCCACGGTCGAGCGACTGCTCCAGCGCCTCGAGGCGGGCGCGCATCAGCTGGTGGCGATGGTCGAGCTCGTCGGCCGCCGTCCGTGCGGCACGGCTCGCGTCGGCCGCGCGGTCTGCCTCGGCACGGGCCGCGTCAGCGGCCGCGGCCGCGGTCTCGAGCTCGGCATGCAGCGCCGTCGCCGCCTCCTGCAGGCCCTGGGCCTCGCCGGCGCTCTCGGCCAGGCCGCCTGCCGCGGCGGCGACGGCCGCGGCCAGGGAGGCGACGCGCGCCCGCAGCTCCTCGGCCCGGGCCGCGCTGCGGTCGGCCTCGAGGCGGGCGGTGCCGGCATGTCCCTGCGCCTCGGCGAGCGCGCGGCGCGCATCGAGCGACGCCGACATCGCCGTCTCGGCCGCGGCCGCCGCCTCGCGCGCCTCGCCGGCGTCGGTGGCCGCCAGCCGGTCGGCCTCGGCCAGGCCGGTTGCAGCCTGCGCGGCGGCCTCGTCGGCCTCGGCGCCGAACCGCTCGGCGTCGGCCTCGAGCCGGTCGGCGAGCGTCATCCGGCGCACATGGCTGCGGCCGAGCGCGCCCGCGGCCTGCTCGAGCCGGCGGCCCCCGGCCGTGAGCCGCTCGCGCGCGGTCTCGAAGTCGTAGAACGCGCGGCTGGCGCGCTCCTGCTCGGCGGCGAGGCCGGTCAGCTCGCCCTCGGCACGGGCGCGGCGCTCGGACACCGTCGCGAGTCTCGCCTCGACCTCGGCACGGGCGGCGTGGGCCTCGCCCAGGCGCGCCCGGGCGGCCTGCGCCCGCTGCTCCTCGGCGATCGCATCCGATGCGAGCAGGCGCAGCCTACCCGCGGCGATCTCCTCGCCCAGCTTGGCCGCGCGGTCGGCCGCGGTGGCCTGCATCTGCAGCGGCCGCAGCCGGGCCCGCACCTCGCGCTCGAGGTCTCGGGCACGCTCGAGCTCGGAGCTCACCCGGGCGAGCTTGCCCTCGGCCCGCGCGCGCCGGCGCTGGTACTTGCCGAGGCCGGCCGCCTCCTCGACGAACCGGCGCCGCTCGTGCGGCTTGGACGTCAGGATCTCGTCGACCCGCCCCTGCCCGATGACCGAGTGCATCTCGCGGCCGAGGCCGGTGTCGGCCAGGAGCTCGAGCACGTCGAGGCGGCGGACGCGGGCGCGGTTCACCAGGTACTCGCTCTCACCGCCGCGGTCGAGCCGGCGCATCACCGACACCTCGCCGAACTCGAGCGGCAGCGTGGCGCACTCGTTGTCGAGCACGAGCTCGACCTCGCACACGCCCGCCGGCGGCCGGCTGTCGGAGCCCCCGAAGAGGACGTCGAGGCCGGTCGGGGCGCGCAGCTGGGCCGGCGACTGCACCGCCATCGCCCACTGCAGGGCGTCTGCGATGTTCGACTTGCCGCTGCCGTTGGGCCCGACGACGACGGCGATGCCGCGCTCGAAGCGCAGCTCGACCGTGCCCGGGAACGACTTGAAGCCGCGCATGCGCAGCGCCTTCAGATGCATGCCCGGCTCCTCTTTGCGGAGCGGCTAGCGGAGTTATCGATCAACCATCTATGTCGGCAGCGGGCTGCGGTCGAGCTGGGCGAGCGCCTCGCGTGCGGCCAGCTGCTCGGAGCCCTTCTTGCTGCGTGCGGAGCCACGCCCGAGCTCGTGTCCTTCGACCAGAGCCAGGGATGTGAACCAGCGCTGGTGCGGTGGACCGGACACATCGGCTACCGCATACGTTACCGAGGCGCCCCGACGTGCAAGCTCCTCCTGGAGCACCGTCTTGGCGTCGACGTGCTCGGCGAGGGCGTAGTCGATGCGGCTCGCGAACGCGGCGACGACCGGCTCGGACACCGTATCCAGGCCGAACTCCACATATCCGGCGCCGACGGCGGCCTCGACGACGGCGGCCAGGACGCCCGGCGAGCGCGAGAGCGCCTCGATCTCGACCCGCGCCGCCCCCAGCCCCTCCCCGCGGGCGCGCACGTCGGCGGCGAGCCCCAGGTCGGCGGCGACGGCCGCGCAGCTCGTCCGCGAGACGACGTGGGCGCGCACCTTGGCCAGGTCGCCCTCGGCGCTCTCCGGGAAGCGCCGGTACAGGTGGTGAGCGATCACGAGGCCGAGCACCCCGTCGCCCAGGAACTCGAGCCGCTCGTAGGAGTCCTCACGCCGCTGCACCCACGAGGTGTGGGTGAAGGCGAGCAGGCGGAGCGGTTCGGGGAGCCGGTCGATCAGCGCCCGCAGCGGCGCGGGCGCCTCGGGATGATCAGCTGTGGCTGACGACGTAGTCGACCGCCTCGCCGACGGTCGCGATCTTCTGCGCATCCTCGTCGGAGATCTTGAGGCCGAACTGGTCTTCGAGCTCCATGATCAACTCGACCAGGTCCAGCGAGTCGGCGTCCAGGTCGCCCTGGAACGACGCATCGTCTGTCACCTGCTCCTCGTCGACGCCGAGCTGCTCCACGAGAATTCCGCGGACGCGTTCGAGCGCCTCTTCGCGGTTGATCGTCACTGGTCTCCAATCTCCGGGGCCGTAACCTGCGGGACTGTATTGATCGCCGCAGGCGCCTGCAAGTCGGAAGTGGGCCGATCGGCTGCAAGCCGCTCGGTGAGCCGCGCGACCACTCCCACCTCGGCTCCGCGCGCGGCGATCCGGACCGCGTTGCGAACGCCCTTGCGGCCGGAATTGCCGTGGGCGATCACCACCACTCCGCGCAGGCCGAGCAGGTAGGCACCGCCGTAATTGTCCGGCTCGGTGCGGTCGCGCATCGCCCGCAGCGCCGGCCGCAGCAGCAGGCCGCCGATCTTCGCCCGTGTGCTCGACTCGGCCGCCTTGCGCACCTCGCCCAGCAGCGCCGCCGCGGCGCCCTCGAGCCCTTTCAGGAGCACGTTGCCTGCAAACCCGTCGGCAACGACGACCTGGAAGCGCCCGCTCAGCACGTCGCGGCCCTCGCAGTTGCCGGCGAAGTTGAGGCCGGCCGCGGCCAGGAGCGGGTGCGCCTCGACCGTGACCGCATTGCCCTTGCTCGGCTCCTCGCCGATCGAGAGCAGACCCACGCTCGGCTCCTCGATGCCCATGACGTCGCGCATGAACTGCGACCCCATGATGCCGAACTGGAGCAGGTTCTCGGCCCGAGCATCGGAGTTCGCGCCGGAGTCGATCAGAAGGCACGGGGCGCCCTGGGCCGGCAGGGGCACGCCGATACCGGGGCGGGAGATGCCGCGGATGCGGCCGACGTGCAGCAACGAGGCCGCGAGCATCGCGCCCGTCGGCCCCCCGGAGACGACCGCCTCGGCGGATCCGTCCCGCACCAGGCGGCACGCCGTGACCATCGAGGAGCCCGGCTTCGCGCGCACGGCGGCGGCCGGCTCGTCGCTCGACTCGATGATGTCGGCGGCGTCGACGATCTCGATGCCCTCGACGCTCCCTCCCAGCTCGGCCTCGAGCTGCTCGCGGGCACCGCACAGCAGCACATGCACACCCTCGGCGGCCGCATCCTTGACGCCGGGGACGATGGCGGCGGGGCCGTCGTCGTGCCCCATACCGTCAACTGCGACCGTGACCATGGTGCGGACGCCGCGCGCTAGGGCGCTTCAGTGGTGAGCGGCTGCACCTCGCGGCCGCGGTAATGGCCGCAGTTCGCGCAGACGTGGTGCGGCCGCACCGGCTCGTGGCACTGCGGGCACACGGTCAGCACCGGTGCCGAGATGCGCGTGTTCGCGCGCCGCCGGTCGCGGCGTGACTTCGATGTCTTCTTCTTGGGGACGGCCACGGCGGCGCAGTATAGCCAGCGCTCGCTACTCGAGCAGCTGCCGCAGCGCATCCCAGCGCGGATCGGGCTCGGCCGGGGCGCAGTCGTGCTCGCCGCCGGGCTCGAGCCGCACCCCGCAGCGGGGGCACAGGCCGGCGCAGTCAGGGCGGCAGAGGATCTTGCCCGGCAGCGCCAGGACGAGCGCGTCGCGCACCCAGCGGTCAACATCGAGCTCGTCGTCGGCCAGGTACTCGCAGCCCAGCTCGTCGTCGTCGGGATCGGCGCCGTGCTCCTGATATTCCGACGCGCTGGCCGTGACCGCGAGCCGGGCCGGCTCCAGGCAGCGGTAGCACGGGCCGGCGACCGTCGCCGCGAGCCGCAGCTTCAGGTAGAGCCCGCCGGCGATCGCCTGCAGCTCGACCTCGGCGCCCTCGGGCGCAGCCTCGACCGTGTACGTCTCGCCGCCGAACTGGAGCGGGTCGATCGCGGCCGGCACCCGCACCCGGCGGACGTCGCCGGGCGCAAGCCCCAGACTGGCTACATCGAGCACAGGCGCCTCCCGAAACCGCGTTACAGCGACGCGCCGTCCTGCTGCTCGGCCGTGGCCGGGCTCGTACGCTCGTCGGAGCGCGCGGCGAGCTGCTCACGGCCGCGCTCGAGCGCCACCATGATCTTGCCGAGGTTCGTGTGCAGGTTCTCGAGGATCGAGTCGGCGTAGTCCTCGGCACCCAGGCGGACCGTACGCTCGTGCCTGCGGGCCTCGGCCAGGATCTCCTGGGCCTGCCGCTCGGCCAGCTTCACGACCTCTTCCTGGGACGCCTCGCGGGCGGCCTGCTCCCGCGCCTCCGAGATCAGCCGCTCGGCCTCGCGCTTGGCCTCGGCCAGCATCTCCTGGCGCTCCTTGACGATCCACCGGGCCTGCTTGATCTCCTCCGGGATCGTGGAGCGCATCTGGTCGATGATCTCCCAGATCTCTTCACGGTCGACCCGAACCTGGTCCTGGGAGAGCGGCACGCCCTTGGCGTTCTGCACCAGTTCGTCCAGCTTGTCGATCAACACCAAGACGTCCAACGCTCAGTCTCCCATCTTCAGATCTCGCCCGTGACGTGCATCTCGGACAGCCGCCGGGCGACGGGCTCCGGCACGTAGTCTGACACCGACCCGCCAAAGGATGCGATCTCGCGCACACCGCGAGACGAGAGGAAACTGTACTCGGGCGACGCCATGAGGTAAATGGTCTCGATGTCGGGTGCCATGCCCCGGTTCAGGTTGTTCATCTGGAATTCCCACTCGAAGTCCGATACGGCCCGCAGTCCCTTGACGATCGCATAGGCGCCGCGCGACCTGGCGAAGTCGACCACGAGCGTTGTGAATCCTTCCACGGTGATGTTCGACGCCGGTTCGAGGGAGTCCTGGATGAACTGGATGCGGTCGTCGAGGGTGAACATCGTCTCCTTGTGCCGCGGATGGCGCACGACGCCGACGATCACGCGGTCAAAGAGGCCGGACGCGCGCCTGATCACGTCGAGGTGGCCCCACGTGACCGGGTCGTACGTCCCCGGGCAGACGGCGATCGACTCAGCCATGTTCCACGACCGTGATGCGCGTGCCGCCGTAGGTACGCTCCTGAATCACCGGCAGCGGCAGCACGGGCGCGTCGTGCGCAGCGTCCGACTCCAGCACCGCGCGGCCGCCGGGCGCAAGCAGCGCGGGCAGGTGGCGGGCGAGGTGGTCGGTGAGCGCGGGCAGCATTCTGTAGGGCGGATCGAGGAGGATCAGGTCGTAGGTCACGCCGGCGGCGGAATCGGACGCGAGCCTGCGTCGGCCGTCCTGGCGCCGGATGGTGCAACGGTCAGCGTACCGGAGGCGGGCGGCGTTCTCCCGCAGCACCGCGAGCGCGGCCGCGTCGAGCTCGCAGAAGACCGTGCTCGCCGCGCCCCGCGAGAGCGCCTCGAACCCCAGCGCCCCGGTGCCTGCGAACGGCTCGAGTACGCGCGCGCCGGACACGTCGGCCAGGATCGAGAACAGGGCCTCGCGGACGCGGTCAGGCGTCGGCCGGGTGGCCTTCCCGGGTGGGGCGGCCAGCCGCGCGCCCTTGCGCTCTCCCGCCACGATCCGCATCGGGCAAGCCTACGGTGAATAGACGGGGTCTGACCCCGTGTATTCACGCCTGGGCGAGCCAGTCCACGTCGGCGCCGAACGTGCGCCGGGTGGCGGCGGCGATCACCGCCGCGGTCGCGCCCGCCTGGGCCGGGTCGGCGGCGAGCTGGGCAGCCGCGTCCTCACGCGCCTGCAGGGCCAGCTCGCGGTGGCGGGTCAGGCGCGCATGGCGCAGGTCGGGGATCCCGCTCTGCTTGGCGGCGAGCACCGTGCCCTCGCCGCGCAGATCGAGGTCGACCTCGGCCAGCTCGAACCCGTCCGACGTGCGCGCCATCGCGTCGAGCCGCGTTCGCGCCTCGTCGGTGGCGGGATCGGCCAGCAGCACGCAGAAGCTCTCGTGCGCGCCGCGGCCGACCCGGCCGCGCAGCTGGTGCAGCTGGGCGAGGCCGAAGAGGTCGGCGCCCTCGATCACCATCAGCGTGGCGTTGGGGACGTCGACGCCCACCTCGATCACCGTGGTGGCGACCAGCACCTGCACCTCACCGCGGCGGAAGGCGTCCATCGTCGCGCGGCGGTCGGCGATCGGCATCTGCCCGTGCAGGTGGGCGATCGAGTGGCCGCGCAGCTCGCCCTCCCGCAGCCGGGCGGCCTCGGACTCGGCCGCCGCCGCCTCGCGGTCGACCTCGCTCTCGGACACGAGCGGGCAGACAACGTAGGCCTGCCGGCCCTCGTCGAGCAGGCGGCGCATGCGCCCGAACACCTCGTCGCGCCGGCTGAGCGGCAGCACGCGGGTCACGACCGGCGTGCGCCCCGGCGGCATCTCGTCGAGCACGGAGACGTCGAGATCGCCGTAGACCGTGAGCGCGAGCGTGCGCGGGATCGGCGTCGCGGTCATGTGCAGGACATGCGGCGATGTCTCTGACAGCGACTTGTCCTCGAGCGCCCGCCGCTGCCCGACGCCGAAGCGGTGCTGCTCGTCGACCACCGCCACGCGCAGCGTGCCGAACGCCACCTGATCCTGGATGAGGGCGTGCGTGCCGACCACGACCAGCGGACCGCCGCCCCCGACCTCGGCGATGGCCGCCCGGCGCTCGGCCGCAGGCGTCCCCTGCATGAGCGCGATCACGCGCACGCCGAGCGGCACGAGCAGCTCGGAGAGGCCGATCAGATGCTGTGTGGCGAGCGTCTCGGTGGGCGCCATCAGCGCTCCCTGCCCACCGCTCTCGACCGCGCGCACCAGGGCATGTGCGGCCACGGCCGTCTTGCCGGAGCCGACGTCGCCCTGCAGCAGCCGCCGCATCGGCCGGTCGCGGCCGACGTCGGCGTCGATGGCGGCGATCGCGCGGTCCTGCGCGCCCGTGAGCGCGAAGGGCAGCGCGCCGCGATAGCGGGCGCAGAGCTCGCCCGGCGGCGGCAGCGGGAGTGCGCGGGCGACCGCGTCGAACCGGGCGCGGCGCTCGAGCATGCCGAGCTGGAGCAGGAACAGCTCGTCGTAGGCAAGGCGCGCCTTGCCCTGCCACGCCTGCTCCTGCGTGTCGGGGCGGTGCGCAGCGGTGAGCGCGTCGCGGCGCAGCGGCAGCGCGCGCAGCTGCTTGGCGCGATCGGGCAACGGGTCGACCTGATCGCCCGCGTGTGCGAGGGCCTCGTCGGCGAGCGCCCGCAGCTGGCGGCTCGAGACGGCCTCCGACGCCGGGTAGACGGGGACGAGGCCGGCCGTATGCAGGCCGCCCGACTCGTCGTCGGCGCGCTCGTAGGACTTGGCCACGATCTCGGCGGCGATCGTCGGTCGGCGCTCGCCGCGGATCGAGAGCCGCATCCCCGGGCGCAGCTGCTTGGCCAGGTAGCGCTGGTTGAACCAGATCACGACGCCGGGGCCCGACTCGTCGCGCACCGCCGCCTCGACGATGACGAGGTTGCGCCGCCGCGTGGGCCGCACCCGGACGCGCTCGACCGTGCAGATCACGGTCGCCTCCTCGCCGGGCGCCATCTCGGCGAGGGTGCGCGCCGAGCGGTAGTCCTCGTGCCGGAACGGCGTGTGCTCGAGCAGGTCGTCCACGGTCACGACCGGCCGCGGGCGCAGGGCGCGCAGGGCGGCTGCAAGCGTCTTCCGAGTCGTCGCCGGTTCGCGCAGATGTGCCGGCGACGGGACCGAGCGCGGGCGCGGGAAGCCCCCGGCGGGCGGCTCCGAGCCCGCGAACCCCCTGATCAACGCTCCGCCAGCACCAGCAGGCCGAGCGTCCCCGGGCCGCCGTGCGTGCCGACGACGGCGCCGAGCTCGCACACCCGCTCGATCCGCGCCCGCGGCCGCAGCCGCCGCACCGCCTCCGCGAGCCGCTCGACGCCGTCGGGATCGCCCGCGTGGGCGAGGGCGACGCGCGCGTCGGCATCCGCCCGCGTGTGCTCGCACAGGAACCGGTCGAACTCGCGCAGCGCGCGTGCCCGGCCGCCGACCACGCGGCGGTAGAGGGCGATGTCGCCGTCGCGCAGCGTCAGCAGCGGCCGCAGACCGACCATGTTGCCCGCCAGCTCACGCGTGCGGCTGATGCGGCCGCCGCGGCGCAGGTACTCGAGCGTGTCCACGTAGATCACCAGGCGCAGGCGCTCGCGCGCATCCGCCACCCAGCCGGTCACCTCGTCGACAGTCGTGCCCGCCTCGAGCAGACGCTGAACGCCGTCCGCGAGCATGCCCGTGCCGACGCTGACCGTCTGCCCGTCGAGGACGGTCACCCGGCCGCCCGCCTGAGGGTCGTCGGCGGCGATGCGCGCCGCCTGCACGCTGGCAGAGACACGCGACGAGACCGGCAGCACGATGATGTGGTCGTAGCCGGCCAGCTGCTCGAACATGCGCAGGTAGGCGCCCGGCGACGGCGCCGCGGTCTGCGGGTGCGGGCCGCCGTTTCGCAGCCGGGCGTAGAACTGGGCCGGCTCGATCCCGATCCAGTCCTCGAACTGCTCATCGCCGAAGCGCACGACCAGGGGCACCATGCGCCAGTTGGGGTGGATCTGCTCGGGGTGCGGCAGATCGGCGGTGGAATCGAGCACGACGGCCGTGTTCTGGGCGGTCAGGCGGTCGGAGCCGGTTCGGCCGCCGGGCAGGGCGACGAGCGCCGGCGCCGAGCGCAGCCGCTCCTCGCGCTGACGGGTCTGCTCGTGCATGTTTGCGATCGCGACCCGGTCGATGGCGCCCATGGCGACCGCCTGCGTCAGGGCGGCGCCGGGGTCGTCGGTGTGCAGGTGCACACGGCACATCGGCGCCTCGCCGACGACGAGCAGGCAGTCGCCCATGGCCAGCAGCTGCGCCTCGAGCAGGTCGCGGTCGATCGCGTCGCCCTCGAGCAGGAACGATGTGCAGTAGCGGTACTCGGACTCCTCCTGGTGCACGGCCTCGAGGCTCAGCGGCCGCTCGATCGCCTCGAGCGGCGCGTGGATGTGCTCGCCGCGCGCGCCCGCGACCGCACCGCGGCAGAACTCGACGAGGCCCGCCGCGCCGGCGTCGACGACGCCCGCCTCGCGCAGCACCGCAAGCATCGCCTGCGTGCGCACCACGCTCTCGGCCGCCGCGGCGAGCACCGCGTCGATGACGGCCTGCAGCTCCGCGCCGGTCTGCTCCTCGGCCGCCTCGGCCATCTCCCGGATCACGGTCAGCATCGTGCCCTCGATCGGCACCTGCACGGGCCGGTAGGCGGCGTCGGAAGCCGAGCGCAGAGCGCGCGCGAGCGTATGGGAGTCGAGCGTCGCGGCCGATCCGACCACGTCCACGAAGCCGCCGACGATCTGCGACAGGATCGCGCCGCTGTTGCCGCTCGCGCCCATCAGCACCGACCGCTTGGCAGCGGCCGCGACGGCCACCATGCCGTCGGCGGGGGCGGCCTCGAGCCCGGCGGCCAGCTCGCGGGCGGTCTCGGCCAGGTTCGAGCCGGTGTCGCCGTCGGGCACCGGATAGACGTTCAGGTCGTTCAGGTGGCCGCGGCTGGCCTCGACGGCCGCCGCCGCTCCGCGGGCCGCGGCGAGCGCGATCCGATGGGCATCGCTCATGCGGTGCGCTTCACACCCTGGATGTGGATCTGCAGCGAGGACACGTCGAGCTCGGTCAGCTTCTCGACCTGGTACTTCACGCGGGAGCGGAGGTTGGCCGCGACCTCGGCCAGGTTCAGGCCGAACTCAACCACAACGTAGAGGTCGATTGCGAGCCCGTCCGCCTCGCGGCGCACGCTCACCCCCTGCGTGAGCCGGTCGCGGCTGAGCAGGCGGGCGACGCCGCCGCGCAGGCTCGTCGCCGCCATCCCGACCACGCCGTAGCACTCCAGGACCGTCAGACCGACGATCTGGGCGATCACCTCATCGGCGAACGAGACGGAGCCTGACGTGCCCGCTCTGGACGCCGATCCCACGACGCTGACCGACGTGCGCACCATCACGAGATCAGACGCTCGTTCCGGGCCTGCGGTTGCGGCGAGCCGGCGATTTCTTCATCTATACTCCGCCGCCGATGTCCAGAGTATGCGCGATCTGTGCGAAGAAGCCGGGGTTCGGCCATAACCGCAGCCACTCGATGGTTGCGACCAAGCGCCGTTTCAACCCGAACCTGCAGCAGATCCGGGTCGTGCTCGACGGCTCCCCCACGCGAGCCTACGTCTGCACCCGCTGCCTGAAGAGCGGCAAGGTGCAGAAGGCCGTGTGAGCAGCGCACCGCTGCGGCGAGCCGACCTCGATCTCGATCCCTTGCGCCAGTTCGCGGCCTGGTACACCCAGGCCGGGGACGCGGTGCCGACGCCGGAGGCGGTGGTGCTCGCGACGGCGACAGCCGCGGGCGCGCCCTCCGCGCGGATGGTGCTGCTGAAGGGATTTGACCAGCGCGGGTTCGTCTTCTACACGAACTACTTCAGCCGCAAGGGCCAGGAGATCGCCCAGAACCCGCGCGCCGCCCTGCTCTTCCACTGGGTGCCGCTGGGCCGCCAGGTGCGGATCGAGGGCGTGGTCCACAGGGTCGACGCCGCCGAGTCCGACGCCTACTTCAAGACCCGCCCGCAGGGCAGCCGGCTGAGCGCGGCCGTGTCGCCGCAGAGCCGCCCGGTCGAGACCCGCGCGGTGCTCGAGGACGCGGTCTCGGCGCTCGCGGCCCGGCATCCGGAGGGCGACGTGGCCCGGCCCCAGGAATGGGGCGGCCTGCGCCTCGTCGCGGCCCAGTACGAGTTCTGGCAGCACGGTGACGACCGCCTGCACGACCGCTTCCGCTATCGCTGCGACGGCGACGGCTGGATCATCCAGCGCCTGGGGCCGTAGGCGAGGTTATTGGCGGCGGCGAACCCCCACTTGGCGGATCGAGCGAATGCCAATTGGGAGTGGCCGTGACCTCCGCCCGCGCGGTGCTCTTCGACTGGCGCGGGACGCTGGCGCATTCGGCGCCACCGCGCTGGTGGGCCGAGCGGGCGTTCGCATCCGTCGGCCGGCCGGCGACCGAGGCAACACTGGCGCGGGTAGTGGCCGCGCTGGAGGAGGCGGGGGCGCTCGCCGGCATGGACGTCTCGGCGGCCGCCCACCGGGCGGCGACGATGTCAGCCTTCGGACGGCATGGCTCGACTCGGAGTTGGCGGAGGCGCTCTACGCCCTCGACGCCGACCCCGCGAATCACCCGCTCTATCCCGACGTCGAGCCCGTCCTGCGCGCGATCCGCGCCCGCGACCTCGCCATCGCTGTCGTGAGCGACTTCCACGCCGACCTACGGCCGGTTCTCGCAAGGCACGGGCTTGGTGACCTCGTCGACGCGTGGGTGATCTCGTTCGAGCACGGCATCCAGAAGCCGGACGCGCGGATGTTCAGGCTGGCCGTGGAGATGCTCGAGGTGTCCCCGGCCGCCGCCCTGATGGTCGGTGACCAGTCAGCGACCGACGGTGGGGCCGCCGCGGTCGGTATCACGACGCTGATCCTGCCGCCGCCGCCCGAACACCTCGAGAAGCGCGGGCTGGAGATCGTGCTGCGCGTGCTCGGGTAGGCGGAGCACCGGGGACTGTCCCCGCGTCGCGAGGACAGTCCCCATGCTACGAGCCGAGCACCGTCCGCACACCGGGCAGCGGGGCGCCCAGCAGCCGCGTCGCCAGCGAGCAGTCCAGGCGGCAGTCGCGCGGGCGATCCGGTGCGACCTCGGCGCTCGTCGTCGTGCGCAGATGGGCGCTCGGGCGGCCGTTCGCCTCGGCCACCAGGCAGGCGAACTCGTAGCGGCTGACGCCGTCGGCGCCCGCGACGTGCAGTGGGCCTGCGATCGGCATCCGCGCCAGCGCGAGCAGCGCGCCCGCCAGATCGGTGACGCGCACCGGGCAGCGCAGCTCGTCGGTGAAGAACGCCAGGTCGGCGCGGCCGTCGGCGACATCGAGAATCCGGCGCTCGTGGCCCGAGATCGCCTCGCCGCCGTAGATCAGCGACGTGCGCACGAGCACCGCGCCCGGATCTGCAGCGGCCACGGCCCGCTCGGCGGCCGCCTTCGCGCGCCCGTACTCGATGACCGGCGCGGCCGGGTCGTCCTCGCGATACGGCCGCCCGGCGCGGCCGTCGAACACGAGATCGGTCGACAGGTGCACGAGCCGCGCACCGGCCCTCGCAGCGGCCGCCGCCACGTGGGCCGAGCCGTCGACGTTCGTCGCCCACGCGTCCGGGCCACCCTGGAGGTAGGCGGTGTGCATGACGCAGCCCGGCCGCAGCTCGGCGACGAGCGCCGACACCGCCGCCGCATCGCGCACGTCCAGCCGCACCGGCCCGGCCGTGGAGAAGCATGTCCCGACGACATCCCAGCCGCCGGCCGCAGCCCGGCGGACGACCTCCGTCCCCAGATATCCCGATCCGCCGGTGACGAGCAGCCGCGGCGGGCTCACATACGGCGGCCGCGCGGCAGCGCGCGCATGAGCTGCGCCATCTCGACGGCGGCATCGGCCGCCTCCGCGCCCTTGTTGCCGTACTGGCCGCCCGCGCGCTCGGCCGCCTGCTCGATCGTGTCGGTGGTGAGCAGGCCGAAGCTGACGGGGAGGCCGGTGTCGAGCGACGCCTGGATCACGCCGCGCGAGGCCTCGCTGCACACGTACTCGAAGTGCGGCGTGCCGCCGCGCACCACGCATCCGAGCGCGACGACGGCCTGGTGGCCGCCCGCCTCGGCGAGGCGCCGGCACGCGAGCGGCAGCTCCCACGCACCCGGGACGAGCACGACCGTGATCTGGTCACGCGCGATGCCGTGCTCGACGAGGCGCTCGACCGCGCCGTCGAGCAGCTTCTGGACGACGCCCGCGTTGTACCGCGAGGCGACCACCGCGACTGCCATCTCGGCCATCTGCGGCGCCGTGATCCCGTGGCACCCCTCGGGCACCGTGAGCGCGCCCGCCCCCTGGTCGCTCAATGCGGTGGCTCCGGCGTCTCGTCCCCGGGCAGGCGCAGGCCCTGATGGTGCAGGGTGTGGCCCATCCGCTGCCGCTTCGTGCGCAGGTACTCGGCGTTGAACGTGTTGGGCTCCGCCTCGATCGGCAGGTGCTCGGTCACCGTCAGACCGTAGCCGTCGAGGCCCTCCAGCTTGCGCGGGTTGTTCGTGAGGACGCGGATCGACGTCAGGCCGAGGTCGGCCAGGATCTGGTAGCCGACGCTGTAGTCGCGCGAGTCGACCGGGAAGCCGAGGTGGATGTTCGCGTCGACGGTGTCGTAGCCGTGCTCCTGCAGCTCGTACGCGCGCAGCTTGTTCAGCAGGCCGATGCCGCGGCCCTCCTGCGCGAGGTACAGCAGCACCCCGCACCCGTCCTGCGCGATCTGGGAGAGCGCCCGCTCGAGCTGCTCGCCGCAGTCGCACCGGAACGACCCGAACACATCGCCCGTGAGGCACTCCGAGTGCACCCGCACGAGCACGTCGGACTTGCCGGCCACCTCGCCGCACACGAGCGCGACGTGCTGCTGGCCGTCGGTCACCGACCGGTAGCCGTAGGCGGCGAACGGGCCGTACTTCGTCGGCATGTCGGCGACGGCGATGCGCTCGACGAGCCGCTCCGTCCGGCGCCGGTAGGCGACCAGGTCGGAGACGGTGATCATCTTCAGGCCGTGGCGGACGCAGTAGGCGGCCAGGTCGGGCACACGCGCCATCGTGCCGTCGTCGTTCATGATCTCGCAGATCATCCCGGCGGGTGTGAGGCCGGCCAGGCGGGCGAGATCGACCGACGCCTCGGTCTGCCCCATCCGCTCGAGCACGCCGTAGCCGCGCGCCCGCAGCGGGAACACGTGCCCCGGCTGGACGAGGTCGCCGGCCTTGGTGGCGGGATCGATGGCGACCTGGATCGTGTGCGCGCGATCGGCGGCCGAGATGCCCGTCGACACCCCGGTGCGCGCCTCGACCGAGACGGTGAAGGCGGTGCCCAGCGGCGTCTCGTTGTGGCTCGTCATCGGGTAGAGGCCGAGCTCGTCGCAGCGGCTCTCCTCGAGCGCCAGGCAGATCAGGCCGCGCGCGTGCGTGGCCATGAAGTTGACCGCGTCGGGGGTGACGTGCTCGGCCGCCATGCACAGGTCGCCCTCGTTCTCGCGGTCGGGCGAGTCGACGACGACGACCATGCGCCCGGCCTTGATCTCGGCGATCGCCTCCTCGACGGTTGCGAACGTCGAGGCGTCGATGCCGGGATATGCCTCCAGGTATTCGGCGCGGATCGTCATGACGGCTGGTTCGATGGTATCAGCGCGGCCGCGCCGACCAGCTTCTCGATGTACTTGCCGACCAGGTCGGCCTCGAGGTTGACGCGCGCGCCCGGTGCGAGCTGACCGAGCGTCGTCACGGCGCGCGTGTGCGGGATGAGCGCGACCGCGAACGTGTCCTCGTCGCAGGCCGTCACGGTGAGGCTGACGCCCGAGACGCACACCGACCCCTTCTCGATCATGTAGCGCAGCACCGCCGCGGGGGCGGCGAAGGTGACGCGCACGCCGTCGCCGTCCGGCTCGACTGCCGAAACGGTGCCGACGCCGTCGACGTGGCCCTGCACGATGTGGCCGCCCAGCCGGTCGCTCATGCGCATGGCGGGCTCGACGTTCACGCGGTCGCCCGCCGCGCGGTCGCCGAGGGTCGTTCGCCGCAGCGTCTCGGCGACGGCCTCGAACGACAGCACCCCGGCGTCGATCGCGACGGCGGTGAGGCAGCAGCCGTCGAGCGACACCGAGTCGCCCACCCGGCAGCCGGCGGCGGTCTCGGCCGCCGACACCCGCAGCGTGGCGCCGGCGGCCGTGGCCGCGATCGCCTCGATCGTTCCGATCTCGCTGACGATGCCGGTGAACATCTGCTCAGGGCTCCCGAAGCTCGCTCACGCTCAGGATATCCGGCCCCGATGAGGCAACACTCACCGGCGCGGGCAGCTGCACCGGCCGGGTGAAGAGCCCGGGACCTTGGCCGAGCTCGATCGGCGCGGTGAACAGCATCACCCGGTCGATCAGCCCGGCTTCGAGGAAGGCCGTCGCGAGCGTTGCCCCGCCCTCGAGCAGGAGCGCCGAGATCCGCCGCCGGCCGAGCTCGGCGAGCGCCTCGGCGATGCCGGCCGCCGGCAGCATCTGCACCCCGGCGGCCGTGATCGCCGCTGCGCCGGGCGTGCACACGACGAGCACCGGGGCCTCCTGCGAAGCGCTGCGAACGAGCTGCGATCCGGTCGGCAGCCGGGCCGCACGGTCGAACACGACCCGCAGCGGCTGGCGCTCGGCGGGCGGGTCGACGTCGCGCGCGGTCAGCAGCGGATCGTCGGCGAGCGCCGTGCCGATGCCGACCGCCACGGCCCCCATCTGCGCGCGCAGCTCGTGAACCTGCGCCCGGCTCTGCGGCGACGAGATCCAGCGCGGGCCGGCCGGCGACGCCGTGCGGCCGTCGCTGCTCACCGCGGCCTTGTAGGTCACGTGCGGGCGGCGGCGCAGCGCGAGCGAGAGCCACCACGCGTTCTGGCGGCGCGCGGCCACCTCGACGTCGCCACCCGCGACGTCGACCGCGATCCCCGCAGCCCGCAGCCGTGCGACGCCGGCGCCGTTCACCTTGTCGGTGGGGTCGATCATCGCCGTCACCACCCGGCCCACGCCGGCCGCGATCAGCGCGTCGGCGCACGGCGGCGTGCGGCCGTGGTGGCTGCACGGCTCCAGGTTCACATAGACGGTCGCGCCGCGGGCGTCGCCGGCCGCGCGCAGCGCCGCCACCTCGGCGTGGTCGCCGCCGGGCCGCTCGTGCCAGCCCTCGCCGAGGACGTCGGCCGTCGCGCACGACCACGGCTCCGACCACCGGGTTGCGGCGCCGCCGTGCGCCGGCCGCGCTCGGCCAGCTCGGCGCACCGCTCCAGGTGAGCGCGGTCCGCCGCCTCGATCACGGGTGCCGTGCGCGCGCCGGCGACCGCGACCCGGTCGACCAGGTCGCGATAGGCCTCCGCAGGGCTCGCCGCCCCGAAGATCGCCGACCCGGCGACCAGGATGTTCGCGCCCGCCTCGCGGGCGTCGGCGATCGTGGCCCCGTGGATGCCGCCGTCGACCTCGACCGCGACGCCCTCGCGCGGCGTCGGCCAGGGCGCGCATCCGCGGCAGCCGGTCGAGCGTCGCCGGGATGAACGTCTGGCCGCCCCAGCCCGGGTTGACGCTCATGCACAGCAGCACGTCGGCGTAGCGCGCCGCCTCGGCGATCGCCTCGACCGGCGTGCCCGGGTTCAGGGTGACGCCGGCCCGGCAGCCGAGCTCGTGGATCATCTGCAGCGTGTAGTGGAGGTGCGGGCAGGTCTCGACGTGCACCGTGATGCTGTCGGCGCCCGCCTCGGCGAACTGGGCCAGGTGGCGCTCGGGCGCTCGATCATCAGGTGCACGTCGGCGAACCCGTCGTGATCGTGGATCACGTCGGCCACGTCGGCGAGCATCTTCGGGCCGAACGTGATCACCGGGACGAAGTGCCCGTCCATGACGTCGACGTGGATCACCCGCGCGCCGGCCTCCATGACCTCGGTCACCTGCTCGCGACACGCGCCCGAAGTCGGAGGAGAGGATCGAGGGCGCGATCTGCACGTCTTGCGGCCAGGAGCGCATCGGCGCCACTGTAGTGGATCGCACCGCGGGAGCGCTCACGACGCCTCGGCGATGTAGAAGCCGTCGGTGTCGTCACGCTGCGGCAGCGTCTGGCGGCCGCCGGCGACGACGCCCTCGCACTCGTCGCGCCGGATCGTGCACACCGAGTACACGAGCCGGCCGTCGGCCGCGAGCAGGTCGTGGGCGTGGTCGAGCATGCGCCGCTGCAGGGCCGCGACCTCTCGGGCGTCGGCGAGCGTGCGCCGCCAGCGGGCGTCGGGTCGCCCGGCGAGCACGCCGAGACCGGAGCAGGGCGGGTCGAGCAGGATGCGGTCGAACCCGCCCTCGCCGAACTCGAGCGCATCGGCGACGACGACCTCGGCGCAGGTGACGCCCTGGCTCGTGCAGGGTGCGCTCGAGCGCCTCGGCCCGGCCCGGGGTGGCGCTCGACGCAGACCAGGCGGCCCGGTCGGCCATCATCGCCGCGAGCTGGCCGGCCTTGCCGCCGGGGGCCGAGCACAGGTCGAGCACGCGCATGCCCGGCTCGGGCGCGAGCGCCCGCGCCGCCAGCATCGAGCCTCGCGACTGCGGCCAGATCGCGCCCTCACGCAGCTCGCGGCTCGCCGCGACGTCGAAGGCGGCGTCGAGCACGAGCGCCTCCGGGCAGCTCCGGATCGCCGTGGGCGGGTACGCCGAGGTCGAGCGGCTGCCGGCCCGCAGCGTGTTGACGCGCACGGCGCAGCTCGGGCGGCTCGTTCTGCGCCGCCATCAGCGCCTCCGCCTCGGCAGTCGCCGAGCATCGCCGTCCACTCCGCGGCGATCCAGTCCGGGTAGGAGTGGCGCAACGGCGGCGGCAGCGTGCCGACCCATCCGGCCCCGCCTCGGCGACGCGCCGCATGACGGCATTGGCGAGGCCCGCCGTGTGCCGCCCGGCCACCGCCTTCGCCAGCTCGACGGTCTCGTTGACCGCGGCGCGGGCGGGGATGCTCGCGGCGAAGAGCAGCTGGTAGGCGCCCACGCGCAGGGCCGCACGCAGCGTCGGCTGCAGAGCGCGCGGGCGGGCGCGACGGCGAGCATCTCCATCGCGTGGTCGAGCGTGCGCACGCGCTGCACCGTGCCGTAGGCGAGGCGCATGGCCAGGCGGCGGTCGCGGTCGTCGAGGCCGGCGCGATCGGCCTCGGGCGGGAACGCGCGATCGGCGTAGGCGCCCTCCTCGAACGTCCGCCGCACGACCTCGTAGGCGACCCGGCGCGCGCTCACGACGCCCGCGTCGGCGGCGATCCGCAGGCCGCGCAGGTACTCGTCCGCCGCCATCCGCCGCTTGCCGGCCGGCTGCAGGTCGAGCACGTCCACCGCTCCGTCGGCGCACGCGATGCGAAGCGCCGGTCGGCGGCGGTCGCGCCGTCCCGGGCACCGAGCCGCCGGCCGCGTCGGGCACCGCCCGCGCCCGCCACACCGTGAGGGCCACGCCGTCGAGCTCCGTGCGCGCGCCGATATGCGGCGCGAGGCCGCGCACCTGGTCGGCGATCGCGGCGGGCGGGCAGCTCCAGTCGATGCGGCGGTCGTCCGGGCCGATCCGGGCCGCGTAGGTGGTCTCGCCGACCTGCTCGCGGCCGGTGGTCGCTGGCCCCGCAGCGCCTCGGCCAGCAGCGGCACGCCCAGACCGAGGGCGCGCTCGGCGACGGCACCGGCATCGTCCTCCGGGCCGATCGGGAACCGCTCCAGGCCGTGGATCGGCCCGGCGTCGAGCTCGGCGACGAGATCGATCACCGCCGCCGCCGTCTCGGTGTCGCCGGCCATCACCGCCCGCTCGATCGGCGCGGCGCCGCGCCAGCGCGGCAGGAGCGACGGGTGCAGATTGAAGAGCGCGTAGCCGCCCAGAAGCGGCGGGCGTCAGCATCTGGCCGAACGCCACGACGACGCCGACATCGGCAGCGGGCGGATCGGTGCTCGCCCGCTCGGTCTGGGTGAGCGGCAGGCCGAGCGTCTTCGCGGTCACGGCGACGGGCGGGGATGCGCCGCGGCGGCCGCGGCCGGCGGGCCGGTCGGGCTGCGTGACGACCTGGACGATCTCGATGCCGTCCTCGCGGACGAGCCGCTCGAGTGCGCCGGCCCCGAAGGCCGACGTGCCGAAGAACGCAACCCTCACGCCTTCAGGCGCAGCTCCTTGAGAGCCGCGCGGCGATCGTCCTTCGGCGCCCGGTCGATGATGAGCATGCCGTCGAGATGGTCGAGCTCGTGCTGGATCACGCGTGCCTCCAGGCCCTCTGCCTCGACCTCGACCGGCGCGCCGGACTCGTCGAGCCCGCGTGCGACGACGCGCACGTGGCGGTCGACCGGGACGGTGACCTCGCCGCCGAGCAGCGACAGGCAGCCTTCGGTGTCCGACGTCCGTCTCGTCGGACGTCTCGCCCAGCTCCGGGTTGATCAGGACGTGCACCGGGCTCGTCGGCGCCGGAGCGGTACACGAACACGCGCTGGAGCACGCCGATCTGGGGCGCGGCGAGGCCGACGCCGTGCGAGCGGCGCATGACGTCGGCCATCCGCTCGACCAGGCTGCGGACCTCGTCGTCGACGGCCGGATCGCGCTCGCCGGCACCCGCAGCGCCGGGATCGGGGTACTGGCGCACGAGCTGCATCGCCATCGCGTGGTGGGCTCGCGCGCTCGCGCTCGCGCGCGCGTTCTCGCTCGGCCTCCTCGGCGAGCTCCGGATCGGGCTCGGCTCCTGCCTCGTCGATCACCGCTTCGGTCTCGACTCGTCCATATCGGCCGGAATGCTACCGAGCGTCTGCGCCGCGGCGATATCGGCCGTCGGCAGCACCGTCGGCGTACCCGTCTGCGATCGCCGCGACGAACGCGGTGTGGACGTCGGCGGCCGGGATCGAGCGGCCGCCGAACTCGAGCGGCATCGTCGCGCAGGCGTCGTGCGCCAGCGTCGTCTCGAAGCCGAGATCGACCGCCGCGCGGACGGTGGCGTCGACGCACATCGAGGTCATCATGCCGCAGACGACGAGGCTGTCGACGCCCGCGTCGCGCAGATGTCCTTCGAGCGGCGTCTCGAGGAAGCTGTTCGGGTTGGCCTTCTGGAACACGGTCTCGCCTTCGGCGGGCCGCACCGACTCGTGGATCTCGACGCCCGGGGTGCCCGGGGCGAGGTAGGCGGCGTCGGGGGCGTCCCACACGTGCTGGATATGGACCACCGTGCTCGCCGGAGGCGCGGAACGCGTCGAGCAGCTCGCGCGCATGGCCGGCGGCCTGCTCGGGGCCCTCGAGCGGGTTGCGGCCGCCGGGGAAGTAGTCGTTCTGGATGTCGACGATCACAAGGGCTCTGGTCATGCGGCGCACCCTACCGGAACGCCTCCCGGCTGCCGTGAATACCGGGGTCTGACACCGTGTATTCAGCCGAACGACTGGGGGTCGACGTCGACCACCGCCGTCGCGCCGGCCTTGCGCAGATCGGGGGCGAGATCGCGCAGCAGGCCGCGCAGCACGGCGGCCGCCGCGGCCGGCCTGCGGTCGTCTTGATGAGCACGTGGCTGCGGCTGCGGTCGCGCAGCCGCTGCAGCGGCGCCGGGCCGAGCACGATGTCGCCCGCGAGCGCCGGTGCTGCCGCGGTCGCGATCGTCGGCGGCGACATCGCTCGCAAGCGCCGCCGACTCCGCCGCCGCCAGCACCCGCACCAGGCGCCGGAACGGCGGGTAGTCCAGCTCGCGGCGGCGCTCCAGCTCGCCCTCGATGAACTCGGCGACGGCGTGCCGCGCTGCCAGCACGACCGGCCGCAGCTCGGGGCTCCAGGTCTGGATCAGGACGCGGCCGCGCGGATCGCCGGGCCGGCCCGGCCGGCCCGCGAGCTGCGTCAGCAGGCCGAACGTGCGCTCCTCGGCCCGGAAGTCGGGGATCGCGAGCGCGAGGTCGGCGTCGAGCACCGCCGCGAGCGACACGCCCGGCATGTCGTGGCCCTTCGCCACGAGCTGCGTGCCGACGAGGACGGCCGCCGTCGCCCGCCGGAACGCGCGCAGCGTCGCCTCGGGCTCGCCGGGGCGGGCGGCGACGTCGGCGTCCAGGCGCATCACCTCGACGCGCGGGAAGCGGCTCCGCAGCTCGTCCTCGACGCGGGTCGTGCCGGCGCCGAGGTGGGCCAGGTCGACCGAGCCGCACGTCGAGCACGCCCGCGGCAGCGGCTCGGCGGCGCCGCAGTGGTGGCAGACGAGCCGGCGGCCGTGCAGCACCAGCGAGACGTCGCAGCGGGCACAGCGCCACGTGCGGCCGCACGTGCGGCAGTGGATCGCCGAGGCCGCGCCGCGCCGGTTCTGGAGCAGGATCGCGCGCCCGCCGTTGTCGTCGATGCGCGGCCAGCGCGTCGATCAGCGGCCGGGTCAGCGGATAGCCGCCGTCGGCGCGCAGGTCGACGATGTCGACGACGGGCAGCGGCCCGCCGACGCGGGTCGAGAGGCTGACCCGCCGCGGGATCCCGTGCCAGGACTCCGGCCGCGGTGTCGCGCTGCCGTAGACGACGACGGCGCCCTGCAGGCGCGCCGCGCTTGGCCGCGACCCGGCGGGCGTCGTAGCGCGGGTCGGCCTCGTGCTTGTACGACGCGTCGTGCTCCTCGTCGACGACGATCACGCCCAGGTCGGGCACGGCCGCGAAGATCGCCGACCGCGCGCCGACGACGACCCGCGCCTCGCCGGCGCGCGATGCGGGCGTGCTCGGCGCCGCGGCGCGTGGGCGAGATGCCGCTGTGCGAGCACCGCCACCGTGTGCCCGAAGCGGGCGGTGAAGCGCGCGGCGGTCTGGGGCGTGAGCGCGATCTCCGGCACGAGCACGATGGCGCCGCGCCCCGGCTCCGAGGGCGGCGTCGATCGCGCGCAGGTAGACCTCGGTCTTGCCCGAGCCGGTGACGCCGTGCACGAGCACATCGCCGCCCCCGGCCGCGAGCGCCTCCGCGCAGGCCGCCACGGCCGCTCCTGATCCGGACGTGAGCGTCACCCGCACGTCGTCGGCCGCCGCGCGCGGCGCCGGGTCGAGCGCGACCAGGCCGCGCTGCGCCATCCTGCCGCACCGTCTCGCGCGTCGTCCCGGCCGCCGCGATCAGGTCGGAGAGCGGCAGCGGCGCGAGGCCGACGTGGGCGAGCACCTCGGCCTGGCGGCGCGGTCGCGCCCTCCATGCTCACGAGCCGCACCCACGGGTCGGGCGCCCGCACGCCCGCCGCCGGCGGGATCACCAGGGCGACCGCCCGCGGCAGCGTCGAGGCGTAGGTCGCGGCGATCCACTCGGCGAGAGCGAGCAGCGGCTCCGGCACCGACCCGGTCGACCCGCACCACCTGCTTCAGGCCCTCGTCATCGCCCGCGCGCACCTCGGTCACGACTCCCCGCACCGTGCGCGCGCCCAGCTCGACCTCCACCAGCGCGCCCGCGCGCCATCGCGCCGGCCATCGCGGCGGGCACGGCATAGTCGAACGCATGGTCGACCGCCCGGGCGGTGACCATCGGGTGCACCCGCGCGATCACGACCTGGTCGTGAAGTCGACCACGACGGGGACGCCCTCGAGGCCGAGCCGGCGGCGCAGCTGGTTCTCGACGAAGTAGCCGTAGTCGCGGGTGACGAGGCCGCGGTCGTTCGTGACGATGCGAAACCGCGGCGGACGCGTCTGGTACTGGGTCGCATACAGCATGTTCAGGCGCCGCCGGCCGTCGCGGGGCGGCTCGCGCATCGCCGTGATCTCGGCCATGGCCCGGTTCAGCTGGCCGGTCGGCACGCGCGAGGTGTAGCGCTCGAAGAGCTCCTCGATCGCGTCGAGCAGCTTCTCGACGTTTCGGCCCGTGACCGCGGACGACGTGACGATCGCCGGCCGCTGGCGCAGCTTGCCGCCCAGGCGCTCGGCCACGTCCTCGACGGTCGTCTCGGCGATGTCCCACTTCGAGAGCACGACGAGCGTCGCGCAGCCCGCCTTGCGAGCCTCGTCGGCCACGGCCAGGTCGCCCTCGACGAGGCCCTCGGACGCGTCGATCAGGACGAGCGCCACGTCGGCGCGCTCGGCCGCGGCCAGGGCCCGCACCTCGCTGTAGTACTCGACGCCCTGGCGGTGGCTGCGCTTGCGCCGCAGGCCGGCCGTGTCGATCAGGCGGAAGCGGCGCTCGCCGCGCACGAACGGCGTGTCGATGGCGTCGCGGGTCGTCCCCGGCTGCTCCGAGACGATCACGCGGGGCCGGCCGAGGATCGCGTTCAGGAGCGACGACTTGCCGACGTTCGGGCGGCCGAGGATCGCGACGGCGATCTCGTCGGCGCCGTCGTCGACCGGACGGCCGCCGCCCTCGACGGCATCCAGCCGCTCGACCAGCGCGTCGAGCAGCTCGCCGGTGCCGCGGCCGTGCAGCGCCGAGACCGGGATCGGCTCGCCCAGGCCGAGCCGGTGCAGGTCGAGCGCGGCCGTCTCGTGGGCGGCGTCGTCGACCTTGTTCGCGACGACGATCGACCGGCCGGTGCGAGCGGCGCAGGATCTGGGCGATCTCCTCGTCTCCCGCCGTCAGGCCCGGCGCGGGCGTCGATCACGACCACCACCACATCGGCCTCCTCGACCGCCCGGCGCGCCTGGCTCGGCGACCTGGGCCTGCATGGGCGAGTCGTCGCCGACGTCGACACCGCCGGTGTCGATCAGGACGAACGTGCGGCCCGCGCCAGTCGCAGGCCATCTCGTTGCGGTCGCGCGTCACGCCCGGCCGCTCGTCGACGACGGCGTGGCGCGACGACGTGAGCCGGTTCACGAGTGTCGACTTGCCGGCGTTCGGGAACCCGACGACGGCGACGACGCCGACCCGCTCGCGCGTTCGCGCTCATCCGACCGCTCGTACATGCGCGGATCTCGGCCATGAGCTCGTCGGCGGTCTCGCGGTAGGCCTGGGCCGCCCGCCGATCGCCACGCTCGTACCGGCGCGGTGGGCCGAAGCGGATGTGCACGGGCCGTCCCGGCCGCCAGTCGCGCGTGCCGCGGATCGCCACGGCGCACGACCGGCACGTCCTCGACCACCGCGCACCGGCCCGCGCCGGCCTTCGCGCCCTCGAGCTCCGCCTGGCGGTGGCCCTGGATGAAGATGCCGACCGTGCCGCCCGCCTCGAGGGTGTCGTGCACGGTGCGAAGCGTGTCGCGATCGGCCTCGCCGCGGCGCACCGGGAAGGCCCCGCCCCACGCGATGACGCGGCCCCAGTACCGGGATGCGGAAGAGCTCGGACTTCGCCATGTAGCGGATCGTGCGCGGCTGCACCTGGCCGACCGACGGGATGTCCCACCACGACGCATGGTTGGACACGATCAGCACCGGGCCGGACTGGGGATGTGCTCGACGCCCTGCACGCGCGGTCGCAGCACCACGCGACGAGCGTCCCGAGCACGAGGCGCAGCCACCGCCAGGAGCGGTCGTATCCGGCCAGATCGACCGCCGTCACCCGCCGCCTCCACGAGCGCGAGGACGCGCTCGACCGTCTCGGCCACCGTCAGGCGCGGACGTGTCGATCACATGGGCGTCGGGCGCCGGTGCGAGCTGCTCGGCGTCACCCTGGTCGCGGGCGGCGATCGTCTCGCCCAACCTCGGCCGCGCCGAGCCCGAGGTCGGCCGCCCGCCGCTGGCGCGCGCGTCGATCGACGCCGTCAGGTACACCTTGACGTCGGCGTCGGGCACACGCGGGTGCCGGTGTCACGGCCCTCGAGCACCGCGTCGTGGGCGAGCGAGCGCTGCCGCGCGCGCATCCGGTCGCGCACCTCGGGATGGCGCGAGACGGCGCTCACCGGGCCGAGACCGCCTCGCTGCGCAGGTCGACCGGCGCGGTCGGCGCGTGCCCACGAGCGCGGCGAGCGCGTCGCCGTCGCCCGGGTCGACGCCGTGCTGCATCGCCGCCGCCGTCAGCTCGCGGTACATCGAGCCGGTGTCGACGTAGGCGTAGCCCGAGGCGCTCTGCCACCGCGCGCGCGACCGTGCTCTTGCCGGCGCCGGCGGGCCCGTCGATCGTGATCACCACCGCGCCTCCAAGCCGAAGACCGGGGACTGTCCCCGCTTCGCCGGGACCGTCCCCATCCGCAGCGCGTCATGCCGTCACTCCGGCCAGGCGCTCCGAGAAGTCGGGGAAGCTCACGCCGAGCGCGTCGGATCCGTGCACGGCCGACGCCGTGCTGCGAGCACACGCCGGCGACGGCGCCGAGCATCGCCACGCGATGGTCGCCGGCGGCGTCGACGCTGCCGCCGCGCAGCCGCGAGGGCACGCCGCGGATGCGGAAGCCGTCCGTCGAGCGCCTCGACGTGGCCGCCGACGGCGTTCAGCGCCTCGGCCACCGTGGCGATGCGGTCGGACTCCTTCACCCGCAGCTCGCCCGCGCCGCGGATCACGGTCACGCCGTGGGCGAAGCACGCCAGGAGCGCCACCAGCGGCAGCTCGTCGATCAGCCCGGGCACGAGCTCGGGCTCGACCTCGGTCGCGATCAGCTCGGCCGGGCGCACCTCGATGTCGGCCACCGGCTCGGCGCCGGCCACGCGGCGGTTGAAAAGGCCCACCCGCGCGCCCATCCGCTCCATCACGGTGAGCAGGCCCGTGCGGGTCGGGTTGATCCCCACCCCGCGCAGCGTGAGGCCGGAGCCGTGCACGATCGTGGCCGCGACCACGAACGGCGCGGCCGACGAGAAATCGCCGGGCACGTGCACCTCGTCCAGGTGCAGACTGGCCACCGGCGACACGGCGACGCGGCCCGGGCGGCGGTCGACCGGCACGCCCGGCCTGGCGCAGCATGCGCTCGGTGTGGTCGCGCGTGGCGACCGGCTCCTCGACGACCGTCACGCCGTGGTCGGCGAAGAGGCCCGCCAGAAGCACGCACGACTTCACCTGGGCCGAGGCGACGGGCAGCCGGTAGGTGATCGGCGTGACGGCCCCGGACACCTCCATCCGCACCGGCGGGCAGCCGTCGGTCGTCTCGAGGGCGACGCCCATCTCGGCGCAGCGGCCCCGCGATCCGGCCCATCGGCCGGCGGCGGATGCTCTCGTCGCCGTCGAGCACGAACTCGCCGATCTGCCCGGCGAGCACGCCGGGCAGCAGGCGCATGAGCGTGCCCGCGTTCTGGACGTCGATGCGGTCGGCGGGCGCGCGCAGGCCGCGCAGGCCGACACCGTGCACGCGCAGCGCATCGGGGGCGAGCTGCTCCACCTCGACGCCGAGCGCGCGCATCGCCGTCACGGTCGCCATCGTGTCCGCGGAGGCGCCGAACCCGGTCACCTCGACCGGGCCGTCGCACAGCGCCGAGATCAGCACCGAGCGGTGGCTGATCGACTTGTCGCCGGGCACGCTCAGCTCGCCGGCGATCGCCCCGGCCGGCGGCGAAGCGGCGACTCCGGTCGCGGTCACGGCTCCACCGCCGCCGTCGCGACGGCGCCGTAGCCCTGCGCGTCGAGCAGGTCGACGGCGCGCTGGGCCTGCTCCTCGCCGGCCACGAGCACGACGACGGTGCCGCCGACGTCGGCCGACATGTGGTGGAGCTCGAAGTCCTCGATGTTGATGCCCTCGGCGCCGAGCGCCTGCGTGATCCCGGACAGCACGCCGGGCCGGTCGGGCACATGCACCCGCACGCGGAAGAGCTCCTCGGGCACGGCCGGGTAGGCCGCCTGCAGCAGCCGGCGGCGGTTGCCCGAGGCCTCGGCCACCCAGCGGGCGACGAAGCCCGCGTCGTCGCGCTCGAGCGCGCGCGTGAGCTCGTCGATGCGGCGCGTGTGCTCGCGCAGCCCATCCAGCAGGGCGTCGCGGTTGTCCAGGAAGATGTCCACCCAGATGCGGGCGTTTGCGCCCGCCACGCGGGTCATGTCGCGGAACGAGCCGCCGACCGCCGCGAGCGGGTCGTGGCCGTCGACGCGCCCCGCCCCGGCCTGGTTCATCAGCACATTCGCGATCGCGTGCGGCAGGTGGCTCGTGAGCGCGACCAGCCGGTCGTGCGCGTCGGGGTCGATCGCCACCGGCCGCGCGCCGAGCCCGGCGACGAACGTGTGCATGCGCCGGTGGCAGACGGGATCGGTCGCCGCGACGGGCGTCAGGAACCAGGTCGCGCCCGCGAACATGTCGGCGCGGGCGTTGCGGACACCGCGCGCCTCCGACCCGCACACCGGGTGGCCGCCGACGAAGCGCCCGCTTGCCCCGGCCGCGGCCATCAGCCGCGCCTTCGTCGAGCCGACGTCGGAGACCGCGCAGCCGGGATCCGTCGCCTCGAGCGTGCGCGCGACGAGCTCGGGCAGCCGCGCCACCGGCCCGCAGACGATCGCGAGGTCGGCATCGGCGACGGTGGCCTCGATCGAGTCCTCGACCCGGGCGGCGGCGCCGCGCTCGAGCCCGGCCGCGGCCGCGTCGGGATCCGGGTCGAACGCGACCACCTCGTCGCCGCGCGCTGCGGCGGCCAGGCCGACCGAGCCGCCGATCAGGCCGAGGCCGACGACGGCGACGCGCATCAGGTCACTCCCCCACCCGGCGCCGGGGCCGGCTGCTCCGACCGCATGAGCTCGGCCAGGCGGAAGGCCAGGTCGAGCGACTGGCGCGCGTTCAGGCGCGGGTCACACAGCGTGTGGTAGCGGACGCTCAGCTGGTCCTCGAGCACCGAGTCGGCACCGCCCAGGCACTCGGTCACGTCCTCGCCGGTGAACTCGAGATGCACGCCGCCCGGCCACACGCCGGCCTCGCGGCAGACGGCGAAGAACCCGCCGATCTCGGCCATGATGTCCTCGAACCGGCGCGTCTTGTAGCCCGCGGGGTGCGGAAGACGTTCGCGTGCATGGGATCGCACGCCCACACCACCGGATGGCCGGCGTCGGTCACGGCCTGCACGATCGGCGGCAGCGCGTCGGCCACCCGGCCCGCCCCCATCCGGCAGATCAGCGTGAGCCGGCCGGGCGTGCGGTCGGGGTCGAGCCGCTCGCACAGGTCGAGCACCTCGGCCGGCGTCGCCGTGGGGCCGACCTTGCAGCCGAGCGGGTTGCCGACGCCGGCGAAGAACTCGGCGTGGGCGCCGTCGGCGTGCGCGCGTGCGCTCGCCGACCCAGAGCATGTGCGCGGAGCAGTCATACCAGCGGCCGGTGAGCGAGTCGCGCCGCGTCAGCGCCTCCTCGTAGTCGAGCAGGATGCCCTCGTGGCTCGTCCACACGTCCACCTCGTGCAGCCGCCGCTCCCGCTCGAGGTCGATCCCGCACGCGGCCATGAACGCGAGCGCGCGCTCGATCTCGGCCGCGATCCGCTCGTAGCGGCGCCCCTCGGGCGAGCTGGCGACGAACTCCTGGTTCCACAGGTGCACCTTGGTCAGATCGGCGAACCCGCCCTTCGTGAACGCGCGCAACAGGTTCAGCGTCGCGGCCGACTGGTGGTAGCCCTGCACCATCCGCTCGGGATCGGGGGTGCGGGCGGCGAGCGTGGGCGCGTCGTCGTGCACCATGTGGCCGCGGAAGCTGGGGATCTCGATCCCGTCCACCGTCTCGACCGGCGATGAGCGCGGCTTCGTGAACTGGCCGGCGATGCGACCGACCTTCGCCACCGGCAGCATGGCCCCGTAGGTCAGCACCGCGGCCATCTGCAGCATGATCTTCAGCTTCTCGCGGATCGTCACCGCCGAGAAGTCGCCGAAGGACTCCGCGCAGTCGCCCGCTTGGAGCAGGAAGCCGCGCCCGGCGGCCACCTCGGCCAGCGTCGCCTGCAGGTTGCGCGCCTCGCCGGCGAACACGAGCGGCGGCATCCCGAGCAGCCGCTCGCGGACGTCGCGGGCGTGCTCGCTGTCGGGCCACTCCGGCTGCTGCTCGGCCGGAATCGAGCGCCACGACGACGGAGACCAGGTGGACGGAGGGGCTGCCATTTGCGTCGCATGTTACCGATGCCCATGCTGCCGAAGTCCCGCTCTGTGGTTGGCTACAGTGGCCGCACCCATGACCCGCGTCTTCTCCGGCATCCAGCCCACGGGCCAGAAGCATCTGGGCAACTACATCGGGGCGATCCGCCACTACGTCAGCGACCAGAGCCTGGGCGAGGCCTTCTACTGCATCGTCGACCTGCACTCGATCTCGGTGCCCTACGACGCGGCCACGCTGGCCGAGAACACGCTCGACACGGCCGCGACGCTGCTCGGCGCAGGCCTCGAGCCCGACCGCTGCACGCTGTTCGTCCAGAGCCACGTGCCGCAGCACTCCGAGGGGGCCTGGCTTCTGGGCTCGGTGGCGACGTTCGGCGAGCTCCAGCGGATGACGCAGTTCAAGGACAAGAGCCAGGGCCGCGAGTCGGTCTCGGTCGACCTCTTCACCTATCCCGTGCTCCAGGCTGCCGACATCCTGCTCTACCAGACCGATCGCGTGCCGGTCGGCGACGACCAGCGCCAGCACCTCGAGCTCTCGCGCAACATCGCCCAGCGCTTCAACTCCCGCTACGGCGAGACGCTGCGGCTCCCCGAAGCTGCCATCCCCAGCACCGGCGGCCGCGTGATGGACCTGCAGGAGCCGACGCGCAAGATGTCGACCACCGGCGGGACGCCGCAGGGCACGGTGCTCGTGATCGACCCGCCCGAGGTGGTCGCGAAGAAGGTGCGCTCTGCCGTGACGGACTCCGGCCGCGAGGTGCGCCGCGGCGAGGGCAAGGAGGGCATCGCGAACCTGATCGAGATCTTCAGCGTCGCGTCCGGTCGCACCGCGGAGGAGGTCGAGGCCGCCTACGACGGCTCCGGCTACGGCCAGTTCAAGACCGACGTCGCCGAGGCGGTCGTCGAGTACCTGCGACCGGTGCGCGAACGCTACCTCGAGCTGCGCGCCGACCCCACGCACCTGCGCACCGTCCTCGCGGCCGGCGCCGAGCGGGCCGAGGCGGTGGCGGCCGAGACCATTGCGCCTGATCAAGGGCCGCATGGGGTTCGTGCCGAGAGGCTAGAAGCGGTGCGGGGCGGCGGCTGGTGCTGAAGGGCCACCACGTTGATCGAGCCGCACGGCGCCCTGCGCCGTCCTGGTCGAAACCGCCACCCACACGATCACGCCGCGAGCCGCCTGAGCCGGTCACGCCGCGGCGATGGCGCGGTACACCACGCCAATTCGACATCCATGGCGGATGCCAAATGGGGTTCCGGGATACTCCGCGGCGTTGGAAGGCAGTGCAGCGGTCTACGCCGCGGCGATGACCTCCGCCGCCGCGCGCTCGCCGGCCCGCACCGCCCCCTCCATGAAGCTCGGAAGCTGCCGACGTCTCGGCGCCGGCGTAGTGCACGGGACCGTCGGGGTCGCCCAGGTGCGCGCCCCAGCCGTCCATCTCGCCGGGCGCGAAGATCAGGTAGCTGCGCGGGTAGGCGACGCGCACGACCCGCGCGAGCGGCACGCCGAAGCAGGCCCGCACCGCCTCGGCCACCGCCCGGTCGGCCACCGCCCGCGGCTGGCGCAGCAGCCAGGCGGCGGGCGTCGAGCCGACGAAGCTCCCGAGCGTGCGCGGGCCGTGGCGGTAGGCGTAGCCGATCGCCGTGTCGGTGACCACCGCGGCCGGAGCGGCGGCGGGCATGTCGGCGGTCGAGGATCAGAAACGACTTGATCGCGATCCCGTAGCGGCCGATCGGCACCCGGCGCAGACCGGCGATCCTGGCGCGTGCATGCAGCGGCACCGCCACCACCGCCCGGCGCGCGCACAGCGGCGCTGCCCCGGGCGACTCGACGACGACCGCGTCCCGGCGGACGTCCACCGCGGCGACCCGGTGCCGCAGCCGCACGCGCTCGCCGAGGCCGGCGGCGATGTGCTCGGCGAACCCGCCCGCGCCGTCGCGGAAGCGCAGCTCGGAGCCGTCGCCCGACTCCACCCCGGGCCGCATGCTTGCGCGCGAGCGCCTGCAGCGACATGCCCCGCAGCGGCACCGTCGACGCCGTCACCGCGATCGCCGTCTCGCACACCGCCCGCTCGTACCCGCTCGCACCGTCCGCGGCGAGCCAGTCCTCGACGGTCAGCTCGTCGGCGGCCGGGCCGCGGGCGTCCCCGAGCCGGTCGATCTCGGCCGACAGCCGCAGATAGGCGCCCGTGGCCTGGGCGAAGCTGCGGCCGGCCACGTACCAGGTGACCGGCACCGGGCCGTGATCGCCCCACCCCACCTCCGAGAGCCGCAGCTCGGCTCCCACCTCGGCGGCGACGGCGCGAAGCGCCGTGTTGGCGTTGTCGACCGCCTCGCCGCCGGCCTCGAAGCGCATCCCTTCGGCCGATGGCGTCCACACCCGCCCGCCGACCCGGGCCGCCGCTTCGAGCACGACGACGTCGGCACCCGCGGCGGCCAGGCGGTGGGCCGCGGTGAGGCCGGAGAGCCCGCCGCCGACGACGACCACGTCATGCACGCCGCAGCGCCTCCACCTCTGCGTCGGCCAGCTCGCGCCACTCGCCCGGGCGCAGGTTGCCGAGCCCGAGGCCGGCGTAGCGCGAGCGATGCAGGGCGCGCGCGGGGTGGCCGACGGCGGCGAGCATGCGCCGCACCTGCCGGTTTCGGCCCTCGTGGATCGTGATCTCGACCCGGCCCTTGCCCGCGATGCGCACGCCCGCCGGGGCCGTCCGCCCGTCGTCGAGCTCCACCCCCTCGCGGAGCCGCCGGATCACCGCCGGCGGCGGGTCGACCGCCACGGTGGCGACGTAGGTCTTCGGCACCCCGTGGCGCGGGTGCATGAGCCGGTCGGCGAGGTCGCCCGCGTTCGTCAGGATCAGCGCGCCCGTCGTCTCGCGGTCGAGCCGGCCGACCGGGAACAGCCGCACGGGGACGTCGACGAGCGCGACGACCGTCGGCCGCCCCTGCGGGTCGCTGGCCGTGGTCACCACCCCGGCCGGCTTGTTCAGGAGCACCACCATCTCCGGCTCGACGACCACCCGGCGGCCGTCGACGCGCACGTCGTCGGCGTCGGTGACGAACGTCCCCAGCTCGCCCGGCGCGCCGTTCACGGTCACGCGGCCCGCGCGGATGTACTCGTCGGCCGCCCGGCGCGAGGCCACCCCCGTGGACGCCAGGTAGCGGTTAAGCCTGACCGGCACGCTGGTCGGCGACGACGTGCAGCCGCGCCCGCAACGCCTCGTGATCGGCTTCCGGCAGGTCGAAGTCGCCCAGGCCGGGGAGGGTCGCGAGGCCGTCCTCGAGGCCGAACGTGCGCTCGAACAGGTTCGTGGTGCGGTAGAGCACCGGCTGGCCGGGCGTATCGCCGCGGCCCGACTCCTCGATCAGGCCGCGCTCGAGCAGCCCCGCCACGGCCGAGTCGGCGGCGACGCCGCGGATGCGGGCGATCTCGGGCCGCGACACCGGGCCGAGGTAGGCGACGACTGCGAGCGTCTCGGTGGCGGCCTGGCTGAGCGCGCGCGACTGCGCCCGGTTGACGAGCCGCGCGCAGGCGGCCGCCGTGGCCTGCGAGGCGCGGAAGCCGTAGCCGCCCGCCACCCGCTCGAGCACAACCCCCGAGCGGCCCTCGCCGTAGCGGTCCCCGAGGGCGTCGAGCGCCCGCTCGACCCGGGCCGGCGGTGCCTCGGTCAGCGCCGCCAGCTCGCGCACCGTCAGCGGCTCGGACGCGACGAAGAGCAGCGCCTCGACGGTGTGGGTCAGCTCGGCCATCAGGCGATCGCCCGCGCGCCGGTCGGCGTGCCGCGCCGGGTGACGCTGATCGGCCCGAACACCGCCGGCTGGTCGGGGATCACCTCGCCGCTCTTGTAGAGCTCGAGCACGGCCAGGAACGCGGCCGCCTGGGCGAGCCGGTCGAGCCCCTCGACGGCCTCGTCGAACGCGAACGCGCGCCGGTCGCGCAGAGAGGCGGCGGAACTCGTCGACGAAGTGGCTGACCGGCACCAGCCGGCGGCGCACGACCGTCAGGTCGATCTCGGGCGGCGGCGTGAGCAGCCGGCCGATGGCGGCGTGCAGCGCCCACGGATCCTCCGAGAACGGCACCACCTCGGGCTGCGGCCGGGGTGCGAGCGGTGCCGGGCCGGCCCGGAAGACGCGCAGCTCCTCGCCGGCGCGCGCCGTCAGCCAGCGCGCCGCCGCGGCGAAGCGGCGGTACTGCATGAGCCGTGCCAGCAGCTCGGCCTCGGCCTCCTCGGCCGTGAAGGCCTCCTCCTCGTCCTCCTCGCCCGGGAAGAGCAGCCGCACCTTGATCTCGAGCAGGGCCGCGATCAGCACCAGGAACTCGCTGGCCGACTCGAGGTCGAGCACGCCGTCGTCGTAGGCATGCTCGACGTAGGCGACGACCACCTCGGCGATCGGCAGCTCGGCCAGCTCGATCTCCTCGCGCATGACGAGCGCGAGCAGCAGATCGAACGGCCCCTGGAACACGTCCAGGTCGAGCATGAGGTCGGAGACGATCACGAAGGCTGGATTCTAGGCCCGCGGGCGGCTCACACCAGCGCCGCGGCCCCCAGCAGGGCGCGCGCCTCGGCCAGGAAGTCGCCGTCGGGCTGCACGCGGAAGCCCGGGCCCAGGCGCAGCATCTTCGGCCCGGCCGAGGTGTGCACCTCGAGCTCGACGGGCGCCTGGCCGGGGTACTCGCCGATCAGCGTCTTCAGCTCGTCCATCACCCCGGCGGCGACGACGCGGGCGTCGACGCGCAGCCGCACGACCTCCTGGTCGGGGACGGCCTCGAACGGCGTCACCTCGAGCGCGAGCAGCTGCACCTTGCCCGCGTCGCGACGATCGACGCGGCCCTTGACGAGCACGATCGCGTCGGCCGAAGCGTCGGCCGGCACAGCTCCCACGTGCTCGCGAACACGACCACCTCGGCGGTCGCGGTGATGTCGTCGAGCTCGGCCACCGCCATCTGGTCGCCCTTCTTCGTCAGCAGCTGGCGCAGGCCCGAGACGATGCCGCCCACCGTGATCACCTTTCCGTCGGCCAGGTCGCCCAGCGCCCGCAGCGGCACGTCCACCTTGCGCGCGAGCTGGTCGCGCAGCGGCGCGAGCGGATGGCTCGAGACGTACAGGCCGAGCACCTCCTTCTCGCGGCGCAGGAGCTCGTCGCGCGGCCACTCCTCGCCCGCACGGGCGGATGGCTGCGGGCGATCGGGCCGGAGCCGTTCGAGCCGTCGCCCTCGAGGTCGAAGATCGACCCCTGCCCGACCATCGCGTCGGCCTGGGTCTTCTGCCCGTTCGAGAGCGCCCGCTCGAGCACCTCGGTCATGGCGCACCGCGACGCCGCCGGTCGAGTCGAGCGCGCCGCAGGCGATCAGGCTCTCGAGCATGCCGCGGTTGACGACCGACATGTCCACCCGCTCGCAGAAGTCCCAGATCGACTCGATCGGCCGCTCGTCGCGGGCCGCGATGATCGCGCGCACCGCGCCGTCGCCGACCCGCTTCACCGCCGAGAGGCCGAACCGGATGCTGCCCTCGACGACGGTGAAGTCCGACCGGCTCGAGTTGACGTCCGGCGGCAGCACCTCGAGGCCCATGTCGGCGCACTCCGTGACGTAGAACGGCACCCGGTCCTTGGTCGACATCACCGACGAGATCAGCGCGGCCATGTACTCGGCCGGATAGTTCGCGCGCAGGTAGGCGGTGCGGTAGGCGATCAGCGCGTAGCAGGCGGCGTGGGCCTTGTTGAAGGCGTAGTCGGCGGCCACCTCGATCTTGGCCCACAGCGACCGCCCGACCGCCTCGGACGACCCGTTGCCGGCGCAGCCGTCGATGAACTTCTCCTTGAGCGACGGCCATCAGGGTCGCGACCTTCTTGCCGATCGCCTTGCGCAGATCGTCGGCCTCGGCGGGCGTGAACCCGGCCACGGCCTTCGCGATCTCCATGAACTGCTCCTGGTAGATGCAGATGCCGTGGGTGCCCTCGAGCAGCGTGCGCAGGCGCTCGTCCTCGTACGTGACCCGGCCCGGGTCGGCCTTGTTGCGCGCGTAGTCGGGGATGAACTGCATCGGCCCCGGCCGGTACAGCGCGTTCAGCGCGATCAGGTCCTCGAACTCGGTCGGCTTCACCAGGCGCAGCGCGTCGCGCATGCCGGACGACTCGAACTGGAAGACGCCCGTGGCGTCGCCCCGCGCCATCATCGCGTAGGTCTGGCGGTCGTCGAGCGGCAGCGCGTCCATGTCGAGCCGCACGCCGCGGCGACTGCTCGATCACCTCGACGGCGCGGTCGATCACGTCCAGGTTGCGCAGGCCGAGGAAGTCCATCTTGAGCAGCCCGAGCGCATCGACGTCGTCCATCGAGAACTGGGTCACGACCTCGGAGTCGGTGCCCTTCTGCTGCAGCGGCAGGTACTCGGTCAGCGGCCGGTCGCCGATCACGACGGCGGCGGCGTGGATGGAGTCGTTGCGCACGACCCCCTCGAGCGGCGTCGCCATGTCGACGATCTTCTTGGTCGATCTCGTCGGTGTCGTAGGAGCGGCGCAGCTCGGCGCCGGGCTTCATGCAGGCGTCGAACGTGATCTTGGGCACCTCGGGGACGAGCTTGGCGATGCGGTCGACCACGCCGTAGGGGATCCCCATCACCCGGCCCGCGTCCTTGATCGCCGCCTTCGGCTGCATCTTGCCGAAGGTGATGATCTGGGCGACGTTGCGGCGGCCGTACTTCTCGGCGACGTAGTTGATCACGCGCTCGCGGCCGGCCACGGCGAAGTCGACGTCGACGTCGGGCAGCGTCTTTCGGCCCGGGTTCAGGAAGCGCTCGAAGAGCAGCGAGTAGCGGATCGGGTCGAGGTCGGTGATGTGCAGGCAGTAGGCGACCAGCGAGCCGGCCGCCGATCCGCGGCCCGGGCCCGACCGACACGCCGTCGGAGCGGGCGAAGCGGATGAAGTCCCACACGATCAGGAAGTAGTCGGGGAAGCCCATCTCCTCGATGGTGCGCAGCTCGAACTCGAGCCGCTGGCGCAGCTCGGGCGTCTCGGCCCCGTAGCGCTCGCGCAGCCCTGCCTCGGCCAGCTCGCGCAGGTAGGCGACCGCCGTCTTGCCGTCGGGCACGTCGAACTTGGGCAGGTGCAGCACGTCGAGGTCGATGCGGGCGTCGCAGCGCTCGGCGATCTCGACCGTGCGCCGCAGCATGTCCTCGCCCCACGGCTGCGCCATCAGGTCGTACATCTCCTGCGGGCTCTTCAGATAGAAGCCGTGGTTCGAGAAGCGGAACCGGTTCGGGTTGTCGAGCGTGTCGTTCGTCTGGATGCACAGCATCGCCTCGTGCGGGATCGCGTCGGCGGCCGTCAGGTAGTGCACGTCGCCCGTGCCGACGAGCGGCAGGCCGGCGTCGGTGGCGAGGGCGGCCAGGCGCGGGTTGATGCGCGTCTGGATGTCGATGCCGCCGTCCTGCAGCTCGACATAGACCTGGTCGCGGCCGAAGATGTTGACGAGCGTGTCGATCTCGGTGCGGGCGAGCCGCTCGTCGCCTTCGACGAGCGCCTTGCACACGCGGCCCGACAGGCAGCCCGACAGCGCGATGATGCCGTCGGAGTGGTCGGCGAGCTGGGCGAGGTCGACCCGGGGCCGGTACCAGTAGCCGTCGAGGTAGGCGGACGAGACCAGGCGGACGAGGTTGTGATAGCCCGCCGTCGTCTCGGCCGAGCAGCGTCAGGTGCGAGCGGCGCTCCTTCTGCACCCTGGCGGCGTGGTCGTCGACCACGTACATCTCGCAGCCGAGGATCGGCTTGATGCCGGCCTTGGCCGCCGCCCGCGACAGCTCGACCGACCCGGCCATCGAGCCGTGGTCGGTGAGGCCGACGGCGGGCATGCCCAGCTCGGCCGCGCGGGCCACGAGCGGGCCGATGCGGCACGCGCCGTCGAGGATCGAGTACTCGCTGTGGACGTGGAGGTGGACGTACGGCGGGGACTCGGGCACGGGGTAGCCAGTGTACCGAGCGGGGGCGACGGAGCCGGGCCGCGCGGCGGAGATGCACCGGAAGCCCCGGCACGCCACCCGAACGCGCCATCGCCGAATACCACGATTCGGTGACTGCGGCCCGCCCGGCCGGTGCCGATGATGCGGCCATGAACCCGAACGACACCGCCATCGGCGACACGGCCAAGGTCGACGAGCGCTTCGTGGACGACTGGGTCCGGTTCGGGCTCTCGGAGCTCGAGTCGTACCTCGGCAAGCACGCCCGCTTCGACGCGTACTGCAGCCGCCGCGACGCCGACTCGACCGAGCTCTAGACCGGCTCCCCCACCCCGGCCGCCTGCACGACCGGCAGCGAGAGCTTGCGCGTCTTGCGCTTGCGGCCGCACCATGCCCGCCGCGATCCACGCGTCGATCTCGGCGAAGAGCTGCTCCACGAGCGCGCCCTGGGTGACCTTCCGCAACACCTCGCCGTGCGCGTAGATGAAGCCGGCGTCGCGGCCGCCGGCGATGCCGAAGTCGGCGTCGCCCGCCTCGCCCGGGCCGTTCACCGCGCAGCCCATCACGGCCACCTCGAACACCTCGTCGTAGGTCGCAAGGCGCGCCTCGACCTTCTCGGCCAGGTCGAGCACGTCCACGTTCGTGCGCCCGCACGACGGGCAGGCGATCATCACCGGGCCCTTGTGGCGCAGGCCGAGCACGCGCAGGATCTCCCACGCGACCTTGACCTCCTCGACCGGGTCGGCGGTGAGCGACACCCGCATCGTGTCGCCGATGCCGTCGACGAGCAGCGAGCCCAGCCCGATGGCGCTCTTGACCGTGCCGGTGAACGCCGGCCCGGCCTCGGTCACGCCCAGGTGCAGCGGGTAGGGCACCTGCTCGGACAGGCGCCGGTAGGCCTGGATCATCACCGGCACGGACGAGCTCTTGACGGAGATCTTGAAGTCGCGGTAGTCGAGCCGCTCGAGCAGCCGCACCTCCTCGAGCGCGGCCTCGACGAGCGCCCCGGCCGGGTCGTTCGTCGCGAACTGGCGCAGATGGTCGGGCAGCGAGCCGGAGTTCGCGCCGATGCGCATCGGGATCCCGGCCGCCTTCGCCCGCCCGACGACCTGCTCCACCTTGTCGGGGCCGCCGATGTTGCCCGGGTTGATACGCACCGCGGCCACGCCCGCGTCGATCGCCCGCAGCGCCAGCGACGCGTTGAAGTGGATGTCGGCGATCACCGGCAGCGGCGACCCGGCCACGATCGCCGGCAGCGCGTCGGCGTCGGCGCGGCCCGGCACGGCGACGCGGGCGAGCTCGCAGCCGGCGTCGGCCAGCCGCTGGATCTGCCCGAGGGTCGCGGCCACGTCGCTCGTCTCGGTCAGCGTCATCGACTGCACGACGACCGGTGAGCCGCCGCCGATCGGCACTCCTCCGACCTTGATCCGCACCTTGGACGCCATCGCGGATCAGGATAGCCCGCTAGTGCGGCTGGGAGTTGAGGATGCTCGACAGGTCGTTCTGGAGGCCGACGACGAAGAGCAGCGCCATCAGCATGATCCCGAGCACCGACACGCGCTCGAACACCGCCCGCGAGACCATCTTGCCGCGGATCCGCTCGAGGGCGATCATCAGCACGTGCCCGCCGTCGAGGGGCAGGAACGGCAGCATGTTGAAGATCGCGAGCGAGAGCGAGATGAACGCGAGCAGCACCAGGTAGTCGGTCGCGCCCGCCTGCTCGGCCTGGGCCGAGACGCGCACGATCCCGACGGTCGAGTGCAGCTGCGAGCGCCCGGCCGGCGTGACGACGTCGCCGAGCGCGCGTACCGTGCCGGTGGTGAGCGACCACATCTCCTGCGCGGCGAAGGTCGGCGCGTGCACGACCGAGTAGGGCCGGTTCGTCGTGCCGAACTGGAAGCCGAGCCGGTAGGCGCCGTCGATCACCTCGCTCTTCTCCGTGCGTCAGCCGCAGGCGGTGGCCGTCGCGGACGACGACCAGCGACACCGGCCCGCCCTTGCTCGAGGCGATCGCGGTGCGGATGCCGTTCACGCCCGCGTGGTGGCCGTTGACGGCGACGACGCGATCGCCGGCGCGCAGGCCGGTCGCGGCGGCGGGCGACTTCGTGAGCACGCTCTGCACGACCGGCACGGCCACCGGCAGCCCGTACAGCGCCACCGCCGAGAGGATGGCGAAGCAGGCGATCACGTTGGCGAGCGGGCCGGCGGTGATCACGATCAGCCGGCGCGGGCGCGAGCAGCGCCAGTACGCACCGGGATCGAGGTTCTGGTCGAGCCGCTCGAGGCTGCGGCGGGCGCGCCGCAGCTGCGTCGGCGTCAGCGACGGCGCCGCGGCCTCGATCTCGGCCCGCAGCCGGTCGGCCGCCTGCCGGGCGTCGTCGTAGCGGCCCTGGTCGAGGCAGCGCTCGACCTCGGCGAGCTCCGCCGCGAGCCGCAGCGCGGCGCCCTCGTCGACCTCGCGCGCGTGCTCCAGCACGTCCTCGACGTCGAACAGGTCGGACGCCTCGGGCCGCAGCATCCCCGGGATCTTGACGAATCCGCCGAGCGGGATCGCGCCGATGCCGTACTCGGTGCCGCGCCACGTGCGCTTGACGACGGCGGGCGGGAAGCCGAGGTAGAAGCGCAGGGCGCGCATTCCGGTCGCCTTGGCCGCCGTGAAGTGGCCGAGCTCGTGGATGGCGATGAGGAGCAGCAGGCCGAAGATCGCGACGGCGAAGCTCATGCCGCCGTCCGCATCGCGTCGGTGACCGCCTCGCGCGCGCGCCGGTCGGCGTCGAGCACCTGCTCGAGCGACTCGAGCGGATCGGCCGGGACGCGCTCGAGGGCGTGCTCGACCAGGTCGGCGATGTCGGGGAAGCCGACCGTCCCGGCCAGGAAGGCGCCCACCGCCACCTCGTTCGCGGCGTTCAGGACGCATGGGGCGGTGCCGCCCTCGCGGCCCGCCTGGCGGGCGAGCGCAAGGCATCGGAACACGGCCACGTCGGGCGGCTCGAAGTCCAGGCGCAGCGGCCGGGACAGGTCGAGCGTCGGCACCGGCGTCGCGGAGCGCTGCGGGATAGGTGAGCGCCCACGAGATCGGCACGCGCATGTCCGGGTGGCCGACGTGGGCGATCAGCGCGCCGTCGCGGAACCGCGCCATCCCGTGGACGATCGACTGCGGGTGCACCACCACCTCGATGTCGGCGTAGGCGATGCCGAACAGGTGGTGGGCCTCGATCACCTCGAGGCCCTTGTTCATCAGCGTGGCCGAGTCGACCGTGATCTTCGCGCCCATGCTCCACGTCGGGATGGGCGAGCGCGTCGGCCACCGTGACCTCGGCGAGCGCCTCCGCCGAGCGGCCCCGGAACGGCCCACCCGAGGCGGTGACGACGATGCCGGTGACGGCGCCGTCGGCCGCGCCCTCGAGGCACTGGGCGAGCGCGGAGTGCTCGCTGTCGACCGGGAGCATGCGCCGCCCGCTGCGCGCGTGGGCGGCCGTGACGAGCTCGCCGCCGGCGACCAGGCTCTCCTTGTTCGCGAGCGCCAGGTCGGCGCCGGCGGCGAAGGTGGCAAGCGTCGCGCGCAGGCCGGCGGCGCCCACGATCGCGTTCAGGACGATGTCCGCGCCGCAGCCCGCGACGAGCCGCTCGACGCCCTCGGCCCCCTCGAGCACCTCGCCGGTCGAACGCCTTCCGGGCGGCGGCAGCGGCGGCCGCGTCGACCAGCGCGATGCGGCCGACCCCGTGCCGCACGGCGGCCGCGACCAGGCCGGCGTGGTCGGAGTGGGCGGCAAGGGCGCACGCCTCGAGCTCGGGGTGGGCCCCGACGATCTCGAGCGCCTGCGTTCCGATCGAGCCGGTCGCGCCCAGGACGGCCACGGATCTCATCGCCTCAGTGTAGGCGGCGAGAGTAAGCGGTCGCTAAGTGCCGAGCGCCGTCACGCTGCGGGGCAGGTCGGCGCGGCGCTCGATCGGCCGCCGCCAGATCACATGCCCGCTGCGGACGTCGACGACGTAGGCGCGGCCCTCGTCCAGGCCGGAGTCGGGCGCGGCCACGAAGCCGACGGCCATGTAGCGCTGGCGCACGTCGCCTTCGAGGGGGCCGCCGAACCAGGCCGGCGTGCGTCCCGCGAGCTCCGGATCGTGGGCTGAAGCGACCGCGATCGCCGCCGCCAGGCGCTCGTCGTCCATGCCCTTCTGGACACGCCCGAACGGGTTCAGGAGCTTCATCGGACGCCGTTTGCGCCGAGTGGTCATCGCCGCATGGTACGCCCTACGCGCGGCCGATCGCGAGCGCGACGAAGTACGTCGCGGGCGCGGCCCAGAGCAGCGCGTCAACCCGGTCGAGCATCCCGCCGTGGGCGCCGAGCAGGCTGCCGGAGTCCTTCACGCCCGCGTCGCGCTTGAGATAGGACTCGAACAGGTCGCCCGCCGGCGCCGCGATCGCCACGGCGAGGCCCAGCTCGAGCGCGTGCAGCGGCGTCGAGCGGGTCGGAGTGCGGCTGGTGGTAGAGGGTGAAGAACACGATCGCGACCCCGGCGATCACCCCGGCGACCAGGCCCTCGACGGTCTTGTTCGGCGAGATCTGCTCGGCCAGCTTGCGCCGCCCGAGCAGCCGCCCCGCCCCGTAGGCCGCGATGTCGGAGCCCCACACGCCGAGCAGCACGGCGAGCAGGAGCTCGCGGCCCCAGCCCGACGGCGCCGGGATGTCGCGGATGGCGACCAGGAACCCGAACCCGAGCCCGATCCAGACCACGCCGAAGGTCGTCACCGACAGCTGCGCCGCGGCGCTCTGGCGCACCTCGGCCACGGCCGAGAGCCAGAACGCGGCCACCAGCGTGAGCGCGAGCGGCGCGGTCGCCCACGCGATGCCGCCCTCGTGCACCGCGAGCACCACCCCGGCCGCGCCGGCCAGGCCGACGGGCGTGAGCGGGCGCAGGTTGCGGGTGAGGCCCGAGAACTCGTGCGACGCGATCAGGGCCGCCGCGGCCGCCGGGATGGCCACGAACCAGCCGCCGCGCAGGGCTGCGTACACGGTGACGGCCGCCAGCGGAACCGCCAGCGCGACCCGCGAGACCAGCTGGCTCACCGGCGCCCGAACCTGCGCTGGCGGCCGGCGTAGGCGCGCAGCGCCGCCTCGAGCTCGGCGCCGCCGAAGTCCGGCCAGAGCGTGGTCTGGAACTCGAACTCCGCGTACGCCGACTGCCACAACAGGAAGTTCGACATGCGCATCTCGCCGCTCGTGCGGATGACCAGGTCGGGGTCGGGCATCTCGGGCTCGTACAGGTGCTGCCGCAGCCGCTCCTCGTCGACGTCGGCCGGGTCGACGCCCTCGGCGATCAGCGCCCGCACGGCGTGCAGGATCTCGGCCCGCGAGCCGTAGTCGAACGCCACCCACAGGTCGAGGCGGGTGTTGCCCGCCGTGCGCGCCTCCATGTCATCCATCAGCCGGCGCAGCGACTCCGGGCAGCGGTCGCGGCGGCCGACGAACCGCACCCGCACGCCCTGGCGATGCAGGTCGGGGAACTCGCGCTCGATCGTCTCGGCGAAGAGCGTCATCAGATCGTCGACCTCACGCTCGGGCCGGCCCCAGTTCTCGGTCGAGAAGGCGTACACCGCCAGGCTGCGCACGCCCAGGTCGGGCGCCGCCTCGACCGTGCGCCGCAGCGCCTTGGTGCCGGCACGGTGGCCGGCCAGCGGCGGCAGCCCGCGTCGCGACGCCCAGCGGCCGTTGCCGTCCATGATGATCGCGACGTTGCGCGCCGTCGCCGCCGCCGGCGGCTCGGGCGGCGCGCCGGCCCGGCGCAGCCGGCCCATGCTCCGGAGCAGCCGTATCTGCTTGCGCACGACGGTCATCCGCCCGGGGGAGTGCCCCGTCAGACTTCCATGATCTCGGCCTCTTTGGCCTTGAGGGCGGCGTCGATCTGGCTGACGCGCTCGTCGGTCAGCTTCTGCAGCCGGTCCTCGGCCCGGTGCACGTCGTCGGAGCCGGTCTCGCCGTTCTTCTCGAGCTCCTTCAGCCGGTGGATGGCGTCGCGGCGCACGTTGCGGGTGGCGACGCGCCCCTCCTCGGCCATGTGCCGCACCTGCTTGACCAGGTCCTTGCGCCGCTCCTCGGTGAGCTGCGGGATCGGGAGGCGGATCAGCTGGCCGTCGTTGGCCGGCGTCAGGCCGAGGTCCGACTCGAGGATGCCGCGCTCGATCTCCTTGATCGTGCTCTTGTCGAACGGCGCGATCGTGAGCAGGCGCGGCTCGGGCACGCCGATCGTGGCGAGCTGGTTCACGGGCATCTTCGTGCCGTAGGCGTTCACCTGGACGCGGTCGAGCAGCGCCGCCGACGCCCGGCCCGTGCGCACGCTCGTGAACTCGTGGCGGGCGTTCTCGACGCTCTTGTCCATCCTGCGGACGGCATCCTTGAGCACGTCTTCGATCATCTTGCGACCTCCGCCGGGACCCGTGCCGCGATGATCGTCCCGATCCGCTCCCCGCGCACGACCCGCTCGATATTCGACTCGTCGTCCAGGTTGAAAACGTACAGCGGGACACGGTTGTCCATGCACAGCGAGAGGGCGGTCGTGTCCATCACCTTGAGGCCGCGCTCGATCGCCTCGAGGTGGGTCAGCTCCGGGATCAGCCGGGCGTCCGGGTTGACGCGTGGGTCGGAGTCCATCACGCCGGGGACGCCGTTCTTGCCCATGAGGATGCCCTCGGCGCCGATCTCGAGCGCCCGCAGCGCCGCCGCGGTGTCGGTCGTGAAGAACGGGTTGCCGGTGCCGGCCGCGAAGATCACCACACGGCCTTTCTCGAGGTGGCGGATCGCGCGGCGGCGGATGTACGGCTCGGCCACCTGCGAGACGTTGATGGCCGACTGGACGCGGGTGTGGACGCCGAGCTGCTCGAGGGCGTCCGAGATCGTGAGCGCGTTCAGGAGGGTGGCGAGCATGCCGGCGTAGTCGGCGGTCGCCCGGTCCATGCCCCGCGCCGCCTCCTGGGTGCCGCGCAGGATGTTGCCGCCGCCGACGACGATCGCGACCTCGACGCCCTGGTCGTGCACCGTCGAGAGCGCCTTGGCGATCGCCGTGATCCGGCCGGGGTCCTGCCCGTAGTCGCGCTCGCCCATCAGGGCCTCGCCGGAGAGCTTCAGCAGGATACGCCTGAACGCGGCGTCACCTTCGGCCGTCACGCGCCACCCACCTCGAACCGGGCAAAGCGCTTGATCTCGATGTTCTCGCCGAGCGTGCCCGAGAGCTCCGCGCGCAGCGTCTCCATGGTCTTGCCGTCGTCGTCGGGATGGATCGAGGGCTGGCTCAGGAGCACGGTCTCGACCAGGGACTTCTTGAACATGCCGTCGGCGATCTTGCCCAGGATGGCCTCGGGCTTGCCCTCGGCCGCTGCCTTGGCGCGGTAGATCTCGAGCTCGGCCGTGCGGAACTCGTCCGAGATGTCCGTCTCGGAGACGAACCGCAGGTCGCGGCCGCTCGCCACCTGCAGCGCCACCTTGCGGGCGAAGGCCTGGAACTGCTCGTTGCGGGCGACGAAGTCGGTCTCGGAGCCGACCTCGACCATGGCGCCGATGCGGCCGCCGCCGTGGACGTAGGTCGCGACCGTGCCCTCGCCGGTGCCGCGCCCGGCGCGCTTGCCGGCCGAGGCGATGCCCTTCTCGCGCAGCAGCTTGACCGCAGCGTCCATGTCGCCGGAGGTCTCCTCCAGCGCGCGCTTGCAGTCCATCATCCCGGCCTGTGTGGTCTCGCGCAGCTGCTTGACCTCGGCCGGGCTCGCCTTGTACGTGCTACTCACTTGCACCCTCGCTCGGTGTGGGTTCGTCGGTCTGCGCGGCGGCCTCGGGCACGGCCGGCTCCGGCGCAGCCTCCGCGGCGGGTGCCGCGGCCTGCGGCTCGGCCGGCGCTTCGGCGGCCTGCGTCGCCTGGGCGTCGCCGCTCTCGGCCGGCGTATCGGCCGGCGCCTCACCCTCGTCGCCGTTCTCGGAGACGAAGTCGGACACCTTCACGCCGCGGTTCTTGCCCTCGGCGATCGCGTCGGCCAAGAGCCGCACGATCAGGGCCGATGAGCGGATGGCGTCGTCGTTGCCCGGGATGACGAAGTCGGCGTCGTCGGGGTCGCAGTTCGTGTCCACGAGCCCGATGACGGGGATGTTCAGGCGCCGGGCCTCGCGCACGGCCAGGGCCTCCTTCTTCATGTCGATCACCACGATGGCGTCGGGCAGCTTGCGCGTGTCGGCCACGCCGCCCAGGTTGGCCTCGAGTTTCTCGAGCTCCGACAGCGTGGAGGCGCGCTCCTTGGACGGGAGCAGGTCGAGCTGGCCGTCGCTCTTCTGCCGCCGCAGCCCGTGCAAGGCGGCGATCCGCTCCTGGATGGTGCGGTAGTTGGTGAGCAGCCCGCCCAGCCAGCGGTGGTTCACATAGGGCATGCCGACCCGGGCGGCGTGCTCGGCGACGGCGTCCTGAGCCTGCTTCTTCGTGCCCACGAAGAGCACGGTGCCGTTGCGCTCGCCGATGTTCGACACGTAGTTGAACGACTCGTGCAGCAGCGCCATCGTCTGCTGCAGGTCGATGATGTAGATGCCGCCGCGCTCGCCGAAGATGAACCGGCGCATCTTGGGGTTCCAGCGTCTGGTCTGGTGGCCGAAGTGAACTCCAGCCTCCAGCAGCTCGCGCATCGTGACCTGAGGCACGTGCACTCCTTCGATCGGTTGGGGCAATTTCCGGCGGGGCGCTCCGGAGTCCCACGGCTGCCGCGGGACACCGCCGGCGCGCACCAAGATCCGCCGGGTCGGGAAAAAGGGCAGAAGCGGCCGGGATTCTAGCCCAGGGGCCGTTGCGGTGCCGCTAGGCCTCGCGCGCGAGGGCGAGCGCCACCGCAAGATCGGCAGGGAGCTCGGAGCGCACCTCGAGCGGGTCGCCCGTGTGCGGATGCACGAGCCGCAGCTCCGCGGCGTGCAGGAACTGGCGATCGAGGCCGAGCTCCGGGCCGTGCCCGTAGGTGGGGTCGCCGACGACGGGCGTGCCGATCGCCGCCAGGTGGACACGGATCTGGTGGGTGCGCCCGGTCTGCAGCGTTACGCGCAGCAGCGAGCGGCCGGGCAGCGCCTCGACGAGCTCGAAGTCGGTGACGGCGTCGCGAGGGTGGTCGGTCTCGAGCGACATCCTGGTCGGGTCGCGGCGGTCGCGCCCGATCTCGGCCTCGATCCGTCCGCGGCGCGAACGCGGGCGCCCGCGCACGAGCGCGACGTACGTGCGGCCGATGCGGCGGCGGCGCAGCTGCGCCTGCAGCCGGGCGAGCGTGCGCGCGTCGCGGGCCACGAGCAGCAGGCCCGACGTGTCGCGGTCGAGCCGGTGGACGATCCCGGGGCGAGCGTCGTCGCCGCCCGCCGCGATCCCGGCCAGCGCGTCCACGAGCGTCGGCCCGCTGTACCGGGGCACGGGGTGCACCAGCAGGCCGGCGGGCTTGTCGGCCACCACGAGGTACTCGTCGGCGTATGCGAGCGGCACGCCCACGCTGGTGGGCGGTGCGGCGACGGCAGGAGGCTCCGGCTCGGGCAGGGTCACGACCGCGCCGGCGCCGAGCCTGTGCGACTTGGGCCGGGCGGCGCCGTCGACCAGCACGAGGCCCGCGTCGATCAGGCGCTCGGCCCCGGCGCGCGAGCCCACCTCCTCGTGACCAGCGACGAACCGGTCGAGGCGCATGCCGCCCGCATCCGGCGGCACCTCGAGCTCGATCACGGCCGTTCGAGCTCGGCGGACGGGTCGACGTCCACCGGCGCCTCACGGTGCCGGTGCTCGACGCGCACCAGGCCGAGCGCCAGCAGGCCGACCCCGATCACGATGAAGCTGTCGGCGAGGTTGAACGTGGGCCAGTGGCTGATGTGGATGAAGTCGGTGACGTGGCCGTCGCGGACGCGGTCGGCCAGGTTCGAGATGCTGCCGCCCACGAGCAGGCCGAGCGCGACGGGAAAGAGCACGTGACGCGAGCCGGAGCGGGCGAAGTGGACGAGCATCCACACCACCGCGGCCGCGGTCAGGAGCGACACGATCCCCAGCCGGCCGGGGAAGATCCCGAACGCGATCCCGCTGTTGCGCACGTGGGTGATCGACACGAACGGGAGCACGCGGTGGGTCTCCTCGAGCGCCAGCCGCTGCTCGATCGCGCGCTTCGTCACCTGGTCGGCGACGATCGCAGCGACAGCGACGGCTGCCAGCCCCGCCCACTGCAATGACCCCGCCCTGTGCACAGGCTGGGGCTCTGCCTCCACGTGGATCAGCCCCGCTCCTCCAGGCGTTTGCATTCGATGCACTTCGTCGCCCACGGCAGGGCCTCCAGCCGCTCGTGGGCGATCGGGGCGCCGCAGCGGTCGCACATGCCGTACGCCCCGGCATCGATGCGCGCGAGCGCCGAGTCGATCGCCGACAGGAGATGGTCGGCGTTGTCCTCGAGCGAAAGCTCGATTCCGCGGTCGAGCGTCTCCGCCGCGCTGTCGGCGGAGTTGCCGTCGGCCGTGTCTGCGGCCGCGGCGTCGACGACCGACGGCGAAGCCTGCTCGGCCAGGCGGTGGCGCTCCTCCACGATCGTGGAGCGCTGCTCCGTCAGGCGACGCTTGACGGCTTCGATGTCGACGGTTACGGCCACGGCTCACCCCCCGCAGGTGAGTATAGCCATGCCCCCTGGGCGGAGATCGGGGCCGATCAGCCGCCGGCGCTGACGACGTCGTCGGGCTGGTTCAGGGCAGGGCGGACGGCCGTGGCGGCGGCCTCGGGCTCCTCGGCGGCGCCCGCAAGGCGCTCCTCGTGGTCGCGCACCGCCTCGAGGATCGCCCCCAGGAGCGAGCGCAGACGCAGCCGGAACTCGGCCTCCTCGGCCTGCAGCCGGGCCATCTCGCGCCGCACGCGCTCGCGCTCGGCGTACGCCTCGTGGACGAGGTCGCGGCTCTTGGCCTCGGCTTCCCGCACGATCAGCTCCGCCTGGCGCGACGCGCTCGCGCGCATCTCGTCCGCGGCCCGCTCGGCGGTGACGAGCGCATTTCGCATCGCCTGCTCACCCTCACGGTGACGGCTGAGCTCCTGCTCGAGCTCGTGCACGTGATCGTGCAGCTCCGCGCGCTCGCGCCACACCGCCTCGTAGGCCACGGTCGCCTCGACCAGCAGCCGGTCGACGTCGGCGCGCCGGTATCCGATCAGTCCGCGGCCGGGGCGCTCGTGCCGAAGCTCTGCAGGTGACAACGATGACATGTCGCTCCGTTCGCCACGGCCCTCCGCATTCCTTCGTTACCGAAAGCCGTCCAGGATCGCGATCACGATGCGTTCGAGCACCGACAGGCCGAAGAGCGCCACGAGCGGCGAGAGGTCGAAGCCGCCCAGCGACGGCAGCACGGCCCGCAGCGGGCGCAGCACCGGCTCGACCGTGTCGTGGAGGAACCCGCGCAGCCGGCCCACCCAGATGTTGTACGGCAGCTGCAGCCAGGACATCAGCACGTACAGGATGATCAGCAGGGAATACACGACGTACAGCGAGAAGACGAACTGCTCGGCTGTGGTGATCCCCATCGTCGGCGTCAGCCTAGCTCGCCGGCCCGGCGCATCGCCGCCGTCACCCCGTCGATGATCGACCCTCGCACGCAGCCCCGCTCCATCGCCGCGAGGCCGGCCGCGGCGGTGCCGCCGGGGCTCGTGACCATGCGGCGCAGGTCGGCGCAGCCGAGATCGTCCTCGCGCAGCAGCGCCGCCGTGCCCGCCACGGTCGACAGGAACAGCCGGCGCGCGTCGCGATGGGTGAGGCCGGCCACGATCCCCGCGTCCTCGAAGGCCTCGATGATCAGGCCGAGGAAGGCGGGCCCGGAGCCCGATAGCGCCGTCGCGGCGTCGAACAGGCGCTCCTCGAGCGGCACGACCTCGCCGAGCATCGTGAACACGGCCAGCACGGCCTGCTCGGCGGCCGTGTCGGTGAACCGCCCCGACGAGAACGCGAGCGACCCCGCGCCGACGCTCACGCCCACGTTCGGCATGAACCGGAAGACCGGCGCGTCGACGTCGAGGATCGTCTCGAGTGTCGCGGTGCCGACGCCGGCGGCCACCGACGCGATCACCTTTTGCGGCGTCATCAGGCCCGAGACCTCGCGCAGCACCCGCTCGACGTCGACCGGCTTCACGCACAGAACGACGATGTCCGCCGCCTCGACGAGCTCGGCGTTCGAAGCCGTGTGGCGCAGGCCGTGCCGGGCCGCGAGGGCGGCCGCGCGGCCGGAGCCCTTGTCGGTGACGAGGATGCGGTCGGCCATGCCGGGATCGGCCCTGACCCAGCCCGCGACCATGGCCGAGGCCATGTTGCCGGAGCCGAGCAGACCGAGCACTGGAGGGGTGGCGCTCATGGGCCCGGAAGCGTATCGAGTCGGCGGGTGCGGCGGCGGGTCGCCCGTACGGCCGCAGGCCCCGGCCGGATTGTCGCGCAGCGCACAATCCCGCCCCCGCCACGCCGTCGTAGCTCTCTGAAACGACCAATCTCAGAGGAGCACAGTCAGCATGAACATCCACATCGCACCACGGGTCAAGGCCGCCCTGGCCGTCGCATCGATCGCGCTCGCTGCGGCGTGCGGCTCGGCCGGGGGCACAACGGGCGTCTCCCACGGGGCGTCCGGCGTCGTCCGCACGGCGCAGAACGCCAGCGTCGGCGGCCAGGTGCTCGTGAACAGCAAGGGCATGACCCTCTACACCCTCTCGGCCGAGCGCAACGGCCGCTTCATCTGCACCAGCAAGTGCACGCAACTGTGGAAGCCCCTGCTCGTGACGGGCGCCGTGCACGCGGCCGGCATCGGATCGCTCGGCACCGTCATGCGCCCCGGCGGCGGCGGCACGCAGCTCACCTACCAGGGCCGCCCGCTCTACGCGTTCGCCAACGATCACGCCCCCGGCGACGCCTCCGGCAACGGCTTCAAGGACGTCGGAGTCTGGCGGGCCGCGACGGTCGGCGCGGCAACCGCCGCGGCCGCAGCGGCGCCGTCGAACGGCGGCGGGTACGGCTACTGACGCACCCGAGCCGTTCCTGCGCCAGAAGGGGTCCGCCCCCCTTCTGGCGCAGGGCCTAGTACTGGTTGAAGAAGCCGCGCTCCATGAGGAGCGCCTTGTCCTCGGCCGACACCGAGATCGAGGCGGGCGTCAGTAGGAAGACGCGGTCGGCGACCCGCTGCATCGAGCCGTCGAGCGCATACGTGAGCCCGCTGGCGAAGTCGACGAGGCGCTTGGCGAGCTCGGGGTCGGCGCTCTGGAAGTTGATGATCACCGGCACGTCGGACTTGAGCTTGTCGGCCACCTTCTGCGCGTCGTTGAAGCTCTTCGGAACGACGAGCGACACCTGGCCGGCCGTGCGATGGCCACCGTTCTGCGGCACCGGGCCGCCGTTGCGGCCGCCGCGGATCGGGACGGGGTCGCCGCGCGGCGCCTCCTCGGAGAAGATGTCGTCAAAGTCGGATCCGGGCCGGCGGCGCGGTGAGAGCCGGCGCACGTTCGGCCGCTCGCTGTAGACCTGCTCCAGATCCTCGTGGGCAGCGGATCCGTCGTCGTCATACTCGTCCTCCCAGTCCTCCTCGCGAACACCGAAGTAGACCAGGGTCGAGTTCCACAGATCGCTCAGGGCCATGTGACCACGAACTCTACCGCCCGTAGAGGACGCCACCCACCCGCACGATCGTCGCCCCCTCCTGCGCAGCCACGGCGAAGTCCTGGCTCGTGCCCATGCTGAGGTGGTCGAACTCGTGCCGTCCGCGCCACGCGGGCGCGAGCCGGTCGCGCTCGTCGCGCAGCGCCGCGAACCATGGCCGCGCGAGCTCGGGATCGGACACGGCCGGCGGCATCGTCATCAGGCCGCGGAACCGCACGCCGGCCAGCGGCCCGACCGACTCGAGGAACGCGTCCACCTCGCCCGGGGCCACGCCGGACTTGGTGTCCTCGCCGGCGACGTTCACCTGCAGCAGGCAGTCGACCGTGCTTCCCGGCGCCCGCCGGCGCTCGAGTTGCTCGCAGGCAGACAGCGAGTCGACCGCGTGGATCAGGCGCACGCGCCCGACGATGTCGCGCACCTTGCGGCTCTGCACGTGGCCGATGAAGTCCCACGTGAACAGGTCGCCGAACCGCTCCTGCTTGGGGATCAGGGAGTCGGTGCGGTTCTCGCCGACGAGCGTGACGCCGGCCGCGTGCAGTGCGGGCAGGTCGTCGGCCTCGACGTACTTTGTGGCCGCGAGGATCTCGACGTCCGGCCCGACGAGGCCGCGGATCCGAGCAAGGTTCTGGGCGACGGCGGCCGGGTCAAGCATGCAGCACCCCCACGACGCCCTGGCGGCCGGTGACGCCGTTGTCGCGCCGGTGCGAGAAATAGCGGTCGGGATTGCAGATGCTGCATTCGCCGGCGACCGCCACGTGCCGGGCGCCGGCGGCCTCGAGCGCGCGGCGCGCGCACAGCCACAGGTCGGCCCGCCTGTCGCGCACGACGTCGGCGCCGAAGCGGGCCTGCAGCTGCGCGGCGACGTCGTCGCCCACCTCGTAGCAGCACGGCCCCGCGCCGGGGCCGACGGCGCCCACCACATCGCCGCCGACGGCCTCGACCCCCGCCTCGACCACCCCGGCCTCGAGGCCGCGCCACCCCGCGTGCAGCACCGCCAGGCGGCGGCCGTCGGCACGGGCGATCGCGACCGGCAGGCAGTCGGCCGTGAGCAGCATCATCGGCCGGCCGGTGACCGCAGTCGCGAGGCCGTCCGAGCGCGGGAACGGCTCGGCGCCCGGCTCCAGGAAGCGGCCGCTCGCCTGCTCGGCCACGACCTCGCGAACGGTGGTTCCATGCACCTGCCAGGCCATCGTCGCCTGTGCGGGGTCGCCGCCCGCCGAATCGACCGCCCGGCGCCGGTTCTCGGCCACGCTGCCCGGCTCGTCGGCCGTGAGCGCGCCCAGGTTGAGCGACGCGAACGGCCCCTGTGAGGTGCCGCCCCGCCGCGAGGTGAACGCCACGGCGACCCCCTCGGGTGCGGACTCCCACCGCAGCACGGGCACCGGCCCGTCGTCCCAGGCCAGATCGGTCACGACGCCGCCCGACCGACCAGCTCGCGGGCGGCGGCCAGCTCCGATCCGCGGTCGGCCAGCTGGCCGTTGCGCTTGCGCCGCAGGAGCTCCGCGAGCACCTCCCCCACCCGCGGCGACTGGACGAGGCCCAGCTCGTCGCGCAGCACCGAGCCGTCGATCTCGAGGCGGATGCCGCGCAGGTGGTCGAGGTAGTGCTCGGCGGCGCTCGCGCCGGGCCCGCCGTCAGCGGCGACCACCAGGGCCGCCTCGATCGGCAGCCGGTCGAGCGGCTCGGCCTCATCGGCAGGCGTCGATGCGGCCGCCAGGCGCGGGCCCAGCCGGGTCGGGGCGGTGGCGGCGGCGGTCACGACCATGGCCGAGCGGCGGTCGAGCCGCAGGCGCGCGGTCATGCGCCCGACCGCGGCGGCGTCGGCGCCGGCCGCGATGGCGGCCAGCCGTCCCCGCCAGGGCGTGGCCAGGATGCCCAGCCGCCGGCGCAGGTCGTCGAGCCGGGCCAGCCGCTGCGCGCGCCCGGCTGGCTCGCCGGCGAGCGCCGGGTCGACGGCTGCGAGCAGGCCGAGCGCGTCGGCGGCCGGGAGCGCTGCGGCGATCGTCGCGGTCGACTCGCGCAGGAGGGCGACGACCTCGGCCCGCAGGCGGGCGCCCGAGAGCAGGTCGACCATCCCGGCGGCCACTGCGGCGCGCGCCAGCGCCTCGGTCTCGGGCTCGAGCGCATAGCCGAGCCGGGCGGCGTAGCGGACGGCCCGGTAGAGGCGCGTCGGATCGTCGCGGAACGAGGCCGGGTGCAGCACGCGGATCAGCCCGGCGGCGAGGTCGGAACGGCCGTCGAACGGATCGAGCACCTCGCCGAACCGGTCGCCGCCGAGCGCCGCCGCAAGCGCGTTCACGGTGAAGTCGCGCCGGCGCAGGTCCTCGGCGATCGTCGCCGGTGAGACCTCCGGGAGCGCCGCGGGTGCCGGGTAGCGCTCGCTGCGGGTGGCGGCGATATCGACGCGCACGCCGTCCGGCGCGACGATCACCGCGGTGCCGAACGCGGCGTGAACGGTCAGCCGGGCGCCGTCGACGGCCGTCGCCACCCGGCGGGCGACCGCGACCGCGTCGCCCTCGACGGCGACGTCGGCGTCACGGTGCGGGTCGCCCCGGAGCAGGTCGCGCACCGGGCCGCCGACCGCGTAGGCGGGCATCTCCCCGGCGGCGGCCTGGACGGTCGCCCAGACGCCGGCCAGGGGATCGCCGGGCCCGCCGATCTGAAGCGCACGAGACACGCGGGGATTGTACGGGCGCCTCCCGCCGGCGCCCTGCGGTGCCTAGTCGAGAGCGATGGCCTCGATCTCGACCAGCGCGCCGGCGGGAAGGCCCGCCACCTGCACCGTCGAGCGCGCGGGCGGTTCGGCGGAGAAGAACGAGCCGTACACCTCGTTCACGGCTGCGAAGTCACCCAGGTCGGCAACGAAGATCGTCGTCTTGACGACGCGGTCAAGCCCCGAGCCGGCCGCCTCGAGCACCGCCGCCAGGTTCTGCATCACCCGCCGCGCCTGCGCCTCGACGCCGCCGTCGACGAGCTTTCCGGATGCCGGGTCGATCCCGACCTGGCCGGCGCAGAAGACGAACCCGCCGGCGCGGACGGCCTGGTTGTACGGCGCGCCTGCAAACGGCTTCGGCGCTCCCTCGGTGACGACCACCGTGCGTTCGCTCATCCCACCCTCCCGGTCTCACGTGCCATTGCCTCCACCCGCACCCGGGCGGATCGTCCGTGCGCGGGGAAGCCCTCGGCCTCGGCGAGCACCACGACGGCTTCGGCCATCTCCTCGCACGCCTGCGCGCTCACCTCCACCACCTCCTGCGTCCGTACGAAGGCTGCCGGGCCGAGCCCGGACGAGAAGCGGCTGTGGCCGCCTGTCGGCAGGATGTGGTTCGAGCCAGCGATGTAGTCGCCGAACGCCGTGCCGGCATAGGGGCCGACGAAGATCGCGCCCGCGTGGTGGACGCGCGCGACGGCGTCCTCGGGGTCGGCGACGACGAGCTGGACGTGTTCGGGCGCGTGCGCGTTCACGAACGCGAAGGCCGTCTCGGTGGAGTCGGCCTCGACCAGCACGGCGCTCGACCCGGCGGGCAGCAGGGCGGCCACGCGGTCGAGCAGCTCGGCATCGGTCGACACGAGCACCGACTGCGCCCCGGGACCGTGCTCGAGCTGCGCCAGCAGGTCCCAGGCCAGCGGCTCGGCGGGAGCCGTCGCGTCGGCGACGACGACGAGCTCGCTCGGCCCGGCCAGCGACTCGATCCCGACCTCGCCGAACAGGCGCCGTTTGGCCTCCTCGACGTAGGCGTTCCCCGGCCCGGCGACGAGATCCACCCGCGCCATCCGCTCGGTGCCGAGGGCAAGCGCAGCCACCGCCTGCGCCCCGCCGATGGCGTAGATCTCCTCGACGCCGAGCAGCCCGCAGGCCGCGAGCGCGGTCGCGTGCGGCAGGCCGTCCGGGCCGGGCGGCGAGCACACCGCGATCCCGGGCACCCCGGCGACCTGCGCCGGGACGATCGCCATCACCGCGCTCGACGGGTAGGCGGCCAGGCCGCCGGGCACGTACAGGCCGGCCCGGCGCACCGGCACCGGCCGGCTCGAGACCACCTGCCCCTGCGGGAGCGTCACCCGGGTCGGGCGCGGCATCAGCTCGGCCGACACCGTGCGCACGTTGTGGGCGAGCTGCTCGAGCGCGTCGCGCACCGGCGGGGCGAGTCCCTTCACGGCGGCGGCGACGGCCGCCGCGGGCACGCGCGGCTCGGCGACGTCGACGCCGTCCAGGCGCAGCGTCAGGCGGCGCACCGCCTCCTCGCCGCCGTTTCGCACCATCTCGACGATGTCCGCCACCGAGGCGGCGACGTCGTCGCGCCGGGCGGACGACGGCCGCAGCGTGCGCACCGCGCCCGCGACATCAGCAAGTGTCAGTCGCAACCGCTCCACCGTGCGCCAGATCGTAGCGGCCGCACATCCGCCGCCGTGGCCGTGGGCTCGCGGGGCCCGTCAGCCGGAGACGCGCTCGATGCGCGCGCCGAGCGCCCGCAGCCGCTCGTCGATGCGCTCGTACCCGCGGTCGATTTCGCCGACGTTGCCGATCCGGCTCTCGCCCTCGGCGCACAGGCTCGCGATCAGCATCGCCATGCCCGCGCGGATGTCGGGGCTCGCCATGCGCTCGCCGTAGAGCTGGGCGGGCCCGGTCACGACCACCCGGTGGGGGTCGCACAGGATGATCCGCGCCCCCATCGACACGAGCTTGTCGGTGAAGATCAGGCGGTTCTCGAACATCTTCTCGAAGATGAGCACCGTGCCGGTGGCCTGCGTCGCCACCGCGACGGCGATCGACGTCAGGTCGGCCGGGAACATCGGCCAGGGCCCGTCCTCGACCTTGGGGATCTGCGCGTTCACGTCGTCGACGATGCGCAGCGTCTGGCCCGGCGGGACGCGCACGGAGCTGCCCTCGACCTCGACCGTGACGCCGAGCCGCGAGAACGTGTGCCGGATCGAGCGCAGGTGCTCGACCGCGGCGTCCTCGATCACGACGTCGCCGCCCGTGACGGCGGCGAGGCCGATGAACGACGCCACCTCGATGTGGTCGGGGCCGATGCGGTGGGCGCAGCCGCCGAGCGACGGCACGCCGTGGATCGTGAGCACGTTCGACCCGACCCCGTCGATGCGGGCGCCCATCGCCGTCAGGAGGTGGCACAGATCCTGCACGTGCGGCTCGCAGGCGGCGTTCTCGATCGTCGTCTTGCCCTTCGCGAGCACCGCCGCCATCACGGCGTTCTCGGTGCCGGTCACCGACGCCTCGTCCAGGTAGAGATCGGCCCCACGCAGGCCGCCGGGCGCGCGCAGCCGGTAGCTGCGGTGGGCCTGGACGTCGGCGCCGAGCGCGGCGAACGCCATCAGGTGCGTATCGACGCGGCGGCGACCGATGACGTCGCCGCCGGGAGGCGGGACGTCGGCGGTGCCGCAGCGCGCGAGCAGCGGGCCGGCGAACAGGATCGAGGCGCGGATGCGCGTGCAGAGCTCGGCGTCGAGCGCCGTCTTTCGGATGTCGGCCGCCCACACCCGCAGGCGGTTCGGCCCGAGCCACTCGACCTCTGCGCCGATGTCGCACAGGAGCTCGATCATCGCCTCGACGTCGCGGATGCGGGGGACGTTGTCGAGCGTCACCGGGTCGGCGGTGAGCAGGCATGCGGCCAGGATCGGCAGCGCGGCGTTCTTGTTGCCCGCAGGTCGCACGGTGCCCCGCAGCGGCACCCCGCCCTCGATTACGAACGACTCCACGGTTCCCTCTCGCGCTGCGATCGCCATACGTCCAGGGTACCTGGATTCCCGGCCGGATCAGCCGGGCAGCCCGAGCTCGGCCGCGATCGGCCGCAGGGCCGCGATGACGAACGTGATGTGCTCGTCGAGGTCGACGCCGAGCTCGCGCGCGCCCTCGATGACGTCCTCGCGGTTCACGCCGCGAGCGAAGCTCGGCTGCTTCAGCTTCTTGCGCACCGAGCGCGCCTCGAGCGTGGACAGCCCCTCGGGCCGCACCAGGCCGCACGCATGCACGAAGCCGGACACCTCGTCACACGCGTAGAGCGTGTGCTCGAGCTGCGACTCGCGGGCCACGCCGGTGTGGTCGCCGTGTGACTGGATCGCGCGCACGAACCACTCCGGATAGCCGTGCTCGCGCAGCACCGGGGCACCGTCCTGGGGGTGCTGGTCGAGCGTGGGATGGCGCTCGTAGTCGAAGTCGTGCAGAAGCGCGACGTTGCCCCACGCCGACTCGTCCTCGCCGAACTTGCGCGCGTACGCCCGCACCGAGGCCTCGACCGCGAGGCAGTGGCGCAGCAGCGCCTCGCTCTTCGTCCACTCCGTCAGGAGCGCCCAGGCCGCGTCGCGATCGTGTACGAGCTCGTCCTCGGTCACGGCGGCGGACGATACCGCAACGTGAATACACGGGGTCTGACCCCGTTTATTCAGGCAGGGAGGCCAGGCCGTCGGCCAGCGCCTCGATGTCGGCGGCGTCCGTCCAGGCGCCGATCGAGACGCGCACGAACGGCGTGTCGGGGATCGGGCGCACCAGCACGTCTCGCTCCGCGAGCCGGGCGACCGCGTCGGCCGGCTCGCAGCCGTCGAGGCGCAGCGCGATCAGCCCGGTGCACGGGCCGCCCGGGTCATGCACGGCCACGCCGGGCACGCCGGCCAGCCGCGTGCGCGCCGTCGCGGCGTTCGCCGCCGCCTGCTCGTACCAGGCCGCACGGCCGCCCGCCTGCGCCTCGACCCATTCCATCGCGACCGCGAATCCGGCCAGCACCGCCGGATCGATGCTGCCCGCGTCGTAGCGGGCCCCGCCGGGGCGCAGCGGGCCGACGTGGCCGCCGTCGTAGGTGAAGTAGCTCGGAGTGGCCGGGCGGAGCATGTCGTAGCGGTCCGGATGCACCCACAGGGCGCCCGTGCCCTGCGGCCCGAGCAGCCACTTCTGCCCCGATCCGGCGTAGAAGTCCGCGCCGCTCGCGCGCATGTCGAGCGGGATCGCCCCGATCGACTGGGCGGCGTCGACGAGCAGCGTCGCCCCCACCGCATGCGCGGCGGCCGCGATCTCGGGCAGCGGCAGCACGAGCCCCGTCGTCCACAGCACGTGCGAGATCGCCACCATGCGCGTCGCCGGCCCGATGGCCGCGACGACCTCGTGGGCGGGGACCGCCCGCACGACGATGCCGTAGCGCCGCGCGAGCTCGTCCAGCGGGCCGAGCAGGCCCGGATGCTCCTCGGTGGTGGTCACGACCTCGCCGCCACCCGACCAGTCCAGACCGGCGCACACGAGGCCGATGCCGTGCGAGGTCGACGACGTGAGCGCCACCTCGTCCTCGGGGGCGCCGAGGGCGCGGGCCGCGCCGCCGCGGGCGCGTGCACGCAGGGCGAACATGCGCTCGAACGCCGCCATCCCGATCCGGGGCCCGCGAGCGGCCTCGACCTCGGCGGCCATCGCCTCGAGCGCCGCCTCCGGCATCGGACCGTTCGTGCCGGCGTTCAGGTAGGCGCACCCGTCCAGGCACGGCAGCTCGCGGCGGTCAGGCAAACGCCACCACCGCGTCAACGGGGTCGTGGTCGGAGAGCCGCACGGGACGGGAGCCGTTGTTGCGGTAGTCGCGCCGCTCCGGCAGCCAGCGGGTGGCCGCCCACTCCACCTCGAACCCGCGCACGAGCAGGTGGTCGATGCTCACGTCGCCCGAGTCCTCGACGAAGCCGCGCGCGCACAGCGCGCGCACGCCGGCCGACGCGGCGCCCGCGTTCAGGTCGCCGCCGAGCACCATCGGCGCGCCGCGGGCGAAGCGCTCGAGCACGAACCCGGCCTTCTCGAGCTGCTCGTCGCCGCCCCGGTCGGCGTGGATGTTCGCGACGGCGAACTCGCGCCCGGCCCGGCGGTGGCGCAGCCGGGCGAGCTGGGCGACGCGCGGCTCGCCGCGCAGGCGGGTGCGCTCGTTCAGCTGCACACGGCGGGCCGACACGAGCAAGAGCGCCGGCCCGTACAGGATGGCCTGCGCCTGGCCCTCGACCTGCGTGCGGACGAGATCCGGCAGCGCCCGGCCGACGGCGGCGCCGAGGGCGAGCGGCAGCGGGACGTGCACGAACGGGATGTGCGCGCCATAGGTGGGCGCGAGCGTGACGCTCATGCCCGTGTGCTCGCGCAGGAGGTCGGCGGCCCACACCGGCACCTCCTGCAGGAGCACCACATCGGGGTCGTCCTGGGTCATGACCGCGGCCATCTCGCGCAGCAGCTTGCGACGCACGTGGCCGTGCTCTGCACCCGGGGGAATGTCGCGGCCGTGGGCGATGTTCCAGGTGCGGATCAGGAGCGAGGCAGCCACCATGCGCGATCGTAGCCGGGCTCCGCGCGGTCCACTACCATCGGCGGGATGAGGCTCCCAGGCCGCGCACGGTTCGCCAACGTCATCTCCGCCCAACTCGACCTCTACGTCGAGCAGAACGCCGACTTGCTGCGCCGGGTCGAGGTCGCCAAGGGGACGTACGACCGCGCCGGCCGGCCGGAGGCCGAGGAGGCCTACGGCGCCTACATGGACGCGGTCGAGGAGGCCGAGGACGCCCTGCTCGATCTGCGCGACCGCTACGCCGAGACGATGGCCGCACGCGAGCGCGGGCGCTACGAGCGCGAGTTCTCGCGCGCCGCCGAGCGGATGCTGCCGACGCTGCAGTCGCGCCGCCACTACCTGCGCGCGATCGATCCCGACTCGACGACGTAGCGCTCAGCCCGGCACGGCTCGGACAACGTGAATAGGCGGGGTCTGACCCCGTCTATTCAGACTGTGGACACCGAACATGTGTTCGGCTATCGTGGACGGCCCATGCCCCGCGAGCGCTCCGTCATCGTCTGCGTGCTCGTCCCCCGCTTCGCACTGCGGGTGGCGGCGGGAATGCGGGGCGCCCTGCCCTCCGAGCCGGCCGCGCTCGGACCCGAGCCGGGCGGGCCGCCCGCGATCGGTGAGTGCAACGCGGCGGCGGCCACCTTCGGGGTGACGGCCGGGATGCGGGTCGGCGAGGCGCTCGCGCGCTGTCCGCGCCTGCAGCTCGTGACGGCCGACCCCGGGGCCGTGGCCGACGCGGGCGAGGCGCTGCTCCTGCGGCTCGAGGAGACGGGTGCGGCGGTCGAGTCGCTCGCGCCCGGGCGGGCGCTCTTCTGCGCCGACGGCCTGCTGCGCCTGCACGGCGGCCTGCACCGGCTGCTCGCTGCGACGGGCAGGGCGCTCGGCCCGGGCGGGCGCACCGGCGCCGGTCCCGGCCGTTTCATCGCTCAGGCCGCGGCCCTGCGCGCCCGGCCGGGGCATCCGCGCGAGGTGGAGGCCGGGGCCGCGGCGAGCTTCCTGGCGCCCATGCCGGTGGCGCGGCTGCCGCTCGACGCGGCCACCGCCGACACCCTGCACGCGCTCGGCATCCGCACCGCCGGCGAGCTCGCGGCGCTGCCGCTGCCCGCCGTCGCCGACCGGTTCGGCCGGCCGGGGATCGGGGCCTGGCGGCTCGCCCGGGGCGAGGACGAGACCTACGTCGCCCCGCGCACCCCGCCGGAGCCGCTGCGCGAGGCGATCGAGTTCCCCGAGCCGGTCGGCGACGAGTTCACCCTGCGCGGTGCGCTCACGGTGCTGATCGAGCGCCTCGTGGGTGATCCCCGCCGCGGCGGCCGGCCGCCGCGGACGCTCGCGATCTCGGCCCGCCTCGCCGCCGGCGGATCGTGGCGGCGGCCGGTGACGCTGCGCGAGCCGACCGCCGAGCCGCAGCGGCTGCGCGATGCGCTCGCCCCGCGACTGGTCGAGCTGCCCGGCGCCGTCGAGCACCTGAGCCTCGAGATCACGGCGCTCTCGGCGGCCGCCGACCGCCAGCTCTCGCTCTACCGGCCGCCGGCGGAGCTCCTGCGCGAGCGCGCGTCCGAGGCCGCCCGCCAGGTGCGCGCGGGGCTCGGCGAGGGCCACCTGTGGCGGGTGGTCGAGGTGGCGCCGTGGTCGCGCGTGCCCGAGGGCCGCGATCTGTTGGTGCCGTTCGACGGCTGACAGACGCGGGGACTGTCCCCGCACGCCGGGGACAGTCCCCATACTGCAGCCATGAGCGATCTCGAGCGACGGCTGGCGGTGGCCCGCGGCGACGAGCCCGCAGACGTCGTCGTCAGGGGCGGGAGCGTGCTCTCCGTGTTCACGCGCGAGTGGCTGCGCGCCGACGTCGCCATCGCCGACGGCTGGATCGCCGGGGTCGGCGACTACCAGGGCCGCGAAACGATCGACGCGGGCGGCATGTGGGTCGCCCCCGGCCTGATCGACGCCCACGTCCACATCGAGTCGTCGCGGCTCCTGCCGGACGAGTTCGCCCGGCTCGTCCTGCCGCACGGCACGACGACCGTGGTGGCCGACCCGCACGAGATCGCAAACGTGCTCGGCACCGACGGCGTCCACTGGCTGCTCGACTCGACCGACGGCCTGCCGCTCGACGTCTTCTTCATGGCGTCGTCGTGCGTCCCGGCGTCGCGGTTCGAGTCGCCGCGCCGGGCGCTCACGCCGGGCGACCTCGAGGGCCTGCTGCGGCGCCGGCGCGTGATAGGGCTCGCCGAGATGATGAACTTCCCCGGCGTCATCGGCGGCGCGGAGGCGGAGCTCGAGAAGCTCGGCCTCGCGGGCGCCGGCCACGTCGACGGCCACGCACCGGGCGTGCTCGGGCCGGCGCTCCAGGCCTACGCCGCCGCAGGCATCCGCTCCGACCACGAGGCGACGACGCTCGCGGAGGGCCGCGAGCGGCTGCGCGCCGGCATGTGGGTGCTGATCCGCGAGGCGTCCGGCGCGCGCAACCTGGCGGCGCTGCTCCCGCTCGTCGCCGAGTTCGGCCCCGGGCGGCTGGCGTTCTGCACCGACGACCGAGACCCCGATCACATCGTCTCGGAGGGCCACCTGAACTCGATGGTGCGGGCCGCCGTCGCCGCCGGGGTCGACCCGGCCGACGCGCTCGTGATGGCGTCCCACCACCCGGCCACGTGGCACGGCCTGGCCGACCGCGGCGCCGTCGCGCCCGGCCACCGGGCCGATCTCGTGCTCTTCCCCGACCTGCGCGACTTCCGGCCGGCGGCGGTGCTGAAGGGCGGCCGCCCGGTGGTGGAGCTCCCCGCCGCGACGGTGCCCGACTGGGTGCGCAACACCGTGCACGTCAAGGGCCTCACGAGCGGCGACCTGCGCGTTGCCTGGGAGGGAGGCGATGCCATACGCGTCATCGGCGTCCTGCCCGGCCAGATCGTCACCGAGGCGCTCACCGACCGGCCGCGCATCGTCGGCGGGGCGGCGTGCGCCGATCCCGACCGCGATCTGGTGAAGATCGCCGTGATCGAGCGCCACCTCGGCACCGGCCGGATCGGGATCGGGTTCGTGCGCGGCCTCGGCCTGAAGCGCGGCGCGATCGCGTCGACCGTCGCCCACGACGCCCACAACATCGTCGTCGCCGGCGTCGACGACGACGACATGGTGCGCGCCGCCCGCCGGCTCGGCGAGCTCGGCGGCGGCATGGTGGCCGTGCACGACCGCGGCGTGCGCGCCGAGCTGGCCCTCCCGGTGGCCGGGCTGATGTCCGACGCGCCCGCCGACCGCGTCGTCGCGAGCAGCCGCGCGCTCGCAGACGCCGCCCGCGCGCTCGGCTGCACCCTGGAGGCGCCGTTTCACTCGCTCGGCTTCCTGGCGCTCTCGGTGATCCCCGCGCTGAAGATCACCGACCACGGCCTGATCGACGTCGGCCGGTTCGAGGTCGTCGGGCTGCGCGCCGACTGACAGGCCGGCGTCAGTCCGGGCAGGGATCGACCGGCAGGCCGGCGGCCTGCCAGGCGAGGAAGCCGCCGATCATGTCGGTCGCACCGGCGACGCCGATCGCCTGCAGGCTCGCCGCGGCGAGGCTCGACGAGTAGCCCTCGGCGCACATCACGATCAGGTCCCCCCGGCGCTCGATGAGGGCCTCCTGGCCGTACCCTGAGGTCGGGTCGGCCCGCCACTCGAGCACGTTTCGGCCCACCACCACGGCGCCGGGGACGACGCCCTGACTCCGGCGCTGGTCGACCGGGCGCGTGTCGACGATCACGGCGCCCGCGGCAGCCGCAGCCTGCGCCTGCTCGGGCGTCAGCCGGCGCAAGCCCGCGCGCGAACGCTCGAGCAGCTCGTCGATCCCCACCGCGCCAGGGTATCCCTCAGACGGCTACGAGGGGTACCACTCGACGGAGACCGGGCCGACGGTCAGACGCCGGTACCGGCCCCGCCGCACGAGCCGCACGCCGGGCTCCTCGCGATAGACGTTGATCGTGTACCCGCGCGTGCGGCGGCCGACGATGCTGACGGTGCGCACGAGGCTGGGCTCGGGGGTCCCACTGTCCACCTGCATGCTCCCAGTGTCCGAGGAGGAGGGCCTGTTCGTCAAGGTGCGAGGATCGTAACTTGTCATGCCGTCGGAGGGAAGTGCGTTCACCAGGCTGTTTCAGACCCCGGCGGCGCCGATCGCCGCGATCGCGAGCGCGATGGCGATCCCCGCCCAGCGGGCGATCGGGCCGAGCCGGATCGCGTCGGCATCCGCGACGAGCCCGATGCAGGCCGCGGCGCACGCGATCGCCGCGAGCGCGACGCCCGGGAGCTGCCACGTCCAGTCCCCGCCCGTGTGCACGAGGAAGGCGATGAAGGCCGCCGTCACGGCCGCCGACATGGGGTGCGCGCGCCGGTGGAGCCCCGTCCAGAGCGGCGGGACGAGGGCGACGAGCAGGATCAGAAGCCCGATCACGCCGAGCTCGGCAAGCGTCTCGAGGTAGAGGCTGTGGGCGTGCTTGGTATGGATCTTGACCTGGCGGTGGCTGTCCCAGTAGTCGCCGAAGGTGCCCCCGCCCGCGCCCGCCACGGGGTGCGCGGTGAAGTCGTGCCAGGCCGCCTTCCAGAACAGCACGCGGCCGTTGGGCGAGAGGCTGAGCAGGCGCAGGTTGAGGTCGCCCTTCGGGAACGTCGGCGCGGGCTTCTCGAGCGTGTGCACCGCGTCGTGGACGAACCCGATCGGGTTGCCGAAGCGGTTGACGCCCACCGCAACGGCGGCGCATGCCGCGAGCACCATGCCGGCGCCGGCGACGGTGCGGGCGAAGCGCGACACCGTGAACCGCGCCTCGAGCCCCGAGAGCAGCGCGGGCGGGCCCATCGCAAGCGGGATGAGCGAGATCAGCCGGGCCGCCGTCTGGGCGCCCTGGGTGGCCTGGTCGGTCAGATCGCGGTTGTACTTCGTGAGCGCCGGGTGGCCGTGCACCGCGAGCAGCGCGCCGACGGCGCCGATCGACCCGGCGAACATGCCCACGATCAGCTGCACGCGGTTGCGGTCGAGCGCGACGAGCGCGACCAGGCCGACGGCGAGGCCGGCGAGCGCGCCCCGGCTGAACGTGAGGTAGAGCGTCGGGGCGATCGGGACGAGCGCGGCAGCGGCCAGCATGCGCGTCAGCATCCCGCCGCGGGCGGCGAAGCCCAGGGCGAGGACGATCGCGATCACGCTGAACGCCCCAAGCGCGTTCCAGTAGCCGATCGGCTGGTACAGGCGGCCGTAGCCTGCGCTCGCGTACATCCCGAAGATGCGCGGGTAGAGGCGCGTGGCCATGCTGAACGTGTCGATCGCAGCCACGGCGGCGACGACCCCGCCTGCGACCGCGACACCGCGCCCGCCGTTTGCGAGCAGCAGCAGCGCGGCGCCGCCGGCGACGTAGACCAGCACGAGATGCACGTCGGTGGCCGTCGCCGTGCGGTCGGACGACCACAGCAAGGAGAGCGCCGTCCATGCACACAGGCCGGCGAGGCCGGCCGCGGTGACAAGCGCCGCCCTCGGCACGCGCAGCTCGCGCGCGCCCGCCAGGATCGCGACGACGACCGCCGCGTAGAGCGGCGTCGCCAGCCGCCACGCACCCTGGAAGTAGCCGCCCTGGTCGGCGGCGAGGAGGCCGATCGAGACGCCCGTCAGCACGAACGCCGCGGGCGCGGCCAGCGGCTCGGTCGCGTCGGCCGAGATGCGCTCGCCGATCCGCCGCCATGCCGGTCTGACGCGGTCGTGCCCCTCGATCGTCCCAGAACCTGTCACGTCGACTCCATTTCCCGGGTGCGGGGGTGTCCGTCCACCGGGCTCGTTAGGCTGCTGCTATGGTACGGCGGTCCACGGATTGCGTAGAACGGAGCGGACATGGCAAAGCGTTTGAGGCGCCGATCGATCACTGCCGCCCTTGTGGCGGTCACACTAGTGGGCGCGATTGGTGCGGGCACGGCATACGCTGCCACCCCGGCTAGTGACAACTACGGTAGCGTCGAGGGTGTCGTCACAGGTGGTGGCGGCCCTAGTGGCGGCCCTAGTGGCGGCGTCGCCGGCGACGTCACAGGCGGCGGTACTCTGCCCTTCACAGGTGCAGACCTGGGGCTGTATGCCTCGGCCGGTATCGGCATGATCGGCGCAGGGCTGCTTCTGCGGCGCGCTGGTTCCCGGCGATCTTCGTAGATCGCCTCCTGAGCTGAGATTCCCGACGGCCCTCCGCTGAACAGCGGGGGGCCGTCGTGGCGTCTGCGCACGAACGCGCGCGCGACCACACCTCTGCAACGACCCCGGGAACCGCCTAGCGCGCGGGCGACTGCCGCCGCCCGGGCGCGTTCTCGGCGCCGTTGGCGGACGGATCGTTGACCGGGACGGTACCCTGGTCCGGTGCAGCGGGGCGGGCGGCCGCCGGGGTCGAGGAGCCGTAGCCGGCGTATCCGTACCCGTAGCCGTAGCCCTCGCCCTCCTCGGAGCCGGTCAGCACGAAGCCGAGCTTCGCGGCCGGGCACGACGCGAGCACGCGCTGGAGCTCGGCGAGCACCGGGCGCTTGACCGTCGTGGCACGGACGACGATGAGCATCGCGTCGACCTTGTTCGACAGCACGATGCCGTCGGAGACGGGCAGGAGCGGTGCGGAGTCGAGCAGCACCACGTCGGCCCGCTCGGCCAGGTCGAGCAGCACCTCGGACACGACCGAGCTCTCGATCAGGTCGGCCGGGTTCGGCGGCATCGGCCCGGACGGCAGCACGTGCAGCGAGCCCGCCTGCGGGCCACCGTCGGAGCCCGGCACGGGGATCGACCACAGCGCCTGGTCGAGCGTGACGTTGCCGAGCGCGACGTCGGTCAGCCCGGGGCGGCCGGTGAGGTCGAAGAAGTGGTCGAGGTAGGGCTTGCGCAGGTCGAGGTCGACGAGCACCACGCGGCGTCCCGCCCGCGCCAGCGCAACGGCCAGGTTGCCGACGGTGGTCGACTTGCCCTCCTGCTCGCTCGCGCTCGTGACCATGATCGTGCGCGCCTTGATCTGCAGGTTCGCGAAGTCGAGGTTGATGCGCAGCTTGCGGTAGGCCTCGGTCTGCAGGCCGCCCTCGTCGTCGAGCATGCCCAGGGCGCCGGCCTTGCGCAGCGAGCGCGGCGGGATCGGGATGCGGGTGAGCAGCGGCAGCCCCAGCCAGCCGACGACCTCGTCGGAGTGGCGGATGCGGGTGTCGAGCGCCTCGGCGAGCGAAACCAGCACGAGGCCGATGACCAGACCGAGGCCGAAGCCCATCGCGATGTTGCGCGTCGTCGCGGGGCGCACCTTGGTGGCGCTGGTGGCAGGCTGCGCGACGGCGTTGTTGTTCGCGAGGCTCTGCTGGGCGTTCTGCAGCAGGCCGAGCTGCTTCTGGCCAGCGGAGAGCGTCTGGATGTCGCCGGTCGAGGCCGTGGCCCCGCCCTGCTGGACGATCTCGGTCTTGATCTGCGCCTTCCGGCGCGATCTGGGCGTCTCGCGCCCTGATCTGCGTCTGGATTCCGGCGACGCCTGAAGGTTGCTCTACCGCACGAACTGCTCGGCGTACCTCTCGCGAGGCGATCGCGCGGGCCGGGAAGCGGTCCGTCACCGAGAACGTCACGAACATGCTCGTCGTGCTGGGCGTGATCGTCGCTTCCTTGAGCAGCTGATCCGGCGTCAGGGCTGTTCACCTGGGCCGCGGCGAGCGTCGAGCTTTGCGACCGCAGTCGTGTGTGCGGTCGGCCGCGGCGGACGCGACCTTGCTGCGTCGTCACCGGCGAGCTCACATGCGCGCTCGGGCTCAAGATCTGCGACAGCGTGTTCGCGCCGATCTGCACCTGCGACGGTCGCCTGATAGGCGGGCGTCTCGCGGCTGGACACGAAGTATGCGGCTCCCACCGCGACCACGATGGCGACGATCGGAATCCAGATCCGCCGGCGCAGAACACCGACGTAGTCGGAGAGAGTGGTGAGCCGTTGTTCAGCCACTAAGGGAGCCTTTCACGCGTTGTCACCGGGCAGCGCGGCTGCCCTGCCGCTCCCGCTCGGTACGTCCTCTACTGAGATACTGGCATTGTGGCACCGAGTCAAGCGCGCCGTCCTCCGGTTCCTTCCAGTTGCCCACGTCCGCTGGGCGTGCTCCTGCCCGTGGTACGGCCGATCACCGCGCCGTAGGCGTCCTCCAGATCCACGATCCCGCGTTCCGGACTGTAGCTGGAACGCCAGACTGCCAACGCACGCTCTCCAATCTGGGCCGAAGTCTCGTCGTCCAGGAGCCGTGTCACGGCCGCCCGCCACGACTCCGCGTCGCCCGGCTCGGCGAGTGCGCCGGTGACGCCGTCTGTGACGACGCCGGGCAGGGCCCCGCAGCGCGAGGCGATCACCGGGACGCCGGCGGCGTACGCCTCGGTGATCGTGCGCGGCGAGCCCTCGTACCAGATCGACGGCACGACGAGCGCCCGCGCCCGGGCCAGGTACTCCCCCACGCGGTCGGCGGGCACCGCGTCGTGGAACTCCACCGTCGCGCGGCGCGATCGCGGCCAGACGGGCGCGCTCCTCGCCGTCGCCCACAACGACGAGACGCGCGGGGATGTCCCGCCATGCCTCGACCAGCGTCGCCACGCCCTTCTCGGGCGAGAGCCGGCCCAGGAACAGGAAGTACTCCCCCGGGCCCTCGCGGCGCGGCAGCGGATCGACGAAGTTGGGCTTGACCGCGATCCGGCCCGGTTCGATGCCCGCCTCGATGTGCTTGTCGCGCACGAACTCGCTGACCGCCAGGAAGCGGGCCACGCGCCGGAACGAGCCCAGCCGGCGGTGCAGGGCGATCGCGGCGGCGAGCGACGCGCTCCCCGCCGCCGAGCCGCGGTAGCAGCGGTGCGCGACGCCGCGCCACGGCCCGTGTCCGAGGCAGTCCTCGCACGTGCGGCCGTCGCGCAGAAACGTGGCCGGCAGGCACATCAGGCGGTAGTTGTGCAGCGTCACGACCACCGGGGCGGCCGTGGTGCGCAGCACCGCGGGCGAGAGCATCGGGTAGAGGTTGTGGACGTGGATCACGTCGGGCCGCAGCTCGGCGGCCAGCGCGCGCACCCGGGCGACGGCTGCGCGCGACCACACCGCCCGCGCCCCGAGCGCCGCCCGCTCGAGCGCCGTGCCGGCCGGCGGATCGGGCGACCAGGCCGTCACCTCGTGGCCGTTGGCGCGCAGGAGCGCCACCTCGTCGGCCACCACGCGGTTCTCCCCCGACGAGGGGCCGGTGGAGTAGCGGGAGTGCAGGACGAGGACGTTCACGCGGCCGGCGAGCTCGCGCCCGCCGCCGGTACCGCGACCAGCGCGGGAGCGGTCTCGGAGGCCTGCGCCTCCTTCGCCGAGGGCAGCCCGAGCGACATGCCGAGCATGATGCCCATGGGGGCCATGCGCGCCAGCTCGATGAACGGGTTGTCGACGATCATCGTGAGGCCGATGCCGACCAGCACCAGGGCGGCGGCGCCGTGGATGTGCTCGGCCATCGTGCGCGTGCCGCGCACGGCCCGCCAGCGCCGCCAGGTCAGGCGCAGGAGGGAGATGTAGGCGAAGAACCACAGCACGAGGCCGATGATCCCGTAGTCGACCAGGATGCGCAGGTAGTCGTTGTGCGGATGCGCGGCGCCGGAGTGCTTGGGCAGCGACGATGTCAGCCGGTCGGCGGCCCCGGCACCGTGCCCGATGATGGGCGCTTTCACGAAGTAGGCCCAGTTGGCGGCCCAGAGCGCGTCGCGCCCGGTCACGTTGATCGTGAACCCTCCGACCGTCGTGGTGTCGCCGTGGAAGAACCGGTGGTGCAGCGGCGCGTACAGGAACACGGTGGCGATCGCGATCGAGAGCGTGACGACGATCGCGCCGATCGCGATCATCCAGCTGCGGAACGTGCGCAGGTCAAACCGCGCCAGGGCGACCATCGCGAACTGGGCTGCAAGGGCCGAGCGCGAGAGCGAGAGCAGCGTCAGGAGCAGCGCCGCGCCGACCATGTAGTACGCCCACTTGCGGCCGACGCGCCCGCCCGCCATGAACCAGGCAACGACCAGCACGCCGAGCAGGCCGAGCGGCCGCGGCGAGATGATCTTGTGATTCCCCGGGCCGGCGAGCAGGGTGCCGACGGCGTACATGCCGAGGCCGACCGAGCCTGCCACCCACCACGCCTTCGAGATCACGTCGTAGAGCTGGCGCGGCCGGTAGCGGATCACGGTCGCGGCGATCGCGGTGAAGAGCAGGCAGGCGATGTAGACGAGCACGTTCTGGATGCTCTGGGTCGAGATCGTGCCCCACGAGTACGACACGATCGTGAACGCGACGAAGATCGCGAGCAGGCCGAGCGTGCGGCCCGCCGCCCCGCTGGGGATGGAGAGGCCCGCGAGGCACACCATCGCGGCGAGCAGCACCATCGCCACGGTCTCGACGGCCTGCCCGGACGCCGCGCCCGCGTCGACCTTCTGCAGGATGTCGACGATCCCGGCGAGACCGACCATGGCCACCAGCAGCACCTCGCCGATCGGCCGCCGGGCCATCTGGGCGAGGTAGGCGAAGATGACCACCGCCAGCACGACGACGCCGGCGAGCGGCACCTCCTTGACCACGAGCGCGCCCGCGGCAGCCGCGGCCACGACCGCCACCGCCAACGGCATCAGCCACGGCGCCCCCACGAACGGGCGTGTCGCGCCGCGGATCACAGGCTTACGGTAGCGAAGATCGGCCGTCACGGCGACTACCGCCGCGCGGCGGGGACGCGTCCGGACATGCCCGAACGGCGCAGGGCGACCCGGCCGTACTCGCGCCCGACCGCGACGCCGGCCCGGAGGACGAACTCGGTGTTCGTGGCCGCGTACCGGCGCGCCAGGCGGCGTGGCTCGGACATCAGCCGGTGCACCCACTCGAGGCCCGTGTCCTGCATCCACTTGGGCGCCCGCGGCTTGGTGCCCGCGAGGAAGTCGAAGGCGGCGCCCACACCCAGGCCGACCGCCGGCTGGAACAGCTCCGCGCTGCGCTCGAGCCACTGATCCTGCTTGGGCAGCCCGAGGCCCGCCCAGACGACGTCGGCGCGCGAGTCGATGATCTGCTGCGCGATCGCGACGTTCTCCTCGTCGGTCAGCGGGCGGAACGGCGGCGAGAAGGTGCCGGCGATGATCGCCCGCGGATAGCGCTCGAGCAGCCGCGCCTGCAGCCGCTCCAGCACGTCCGGCGTCGACCCGAACAGGAAGTGGCGCAGGCCGACGTCCTGGCCCGCGTCGATGACGAGCGGCATCAGGTCGGGCCCGGCCACGCGCCGGGCCCCCGGGGCGCCGAACCGGCGCATGAGCCACGCCACGGGCGCGCCGTCGGGGAAGTTCAGCCACGCCCCGTCGAGCGCGCGCATCATCGCGTCGCTGTGCTGGGCGGTGACGATGCCGTGGACGCCGCACAGGCAGGAGTAGCCGCCCCCACCGCTGCGCGCCCGGTCGATCACCACGGCCGCCGCGGCCCGCAGATCGCCGATGAAGTACTCGACACCCAGGACCGTGCAGGTCCCCGGGGAGGTGACGGCCTGATCAGTCAGCGCGGATGAGCTCCTCACTCACCACCTCGTCGTCGCCCCCGGACGCGAGCCGGGCAGCGACCTGCTGCTCGATCCACGCGTATGTCCGCTGCAGTCCGTCCTCGAGCGAGATCTCCGGCTCCCACCCGAGCACGTCGCGCAACCGGGTGTTGTCGGAGTTGCGCCCGCGGACGCCCTGCGGGCCGTCGACGAAGACCTTGTCGATCGAGACGCCGGCGATCTGGGCCACCAGGTCGGCCAGGTCGGCGATCGAGATCAGCCGGTCCTGCCCCAGGTTCAGCGGCTCGGCGTAGCCGGACGCCATCAGCCGGTGCAGGCCCTCGACGCAGTCGTCGACGTAGCAGAACGAGCGCGTCTGCTGGCCGTCGCCCCAGATCTCGACGTGGTGGTCGCCGGAGTGCTTGGCGACGGCCACCTTGCGGCACATCGCGGCCGGCGCCTTCTCGCGCCCGCCCTCCCACGTGCCGAGCGGCCCGAAGATGTTGTGAAAGCGCACGATGCGCGTCTCGAGGCCGTGATCCTCGCGGTAGTAGCGGCAGAGCAGCTCGGCGACGAGCTTCTCCCACCCGTAGCCGTCCTGCGGCTGGGCCGGGTAGGCGTCCTCCTCGCGCAGCGCCTGCACGTCGGTGTCCTCCTGGAGGAACTCGGGATAGATGCAGGCGGACGAGGTGTACAGGTAGCGGCTCACGCGGTTGCGCCGGGCCGCCTCGACCGTGTTCAGGTTGATGAGCGCGTTCGAGTGCAGGATCTCGGCGTTGTGGGAGGAGATGTACCCCATCCCGCCCATGTCCGCCGCCAGTGCGTACACCTGGTCGATGCCGGCCGTCGTCTCCATGCACGCGCCGACCTCGCGCAGGTCACCGATCACGAACTCGTCCGCATCGGTGCGCGAGTACTCGGGCGCCTTCAGGTCGACGCCGCGCACCCAGTAGTCGCGCGACTTGAGATAGGTCACCAGATGGTGGCCGATGAAGCCTCCGGCCCCGGTGACAAGAATGCGTGTCTGCGCCATCGTCTCTCCCAGCGGATTGTGCTCGTTCCCGTGCCCCGGAACGCTCACGCCGCCGCGCCACCCTCGCGGCATCGGCGGGTGCTCGGCGTGCCTCGGAGCTCCCTCCCCGGCAGCGACGCCGGGCGTATTCCATTGAGAATGCCTGGAACACCCTGACTTGTCAAGCAACTGTGTGGGCATTGTCGGCGCCCAGCGGATAGCCGTAGCGCAGCAGCAGCGGCCAGGTCACGGCGCTCACGGTGCGCCGGTCGGCCGCGCTCATCGCGGTGCGCCATTCCTCGTCCGCGCGCAGCGTGACGCCGCCCTCGCGCATGCGCACGGGGTTGCCGGCGACGCTGTGCTGGACGCCCACCGCGATGCTCGCGGCGCCGAAGCGCGCGAGGTCTGCGCCGGTCGCCTCGCCCGCGGTCGCCCGGGCGAGCTCCTGCACCGGCGCGCGCACGAGCGACTCGTACCGGACCGTCACCTGGCCGCGGCTGACCGGCCGCATGGCCTCGATGGCAACGTTGTCGCTCATCCACATGGCGGCCGCCCGGCCGGGGCCGAACGTCGGCATCTGCACCCGCGCGTGGTGGGCGTCGGGCATCACCCGCGTCCGCGTCCACGAGTGCGCGACCGCCCGCGGGTCGCGGACGAGGTGGACGACCCGCAGGCCGACGCCGGCCGAGTGCAGAGCCAGGGCGTAGGTGGCCCGCTTGGACGAGTCGACGATCAGCCTGCCCCCGGAGACGGCCGCGACGGCCTCGTACACCCGCCGCTGCCGCTCGCCGTACTCGCGCAGCTCGGCCCGGAACGCGCCCCGCCCGCGGCCCGACAGGAGCAGCGGCAGATGCCGCTGGCGATCGACCAGCCGGCGCAGCCGCACCTGGCGCTCGGCCGTCTCGGCGCTCCAGCCTCCGAACGCCCGCTCGCCCACCTCCGACCAGAACGGGCAGTCGGCGAACGGCGTGCCACAGCCGCACAGCCGGTTCTCACGCACGCCGCGCTGCCACACCTCGCGCAGCTCGCCCACGCCGACGCAGCCCGGCACGTCGCCGAGGAGCATCGCGAGCACGGTGCTCCCGCTGCGATCGGCGCCGGCGATATAGAGCACGCGGACGGTTGAATCGGTCACAAGCAGGCTGCAGTATCGCAAGGCCGGCCGATGTGCCCCGCGCAGGCGCCTCGCCCGCGGCGAGCGGCTACGCCGAGGGCGCCTGCTGCGCCAGCGCCTGCTGCGCCAGCGCCTGCGGCGCCAGCACCCGCACCTCGATCGGCGCGCGGCCGGCGTCGTCGCGCGACTGCCGGTATGCGGCGGTCGCGTACTCGAGCGCGCTGCGGCGGCTCTCGGCCTTTGCGACCGTCATCCACTCCCGGCTCTCACGGAACCGGATCTGCGCATAGAAGACGCCCATCCCCCATCCCCCTCGAACGTGCTCCGGACGCCGGCCACCGCCCCCGGGCGCCGCCGTCCCTGCCTCCGGGATGTACGTTCGCCGAACGCGCGACGGACGGCATCACCCGGTTGGGGGACTTCGCGATCAGGCCGGCAGCGTGAAGCGGTGCACCGACGCCTGCAGCCGCTCGGCGGTGCGGGCGACCTGGTGGGCGGACGCCGCGATCTGCTGCGTCGAGGCCGAGGTCTCCGCGGTCGACGCCGAGACCTGCTCGGTCGCCGCCGAGGACTCCTCGGCCACCGCGGCCACCTCGCTCGTGGCCTCGGCGATCTGGGCGATGCGCGCGCGCATGTCCGCCACCGACACGGCGATCTGCTGGAAGGCCTCGCGGGCCGTCTGCACGGTCACGCCCGACTCGACGCTGCGCTTCGAGCCGTCCTCGACGACCGCCACGGCGCCGTCGGTCTGGGACTGGATCTCGCCCACGAGCGTCGCGATCTGCTCGGCGGCGCGCTGCGACTCCTCGGCCAGCTTGCGCACCTCCTCGGCGACGACCGCAAAGCCGCGGCCCTGCTCGCCGGCGCGGGCGGCCTCGATGGCCGCGTTCAGCGCCAGCAGGTTGGTCTGCCCGGCGATGCCGGTGATCGTGGCGACGATGCCGCCGATCTGCTCGGACTTGGCGGCGAGCTGGCGGATGGACTGCGTGACCTCGCTGGTCGACGCCTGCAGCGCCTCCATGGCCGCGCTCGCCTGCTCGGCAGCGGTGACGCCCTCCTCGGCGATGCTCTCGGTCTGGGCGGCGGCGTCGCCGGTCTGCTCGGCCGAAAGACGCGCCTGGTCGACCATGTGCACCTGGCGGCCCGCGCCGTCGGCGATCTCGTTGATGGCCGACGCCACCTCGCTGACCGCGCGCCCGGCCTCCTCCGAGGCGGTGGCGACCTGCTGAGACGAGCCCGAGAGCTCGGTGGCGGCCTCGGCGACCTGGCCGACGATCTCGCGCAGGTTGATCGTCATCGCCTCGAACGCCTTGCCGAGCGCGTCGCGCTCGGATGCCGGCGTCACGGCCACCGTCAGATCGCCCGCGGCGATGCGCTCGGCGGCCGCGGCCATCTCGCGCAGGTAGGCGATCATGCGCCGGAAGGCCGACGCCGTCTCGCCCAGCTCGTCGCTCGAGCGCACGTGCACGTCCTGGTCGACGTCGCCCTCGGAGATGCCCACGGCGGCCGCCAGGAGCTCGCGGATGCCGCTCACCAGGGCGCGGCTGATCACGTATGCGAGCACGAGCGCGACGAGCACCGCCGCGATCCCGAGCGCGCCCATGAGCAGGTAGGAGGACGTCCGGGTGGAGTTGAAGCTCGCCGTCGCCTGTGCGCTCACCGTCGCCATGTGGCTCTGATAGGCGGTCAGGGCCGCCACGAGACCGTCGGACGCGTCGTTGCCGGCGCCGGCGACGATCGCCTTCGCCGCGCCCGTCCGTCCCGCGAGCACCGCTGCGTGCAGCTTCGCGTCGACCGCTCGCACGTGGGCATAGGCGGCGAAGATCGCGTTCACGTCCTTCATGCCGTCAGGCGTCGCGGTCCTGCGCACCACGGCCAGGTCGTGCACGAAGGCGGCCCGGTCGGGGAGGTAGTCCTTGTAGGCGCTCGGGATGAGGGCGTAGCGCGTCTGCGAGAAGTGCATGTCGCCCGCCGCCGACCTGGCGGCGTCGATCGCGAGCACCTGCGGCAGCACCTGACTCGACACCCGGTGATGGGCGAAGTCGAGGCTGCGCATCGCGAAGAAGGCGACGGCGACCACCGCGACGAGCAGGGCGACGACGCATCCGAAGCTCAGGTAGAGCTTGCGGCGCACCGAGAGGTTTGTGCTCACACGGCCGATCCGGAGGCGGCGGTGAGGGGTCGTGACGGCCGGCGGGTCGGCGTGGCTGCTGCGCATCAGAGGTTGCCCTTCCGAGGAGTTGCGGGGTTCAACGCGCCGCCGCCGGACACGGGAACAGATGGTGGTACCCCCTAATTCATCGACCACGCGGTGGCGTGGTTGAGGGCTCAGGCGGTGACGACCGCCTGGTCGCCGACGAGCGCGCGGTGCAGGTCGGCGGCCTCGGCGCGGAGCGCAGCCAGCTCCGGCGCCTCGAGCTGCGCGCGGATGCGCTGCTTGATCGCGGCCCGCTCGGCTGTCGGCCGCGCCAGCGAGCGGGCGCGCTCCGGCGTCATCTCGTCGCCCCAGCGCTCCTCGTTGCGGCGCTCGATCGCCGCCAGCACTGCCGCCTCGGCCTCGGGTGTGTGCCGGAAGACGCCGAAGTCGGTGCCGAAGGCCGCGTTCACCTGCTCGATCACAGGGCCGAAGTCACGCGTCACCTGCTCGAAGCTGACCGCGACGAACCCGGGCCGCACCGACATGATGCGGCGGTGGTAGCGCAGCCACGAGACGAGCGCGGGCCGGGCGGAGATGTTGCGCCGGGCCATGTGCGACAGGGCCGAGTCGAGCGGGTCGCGGACGATCACGAAGGTCGGGATCCCCCACCGCGCCGCGGTGATCACCTGCGCGGCGGCGTGGGTGTGATGGGCAGTGCGCACCGGCCGCTCCTGCGCGGCGCGGAACGCGAACAAGGCGAACGTCGAGCCGGCACGGCCGCAGCCCTCGATCACGAGCTCGGTGTCGCGCGTGACGATGTACTCGGGCCGGTGGCGGTGGCGCACCCGCCCGACCGGGATGTACACCGACGGGTAGGCGTTCACGAGATACCGGGTGCGGTAGGAGAGCTCACGCGCCTGGCGCCCGAGCCGGTCCTGCGCGTCGCCTAGCACCGCCCGACTCCGAGCGGCACCGCGTTGCCGGACGACCTGTGAAGCGACATGCACATCCTCCCGGGGCCGGGTCGGAGCTCCGGCGGCCACCGTGCCTCCCACGGCCGCTCGCCGATCACCGCATCCCCCCGCGGCCCACCCGCTTCCCCGGTTCTAGCCGGGGCGACAGGCGCTGTCAACCCGGGACGCCCCAGACATTCCCAGGCCGAACACTTGTTCGGTATGCTGTGGGCGTGCGATCGCCCGCCACACGCACCATCGGAGGGCCCCGGCGCGCGCAGGTGCGCTGCAGCGCCGACGGGATCCCGATCGCGGTCTCGAACCGGCCGGTGGAGTGCATCCGCGACGAGTGGCGGGTCGACGAGGGCTGGTGGTCGGGCCGCCCCATCCACCGCCGCTACTTCGAGCTCGTCCTGCGCGGCGGCGCCGACGTGGTGGTGTTCGCCGACCAGCGCTCCGGCGAGTGGTGGGCGCAGCGGGCGTGATCCGCCGGCCAGATGCTGCCAGCGCGGACTTCCTGAACCTTCCAGCTTGACCGCTTCTCGGCCGGCTGACATACTGCCCGCACCGGCCCCGTGCGGGGCGTGGATGCGAGGAGGGTGTTGTGGGGGACTCCGTTGCCATCCCGGTGCCGGTCGAACCGGACCCAGGTGTCTTCACGTACCAGGTGTACCTCAGCCCCTATCCGGGCTGGTGGCGACGCTGGCGCGGACGCGTGATCACGCGCGACGAGGAAGGCGTGAACGACATCTGGGAATGGCAGTCGGCGCGCGCCCGCGAGCATCTGCTGGAGCAGCTCTGGGCCGACGTCCACCGCGACATCGCCGGGCGCCGCGGCGGCGCGGCCGTGCAGCTGCTCGAGGTCACCTTCAAGCCGGGTTAGAGCGCCGACCAGCGCATGGTACCGGCGCGTGTGTGCACGGTGCGCATGCCGGCCTTCTCGAGCACGCGGGCCGACGCGGCGTTCGTCTCGTCGCACTCGGCGATCACCTCGCGGACGCCCGGTTGGGCGCGGCCCCACTCGATCAGCGCCGTTGCCGCCTCGGTGGCGTAGCCGATGCCGCGGTGATCGGGATGGATGCCGTAGCCGAGCTCGATCGTGCCGTCGTCCGGCGGCGCGATGAAGCCCGCCGAGCCGACGACGGTGCGCGGTGCGCGGACGACGACAACCCACACGCCGTAGCCGAGCGTCGCCGGATCGGCCGCGAGCCGCGCGATCGACCGCGGCAGGATCGTCGCGAGCTCGGAGTCGGGCCAGCCGGCGGGGATCGCCGCGCCGAGCAGGCCCTCGGCCCGCGCGGTGTCGCCGGCGTCGAGCGTGCGCAGCAGCTCGGCGGGCGCGGCGATCAGAACGAGCCGGCCGGTCTCGATCCGCAGGCCGTCGCGCAGGCCGGCGAACCAGTGCCGGTGCTCGTCGGTCTTGCCGTCGGTCTCGTTGTCAGCCTGGTAGAAGCGCATGTAGAGGTCATCCCGGCCGCCGAGGCGGTCGAGCAATGCCCGCGCACGCAGCTCTGCCCCCGCCCAGTCGCCGTCGCGGTGGCCGCCGCGCCACGCCAGGTAGGCCTCGTCGTGCAGCTCGATCACATCGAGCAGGTCGGGGTCGTCCAGGTAGCGCTCCGCGAAGCGGCGGGCGCGCATGGCGTGGTGGTTCTCGCCGGTCTTCGGCCGGGAGCGGTCGACGTCGCCCTTGAACGCGTCGTGGACGATCGCCGCCAGGCGCAGACGCTCGCGGTCGGCCGCGTCGAGCGCGACCCGGTCGACGTTCCCGAGCACGTCGCCGACGTGGGCGAGCACCGTGCCCTCGGGATGCCCCGAGCGCGGCTCGCCCCACGCCACGCCCGCCCGCCACGCCGGGTCGGCGCAGATCGCCCGCTCGAGCGGGGTCTCGGGATGCACGATCGCGTCGGGGTCGCTCACGCTGCCGGGAAGGGTGCCACACCTCCCGGCGATGGTCTATGCTGGTCAGCCCGAACACATGTTCGCCTCTTCCATGATCTACCCCGAGCTCCACGCCCATTCCTGCTTCTCGTTCCTGGACGGAGCCTCACAGCCCGAGGAGCTCGCCGAGCGGGCGGCGATGCTCGGCTACGAGACGGTCGCGCTCACCGACCACGACGGCCTGTGCGGCTCGCTGGCCTTCGCCCACGCCGCCCGCGAGGCCGGCATCCGCGCCGTCACCGGCGCCGAGATCACGCTCACGGGCGGCGCGCACCTCACCCTGCTCGTCGAGGACGCGGCCGGCTACCGCAACCTGTGTCGCCTGATCACCGCCGCCCACGCCGGCGACCGCCGCGCCCCCGTGGCGACGCTCGACCTGGTCGCCCGCCACGCCGAGGGCCTGCACTGCCTGTCGGGCTGCGCCCGCCACGGCGTGCTCGCCCGGCCGGTGGCCGAGGGCCGCCTGCGCGAGGCCGAGGAGCTGGCCCTGCGGCTGCGGGCGGCCTTCGGCCGCGACCGGTTCTCGGTCGAGCTGCAGCGGCCCTACGCGCGCGGCGACGCCCGCCGCAACCGCCTGCTCACCGAGCTCGCCGACCGGCTGCGGGTGCGGACGGTGGCGACGGGCGATCCCCACGCCCACTCCCGCCGCCGCGCGCTCCTGCAGGACGCGCTCGTGGCGATCCGGTGCAACACCACCCTCGAGGCGAGCGAGGCGGAGCGGCGCGGAAACCACGAGGCGGTGCTGCGCCCACCGGCGCAGCTCGCCGCCCGCTTCGCGCCCGCCGCCGTCCTCGGCGCCTGCGAGGTGGCCGACCGGTGCCGCTTCGACCTCACCCACGACCTGGGCTACAGCTACCCCGACTTCGCCGACGGCGGCGAGCCGGCCGGAGCGGCGCTCGCGCGCATCTGCCGCGACGAGCTCGAGCGCCGCTACACCGGCTCCCCGCACCTGACCGAGGCCCGCGCGCGCCTCGACGAGGAGCTGCGGCTGATCGAGCGCCATGGCCTGGCCGGGTTCTTCCTGCTGCACCGCGACATCCTCGAGATGGCGCGCGAGGTGGCCGTGCGCGTGCGCGGGCGCAGCGCCGGCCGGCATCTGCTGCCGCCAGGGCGAGGCCGCGGATCGAGCGTCGGCTCGATCGTGTGCTACCTGATCGGCCTCTCCCACGTCGACCCGATCGCCGCCCGGCTCTTCCTGGGCCGGTTCCTGTCGGAGGAGCTCGCGAGCGTGCCCGACATCGACCTCGACTTCCCCCGCGACGTGCGCGAGGGGCTGATGCTCGCCGTCGTCGAGCGCTACGGGCCCGAGCATGCGGCGCTCGTGGCCGCCTTCCCCACCTATCGCGTCCGCGGGGCCGTCCGCGACCTGGGCAAGGCGCTCGCGCTGCCCCAGGGCGAGGTCGAGCGCATGGCCAGGCTGGCCGACGAGTGGGGCGCGATCGGGCAGGACCAGGTCGACCAGCTGCGGGAGCGGGCGGGATCGCCGCGCTGGCGCGCCTTCGCCTTCCTGATGGAGGAGATCATGGGCATCCCCCGCCACATCAGCCAGCACTCGGGCGGGATGGTGATCTCGACCCGGCCGCTGGTCGAGCTCGTGCCCGTGATCCCGGCTGCGATGGAGGGGCGCCAGATCTGCCAGTGGGACAAGGACTCGTGCGCCGACGCCGGCTTCCTCAAGATCGACCTGCTCGGCCTGGGGATGCTCTCGGCGGTCGAGGAGTGCGTCGACCTGATCGCCGAGACGCGCGGGGCGCCGATCGACCTCTCCCGGGTGGGGTTCGACGACCCGGCCGTGTACGCCGAGATCCAGCAGGCCGACACGGTGGGCGTGTTCCAGATCGAGAGCCGGGCGCAGATGCAGTCGCTGCACCAGACGCTGCCGGAGAACCTGGACGACCTCACCGTGCAGGTGGCGCTGGTGCGGCCCGGGCCGATCGTCGGCGACGCGGTCAACCCGTACGTGAAGCACCGCCGCGCCCGCCGCGCCGATCCCGCCTTCGTGCCGCCCTACGACCACCCGCTGCTCGAGCCGGTGCTGCGCGACACCCTGGGCGTGGTCGTGTTCCAGGACCAGGTGCTCGAGGTGGCGATCGCCCTGGCCGGCTTCACGACCGGCGAGGCCGAGAGCCTGCGCCGGGCGATGAGCCGCAAGCGCAGCCGCGACGCCCTCGAGCGCCACCGGCAGCGGTTCTGCGCGGGCGCGGCCGCCCGTGGCGTGCCCGACGCGACCGCGATGCGGGTGTTCGAGAAGGTGGTGGCCTTCTCGGAGTTCGGCTTCCCCAAGAGCCACGCCGCCGCGTTCGCCATCCTCGCCTACCAGTCGGCGTGGCTGCACCGCTCGCATCCGGCCGAGTTTTTGTGTGCGCTCCTGAACGCGCAGCCGATGGGCTTCTACCCGCCGGCGACGCTGCTCCGCGACGGCGAGCGGCGGGGCGTCGAGATCCGCCCGCCGGATGTGAACCGAAGCGCCGCGGCCTGCACCGTCGAGGCCGGCGGGGGCGCGGTGCGGATCGGCCTCGGCTACGTCAAGGGCGTCGGCACCCGCTCGGAGGGGCTCGTCGATGAGCGCGCGGCCGAGGGCGAATTCACCGACCTCGGCGACCTGGTGCGCCGCGCGCCGCTTCACTCCGACCAGCTCGCAAGCCTGATCCGCGCCGGCGCCTGCGACTGCTTCGACCGCAACCGCCGCCGGCTGCTGTGGGAGCTGCCCCTGCACCGCGCGCCCGTGGTCGCACAGGGCACCGCCCAGCTGGCGCTCGCCCTCGACGCCTCCCCCACCCCGGTGCTGCCGCGCATGTCCGACTGGGAGCGGATGGTGGCCGACCACGAGGCCATGAGCCTGACCACCGGCCCCCACCCGATGGCGCTCCTGCGGCCGAGCCTGCCGGACGACATCGTCACCTCCGACCGGCTGCTCGCCGCCCCGCTCGGGCAGGTCAGCATCGCCGGCATCACCATCGCCCGCCAGCGGCCGGGCACGGCCAAGGGGATCGTGTTCCTGCTGGTCGAGGACGAGCACGGCATGACCAACGTGATCTGCCCGCCGGCCGTGTACGAGCGCGACCGCATCGCCGTCCGCGCCGAGCCGCTGGTGCAGGTGTGGGGCCGGCTCGAGCGCCGCGACGGCGCCGTCAACGTGATCGCCGACCGCGTCGCCGGCCTCACCTACACGGGCCGGCCCGACGTCGGCCGCGCGGCCGAGCGGGCCGCTGCGCGCGCCGCCGGGACCGGCGCCGGCCAAGGCGGGCACGTCGCCGACCTGCGCCGGCTGCGGGCAGCCGCGCCTCGCGCGAACAGCTTCGGACGGGGCCGTCGGTGAAGACGGTCCCGCCAATGGTGTGTATTTCCGAAGAATTCCGTAAAGGCCCCTGCCGCTCGGGCCGGAACGTCCGTAGGCTGGGTGAGCCGATGTGGTCTCGCCGCTGAGGGGAGAAGGAGCCCACCCTGACGGGCGGCGAGATGGGGTCGGTTGGGGGAGGCCGTTCGCCTGCGGCCTCCCCCAAAAACGCTCCCGCATCAGCCGGTTCGCCGACGCTCAGCCCTGGGCCGCGGCCTCGCTCCGGAGCGCCTGCTGCAGGACCGGGAAGTGGTCGCACGCGCGGCCGCCGTCGGTCTCGTTCCAGGACGTCCAGGGGACAACGCGCACGATCAGGCACTGCCCGCCGGGCGCCGGCGGCCGTCCGCACAGCCAGCGCACCTTGTGCCCCGTGAGCTTGCGGCAGCGGAAGTCCCTGTGGCCCGTCTGATGGGCGACGTCCGCCTGGACGGCGGTGAACGTGGGGTGCTTGGGACGCAGCGCCTCGAGCTCGGGCACGCGCTCGCACCGATGCTGGCCGACCACCGTGCTCCAGCTCCCGAGCGCGTTCACCTTGGCGATGAGGCACACGGACTCGGCCTGGTAGATGACGCCGCACGCCCAGGCCGCGCCATCGGACTGCAGCGAGGCACAGCGCACGGTCGGCGCGTGCTCGCGCTTGGCGAGCTGGTGCTCGAGCGTCCCCTCGCCGATGCGCTGATGCACGCGCAGCACCCAGTACCCGGACGCGCCCACGGCCAGCACCGCGAGCACGATGCCGGTGAGCCACAGGTGCGACCGAAGCGCGGTGCGCAGGGGCGAGCGCAGCGGGTCGGGCGGCAGCGGCGGCGCGGCCTGCGAGTGTGGTGCCGGCTCGGACTCCACCACGACCGGCACCGCCGGCGCCGCGTGCTGCGGCTCGTAGACGGGCTCGGGCTCCTGCTCGGGGACGGGCTCCGGTTCCGGTTCCGGTTCCAGCCCAGGCGGCGGGGCGGCGACGGGCGCCGCCGCCTCGGCCTGAGGGTGCGGCTCGCGCTCGATCCGGGGCGGCAGGCCGGGCGTCGGCTCGCGGGTGATGCGCGGAGGCAGGCCGGGCGTCGGCTCGCGCGTGATCCGCGGCGGCAGGCCGGCCGTGGGCTCGCGGTCGATCCGCGGCGGCAGCCCCGGCGTGGGCCCAGGCCGAGGCGCGGACTCCTGCCGTCCGGCGCTCTCGCGATCCGCCTGCCTGCGCTGCGCCCGGCCACCGAGCGCACCTGCCGTCCCGGCTACGGCCAGGACGGCGCGACGGGCCCGACCCAGCAGCTGGTCTCGTGACACACATGAACCTTACGCCCTGTCAGCGTCTGACTTCACCCCGTCCGCCCGCCAACCACCCAAAACGGGGGTGATTTGCAGGCCTAACCGGTAATGAGCGCAACGTCGTCGTCGACGTCGCCGACCATCGGCACGATGTCGAGGACGCCCTCGCGCGCGCAGAAGCGCACGTCGTCGGCCAGGTCGGCCGCGCGCAGGTTGCGGGCGCTGCGCGAGGCTCCCAGCCCCTCCGCGGCCGACGCGAACGACTCCGCGATCGCCTCGGCTGCCTGGGCGGCGTCGCTCGCCTCCCACTCCGCGAGCCACACCCGCAGCTCGGCGACGAAACGGCCCGCGGCGTAGGCGTCGTCGAGGGCGAACTCGCCGCCGACGCCCGCGCACTGCACGAGCACGTCGCCCTTCGCCTGCCGGGCCGTGCGGGCGGCCGCGGCGGCGCAGGCGGTCAGGTTGGCGAGGCTGCCGATCATGACGGTGTCGGCCCGGACGGCCGCGGCGACGATCGCCCGGGTGCCGTTGGTCGTGGTCAGGACGAGCGTCTGGCCGCGCGGGTCGGCGGCCGCGAACTCGCGCGGCGAGTTGCCGAAGTCGAAGCCGTCGGGACGCACGCACGCGCGCTCGCCGGCGAGCACCGTGCCCTCACCCAGCCGGCCGGCCAGCTCCCGTGCGTGGTCGAGGCCCGCGCAGGCGAGGACGCGCGGATACCCCTGGGTCAGCGCGTACGCGACCGTCGTCGTCGCGCGCAGGACGTCGATGACGATGGCGACCGCCGCCTCCGGCGGCTCGCCGGGCGTGAACGCCACATCGATCCTCATCCGTATTGGAGTACCGCCTGGGCGGCGGCGAGGCGCGCGATCGGGACGCGGAACGGCGAGCACGAGACGTAGTCCAGCCCGGCCTTGTGGCAGAACGCGATCGAGTCGGGATCGCCACCGTGCTCGCCGCAGATGCCCATCCTGATGTCCGGCTTGACCGAGCGTGCCTTCTCGACGGCCATCGCCACCAGCGCCCGCACGCCGTCGTCCATCGTCTCGAACGGGTTGCGGCTGAGGACACCGTCTTCGAGGTAGGCGGTCAGGAACTTGCCCTCGGCGTCGTCGCGCGAGAAGGCAAGCGCCGTCTGGGTGAGGTCGTTCGTGCCGAACGAGAAGAAGTCGGCGTACTTCGCGATCCGGTCGGCCAGGAGGGCCGCCCGCGGGATCTCGATCATGCTGCCGATGAGGATGCCGAGGCCCGTGCCGCCCTCCTCCTCGATCACGCGCTCGGTCAGGGCGCGCAGCCGCCGCAGCTCCTCGGCGAAGGCGATCAGCGGGTGCATGATCTCGACGCGGGTGGCGCTCACCGCGAGCGCGGCCCGGACGATCGCCCGCACCTGCATCTCGTAGATCTCGGGATACAGGATGCCGAGGCGGCAGCCGCGCGTGCCGAGCATCGGGTTCACCTCGTGCAGCGCCTTCACCCGGGCGACCAGTCGGTCCTGCCCGGGGCCGATCTCCTCGAGCGGCGGCAGGAACTCGTGCAGCGGCGGGTCGAGCAGCCGGATCGTCACCGGGTGACCGGCCATCGCCTCGAGGATGCCCTCGAAGTCGGACTGCTGGAACGGCAGCAGCCGGTCGAGCGCCGCCCTGCGGCCGGTCTCGTCGGAGGCCAGGATCATCTGCCGCATCACCGGCAGGCGCTCGTCGCCGAAGAACATGTGCTCGGTACGGCACAGGCCGATGCCCTCGGCGCCGAACTCGCGCGCCCGGATCGCGTCCTCGGGCGTATCGGCGTTCGCCTCGACGCCCAGCCGGCGGATCTCGTCTGCCCAGCCGGTGATCGCGCGGAAGTCCTCGTTGATCTGCGGCGGCACGAGCGTGACCGCGCCCCGGATCACGAGCCCGCGGCCGCCGTCGACCGAGATCTCGTCGCCCTCCGAGATCGTGGTGCCGTTCACGGTGAAGAGCCGCGCGGCCGGATCGATCTGCAGCGACTCGACGCCGCAGACGCACGGCTTGCCCATCCCCCGCGCCACGACCGCGGCGTGCGACGTCATTCCGCCGTGAGCGGTCACGACCGCCTGCGCCTGGATCACGCCGTGGATGTCGTCGGGGGTCGTCTCCCAGCGCACGAGGATGACCGACTCGCCGGCGCGCCCGCGCGCCTCCGCCGTGTCGGCGTCGAAGACCGCCTTGCCGACGGCCGCGCCCGGCGAGGCATTGAGGCCCGTCGCGAGCACGTCGTACTTGGCGGCCGGATCGATGCCGGGGTGCAGCAGCTGGTCGAGCTGGGCGGGGTCGATGCGGCCGATCGCCGAGCGGCGGTCGAGCACCTTCTCCTCCACCAGGTCGCGCGCCACCCGGACGGCCGCCTGGGCGGTGCGCTTGCCCGTCCGCGTCTGCAGGATGTAGAGCCGGCCCTGCTCGATCGTGAACTCGACGTCCTGCATCTCCTTGTAGTGCGACTCGAGCAGCTGCATCGCGTCGCGCAGCTGGCCGAACGCCTGCGGGCTCACCTCCTCGAGCTCGCGCAGCGGCCGCGGCGTGCGGATCCCGGCGACGACGTCCTCGCCCTGTGCGTTCACGAGGAACTCGCCGTAGAGCTCCCGCTCGCCGGTCGACGGGTTGCGCGTGAAGGCGACGCCCGTCGCGCTCGTCGGGCCGAGGTTGCCGAACACCATCTGGCCGACGTTCACCGCCGTGCCGAGGTCGTCGGGGATGTTGTCGTGCCGGCGGTAGGTGATCGCCCGCGGCGTGTTCCACGAGCGGAACACCGCCTCGACCGAGCGCTCCAGCTGCTCGGCCGGATCCTGAGGGAAGTCGTCACCGGTGCCCGCCCGGTAGATGCCCCGGAACGTGTCGAGCAGCTTGCGCAGGTCGGCAGCGTCGAGGTCGACGTCGGCACGGACGCCGCGGTCGAGCTTGGCGCGGTCGAGCGCGTCCTCGAACAGGTGGCCGTCCACGCCCATGACGACCTCGCCGAACATCTGCACGAAGCGGCGGTAGGAGTCGAGGGCGAACCGCTCGTCCCCGCTGCGGTTCGTCAGGCCCTGCACCGAGCGGTCGTTCAGGCCCAGGTTCAGGATCGTGTCCATCATGCCGGGCATCGAGACGGGTGACCCCGAGCGCACCGATACGAGCAGCGGGTCGGACGGGTCGCCGAGGCGCTTGCCGATCCGCTCCTCGAGGCTCGCCAGGTGCTCGGAGATCTGGTCGCGCAGACCGTCCGGCCAGGTGCCGCCTGCACCGAGGAAGTCGCGGCAGGCCTGCGTCGTGATGATGAACCCGTCGGGCACCGGCAGCCCGATCGTCGTCATCTCGGCAAGCCCCGCGCCCTTGCCCCCGAGGAGGGCACGCATGTCCTTCGACCCCTGGGAGAAGTCGTACACATACCCGGCCACGCGCCGGAGTGTACGTCGGCGTGGTGCGAACGGCCAATCGGTGCAGACAGCGTGTCCGCGACGTGCGGTAGGGTTGGCGGATGCCGCTGCAGAGCGCCACCTGCGAGTGCGGCAGGCCCGACTGTCACGCATCGCTCGACGTGCCCCCCGACGAGGTGCGGCGCCTGCATGCGGAGGGGGTGCGCCTGATCGCGCCCGGCCACGTCAGCGGCAGCCCGACCGAGGTGGTCGTCGCCCGCAAGGACGCGCACTGGACCGTGCGCGACATCGACCCGGTCGACGAGGCCTCGATGGAGTCGTTCCCCGCCAGCGACGCGCCCGCGTGGCCCGACTGACCCGCCCCGCCCGCCGCCGCACGTGCCTTGCGATCGCGCTGGTCGCATCGCTCTGCGCAGCCGGCTCGGCCCAGGCGGCGACGCCGCCCGCCGTGCCGACGCACGGGGCGCTGTGGGGGGCGTTCCCCAACGAGCGGGGCGGGATCGCGGCGCTGCAGAGCCGCGTCGGCCGCCGGCTTGCGATCGTCAACCGGTACGTGCCGTGGACGTTCTCGCGCTGGACGGACGTCTCGACCTATCTGCGCGGCGGCCACCTGCCGCTGATCTCATGGTCGGCGGCTCCCACCGCGACGGCGGCCGACATCACGAGCGGCAGCCAGGACGCGCTCATCCGGGCCGCCGCGGTCGCCCTCAAGCACGCCGGCGGCAAGATCTTCCTGCGGCCGTTCTACGAGTTCGACCAGCCCCCGGGCCACCCGCGCTACATCGGCACGCCGCGCCAGGTCGTGGCCGCGTGGCGGCACCTGGCCGGCATCTTCCGCGCGGCCGGCGCGACGAACGTGCGCCTCGTGTGGTGCCCGATGGCGTTCGACTTCCAGGGCGGCGTCGCCGCCTCGTTCTGGCCGGGCAACAGGTACGTGAACTGGGTCGCCGCCGACGGCTACAACTTCCCCGGCAGCACCTGGCACTCGTTCCGGGCCATCTTCCAGAACGCGTACCATTTCGCCTACGTCCACGGCAAGCGCATGATGATCGCCGAGACCGCGTCGCCGGCGTCCGACCCGCGCACGCCCGCGTGGATGGCCGGGGCTGCCAAGTGGATCCACCACCACACGCTCGTGCACGCCGTGTCGTACTTCGACTCGATGAGCCCCAAGGGCTACAACTTCGAGGTGACGTCGAACAGCCATACGCTGGCTGCGTTCCGGGCCTGGGGCCTGCGCCGCTACTTCCACAATTAGTGTTCGACGATGATCCTGCGCCCGCTCGCGGCGGCTGATGCGGCCGAGCTTCGGCGCATCCTGCTGACGCCGGAGGTCGCGCGCTGGTGGGACGTCCCCGCCGACGGCTTCCCGCTGACCGACGGCCCGGACGCGACCCGGCTCGTGATCGAGGTCGACGGCGCGGTCGCGGGCATGATCCAGTTCGCCGAGGAGCTCGAGCCGAAGTACCGGCACGCCTCGATCGACCTCTTCCTCGACCCGGCCCTGCACGGCCGCGGCATCGGCACCGAGGCCGTGCGGCAGGTGGTCGGCCACCTGATCGGCGAGCGCCGCCACCACCGCATCACGATCGACCCGGCCGCCGCCAACGCCGCCGCGATCCGCGCCTACGAGAAGGCCGGCTTCCGGCCGGTCGGGATCATGCGCAGCTACGAGCGCGACGTCGGCGGCGCGGGCTGGCACGACGGCCTCCTGATGGAGCTCCTGGCCGACGACCTCTGAGCATCGCCCCCGCCGTATGGGGACTGTCCCCGCCGGGGACAGTTCCCGGTTCTCGGCTGGTGAATCGCCGGTGCCTGGCACCGAGTAATTCAGTCACTGGTCACGAGCGCGCGCCCTCGAGCGACGCGCGGCGGCGCTCGGCGACGAGCTCGGCCACGCGGGCGGCGGTCTCCTCGATCGCCAGGCCGGTGACGTCGATCACCGGGCAGCCCAGGCGGCGGTGCAGCGCGCGTGTGAACTCGAGCTCCTCGTAGATCTCGGCCAGGTCGGCGTAGCGGGCGCCGGCGCCGGCCAGCGTGCGCACGCGCCGGCGGCGGATCCCGGCCAGCTGCTCGGCGTCGATGGTCAGGCCGACGAGCTTCCACGGATCGACGGTGAAGAGCACCGGCGGCGGATCGACGCCGCGCACGATCGGGACGTTCGCAGCCATGTAGCCCAGGTAGCCGAGATGCATCGAGGTCGGCGTCTTGGACGTGCGCGAAACGCCGAGCAGGACGATGTCGGCCTGGTGCAGGTCGTCCGCCCCGCGCCCATCGTCGTGTTTCACGGCGAACTCGATCGCGGCGATGCGGCGGAAGTACTGGGCGTCGAGCGGGGCGCTGCGGCCGGGGACGAGCGTCGCCTCGCGGCCCGATGCCGTGGTGATCGCGTTCAGGGCCGGGCCGAGCACGTCGTGCACGACCAGGCGGCTCGCGTGGGCGATCTCGACCATCGCCTCGCGCAGCGCCGGGTCGACCAGCGTGTAGAACACGGCCGCCCGCCGGCCCGTGGCCGACTCGAGCGCCCGCGCGAGCTGCTCGCGCGTCTGCACGCGGGCATGGCGGATCATCTCGACCTCGGTGTCGGCGAACTGGCTCTGCGCGGCCCTGCCGACCCGCGCGGCCGTGTCCCCGGTGGAGTCGGACACGATGTGGATCTCGAGCCGGTCGGACACTGGGGAAGATCCTATCCCGGAACCCGGGGCGGCCGGCGCTAGCTGAGGTCTGACCCCAGCACGCGCGCGGCATGCCCGGACGAGTACACCGCGTTGCGTGAGATCAGGCCGTCCCGGCAGTTGATGACGTCGATCCCGTCCCACTCGATCCGGCGGCCGTCGGGGGTGGTGCCCTGCGCCGTCCACTCCACAACGCCCGTATCGGCGGCGAGATAGACCCCATGCTCCGTGAAGCGCAGATCGGGCCACCGCTCGTGGATCCCGGCGACGTGCTCCCGGAACGCGTCCGCGCCCTCGACCCGCTCTCCCGCCGTCACGTTGTGGAAGACGACGTCCGGCGTGACCGTGGCCATGATGGCGTCCACGTCGTGGCCGAACCAGCCCGCCCGGTAGCGCTCGACCAGCCTCTGGACGTCGTCGTCGGCCACGCCGCGATCCTAACCCGGCAGCCGGCCGAAGTCACCGAGCCGGCGCAGCGTCGCCGCGACGTTGGCGACCAGGCTAAGGCGGTTGCGGCGCAGCGCCTCGTCGGGCGCCATCACGAGCACCTCGTCGAAGAAGCGGTTCACGGCCGGCACGAGCTCGGCGGCGCCCGCGAGCGTCCCCGGCGGGTCTGCGAGAGCCGCTGCCAGATCGCGCTCGGCCGGCTCCGCCAGGAGGGCCGGATCGACCGGGCCGGGCGGCGTCTCGGCGGCGATGCGCACGCACCGGCCGTAGGCGTCGCGAACCGCGTCGCGGCCCGGCCCGGCGAACGCGTGCAGAGCGCGGGCGATCGCCGCCACGTCGACGGGCTCGATCGCTCCCGACCCGCGGGCGGCGCGTACCTCCTCAACCGTCACGCCCTCCTCGAGCAGCGGCGGATCGAGGCGGTCGAGCACGAACGCCGCCGCACGCTCGCCGAGCAGCTCGTGCGGGTCGATGCGGTAGCCGCGATCCAGGGCGATGGCCGCGACCCCCGCCGCCGCCCGCCGCAGGCCGAACGGATCACGGCTGCCGGTGGGCTCCAGGCCAAGCCCGAACGCGATTGCGAGCGTGTCCGCCTTGTCGGCCAGCGCGAGCACCGCGCCCGCCTCGGAGGCGGGCAGCTCGCCGCCGGCCTCGCGCGGGCGGTGGTGCTCCTCGATCGCCGCGGCCACGGCCGCGTCCTCCCCGGCCGCCCGCGCATACACGGACCCGGCGTAGCCCTCGAGGTCGGCGAACTCGCTCACGAGGCCGGACACCAGATCGGCCTTGCACAGCGCCGCCGCCCGCACGGCGGCGTCCCGCACCGCGTCTGCGAGCAGGTTGGCCGCGCACAGCCGCTCGACGATCGGGCCGAGCCGCGCCACCTTGTCGGCCAGCGAGCCGGACCCCTCGAGGAAGCTGACGCGGTCGAGCTCGCGCGCCATCGCCTCGAGCCCGCGCTCGAGGTCGCGCCTGTGCGCAAACGCGGCGTCGTCCAGCCGGCCGACCAGGACCTCCTCGTTCCCGGCCCGCACGACGTCGGGGTCGCCGCCGTTGGCCACGAACAGGAACCGCGGCTCGAGCGCGGCGCGGGCCCGGCGCACGGGGAAGTAGCGCTGGTGCGACTGCATCGCGGTGATCACGACCCGGTCGGGCAGCTTCAGGTAGCCCGCGGCGAAGCGGCCCTCGAGCACCACCGGCCACTCGACCAGGTGGACGACCTCGTCGAGCTTGCCCCCGGGGTCGGCCCAGGGGCCGGCGGCGTCCAGGCCGGCCACGATCGCCGCGCGCCGCTCGGACGCCTCGGCCATCGCCCGCACACCGCGCAGGTCGTCCAGATACGTCGCGGCGGTGCCCAGGCGCGTGTGGCCGCCCTCGTATCGGTGGCCGCTCGTGGTCTCGCCGCTCTCGAGGCCGAAGAGGCGCATCGGCACGACCGCGTCGTCGAGCTTGACGACGAGCCAGCGCACCGGCCGCGAGAAGCGGCCGCCCTCGTATCGCATCGACTTGGAGAACTGGATCCCCTCGGCCAGGCCGCGGACGATGTCGGGCACGAGGTCGGCGAGCTGCGTGGGCGCGCCGTCGGAGATCGCCCAGACGAACCCGTCCCGGTGCTCGAGGCCGGCCGGGCCGAGCCCGTGCTTGCGCGCGAACCCGTGCAGCGCCTGCTCGGGCGCGTCCGCGCGGGGGCCGCGCACCTCGGAGCGCTCCGCGGGCCGCTGGGCGGGGAGGCCGAGCGCGATCGCGGCCAGCCGCCGCGGCGCGACATGGACGCGCCGCTCGGCGGCGGCGATCCCGGCCTTCGCAAGGCCCGCCTCGAGCAGTCCGGGCAGCTGCGCCTCGGCCTGGCGGCACGCCGCCGCCGGCAGCTCCTCGCACCCGAGCTCGACGAGCAGGTCAGGCACCGGCCTCCTCCACGTCCAGATGGGTGCGCGCGACCGCCTGCGCCAGCCTGCGCATCCGCAGGATGTAGCCGGCCCGGTCGGTGACCGCGATCGCGCGCCGCGCGTCGAGCAGGTTGAACGCGTGCGAGCACTTGAGCACGTAGTCGTACGCGGGCAGAGGCAGGCGGGCCTCGATGCAGCGCATCGCCTCGGCCTCGAAGTCGTCGAAGTGGCGGGCGTGCACGGCCGTGTCGGCCACCTCGTAGTTGTACGTGGACATCTGGCGCTCGTTCTGCAGCAGCACGTCGCTCCAGCGCACGTCCGGCGACCACTGCATGTCCTGGGCGCGGCGCACGCCCTGCAGGTACATGCCGAGCCGCTCGGTGCCGTAGGCGAGCTCGACCGAGATCGGGTCGAGGTCGAAGCCGCCGGCCTGCTGGAAGTAGGTGAACTGGGTGATCTCCATCCCGTCCATCCACACCTCCCAGCCGAGCCCTGACGCTCCGAGCGAGGGGTTCTCCCAGTTGTCCTCGACGAAGCGCACGTCGTGGCGAGGGACGTCGATCCCGATCGCCTGGAGCGAGGTCAGGTAGAGATCCTGGATGTCGGCCGGCGCCGGCTTCAGGATCACCTGGTACTGGTAGAACTGCTGGAACCGGAAGGGGCTCTCGCCGTAGCGGCCGTCGTCGGGCCGGATCGACGGCTCGACGTACGCCGTGCGCCACGGCCTGGGGCCGAGCACGCGCAGGAACGTGGCCGGGTTCGACGTGCCCGCGCCGACCTCCGTGTGGTACGGCTGCATGATCGTGCAGCCCTGCTCCTCCCAGTAGGCCTGGAGAGCCGCCAGCATGCCCTGGTAGGTGTGCGCCATCGCGGGCCGCAAGCTATCAGGCCGGGAAGGCCGTCCGGGCCCGGTCAGGCGTGCAGGGTGCGCATGCGAAAGCCGCCGTGGTGGGCGTACGTCGCCTCGACCACGCGCACGGCGTCGCCCGCCGCGACCGGGTCGAGCGGGCCGGGCCGCAGCGGCCGCTCGATCAGGCCCTCGATCGTCTCGACGCTGCCCGCGTGCAGCGGGAACCACTCGGGGTCGCCGGAGCACGTCTCGCATACCGCCCCACCCGCGGCCGGCGAGTAGCCGACCAGCGGACCGGCGGTGCCGCACGATGCGCACGACGTCAGGTGCGGCAGATAGCCGGCGAGGAGGAGCAACTTCAGCTGGAATCCGACCGCGAGCGCGTCGGCCGCGGGGCTGCCCGACTCGGGGACGACGCCGTCGAGCAGCTCGAGGAAGCGGACGAGGCCGTCGAAGACGCGCGGCTGCGGGTCGGGCTCCGGGTGCAGCTTGAGCACCGCCTCGGCCCCGATCAGCGCGACCCCCAGCGTGTACGGGCGCTCGCGCACGGCCGCGTGCGCCGACACGATGTCGGCGCCCGACACCGTGTGCAGCTCGCCCCGGCCCTCGTGCAGCATGAGCGCCGCGCGCGTGAGCGGCTCGAGGCGCCCGCCGAACCGCGACGTCGTCTTGCGCACGCCCTTGGCGATCGCGTTCACGCGGCCGCGCTCGGCCGTGTACAGGTGCAGGATGCGGTCGGCCTCGCCGAAGCGCATCGAGCGCAGCACGATGGCGTCGGCGCGGTAGGAACGTCCCATACGGCCAGTGTAGGAGGGGCGCCGGTCGATTGGCATCTGCCGCGACCGCCAAGTGGCCGGCCACCATGCAATTTGGCAAACCCATGGATCGCCAAGTGGCGCCCCGGTCACACCCAATTGGCATGTGCCGTGCGCGCCAATTGGCGCAGTGGCCCCGGCCGCGGTGACGGCCAAGTGACCAGGCTGCGACGGCCAAGTGGCCGGACCGGCGCCTACGCCCCCAGGCCGTCAGGGCTGCGCAGGCGCGCCGTGCCTCCCACTCCAATCCGGGCGCCCGAACGCTGGTCGATGAGCGCCGCGATGTCCCCGGGGTGGCCTGTCGCGTCCACCAAGTCACCAAGCTCACCGAGATGCCGCTCCATGGCCGCGTAGCACGTCCGGACGCGATCGCCGAGCCGCTGCCTCCCCGCGCGCGCAGCCTCGCGCCGCTGGATGACCGCGAGCGGTGCCCAGAGCGTGAAGAGGAACACCGGTGCCGCCGTCGTGCAGGCATCGAGGAACCGCTCGACGTGGGCGTTCCTCGAAGCAGTACTCGAACACGACGAGCTCGTAGCCGCCGCGCAGGTAGTTCGCGGCGATCGTGGCGCCGTTCTCGTAGCCGAGCCCCGCCCGCACCGCCCCGGGCACGCGGGTGACGATGAAACTCGCGAGCGCGTCCCCCTCGATGCAGACGCCGTTCGTCACCCGGCCTGCGAGCAGCCGGCCGACGGTCGTCTTGCCGACTCCGGCCGGCCCGTTCAGGATGACGACGCGGCTCATCGCGCCACGCCGATGACGCGGTTGCGTCCGAGGGCCTTCGCCCGGTACTGCCACTTCTCCGCCGCTTCGACCAGTGCGCGTCCGTCGGCAGGCCCCGCAGCGACGACATAGCCGGCGGAGATCGTGAGCCCGAGGGCGGCCGCCTCAACACCGGCCCGCAGGCGCTCGGCGAGCACCGCCACGTCGTCGTCCCTTCCAGTGGGCAGCGCCACGACGAACTCGTCGCCCGCAACGCGGTAGGTCACCTCGTCGCCCGCGACGTCGCGTATGAGGTGCGCGATCCGCGCGAGCGCCCGGTCGCCGGCCGCGTGGCCGCAGCGGTGACAGAACCTCTTCACCTCATCGACGTCGATCCAGATCGCGGCGCGGTACCCCACAGACGGATCGAATGCCCGTCCAGGCCGGAGGCCGGTCAGCGGATCGCGTCCCCCACGCTCGGCAGCGTCCATCCGCCGATCCTACGCCGCGCTATGGTCGCCCGCGTGCCCGAGATCACCATCCGCCCCGTCCTCCCCGCCGAGTTTGCCGCCCTCGGCGAGCTGACCGTCGCCGCATACCGGGCCGTGCCCGGTGGCTCAACGTCCGCGGGCTACGAGGAGACGCTGCGAGACGTCGCCGCCCGCGCACGCGAGGCAGAGGTGCTGGTGGCGGTCGACGCGGACGACACGCTGCTCGGCGGGATCACGTACGTGCCGGGCCTCGGCGCCTACGCGGAGTTCACCGGCGACGACGAGGCGGGGATCCGCATGCTCGCGGTCGCGCCGGCCGCCCAGGGCCGGGGAGTCGGCAGGCGGCTCATGGCGACCTGCATCGAGCGTGCCGCCGCGGCCGGCAAGGCCCGCATCGTCCTGCACACGACCGCATCGATGACGGCCGCCCAGGGGCTCTACGCCTCGCTCGGGTTCGAGCGCACACCCGGCCGCGACCTCGCGCCTTCACCGCGCACCCACCTGCTCGCGTACGTGCTCGTGCTCACGCCGGCTCGGTGAGCTCGCGCTCCTCGGCCAGCGGCAGCGCCGCGATCAGCTCCTCGGTGCCCACCTCGAACACCGCGTTCGGCGTCCCCGCCGCGCACCACACGGTCGCAAACCGCCGCAGCGAGACGTCGACCAGCGTGCGCAGCGGGGCCGGGTGGCCGAGCGGTGGCACGCCGCCGATCGCGAACCCGGTCGCCTCGCGCACCTGGTCGGGCTTGGCCCGGCGGAGCCCCAGGCTGGCGGCGTCGACGCGGCGATCGCCGGCGCAGAGCACGAGCACGGGCCCATCGTCGTCGACGAAGACGAGCGACTTCACGATCTGGCCGAGCTCGCAGCCGGCGGTGGCCGCCGCCTCCTCGGCGGTGCGGCTCGACGAGGCGTGCTCGACGACGGTGACGTCGAGGCCGGCGGCCGCGAGCCGCTCGGCTACGCGGGTCGCAGTCGGGTGCAACGCGGACATAGATGGGTCCCCCTCTGAGCGACGCGGATCTTCTCGATGGGCGTCCCGCAGCGGAAGCACGGCTCGCCGGTGCGGGCGTAGACGGCGAAGCGCTCCTGCATCCCGCCGCGCTCGCCGTCGACGTCACGATAGTCGCGGATGCTGGCGCCGCGGGAGTCGATCCCGCGCTCCAGAGCCTCGACCACGGCCGCATGCAATCGCCGCACCTCGGCCGCCGTCAGCCCACCGCCGGCACGGAGCGGGTGGATGCGCGCCTGCCACAGCGCCTCGTCCGCGTAGATGTTGCCGACGCCGGCGACGATGCCCTGGTGCAGGAGCAGCGCCTTGATGGGCGCGCGCCGCCCGGACAGGTCGGCCCGCAGCCGCCGCGGCGTCCAGTCGGGCGAGAGCGGCTCGGGGCCGGCCCGCGGCCGCAGGTACTCCTCGAGCTCGCCCGGCTCGATCAGCCGCATCGTGCCAAACCGGCGCTGGTCGCGATAGACGAGCGTCGAGCCGTCGTCGAGCTCGAACACCGCCCGGACGTGCGCGGGCGGCGGCTCGGCCGAGTCCGGCGGGTGATGGTGGAACCACCCCGTCATGCGCAGGTGCGAGACGAGCGTGCGCCCGCTGACGAATTCGAACAGCAGGTACTTGCCGCGCCGCCCGACGCCGGCGAAGCGCTCGCCGTCGAGCTCGAAGCCCACGGCAACGGGATCGAGCGGCGCCGTCAGCCGGCCGTCGCGAATGTCGGCGCGGACGATCGTGCGGCCGGAGATCCGCGGTGCGAGGCCGCGCCGGACCGTCTCCACCTCGGGCAGCTCGGGCATCTGCCCAGCTTAGAGCCGCGGATGTGTGCCCGCCCACGCTTCGACGATCGTACTGAACCGTTTCCGAAGCCGGGGCGAATGGGGGGCGACGCGGCGCGATGAGGATGCCGCGGCCAGGGATGGGGAAAGGAGCTACGAATGACGGATATCGCAGCACGACCGGTGAGCCGCGGCTCGCTGCTCCGCGGTGCGGGGGCGGCGGGTGCGGGAGTCATGCTGGGCGGGGGGCTGCTCTCGGCAGCCACCGCGCGGGCGGCAGGCGGTGTCACCAAGGGTGACATCGACATCATCATCGCGGCCGAGATCGCCGAGGCGCTCGCGGTCACGACGTACACGAACATCATCAACCGGGCGCCGTTCTTCAAGCGGCTCGCGCTCGACGACCAGGGCTACCTGAAGGCCGCCCGGCAGGAGGAGATGTCGCACTACGCGCTGGAGATGTCGGTCACCGGCAAGCCCAGCCCGTTCACGACCTTCTACTACCCGCGCGGGATGTTCAAGCACGCGCAGACCACGCTGAACACGCTCGTCACCCTCGAGGACGCGTTCATCGCCGCCTACCTGGTCGGCGTGCGCAACTTCTCGAACTCCGACCTGCGCGTGACCGCCGCGCGGATCATGGGCATCGAGAGCGATCACCGCACGCTCGCCCGTGTCGTCGGCCCCGGCGTCGCCAAGCGCGACGGCGGCCCGATCGAGCACATCACGGGGGCGCAGGGCGTCGCCGAGTCGGTCGACCCGCCGAACAACAACGGCTACGAGCGCACGCTCAGCTGGACGGACATCAGCCAGGCCGTCTCGGCCCTGCTGCCGTTCGCCGACAAGGCCGCGGCCAAGAAGGCCGGGTTCGACACCGACGACGCGTACACGTTCCACCCCTTCACGCCGCACCTGCCCAATCAGCTGGGCGCATTCCACGGGTTCGGCGGCTGAGGCCGGTCTGAGGACGGGCATGCGGGTGCGCGACGTGACCCCCTCCGGCGTCGCGTACCCGCAGCTCAGCCTCTGATCTCGATCACCACCGGCGGCGGCTCGTACGGGCCGTCGCCGATCTCGAAGCAGGCCGCAACGGCTGCAGCATCAACGTCGGCCGGCGAGCGGGCGTGCACGGTGGCAAGCGACTGGCCGTGCTCGACCCGCTCGCCGGCCTTCGCGTCCACAACGATGCCGACGGCGTGGTCGACGGCGTCCTCCTTGCGCGCACGGCCCGCACCGAGCCGCATCGCCGCCTCCCCCAGCCGCAGCGCGTGGCACGAGCGCACCACGCCGGCCCGCGGCGAGGCCACCTCGACGATCACGGGAGCAACCGGCAGCGGCGCGTCGGGGTCGCCGCCCTGCGCCGCGATCCAGCGCCGATAGACGGCGTAGGCGGCGCCCGACGCGAGCGCAGCCTCGACAGCCGCGCGATCGCCTGTCATGATCGCCGCCGCCTGGACGCACAGGTCGGCCAGGTCGGCCGGCCCGCGGCCGTGGAGCGCGTCCACCGCCTCGGTCACCTCGAGCGCGTTTCCCACCGCCCGGCCGAGCGGCTCGTCCATCCGGGTGAGCATGCAGGTCGTCGGCAGTCCGGCCGCGGCGCCGAGCTCGATCATCGCCGCCGCGAGCTCGCGGGCGTGCTCCAGATCGGGCATGAACGCCCCGTGGCCGACCTTGACGTCGAGCACGAGCCGCGAGGCGCCCGAAGCGACCTTCTTCGACATGATGCTCGTCGCGATCAGCGGCACGCTCCGGACGGTCGCGGTGACGTCGCGCAGGGCGTACATGCGCCGGTCGGCGGGCACGAGGTCGGCCGTCTGGCCCGCCACCGCGATGCCGACCCGGCGCACCTGCTCGATCAGGCGGGCCGGCTCGAGGTCGACCTGGAAGCCGGGGATCGACTCGAGCTTGTCGAGGGTGCCGCCGGTGTGGCCCAGGCCGCGCCCCGAGAGCTTGGCCACCGGCACCCCGCAGGCGGCGACGAGCGGCGCGACGACGAGGGTCGTCTTGTCGCCCACCCCGCCGGTCGAATGCTTGTCGGCGACGGGGCCGCCAACCGACGAGAGGTCGAGCCGCGCGCCGGAGGCGACCATCGCCCCCATCAGGTCGGCCGTCTCGCGCGCGCTCATCCCGCGCAGCACGACCGCCATCAGGAACGCCGCCAGCTGGTAGTCGGGCGTATCGGCGGCGATCATGGCGGCGAGCTCCTCGGCGGTGAGCTCGCCGCCGTCGCGCTTGCGCGCGATCAGGTCGACGATCCGCGCCGTCACAGCACCGGGGTGCCGGGCAGGCCGGCGTCGTGCATGTGCGTCAGCACCCGCATCACCGTCGCGCCCACGTCGGCGAAGGTGTCGCCGTCGTGGCGGCGTCCGATCATCGGCGCGCCGGGCACGTGGGCGAGCAGCAGGGCGTGCTCGCGCGAGTGGTCGGTCGAGGGCGTCGTCGGGTCGCAGCCGTGGTCGGAGGTGAGGATCAGAAGGTCGCCGTGGCGCAGCGCGGCCAGCATCTCCGGCAGCCCCGCGTCGAACTCCTCCAGGGCGTCGGCGAACCCACGCGGGTCGTTGCGATGCCCCCACAGCATGTCCGTCTCGACCAGGTTCACGAACACGAAGCTGCGGTCGGGCACGCTGCGCAGCAGCTCGGTCGTGACGGCGATCCCATGCCCGTTCGACGTCGTCGGCCGCGACGTGTCGACGTCCTGCCCGGCGAAGATATCGCCGATCTTGCCCACCGCGTAGACGGCCACGCCGCGCTCGCGCAGCCGCTCGAGGTGGTTCGGCCGCGGGGGCAGGAGCGAGAAGTCATGCCGGCGCGGCGTGCGCACGTAGGCGCCCGGGGCGCCCTCGAACGGCCGCGCGATCACGCGCCCTACGGCATGCTCGCCGACCAGGATGCCGCGCGCCACCCGGCACGCCTCGTACAGCTCCTCGAGCGGCACGGTGGCCTCGTGCGCGGCGATCTGGAACACGCTGTCGGCCGACGTGTACACGATCCACGCCCCCGTGCGCTGGTGCTCCTCGCCCAGCCGCTGGATGATCTCGGTGCCCGACGCGGCGACGTTCCCGATCACCGGCCGCCCGGTCGCGGCCGCGAACGCCTCGATCACGTCGGCCGGGAAGCCGTCGGGGTACGTGGGAAACGGGCGCTCCGTGACGATCCCCATCATCTCCCAGTGGCCCGTCGTCGTGTCCATCCCCAGGCTGCGCTCGGCCAGCCGCCCGTACACCGACGGGGCGTCGGCGCGGGGCGGGCAGCCGCGCAGCGGCATGATGTTGCCGAGGCCGAGCGCCTGCATCGCCGGCACCTCGAGCCCGCCCACGGCCTCGGCGACGTGCGCCAGGGTCGAGGAGCCGGCGGTGCCGAAGTCGGCCGCGTCGGGCAGGTCGCCCGCCCCGACGGCATCGAGCACGATCACGCACGCGCGTGGCACCGGCGTACCCTACCGCCGCGCCGAAGCGCGAAGCCGCTACGCGCGGGGGTGGGCCTTGAAGTAGGCCTTGCGGACGTGGTCGGCCGAGACGTGCGTGTACACCTGGGTCGTCTCGATGCTCGCGTGCCCGAGCATCTCCTGGACGCTGCGCAGGTCGCACCCGCCCTCGAGCAGGTGGGTCGCGAACGAGTGGCGCAGCGTGTGCGGCGTGACGTCCTTCGTGATGCCGGCGTTGCGGGCGTGGTCGCGCACGAGCTGGAACACGGCCTGGCGGGTGATGCCCTGGCCGCGGTGGTTCAGGAAGAGGATGTCGCCGCGCTGGAGCCGGCCCAGGTAGGGCCGCCCGCGCTGGAGGTAGATGCGCGTCGCCTCGGTCGAGCTCTTGCCCATCGGCACGATGCGCTGCTTCGCACCCTTGCCCGTGCAGCGGACGACGCCCTCGGCCAGATCGATGTCGGATACCCGCAGCGACACGAGCTCGGAGACGCGCAGGCCGGCGCCGTAGAGCAGCTCGAGCATCGCCCGGTCTCGCAGTCCGCGCGGCGAGGTGTCCGGCTGGGTAACGATCGCCTCCGCCTCGGCCTTCGTCAGCGGGTCGGGCAGGCTGCGGCCGAGCCGCGGCAGGGGCACCGAGCGCCCCGCGTCGGCGCGGCCGCCCTCGCGGGCGCGGTGCTTGAAGAACGCGCGCACGGCCGCCATCCGCCGCCGCACCGTCGCGGCCGAGAGGCCGCGGTCGCGCAGGGCGACGGCGTAGTCGTCCAGCACGCTCACCGGGATGGTGTCGGGGTCGCTGTGCTCGACGAAGTCGCCGAGGTCGATCAGGTCGCGCCGGTAGGCCTCAACGGTGTGCGGCGACGCCCCCCGCTCCAGCTGGAGGTGGGTCAGGAAGTCGCGTAGCTTGTCGTCGTATACACCCATGGCAGTCTCCGGTTTTCGCCACAAACCGAGGCGTTCCTGCCGGGCCGTGCCTCCGGCCCTGCGTGGAAGGATAGGCGCTCTGTGTTAACACTTTTCCCGCGGGTGCTGTCCGGGGCCGAGCGGTCGGCCCTGCGCGAGGGGGCGCGCACCGCGGTCGCGCTTGCGATCGCCGCCGCCGTCGCCGTCGCCGCGGCGGCCGACGCGTTCCGGGGCGGGCATTCGTCCGCGCCGCCGCCACCCCCTCCCCCGGCCCACGCCGCGGCCGTCCCCCGTCCGCCGCACGGCTCCCTGCGCGGGTCGCTCTGGTACGCCGACGCGGGCTGCCACCTGCACCGGCTCGACCTCGCCACCGGCCGCGACCGCACGCTCACGCGCACCCCCGGCCACTGCCACTTCTGGGTGTCGCCGAACCGCCGGTTCGTCGCCATGCACAGCGGACGGCCCTTCATCCCCCCGGAGGCGATCGAGCTGCTCGACGTGGCGACCGGCCGGGTGACGACACCGTTCCGGCGGCCCGACCTCGCGTTCGCGCCGCCGGTGTGGAGCCCCGACTCGCGCACGCTCGTGGCCTGCGACGGCGACCGCGGCCCGCCCGACCTGCGCGCCTACCACCTCGGCTCGGGCACGGTGACGACGCCGGCCACGTTCGCCTGCTTCCCGGGGTACGTCGGCGCGCGCCTGGCCTACCGCGACCTCGACTCGGTCACCCGCCTCGCCGGGCGCAAGATCGCCGACGCCGGCACGCTCACCGACGTGCTCCGGCAGGGGATCTACCAGGAGCCCGCCCCGGCGGCGGCCGGGAACGTGGTGGCGGTCTCGGGCACCACCGTCACGCCGGCCGGCGGCCCGCCACCGATCACGACCGTGGTGCTGTTCGACGCGGCCGGGCACGTGGTCGGCCGCTGGGACACGGGGGCGATCGCAGACACGGTCACCCTGCTCGCCGGCGGCCGGGTGATCGTCGTGTCGCGCCGGGCCGGCCTCGTCGTCGACGACCGTCGCACCCGCGCGGTGGTCACGAGCGCCGCCGGCCGGCCGATCGTGTCGGTCGCGGTCGCGCCCGACGCCGCGGGCCTCGCGCTCGCCGACGGGCGCCGGATCGTGTTCACCGACATGCGCGGCCGGCCGCGTTTCGCCCTCCCGATCCGCACCGGGTGGATCCAGTGGACGCCGTGATGGTCACGGCCGCGTGAGCGCGGCGAAGCGCCCCGGCGTCATGCCGTACGCGCGCCCGAACTGGCGGGTCATGTGGCTCTGGTCGGCGAAGCCGGCGGCCACGGCCGCCTCGGCCAGCGGGGTGCCGGCGGCGATCGCGCGGCGGGCGACGCCCAGCCGCCGCATCGTGCGGTAGCGGTCGGGGCTCGTCCCGAACGCGGCGCGGAACTGGCGCGCGATCGTCCACCGGTCGAGCCCGGCGATGCGCTCGAGCAGGTGCGCGCGCACCCCCTCGGTCGGATGCGCGTCGAGGTACTCGCGCACCGCCGACACCGCGGCGAGGTCGATCCGGCGGCCCTCCCGCCTGCCGCCGGCCGCCGCGGTGAGCGCATCCGCCACGGCGGTCGCTGCCGTCGCCCCGGCGAGCTCGTCGATCGGCGCGGCGATGTCGCGCAGGAGCGCAACCAGCGCCGCGGTGGCGGGCGACGGCCGCTGCACGGGCTCGGCCACGAACGGCAGCGGGAGCCCGCCGAGCGCCGCCTGAACGAGGGCCGGCTCGATGTAGAGGATGCGGTATGCGAACCCCTCCGGCGAGCCGGGCATGCCGTCGTGCAGCTCGTCGGGATGCAGGAAGTGCAGCTCGCCGGGCAGGCAGCGCCGGGTCGCGCCGCGGTAGCGGAAGAGCTGTACCCCGGCCGTCGTGACGCCGACCGCATAGATGTCGTGGCGGTGCGGTGCGAAGGCGCGCGCGCCGAAGAACGCCGCGACCCGCTCGATCCCGGCCGCGCCCTCGCCGACCCTGATCGAGTCGGCGCGAGGGCCGCACGATTGTTCAAGACGACCCGTGTGGATGGCCGATAGCGTCGCCGCCACGGAAAGGACCCTACCCCCGCACGGGCCGGCGCTCACCTCATCCGTCCACTGGGCGGCGCTCGCCCCCCTGCTCGTGACCGCGCTCGCGGTCATGGGCAGCCCCGGCCCGGCGACGATCAGCCTGACGGCCAGCGGCGCCGCGTTCGGCGTGCGCCGCTCGGTCCGCTACCTGGCCGGCGTCGTGGCAGGCACGGCCGTCGTGCTCGTCGCGGTCGCCGCGGGCGTCACCGGCGCCCTGCTCGCAACGCCCGCGCTGCGCCCCGCGTTGATCGCGGCCGCGGTCGCCTACATCGTCTACCTCGGCTACCACATCGCGACCGCGCCGCCGCTTGGGGCCGGGCCTGAGGCGGCCTCCGCGCCGTCGGCCACCGGCGGCCTCCTGCTCGGGATCGCCAACCCGAAGGCGTGGGTGGCGATCGGCGCCGTGTTCGTGAGCGTGCGCCTCGCCCAGGGCGCGGTGCTCGACGCGGGCCTGAAGACCGGCGTCCTCGCCGTGATGATCGTCGTGATCAACAGCGTCTGGCTGGCCGCGGGCGCGTCGCTTGCCCCGGTCCTGCGCGACCCGGTACGGGCGCGCCGGGCGAACATCGTGCTCGCGACGGCGCTGCTCGTGTCGACGGCGGCCGCGCTCGTGCACTGACCGCGGCGCGGTCAGGCGGCGGGCACGGGCAGCACGTTCTCGAGCGGCGTGTACCGGAGGCCGACGGCCTCGGCGACCGGCTCGCACGTGACCTCGCCGCCGGCGACGTTGACCCCGAGCGCGAGCGCGGGATCCTCGGCCAGGGCGCGGTGCAGGCCCTTGTCGGCGATGGCCTCGACGTAGGGCAGCGTGACGTTCGTGAGCGCCCAGGTCGACGTGATCGGCACGGCGCCCGGCATGTTGGCGACGCAGTAGTGGACGATGCCGTCGACCATGTACGTCGGATCGGAGTGCGTCGTCGGCTTCGACGTCTCGAAGCACCCGCCCTGGTCGATGGCGACATCGACGAGCACCGACCCCGGCTGCATCAGGGCGAGCATGTCACGCGTGACCAGGTGCGGCGCCTTGGCCCCGTGGACGAGCACGCCGCCGATGACCAGGTCGGCGCCGGGCAGCGCCTCGGCGATCGCGTGGCGGCTCGACATCTGCATGAGCACGGTGCGGCCCAGGCTGACGTCGAGCTCGCGCATGCGGTCGACGCTGCGCTCGAACACCGTCACGTCCGCCTGCATCCCCTGCGCGATCAGCGCCGCGTTGTAGCCGACGATGCCGCCGCCGAGCACGAGCACCTTCGCCGGGAGCACGCCGGGCACGCCGCCCATCAGCCGGCCGCGGCCGCGCAGCGGCTTCATCAGATAGTAGGCGCCCACCTGCGCCGAGAGCCGGCCGGCGACCTCGCTCATCGGCGCGAGCAGCGGCAGCCGGCGATCGGCGGTCTCGACCGTCTCGTAGGCGACGCACACGGCGCCGGTCGCACACAGGCCCTTCGTGAGCTCCGGCGCTGCGGCCAGGTGCAGGTAGGTGAACAGGATCTGGCCGGGCGAGAGGCGCTGGTACTCGCCGTCGAGCGGCTCCTTCACCTTCAGCACCATCTCGGCGTCCGACCACACGCTGTCGACGTCGGTGATCGTCGCCCCGGCCGCCTCGTACTCCGCGTCGTCCATCGCGCTGCCGGCGCCCGCGCCGGTCTCGACCAGCACCTCGTGGCCGCGCCGGCGCAGCTCGACGACGCCTGCCGTCGTCAGCGCGACGCGGGACTCGTCCTGCTTGATCTCCTTGACGACGCCGATCTTCATGCGGCTCCTCCGTCGGGGTCGGGCTCGCCGATTCTAGATGTCCGCGCCGCCTCGATCAGCCCGAGCGTGACGCCGAGCATGCCCTCGACGTCGGCGACGGCGATGTGCTCGGAGGCGGTGTGGATCTCGGCCATGCCGTTGCACACGTTCACGCACGTGACCCCCGCCGCGTTGAAGACGTTGGCATCGGCGCCACCGCCGGACTCGATGTAGGTGACCGGATAGCCGCGCCCGTCGAGCGCCTGGGCGACCAGCCGCACCGCCTCGTGCGTGCGCGCGAGCCGGTAGCCCTCGTACTCCGAGACGATGCGCGTCTCGAGCTCGCACTCGGCCAGGTTGGCCGCGTAGGTGGCCGAGTCGAGCATCGCCTGCACCTGCTCGCGCAGCCGCACCGGATCGCGGCTGCGGGCCTCGGCCCACACCCGGCACTCCGGCGGCACGATGTTGCCCGCGACGCCGCCCCGGATCAGGCCGACGTTCGCGGTCGTCGCGTCGTCGATGCGGCCGAGCGGCATGTCGGCGACGGCGCGCGCGGCCGCCGCGATCGCGCTTCGCCCCTCCTCGGGGGCGATCCCCGAGTGGGCCGCGCGGCCGAGGAAGCGCAGCTCGAGCGACTTCTGCGTCGGCGCGGCGAGGACGACGTTGCCGATCGGCGCGGCGTGGTCGTAGCAGTAGCCGAACCGGGCCGCGAGCGCGGAGGCGTCGAACGCCTTCGCACCCTGCAGGCCGACCTCCTCCATCGGCGTCAGCACGAGCTCGACGCCGGCATGCGGGAGGCCGGCCTGGAGGCGGGCAAGCGCCGCGATCATCACCGCGACCGCGGCCTTGTTGTCGGCGCCGAGGATGGTGTCGCGGCGGTTCACGATCACGCCGTTTCGGATCTCCGGCTCGACCGCGCCGTCGGGCGGCACCGTGTCGAGGTGCGCGTTCAGGAAGATCGGCGTCCCGCCGCCGTCGTCGGTCGGCGGCAGGTGGCAGTAGATGTTGCCGATGTTCGAGCCGATCCGGCCGCCGGCGTCGTCCTCGACCGGATCGAGGCCGAGGCCGTGCAGGACGTCGAGCACGCGGTCGGCGACGGCGCGCTCGTCGCGCGAAGGGCTCGGGATCGCCGCCAGATCGCAGAAGAGCTCGACGACCCCACCCGCCCCCGCAGCGTTCACGCCGGCGCCTCGATGCCGTAGAGCGGGCCGAACTTGGCCCACAGGTAGCGCATGAACGGGCCGTGCTCGAGCCGCGAGCCGGTGACGTTGTGGATGAGGTCGTCGCCCTCGTACAGGTAGCCGGCGCGGTGGATGTGCGTGCGCAGCCACCCCAGCAGGGGCGCGAACTCGGCCCGGCCGAGCTGGGCGTCGATGTCGGGCAGGTCGGCCGAGATCCGCTCCCACAGGATGGCGGAGTACAGGTTGCCGAGCGTGTACGTGGGGAAGTAGCCGAACGAGCCGCTCGACCAGTGCACGTCCTGCAGCACGCCGAGGCCCGGGTGCGGCGGCCGCACGCCCAGGCGGCGGTCGTAGGCCGCGTCCCACTCGCCGGGCAGGTCGGCCACCTCGACGTCGCCGCGCAGGAGCGCCAGCTCGAGCTCGAACCGGATCAGGATGTGCAGGTTGTAGGTGACCTCGTCGGCGTCGACCCGGATCAGCGACGGGTGCACCCGGTTCACCTCGCGATACACGTCGTCGGCGGTGGCGTCGGCCATCACGTCGCCGAACATCGCCTGCATCACCGGCGTGTAGTGCTGCCAGAACGGGAGGCTGCGGCCGACGAGGTTCTCCCACAGGCGCGACTGCGACTCGTGCAGGCCGAGCGACGGCGCCTCGGCGATCGGCGTGTCCTCGTAGTCGGGGTCGAAGCCCTGGTCGTACAGGCCGTGGCCGGCCTCGTGCATCGTCGAGGCGACGGCCGTGAACGGGTCGGCCTCGTCGATCCGGGTCGTCACGCGGATGTCGTGCAGGGCGATCGTCGTCGTGAAGGGGTGCGCCGAGCGGTCCTGCCGGCCGGCGTCGAGATCGAAGCCGATGTCGTGCAGCAGCCGCATCGTGAAGTCCCACTGGACGGCGTCGGGGAACGTCCGGCCGGCGAAGCGCCGCGGCCGGGCCGGGCCTGAGGCGGCGATCGCGCCGAGCAGGGTCTGCAGATCGTCGGCGAGCGCGGCGAAGAGCGGCTCGACCCGGGCCGTGCGCATGCCCGGCTCGTAGGCCTCCATCAGCGCGTCGTAGGCCTCGCCGTCGTGGCCGAGCAGGTCGGCCTGCTCGCGCTTGAGCGCCACAATCTCCTCGAGGCACGGCCGGAACCGCTCCCAGTCACCCGCCGGCCGCGCCGCCTCCCACACCGCCTGCCCGCGCGAGCCGGCCAGGGCGAGCCGGCGGACGAGGTCGTCCGGGAGCCGCACGGCCCGGTCGCGGTCGTGCGACAGGTTGCGCACCATCGCCGCCCGGTGCTGATCGAGGCCGGCGGCGGCGGCCTCGGCCAGGAGCTCGCCGAGATGCGGATCGGTCAGGTGGCGGTGGCGGATCACGCGCAGGGTGGCGACGGCGCGCGCCCGCCCCTCGGCCCCGCGCCGCGGCATCAGCGTCTGCTGGTCCCACGACAGGAGCGCGCTCATGCGCCCCAGATCCGCGAGCTGGTGCATGTGGCGGTCGAGCTCCGGCCAGGCGTCCATGCTGGTCGCGCCCGCCCGCGGCCTACGCGGGCAGGTTCTCGGTAACCGCGACCGGCTCGGCGGGCCGGCGGCCGGTGTGCGCCACGGCCGCGCCGACGAAGTCGCGGAAGAGCGGCTGCGGGCGGTTCGGCCGGGACTTGAACTCGGGGTGGAACTGGCTGGCGCAGAACCACGGGTGGTCCGGCAGCTCCACGATCTCGACCAGCCGCTCGTCGGGGGAAGTGCCCGAGATCACGAGCCCGTGCGCCACGAGCTGCGCGCGCAGGCTGTTGTTGACCTCGTAGCGGTGCCGGTGGCGTTCGTAGACGACGTTCTCGCCGTAGGCGCGGAAGGCCTTCGTGCCCTCCATCACCTTGATCGGATCCGACCCGAGCCGCATCGTGCCGCCCATGTCCTCGACCTGCTTCTGCTCGGGCAGGAGGTCGATCACGGGGTACGGCGTCTCGGAGTCGAACTCGCTCGAGTTGGCGCCCTCGAGGCCGACCACGTGGCGGGCGAACTCGACCACGGCGACCTGCATGCCCAGGCACACGCCCAGGTACGGGACGGACTGCTCGCGCGCGAACCGCGCCGCCGCGATCTTGCCCTCAATGCCGCGGATGCCGAACCCGCCCGGGATGAGGATGCCGTCGACCTGGGACAGACGCCGCTCGGCCTCCTCCCACGACAGCGTCTCGGCGTCGACCCAGACAATCTCGAGCTTGGTGCCGTGGTGGATCGCCGCGTGCCGGAGCGCCTCGACGACCGAGAGGTAGGCGTCCTGGAGCTGCACGTACTTGCCCACGAGGGCGATGCGCACCGTGCCCTCGGCGGCGTGGATGCGCTCGACCATCGCCTCCCACTCGCGCATGTCGGCGGGGCCGGTGACGAGGCCGAGCCGGTCGCAGGCGAGCCGGTCGAGGCCCTCGGCCTGCATCATCAGCGGGATCGCGTAGATGTCGTCGGCGTCCGGGGCGGAGACGACCGCCTCAACGGCGACATCGGCGAAGAGCGCGATCTTCTCGCGCATCTCGCGCCCGAGCGGCTGGCGGGAGCGGCACACGACCACGTCGGGCGCGATACCGATGCGGCGCAGCTCCTGCACCGAGTGCTGCGTCGGCTTGGTCTTGAGCTCGCCGGCGACGTCGATGAACGGCACGAGCGTGCAGTGGATGTACATCACGTTGTCGCGGCCGACCTGGTTTCGGAACTGGCGGATCGCCTCGAGGAACGGCAGGCTCTCGATGTCGCCGACCGTGCCGCCGATCTCCGTGATGACCACGTCGACGTCGTGCGACTGACCGGCCAGCTGGACGCGGCGCTTGATCTCGTCGGTCACGTGCGGGATCACCTGCACCGTCGACCCGAGGTACTCGCCCTTGCGCTCGCGGCGGATGATGCGCTCGTACACCGAGCCCGTCGTGTGGTTCGAGTTGCGGGACAGGAACTCGTCGACGAACCGCTCGTAGTGGCCGAGGTCGAGGTCGGTCTCGGCCCCGTCCTCGGTCACGAACACCTCGCCGTGCTGGAACGGGCTCATGGTGCCCGGATCGACGTTGATGTAGGGGTCGAACTTCTGCAGCGAGACCCGCAGGCCCCGCGCCTTCAAGAGCCGCCCGAGCGATGCGGCGGTGATCCCCTTGCCGAGCGACGACACGACGCCCCCCGTCACGAACACATACTTGACCTGCCTGCTCACGCCCTCGCCGCCTTTCGCCGCAGTGACCGCATCCGGGAACTGGATCATACGCGAGCGAGGCGACGGACCCGAGTCGCCGCCGCCGCCGGCCGTGCTGCTCATCCCATTCCGCGGCAGGCTTCGGCGCAGTGTCTGCAGGCCTCGGCGCAGGCGTCCATGCCATCGCCCAGACGATCGCACGACGCCGCGCTGCGATCGCACACCTCGGCGCAGAGCGCCGCCATCTGGTGGGCGAAGTCGGAGCTGCGCAGCATCATGTCGCGGGTGGCGTCGCACACCTGCGCGCAGTCGAGCATCAGCCGGGCGTGCAGCAGATGGGCCGACCCGTCCCGCCGCTGCAGGCCGTAGGACAGCGCCTCGATGCACGCCTGGTGGCAGTCGGTGGCCGCGTCGATCGCGATGGCGAACCGTTCTCCCGCGCGCGTCGTCGTCAGGTGCTCGCTCATGGTTCCTCCGCTTCGACTGGGGCCGGTTGAGGCATCATATTCGGCACCCGCCCATGCCCCCGCTCCCCCTCATCACCGACCGGCTCGAGATCCGCAGCCTGCGCGCCGACGACGCCGACGCCCTCTACCGCGTGTTCGGCGACCCCGAGGCGATGCGCTACGTCGGCCCCAACGGCCGGGCGCGCACGCGGGCGCAGACGGCCGAGAACGTCGCCCGGTTCATGGCCGCCGAGCGCGACCAGGGGTTCGGCCTGTGGGCGGCGACACGGCGCGAGGACGGCCGCATGATCGGCCTCTGCGGCCTCACGCTGGTCGAAGGCACGGGCCCCGACGTCGAGGTCGTCTACGTGCTCGAACGGCCGGCCTGGGGGCTCGGGTACGCCACCGAGATGACGGCGGCCTGCCTCGCCGCCGGGTTCGGCCCCTTCGGGCTCGACCGCATCATCGCCCTGGCCTATCCGCGCAACGCGGCGTCGATCCGAGTGATGGAGAAGTGCGGCATGCACGCGGCGGGCACCGTCCACGCCCATGAGAACGACCTCGTCTGCTACGAGGCGTTCGCCCCGGCGTCGCCGGACGCGCGCCCTTAGCCGCGCAGCGCCTCGGCGTGGCGGCGGGCGGCCTCGTCGCCCTCCTCACCACCCAGCATGCGCGCGAGCTCGTCGACGAGCTCGGGGCCGTCCAGGCGCACGATCGCGGTGGCGGTCGGGTCGCCGTGCAGCTTCTCGACCCGGAAGTGGGCGTCGGCGACGCCCGCGATCTGGGGCAGGTGGGTGATCACGATCACCTGCGCCGAGGCCGCCACCTGCTGCAGCTTGCCCGCGACGGCCCGGGCTGTCCGGCCGCCGATGCCGGCGTCGACCTCGTCGAGCAGCAGCACCCCCGGCCCGGCCTGGGCGCGCGCCGCCACCCGGATCGCGAGGGCGATGCGCGAGAGCTCGCCGCCCGATGCCGTCTCGGCCACCGGCCCCGCCGCAAGGCCCGGGTTCGCGGCCAGCTCGAGCACGACCCGGTCGGCCCCGCGCGGGCCGAGGTCGGCCGGCTCGATGCGAACGGCAAAGCGCGCCTCGGCCATGCCCAGGTCGGCCAGCTCGGTCTCGACTGCGCGGGCGAAGGCCTCGGCCGCGCCGGCACGCACCGCCGAGAGCTCGGCGGCGCATGCGTCCGCGCGCTCGGCGGCCGCATCTGCGGCCGCCACCAGCCGCTCGAGCTCGGCATCGGAGCCGTCGAGCCGCTCGAGCGCGGCGCGGGCCTCGTCGGCCATCGCCAGCACCTCGGCGAGCGGCGCGGCGTAGCGGCGCTCGAGCTGGGTGAACGCCTCGAGGCGGGCCTCGACATGCTCGAGCCGGCCCGGATCGGCCTCGAGGCCGTCCACGAAGCCGCGCAGCTCCATCGCGGCGTCCTGCAGGCGCGCGGCCGCGTCGCGCAGCTCGGCTGCGACCGCCCCCAGGCGCGGCTCGAAGCCGGCCGCCACCGCGACCCCCTCGCCCGCGCGGGCCGCGAGCGCCTGCGCACCCTCGCCGTCGGCCGGGCTCACGAGCTCGGCCGCCGCGGCGGCTGCCGCGATCAGCTCGTCCAGGTGCCGCAGCCGCACGCTCTCGGCGCGCAGCGCGTCGGGCTCGCCCGGCTCGACCGCGGCCGCATCTGCGCGGGCCACCAGATCCTCCAGATCGAGCCGGCGGCGGGCGGCGTCGGCCGCCTGCGCCCGGGCGGCGTCGAGGGCCGCGGCCGCCGCCCGGCGCTCGCGCCACGCCTCGGCCATCGCCTGCAGCTGGGCCTCGCCGCCCGCGTAGCCGTCGAGCAGCGCGAGCTGGCGGGCCGGCTGGGCGAGCCGGCGGGCCTCGTGCTGCGACGACACCTCGAGCAGCCGCTCGCCGAGCGCCTCGAGATCCGCGCGGGCGCACGTACGCCCCCACACGAGCGCACGGCTGCGGCCGCTCTGAAGCAGCCGGCGGGCGACGACCAGCGTGTCCTCGCCGTCAGGGCGCAGGCCTGCCACCGCCTCGAGCCCGGGCGCGTCGAAGAACGCCTCGGGCAGCTCGAACTCGGCCTCGACGTAGGCCTCGTCGGCGTGCGGGCCGACCAGGCCCGACCCCGGCTGCGCGCCGGCCAGCAGGCCGATCGCCTCGGCCAGCATCGTCTTGCCGGCGCCGGTCTCGCCCGTGAGCACGTTCAGGCCCGCGGCCGGCTCGAGGTCGGCCCGCTCGATCAGCGCCAGGTTCTCGATGTGGAGGCGGATCAGCATCGCCTTCACAGTATGGGCTCCGGCACGGACGACCCTCAGTGGCTGAAGGTCTCGAGGTAGCGGCGGAAGAACGACGTCCCGGCGACGCGCGCGAGCGTGGCGCAGTCGTCGGACAGGCGCACGTCGAGCCGGCCGCCGGGGTCGATGCGGCCGGCGGTGTGGCCGTCGACGATCACCTGCACCGGCACGTCGGCCGAGCGGTTGTGGAGCTGGACGACGTGCGCGCGGCCGAGCACCATCGAGCGCGCATGCAGCGAGTGCGGCGAGACGAACGTGACGACGAACCCCTCCGTCCCCCAGGCCAGCACCGGCCCTCCCGCCGACAGGTTGTACGCCGTCGAGCCGGTGGGCGAGGCGACGATCACGCCGTCGCAGCCGAGCTCGCCGAGCGACTGGCCGTTCACCGACCACTCGAGCAGCGCCATGCGGCCGAGGACGGCGCTCGTGAGCACGACGTCGTTCACCCCGGTGACGCTGTCGCCGTTGCTCGTCGCCGTGATCGTCGGCAAGTCGACCACCTCGAACCCGCCCGCGAACGCGCCCTCGAGCCCGGTCTCGAGGTCGCGCGCGTCGATGCTCGTGAGGAAGCCGACGCGGCCGAAGTTGACGCCGAGGGACGGCACGCCGGTGCCGAGGTAGCGCTGCAGCGCGCGCAGCATCGTGCCGTCGCCGCCGAGCACGACGGCCAGGTCGGCGGCGCTCTCGTCGGTGACGTCCACGCCGGCCGCCGCGGCGACGGCGCGCAGGCGCCGGGGGGCGTCGGCGATCACCTCGGGCTTGCCGTGGACGATCACGGCGATGCGCTCGACGCGCCGGAGCTCAGGCGCTTCCAACGGCGTCCGCGATCGCTCGTTCGACATCGACACCACCCTCCTGCGCCGCCGGATGGCCGGCGGCGGCGGCATAGACCATGTACTCGCGGTTCCCGGCGGGGCCCGGGACACAAGAATCGCACACGCCGAGCACCCTGGCTCCGGCCGCCGTGACGAATGCGCAGAATTCGTGCAACACCCGCCGGCGCACCTCGGGATCGCGCACGACGCCCCGGCGCACGTCGGCGCGCCCGGCCTCGAACTGCGGCTTCACGAGCACGAGCGCGCGCCAGCGCGGCTCGGCACACGCGATCACGGCCGGGAGCACGAGGCGCAGCGAGATGAACGAGACGTCGGCGGTGATCAGCGCCGGCGCGTACGGCAGCGACCCGCAGTCGAGCCGGCGCGCGTTCACGCCGTCGATCGCCGTCACCCGGCCGTCGGCGACCAGGCGCTCGTGGAGCTGATTTCGGCCCACGTCGACCGCGATCACGCGCGCCGCCCCGTGCTGGAGCAGGCAGTCCGTGAAGCCGCCCGTCGAGGCGCCCACGTCCAGGCAGCGCTCACCGGTCACGTCGACCGCGAACGCTCGCAGTGCCGTCTCGAGCTTCTCGCCGCCGCGCGAGACGTACCGCGGCGGCGCCACCAGCTCGACCCGGGCCGTCTGCGGCACCGGCGAGCCGGCCTTCGTCACGACCGTCCCCTCGACCAGCACCCGGCCGGCCATGATCAGCGCCTGTGCACGGCTGCGCGACTCGGCGATGCCGCGCTCGGCCATCAGCACGTCCAGGCGCGTCGAGGCGCTCACCCGGCGCCCTCGCCGCCGCCGAAGCGGAACAGCAGCAGCTCGCCCAGGCGCAGCCCGCGGCGCTCGTAGAAGCGGCGGGCGCCGTCGTTTCCGGCCATCACGGCCACCTCGAGGTCGGCGACGCCGCGCAGGTCGAGCTCGGCGTCGACGGCGTCCATGAGCGCGGTGCCGATGCCGTGGCCGCGCCGGTCCGGCGCCACCGCGAGCGACACGAGCTCGGCCATGTGGCTGCCCACCGGCCAGGTGTCGTCGTCGCCGGGGCGGATGTGGACGAACGCGTAGCCGACCGGCTCGGGCTCGCCGTCAATGCGGGCGACGAGCGCGAAGTCGTGGCCGCCCGAGAGCATCGCGGCGTACCAGTCGCGCCGCCGCCGCCACGAGAGCGCGTCGTCGCGGAGCACCGCCAGGTCGGCGACGGCGCGGTGGTGGCGGTGCAGGGCGAGCCACAGCGGCTCGAGCTCGTCGAGCCGGCCGGGGTCGAGCATTGCGATCTGCGTGCCGCTCACCGGCCCGCAGCCTACCGGCCGTCAGGCCTCGCCCTCGCCCGCCTCCAGACCCTCTCCGGCCTGCTCCAGCACGTCGACCGCCTCGTGCACGAGCGTCGTGATCTGCTCGAGCAGGGCGGTGGCCTGCTCGGGGTCGAGCTCGCCCGTCTCCAGGCGAGCGCCCAGGGCCTCCAGATCGGCGGCCAGCTTCTCGAGCTTCTGCTCGTCTATGTCCCCACCCCCTGCTCGCGGGCCACGCGCCCGAGGATCCCGTTCACGAGCGAGCCGGCCTCGGGCGAGGCGTAGCGCTTGGCCAGCGTGACCGCCTCGTCGATGGCGACGCCCGCCGGCACCTCGCCCGCCTGCAGCTCCCACACGGCGAGGCGCAGGATGCTGCGCTCGAGCACCGCCATCCGCTCGGCCGTCCAGTCGCGCGCGGCGGCGTCGATCACGGCGTCGAGCCGCTCGCGCTCGGCCCACACGCCCTCGGCGGCGGTGCGCGCGAACTCGCCGGGCGGCGTGCCGTTGTCACGCTCGTAGGCGGCGTAGAGCGGCGCGAACTCGGCCTCGGTCAGGTCGCGCTGGTAGAGCAGGAAGGCGGCTGCCCGCCGCTGCGTGCGCCGGCTCTCGGTCACCGCTGCGCCCCGACGCGGTCGATCGCGGTCACGGTCACGTCGACGACGCGCACCTGCAGGCCCGTCATGCCCGCCACGTGCTCGGCGACGGCGTCGCGCACCGATTCCGCGATCCTGGGCAGCACACGGCCGTACCCGGCGCAGACGTCGACGTCGAAGGCGATCGTCCCGCCCTTGACGACCCACTCGACCGGGCCGCGCCGGCCCGGCAGCACCCGCGACACGCGCCCGGGCAGGTCGAGCCGCGCGCCCGGCACGCCCGCGACCGCGCCGCGCACGATCGAGACGATGGCCTCGTCGGCAACGGTCGTCGTGCCCAGGCGCACGCTCACGCGGCCACCCCCTCTCCCAGCGACGGCAGCCTCGCGCGGGCGTCCTCGAGGTAGGCGGTCGTGTAGCTCCCCGAGACGAAGCGGGGCTCGTGGACGACGTCGAGGAACAGCTCGCGCGTGGTCGTGACGCCCTCGATCGTGAGCTCGTGCAGCGCCCGCCGCGAGCGGGCGAGCGCCTGGGCGCGGTCGGCGCCCCACACGATCAGCTTGGCGAGCAGCGAGTCGTAGAACGGCGGCACGCGGTAGCCGGGGTAGGCGTGGGTGTCGAAGCGCACGCCGGGACCGAGCGGCGGGTGCAGGTCGGTGACCGTGCCGGCCGCCGGGCGGAAGTCGCGGGCGGGATCCTCGCAGTTGATCCGGAACTCGATCGCATGGCCCCGCAGCGGGGCAAGGCCGGTCGCGGGCAGGCCGCCGCCGCCGGCCAGGAGCAGCTGCTGGCAGGCCAGGTCGACGCCGGTGACGAGCTCCGACACCGGATGCTCCACCTGCAGGCGCGTGTTCATCTCGATGAAGTAGAAGCGGCCGTCGCTGTCGAGCAGGAACTCGACCGTGCCCGCGTTGCGATAGCCGCAGCCGGTGCACGCGAGCGTCGCCGCGGCGGCCATCTGCTCGCGGGTGGCGGCGTCGAGCGCGGGCGAGGGGCCCTCCTCGATCAGCTTCTGGTGGCGGCGCTGCACCGAGCAGTCGCGCTCGCCCAGCACGAGCACGCCGCCCTCGCCGTCGGCCAGCACCTGCATCTCGACGTGGCGCGGCTGCAGGACGGCCTTCTCGAGGTACATGCCGCCGTCGCCGAACGACGCGAGCGCCTCGGACGACGCCATGCCGTAGGCGTCCTCGATGTCGGCCGGGGTGTCGACGAGCCGCATCCCCCGCCCGCCGCCGCCCGCGACCGCCTTCAGCAGCACCGGATAGCCCAGGTCGGCGGCGATGCTGCGTGCGTGGTCGGCGCCGTGCAGCCGGTCGGTCGACCCCGGCACGAGCGGCACGCCCGCCGCCTGCATCGAGGTGCGCGCGTGGCTCTTGTCGCCCATCACCTCCATCGACTCCGCGGTCGGCCCGACGAAGATCAGGTCGTTGTCATCGCAGGCGCGCACGAAGGCCGCGCTCTCGGCCAGGAAGCCCCAGCCGGGGTGGACGGCGTCGCAGCCGGTCGTCTCGGCCGCCGCCACCAGGTTCGGGATGTGCAGGTAGCTCTCGGCGGGCTGGTGCGGGCCGATGCATACGGCCCGGTCGGCGAGCCGCACCCACAGGCCGTCACGGTCGGCGGTCGAGAACACGGCCACCGCCTCGATGCCGAGGTCGTGGCAGGCGCGGACGATGCGCACCGCCGCCTCGCCCCGGTTCGCGATCAGAACGCGCTTGAGCACGGCGTCAAACCGGCTCGAGCTCGAAGAGCGGCTGGCCGTACTCGACCGGCTGGCCGTTGTCGACCAGGATGCGGCGGATGACGCCGGCGTGGTCGGACTTGTACTCGTTGAACAGCTTCATCGCCTCGAGGATGCACAGCGTCTGCCCCACCTCGACCCGGTCGCCCTCGTCCACGAACGCGGACTGCGCCGGCGACGGCGAGCGGTAGAAGGTGCCCACCATCGGCGACTCGAGCCGGATCGCCGACGACACGGCGGGCTCGGACGCGGAGGGACCGGGCTGCGGGGCGGCGGGTGCCGGCGCCACCGGGCGCTCGTCCTGCTTGCGCACCGTGATCTTCACTCCGCCCTCGTCGACCGTGAGCTCGCCGACCTCGGAGGTCTCGAGCAGCCGGATCAGCTCGCGCACGCGCTCGGACTGCGAGTGGTCGACCGCCTCCCGGGGCGCCTCCGCGCGGCCGCGCAGCCCGTCGAGCAGACGGGCGGCGTCGTCGCCGAACAGGGCCAGCAGGAGCAGGTCCTCCTCGCTGCCGACGCCTCCGGTCTGCGAGCGCAGGTCGTCCATGTCGGTGTCGGGCTCGAGCGGCAACCGCCCGGCGTGGGCGACGGCCTCGGGCGCGAAGGGCAGCGGCGGTGTGCCGTACGCGCCGGAGAGCAGCGCCCGCATCTCGTCGGACACCTCGGCCCAGCGGCGGGCGGTCAGCACGTGGGTGACCGCCTGGCCGGCCAGGATGCCGCCGATCGGCTGCGCCAGCGGCGCCGTGCCGCAGTCGGCCCGCACCTGGTTCAGCTCGGTCAGCGCCTCGTCCAGGCGGTCGAGCGAGTCGGCCGCCCGCAGGCGCGCGTCGATGTCGGCGACGAGCCCCACCGGCAGGCGCGAGATCGCGGTGCGCAGGATGATCCGCGGCGGGACGGGCAGCGCCGGCATGCGCGACGTGACGTGGGCGTCGATGAAGCGCGACGCGTCCCACACCCGGTCGACGTCGACGCCGTGCTCGAGGCCGAGGCCGGTGAGCGCCTCGCACAGCACCTCGGCCGAGACCCGGTTCAGCAGCGAGGCGACCGGATAGGCGGCCACCGCGATCGGCTCGGCGCCGTGGCGGGCCGCCTCGACGGCCATCGCGAGCGCCTTGCCGCCGGTGCCCTGGCAGTAGAGGCCGGCGGGCACGCCGGCGGCCTCGGCCAGGCGCTCGCAGACGCTCCCGGCCGTGCCGGGGTCGAGCGCACCGGCCGAGTCGTGCAGCAGCACGCGCTCGGCGCCGAGCTCGGCCAGGCGGCGGGCCTTCTCGATCACGCGCTCGAGGTTGCCCATCTGGCCCGAGAAGGCCAGGCCGCCGTAGAGCCGCCCGCCTGCCTCGCGCACGGCGGCGGCGGCCGCGGCCAGGTTCTCGACATCGTTCAGCGGGTCGTGCAGGCGGAACACGTCGATGCCGCTCTCGGCGGCCGACAGGATGAAGCGGCGCACGAGGTCGTCCGAGACGGGCTTCGACCCGACCAGGAACCGGCCGCGCACGGCGATCTGAAGCGGCGTGCGCGTGCACCGCGCCCGCAGCGCCCGGATCCGGTCCCACGGGCTCTCGACACCGCGCCGTACCGCCGCGTCGAAGCAGCCGCCCCCGGACACCTCGAGGCCCGCGAAGCCGGCCCCGTCCAGGATCTCGGCGACCTCGAGCACCGTCGCCGTGGACGCGTACCCATGGAGCGGCTGCTGCGAGAGCAGCCGGACGGTGGTGTCGACGACCCGGGTCACGCCCGCGAGATGTAGCGCGCCTCGCGGGTGTCCACCTTGATCCGCTCGCCGACGTTCACGAACATCGGCACCGAGACGACGGCCCCCGTCTCGAGCGTCGCCGGCTTCGTCACGTTGGACACGGTGTCGCCGCGCACCCCGGGCTCGGTCTCGACCACCTCGAGCTCGACCGACGCCGGCAGCTGCAGGCTCGACGGCTTGCCGTCGACGAGCAGGAGCTGCACGGTGTCGTTCTCCTTCATGAACCGCAGCTCCTCGGCGACCGAGTCGGCCGGCAGCTGGATCTGCTCGAAGCTCTCGGAGTCCATCAGCACGACGTCGGTGCCGTCGTTGTAGAGGTAGGTGACGTTCGCGACCTCGGTGTGCACGCGCGGCATCTTCTCGCCGGCGCGGAAGGTCTTGTCGACGACGCCGCCCGACTCGAGCGCCTTCAGCTTCGTGCGCACGAAGGCGCCGCCCTTGCCCGGCTTGACATGCTGGAACTCGACGATGCGGTAGACGGTGCCGTCCACCTCGATGTGCATGCCGTTCTTGAACTGGTTGGTGGAGATCATGCTTCGGCGCCGGTCTACCCGACCGTGGTGAGATCCTTAGGGTACATGGTGAGTCGCTCGCCTCCGGTCGCCGTCACGACGACCAGATCCTCGATCCGCACGCCGCCGACTCCGGGCACGTAGATGCCCGGCTCCACTGTGACGACCATCCCCGGCTCGAGGGTTGCAGTGGACATCGCGCCGAGCCGCGGCGCCTCGTGGATCTCGAGGCCGACGCCGTGGCCAACCGGGTGGCCGAAGCGCTCGCCGTGGCCCGCCGCCGCGATCACGTCGCGGGCCGCCGCGTCCACGTCGGCCGCCGGCACCCCCGGCTTGATGGCGTCCATGGCGGCATGCTGCGCCTCGAGACAGACGGCGTAGAGGTCGGTCAGCGCGGCGGGCGGGGAGCCGGTCGCGAACGTGCGCGTGCAGTCCGACGCATAGCCGTCGAGCATGCAGCCGAGGTCGATCGTGATCAGCGTGTCCGGCCCGATCACGTCGCGTCCGGGATGCGCGTGCGGCTGGGCGCCGCGCTCGTGCGAGGCCACGATCGTCTCGAACGAGAGGCCGTCGGCACCGCCCGCGTGGAAGAGCTCGCGCACGTGCCAGGCGACGTCGAGCTCGCCGCGGCCGGTCAGGCCCTCCGCGGCCAGCGCCGCGTACACCGGCTCGATCAGGGCCGCCGACGCGCGCACGGCGTCGAGCTCCTCCGCGTCCTTCGTCACCCGCAGCCGCTCGACCAGCCCGGCCACGGGGACGAGGCCCTCGTGCACCGCGGCCAGGATCGTGTGCCGGTCGACGGTCAGCTGCGCCGGCTCGAAGCCGACCCGCCCCGCGCCGCCGGTCAGGCCCGCGAGGCGATCGGCCGCCGTGCGGATCACGTCGCGCTCGGCGAGCTCGACGTCGACCCACTGGCGCAGCGGCTCCGACGCCGTCTGGTAGCGGAAGTCGGTCAGGAGCGTCGAGGTGTGCGGGCCGAGCACGACGAGCGCGTTCGAGCCGTCAAAGCCGGTCAGGTAGCGGATGTTGACGAGGCCCGACACGATCATCGCGTCGACCTCGGCGGCCTCCATCGCCGCGCGGGCCGCGGCCAGCCGGGCGGCGTGGTTCATGCGCTTCGCCCGGTCACGTGCTCGAGCGCCTCGCGGTAGCCGTCGGCGCCCTTGCCCACGATCCGCATCGACACGACGTCGGCGATCACGGACACCCGCCGCCACTCCTCGCGGCCCTCGATGTCGGACAGGTGCACCTCGACGATCGGCCGCGGGAAGATCTCGAGCGCGTCGCGGATCGCGTAGCTGTAGTGCGTCCATGCGCCGGGGTTCACGATCAGCGCGTCGGTGCCCGAGACGGCTTCGTGGATCATCGAGACGTACTCGCCCTCGCTGTTCGTCTGCCAGCAGCGCGCGCTCGCATGCAGCTGCTGCGCCCACTGGTACACCTGCGTCTCGAGCTGGGCGAGCGTGACCGTGCCGTACACGGCGGGATCGCGCCGTCCGAGCATGTTGAGGTTGACCCCGTTCAGGACCGCGACCTGCATCAGGGCGCAAGCGTACTTGACCGAGCCTGTCGATACCCTTGCGTGCGCATGGACGAGCGGGTGCTGCTGGTCGAGGACGATGCGTCCATCCGCGAGGTGGTCGGCATCGGCCTGCGCCAGGCCGGCATGCACGTCACGGGGATCGGCGACGGCCGCGAGGCGCTCGCGCAGCTGCGCCGGGCCGCCTACGACGTCGTGCTGCTCGACGTGATGCTGCCGTCGATGGACGGCTTCGAGGTGCTGCGCGAGCTGCGCCGCACGAGCCCGGTGCCCGTGGTGATGCTGACGGCGCGCACGGACACGGTGGACGTGGTGGTCGGGCTCGAGCTGGGCGCCGACGACTACGTCACCAAGCCGTTCGAGATGCCGGAGCTGGCCGCCAGGGTGCGCGCCGTCCTGCGCCGCGCCGGGCCTCCGCGCGAGGCCGGCGCCTTCCCCCTCGGCGAGCTCGAGATCGACCCGGCCGGCTTCCAGGCCCGCCGGGCCGGCGCCGATCTCGGCCTGACCACCACCGAGTTCCGGCTGCTGCTCGCGCTCGCCACCCACCGCGGCCAGGTGCTCTCGCGCGAGCAGCTGCTCGAGCAGGTGTGGGGCTACGACTACCTGGGCGACTCGCGCCTCGTCGACGTGGCCGTGCAGCGGCTGCGGGCGAAGGTCGAGGACGATCCCGCGCGGCCGCAGCTGATCGAGACCGTGCGCGGCGTCGGCTACCGCTGCAGCGTTACGCGGCCGTAACGCGGCGGTGGCAGGGGCGTTGCCCGCCCCGAGCACGATGGGAGCGTGGAGCCTCCCGCCCCCGCCCCGATCCGCCCCGGCCGCCTGCGCCGCCGGCTCACGATCGCGTTCATCCTCGTCGGAGGGCTCTCGGCGGGCGCGCTCGCCGTGGGCGCCTATCTGGTCTCGCGCCACGCCCGCCTGGACGACTCCCAGACCCGGGCGCTCCAGCAGAGCAGGCTGAACGCGTTCGTCGCCGAGGTGACCCTGCGCGGCCGGCCCGGCGACATCTCGCGCCTGCAGTCGCGCTTCTCCACCCGGGCCAGCTTCGCGACCGTGATCGGGCAGGGCGGCCGCATCCCCGCCGGACGGCTGCCCGTGCCCGCCGACCTGCGCCGCGACGCCGCCCGCGGCGACGTCGCCTACGAGCGGCGGACGATCGGCGGCGTGCCCTACCTGATCGTCGCCGAGCCCGTCGTCGGCCGCGACACGCAGCTCTACTTCTTCTACGACGAGAGCCAGGTCTGGGCCGACATCGACCAGCTGCGCGACATCCTGATCGCCGGCTGGCTCGTGCTGGCCGCCCTCTCTGGCCTGGCCGGCGCCCTGCTCGCGCGGCGCACGCTCGCGCCCGTGGCCGGCGCCAGCGCCGCCGCCCGCTCGCTGGCCGAGGGCCTGCTCGACACCCGCCTGCCGGCGGCCGGCAGCGACGAGTTCGGCGAGTGGGCGGCCTCGTTCAACCACATGGCCGATGCGCTGCAGGGGACGATCACCGCGCTCACCGAGGCGCAGGCGCGCGAGCGTCGCTTCACCGCCGACGTCGCCCACGAGCTGCGCACGCCGCTGACGGCGCTCGTGAACGAGGCGGCGCTGCTCGAACAGCACGCGCCGGAGCTGCCCGAGGAGGCGGGGCGCCTGACCGGCCTGCTCGTCAGAGACGTCTCCCGGCTGCGGCGGCTGACCGACGACCTGATGGAGATCTCGCGCCTCGAAGCCGGCGCCGAGGCCGTGCGGGTCGAGCACGTCGACCTGCGGCCGCTGGTCGAGACGATCGTGCGCAGCCGCGGCTGGGACGGGCGCGTGACCGTCACGGGCGACGTCGCCTATGCCGGCGACCGCCGCCGCCTGGAGCGGATCGTCGCCAACCTCGCCGGGAACGCCGTCGAGCACGGCGGCGGCCGCGCCCGCGTCCGCCTCGCCGGCGGGCCGGACGCAACCGTCATCGAGGTGGCCGACGACGGCCCCGGCATCCCGCCCGAGTTCGTGCCGCGGCTGTTCGACCGCTTCTCGAAGGCCGACGCCGCCCGCACCGCTGCGGGCAGCGGCCTCGGCCTCGCCATCGCCCGCGAGAACGCCATCCTCCTGGGCGGCTCGATCGTGGCCGAGAGCCGCCCTGGGGGCGGCGCCACGTTCACCGTCCACCTGCCCACCCTGTCCGCACCACCCGAGGAGACCCCATGACCACCCGCATCGCCGCGATCGTCTGCACCTGCCTCCTGGCCGCCGGCTGCGGCGGCTCGGGAGCCGTCGTTGTCGGGTCGGGCCAGAAGCCGGAGGTGCCCCCGATCGACTCGGTGGTCACGGTCTCGTCCGGCGGGGGCAGTGCGCCCGCCCCGGTCATCAGCTCCACGCCGGCCCAGATGGGAATCGAAGTGTGGCTCGTCCGCGACGCCAAGCTGTGGCCGGTCACGCGCGGCGTCGCCGCGACGAAGGCCGTGATCGGCGCGGCGGTGCGCTCGCTCCTGACCGGGCCGACCCGCGCCGAGCTGCGCTCGGGCGCCCTCACCGCCGTGCCGGCGGGCACGCAGCTGCTCGGGATCTCGCTGCACGGCGGGGTGGCGACCGTCGATCTGACGTCCGACTTTACCGCCGGCGGAAGCGCCGCATCGGAGCGCCTGCGCCTGGCCCAGCTCGTCTACACGGTGACGCAGTTCCCGGGCGTGCGCGGCGTGCTCCTGCACCTCGACGGCGCGCCGGTGACTGCGCTCAGCGACGGCCTCGTGCTGGCGAGCCCGATGACGCGCCGCTCGATGGGCTTCCCCGATCTCGCGCCCGCGATCACCGTCACCTCACCGAAGGCCGGGGCCACCGTCCAGGCGCCGTTCACCGTGCGCGGCGTCGCCGACGTCTTCGAGGCCGGCCTCACGTACAGGCTGCTCGACGCCACCGGTCACGAGCTCGGCTCGGGCTCCTCGTCGGCGTCGTGCGGGACGGGCTGCCCGGGCACGTTCTCGTTCACGATCGACGAGCTGGGCGTGTCCCACAAGCAGCACGGCACGCTCGTCATCTCGAGCGCGAACGCGTCGGGACTGCCGGGAGGGGGCCAGCACCTGCGGCTCCCGCTTGTCCTGGAGCCGCCGTTCGACGTCACGAGCCCGCTTCCCGGAGCGACGCTCACGAGCCCGGCGACGATCGCCATCCGGGATGCGGTCTCGGATCGCGTCCTCATCCGCATCGCCGACTCGCACCTGCACATCCTCGCCCGCAAGGTCGTCCAGAATGGGTGCGCCGGCTGCTTCGGCTCGCCTCCGGCACCGTTCCACGTCCGCCTCCCGTTCTCCGTGGCCGGCCTCCAGCCGGGCTACGTCGTCGTCTCACCGTTGCACCTGAACCCGAACCGCGGCGGCCAGGTCGTCGAGATCCCGGTCACGCTGAACGGCGGCTGAAGCCGTCATCCACCCGAAGGAGTCCTCATGAAGAAGCCCCTCGTTCCCCTGGTCGTCGCCGCCCTCGCGGTGGCGGCGCTCTCCGGCATCGGCCCGGCCGCCGCGGCGTCCGCGCCGGGCCCGCGGATGACCCTGAGCGTCTGGTTCGAGCGCGGCGCAAAGCTCTGGCTGACCAAGCGCACCGTGACGCGCACACCCGGCGCCGCCGCCGCAGCCGTCAACCGCCTGTTCGCAGGCCCGAACGCCGCCGAGACGGCCGCCGGCGTCACCTCGGCGGTGCCGGCCGGGAGCGCGCTGCGCGGCGTGGCGATCGCACGCGGCGTCGCGACCGTCGACGTCTCGAGCGCCTTCGCCGGCCCGGGCGCGCGCACGCAGATCCGCATGCGCCTCGCGCAGCTCACCTACACGGTCACCCAGTTCCCGACGGTCTCGCGCGTGCGGCTCGAGGTGAACGGCCGGGTGGTGAGCTCGATCGACGGCGCCCCGGTGCCGCAGCCGTCCGGCCGCGGCAACTTCTTCCGGCTGCTGCCGGCGATCCTCGTGTCGCGGCCGGCGATCGGCGCCCGCGTGCCGTCCACGGTGACGGTCGCCGGCACCGCCGACGTGTTCGAGGCGGTCGTCCACGTGCGCGTCATCAACGCCCGCGGCCGCCTGCTTGCACGCACGCACGTGCTCGCATCGTGCGGCACCGGCTGCCGCGGCAACTACTCGGCCACGCTCACCTACCACCTGCGGCGGGCGCAGGGCGGGACGATCGTGATCTTCGACGACAGCGGCCGCGGCGGCCACCCGCACGTCGTCCGTGTGCCGGTGCGGCTCTCGGCAGGATGACCGCCCGGGGCCTGGCCCCACCCGCGGGGCCGGGCCCCTCCCTGCGCGTCGCATGCAATTGGCATCCACTGCGGACGCCAAGTGGCACGAGCCGCCCTACGTGCGGCGGGCCACGGCCCGGGCGACGGCCGCCTCGACCAGGTCGTCGCCCGGGTCGCAGTCCCACACGGGCTCGCCGATCGCGGCCAGGAGCGCGAAGCGCACCCGGCCCCCGCGGGCCTTCTTGTCGCGCGACATCGCCTCGACGATCGCCGCCGGGCTGACGTTGCGGGCGGTCACCGGCAGGCCGTGGCGGCGCAGGAGGCCGCGCACCTCCTCTTCGACGGCCGGGTCGAGCCCTTGCGTCTGCGCCGACAGCCACAGCGCCGAGAGCAGGCCGATGCCGACCGCTTCGCCGTGCGCAAACGCCTTGTAGCCGGTCGCAACCTCGATCGCGTGCCCGATCGAGTGGCCCAGGTTGAGCACGGCCCGGCGGCCGCGCTCCGTCGGGTCGGACGCGACCACCCGCACCTTGTAGGCCGCGCAGCGGCGGATCAGCTCGAGCCGCTGCTCGGGCGTGCCCCGGCCCGGCTCCCAGTCGCGCACCATCTCCCACAGGCGGCCGCCGGCCAGAAGGGCGGTCTTGATCACCTCGGCGAAGCCGCATGACCACTCCCGCACCGGCAGCGTCTCGAGCACGCCGGGATCGGCGACCACCCACTCGGGCTGGTGGAAGGCGCCGACCGCGTTCTTGCCCGACGGCAGGTCGATCCCGGTCTTGCCGCCCACCGCGGCGTCGACCATGCCGACGAGCGACGTCGGCACCGCGATCCAGGGGATGCCGCGGTGATAGGTGGCGGCGATGAACCCGGCGACGTCGGTGGCCGCGCCGCCGCCGAGGCCGACGATCACGTCGCCGCGCTCGAGCCCGAACTCGCCCAGCCGCGTCCACGCCTGGCGGGCGACGGCGACGGTCTTGGCCGCCTCGCCGACCGGCAGGCGCACGGTCACGAACGGCTCGATCGGCGCGCCCACCATGCGCAGCACCGAGCGGTCGGCCACGAGCGCCGCCCGCCGTGCGCCGATCAGACGGCCCAGCTCGGCGAGCGCGCTCGGCCGCGCGAGCGGCGCGAGCAGAGCCTCGTCGCCGTGCAACTCCTCGGCGTCCACCAGGGCGTCGGCCGTCGCGTGGTAGAGGCCGCGGCGGTCCTCGTACAGCTCGGCAAAGCCGCGCGCCTCGGCGGCCAGCGGCCGGTCGCCGGCCTGGGCCTCGATCCGCCGCCAGGCGGTCTGCGGCGAGACGTCCAGGAGCACGGTGAACGACTCGTCGCGCAGGCGCTCGCGAATCAGCGGCGAGGTGACGGCGCCACCGCCGAGCGCGACCACGACGCCGGTCTCGTGCAGCAGCCGCATGACAACCCGCTCCTCGAGCGCACGGAACGAGCCCTCGCCCTCGTCGGCGAAGATCTCGCGGATCGGCCGGCCGGCGTCGCGCTCGATCTCGGCGTCGGCGTCGACCGCCCGCCAGCCGAGCCGCTCGGCGAGCGCCGCGGCGGCCGACGTCTTGCCCGCGCCCATGAAGCCGATCAGGGCGAGGTTGCGGTAGGGCCCGGGGATCACGCCCGGGCGATGCGCTCGAGGTAGGCGGCGTGGGCAGCGACGAAGTCGCCCACCGCGTCGCCGCCGAACTTCTCCACCGCCGCCCGCGCGAGCTCCCAGGCGACGGCCGCCTCGGCCACGACGGCGGCGGCGGGCAGCACGGTCACGTCGCTTCGCTCAACATGGGCCTGCTGCGGCTCGTGGGTACCGAGCTCGACGCTGCCGAGCGGGCGCATCAGCGTCGGCAGCGGCTTCCAGATCGTCCGCACGACGAGGTCGGCACCGTTGGTCATGCCGCCCTCGAGGCCGCCGGCTGTGTCGGTGCGGCGGTGGTAGCCGCGCTCGTCCGAGTGGAAGATCTCGTCGTGCACGCGCGAGCCGCGCCGTGCGGAGCTTGCGATCGCGTCGCCGATCTCGACCCCCTTGGCCGACTGGATCGACACCATCGCCGCCGCCAGGCGCCCGTCGAGACGCGCCCCCGCGGACACGTGCGAGCCGAGCCCCGGCGGCACGCCGAACGCGCGCACCTCGGTGACGCCGCCCAGCGTGTCGCGCTCGCGCTTGGCCTGCTCGATCTCGGCGATCATCGCGGCCTCGGCGTCGGGATCGAGGCAACGCACCTCGGACGCCTCGGCCCGCTCGAAGTCGCGCTCCTGCAGCCACGCCGGCGGGGTCGCGCGGACCGTGCCGATCTGGAGCACGTGCGAGCGCACGCGGATGCTGATGGCCGCGATCAGCGCCTTGGCAACGGCGCCGGCGGCCACCCGCCCGGCCGTCTCGCGGGCGCTGGCGCGCTCGAGCACGTTGCGGACGTCCGTGTGGCCGTACTTGAGCACCCCGGCCAGGTCGGCGTGGCCGGGCCGCGGCAGCGTCACCGGCTGGCCGCGCCAGCCGTAGCTCTCGAGCTCTTGCGGCTCCACCGGCCAGGCGCTCATCGGCGCCGTCCAGTTCTTGTGGTCGCGGTTCTGGATGAAGAACGCGAGCGGGCTCCCGAGCGTGCGCCCGTGGCGCAGGCCGGCACGCGGCTCGACGTCGTCCTGCTCAAGCTTCTGGCGCGGGCTGCGGCCGTAGCCGGCCTGGCGGCGGGCGAGGTCCTTGCGGATCAGCTCGTGATCGAGCTCGAGGCCGGCCGGAAGCCCCGACACGACGACGGTAAGGCCGGGCCCGTGCGACTCGCCCGCGGTGACATACGTGAGCTCCATGAGGGCACGCAGCCTACCCGGCGGGGCTCGCGTGGGCGCTCAGGCGGGGACGGGCGCGGTGCTGCGCGCGAGCCCGACCGCGTAGGCGGTCAGGTAGAGCGGCAGCCAGGCGGCGCACACGACGAGCTCGAGCGCCGGATCGCCGAAGGCCATCATCAGCGAGTAGACGACCGCCGACCCGAGGAAGCCGAGGAAGAGGACGACGGCGGTGCGGCGGGCGCGGGTCATGTGCCCACGTACCAGGCGTTCCAGAGCTCTGGCCCGTACAGGATCGCCACCATCGCCCCGAAGGCCAGGAACGGGCCGAACGGGAACGAGACCTTGCGGCCGCGCGGGCCCTTGAGCACGAGCACCGCGATCGAAGGCAGCAGCGAGATCGCAAACGCGGCGAAGAGCGCAACGCCGGCGTAGCGGCCCAGCGCGAGCCCGATCATCAGCGTCATCTTCACGTCGCCGAGCCCCATCCCGGCCGGGTAGATCAGCCAGGCGACGCCGAGGAAGAGCGCCGCGGCGACCCCGCCGATCAGGAGCTCCGCCCAGCGGTGCGGCTCGGCGATGACCGCGGTCAGGTAGACCGCGACGGCGCCGGGGAAGTTGATCGCGTTCGGGATGATGCGATGGCGCAGATCGATGACCGACGCGGGCACGATCAGCGCGGTCAGGAGCAGCGCCGGCGCCAGGCGCGCCTGGAAGCCGATCTTGACCGTCACGGCCGCAAAGAGCGCCGCGGTGAGGGCGGCGACGATCCACCGCCGGCGGCTCGAAGGCGCCGTGCCCTCGGGCTTGGGGAAGCGCTGGATCAGCCACTCGATCGGCCAGCCGAGCGCGAAGCCTGCTCCGGCCAGGGGAAGAACGAACTCCATGTGGCTCGTTATCGGCGCGAACGGCGCGGGACTGTAGGCTGCCACCCTCGTGCCGGACGTGATCGTGATTGGGGGCGGCGTCGTCGGGACCACGGCCTCCTGGTACCTCGCGCAGGCGGGTGCGCAGGTGACGCTGCTCGAGCGCGGCGCGCTCGCATCGGGAGCGACCGGGCGCAGCCAGGGCCTCGTGCTCCCGCCCGACCACGCCGAGCTCGTCCCGCTCTGGCAGGAGAGTATCGCCGCCTACACGCGCCTGGCCAACGAGCACGGCGACGGCTTCTGCCTCGACCACACGCCGATCGGGACGCTGCTGCTCGCGACCAGCGAGGCGCAGCTCGCGTCGCTCGCGCAGGCGCCGGTCGCCGGAGAGCTGCTCGACGCGGCCGGGGTCGCGACGGCCGAGCCGGCCCTGGCGGCGGGGATGGCCGGCGGCCTCCTGATCGACGAGGGCCGTCGCACCGACCCGGGCGCGCTCGCGGCCTGCGCGGCCGCGGCGGCTGCCGCGGCGGGCGCCGACATCCGCACCCACGTCGAGGTCAAACGCGTCGGCGCCGGGACGGTCGTGACCGACGCCGGCCCGCTCTCGGCCGGCTCTGTACTGGTCGCGGCCGGGGCGTGGACGCGCCGGCTCGCCCATGCCCTTGGCGCCGACGTGCCTGTCCGGCCCGTGCGCGGCTGGCTCGCGCTGCTCACGCCCGGCCCGCCGATCCTGCGCCACGCGATCCACGAGGCCGCCTACGAGCCGCGCCGCGACCCCGCGCCGGGGCGCCCGGTCTCGCTCGAGCGGCTCGCGGCCGGCGAACTGGCCGTCCACGGCGCCGACGCCGCCCACGCGCTCGGCATCCACCAGAACGCCGACGGCTCCGTGCTCGTCGGCGCGTCGCGCTCGGCGGCGCTGCACGAGGGGCCCGAGGACACCGCGGCGCTGCGCGAGAACGCTGTCCGCGCGTGCCGGCTCATCCCCGGCCTGGCCGGGTGGGAGGTGACGACGACCTGGACGGGGCTGCGGCCGTTCTCCGAGGACGGCCTGCCCTACATCGGCCGCCTGGACGAGCGCACGGTGGTGTGCGCCGGCCACGGCAGCGAGGGCATCCTCACCGGCGCGGGCTCGGGCCGCCTGGCGGCCGAGCTCGTGCTCGGGCGCACGCCGTTCACCGATCCGGAGCCGTTTCGCCCCGAGCGGCCGCGCGCATGACGGCGACCGGAGCGGGCACGCCGGTCAGAAGCTCGAACGCGTAGATCCCCTGCCCGACGAGCACGTCGAGGCCGTCCACGGCCCGCGCCACGCGTTCACCGGCCGCGACGACCAGGGGCGTCGGCGACCCGTCGCCGCGGTAGGCCAGGTCGCACACGATCGTGTCGGAAGTGATGAGCTCGACGGGAATGGGGACTGTCCCCGGTCGACCGGGGACAGTCCCCGCTTCTCGCTGTCCCACCGGCGTTGCGTTGACCACGAGCCGCGCCCCCTCGATCGGCGGCCAGGGGCGGACGTCGACCCCCAGCTCGGCCGCCGCCTCCGGCCGCCGGGCGCTGACCGCCACCCGCCAGCCCGCGTCGGCGAGCGCCGCCACGGCCGCGCGGGCGGCGCCGCCCGCGCCCAGCACGAGCGCGTCGGCCGGCTCCACGTCGCCGAGCGCCCACAGCAGGCCGGCGCCGTCGGTCGTCTCGCCGCGCAGGCGGCCGGCCGCCACGACGATCGTGTTCACCGACCCGGCCCGGCGCGCCTCGGCCGAGAGCTCGTCGCACAGCCCGAGCACCGCCTGCTTGTGCGGGATGGTCACGTTCACCCCCGCGAACCCGGCCGCGGCGAGCCCCGCGACGAACGCCTCGAGCCCTCCCGGCGGCACGTCGATCGCCGTGTACTCCCAGTCCATGTGCAGCGCCCGGTAGGCGGCCGTGTGCATGGCCGGCGAGCGCGAGTGCGCCACCGGATGGCCGATCACCGCCGCCCTCATCCGCCGTGCGCCACGAAGTCCGAGTAGCTCGACGTGAAGTACTGCGCGGCCTTGCCCGGGATGGCGACGTAGTACAGGTAGCCGACGTGGTCGGGGTGGGCCGCCGCCTGCAGCGACGCCAGGCCGGGGTTGCAGATCGGGGTCGGCGGCAGGCCCCGGTGGATGCGGGTGTTGTACGGCTCCGGGTTGCTCAGATCGGACTCGTGGATGGGCGCCGTCCACGAGCCGAGGTGGTACAGGATGGTCGCGTCGATCCCGAGCGCCATGCCGGCGTGCAGGCGGTTGTAGATCACCGCGGCAACCTTGGCGCGGTCGCCCGGCACCTTCGCCTCGCGCTCGATCATCGAGGCGATGATGAGCACGTCGTACGGCGTCAGGTTCCTCGAGCGCGCGTAGGACATGTTCACCTGGGCGAAGTTCGCCTTGAAGGCCTGCAGCTGCTGCGAGACGAGCGCCGCCGCCGACTCCTGCGGGTGCACCAGGTACGTGGCCGGGAACATGAAGCCCTCCATGTTCAGGTGGTGGCCGAAGCCGGGCGGGGGCACGGCGGCGCGCACCGCGGCCGTGTAGCGGCGGCGGGGAATGCCGACGTGCGGCACGAGGGCCGCGATCTCGCTCACCCGGTACCCCTCGGGGATCACGAGCTTCGAGGCGTCGGCGGACGGGCCGGCGTCGAGGCTCGCGATGATCGCGTCGTAGCCTGTGCCCGCGCGGAACGTGTACGTCCCCGCCTTGAAGTCCGAGCCCTGGGATTGCGCCTTCACGTAGCGCGAGAAGCGGCCGGAGTCGTCGATCACCCCCCGATCCTGCAGCACCGAGGCGATCGCCGTCGCGTCGTCGCCAGGCGGGATCGCGACCGGGATGCCCGGCCCGTGCGGGTCGGCGGCGGGCGCGGTGGCCGGGCTCGACGTGTTGTGCAGCACCCAGCCGCCCGCCTTCACCAGGCCGGCCACGACCGCGACGAGCACGACGAGAGCTAGGAGCCGGCGAACCTGCGTAGATACCCCTCGAGGAGGTGAGCCGCCGCCACGGCGTCGTCCGGGCGGTCGCGGCGCGGACGGCTGCGGACGGCCATCGCCGTCGTAAACCGCTCGTCGTACGTCTCGATCGGTATCGGACATCGAGCCTCCAGCTCGTGGATGAAGTCGAGCGTCTCCGCGGCCTGGCGGCCGTGTTCTCCCCGCAGCGTGAGCGGCATCCCGACCACGATCCGCTCGGGGCCGAGCTCCGCGATCCGCTCGAGCATTCTTCCCATCCCCGCCTCCGACCTCACCTGCTCGACGACCGCGACGGGCCGGGCCAGCACCCCGGTCTCGTCGCTCACAGCGAGCCCCGTGCGGGCGCGGCCGTAGTCGACCGCGAGCACCCTCATCCGGGCGATCCCTGCAGCTGCTCGCGAATGCTGTCGGCGGCGGCGGCGACGGCCGCCTGCAGCTGCGACGGGTCGGACCCGCCGGCCCGGGCGAGCGCCGGCCTGCCGCCGCCGCCGCCCGAGACGATCGGGGCCACCGCGCGGATCACGTCCACCGCCGACAGCCCGCGCGCCTGCGCGGCGGGATCGAAGCTCGCGAGCAGATGCGCCTTGCCGCCGGCATTTCCGCCCAGCACCGCGGCCGCCGGCGAAAGCTTGGCGCGCACGCGATCGGACAGCTTGAGCAGCTCGTCGGCGTCGGCGCCGTCGATCACGTCGGCCACGATCCACACACCGGACTCCTCGGACGCGCCGTCGATCAGCCCGGCGTCGGCGCCGTTCGCCGACGCTGCGGGGGCCTCGCGCGCGGCTCGTTTGAGCTCCGCTTCGAGCTCGCCGACGCGCTGCCGCAGGCCGGCCGCCGCGGCCGCCTCGGCCCGCAGATGCTCGAGGGCCGCGGCGGAGGTGAGCGCCTCGATCCGGCGCACGCCCTGGGAGGAGCTGGTCTCGCGCGCGATCACGAACGCGCCGATCTCGGCCGTCGAGCGCACGTGCGTCCCACCGCAGAGCTCGCGCGAGACGTCGGCGATCTCGACCACGCGAACGTGCTCGCCGTACTTCTCGCCGAACAGCATCGTCGCCCCGAGCTCGCGGGCGTGCTGCTGCGTCGTTGTGAAGATGTGCAGCGGGTGGTTGGCGACGATGTGCTCGTTCACGATCGCCTCGACCCGGTGCAGCTCGTCGGGGGTCATTGGCCCGCCGTGGCGGAAGTCGAACCGCAGCTTGTCGGGGCCGACGTACGAGCCGGCCTGGGCGACGTGGTCGCCGAGCACCTCGCGCAGGGCGGCGTGCAGCAGGTGGGTGGCGGTGTGGTTCGCCATCGTCGGCCGCCGCGCCTCGGCGTCGACGTGGGCACGCACGCGCTCGCCGGCGTGGAGCTCGCCGTGCTCGGCGCGGGCGACCACGACCTGGTCTGCGTCGACCCGGACCACGTCCTCGACGACCGCCCGGGCCGAGTCGGTCTCGACCCAGCCGCGGTCGGCCACCTGGCCGCCGCCGCGGGCGTAGAAGGGCGACTCGCGCAGCTTGACGAGCGCCGAGCCGTCGTCGCGCACGTGAATGGCGCCGACCTGGGTGGTGACATCGAGCCGCTCGTAGCCGACGAACTCGGCGGCGAAGTCGCTCGCGAGCTCCGACGTGTCCACCCGGCCGCCGGCCGCTGCCCGGGCGCGGCCGCGCTGCTCGTCCATCAGCTCGGCGAACCCGGCCTCGTCGACCGTCTTTCCGTGCTCGGTGGCGATTTCGACGGTCAGCTCGATCGGGAAGCCGTATGTGTCGTGCAGCCGGAAGGCGTCCTGTGCGCCGACCTCGGTGCCCGTGCCCGCGAGCACGTCGTCGAGCAGCTTCCCGCCCGTCTCCAGGGTGCGCGAGAAGCGGGCCTCCTCGGCCGCGAGCTCGGCGGCCACCCGCTCGCGGTGCTCTACAAGCTCGGGATGCGCCTCGCCGAGCAGCTCGACCACGCGCTCGTGCAGGCGGGTGACGAGGCCGTCCTGCAGGCCGATGCGGCGGCCGTGCTGGACGGCGCGGCGGATCACCCGTCGCAGCACGTAGCCGCGGCCCTCGTTCGACGGCTCGATGCCGTCGGTGGCGAGGAAGCTCATCGAGCGGCCGTGGTCGGCGAGCACCTTGAGCGCCTTCGTCTCCTCGGGCGTGTGCCCGTAGCGGGCGCCGCTCCAGCCCTCGATCACCTCGATCAGGTCGCCGAACGCGTCGGTCAGGTACGCGCTGTCGACGCCCTGGGCGAGCATCGTCACCCGCTCGAGCCCCGCGCCGGTGTCGATGCTGGGGTGCGGCAGCGGCTCGAGTGACCCGTCGTCGAGCATGTTGTACTGCATGAACACGAGGTTCCAGAACTCGATGAAGCGGTCGCAGTCGCAGTCAGGCCCGCACTCCGGCCGGCCGCAGCCGAACTCCTCGCCGCGGTCGTAGTGGAGCTCCGAGCACGGCCCGCACGGGCCGGTCGGCCCCGCCTGCCAGAAGTTGTCGCTGCCGAGCCGCAGGATCCGCTCCGGCGGCACGCCCACCTCGAGCCAGAGCGCGATCGCCTCCTCGTCGGCCGGGACGTTGTCGTCGCCGCGGTAGACGGTCGCCCACAGCCGGTCGGGATCGAAGCCGAACCCGTCCGGCGAGGTGACGAGCTGCCAGGCCTGCTCGACCGCGAACCGCTTGAAGTAGTCGCCGATCGAGAAGTTGCCGAGCATCTCGAAGAAGGTCAGGTGGTGGGCGGTGCGCCCGACCTCGTCGATGTCGACGGTGCGGAAGCACTTCTGCACCGTGACCAGGCGGTTGCTGGGCGGCTCGTCCTGCCCCAGGAAGTAGCGCTTGAGCGGCTGCATCCCGGCCGTCGTGATGAGGACGCTCTGGTCCCACGCCGGCGGCACCAGCGACCCGCTCGGGAGCTGCACGTGCCCGGTGGCGGTGAAGTGGTCGATGAACCGGCGTCGGATCTCGTGGGAGCGCATATCCCGGCCCATTCTACCGGGGGGTATCCTTGAGCCATGCACGGTGACGACACCCTCGAGCGCTTCGAGCAGGCGCCCCGCGGCGGCCACGGCGGCATCGAGCCGCTCGACCACTTCGTGCTCATCGAGCCCGTCGATGACGAGACCGAGACGAACGCCGGCCTGATCATCCCCGCGAGCGCCGAGGCGGCGTGCCTCTCAGGCGTGGTGGTCGCCATCGGCGACGAGGTGCACGGCATCGCCCCCGGCGACAAGGTGCTCTACCCGCGCGGCGCCGGCTACGAGCTCTCGCCGTCCGGCGAGCCCAAGCGGCTGGTCGACCGCCGCGAGCTGATCGCGCGCATCACCGACTGAATACACGGGGTCTGACCCCGTCTATTCACGGGTTCGCTGCGCGGCGGAACTCCTCCTCGACCTCCGCCGACTTGCGGCCCGCGGCCTGGCGGCCCTCCTGCGCGGCCTCGCGCAGGTCGTCGGGCAGCGTGCGCAGGTCGGCCGTGATGCGGCCCGGCAGGTCGCGCAGCACCTCGCCGACCGGCCGTTGCTCCGTCTCGGCCAGATGCTGGGCGCGCCTGTAGAGGGCCGTGCCGGCGGCTGCGAGCACGACCCAGACCGCAAGCCCCCGCCTCACACGACCCCTCCGCGCTGATCGCGCTTGTTCTTGAACACGCCGAAGCCGTGGGTGAGGCCGCTCGTGAACCCGGCGATGGCCTGGAACGGCTTGGCGATCGCCTCCGACACCGTGCGCACGGTTGCGTCCACCTTCGCGGTCGCATCGGTGGCCGAGTCGGTGATGCGGCCGACCTTGTCGAGCTCCTCGTTCACGTGGTCGAGCGACGTCGACGCCTTGCCGAGCATCGGTACGAGCTCGCTCATGGTGCTGTCGAGTGCCGTGTTCACGTGGCCGAACGTCGTCCCGAGCCGGATCAGCGCAAAGCAGGCGCCGATCCCCGTCAGGAGCAGGAACACGGCCAGGGCGTAGTGCCAGATATCGGTTGAGGTGGCGAGAAGTGCGAGATGCATGGCGCTCCCGGGTCGGGGGAAAACCTATCCTACCCGGCGCTCACGAGGCGATCACGCCCGAGCCGACGACGGTGTCGTCGTCGTAGAGGACGGCGGTCTGCCCGGGGGCGACGCCCGCGACGGGCTCGTCCAGGTCGAGCGTGAAGCCGTCGCCGCCCGGGCGGACGGTCGCCCACACGGGATCGGTGCGGTAGCGCAGCTTCGCCTGCACGCGCACCGACGGCGCCAGCAAACGCCCCGGAGCCACCCGTACCGACCGCTGCTCGAGAGCGGCGCGCGGGCCGACGACGACGCGGCCGGTCGCCGCCTGCACCGCGAGGACGTAGAGCGGCTCGGCTCCCGCAACCCCGATCCCGCGCCGCTGCCCCGGCGTGAAACGGTGCACGCCGTCGTGCCCGCCGAGGCGGCGGCCGTCGGCCGTGACGATGTCGCCCGGGCGGCCGGCGCCGCCGTGGCGCTCGAGGAACGCGCGGTGGTCGCCGCCGCCGACGAAGCACACGTCCTGGCTCTCGGCCCGGTGCGCCGCCTCCAGGCCGGCGGCGCCCGCCTGCGCCCGCGTCTGCACCTTGGTCTGCTCCCCGAGCGGGAACCAGCACCGCGCCAGGATCTCGCCGGGCACCCCGGCGAGCATGTAGGACTGGTCCTTGGCCGGATCGGCGCCCCGGGCGACCAGGGTGACGTCGCCGCGGCGGCGGACGCGGGCGTAGTGCCCGGTCGCGATCCGCTCGGCCCCGATGCGATCGGCGAACCCAGCCAGCGCCGCGAAGCGGAATGCGCCGTTGCAGCGCATGCACGGGTTCGGCGTACGGCCCTCGCGGAAGCCGCCGACGAACTCGTCGACGACCGCCGCCCGGAACTCGTCGCGCAGGTCGAGTGAGGCGTGCGGCACGCCGAGCGCGTGGCAGGCGGCCCGCGCCGCCCGCACCGACCGCGGCGAGCAACAGGCCCGCTCGCCGTCGGGCGCGCCCGGGTCGATCCACAGCCGCAGGGTGACGCCGACCGGCTCGAGCCCGGCCTCGACCGCCTTCAGCAGCGCGACCGCCGAGTCGACTCCGCCCGACATCGCCACGGCGACGCGGTCGCTCCTTGCCGGCAACCGCACGGTCTCGAGGGCCGCCGCAAGCGCCCGGTGCAGGGCATCGGCGGCCAGGCCGACGCAGCCCCGGTTCGCCTCTGCCGGCGCGAGCACCGCCTCGAGGTCGGAGGCGCCGATCCGGGCCGCGTCCAGGAGCTCGCGGCCCTCGGCGAGCGCGCAGGCGAGCTCGGCGGCCGCGGTGGCGTGCGGGCAGGCGAAGCCGCGGTGGCGGGCGACCGCGATGCGGCCGTCCGCGACCCCGAGCTCGATCCGGATCGCGTCGCCGCAGCCGGTGTCGCCCGCCTCGCCGGCGACGGCGCCGGGGCCGGCCGAGCCGGCGTGACGCAGGGCGAGCGCGTGGTCGACCGTCGCGGCGGAGTACACGCCGCGAACCCTAGACCGCCGCGGCGATCCCCTCGAGCCCGCCCGCCCGGAGCCGCTCGGCGCAGGCGATGAACGCGCGCGCGAACCCGTCCACCTCGGCGGCCGTCGAGCCGAGGCCGAGCGAGATGCGAACGACGCTGCGCGAGTCCTGCGCCGACATGCCCTGGGCGGTCAGGACGTGGCTCGGCTCGGCATCCCCGGCGGCGCAGGCAGAGCCGGCCGCGACCGCGTAGCCGGCGCGGTCGAGCGCGAGCACGAGCAGGTCGGCGCGGATGCCCGCGACCAGGGCCAGCAGGTGGCCCGGCAGGCGCGGCGCCCCGGCCGAGACCACGGTTGCGTGTCCGGCGAGCGCCGTCTGCAGCCGGTCGCGCAGGGCCGCGCGGCCGTCGACCGCGGACCGCATGGCCGCAAGCGCGGCGCCGAACCCGACCGCACCGGCGACGTTCTCGGTGCCGGAGCGCAGGCCGTGCTCCTGCCCCCCGCCCCACACGAGCGGCGTGACCCGCCCGAGCGTGCGCACGACGAGGCAGCCGACGCCCTTGGGCCCGCCGAGCTTGTGCGCCGAGAGTGCGAGCGTCTCGACGCCGGAGGCGCCGAGGCCGACCGGGAACGCGGCCGCCGCCTGCACGGCGTCGCAGTGCAAGGGGACGCCGCGCTCCGCGGCCGCCGCCGCCAGGCGCTCCACGGGCTGCACCGCGCCGGTGACGTTGTTCGCCCACATGACCGCCGCCAGCCGGTCGCCGGGCTGCAGCAGGCGCTCGAACTCGTCGGCGACGACGACGCCGTCGCGCGTCGACAGGCGCCCACACGACCTCGAACCCACGCCGCTCGAGCTCGCGCGCGGGCTCGCGCACGGCAGGATGCTCGATCGCGCTCACGACCAGCCGGCCGGGCGGAGCCCCGGCCAGACCGAAGACGGCCTGGTTGTCCGCCTCGGAGCCGCCCGAGGTGAGCACGACCTGGCCCGGCTCGGCGGCGAGCAGCTCCGCCAGCCGCCGGCGCGCGTCCTCGAGCCCGGCCCGGGCGGCGCGCCCATACGTGTGCGGCTCCGACGCGTTGCCGAACCGCTCGGACAGGTACGGCTCCATCGCCGCGCGCGCCGCGGGCGCAAGCGGCGTGGTCGCCGCGTGATCGAGGTAGACGCTCATACGAGAAGAGGGGACTGTCCCCGCGGTGCGGGGACAGTCCCCATCGATGATGCCGGTGCCTGGGGCTCGGCTGTCGGCCACTTTCTGGATGCTTCGACCGCTTCGACCTCGCCCCGGCGCTTGAGGTGTTCGCACGACGAAAGTGTGGTGCGCGTAACGGAAATGGCGCCGGCTCTCACAGCGTAGCCGGTCCCGGCGGGTCCGTCACCACCCGGATCCCGTACTGGCGCAGCTCCTTCTCGGTGGCCGCCGTCGGCGCCCCCGTGAGCGGATCGACGCCGCCCTGCCCCTTGGGGAAGGCGGTCACGTCGCGCAGCGACGCCGCACCCGCGAGCAGCATCACCAGGCGGTCGATGCCGAACGCGATCCCGCCGTGCGGCGGCGCACCCATCTCGAGTGCGCGCAGCAGGAACGAGAACTTCTCCTCGGCCTCGGCCTCGGAGATCCCCAGCATGCGGAAGACGCGCTTCTGCACCTCGGGCTTGTGGTTTCGGATCGATCCGCCGCCGACCTCGTTGCCGTTCAGGACAAGGTCGTACTGACGCGCCCGCGCGGCGGGCGGGTCGGACTCGAAGTCGGCCTCGAACTCCGGCTCCGGGGCGCTGAACGGGTTGTGGGCCGCCTTCCAGCGGTTCTCCTCGGCGATCCACTCGAACATCGGAAACGCGGTCAGCCAGAGGAAGTTCCAGCCCTCCTGGATCAGCCCCAGCCGCTCGCCCAGGTGAAGCCGCAGCGGCCCGAGCACGCGCACCGCCGCCTCGCGCTCGTCGGCCACGAGCAGGATCGTCTCGCCCTCCGCAGCGCCGACGCCGGCGACGACGGCCGCGACCTCGTCCTCGGACAGGAACTTGGCGATCGGCGAGCGCACCTCGCCCGGGGCCGTCACCTGCATCCAGGCGACGCCCTTCCCGCCCCAGCCGCGGGCGAACTCGACCAGGCCGTCGAAGTCCTTGCGCGAGAACTCCATCGCGCCGGGGACGGCGAAGCCGCGTACCACGCCGCCCGCGTCGATCACGCCCCGGAACGCGTTGAACCCGGTATCGCGCAGCACGTCGGTGACGTCGGCGATCTCGCAGCCGAAGCGCGTGTCCGGCTTGTCCGAGCCGTAGCGCAGCATCGCCTCGTCATGGGTCAGGCGCGGGAACGGCACCGGCAGCTCGACCCCGAGCACCTCGCGCCACACCGCGGCATAGAGGCCCTCGATCAGCGCGTGCAGCTCGTCGGGCTCGACGAACGCGAGCTCCATGTCGAGCTGGGTGAACTCGGCGGTGCGGTCGGCGCGCGTGGCCTCGTCGCGGAAGCAGCGGGCGATCTGGTAGTAGCGCTCGAACCCGGAGATGACGTAGAGCTGCTTGTAGGTCTGGGGCGACTGCGGCAGCGCGTAGAACTTGCCCGGGTGGGTGCTCGTCGGCACGAGGAACTCGCGCGCGCCCTCAGGCGTCGACTTGTACAGGATCGGCGTCTCGAGCTCCCAGAAGCCGTTGTCCTCGAGGTACCGGCGGATCGTCTGCGTGAGCTTGAACCGCACCCAGATGTTCTTGCGCATCTCGGCCCGGCGCAGGTCGAGGTAGCGGTGGCGCAGGCGCAGCGTCTCGTCGACGCCCTCGTCGTCGAGCTGGAACGGCAGCGCGGGCGCGGTCGAGAGCACCTCCAGCCGCTCGACGTGCACCTCGATCCGGCCGGTGTCCAGGCGCGGGTTCACCGTCTCGGGCGAGCGAGCGCGCACGACTCCCTCGGCCTGGACGACGTACTCGTTCCGCAGGCCGTGCGCAGTCCCGTGCGCCGCCGCCTGCTCGTCGGGGTTGAACACGAGCTGGACGACGCCCGCCTGGTCGCGCAGGTCGACGAAGACGAGCCCGCCGTGGTCGCGGCTCGACGCCACCCACCCGGCCAGGGTCACGCGCGTGCCCTCGTCGCCCGCGCGCAGGTCGCCGCCGAGCCGCGTGCGCCAGCTCATGGCGAGAGCTCCGCGACGAGGTCGTCCAGACGCACGCGCCGCTGCTCGCCGGAGGCCATATCGCGCACGCCGGCCTCGCCCGCCGCCCACTCGTCCTCGCCGACGATGACGACGGTGCGCGGCCTCCCGGCGCGCCGCCAGCTCGAGCACCCGCTTCAGCCGCCGGCCACCATGCGCGGCGTCGCTGCGCACGCCGGCCTCACGCAGGACGTCCATCAGGGCGTGCAGCCGCGGCCGGGCGGCATCGGCGAGCACGGCGAACATGACGTCGAGCGCGGGCTCGCGCGCCTCGGCCGCGCCGGTCTCCTCGAGCGTCAGCACGAGCCGCTCGACGCCGGCGCCGAAGCCGACTCCGGGTGTGTGCGGGCCGCCGAGCTGCTCGGCCAGGCCGTCGTAGCGGCCGCCGCCGGAGAGGGTCGCCTGCGCGCCGAGCGCCGGCCACACCCACTCCCACGCCGTGCGCGTGTAGTAGTCCAGGCCACGCACGAGCCCCGGCGAGACGGCATAGCCGATGCCGCGGGCGTCGAGCTCGGCCCGCACGGCCGCGAAGTGCGCGCCACATGCGTCGCACAGGTGGTCGGTGATCTTGGGCGCATCCACGAGCACCGCCTGGCAGGCGGCGTTCTTGCAGTCGAACACGCGCAGCGGGTTCGACCGCCGCCGCTCGCGGCACTCGTCGTCGAGCTCGTCCAGGTGCGCGTCGAGGAACGCGGTCAGGAGCTCGAGGTAGGCCGGCCGGCAGGTCTCGTCGCCGATCGAGTTCAGGAGCAGCGAAAGGCCCGTCACGTCGACGTTACGGTACCAGCGGGCCTGGAGCGCGATGAGCTCGGCGTCGAGCGCCGGATCCTCGCTCCCGATCGCCTCCGCGCCGAACTGGTAGTGCTCGCGGTAGCGCCCCTTCTGCACCCGGTTGTAGCGGAACATGGGCAGCTCGTACCAGACCTTGACCGGCTGCGGGGTGTGGCTGAGGCCGTGCTCGAGGTAGGCGCGCATGACGCCCGCGGTGCCCTCGGGGCGCAGCGTCAGCTCGCGGTCGCTGCGGTCGCGGAAGCTGTACATCTCCTTGCGCACGACGTCGGAGCCCTCACCCGAGGTGCGCTGGTAGACGCCGGTGTCCTCGAACGTCGGCGTGACCGCCTGGCCGTAGCCCGCGGTCTCGAACACGCGCCGCGCCTCGTCGAGCACGGATCGCCGCAGCGCCGCCCGCGGCCCGACCCAGTCGAGCGTGCCGCGCGGGGACTGGAACTCCTGGCTCATGTCCGCAGCGCTCCCAGAAACGGGTTCTGCGCGCGCTCGCGGCCGAGCGTCGTCGCCGGGCCGTGCCCGGGCAGCACCACCGTCTCGGGCGGGTAGGCGGCCATCAGCCGGCCGATGCTCGCGACCAGCGTGGCCATGTCGCCGCCGGCGAAGTCGGTGCGCCCGACCGATCCCGAGAACAGCACGTCGCCCGAGAACAGATGCCCGTCGGCGTGGTAGGCGATCGACGCGGACGAGTGCCCGGGCACGGACATGGTGTCGAACTCGATGCCGGCGACCGCCACCGTCTCGCCGCCGTCGAGCAGGTGGTCGGGCTCGTACGGCGCGGCCGCGAGCGTGCGCAGCTCGTCGGCCTCGTCGCGCGGCACCCACACCTCCACCCCGGCCGCCTCGGCGACACCCTTGACGGCGCCGAGATGGTCGAAGTGGCCGTGCGTCACGAGCACCGCGGCGGCGGTCCAGCCACGTTCGGCGAGGGCCGCAAGGACGGTCTGCGGCGCGTCGCCCGGGTCGACGACCACGGCGTCCGAGGCGCCCTCGCGGGTCACCAGGTAGCAGTTCGTCTGGTAGGCGCCGAGCGGCAGCTGCACGATGTCGAGCATGGCAGCGCGCAGTCTAGGCATTCGCTCCGCGCCACCGTGGTGGCCGATGGGCCGGCCGGAGGCGATGCGCGCCCGGCGCTAGAGCGCGTTCAGGCGATAGGCGACGACCACGGAAAGCGGCCAGCCGATCGCCCAAAACGCGAAAAGGGCGATGAACACCTTGTCCGTCGCCGTCCGCACCGATGACCAGCCGCAAGCGACCAGCATCGCCTTCCATCCGCCGAGGACGAAGCCGGGTACCAACCAGGAGGCGCCGAGGATGGCGAGGGTCTCAATACCCTGCCATGAGAGCCACCGGAACTGGACGTCCACCGGCAGGAAAGAGGGGTGATCGCAAGATCGAGGACGATGACCGAGGCGACCCACCAGGCAACGAGCCATGATGACGTCCGCCGAGACCAGCCCCACTGATGCACCGGCAACACAGGCCGAGCGTACCTGTGTCCCGTGTTCGCGTCGAGACGGCCGCCCACACTGAGCAGCGCTGCGTCAGAGCTACGTGGTGCGGAGGCGGCTTAGCCCGACGGCGACCCCGCCCGGCGCGTCTAGCGCGATCTCAGGAGGATCCGCCGTGCTTCTTCTGCCAGCGCCGCCAGGCGAACGTCTCGGTGATGGTCCCGATCGACCAGAAGAGGACGAACATCACGATGCCGTTGAAGAGCTTCACACCCGGGCTCATGCTGCCCCCGAGCGAGGTGTAGGTGATGAGCAGATAGAAGAGCACCGCGAACACGGCCGCCCGCTTGGCCGCACGGGCGGCCGACGGCTGCTGCGGCTCGCCGCGCGCCCGCCGTGACGGCGCGCTCGCGCTGCTGCGCTTGGTGCTCGCCGGCTCGCGCGGCTCGTAGTCGGCGGGGACGCGCCCGCGCCCGACGGCCCGCATGTACTTGCGCTTCTGCTGCTTGCGGTTCGCCATGCGTCCAGTCTACCCGCCGCCGGGATGGCCGGCAGGGGAAACGGCCGGTACCATTTCGGCGGACGGTTCCCCCGGCGACGATCTCTTCATCCTGCGTCTCTCACCCAGCAGAACCGCCCCGGCACGCTTCCGGCTCCCGATCGCAGCGGCAGCCACGTCCGCCGTCCTTGCCACCGCGGGCCTGGCGGCGCCGGCCGCCGCCGACGCGCCCGCGGTGGCGGCCGCGCGGGTGCGGCCCGTCCCGGCCCAGACGATCACGGGCTTCGGCGCGTCGGGCGCATGGTGGCCGAACGATGCCGTCGGCTTCTCGCCCGCGACGCGCGGCCAGATCGCCCGGCTGCTGTTCGACCGCACCACCGGGCTCGGGCTCTCGATCTACCGCTACAACATCGGCGGCGGCGGGGTCGGTGTGCAGGCCGGGGCGCGAGCGCCGCGCTCGTTCCTCCAGGCGTCCGGACGCTACGACTGGGGCGTCGATCCGGGCGGTGAAGCGTTCCTGGCCCAGGCCCGCCGCTACGGCGTCCGCCGCCTGGTCGCCTTCTCCAACAGCGCGCCGCCGTCGTTCACGACGAACCACGCCGACTGCGGCGGCAGCCTGCGGCCCGCCGCGGTCACGAGCTACGCGAACTACCTGGCGGCCGTGGCCGCGCACCTGCGCTCGGCGCTCGGCGTCCGGCTCGCCGCCGTGAGCCCGATGAACGAGCCCACCAACACATTCTCGGCCTGCAACCAGGAGGGCATGCACGTGTCGCCGACGCTGCGGGCGGCCGTGATCCGCTCGCTGGCGCGATCGCTCGCCGCGCGGGCGCCGGGGACGGCGGTGAGCGCCGACGAGTCGACCACCTCGACCGCGCTTCGGGCCGGCATCGACGCCTGGATCGACCGCAACGTCGGCACGGTCGCGTTCCACGGCTACGACTACCCGACGGCGGCCACGCTGCGCACGGTCGCCGCCATGGTGCGGGCGCGCACGGGCGCGCACCTGGAGATGACCGAGGTGTGCTGCTCTGCGGGCGCCGGGTTCGCCCGTGGCTACGACCCCGGCATGGCCGACGGGATATGGCTCGCGGACACGATCTGGCGCAACCTCTCCGCGGGCGGGGCGAGCAGCTTCAGCTGGTGGACGGCGCTCTCGCCCGAGCTCGGCTGCACCCCGGCGAGCGACCCGGGCTGCCCGGCGGCCGCGAACTCGAGCGGCTGGAACGACGGCCTGCTCTACTACGACCCCGACTTCCGCTCCGACGGCAACCAGACGATCTACTTCACGCGCCGCTACTGGGTGCTCGCGAACTTCAGCCGCTACATCCGCCCCGGGGCGGTGCACTACCGGGTCGCCGGCGTGCCGCCGGGCGTGCACGTGCTCGCGTTCCTGCGCAACACCTGGCGCTTCGTCCTGATCAACGACCGCGCGGGCGCACGCTCGGTCAGCGTGCGCCTGCTGCCGCCGGGCGGCGGCCATGCGTACGGCCGGCCGACGGCCTACACCACGGCGGCGGGCTCCGACCTCGATCGCGGCGCCGGCACCCGCCTTCGACCGCTCCACCCGCACCGTGACGACCACCCTGCCCGGGCGCAGCGTCACGACCGTGATCGTCCCCTGGTGAGGCCCCTCAGGGCGGAACGGGGTCGGCCTGGGCCGGGCGCAGCGCGCGCGCCCGGGCGGCGAGCGCGTTCGCGCCGAGCACGCCCGCCGCGGGCAGGAGCGGCAGCGCCGGCAGCAGGTAGCGGTAGTCGAACATGCTCGTCATCGCCGCGGTCAGCGGCAGCAGCACGCCGGCCGCGGCCAGCGTGAGCATCTCGGCGCGCACGCCGCGCACGAGGCCCGGCCCCGTTCCCGCCACCGCCCCGGCCAGCGCGAGCACGAGCGCGACGAGGAGCAGCGTCCCGGGCGTGAAGACCACGCGCTGGTAGGCGCGCAGCAGGCGCTGCGCCTCGACCCGGCCGCCGACGGAGCCGCCCCACCGGTGCGCCTCGCGCGTGACCAGGGCGACGTGGCGCGCGGTCGCCGGGACACCGACGTGGAACTGCCACTCGCCGATCGCCTCGTCGCGGCGGCCGGTGCTGCGGCCGAACGAGGCGTAGTGCTCCATGTCGCCGAGCACGGTGCGCGCGTAGGCGAGCGGCTGGTGGCGGATCACGTCGAGCGCAAAGGACTCGAGCACCCGGTTGCGGGTGGCCGTCACGTGCGCGAACCCGGGGTAGTAGTGCAGCGACCACTGGTGCCACACGTAGTAGTTGGGATTCGGGCGATCGGCGGGCGGGCGGGGGTCGCACAGGACATGGCGATCGACGCGGTTGAGCGTGAGGCCCTGACAGCTGGCGAAGTCGCCCACCCGGCCGTAGAGGAAGAACCCGTCGTGATCGGTGAGCGCGAACCGGCCCTGCGGGGTCGTGCTGTACCACGCGGCGTAGCCGACGAGTGGGAGCGCGAACGCCGCCGCGAGCACGAGCGACCGCACCAGGCCGCCGCGGACGACCGCAAACGCGAGCGCCGGGACGATCAGCGCGATCCCGACCGAGCGCGTGAGCGCCGCCGCGGCGAGCAGCCCGCCCGCGGCCGCGCACGCGGCCGGCGAGGGCCGCGCCCGCCACAGCAGCACGACCAGGCCGCCGGCGACGAGCAGCGAGAAGAGCGCCTCCGACAGGATGTGCTGCTCGATGTCGAGCTGGTAGGCGTCGAACAGCACCGGCGCGGCGGCGACGCACGCACCGGCCGCTCCGACGCCGAGGCGGCGGACCAGCGCGTAGACGAGCACGCCGGTGGCGAGCCCGAACAGGTGCTGCACGGCGGGGACGACCGCGAGGTTTCCGACGATCGCGAGCAGCCCGCGCAGGAGCGCCGGATAGCCCGCCGGCCGGATCGGCTCGGGCTGGAGCCTTGCGGCGTTCGCCAGGTAGGCGAAGGAGTCGCCGTAGAAGAAGAGCGCCGGCTGGTAGGCGACCTGGACGACGACGCGGACCGCGGCGGCCGCGACGAGCAGCGCGGCGAACAGACGATGCCGCGCCACCAGTGCCACCGCGGACGCAGCCGCCGCGCGTGCCCGCCGGGCAATCACAGGCGGTGGTGGTGGGTCTGGGAGGTCGTGACCGGATGCCGGTGCAGGTCGACCCGAGCCTCGGCCGCGACCGTCACGCTCACCGCGACGAGCACCGCCACGGCGAGGGCGAGGCGCGGCTGCCGCCACGGCGCGAGCGCCGAGCGGCGACGGCGCTCGAGTGCGAGCAGCCGGTAGGCGCGCACCATCAGCCCGGCCTGCACGAGCATCCCGCCGATCCAGACGAGCACCGCGCCGCTGACCGCGGTCGGCTCGGCCGGCGATGCCAGGAGCAGCGCGGCGCCGGCCGCGAGCAGGACGGCCGCGGGCACCCAGATCAGGGCGCCGCTCGTGCAGGCGAGCATGAAGCGGACGTGGCGCAGGCCGTCCGGCACCGAGCGCAGCTTCGAGCGGCTGCCCTCGGGCCGGGCGCCGTAGGTGATCGGGGTCTCGGCGATCACGAGCCCGGCCTGGGCGGCCTGGATGATCATCTCCGACGCGAACTCCATCCCCGTCGTGCGCAGGCCGATGCGGTCGGCGGCCTCGCGCCGCACCATCCGCAGGCCGCAGTGGGCGTCCGAGACGCCCGCGCCGAAGAGCAGGTTCAGCATCCCGGTCAGCACGGGGTTGCCGATGTAGCGGTGATGCCACGGCATCGCCCCCGGCATGATCCGGCCGAGCAGGCGCGAGCCCATCACCATGTCGGCGTCGCGCCCCGCCGCCAGGAAGCGGGGCAGCTCGCCGAAGTCGTACGTGCCGTCGCCGTCGCCCATCAGGATCCACTCGCCGCGCGCGCGCCGCATCCCGGCCAGGTACGCGCTGCCGTAGCCGCGCGCGGCCTCCCGGACGACGACCGCCCCGGCCGCCTCGGCCAGCTCCGCGCTGCGATCCGCCGAGCCGTTGTCGACCACGATCACCTCGCCATCGACGTCGGCCGCGCGGATGCCGTCCCAGGCCGAGCGCACGCACGCGCCGATGGTGGCCTCCTCGTCGAGGCAGGGGATCACCACCGAGACGCCGATCGCGCCGCGGCCGCGGGCGGGCGCGCGCACCGCCGCCGCCGGCCGGCGGCGCATCCGCGCCGCGCGGACGACGCCGACCGCCCCCAGCGCGACCAGCGGCAGCGTGTTCACGGCGTGCAGGGCGACGGCCGCCGACACCGCAGCGCCCGGGGTCGCGCCGTAGGCCGCGACCGCGGCCCGCCCGGCGGCCTCGAACACGCCGAGCGACGCGGCCGACGCCGGGATCACCTGCACGAGGTTCGTCACGACGAGGGAGAGCACGGCGGCACGGCCGGGCGAGCCGATGCCCAGGCTGCGCAGCACAGTGTAGTAGGAGCAGGCCAGGACGAGCCACGACCCGAGCGACCACGCGCCGACGACGACCGCCATGCGCCCGTCGCGCAGCCCGACCAGCCCCTGGCCGAACTCGGCCGCGGTCGAGCGGGCGCGCGGCCCGCCGATCAGCGGGATCCGCCCCGCCGCAGCCGCCATCCGCGCGCGCAGACGGGCGCTGCGGCAGGCGCCGGCGAGCATCACCGCGGCCGCGAGCACCGCGGCGCTCGTCCACGCCGTCAGCCGCACGACCGATCCCGGGCCGAGGAACGGCGTGGCGACGAGCATCAGGCCGGCGAGCGACGCCAGATCGAAGACACGCTCGACCGCCACCGTCCCCGCGCCGCGCATGGCGGGCACGCCTGCCTCGCGCCGCAGGGCGACCACCCGGGCCGCCTCGCCGGCGCGGGCCGGCAGGAGGTTGTTGAACAGGTACCCGATCGCGAGCGACCAGAACACCGCCCGCCGCGGCGGGCGGTCGTCACGCGGGAAGAGCAGCCGCCACCGCTCCGACCGCATCCCCACCGCCACCGCCAGCAGCACGAGCGCTGCGATCAGCCAGGCCGGGTGGATGCCCGCAAGCGATGCCCGCACGGCCGACCACGACACGTCGCGCAGCGCCAGCCAGCCGAAGACGACCGAGATCGCGAGCCCGGCCGCCGCATGCGCCCACGCCGAGGCGCCCCGCCTCAGCACCTCATGCAGACCCACGCTGGCCTTCCTTTCCACCCGCCCGTCGAAACCCGAGCGGCGGCAGGTTAGGAGGCGCCTATTGGCGAACTCTTCGACGCGGGGTTGCGGGTCTCCCCGATGGCGCTACCCTGGGAGAGCATGAGCACGTCACTCCAATCACTGACCTCGCTGCTCCCCGCAGCGAGCGTCATCATCACCGGCGTGATCATGGGGATCCTGCTGGCGCGGCACGACAACCGGGCCGAGGAGCGGTTCGACCCTTGACGGGTCGCGGGCGGCGATGACGACCACCACGATCGGGCCGCGGCGCATCCGCTCGCTCGCGAGCGACCGGCCGGGCTGGGCGCACTTCCCCCAGAGCTGGCAGCCATACGCCATCTTCCTCGGCCTGCCGGTGTGGTGGCTGCTCGGGCTGTCGTTCTTCATGTGGCCGCTGATCACGCTGCCGCTGGTGTATCCGCTGTTCCGCCGGGGCGAGCTGCGCGTCCCGCGCCGCTTCGGCATCTGGCTCGTCTTCCTGGCCTGGATGGTCGCATCGGGCGTCGAGCTCGCGAGCCCGACCCGCGCGATCGCGTGGTCGTGGCGGCTCTCGTTCTACCTGTCGGCCACCGTCCTCTTCCTGTGGATCTACAACACGTCGCGCGAGCGCCTGCCGACGCGCTCGGTCATCAACGCGCTCGCGGGCTACTGGGTGCTCGTGATCATCGGCGGCTGGATCGGGGTGCTCTTCCCCACCATCGCCTTCGCGAGCCCGGCCGAGTCGGTCTTCCCCCACTCGCTCCTCAACAACACCTACTTCTACGCGCACGTCCACCTGCAGGTGGCCGAGCTGCAGCACTTCCTCGGGTTTGCCGAAGGCCGCCCGCAGACGTTCTTCGCCTACACGAACGCCTGGGGCTCGACGTGCGCGATGCTGACGCCGCTCGCCCTGGCGGCGCTGGCGGCCAACCCCGGCCGGGTGTGGGCGCGCGTGCTCAAGATCACGCTCGCCGCCTCGCTCGTGCCGATCGTCTTCTCGCTCGACCGCGGCCTGTGGCTCAGCCTCGGCGCCGGCCTGGCGTATGCAGCGGTGCGGTTCGGTGCGCTGCGCGACATGCGCCGCGTCATGCGCGTCGTCTCGGCGGTGCTGGTGGTCGGGGCGCTGGTCGCCGTCACGCCGCTCGGCGGCCTCGTGACCGCGCGCTTCAGCCACAAGACCGGCGACACGAGCCGGCTCGCGCGCGACCAGGCGGCGCAGTCGCAGATCATCTCGAGCCCGCTGCTCGGCTACGGCGCCCCCCAGCAGGCGGTCGGGATCACGCACACGAACAAGTCGGTCGGCACCGAGAGCGAGATCTTCCTGCTGCTCTACTCGCACGGCGTGCCGGCGCTCTTCCTCTTCGGCGGCTTCATGGCCTACACCGTCGTGCGCACCGCCAAGCAGCGCTCGCGCAGCTCACCGGCGCTCTTCTGGGTCCAGGTCGCGCTCCTGGTCGCGTGCCTGCAGGCGCCGTACTACGAGCTGACCGAGCGCATGCCGCTGATCATGACGTTCGCGGCCCTGCTCTACCGCGACATCGCGCTCCAGAGCGACATGCGCTACCTCGAGCGCACCCGCGGCCGCCTGCGGGCGTGGACGCGTCGGTCTCCGGCCCCCCTCGAGGCCGAGTGACGCCTCCGGCGGCGGTCCGACCGTCGCGATTGCCACAATAGTCGTGACGATCTACACTGAGGGATACTTGAGGAAGCAACCAGACGAGGACGCGTGAGCACCGCCCCGACGAACATCGAGCGCGCCAACGGCACCGAGCAGGTCGCCGAGGTCGACGCATGGGTCGGGCTCCTGCGCGCACACGCGGCCGTCACGCGCCAGTTCAACCGCGAGCTGATCGCGGGCCACGGGCTGACGATCAACGACTTCGAGGTGCTGATCCACCTCGAGAACGCCGAGGGCGGCCGCCTGCGCCGGGTCGATCTGGCCGAGCGCGTGCTGCTCACGGCGTCGGGCATCACCCGCCTGCTCGACGGCCTCGAGCGCAGCGACCTCGTCCGCAAGGCCTCCTGCGCGGCCGACGCCCGCGTCACGTATGCCGAGATCACCGACGCCGGCCGCGCCCGCCTGGCCTGTGCCCGCGTGTCGCACACCGAGGGCGTGCGCGCCCTCTTCGCCGAGCGCTACAGCGACGGGGAGCTCGCCGCGCTGACCGACCTGCTCGCGCGCCTGCCGCAGGCGCCCGCCTGCCCGGGCTGATGCATGTCCGGTGCCAGGCACCGGATGCTCACAGCTGCCGCAGCCGCCTGCCCCGCTTGTAGACCGCCGCGACGCGGCCGCCGAGGTGGTAGGCGACGTGACGCCAGTCGGGCGCGCTCAGGAGCACGATGTCGGCGTCGTAGCCGGGCGCGAGCCGGCCCAGGTGCGCGGCGCGGTCGAGCACCCAGGCCGCGTTCACCGTCGTCGCCCCCAGCGCCTCGCCCACGGACATGCCGAGCTGCGTGCAGGCCAGGTTCATCACCGTCGGCAACGACTCGCAGTAGGCGCTGCCCGGGTTGAAGTCGGTCGCGAGGGCGACGATCGCGCCGGCGTCGATCAGCGCCCGCGCGGGCGGCATGCTGCGCCGCAGCGAGAGCGCGGCGACGGGCAGCAGCACGCCGGCAACGTCGCTCGCGGCGAGCTGCGCCACCCCCGCCGGCCCGGTGGCCTCGAGGTGGTCGACCGACCGCGCCCCGAGTTCGACGGCGAGCGGGATCGCGCCCGACTCGGTGAACTGGTCGCCGTGGATCCGCAGCAGCAGGCCGTGCCCGGCGGCGGCCCGCAGGTAGCGGTCGGCCTGCTCGGCGCTGAAGGCCCCCCGCTCGAGGAACACGTCGGCGGCCTCGGCGTTGCGCGCCGCCTCGGGCATCACCTCGGCGATGGCGAAGTCGAGGTACTCGTCGCCGTCTGCGAACTCGGCCGGGACGGAGTGGGCGCCGAGGTACGTCGGCACCGCCTGGATCGGGTGCGGCGCCGCGATCGCGGCCAGGCTCGCGAGCTCGGTGTCGCGGTCGAGGCCGTACCCCGACTTGGCCTCGGCCGTGGTGGTGCCGTGCGCGCCCATCCAGACCAGATGCCGCCCCACCGCCGCGGCGATGCCCTCGCGCCCCAGCCGGCGCGTCGCCGCGACCGTCGCGGCAATCCCGCCGCCCTCGGCGTGGATGCGCTCGTAGTCGGCGCCCTGGGCGCGCAGGTCGAACTCGGCGGCGCGGTCACCCCCGAAGGCCGGGTGCGTGTGGCAGTCCACCAGGCCGGGGATGGCGATGCGGCCGAGGCCGTCGAGCGGCTCGAGGTCAGGGTGGTCGGCGCGGACGGCATCCGGCCGCCCGACGGCAGCGATGCGGCCGTCGACGACCGCGATCGCGGCCGGCGCGACCACGTCGACGCGGCCCAGGTCGGAGCCGCGCAGCGGCGCCCCGGCGCCGGCCGGCGAGGCGGCGGCGGCCAGGTTGGTGAGCAGGAAGCTATTTCGCGCGGCCATATGCGGGGATCATCCCGCCGGAGAGCGGCGCGGAGTCCTCGGAGCAGAGCCACTCGATGACGCCGGCCAGCTCGGCGCCCGTCGTCCAGCGGGAGAAGTCGGCGTCGGGGTTGTCGGCCCGGTTGCGCGGCGTGTCCACGATCTTGACGACGACGGTGTTCGCGCGGATGCCCTCGGTGCGCACCTCGGCGTCGACGGCACGCATCAGCCCGGCGAGCGCCGACTTGGACACGATGTAGCCCGCCGCGCCGGGGAACGGGCGCTCGGTCGCCGACGAGCCGATGTAGACGATCGCGCCCCGGCCGGCCGCGCGCATCGGCCGCAGCGCCGCCCGGGTCATGTGGTAGGCGGTGTCGAGATTCACGGCCATTTGCGAGCGCCAGACGTCGACCGGGGCCTGGTCGAGCGTGCCGCCGGCGGCGAAGCCCCCGGCGATGTTCGCGAGCGCATCGACGCTCCCGAACCGCTCGGCGGCGGCCGTGACGACGGCCTCGGCCGAGGCCGGATCGGTCAGGTCGGCCCCGACGGCGAGCACGCCCCCGGGCAGGTCGGCGGGCGCGTCGCCGCGATGCGTGACGGCGACGTTCCAGCCCTGCGCGACGAAGCGGTCGAGGACGGCCCGCCCCCACCCTCCCGTCACGCCGGTGAGGACGGCCGTCCCCGCGCTCACGGGTACTCCTCCATCGGCAGGCGCACGCCGCGCTCGTGCGCGGTGTCGAGGGCGATGTCGTAGCCGGCGTCGGCGTGGCGGGCGACGCCGATGCCGGGATCGTTCGTGAGCACGCGGGCCAGGCGCTCGTCCATCTCGGCGCTGCCGTCGGCGACGATGACGAGGCCGGCGTGGATCGAGTTGCCGATCCCCACCCCGCCGCCGTGGTGCACCGACACCCACGACGCGCCCGACGCCGTCGAGAGCAGCGCGTTCAGCACCGGCCAGTCGGCGATGGCGTCGGAGCCGTCCTGCATCGACTCGGTCTCGCGGAACGGCGAGGCCACCGAGCCCGTGTCCAGGTGGTCGCGGCCGATCACGATCGGCGCCGACACCTCGCCGCGGCGAACGAGGTCGTTGAAGATCAGCCCCGCCTTGGCACGATCGCCGTAGCCGAGCCAGCAGATCCGCGCCGGCAGCCCCTGGAACGCGACCCGCTCGGGCGCCAGGTGGAGCCAGCGCTGCAGCAGGGCGTCGTCGGGAAACGCGTCGAGCAGCGCGCGGTCGATGCGGGCGATGTCGGCCGGATCTCCCGAGAGCGCCGCCCACCGGAACGGCCCGGCGCCGACGCAGAAGAGCGGCCGCACGTATGCCGGCACGAACCCGGGGAACCCGAAGGCGTTCTCGAGGCCGGCGTCGCGCGCCTCGGTGCGCAGGTTGTTGCCGTAGTCGAAGACGTGGCTCCCGGCGGCCTGCAGGTCGAGCATCGCCTGGACGTGGGCCACCGCCGTCGCCCGTGCCCGGCGCACGTACTCGTCGGGATCGCTCGCGCGCAGGGCGATCGCGGCCTCGAGCGGCATGCCGTTCGGGACGTAGCCGTTCAGCATGTCGTGGGCCGACGTCTGGTCGGTGACGAGGTCGAAGCGCACGCCGCGCCGGGCGAGCTCGGGGAAGACGTCGCCGGCGTTCCCGAGCAGCCCGACCGAGACGCCGCGGCCCTCGGCCGCGTGGCGGGCGACGCGCTCGACCGCGTCGTCGAGGTCGGCGGCGACCTCGTCCAGGTAGCGCGTCTCGAGTCGGCGCTCGATCCGGTGCGGGTCGACCTCGACGTTCAGGCTGGCGGCGCCGGCGAGCGATGCCGCGAGCGGCTGCGCGCCGCCCATCCCGCCCAGGCCGGCGGTCAGCACGGTGCGCCCGGCCAGGTCGGGCGAGCCCCAGTGCACCTCGCCGGCGGCCGCGAACGTCTGGAAGGTGCCCTGCAGGATCCCCTGCGTGCCGATGTAGATCCACGAGCCGGCGGTCATCTGGCCGAACATCGTCAGGCCCTCGGCCTCGAGCCGGCGGAACTCGTCCCAGTTGGCGAACCTGGGCACGAGCAGGGAGTTTGCGATCAGCACGCGCGGCGCGCCGGGATGGGTGCGGAAGACGCCGACCGGCTTGCCGCTCTGCACGAGCAGCGTCTCGTCGGACTCGAGCACGAGCAGGGCGTGGACGATCGCCTTGAGCGCGGCGTGGCTGCGGGCGGCGCGGCCGGAGCCGCCGTAGACGACGAGGCGGGTGGGATCCTCGGCCACCTCGGGATCGAGGTTGTTGCAGAGCATGCGCAGAGCGGCCTCCTGATGCCAGCCCTTGCAGTGCAGCTCGCGGCCGCGCGGCGCGCGCACGGCGGCGAGATCGCCGACGAGCGTCTCGACCAGGGTGTCGACGGCGGTGGCCATGCCAACACGCTATCAGGGGCCGCTGTGGTCTAGCATGGCCCCGTGCGACGGCGTCTGGGAATCACGGCGGTGGCGGTGGCCGCCGCGTCGATGCTCGTCTGGGCAGGCACGCCGGCGGCCTCCGCCGCGGTGCGTCTGCAGCGCGTGCTGCACGGGCTCTCGCAGCCGGTGTACCTGACGTCGCCCCCCGGCGACACCCGCCTCTTCGTGGTCGAGAAGTGCGGCGTCGTCCGCATCGACCGCGCCGGCCGCCTGCTGCGGCGGCCGTTCCTTGACATCACCCGCAACGTGAGCTGCGTCAGCGAGGAGGGCCTGCTCTCGATCGCGTTCGATCCGCACTACCGCACGAACCGCTTCGTTCTACGTCGACTTCAGCAACAAGAACGGCGACACCCGCGTCGCCCGCTACACGACCGAGCGTCTGCACCCGAACATCGCCAACCCGAGCTCGAAGGTGATCCTGGTCAAGGTGCACCAGCCGTTCGACAACCACAAGGGCGGCCAGCTCCAATTCGGCCCCGACGGCAAGCTCTACATCGGGCTCGGCGACGGCGGCAGCGAGGGCGATCCCAACAACGAGGGCCAGAGCGGCGGCCCGCTCTCGAGCATCCTGCGCCTCGACGTTGGCGTGCCCGGCGCGAAGCCGAGCGTGTATGCGTACGGCCTGCGCAACCCGTGGCGGTTCTCGTTCGACCGCACGACCGGCGACATGTGGATCGGCGACGTCGGCCAGGACACGTGGGAGGAGGTCGACCACCTGAAGGCCGGCACGCCCGCGGGGACGAACTTCGGCTGGAGCTACTACGAGGGCAACTCGGTGTTCAAGGTGCAGCCGATCAACCGCACGCACCTGAAGTTCCCGGCCATCGTCTACCCGCACGCGACGTCGTCTGGCCCGAGCAACTGCGCCGTCATGGGCGGCTACGTCTATCGCGGCACGATCCTGACCGGGCTGCGCGGCCAGTACCTCTACGCCGACAACTGCTCCGGGCGGATCTGGAAGCGGCGCGCGGCCGGCGGCCGCCCCGTGCTGATGCACATCAGCTTCCAGGTGCCGAACATCGACGCGTTCGGCGAGGGCTCGGCCGGCGGCCTCTACGTGATCTCGCTCGACGGCTCCGTGTACAAGCTCGTGCCCTGACCTAGACGAGCGGGGCTGAGCCGCGCTCGACCGCGGCGAGCAGCGACCCGTCGCGCAGACGCCCGGCCAGCGCCTCGATCTCGGCCGCGAGCGAGCGGTCGTCGCCGAGGTGCGGCGAGATCTCGCGGACGGCCGCATGGGCGGCGGCGACCGCCGCCCCCGGCCGCTTCGGCGCGAGGAAGTCCAGGCCCTGGGCGCCGCACAGGAACTCGATGCCGAGCACGCGCTCGACGTTCGCGCACACGTGCCACAGGTGCACGGCCGCGGTCGCCCCCATCGACACGTGGTCCTCCTGGCCGGCGCTCGTCGGGATCGAGTCGGCGCTCGCGGGGTGCACCATCACCTTGCCCTCGCTGACCAGGCTCGCGGCCACGTACTGGGCGATCATCAGGCCGGAGTTCAGGCCGCCGTCGGCCGTCAGGAACGGGGGCAGGCCGTTCGAGAGCGCCGGGTTCAGCATCCGCTCGATCCGGCGCTCGCTGATCGACGAGAGCTCGTGCAGGGCCAGCTTCAGCATGTCGAGCGCGAACGCGACCGGCTGGCCGTGGAAGTTGCCGTTGCTCATCACCTCGCCGCGCTCGGCGAGCACGATCGGGTTGTCGGTGGCCGCGTTCAGCTCGATGGCGACGACGCCCTCGGCGTAGGCGACCGCATCGCGCACCGCACCGTGCACCTGCGGCGCGCAGCGCAGCGAGTAGGCGTCCTGCACGCGCCCGCACCAGCGGTGCGACGCGACGATCTCGGAGTCGTCGAGCAGCCGGTACAGGTTCGCGGCCGACGCCACCTGCCCCGGGTGCGGGCGCAGCGCCTGCAGCTCGGGCGCAAACGGCGTCCGCGAGCCGCGCACGGCCTCGATCGTCTGGGCGGCGGCGACGTCTGCGAGCTTCACGAGCCGGTGCGCCCGGGCCAGGACGAGCGCCCCGATCGCCGCCATGAACTGGGTGCCGTTGATCAGCGCGAGCCCCTCCTTGGCCGCGAGCACGACCGGCTCGAGGCCGGCCCGGGCGAGCGCCTCGGCGCCGGGCAACACCTCGTCGCCGATCCGCGCCGAGCCCTCGCCGACGAGCACGAGGCCGAGGTGGGCGAGCGGCGCCAGATCGCCGCTCGCGCCGAGCGAGCCGCGTGAGGGCACCACCGGATGCACGCCGGCCGCGAGCAGGTCGAGCAGGAGCTGCACGGGCTCGACGCGCACGCCGGAGGAGCCCTTCGCGAGCGCATTCGCGCGCAGCAGGGTGGCGGCCCGCACCACCTCGTCGGGGAACGGCATGCCGACGCCGCACGCATGGCTGCGCAGCAGGTTGAGCTGCAGCTGCGCCGCCTGGGCCGGGGCGATGTGCACGTCGACGAACCGGCCGAAGCCGGTGTTCACGCCGTAGGTGGGCGTGCCCTCGGCGACGACGCGGTCGATCAGGGCGCGTGAGGCGGCGATCTGCGCGCGGGCCTGGGCGCCCAGCTCTGCACGGGCGCCGCCGACCGCGACCCGCTCGACGTCGTCGATGGTGAGGTCGTGTCCGCTGAGCTCGATCGTGGCCGTCACCGGCCGCGTAGCCTACCGGTCGGAATGCTTACAGGCCGAACTCGCCGCCCGAGGCGATCTCGAGCAGGCGGTCGGCGGGCATGCCGTCCAGGAGCAGCGCGCGCCCGGCTGCGGCCGCGGCGGTTGCGGCCGGCATGAGGCCGACGAGCTCGCCCCGCTCCACCTCGACGCCGTGCGCCGCTGCGAGCCGCGCCACCTCGGCGACCACCTCGTGCAGCGGGGCGCCCGCCGGGTCGATCAGGTTCATCGACACCTGCGCGCGGCCGGTGCGCGGCAGCAGGAGGCCGAGCGCCTGCACGCCGCGCATGCCGCCGTCGCGCTCACGCACCGCCGCCGCGACCGCGCGGGCGACGGCGACGTCGGCCGTGCGCAGGTCGACGTTGAACGCGACCAGCGGCGCCCGCACGCCCAGGAGCACCGCGCCGGCGGTCGGATGCAGCAGCGCCGGCCCGAACAGCGGCACGACGTCGCCCGCGTCGATCAGCGCCTGCAGGCCCGCCGGCCCCGCCGCGCGGAAGTGGGCCGGGCGGCGGCCGCCGCCGAGCTCGCCGTAGCCGATCACCGGCACGCCCAGGCGGCCGATCCGCTCGCCCAGTGCGCGGGCCGCGAGCTCGGGCTGCGGGTCGTCCGGTCGGAAGCGCACGAACGGCACGACGTCGGCGGCGCCGACGCGCGGATGCACGCCCTCGTGCGTGGTCAGGTCGATCCGCTCGATCGCGGCCGCGACGCCCGCGGCCAGCCCGGCGACGAGCGCGTCCGGCTGCCCGACGCATGTGAGCACCGAGCGGTTGTGGTCGGGGTCGGAGTGCACGTCGAGCACCGCCGCGTGCGCCGCGACCGCCGCCCGGATCGCCGCCACGGTTCCGGGGTCGCGCCCCGTCGAGAAGTTCGGCACCGATTCGAGGAGGCCGCGCATCGGCGGCATTATCCCGTCCCATCCCAATTGGCATCCACGCCGGATGTCAATTGGGGGCGCCCACGCCAACTGAAAACCGGCGTCCGCGCCGGCGGGCCTCTGTGAGGCCCGCCCGCGGGACCCGAGGTGGCCGTTCTTGGGGGGGTGAACGGGCCGACCGCGGCCTGGCTCGCGCTCGAACGTGCCCAGTAAGGACGGGTGCCAGGCCTGGGCAGTTTCCTCCAGGTTGGCGAGGGCTGCCTCCCCTTTTCGGGGGATTCACAGAGAGGTGATCCGCCCCATCGGAAGTGGAAATGCGTTCCAGCGCGGAGCGGCTACCCCAAACAGGTGACGCAAGTCGCCCCGTACGAGCGACGACGCCGGCCGCGGCGGCGCCGATCATATGGTCAACGGATCGATAAAGGCAAACTCACCGCGAGGTGAGCACGCAAAGCCAGAGGTCTCTTAGAGACGGCTCGGCTGCCGAAACCGGGAACCGCTCAACATGCGGCGTCCTCACAGGGGCACAAGCTCCGAGTGTGGATCCCGCGAGTGGGACCCCCAGCAATGGACACCATTGCGACCGCGCCTCCAAGGGTAGGCACCAAGGACGCGCACACCTCGATCCGAATCGACACGGGATGCGGACGGTGGACGCTGCGGGGGGCAGTGCCACACAGATGGCAGTGAGGTTCGCCGTCCGCGCCCGTCACTCTCACCCACGCGCCATCGCCTCGAACTCCGTCGTCGCTTCCTCCGCGGAGGCCGGCCGCAGGAGATCCGCCGCAAAGCCGTCCGCATCGGGCAGCCCGGTTGCGCGGATCCGCTGCGCCGCCGCCTCGACGTCGTCGTCCGTGCGCCGCAGCTCGGCGTCCGGGCCGAGCAGGCACCAGGAGGCGCCATGCGCCGCGACCCGCATCGCCGGCACGATATCTTGGCGCCGTGCTCGATCGCCTGTTCTCGCCCCTCGCGCTCGGCCCGGTGACGATCCCGAACCGGATCGTATCGACGTCACACCAGACGACGCTCGTCCACGATCATCTGCCGACCGACGACCTGATCGCCTACCACCGCGCCCGGGCGGCCGGCGGGGCCGGCCTGATCGTGATCGAGGCCACGGCCGTCCACTCCACCGGCCTGCTCACCGCTCATACGCTGGGCGGCTATCTGCCGCAGATCGTGCCCGTCTACCGGCGGCTCGCCGACGCCGTCCACGAGCACGGCACGCGGCTCATGTGCCAGCTCTTCCACGGCGGCCGCGAGATGATCACGTCGGGGCCGCGTGCGCCCGCGGTCTCGGCCTCGTCGATCCCGTCCGCGCGGTTCCTGGTCGAGCCGCGCGCGCTCAGCGTCGCCGAGATCCGCGAGATGGTGGCCGGCTACCGCCAGGCCGCCGTCCACGCCCGCGAGGGCGGCCTCGACGGCGTCGAGGTGTGCGCCGGGTTCGGCTACCTGCCCACGCAGTTCCTGTCGGCGCACGCGAACGCCCGCACCGATGCCTACGGGGGCTCGTTCACAAACCGGCTGCGGTTCCTGCGCGAGGTGCTCGAGGCGATGCGGGAGGGCATCGGCGACGCGGGCGCGGTCGGCTGCCGCCTGACCGACGAGAGCGGGTCGTTCGACGGCGCCTCCTGGGACGACGTGATCGAGGCTGCGGGGGTCGTCGCCGACGACGGCCTGGCGGACTACATCTCGGTCGCGCTCGGCGGCTCGTCCACGTACCGCGGCTCGACCTGGATCGTGCCGCCGCCGCCGGCCGGCCGAAACGCCGTCGCCGAGTTCGCCGCGCGGTTCACGCCGCGCGTCTCGGTCCCGGTGATCGCCGCGGGCCGGATCCTCGATCCCGCCGACGCCGACCGCCTGATCGGCGAGGGCGTGTGCGACGCCGTCGGGATGACGCGCGCGATGATCGCCGACCCGAACCTGGCCGCAAGGACGCGCGCCGGCGAGCCGGTCACCGTCTGCATCGGCTGCAACCAGGGCTGCATCGGCCACTACCACGCGGGCGTACCGATCGCGTGCACGATCAACCCGTGGACCGGCTACGAGGCGACGCTCCCGCGACCGCGCCGGGCGTCGGCGGCAGAGCGGGTGGTCGTGATCGGCGCCGGGCCGGCCGGGTGCGCCGCTGCCGCCGCTGCGGCCGCGGGCGGCCACGACGTGACCGTGCTCGAGCGGAGGAGCGCGCACGGCGGCCAGATGCGGTTCGCCCTCGGTGCGCCCGGCCACGCCGAGATCGCCGAAGGGCTGATGGACGTGCTCCGCTCGTGGCTCGCCGCGGCCGACGTCCGCTACGGGGTCGACGCGGGCGTCACCGAGGTGCGCGCGCTTGCGCCCGACCGGGTCGTGCTGGCGTCCGGCGCCGATCCGTACACGCCCGCGCTCCCCGGCGACGGCGTTGCGGTCGTCCATGCCTGGGACGTGCTCGCCGGCGCCGCGGCCGGCGGGAGCGTGCTCGTCAGCGACTGGGGCGGCGACTGGACCGGCTTCGACGTCGCCGAGGCGCTCGCGGCGCTCGGTGCGCGCGTACGGTTGATGACGTCGGCGATCGCCTTCGGCCAGGGCGTGCACCAGTACCAGCGCAACCTGTACCTGGCCCGGCTGGACGACGCGGGCGTCGAGCTCGTCCACCACCTGCGGCCCGTCGGCCTGCGCCCGGGCGCGGTCGAGTGCGTGAACGTCTTCTCCCACCGGACCGTGCTGATCGACGCCGTCGACACGCTCGTGGTCAGCGCCGGGCGCACGGCCCGCAACGACCTGAACGACGCGCTGCTCGAGGCCGGGGTCGCGGTCGAGCGCGCGGGCGACGTTCTCAGTCCGCGCTCGTTCGAGGAGGCGATCCGCGAGGGCACGCTGGCCGGGATGGGCATCGCCGAGCCCGCCGCGGCGCACTGACGGGCGTCAGCCCGGGCGGACGACGAGATCGGGGGTGATCCCGGCGACGGTCGCTGCGCCGGCGAGGGCCGCCGACTCGCGGAGCTCCGCATCGAGGCCCCTCAGCACTCCGCGGACGCCCGCCGCTCCCTCGCACGCAAGGCCCCACAGGACCGGCCGCCCGATCATCACCGCGCGGGCGCCGAGCGCGAGCGCGCGGAGGATGTCGACGCCGCTGCGAAGGCCCCCGTCGACATACACCTCGCCCCGGCCCGCGACCGCCTCGACCACCTCCGGCAGTGCCCGGGCCGTTGCGATCGCGCCGTCCAGCTGGCGCCCGCCGTGGTTGGAGACCGCGACACCCGCGGCACCGGCCTCGATGCATGCGCGCGCGTCGTCGCCGCGCAGCACCCCTTTGACCACCACCGGGAGGCCGCCCGACACGTCTCGCAGCCACGCGACCGTGTCGAACCCGATCGACGGATCCTGGGTCTGCGGATCGACGTCCGCACGCGCGCGCTCCCGCTCCGGCCTGTTCACCATCCACAGCTCGTCGGGAATCGCGAACGCGGTGCGGGCCGCTCGCGGCTTCGACCCGATCACCGGGGTGTCGGCCGTGAGGACGAGGGCAGTGCACCCGGTCTCCCTCGCCCGGGCCACCAGGTCGGCCGTCCATGCACGGTCGTGCATCACGTAGACCTGAAACCAGCGGTGCGCCGCCGGCGCCGCCGCGGCGATGTCGCCGAGCGTCGTGCTCGCGCGCGTGGAGATCACGTACAGGCTGCCGGCCGCGGCCACTCCCCGCGCGGTTGCGAGCTCGCCGTCCGGATGCGCGAGCCGGTGTGCCGCCGTCGGCGCGACCATGATCGGCGACGGGAGCCGGGTGCCGAGCACGTCGACCGACATGTCCACCGTGCCGACGTCGTGCAGCACGTGCGGACGCAGGTCGAGCTCGGCCCACGCCGAGACGTTCGCCGCGAGGGTCGCCTCGCTGCCAGCGCCGCCCGCGAAGAAGTCGTACACGCCTTCGGGCAGGCGCTCGCGCGCACGCTGCTCGAGCGAGGCGAACCCGTCCCCCCAGATCCCCGCGTCCCCGGCCATCCCGGCGAGTCTAACCGGCCGCTTCACCGTGATATGATTGAGCGAGCAACAATCTCCACCGCCAACCAAGGGAGCATCCGATGCACCTCGAGGGCATCCATCACGTCACCATGATCACCGGCGATGCGCCCGGGAACGTCGACTTCTACACCCGCGTTCTCGGCCTGCGCATGGTCGCAAAGACCGTCAACCAGGACGACCCCACCGTCTATCACCTCTTCTACGCCGACGAGCACGGCTCGCCCGGCACGGAGATGACGTTCTTCGAGTACCCCGGCGCCCGCCGCGGGCGCGCCGGCGCGGGCATGGTGCACACGCTCGTCTCCCGGGTCGGCTCGGCGCAGGCGCTCGACTTCTGGGCCGAACGTCTCGCCGCCGAGGGCGTCGAGAGCGTCCGCGACGGCGACTCGCTGCGCTTCGCCGACCCCGAGGGCCTCGGCCACGAGCTGCGGGTCGACGCGGGCGCCGAGCTGCTGGTCGCCGAGCATCCGCAGATCCCGCGCGAGCATGCGATCGGCGGCCTGATCGGCGTGCGCGCCTACAGCCTCGACCCCGAGGGCAGCGCCCGGCTGCTCACCGACGTCCTCGCGGCCACCCCGGCCGGTGAGACGGTCTACGAGCTGCGCGGCGACCAGCGGGCCGCCACGATCACGTTCGACAGGGCGCCCGCGGCCGGCGTCCCCGGCGCAGGCACCGTGCATCATGTGGCCTGGGGCACGACGATCGCCGAGCACCCGCGCTGGCTCGCGCGGCTGGCCGAGCTGGGCGTGCGCTCAACGCCCGTGATCGACCGCCACTACTTTCACTCGATCTACTTCCGCGAGCCGGGCGGCGTGCTGTACGAGATCGCCGACGACGGCCCCGGGTTCACCGTCGACCTGCCGATGGAGCAGCTCGGCTCGAAGGTGATCCTGCCGCCGTGGCTCGAGCCCGAGCGCGAGGCGCTCGAGGCGCGGCTGACGCCGCTCCCCGACCCGCGCGCATCCTGGACGACGGTCTGAGAACCGGGGCCGAGAACCGGGGACTGTCCCCATGCGGGGACAGTCCCCATGCCGGGAGCGTCTCAGCCGGTCTGGCCGAGCCGCGGGCGGCCGGCGGCTGAGAGGTCGATCGGCTCGATCGGCGTCCACACGGCCTCGTCGCCGCAGCCCGGGCAGTATCGCGGCGCCGAGGCGTAGTGGTTCGGCTGGCGCAGCGACTCGCGCACGAGCCGCGACTCGACGTCGAACACCGCCTCGCCCGTGCGGGTGCCGATGCGGTGCGCCTGCTCGTGCAGGACGTTGGCGTCGTAGCCGAGGGTGATGCGGGTGCCGCAATAGCCGCAGAGCGCCATCTGGGCCTGCACGGGAGTGACCTCGGGCCGCACCTCGTCCTGGCGTTTGAAGGCGAGCCACAGCGCCGTGCCGATGCCGATCAGCGGCAGCTTCAGCATGACCGCCAGGAAGACGACCGCCCAGACGTCACCGGAGAACATCGAGAACACCACGCCTCCGAGAGGATATCCCACCGACTCCGCCGCTACAGTGACGGGGCGGGCGCGCCGATCACCTAAGCGTCTGATGTCGACCCCCAATCCCGCAGACCTGCTCCAGCTTGCCCTCGGCGTGTTCCCGCCCCTGCCGGCGATCGTGGAGGTGCTGTCCGAGGACGGCGGCGGATTCGCGCTCCGGATCGCCGACCGCGACGCCGATCTGCTGCAGGCGTACGGCCCCCGCACCCAGCTGCGCAAGGACCTGCGGCTGCTCGCCCGCATCACCGACGCCGCCCGCGGCCGCTACGAGGTCGAGTTCGAGGTCGACGAGGTCTTCTACCACTCGGCCGCAGACGCCCTGGTGCACCTGCGCGTGACCGGCGTGCACCATCGCAAGATGCGCCGCGCGGCGCCCCGCGTCGCCGTCAGCGAGCGCGCCCACGCCCGCGTGCTCTTCTGCCGCACCCTTCCCCGCGACACCCGTCTCGACCTGCGCCTGGCCGACATCAGCGCCACCGGCGTCGCGTTCATCGGGATGAGCGCCCTCGACCCCGGCGACCTGCTGCTCGTCTCGACGCGGATCGGCGGCATGGCGATCCACTTCGAGGCCCGCGTCGTGCGCTCCGACCCGGCGCCGTACGGGCGCTTCCGCACCGGCTGCGAGATCATCGAGTACGCCGCCGACGCGCGCGAGAACATCGCGGCGATGGCCGAGTCGACGCCCGCCGACGGCTCGGAGGACCAGCGCCGGCCGGACAAGGCCGAGGTCATGCAGCAGGTGCGCACCGGCGAGTCGGGCCTGCTCGGCCGCATCCAGCGGCCCTGACCGATCACGCCGACGGGGGATCGCCGGAGCGGCCCGGCGACCCGATACTTGGGGTGGTGTGTGCACGTCGCAAGGTGCACCGGGTGGTCATGAAAGGGGTCGTCGTGAAGGTCTTCGCCAACCAGCGCGGAAGCGTCGCTTCCGAGCTCAGCTTCGGGGTCATGGTCATCGGGATGCTCGTGCTCGGAGGGCTGTTCATGCTCTCCCAGATCGAGGGCGTCTCGTTCGCGGTTCTGCTGCACCAGCTGCGGCACGGCTGAGCACGCCGCCCGGCCCGGCGGCCGGGCGGCCCCCCGCCCCCGCGGGGCCGGCGAGACCACGGCCGGACGGCCAGGGTGACGGGATACGCTGCGGCGGATGACGTTTCGCCGCCTGCTCGGATTCCTGCGCCCCTACCGCGGCCAGGTCATCGCAACGACCATGCTCGCGATCGGCTCGCAGGCGGCGATCCTCACGATCCCGTACCTGACCGGCAAGGCGATCGACGCCACCCAGCCCGGCCACCACGACCGCCACGCGCTGATGCTCTACGCCGGCCTGATCGTCGTCGCGGGCGCGCTCCAGGGCATCCTCATGTTCTTCCGCCGCTACCTGGCCGGGCGGCTGTCGCTCGACGTCGAGTACGACCTGCGAAACGCCATGTACCGGCACCTGCAGCGGCTCTCGTTCGGGTTCTACGACCGCCACCAGACCGGGCAGCTGATGTCACGCGCGACCGTCGACCTGCAGTCGGTGCGGATCTTCCTCGGCTACGGGCTGATCTTCTTCTCGCAGAACGTCGTCACCGTCGTGATCGTCGGTCGGGGCGCTGCTTGCCATCGACTGGCAGCTCGCGCTGATCGCGCTCGCGATCTCGCCGGTGATGATGTACGCCGCCTACCGCTACTCGCGGATCAGCCACCCGATCCTGAAGGACGTGCAGCAGCGCGTCGCCGACGTGACGACGCACGCCGAGGAGAACATCGTCGGCGTGCGCGTCGTCAAGGCGTTCGCCGAGGAGGAGCGCGAGGTCGACCGCTTCCGCCACCTGGCCCGGCGCGTCTTCGACCAGGCGATCGCCGCCGCGCGCATCCAGGCCCGCTACCTGCCGCTGCTGCAGAGCCTGCCCAGCCTGGCGATGGCGGCCGTGCTGCTCGTCGGCGGCTACAACGTCATCCACGGGTCGCTCTCGCTGGGGTCGTTCTTCGCCGTGAACGGCTACGTGCTGCTGCTGGTCGTGCCGCTGCGCAGCGCCGGCATGTGGGTGGGCCAGTACCAGCGCGCGATGGCCTCCGGCGAGCGCATCTTCGAGGTGCTCGACGTCGATCGCGACATCGTCGAGCCCCCGGCGGCGGCGCCGCTGCCCGCCGGCCCGGGCCACATCCGCTTCGAGGCCGTCGGGTTCGGCTACGAGGCCGACCGGCCCGTGCTGCGCGGCATCGACCTCGACATCGCGGCCGGCAGCACGGTCGCCCTGATCGGGCCCACCGGCTGCGGCAAGACGACGCTCACCGCCCTCATCCCCCGCTTCTACGACGCCACCGCCGGCCGGGTCACGGTCGACGGCGCCGACGTGCGCGACGTCACCCTCGACTCGCTGCGGGGCGAGGTCGGCATCGTCAGCCAGGACACCTTCCTGTTCTCGACCACCGTCGCCGAGAACATCGCCTACGGCACCCCGGAGGCGACGCCCGAGGAGATCGTCGCGGCCGCCCGCCAGGCGCAGGCGCACGAGTTCATCTGCGACCTGCCCGACGGGTACGAGACGCGCGTCGGCGAGCGCGGCCTGACGCTCTCGGGCGGGCAGCGGCAGCGGATCGCGATCGCCCGCGCGCTCTTGATGAACCCGCGCATCCTCATCCTCGACGACGCCACGGCGTCGGTCGACGCCACCACCGAGGCCCGGATCAAGCTCGCGCTGCGCGAGGTGATGAAGGGGCGGACGACCCTGATCATCGCCCACCGCCTGAGCACGATCTCGCTGGCGGAGCGGGTGGTCGTCCTCGACGAGGGCCGGATCGTCGCGCAGGGCACACATGCCGAGCTGATCGAGTCGAGCCCCGTGTACCGCGAGATCCACTCCCACGGCCTGGTCGACCGCACCTTCGTCGACATGGACGGCGACGCGCCGGTCGCCGAGCGGCGGGCGGCGTCGGCGACGCCCAGGCGGCTGCCGTGAAGCGCGTGCGCACGATCGCCCGGTTCGCGCGCCCCTACCGGGGGCGGGCGCTCCTGGCCCTCTTCACGCTCATCGTGGCCACGGCGGCGAGCGTCGCCGGGCCGCTCGTCGCCAAGCAGGTGATCGACTCCGGGATCCAGCCGGGCGACTACCCGGTCGTTGTCGAGTGGGTGGCGGTGTTCCTCGTGGTCGTGGTGGTCGGCTGGGCGGCCACCGCCGGGCAGAGCTACCTGACGAGCTGGGTGGGCGAGAGCGTGCTGGCCGACCTGCGCGTGGCCGTGTTCGCCCACGTGCAGCGGCTCGACCTGGGGTTCTTCGAGCGCACGCCGGCCGGCGTCGTCATCTCGCGGCTGACGAACGACATCGAGGCGATGAACAGCATGATCACGGACGGGCCGACCACCCTCGTCCAGAACACGCTCACCCTGGTCGGCTCGGCCGCCGTGCTGCTCGTGCTCGACTGGCGGCTCGCGCTCGCAACCCTGACCGTGTTCCCGGCGATGGCCGTCGGCACGGCGATCTTCCGCCGCTACTCGGCGCGCGCATACCGGCGCACGCGCGAGCGGATGGGCGAGGTCACGGCCAGCCTGCAGGAGGACATCTCGGGCGTGCGCGTCGTGCAGGCGTTCCGGCGCGAGCGCGCGAACTACCGCCGCTTCGTCAAGGTGAACGACGGCTACCGGGCGGCCAACGTGCAGACGGTGAACGCGGCCTCGATCTACTTCCCGTTCGTGTCGCTGCTCTCGGCGACGGCCACGGCGGTCGTGCTCGGCTACGGCGGCCTGCTCGTGTTCCAGGGCGAGCTCAGCCCGGGCGCGCTGTTCGCGTTCATCGGGCTGCTGTCGAACTTCTTCGACCCTGTCCAGCAGCTGTCGCAGTTCTACCAGACCCTTCTGGCCGCGACCGCGGCGCTCGACAAGGTGGTCGAGGTGCTCGACACCGAGCCCGCGATGGCCGACTCGGCGACGGCGCAGCCGCTGCCGCAGATCACCGGCCGGGTCGAGTTCGCCGACGTCCGCTTCGCGTACGCCTCGACGGCGACCGAGGTGCTGCACGGCGTCTCCTTCGCCGCCGAGCCCGGTCAGACGGTGGCGCTCGTCGGCCACACCGGCGCCGGCAAGTCGACGGTCATCAAGCTGCTCGCCCGCTTCTACGACCCCACGTCGGGCCGGGTCACGATCGACGGCCACGACCTGCGCGACGTGACCGCGCACTCGCTGCGCTCACAGCTCGGGATCGTCCCGCAGGAGAGCTTCCTGTTCTCGGGCAGCGTGCGCTCGAACATCGCGTTCGGGCGGCCCGACGCCTCGCTGGAGGACGTCGTCGCCGCGGCCGAGGCGGTCGGCGCCGACACCTTCATCCGCGCCCTCCCCGACGGCTACGACACCGAGATCCAGGAGCGCGGCGCCCGGCTCTCGATCGGCCAGCGCCAGCTGGTCGCCTTCGCCCGCGCGCTCTTGGCCGACCCGCGCATCCTGATCCTGGACGAGGCGACCTCGAGCGTCGACATCCCCACCGAGGCCCGCATCGAGGAGGCGCTCGAGACGCTCCTGCACGGGCGTACCGCCTTCGTCGTCGCCCATCGCCTGAGCACGATCCGGCGGGCGGATGTGATCGTCGTGCTCGAGCACGGCCAGGTGATCGAGGCGGGCACGCACCGCCAGCTGATCGAGCGCCGCGGCCGCTACTACGCGCTCTACGACGACTGGGTCGAGGCGGTCGCCTGATCCCCGTCTGAGATCGAACTCAAGCTCTTCGGCGGGCAACCGATAACTCCTCCTGATGAAGGGGGTCCTGTCTTCACTCGGCGCGGCGACGGCCGTGGCCGTGCTCGCGTTTCCCGGAGTCGCAACCGCTGCGACCGCCCACCCGTTCGCCGACGTCTCGCCGAGCTTCTGGGCGAACACGCCCATCACCTGGGTCGTGAAGAAGGGCTGGATGACCCCGCGCACGACCACCCACTTCGGAGTGGCGCACACCGCCAGCCGGCTGACGGCCGCCCGCGTCCTGGCCGACCTCGCCTTCCAGCAGAACGCCACCCCGGTCGCCGCCGATCCCTACGCCGAGGCGGTCGCCGCCGGGTGGATCGGGGCCGGCACCGGCCCCGCCGACACGATCACCCAGCTCCAGTTCGACCACGGCGTCGTGCGCATCCTCGGCCTCGGCTCCGCCGCGAAGACGATGAGCACGCTGCACACCTCGACCGGCTGGCGCCCCCCGCTCCCGGTCGGCTTCGGCGTCGAGCAGATGGTGCGCGCCGTCGGCGCCCGCGCGAACGTGCCCGAGGGCTTCGACCAGTGGGAGCTGTGGCCGAACGACACGCTGCTCCGCGCGAACCTCGCCTCCGAGGCCTACCAGGTCGGCCACCTGTCGCCGTGGGCCGTCGCCGCCGCGCAGGCCAAAACGGCCGTTGTGAGCGCCATGCCGACCTGGACGCCGCTCAAGCGGGCCGTGCTCGGCTTCGCGCTCAAGTACGCCGGCGCCCCGTACGTGTGGGGCGGCACCTCGCCCGACCCGCAGACCGAGTTCGGCGCGAACGTCGCCGGCGGGTTCGACTGCTCCGGGTTCGTGTGGTGGGTCATGAAGATGCAGACCTACACCGCCGGCGGGCACACGTGGACCGGCAACACCGCCATCGGCCAGCTGCGCACGACCTTCCAGATGTCGCAGGCGGTGAAGCTCACGAGCCGCGTCTCGCGCGCCGGCCTGCATCCCGGCGACATCCTCTTCTGGAGCTCGGCGCCGAACGGCGTGCACACGTCGTGGCAGACGATCTACCACACCGGCATCTACCTCGGGAACAACTGGACGATCAATAGCCACGGCTCCGGCGACGGCGTCACGCTCGACTACATGGGCCCGGGCGCCGGCTGGTACCACGACGCGTTCGCGTTCGGCTGGCGCATCATGCCGATGCACAAGTAGCGGCCGTCCCGGCGCGGGCTTCCGGTAGGTTGTGGGCATGAGCGCCGAGGACGACACCGCACCGGAGACCGAGGAGGTCCCCGCCGGCGCCGACCCGGAGCCAGGCAGGCCGATCAGCGTCCGCGCCGAGCGCGGCGCGCGCATGACACCGGCCGAGGCCGTCCGCGACATGCGCGTCACCCTGCCCGCGCGCGGCAACCGCACGCTGCGCGACATCGTCGACCGCGTCAACCACGACACCTCGCTGAAGGCGCTCTGGCACGCCGCCAACGTGAACGCCGTCACCCGCCTGCAGATCAACGACCACTCCTGGGTGCACATCCAGATCGTCACGAACATCGGCCTGAAGCTCCTGCGTGAGCTGCGCCGGGCCGGGGTCGAGCCCGGGATGGTGAGCGACTACGGCATGCGCCAGGAGGACGCCGAGGTCGTCGTCGTGCTCGGCTGCCTGACGCACTGCCTCGGCATGGCCATCCACCGCAACGGCCACGAGGAGATGAGCCTCTTCCTGGCCGCCGACCGGCTGCCGCGCCTGCTCGAGGGCCTCTACGAGGACCCCGAGTCCACCATCGTCCAGGCCGAGGTGCTGCAGGCGATCATCTCGCACCGCTCCGACGGCCAGCCGCTCTCGATCGAGGCCGGCGTCGTGCGCGTCGCCGATGCGCTCGACATGGCCAAGGGCCGCTCACGGATCCCGTTCGAGTCGGGCCGCGTCTCGATCCACTCGCTCTCGGCTGCCGCCATCGAGGGCGTACACATCCGCGGCGACAGGGGCAAGGTGCTGATCGAGATCGAGATGAACAACTCCGCCGGTCTCTACCAGGTCGACAACCTCCTGCGCAGCAAGCTGCGCGGATCCGGCCTCGAGCCCTACTTGGACGTCGAGGCCACCATCGAGGGCGAGTCGGAGAAGCGGCTGCTGCCGTCGTTCCGCCTGTAGCGGCGCTCAAGCCCGGGCTCGCGGAGGCCGAATACCCCTCTGGTATCCTTGTGCCGCCTTTGCGGGGTCGTCTAATGGTAGGACGCCTGACTCTGGATCAGGTAGTCGGGGTTCGAGTCCCTGCCCCGCAGCCTCACTGTTAGAGCGGAAGCCGAGGCCACTCGGCGGGCGATCTGCCGCGCACCGCCGCGGGCCCGCTGTCAGACGGCAGCGGGCCCGGATGCGGTGCGGGTTAGACGTCCGCCGGAGGCGGGATCGCCACATCGGGCTCGTCCGGCCCCATGTCGAGCCGGAACGGCGGGTAGGCGTCCGTCATCAGCGCGGCGTAGGCCATGACGCGGAGCACCCATCGGTTCAGGCCGAGCACGAGGTCGAAGATGCTGGGCGGGTAGGTACCCCGGACGAGCAGCGTGACCACGGCGATCAGCACGAGCAGCCCGACGAGACCGCCCGAGTTCGACGCAAAGCACAGGCCGCCGATGATGCCGACGACCAGGTACTGCGGGATCGCGAGCAGCCACCACTTCACCAGCACGAGCCCGCGGGAGAGCCGCGCCGGGTAGGCCACTGTGAGGGTGGCCGGATAGTCCACGTCCTTCAGCGTGAACGGCGGATAGCGGTCGGTCCCGTTCGCGTCGAACGTGTAGAAGCCGACCCGCCATGTCCAGCGCAGGACACCGACGTTGAAGTCGAAGAGCCTGCGCGGATACCGACCCGTGAAGAGGATCGCGAAGAACGCGATCACGCTCACGAGCAGGAAGCCCACCCACAGGAGCGCCAGGGCGATCAGGTGCGGTACGACCAGCAGCCACTTGACGAGCCACAGCCACCGGGAGAGGGACGAGTCCATGTGCCCCTCAACGCGCACCGGGTACGGAGACGCATGTGCAAACACGAGTCTCACCTCCTTTCGTGTGCCGCCTTAAGCATCGCGCGCCATCTCCCCGGCCGCATCCGTGAAGTCCCCGATCCTCGCCGCCGGGCAGCATGCACGGTGTGGAATTCGGGGATTGTCACGGTGGCCTGTTACGCGCTTCCCCTGATGCTCGCGGGCCCCGCCGGTGGGAGGGTGTGTACCGAGCCAACATGGAGGTGGAACATGGCCGGCACCAAGGCGCTGCTGCCACCGCGATGGTTCGTCAAGATGTTCTGGCACATCCACCGCCGGATCGTTCGAATGAGCCGGGGCCGCAGGGGGTTGTGGCTCCCCCGCTCCGGGAAATGGGGCGCGCTGCGGCTGACGACAACGGGCCGGCACAGCGGCGAGCCGCGGAGCGTGATCCTTGGCTACTACGAGGACGGGCCGAACAAAGTCTCGATGGCGATGAACGGCTGGGGTGCCGCCGAGCCGGCGTGGTGGCTGAATCTGCAGGCTGATCCACGGGCGCTCGTCGACCTCGCCGGTGGTGTCCGGTGCGAAGTGCTCGCCAGGTGCGCAGCCGGTGAGGAACGTGAGCGCCTGTGGCAACACTGGCGCGAGCTGGACAAGAACCTCGACAGCTACGCGGCACGACGCCCGCACGAGACGGCGGTCGTCGTCCTGGAGCCGCGCCGAGCGCCCGTGACGGCGGCCTCCAACCAGAGATGAAGATCCCGTGACCACAAGCGAAAGGAGCCAACATGTCAGCGCGCAAGAGCTTCACTCTCGATGAGGCCCGCAGCATCGGCGAGCAGATCGGAGTCGACTGGGGCTCGGCACCGTTCGATGCCGACCAGTTCCGGCGAGGGATGGACGTCGAGCTGGAGCACGGCATCCAGGATCCGGCGACCAACGTGACCCACGACGACCCCACCACGACCGGCAAGATCGCGTTGGCCCACCTGAACGAGTTCCCGGACTACTACACCCGGCTCGAGCGGATGGAAGAGGACGCAAAGCGCGAGCTCGGACTCGCCTGAGCAGAGGGCCGCGCCCGAAACGGGAGGTGGAGCGCGGCGTCCGCCACCTCGGGCCGGCCGACGCGGTCAGTCTCGTGACAGTCCCACTGCTACGCTCCGTCGATGCCCGATCCCGGCCCCGATCCCACCCACGTGCGCATCGTGCTCCCTCCGAATACGCATGAGATCAAGGTGACCGCTGAGGGCACCGTGGTCGTCATCCACCCGGCTGAGCTTGGGCCCGAGGTCCGCCTGGTCTTCCCCGATCCAGGCACGGCGATCACGTTCGCGAAGGACATGCTCGACGCGGTCGGCGTCGCCGGCTACGGCGACTGAGCGTCGCCTGACCGAACCCGCGTCCTCCGCCTCGAGGTGGTCGGGTGATTCCGACTGCGGCTTTGTACGGTGCAGGGTTGGTGCATCCCCCGATGCCGTGCTCTCACGGAGTGCGTACCGTCCGCGACGAACCACTTTGTAACTAATGTGACAGGAGGCAGTCGTGAAACGCTCATGGATCTTGGGAGCCGCGGCACTCGCGGTGCTGGTGTTTGCGACGACGGCGGAGGGAGCGACCGTCGGCAAGAGCCAGCGGATGCGGTTCGAGACGAGCAACGGGAGCACGCTGCGTTGGGTCACGACGACCAACGACTCGCCCACCGACGCGAACCATCGCGCGTTGAGGCTGGTGCTCCCGCCGAACTCCCCCGGATGCTCGGACGCGAACCTGGCGGCATGCTCGTTCGGGAGGGCCTTCTCGACTGCGAGCAGCAACCGCCGCATTGCGGTCGCAGACCAGAAGAACCTGTCCTGGGAGTTCGCGGCGGCGAACCCCGTGACCGCGTCAGAGCGGATGAACGTGTTCTTCTCGAACGGTGACGTGGCCTTCCTGAACTCACTCACCTGCACCCACCCCATCGCGTCGAGCGGGGGCACATGGCTGCGATCCGACTTCACCGGGTTCAAGTCCAACTGCTCCTTCGACGTCGTCGGCGAGAGCGCGGGGACGTACGCCGCCGACGGCACGCACTCGGCGTGGCAGGTGTACGCCACCCAATGGCCGGATCAGGTCGTGACGATCCGCCACCTGCTCGTCGACTCCGGGGCAGCGCCCCTCACCGGCGTAAGCACGTACTACTTCGATCGCATCTCCCTCGGTGTGGGCAAGATGTACACGCGGAGCGCGACGAGCGCGGTCAGCTGTCCGACCGAGAACCTGTGCTAGCAGCCAACGACGATCGAGACGCCGAGAGGCCATCGAGGCCCCCCGCACGAGCCGTAGTCCTCCGCACCGCGTGGGCCCCGCTTCGGCGCGGCAGCGGGAGCGATGGTCGCGAGCAGATGTGCGGAGCGCCGAGGGCTTCGCTCGACCACTATCACACAGGGGGGAGCATGTCTCGAAACAGGTACTCCGGCAGCGCGGTGCTTGCACTGCTTGCAAGTGCGGCTCTTCTTGTGATCTCGAGCTCTGCGTCGATGGCGCTGGAATCTGGATCGGCCGGCGCGACCACCCGCGCGGTCGCCGCGACCGGCGATCCGGTGATCGCCGCGGCCGGCGACATCGCGTGTGATCCGGCACAGTCGCAGTACAACGGCGGCAACGGCACGTCCTCTGCATGCAAGCAGCTGGCAACATCGAACCTGATCGCGTCCGATCCCTCGATCTCGGCGGTGCTGGCGCTGGGCGACAACCAGAACGACTGCGGCGGCTACAGCGCCTACCTGAAGGCGTTCGGCTCGAGCTGGGGTCGGTTCAAGTCGATCATCCACCCGGTGCCCGGGAACCACGAGTACTTCACCAGTGGCGGCACCGACTGCGCCAGCGGCGCGGCGGGGTACTTCCACTACTTCGGTGCCGCGGCGGGCGACTCCCACGGCGACTACGCCTGGAACCTCGGGACATGGCACCTGATCGCCCTGAACGGACAGTGCAGCGCCGTGGGCGGCTGCGGCTCGGGGTCACCGCAGGCCAAGTTTCTGCAGGCGAACCTCGGATCGAGCAAGTGCACGCTCGCCTACTGGCACCAGCCGTACTTCTCCGGCACGAGCACCGCCTCGTCCGCGTACAAGTTCTTCTGGCAGACGCTCTACAACGCCGGGGCCGACGTCGTCCTCGACGGCCACCTGCACACGTACGGGCGGTTCGCTCCGCAAAACCCGAGCGGCGCCGTCGACACGGCCCACGGCATCCGCCAGTTCATCGTCGGAACCGGCGGCGACAGCCACTCCGGGCTGAAGGGATCGCACAACGTCCAGTACACCCTCAAGGCGTTCGGCGTGATCAAGCTGACACTCCACCCAACCAGCTACGACTGGAAGTTCGTCACCACCGACGGCACGACCGCCGACTCCGGCACGCAGCAATGCCACTGACCACCACAACGAAGCGCGCGATGAAGCCAGCACGGCTCGCCGATTCCGACGCCCCCTTCCGCGTGCGAGCGCAACGACAACGCACATGAGCGTCTCCTCCCCCGGCGGGCAGCGAACGGGAGCAGTTCCCGGGGGAGCGATCTCAGCCACGACCGCCATCTCGTCGGCGGGGAACCGATCAGCACGCGTGTGAGGTGGGCTCGGCCTGGTCGGGTCGGGGCGTTGATGCTGGTCGTGTTGGGTACCGCTCTTGGGGCGGAGCTGCCTGCTGCGAGGGCGTCGGTGCAGCGGGTGGTCGTGAGCGATACGCGGGTGCGGTTCTCGGCGCGTCGTGTATGGACCCAGAGCCGTGTCCGGGTGGTCGAGGTGTTCAATCCGGGCCCCCTGCCGGCCCGTCTGCGGGTCTCTATCCAGGGCGCGGCCTTCCGGCTGGCGGCATCGGAGACGACGTGCGCACAGGTCGCGGTGCTGGGTTCTGGGGAGCAGTGTGCGGTTGGTGTGCGGTTTGGCCCCGTGCGCAGCGGTCCTGCACGGGGCTCCGTCGCGCTGTCGACGCCATCGGGGCGCGTGCTCGCTCGCATCGGGCTCACGGGCGCGGCTTTCGTTGGTGCGACGCCGCAGATCTTCGTGCTGGCCGTGCGCCCGTCGAGCATCCGATTTCGCGCGCAGGTCGTCGGGACCCGGAGCGCGCCCCGGGTCGTGACCGTGTCGAACCCGATCGCCCACGCGGTGGTGATCCAGCGAATCCGCCTGGACGGAGCGTTTCCCGGAAACTTCCGGGTCGGCCGGCAGACGTGCGTCGGGAAACTCGGGCCGGGACGGTCGTGCACGGTGCACGTTCGCTTTGCGCCCCGATTTCTCGCGGTGAGGACCGCGAGACTTGAGATCGGCGTGCTCTCGCCGCACCTGAGCCTGTCGGTGGCGCTCTCGGGTCGCGGGGCGTCCTCGGTGCCCTCTGTGCGTAACGCGGCCCTGACGCTCGCGGCCGTCGACCACCCGTGTTTCTTCGCGCCCTCCTCGCCGGGGGCGTGGCCGCTGTCGCCGGCAGCGCGGCCACACGCGATCCGCGGAGGGTTCAACGATCCCCGGGGCGCGGGCAGCGCTGACTTCGGGGACGACGTGAGCGCCCACAACGAGGCCGTCGCGCTTGCGATCCGCGCCGGCACGATCGACGGCACGACCGCGGTCGGAACCCCGGCGGACGAGCACTTCGTGCTCGAGTCGTCCGACGGGATCTCCCGGTACTTCTACTACCACGTCCGTCCTGCTCTCAGCGACGGGTCCCCGGTCTTCGGCGGCGAGGTGCTCGGTCACATCGAGCGAGGCTTCCGACACGTGCACCTGTCCGAGATCGTGTCCGGCTGCGGACTTGTCGACCCGCGGCGGCCGACGGGCATCCTGCGCGATCCCGCAGACACCGAGGCACCTGACATCGGCGCCCTTGCCGCGTTCCGCGCCAACGCCGCTGCGTACCGTCCGTTCCGGCTCGACGCCCGTCCGGGCCGCGGCCCGTCGACGGCGGTCCGGCTCTCCAACCTGCACGGGGTCGTCGATATGCGCGCCGACGTCTCAGACACGCCGCGGCATGAGACGACTCAGTGGCCTCAGCAGCCGCTGATGGTCGCCGGCGTCCGCAGCTTCCTCGCCCCCGCCGGGCACCCCGGCCGCCACTACCGACCGGTCATCCAGGCCTTCGACGGCAGCCGCCTGATCGACCCCACACGTGAGTTCCAGGTCTTCGCCCACGGCACCTACCGGCTCAACGCATGCTTCTACTCAAACCGTCCATGCACCACGGTGCTGCGCCTCCACGTGGCCGGCGCCGGGTTCGATACCCGACAGTTCGCCAACGGCGACTACCTCTACTGCGTCTCCGCCATCACCATCCGCGGCCACATCGCCAGACGCTGCACTCCGGTGACCATCCGCAACTGACGCGGCGCCGCGAGAACCGGCAGCGCCGCGCCCGCGGCAAACCCGCAGGCACGACCCGGGGCGTCCCCGATGCGCCCGCGCGGCGTGCGAACGAGACTGACATTGCGCCCACCGGCTACCGCCCGGCCGCCGGAGACCGGACGCGCGAGAGGCGCCGAGCAGACGCTTCGACCGTGGCCTCTTTGGATAGGCCGAGCCGGTGGTGCGCATCTCTCCAGTGCGCGCACCCCAGCCGGCGGGAGCTGGTCGCTAGCGTTGATCGGCGGGAAGCGAACCGGTCACGGCGGCCGCGTGATCTCCGCCGAGCCGCCTTCGGAACACGTAGTAGGTCCAGCCCTGATAGAGCACGATCAGCGGCGTGAAGATCACCGCCGCCACTGAGATCACCTCGAGGGCATAGTGCCCGGTCGCGGCGTTTTGGATCGTCAAGCTGTTGGCGAAGCTGGGATCCGAGACGAGCACCCGCGGGTAGAGGCCGGTGAAGATCGTGGCGATGAAGCCGATCACGCCCAACCCCGTGGCCGCGAACGCCCAGCCGTTCCGATCGGTGCGTGTGAGCACCAGTGCGAGGACGAGCATGCTCGCGGTCACCACGGCGGGGACCGTCGTCGGCAGAATCGCGCGGTCGTTGTTCTGGTGCGCCACGAGCACCGTCCACGCGGCGACGCCGCCACCGAGGATGATCGCGGGCAGCGCCGATCTCCGGGCGGTGCGCTCGGCTCGTTTGCGGAGGTCGCCGGCAGTCCGCAAGCTGAGATAGGTGGCGCCGTGCAGCGCGAACGTCGCCACGACCGCGAGTCCGGCAGCGACCGAGTAGGCGCTGAACAGGTCGATGATCCCGCCCGTGAAGACGTGCGCGGAGTCGAGCGGGACGCCCTGGACGAGGTTCGCGAGCGCGACTCCCCACAGGAAGGGCGCGCCGACGCTCCCGATCGCGTTCGCCCAAAGCCAGGTCGCGCGCCAGTGGGTGCCGGCGCGCTTCTCGCGCCACTCGAACGACACCACACGGACGATCAGCAGCACGAGGATCAGCAGAAGCGCCACGTAGAACCCTGAGAACAGGGTCGCGTACCAGGCGGGGAAGGCGGCGAACGTCGCGCCGGCGGCAACCACCAGCCACACCTCATTGCCGTCCCACACCGGTCCGATCGACTCGAACATGAGGCCGCGCTCGCGCTCGTCGCGGGGGAGCACGGGCAGCAGCATGCCGACGCCGAAGTCGAACCCCTCGAGCAGGAAGTAGCCGCTCCAGAGGACGCCGATCAGGACGAACCAGACCTCCTCGAGGCCCATGTCAGTCACCTCCGTACGAGAAGGGCTGCGGCACGGGGGCGCCCGCTCCAGCCTGGTCGACCTGTGGCGGGTCAAGCCGCGCGTAGTGCCGCATCAGCATGAAGTCGACGACTCCGAGCACGGTGTACAACAGCAGGAAGACCGTGAGGCTGGCGGCGATCGTGGCCGTGCTGAGGCCGGTCGAGACGGCGGTGGAGGTCTTCAGCAGGTTCTGCACGATCCACGGTTGGCGGCCCATCTCGGTCAGGATCCACCCGGCCGTCGCGGCGATGTACGGGAACGACATGCCCACCACGGCAATCCACAGGAACCACCGCGTCGTCTGCAGCTTCCGCTTGTGGTACAGCCACGCCCCCGCCGCGGCGATGAGGAACATCGCCACCCCCAGCATCGCCATCACCCGCATCGACCAGTACATCAGCCTGACGTTCGGGATGTAGTTCCCACGCCCGTACGACCGCTGTTCCTGCTGTTGCAGCTGGTTCAAGCCCTCGACCTTGCCGCTGAACGAGCCGGTCGCCATCCATGACAGGACGTCGGGAATCGTGATCGAGAAGCTGGGCGTTTCGTCCTGCGCGGAGAACCCGCCGATCTGGAAGATCGAGAAGCCGCATGGCTCGCAGGTGTTCCACTGCGCCTCGGACGCGGCGATCTTCATGCCCTGCGCACTGGTCACCGCCTCGCCGAAGCGGTTGCCCACCGAGAGCTGGATCAACGTCGCCGGCACCGCCACGATCACGGCCAGCTTCGCAGCCCGGCCGAACAGCTCGACGTTTCGCTCGCGCAGCATGTGCCAGCAGCTGACCCCGAGCATCACCATCGACCCGAAGATGAGGCCGGCCAGGATCACGTGGATCCAGGCGATGATCGCGAAGCTGTTCGAAAGCAGCGCGGACACGCTTGTGAGCTGCGCCTTGCCGCCGACCATCTTGTAGCCGACCGGGTGCTGCATCCACGAGTTGGCCACGAGGATCAGGTAGGCCGACAGCCAGGTCGCCAGCGCCACGATCCAGATCGTGGCCAGATGCAGACGGCGCGGGAGCTGCTCCCAGCCGAAGATCCAGAGCCCGAGAAACGTCGCCTCCAGCATGAATGCCGCCAGGCCCTCGATCGCAAGCGGCGCGCCGAACACCCCTCCGACGAAGTTGGAATACACCGACCAGCTCATCCCGAACTGGAACTCCTGCACCAGGCCGGTCGCCACTCCGATCGCGAAGTTGATCAGAAGCAGCGCGCCGAAGAACCGGGTCAGCCGCAGCCAGGCATCGTCGTGCGACCGGTACCACAGCGTCTGCATGGCCGCCACCAACGGCGCCAGCCCGAGCGTGAGCGGCACGAAGAGGAAGTGGTAGATCGACGTCGTCGCGAACTGGATCCGGGCCAGGTCGACCGTGGTCGAGGCCAGCGGCATCATGCGACTGCGCCCCGGACGTGCGCGCCCCGCGTTGGCGCCCGGCCGGCCGAGGAGATGACCATGAGGACCCGCAATTGGTCTGGCACAGGCCACCTCCCAGGGGACCCGATGGGCCAAGCTGCCGACCACGGGTTCTTAGGGTCGCGATCCAGACCGGGCATCGTCCGATTCGGGCGAACGCATCTTCGCGCTCGACCTTTCGAGCACGTCATGCCGGTGGCTGCGGCAGCTGCACGAGCTGGATCAGCGAGAAGAGCACCAGGAGGGCCCCGAGTGCGACCAGCCCGTAGCGCGCCCCCAGCACCGGGAAGTGACCGCTGATCCCGACCAGGAACAGCACCGTCGCCAGATACACGGTCACCCGGATGTACTTGTCGGCGGTCGCGCCGGCCGCCGAACCAGCCGCGAAATGCACATCGGCGGCGGCATCGAAGGCGCGAGTCGCAACCTGCCCGGGCTGACGGTACTGCGGCATGTACGTCGGTCCCCGAGGCGCATTCGGGTTGGTCGCGGGATCCGTCGCCAACCATGCCCGGAAGGCAATGCGGAACGCGGGCGAGAAGCGGCGTGCCGCCAGGCGCTCTCCGAGCGCGTTCCGGGCGATGTACGCCGTGAACCACGCGTTGAACGTGGACGCGTCGAAGTTGCGCTGCGACATCGCTTCGAGGTCGGCCCGGTTGGCCTTGGTGCGGTTGGCCGCCGCCGATGCCAGCTCCACCGCTGAGTGCGTGCTCCACTGCGCAGCGGTGTACCCCGAGTAGGCTGCCACGATCGCGACGACCGACAGGATCACCGCCTCGGTGATCGTCACCCAGCGGTGCTGCTTGCGATCACCGTCATCCTCCTCGGCAGCGTGCTTTCCGTGTTCGGCGATCTCCTTGCCGACCTCGGAGCTCGACAGTCCTTCCGGCATGCGCGACAGGCTACACGGGCCCACCCCCGGCGACGAACCACCCCCGCGCCGCTTCCCCGGACGTTCACCGGGGGGCGCGGCGAGTCGTCCGCATCGGATGAGGCGCCGTCGCAACCGCTGGAACTACGTTGGAGCCGCAGCATGCCGGCCCAGTCCGAACAGACGCGCGCGGGGCGACCCCGCGTCCTCATCCTCGGCGGGGGCTTCGCCGGCCTCGGCGCCGCCAGGAAGCTGCGGGACGCCGATGCCGATGTCGTGCTGATCGACAAGCACGACTACCACACCTTCCAGCCGCTGCTCTATCAGGTCGCGACCGCCCTGCTCGACACCCCGTCGGTCGGGCACCCGCTGCGCGACCTCTTCCACGACCAGGGCAACGCCGTCGTCCACGAGGCGACGGTCGAGGCGGTCGATCTTGACACGCGGGAGGTGCGGTTCACGGAGATGCCACCGCTCGGATACGACCACCTCGTGCTCGCCTGTGGCGCGGTGGTCAACTTCTTCGGGGTGCAGGGCGCGGCCGAGCACGCGTTTCCGCTCTACACGCTCGCAGACGCCGTCCGGCTGAAGGAGCACATCCTCGATCGGTGGAAGGCGGCCGACCGCGACCCCGCGCTCGTGGACGACGGTGCGCTGAACGTCGTCGTCGTGGGCGGCGGCCCGACCGGCGTCGAGAGCGTCGGCGCGCTCGCGGAGCTCTACCGCAGCAACCTCGCCGAGGACTACCCGGGCATCCCGCAGGAGCGGGTGCGGCTGACCCTCGTCGAAGCGGGGCCGACGCTCTTTTCGATGTTCAAGAGCGACATCCGCAAGTACACGATGAACGTGCTCGCGAAGCGCGGGGTCGACGTCCTCCTGGGCGAGGTGGTGGCCTCGGTCGCCCCCACACGCGTGACGCTCAAGTCGGGCAGGGTGCTCGATGCCCACACGCTCGTCTGGGGAGCCGGCCTGCAGGCGAACTCGATCGCCGGCTCGCTCGGCCTGAAGCTCGAGCGCGGCGGTCGCATCCCGGTCGAGCCCGATCTCACGATCGCCGGGCATCCCGAGGTGTCCGCCGTCGGCGACATCGCCTGGATCACGGACACGAAGACGAACAAGGTGCTGCCCCAGCTGGGGTCGGTCGCACTCCAGTCGGGCGAGCGCGCGGGCGAGAACATCGCCCGCGTCCTCGCGGGGAAGGGGACGGAGCCGTTCGGCTATCTCGACAAGGGCACGATGGCGACGATCGGCCGCGGCGCCGCCGTGATCCAGATGCCTCGCGGCCGGACGATGAAGGGCAAGGCGGCGTCGCTCGCATGGGGCACGGTGCACCTCGCCCTGCTGTCCACCGGGGAGGATCGTGCCAAGGCCGTGGTCGACTGGACGTGGGCGGGGTTCACGCACGAACGCGCCGCCCGCATCACGGTGCAGACGGATCGCGGCGAGCGCGAGCCCGCCGAGTCCAAGCCGGTCGGCGCGCGCTGAGATGCGCCCGTCCGGATGCTCATCCCATCAGGAGGATGCCCGTCCGGCGGCCCCCACATACGTTCCGCGCCGGACTCGAAATCACGCGGCCCGCGCCGGCTAACGACGACCGCGTGCCATGGCCGTACGCGAGGAGCAGCAGATGACGACGAGCGCAGGATCCGCGTTGAAGACACCCCGGCAGCGTGGCGGCAAGACCGCGGGCACGAAGGCCGCCGACGTGCTGGTGGTGTTCGGCATCACCGGCGACCTGGCGAAGGTGATGACGTTCCGCTCGCTCTACCGGCTCGAGCAGCGCGGGTTGCTCGACTGCCCGGTGGTGGGCGTCGCCGTGAACGACTGGACGGTCGAACACCTGCGCGAGCATGCCCGTGACGCGATCGCGGGCACTGGAGAGAAGGTGGACGACAAGGTGTTCGACCGCTTCGCGAAGCGGCTGGCCTACGTCGACGGCGACTTCGGCGACGGCGCGACATACGAGCGGGTGGCAGAGGCGATCAAGGGCGCCTCGTCGCCGGTGTTCTATCTCGAGATCCCGCCGTTCCTCTTCGGCACCGTGGTGAAGGGCCTCGCCGGCGCAGACCTCGTACGCGGCGCCCGCATCGTCGTCGAGAAGCCGTTCGGGCACGACCTCGAGTCCGCGCGGGCGCTCGCCGCCGAGCTGCATCAGTACGTGGACGAGTCCCAGCTCTACCGCATCGATCACTTCCTCGGCAAGATGGGCCTCGACGAGATGCTCTACCTGCGGTTCGCGAACACCATCCTCGAGCCGATCTGGAACCGCAACTACCTCGAGTGCGTCCAGATCACGATGGCGGAGAGCTTCGGCGTCGCCGACCGGGGGCACTTCTACGACCCCGTCGGCGCGCTGCGCGACGTCGTCGTAAACCACCTCATGCAGGTGGTGGCGGGGGCGGCGATGGAGGCGCCGGCCGCGAACGATGCAGACACGCTGAACAACGCAAAGGTGGCGGTGTTCCGGGCGATCCAGCCGGCCGACCCGGCCTGCTACGTGCGCGGCCAGCACGACGGCTACCGCGAGATCGACGGCGTCGCGCCTGACTCGCAGACCGAGACGTACGCCGCGCTGCGGCTCGACATCGACAACTGGCGCTGGTCGGGCGTGCCCTTCTTCATCCGCACCGGCAAGCTCCTGCCCGCGACTCTCACCGAGCTACGGCTCGTGTTCAAGCATCCCCCCGCCCTCGGCTTCAAGCGGGCCGGCGTCCGCCGGCCGGAGCCTGACCAGCTCGTCATCAAGCTCGACCCGACGACGGGCGTGCGCCTCATGGTCGATGCGCACCGGGCGGATGCGCCGGGGCCGGAGGCGATCGAGCTCGACATGGAGTTCGAGCAGGAGGGCGGCGAGGGGCCGACTCCGTACGAGGTCCTGCTGCACGCGGCCATGGTCGGCGACAACACCCACTTCACGCGCCAGGACGGCGTCGAGGAAACCTGGAGGATCATGCAACCGCTGCTGGAACACCGCCCCGCGGTCAAGCCGTACGCCCCGGGCAGCTGGGGCCCGGAGGCTGCCGAGAAGCTCGTCGCCGGTCACGGCGGGTGGCGAGACCCGTGGATGCCGGCATGAGCGCCAAGACCCCGACACGGAGCCGCAAGCCGACCCAGGAGCCGCAGGTGCAGAGCGCCGCGGCACCGTCGCCGTTCCCGCCGATCGCCGAATACGCGTTCATCTCGGACTGCCACACGGGGGCGCTGATTGCGCCCGACGGAGCAATCGACTGGCTGTGCGTGCCCCGCTTCGACGCGCCCAGCGTGTTCGGCAGCCTCATCGACCGCGAGGCGGGGTTCTTCCGGTTCGCCCCGTATGGGATCAACCACCCGACCACCCGCATCTATGAGCCCGGCACGAACGTCCTCCAGACCACCTGGAAGACGCCGTCGGGGTGGGTGCGCGTCCGCGACGCGCTGACGATGGGGCCGTGGGACCACGAGGACCAGGTGACGCCGCACACCCGGCCGCCGGCAGACGACGACGCCGATCACATGCTCGTGCGCACCGTGGAGTGTCTCGAGGGCAACGTCGAGGTCGAGCTCGTCTGCGAACCCGCCTTCGACTACGGACGTGAGCCGGCGGAGTGGACGGCGGTCGACGGCGGCCGGCACGCGGCCGACGCGCGCGGCGGGGGCCAGACGATGCGGCTCTGCACGGATCTCGCGCTCGGCATCGAGGGCAACCGCGTCCGCGCCCGGCACGTGCTCGGGGCAGGCGACCGCGCCTACTGCGCGCTCTCGTGGGCAGAGCAGTCCGCCGCCCCGGCGACCGTCGACGAGGCGGACGCCCGGATCGATGCCACCACACGCTTCTGGCGCGCGTGGCTCGGGCGCGCCCGCATCCCCGACCACCGCTTCCGCGAGCCGCTGCAGCGCTCTGCGCTTGCGATCAAGGGCCTGACCTACATGCCCACCGGCGCGACCGTCGCGGCGCTGACGACGTCGCTCCCAGAGACCCCGGGCGGCGAGCGCAACTGGGACTACCGGTACACGTGGATGCGCGACACGACGTTCACGCTGCAGGCGCTGCACTGGCTGAACCTCGACTGGGAGGCCGACGAGTTCATGCAGTTCGTCGCAGACCTCGAGCCAACCGAGGACGGATCGCTGCAGATCATGTACGGGATCGACGGCCGTCGCGATCTGACCGAGACGACGCGCGACGACCTGTCCGGCTACGCCGGCGCCCGCCCGGTCCGCGTCGGCAACGGCGCGTTCGACCAGCGCCAGAACGACGTCTTCGGCGCGGTGCTCGACTCCATCCTGCTCCACACCAGGCGCAGCGAGCGGCTGCCGCGGCGGCTGTGGCCGATCGTGCAGTCGCAGGCCGAGTGCGCAACCAAGGTCTGGCGCAAGCCCGACCAGGGCATCTGGGAGGCGCGCGGCAAGCCGCAGCACTACGTGTCGTCGAAGCTGATGAGCTGGGTCGCCCTCGATCGCGCCGCCAAGCTGGCCGAGATCCGCGGTGACCCCGGGCTGCAGGCGACCTGGCAGGCGTCAGCCGAGGAGATCCGCGCCGACATCCTCGAGCACGGCCTGAACGACAAGGGCGTCCTCGTCCAGCACTACAACACGGACGCCCTCGACGCCTCGACGCTCCTGGCGGCGATCTTCGGATTCCTGCCGGGCGACGACAAGCGCCTGCGGGCAAGCGTGATGGCGATCGCAAACGACCTCACCGAGGACGGCTTCGTGCTGCGCTACCGCACCGGCGAGACCGACGACGGCCTCTCCGGCAAGGAGGGCACGTTCCTGATCTGCTCGTTCTGGCTCGTGTCCGCCCTGGCGATCGTCGGCGAGCTCCAGCGGGCGCGTGATCTGATGGAGCGGCTGCTGCGGATCGCATCTCCGCTCGGGCTCTACGCCGAGGAGTTCGACGCCGGCACCGGCCGCCACCTCGGCAACTTCCCCCAGGCCTTCTCGCATCTCGCCCTCATGGAGGCGGCCGCGCGGATCCTGGTGCCCGAGCTGCTGGAGCAGTACTGACGATGGACTCCTACGACGTCATCATCGTGGGCACCGGCGCGGGGGGCGGCACGCTGGCCCGCCATCTGGCCCCCTCGGGCAAGCGCATCCTCGTCCTCGAACGCGGCGACTGGCTGCCTCGCGAGCCGCAGAACTGGCTCGCGCAGGACGTCTTCGTCGACAACCGGTACGTCTCGCCCGACACCTGGTACGACGAGAACGGCAAGCCGTTCCAGCCCCAGATCCACTACTTCGTCGGCGGCGCCACGAAGCTCTACGGAGCCGCGCTCTACCGGCTGCGCGAAGAGGACTTCGGCGAGCTGCGCCATCACGACGGGGTGTCGCCCGCATGGCCGATCTCCTACGACGAGCTCGAGCCGTACTACACGCTGGCCGAGCAGCGCTACGAGGTGCACGGCAACCACGGCGAGGATCCGACCGACCCGCCGGCGAGCGCGCAGTACCCCTTCCCGGCCGTCTCACACGAGCCCCGCATCCAGCAGCTCTCCGACGACCTCGCCGCGGCCGGCTACCACCCGTTCCACGCCCCCTGCGGGATCCGGCTCAACGAGGCCAACATGCCCTACAGCGCGTGCGTGCGGTGCATGAACTGCGACGGCTTCCCATGCGTCGTGCACGGCAAGTCGGATGCCGACGTGCTCGGGATCCGGCCCGCGCTCGAGCACCCGAACGTGACGCTCCTGACGGGTGCCGTCGCGACCAGGGTCGAGACGAACCCGGCGGGCACCGCGGTGACGGGGGTCGTCGTCGAGCGGGACGGCGCGACCGAGACGTTCACGGGCGACCTGGTCGTGCTCGCCTGCGGCGCCGCCAATACGGCCAAGCTCCTGCTCATGTCGGCGAATGACAAGCACCCGAGCGGGCTTGCGAACGCGAGCGACCAGGTGGGCCGCAACTACATGTTCCACAACAGCCAGGCGGTGCTCGCGCTCTCGCGGGAGGAGAACCCGACGATCTTCCAGAAGACGCTCGGGCTGAACGACTTCTACCTCGCAGGCGAGCGGTGCGACTACCCGCTCGGCAACATCCAGATGGTCGGCAAGTCGCAGGCGCCGATGTTCCACGGCGAGAAGCCGGCGGAGACGCGGCTTGCGCCGCGCTGGTCACTCGAGGCCATTGCCCGCCACGCGATCGACTTCTGGCTCTCGACCGAGGATCTGCCCCTGCCCGAGAACCGCGTGACGGTCGACGGCGACGGCCGCGTCACCCTTCGCTATCGGTCGAGCAACGACGTCCCCAAGCAGCGGCTCTACGCCGAGCTCAAGTCGATCCTGGGCAAGCTCGACATGGACCCCGACCACCTGATCCACCGCTTCGCCTACATGAAGAACGAGATCCCGGTGGCCGGCGTCGCCCACCAGGCCGGCACGTGCCGCTTCGGCACCGACCCGGCGACCTCGGCGCTCGACCCCGACTGCCGCGCTCACGATCTGGACAACCTCTACGTCGTCGATACGAGCGTGTTCCCGAGCATCGGCGCCGTGAACCCTGCGCTCACCGCGATGGCCAACTCCCTTCGCGTGGGCGACAGGCTGCTCGAGCGGATGGGCGTCTGACCCCGGATCGCCCACCCGACCCGGCGACGCTGCGCCGCAGCCGGAGCTACGTCGTGATCCTCGTGCTCGGGGCGCTGGTCGGAGTGCCGGTGGCGGCGGTCGCGTACTTCTTCCTGAAGCTGGTCAGCGAGGCGCAGCACTGGGTGTTCACGACACTGCCCGGTGAGGTCGGGTTCACGAGCGCGCCGACCTGGTGGCCGATCCTGCCGCTGACGGTGAGCGGCCTGCTGGTCGCGCTCACGCTGCGTTATCTGCCCGGAACCGGCGGTCACAAGCCCGCCGAGGGCTTTCATGCGGGCGGGGCCGTCGACCCGAAGGACCTCCCCGGGATCGCCATCGCCGCCTTCGCGACCCTGAGCCTGGGAGTGGTGCTCGGCCCCGAGGCACCGCTGATCGCGATCGGCAGCGGGCTCGGCGTGCTGGCGGTGCATCTCGCTCAAACGCGACGCGCCGAAGACGGCCACGATGGTGATCGGCGCAGCGGGCAGCTTCGCGGCCATCAGCACCCTGCTCGGCTCGCCGATCGTCGGCGCGTTCCTGCTGATGGAGGCAAGCGGCATCGGCGGGCCGATGCTCGGCATCGTGCTCCTGCCGGGGCTGCTCGCGGCGGGGATCGGCACGCTGATCTTCGTCGGCCTCGACAGCTGGACCGGCTACGGCACGTTCTCGCTGGCAATCCCGAACATTCCGGCCTTCACCTCGCCGACGGTGGCCGAGTTCCTGTGGGCGATCCCGATCGGCCTCGCGGCGGCGGTCCTCGGGACGGCCATCCGGCGGGGCGCGCTCGCGCTGCAGCCGGTGGTCGAACCCCGCAAGGTGCAGCTGACGCCGATCGTCGGGCTCGCGATCGGCGTCGCGGCAGTCGCCTTCGCCGAGCTGACCGACCACCCGGCGTCGGAGGTGCTCTTCTCGGGTCAGGACGCGCTCCCGGGCCTGATCGAGGGGGCGGCCGGCTGGACGGTCGGCGCGCTCGTCCTGCTCCTGATCTGCAAGTCGCTCGCCTATGGCCTCGCGCTCTCGAGCTTCCGCGGCGGCCCGGTGTTCCCGGGAATGTTCATCGGCGCGGTCGGCGGGATCGCGCTCTCACACCTGCCCGGCCTGCCGATGATCGCCGGCGCCGGCGATGGGCATCGGCGCCATGACCGCCGTCATGCTCGACCTGCCGCTGACGGCGGTGCTGCTCGCGGTGGTCTTCCTGAGCGCCGACGGCCTCGCGCTGACGCCGCTGATCATCGTCGCGGTGGTCGTCGCGTATGTCGCCTCGGCGCGGCTCGCGCCCGCTCCGGCTACCCCCCCGGACGAGGAGCCGGCGGCGCCGCCGGCCCCGGCGTAGCCTCTCCGCCTGAGAGCCGCGCCGACGGCCGCGGTCACGCCGCGGCCGGGTGCCTATAATCGCCGCGATGCTCACAGACGGTGACGGCCGGGCCCACGTCCTCGAGTACGTCGGGCAGCGCGAGGCGAGCGGCGGGCTCGACCTGGTGTTCACGGTCGTCCCCGAGACCGCTGACCAGCGCTTCTGGCAGTGCGTGCAGGACGAGCTCGGCCGGCGCGGGCTCGCAAACGCCGAGTGCTTCGGCGACGGCACGATGCACCAGATCACCCTCACCGTCGAGCCGTCGGCGTACGCCGCGTCGGTCGACGCGCTCGAGGGCGCGGTCACCGACGCGAGCAAGGACTATCTCGAGCGCGTGCTCCCGGCGCACCGGGCGGCGCTCGCCGAGGCGGCCGAGCGCAAGGCCCGCGCGGCACGCGAGGCCGAGATCATCGACAACGCCCTGCGGTCGCGCTTCCCGGGCGGGCGCACGGTCCCGGGAGCGCCCGCGGACATCTGATCAGCTGCTCGGAAGGGTCGTCGTGACCGTGAAGGTCGACGTCACCGTCTGGGTGTGAATGATCGTCTGGGTGCGGAACACCGTCGTCGGCACCGGCACCGGCTGGGTGCGGGTGCGCACCTGCGTCTGCGTCTGGGTCAGGTCGACCGTCTTGCGCGGCTGCTTGATCGTCTTGCCGTGCCGGGTGACGGTCTTGGCCGGCACGATCACCTTCACCGGCTTGCCCTTCAGGGTGACGACCTTGCCCTTGAGCGTCACCGTGGTGATGAGGCTGGCCGCGCTCGGATCGGAGCCGAGCATGTTGCCGAAGTAGAGGCCGCCGCCGAAGAGGAGCGCGATCACGGCGATACCGGGCACGAGCATGTGCGCCGGGACGTCGAGCTCGGGCATGCGCAGCCAGCCGAGGGTCGGGATGACGAGCCACCGCGGCCGCGTCCACTCGCGGTCACGCAGCCGCTCCATGTCGGGGCCGTGCAGCCAGCGGGGCCGCTTCGGGCGCGGGCGATCCCAGTCGCGGTCGCGCAGGCGGTCGACGCCGGGCCTCCGCGGACGCCATCCGTCCGGGATCCTGAACCGTCTCATGTCCGGCATCGGTGGTCCCTCACAGCTACTCCTTCGCGTGGTGCCCACACGCGGCCCGAGCCTCCCTGGGTGGATGGCCCGCTGCCCGCCGGAATCCTACCGCGATCCCGCCGCGACCGGAACCCCTCTGCCGTTATCCCGTTGCGGCCGGGCGGATATCGGCGTCGCGCCGCCACGAGAACGTCTGGGTGAGCACGCGCGGCGTCGCGATCGTGCCGCCGAGCCCGAGCCCGGCCTCGGCCAGCACCCGCACGCTCGTCCCCGGTGCGGTGAGGACGATGACCACGTCGTCGTCCCCCAGCGCGATCTCGTGGCAGCGCACGTCCTCGCGGTCAAGCTCCGTGGGGACTCCGCGTCCAAGAATCTGCTCGAGCTCGGCCCTGCGACCGGCGCGGATGCGCGCGGCGATCGCGACGGTGCGCACCTGCGCCGAGGCGGCCGGCTGAGCTCCTGCGAGCGGCCCGGCGAGGGCGTCGGCCAGGTGGTGCGCGGCCCCCCACCCTCCCATCAAGAGCTCGATGACCACCGGGCGGCCGTCGTGCACCGCCGAGAGCGAGGGCAGCGCGGATGACCGGCGTAGCTCGACGCGCTCGACCGCCCCGCCGGCGAGCGCCAGGCGCTCCTCGGCGTTCTGGGTGCCGACCTCGCGGCCCACGAGCACAAGCCCTTCGCCGTCGACGGTGGCCGAGCCGACCAGGCGGGGGCCGGCCTCGCGCTGCCAGGCGACCGGATAGCTCACCGGCGGCATGACGGCCCTCGTCGATCGATGCTCCAGGTTGCGGTACGGGTGCCCATCAGCTCCTCGTGGCCGGCGGTCGACATCCTCCTTAGGATCGGCAATCGCGCCGTCGCCGCCATCGGTGCACGCGCGGATTCGGGCCCTGGGAAACTACGGAACCGGCCGCCGGGCGGCGGGCTACGATCACCGCCGTGGACACCTTTGCCGACCTGCGCCCGCAGCTGACCGGACGCCTCGTCGTCCTCGAGCCGCTGCGCGCCGACCACGAGCCGGGGCTGCGGACGGCCGCCGCGGACGACCGCGTGTGGAGCTTCATGCGCACCGTGGCCACGGAGCCCGACGCCTTCCACGAGTGGTTCGACGAGGCCCTGGCGGCGGCCGACGCCGGGCTCGAAGCGCCGTTCTGCATCGTCCGCCGCGGCGACGACCGCCCGATCGGCAGCAGCCGCTATCTGGCGCTTCGGCCGACCGACCGCGTCCTCGAGATCGGGTACAGCTGGGTGACGCCGGCGGCCTGGGGCAGCGGCGCGAACACCGACGCGAAGCTGCTGCTGCTGACTCACGCGTTCGAGCGGCTCGGGTGCCTGCGGGTCGAGTTCAAGACCGACGCCCGCAACGAGCGCTCGCGGGCGGCGCTGGCCGCCATCCCGGCCACCTTCGAGGGCGTCTTCCGCAAGCACATGCTGGTGCGCGACGGCGAGCGGCGCGACTCGGCCTGGTACAGCGTCATCGACGACGACTGGCCGGCCGTCAAGGCCGCCCTGCAGGCGCGGGTGGACGCGAAGGCATGAGCGAGCGCCGCCACCACTCCAGCAACACCGAGTTCGAGGCCCGGATCGGCTATGACCGGGCGGTGCGGGTCGGCGATGTCGTACACGTGTCGGGGACGCTCGGCATCGGCCCCGACGGGCGCCCGCCCGAGGGCGCCTACGCTCAGGCGGTGGCCTCGCTGCGCCGGATCCAAGCCGCGCTCGAGGCGCTCGACGCCTCGCTCGCCGACGTCGTGCGCACGCGCATGTACGTCGTCGACGTCGAGCGGCACCAGTTCGACGTCGGCCGGGCGCACGGCGAGTTCTTCGCCGACGTCCGCCCCGTCTCGACGATGATCGGGATCGCCGGCCTCGTCGGCCCCGAGTTCCTGGTCGAGATCGAGGTCGAGGCCATCGTCGCGCCGGGCCCGGAATGACCGCCTTGCTACACTTGCCGCCGGTCCCTGCCGCATTCGTCTAGGGGCCTAGGACGCCGCCCTCTCACGGCGGTAACACCGGTTCGAATCCGGTATGCGGTACCTCCCGAAGGGCCCGGAACTCCGGGCCTTTCGGCGTTGGGGGGCACAACGGTGGGCAGCGGCGCCTCTCACATGGCCGCAGGCCGCTTGTCCGCGCGCGCCTGCAGCCGCTGCCACGCGACGATCGCGAGCGCCACCGCCCCGAGTACGGCGATGAGCACGTGCCCGTTGCCGAACGCTCCGTTGACGACCGAGATCACGCCGAACAGGATGAGGAACGCGTCGCGCAGGTTGCGGCGGTTCATGTGTCGCTCGTCTCCCGCCTCTGAAGGTCTTTCGCCCGGGAGGAAGGAGAAGCGGTTGGCGACCCAGCGGGCGTTCGCGCGCGTCGACCCTACCACGCCGCTCGCGGCCACCCTCGGCGGCCCGCGCCGCGACCGTCAGTGGCCGCGGATCGCGCGCGGCTCGATCCGTACCGGCACCGAGTAGTCGGCGGCGAACGACTGCGGCGTCCACCCGTTGCCGGCGATCAGCTCGGCGTACTTCTCGACGTAGGTGGGCACCAGGTGGGCGGGCGGGTCGGCGCTTCGGTGGGCGCGCCCCGCAACGGTGATCACGTCGCCGCCGCGGCCGTCGTCGTTCAGGTGCAGCGCCACGCGCGGGTTCGCGGCGATGTTGCGCAGCTTGGGCGTGTCCGGGCGGCTGTAGACCAGGAACGAGTCGCCGTCGAGCAGGAACCAGACCGGAACCGGCGCCGGCGCGCCGGCGCCGTTCACCGTTACCAGCCAGCCGATGAGGTCACGCGCGAGACGACGCGCAGCGCGTGCTCCGAACGGAGTCGTCTGATCGAGCGGGAGCGCCACTCACCCATGGTAGCCAGCGCCGCACCCGAGCCTCGCGGCCGCACGGCGCCGTCGTAGTCGCCTCCGTACCAGCCGTCGGAGAGGCGGTTGACCGACACGACCGTGCCGGTGTGGGGCGCGTGGATGAACCGGTTGCCGCCGATGTAGATGCCGACATGGCCCAGGCCGGCGAAGAACACCAGGTCGCCGGGACGGAGGTCACGCCGCGGCACGCGCGGCCCGGACGTCCACTGCGCGTAGCTCGAGTGCGCCAGATGGATCCCGAGCTTCCCGTAGACGTAGCTCGTGAACCCGGAGCAGTCGAACCCGGCCGGGGTGCTGCCGCTCCAGACGTACGGCACGCCGCGCAGGCGCATCGCATCGCGCACGGCGGCGGCGGCGATTGTGTCGGCGGCGATCGGGGTACGACCAACGTGCGGCGCAACGTCGACGGCGGTGGCCCGAGCGGTGGCCGGAAGTGACAGGAGCAACGTGATTGAAATGACAAGTGAGCGTCTCATTGGGGGCCAACCTAGCGGCACCAACCTGCATCAGCAACCCATGCCAACAGAACCCTTACTCCTTGGGGGACCCGCATTCCCCGGAACGCCGTAGCAGCGGCTAAGGTGTCTGAGGTATGCCGATCCGTACCCACCCGCACGAGGTGAGCGGGCCACCTACGGACGCGGAGCTCGGTGACACCGGGGTCGTGACGCCGCCGCAACCCGAGCGGCGCCTGCGGGCCCGCGACACCGGCGGTGTGCTGCTCCGCGCCGGGCGCCGGGCGCGTGACGACCACGCCACGAACCTGGCCCAGGCCGTCGCATTCAACCTGTTTCTGAGCATCCCGGCCGCCGCGCTCGTCGCCGTCGGCGTGTTCGCGAGCGTGGCGAACGAAGGCACCGCCGGGCGCCTGCTGAAGCACCTCGACACGATCCTGCCCGCGAGCGTCATCACGCTCCTCAACAAGAGCCTGACGCAGGTCGCGCACCACCACGCCGGCGGGACGGCCATGATCGTCGTCGGCGCCGTGGTCGCCATATGGTCGCTGACCGGCGCGATGAAGACGCTCATGTGGGCGCTCAACATCGCCTTCGACCGCACCGAGCGGCGCGGCTTCGTCCGCACCCGCCTCGCCGCGATCGCCATGCTCGTCTGCGTCCTCGTCGCGTTCCTGCTCGCGTTCGGCCTGCTCGTGCTCGGGCCGCAGGCGAGCGGCTGGGTGGGATCGGCGCTCAACCAGCGCACGGCCGTCTCGTGGGTGTGGTGGGTGGCAGAGTGGCCCGTGCTCGTGGCGGCGCTTCTGATCGCCTTCGCCGGCGTCTACCGCTTCGGCCCCGACCTCGACCGCCCGGGCTGGCGCCTGGTGACGCCCGGCGCCGTCACCGCGCTCGTCGTCTGGCTGGCGGCGTCCGGCGGGTTTGCCTGGTACGTCTCGAACTTCGGCTCGTACAACAAGACGTGGGGCTCGCTCGCCACGGTCATCGTGATGCTGACCTGGCTCTGGCTCTCGAGCCTCGCGCTGCTCCTCGGCGCGGCGATCGACGCCGAGCTCGACCGCACCCGCGGGCGGGCCTGAGACCGCGTCAGGGCCGCGGCGCGCCCGCCGCGGCGCGTGCCTGCGCCTCGGTCTCGTGCGAGCTCGCCCGCCACACCATCCCGTCCCGCAGCGCCACCATCCACACCACCTGGTAGTCGCGCATGCCGCGGGCCGGCTCCGACAGCTGCATCCGCCCGAACGCGAGCCATACCGCCGGCGCCGCCTCCTGCACCCGGTGCAGGTAGGCGCGATGCGACCCGGCCGTGCGCCGGTACCAGCGCAGCACCGCCTCGCGTCCGTGCAGCCGCAGGGCCGACTCGACGAACGCCGAGAGGCGCACCTCGACATCGGGGTGAAGGGCGGGGCCGAGGCGCGCGACGTCGCCCTCGACGAAGGCGCGGATCACCTGCCCGGCGTCGCCGGGATCGTCGCCACCTGGTGCCGTCCGCTCGCCGTCCGCCAAAGCCCGGCGACGATACGACCGGCACGCGGGCCAGTCAAGCTTCCTCGCTAGAGCGAGCTGATCACGTTCGAGAGCGTGCTCGAGATGGCCGTGCTGAGCAGGCCGAGCGTGATCACGACCGCGATGGTGATGACACCCAGGACGACGGCGTACTCCGCCATGGTCTGGCCGGACTCGTCGGACGATCCGTGGTGCAGGAGACGCTCGATCATGGTGACCCCTTTCCGGGATTTCGGGAGTGCCGCCTCCGGCTGGTGTATCGGTATCCGGTGAAGTGCCGGCATCACCCGCCCGGGGGCGCGGGCCTACCACAGGGTGTCCTGCTTCGGGGGCATGCTCAAGTCACCCTTTCGAGATGCCGATACGCCGTCGAGATGACGCAGGACCCCCGCACGACCCGCATCCTCGAGCTGGTCGCCGAGTACGCGCGCGACCGCCATGCGCCGCAGCCCTTCGACCCGACGGCACCGCGGGTGCCGTGCTCGGGACGCGTCTTCGGCGCCGAGGAGGTCGTCGAGCTCGTCCGCTCGAGCCTGGACTTCTGGCTCACCCACGGCCCCGAGGCGGCGGCGTTCGAACGCCGCCTGCGCGCCGTCACCGGCCACCGCCACGCCTTGCTCGTCAACTCCGGCTCATCCGCCAACCTGCTCGCGCTGACGGCCCTGACCTCGCCGCGCCTGCGCGACCGCCGACTGGTCCCCGGAGACGAGGTGATCACGGTCGCGGCGGGCTTCCCGACGACCGTGAACCCGATCATCCAGAACGGCCTCGTGCCCGTGTTCGTCGACGTCACGCTGCCGGAGTACAACATCGACGTGACCCGGCTCGAGGCGGCCCGCAGCGACCGCACGCGGGCGGTCATGGTCGCCCACACGCTCGGCAACCCGTTCGATCTCGACGCCGTCGCGGCGTTCTGCACGCGTCACGGCCTGTGGCTGGTAGAGGACTGCTGCGACGCGCTCGGCTCGACCTGGCGCGGCCGCAGCGTCGGCACGTTCGGCGACCTCGCCACGCTCTCGTTCTACCCCGCCCACCAGATCACCCTCGGCGAGGGCGGCGCCGTCCTCACCGACCGGCCGCTGCTGAAGAAGGTCGTCGAGTCGTTCCGCGACTGGGGCCGCGACTGCTGGTGCGAGCCGGGCGCCGAGAACACGTGCGGACAGCGGTTCTCGTGCCAGCACGGCTCGCTGCCCTTCGGCTCCGACCACAAGTACGTCTACTCGCACCTCGGCTACAACCTGAAGGCGACCGACATGCAGGCCGCGATCGGCCTCGCCCAGCTCGACCGGCTGGAGTCGTTCGTCGCGGCGCGGCGCGCACACCACGCCTTCCTGCGCGAGGCGCTCGCCCCCCACGCCGACGTGCTCGTGCTCCCCGAGCCGACGCCCGGCGCCGAGCCGTGCTGGTTCGGGTTCACGGTCACGGTGCGCCCTGACGCCGGCTTCACGCGCCGCGACCTGGTGACCTACCTGCACGCGCGCGGGATCGACTCGCGCCAGCTGATGGGCGGGAACCTGCTGCGCCAGCCGGCCTACGCGGGCGTCACCCACCGCGTCGCCGGCGGCCTCGAGACGACCGACCTGATCGCCGAGCGCTCGTTCTGGATCGGCTGCTACCCCGGCCTCGACCGCGCCGCCCTCGAGTACGTCGCCGAGACCTTCGCGGCGTTCCGGGCCGGCGCCGCCGCCCGCGCGGCCTGATCGATCCGGCCGGCGCCTGCGGGCTACGCGGCCTTGCCGAGCGCCGCGGCGGCCACGACGCGACGGATCTCGGCGCCGATCCGGGCCACCTGGTCGCGGCGCAGGCGCACGCCGGTCGGGAGGTTGATGCCACGGTCGCCGATCGTCCGCGCCACCGGCGCGGGCACAGCGCGGCGCTCGTCCCAGATCGGGTAGGTGCTGATCAGCGGGAACGTCGGCCGGGTGTCGATCCCCGCAGCGGCCAGCGCGGCGCGCATGCCCTCGCGGTCGATCCCGCAGGCCGGGTCGACGAGGATGCTCGTCATCCAGTAGATGCTGCGCGCCCACTCGGCCTCGTGGTTCAGCGTGATGCCCGCGACGCCATCGAGCTCCTCGGCGTACCAGGCGAAGATCTCGCGCTTGGCCTCGATCAGGTGGTCGACGCGCTCGAGCTGGCCGAGCCCGATCGCAGCGGCGACGTTCGGCAGCTTGTACTTGAGGCCGTGGGCGTCGATCCAGAAGCCCTTCGAGCGCTCGACGCCGAGATCCCAGGCCTTGTAGGCGCGGGCGTACACGTCGGGGTCGTTCGTGACCAGCATGCCGCCCTCGCCCGTGACGAGCAGCTTCGCGCCCTGGAAGCTGAAGGCGCCCGCGGTGCCGAGCGCGCCGACGCGGCGGCCGCGCAGCTCGGCGCCGATCGCCGGGGCGGCGTCCTCGACCAGCGGCAGCCCGTGGCGGTCCGCGACGGCCCGCAGGGCGTCCATGTCGGCCGGGTGGCCGTAGAGGTGGACGGGCACGATCGCCTTCGTGCGCGCGGTGATCGCGGACTCGGCCGACTCCGCGTCCAGGCACCAGCTGACGGGCTCGACGTCGGCGAAGACGGGCGTCGCACCGGTGTAGGAGACCGCCTTGGCGGTGGCGACCCAGGTCTGCTCGGGCACGATCACCTCGTCGCCCGGGCCGATGCCGAGCGCGACCATGGCCAGGTGCAGGGCGCCGGTGCAGCTCGAGGTGGCGATCGCGTGGTCCGCGCCGACGTACTCGGCGAACTCGCGCTCGAGCCGCGTGATGTATCCGCTCCAGCGCCGGTTCCAGCCGTGCCGGGCGGCGTCGGTGGCATAGGCGACCTCGCGCGGCGAGATCGACGGCCCGGCGGTCAGGATCGGCTCGCCGTGGTCAGCGCGCCGCCCGGGCTCCCACTCCATGCCGAGGAACCAGCGGTCGGCGGTGCCGCCGGCGGCGGGGACGTACCGGACAGTCTCGCCATCGACCTCGCGCCGAAGCGGCGTGCGGTCGCCGTCGCGGAACCCGAGCCTGCGGTAGAAGCCGATCGCGTGCGCGTTGTCCGCGAACACGCGCAGATGGATGCGCGCGGGCCGGAAGCACTCCTCGCCCCAGGCCAGCAGACCCGTGAGCGCCGCGCCCATCAGGCCCGGCTGCACGGCCTGCTCGCCGCGCACGACGTTGTCGACCTCGAGCGAGCGGCCGGCGCCTGCCGCCGCGGCGAAGCCGAGATGGCCGACGGTGTGGCCGAAGCGATCCTGGACGAGGAACAGGATCCGGTCGGGCACGTCCAGCACGCCGCGCCGCAGCCATGTCGCCGTGCCGCCATGCGTGACCGGAAACTGGGTCGGAAACGCGAAGGCGTTCTCCTCGCGCCAGCGTGCCAGCGTGCCGATCAGGCGCTCGTCCCCGGCGTGCAGCGCGCACACCGGCACGAGCATCCCCGCGCCGCCCGCCAGCGGCACCGAGCGGGCGACGAGCTCCTCGAGCGTCGCCGCAGCCTTCATGAACGCGAGCTCGTCGCGCACGGCCGCGCGGAAGACCTCGTCCCGGCGGCTCACGTCGTCGCGCATGCCGCCCTCCCCTCGAGCAGCTCGCGGGCCGTCGCGGCGACGGCGCCTGCGGAGGCGCCGTACCGGCCGACCAGGTGGTCGCGCGAGCCGACCGCATGCGCGAATGTGTCCGGGAAGCCGACGCGGCGCAGCACGGCGCCCACGCCGGCCTCGGCCAGCGCCTCTGCGGCGGCCGAGCCGAAGCCGGCCACGATCGAGTGCTCCTCGACGGTGACGACGGCGCCGGTGCGGGCCGCGGCTGCGACCAGCGCGGCGGCGTCGAAGGGCTTCACGGTGCCGAAGTGCAGCAGCGTGGCGGCGATCCCGTCGGCGGCGAGCAGATCGGCGGCGGCGCTCGCCTCGCGCAGCGCGGTTCCCGTGGCGGCGATGGTGACGTCGCCGCCGCTGCGCAGCTCGAGCGCGCGGCCGATCGCAAACGCGGCGTCGGCGGGCAGCAGGGCGGGCTCGTTGTTCTTGCCCAGCCGCAGGTACACCGGCCCCTCGTGTGCCGCGGCGGCGCGCACCGCGCGTCCGGCCTCGGCCGGGTCGCCCGGCGCGATGACGGTCATGCCCGGCAGCACCCGCATCAGCGCGAGATCGTCGATCGCGTGGTGGGTCGGCCCGAGCGTGCCGTAGGAGACGCCGCTGCCGACGCCGACGAGCTTCACGTTGGCCTCGGCGCAGGCGACGTCGACGCGCACCTGGTCGTGCGGCCGCGACGTGATGAACGGGGCGATCGAGTAGGCGAACGGCACCTTGCCCGCGTAGGCGAGCCCGGCGGCGACGCCGACCAGCGTCTGCTCGGCGATGCCGACGTTCAGGTAGCGCCCGGGCGCAACGGCCTCGAACGGCTCGAACAGCCCCACCCCGAGGTCGCCGGTGAGCGCCCACACGCGCTCGTCGGCCGCGCCGAGCTCGGTGAGCGCCCGGAAGAACGCGTCCCTCACGCCGCCACCTCCCGCTCGTCGAGCCCGGCGAAGAGCAGGTCGCGCTCGTGCGGCCGAAACGACCGGTAGTGCGACATGAACTGGCCCTCGAGCACGGGCACGCCGTAGCCCTTCACCGTGTGGGCGACGATCACCCGCGGCCGGAACCAACCGCCGGCAAGCCGCTGCTCGAGCGCGCCGTGGTCGTGACCGTCGACCTCGTCGACCGCCCAGCCGAAGGCCCGGAACCGGTCGGCGAGCGGCCCCAGCGAGCACACGTCCTGCACCTTGCCGAGACCCTGGAACCCGTTCGCGTCCACGATCAGCGCGAGGCCGCGGATGCCCAGATGGCCCGCGAGCGCAACGGCCTCCCAGATCGAGCCCTCGTTCAGCTCGCCGTCGCCGACCAGGCAGTACGTGCGCCGGTCGCTCGCGTCGCCGCGGTCGGCGAGCGCGTAGCCGAGCGCGACCGCGACGCCGTGGCCGAGCGAGCCGGCGGTGACCTCGACGCCCGGGACGTGCCGCTCGGGATGGCCGGCGAAGGCGCCCCCGTCGCTGCAGTAGCCGGCGATCACCTCGCGCTCGTCGAGCGCGCCGGTGCGGGCGAGCACGGCGTAGAGCGCCGACGCGGCGTGGCCCTTGCTGAGCAGGAAGCGGTCGCCCGCCTCCGCGCGCAGCGTGCGGAAGTAGAGCACCGTGAGGATGTCGACGATCGAGAGCGAGCTGCCGATGTGGCAGGTGCCCGCGGCCAGGGCGGCCTCGAGCACGATCCGGCGCACGGCGTTTGCCTCGGCCCGCAGGTCGGCGCTCACGCGGCCGCCTCGAGGTCGCCGCGGCGACGGCGCGGGCTCGGCGCGACCCGCCCCCGGCGGTCGTCCCAGATCCGCCACGGTGCCCGGCCGCTGTCCCACAGGCCGCGCAGGAGCTCGACGTCGCGCACCGTGTCGGCGCACTGCCAGAACCCGCCGTGCTCGTAGACCATCAGCTCGCCGTCGCGGGCGAGGCCCTCGAGCGGCTCGCGCTCGAGCACGCAGCCGGCGTCGAACTCCAGGCGCTCGAGCACCCGGCGGTCGAAGACGAAGAACCCGCCGGAGACGAGGCCCGACCCGCCGGCCGGCTTCTCGGCGAAGCGGGCCACCCGGGCGCTCGTGTGCACGAGCTCACCGAACCGCGACGGCGGGTGCACGCCGGTCAGCGTCGCGAGCTTGCCGTGCGAGCGGTGAAACTCGAGCGCGGCGGCCACGTCGATGTCGGCCAGGCCGTCGCCGTAGGTGCACAGGAACAGGTCGCCGGCCAGGTGGTGGGCGACGCGCTTCACGCGGGCGCCGGTCATCGAGTCGTCGCCCGTGTCCACCAGGGTGACGTTCCAGTCCTCGCTCTCGGACGAGTGGTACTCGACGTCGCCGCTGCGCAGGTTGACGCTCACGTCGGCGGCCAGGCTGCGGTACTCGAGGAAGTACTGCTTGATCATCGCGCCGCGGTAGCCCAGGCAGCAGACGAAGTCGTTGAGGCCGGCGGCGGCGTAGATCTTCATGATGTGCCAGAGCAGCGGGCGGCCGCCGACCTCGACCATCGGCTTGGGCCGGTACTCGGTCTCCTCGCGCATGCGCGTACCCTGGCCACCGCACAGGATGACGACCTTGGCGTTCGATGAGGGGGGCATCGTAGGTCCCTCAATCGGTGCCGCGGGCGCGAAGCTTTAGCCGCGCGCGAGCGCTCAAGTTCGCCTCCGCGATCGCCGATGGGGCTCGCATGAGCGCTCCCCCCGCGCGCATGCCTGCATCCCCCGACGGCTCCTTCTGGAGCGAGCGGCCCGTCCTCGTCACGGGAGCCACCGGCCTGCTCGGATCGTGGCTCTGCGAGGCGCTCGTCGCCCGCGGCGCCGAGGTGGTCGCGCTCGTCCGCGACCTCGTGCCGCAGAGCCGGTTCTTCGTCGGCGCATCCGGCAGCCGCTGCACGACCGTCTTCGGCGACCTGCGCGACGGCCGCCTGATCGAGCGCGTCCTGGCCGAGTACGAGATCGACGCCGTCTTCCACCTCGGGGCGCAGACGATCGTCGAGCACGCCCTGCGCGACCCGGCCAACACGATGCGCTCGAACGTCGAGGGCACGTGGGAGGTGCTGGACGCCTGCCGGCGCAGCGGCCGTCCGGCGCGGATCGTCGTCGCCTCGTCGGACAAGGCGTACGGCAGCCAGCCCGACCTGCCCTATCAGGAGCACCACCCGCTGCGCGGCCGGCATCCCTACGACGTCTCGAAGAGCTGCGCCGACCTGATCGCCCAGAGCTACGCCGCCACGTTCGGCCTGCCGGTTGCGATCACGCGCTGCGGCAACCTGTACGGCGGCGGCGACCTGAACTACAGCCGCCTCGTTCCCGGCACGATCCGCTCCGCCCTGCGGGGGCAGCGGCCGGTGCTGCGCAGCGACGGCACCCTGATCCGCGACTACCTGTACGTCGAGGATGCCGCCCTGGCCTATATCGCCCTGGCCGAGCGCGCCCACGAGCCCGGGATCGCGGGCGAGGCCTGGAACTACTCCAACGAGCTGCAGCTGACGGCGACCGCGATGACGATGCGCGTGCTCGCAGCCTGCGGCCGCACCGACCTGCAGCCCGACATCCGCGGCGAGGCCGTGCACGAGATCGCCCACCAGTACCTGTCGGCCCAGAAGGCGCGCGAGCGGCTGGGCTGGAGCCCGGACTACGGCCTCGACGAGGGCCTGCGGCGCACGGTCGCGTGGTATCGCGGCCACCTCGGCGGCAGCGACCGGCTGGCCGCATGAGCCGCCCGCTGCTCGCCATCTGCATCCCGACGTACAACCGGGCGGCGCCGCTCGGCCGTCTGCTGGAACGGCTGCAGGACGAGCTCGCGGACTCGGCCGACGTCGTCGTGCACGTCTCCGACAACGCCTCGCCGGACGAGACCCCCGACCTGCTCCAGCGGACGGCGGCGGGGATGCCGTCGCTGCGGTGGCACCGGCAGAAGACGAACGTCGGCGTGGTCGCAAACCACCGCTGGCTGGTTGCAAACGCGCCCGAGTGCGACTACCTGTGGCTCATGGGCGACGACGACGAGCCCGAGCCCGGGGCGATCGCCTACATCCTCGAGCTCCTGCGGGAGCACCGGCCCGCGTGGCTGCACCTGCCGCACCGGTTCATCCATCCCGATGGACGCGTGAAGGTCGAGTCGCGCCGTCCCGACGCACCCGAGGTGCACGCCGACCCCGGCCGCATGTGGGTCGCGCAGACGCACTGGCTGACGTTCCTGTCGGCGTCGATCGTCCGCCGCGATCAGCTGCGGGCGGTCGAGGCCGAGTCGACCAGCGAGAACATGTACTTCCCGATGATCTGGTACGTGCAGGCGTCGCTCGACGGCCCGTGCGTCGTCGCCGACCGCCTGCTCGTGTGGGGCTCCACGGACATCTCCTGGGGCGCGCGGATGGCCGAGACGATGACCCACCACTTCGTCGGGCTGTACGACGAGGCCTTCGCGGCGCTGGTGACACCCGAGGAGTTCGGCCGCAGCATGGACACGCACTACAACCGCGACCACTACTGGTGCTTCAAGGAGGCCGGAGCCGACTTCCTGATCCGGACGGTGCGGCGGTTCCCGCACAGCCGCGTCCTGCGCCAGTACCTGTGGTCGCTCGGGCGCGAGCTGCGCGATCCGCGCTGCATCGCCGAGGTCGCCGCCGCGTCCGCAGCGGCCGGCGACGACACGGCCGCGAAGGCGCTGATCGAGCAGGGCGAGGCCGCGTACGGGCGGGGCGACGCCGCGGCCGCCGCGCAGCTCTTCACCCGGGCGCTCGAGGAGGCGCCCGCGACGGCCGAGGCCTGGAACGACCTGGCCGTCGCGCTGCACGCGCTCGGCTCGCCCGAGGCACGGATCGCGATCGCCACCGCCGTAGAGCTCGATCCTGCCGACGAGAACGCCTGGGGCAACCACGTCGCGATCATGGCGGCTGGGGCGTGAGGGCCGCGATCCTGATCGTCGCCCGGGACAACCCGGCCGCGCTGTGGGCGCAGATCGAGGCGCTCGTGGCCTGCGATCTGGCCGAGGACGTCGAGGTGGTCGTCGTCGACGACGCCTCCGGCCCCGAGACGCGGACGCTGCTGGCTCGCCTCGAGGGCGACGTCACCATCCATCGCAGCGACCGCCCGGTCGGGCGCCGCGCCGCCCTCGCCGCTGCGGCGCAGGCGGCGTCGGCCGAGGTCTGCATCGCGCTCTCGAACATCGCCCGCCCGCTGCCCGGCTTCGTCGACCCGCTGGTCGCGGCGATCGCCGCCGGCGCCGGGATCGCGGCGCCCGTGATCGAGACGAGCGCGGGCGACGTGCACGGGTACCGCATCGCAGAGGACGGCAGCCTGTGGCCGCTCGCGGGCGCCGACGGACCGCCCGCCGCGCTCGCACCGGACTGCCTGGCCGCCGGCCGTCGCTTCTGGATCGAGCGCCAGCCGCTCCATACCGCCCGCGAGGGCCACTACGAAACGCTGGTCGCCCAGGCGGCGCCCGGCCCGCTCGTCGTCGTCGGCGCGGCCCGCTCGCGCCGGGCGGCGGAGGGCCCGGCGGCGAGCGTAATCGTCTGCACGCGCGACCGGCCGGACGAGGTTGGGCCGTGCGTCGAGGCCTGCATCGCCCACGGCGTGCTCGCCGACGGCGGCGAGATCGTCGTGGTCGACAACGGCAAGGAGCCGCTTGCGGTCAGCCTGCCTGCCGGCGTGCGCGTCGTGCGCGAGGCCATCGCCGGTCTCTCGCGGGCGCGCAACACCGGCGCCGCGGCCGCGCGCCACGAGGTGCTCGCCTACCTCGACGACGACGCCCGCCCCGGGCCGGGCTGGATCGAGAGCCTGCGCGACGGCTTCTGCGATCCCCGCGTCGCCGTGGCCGGCGGGCCGATCCAGGGCCTGTGGCCGGCCGAGCGCCCGGCGGGCTGGCCGCCGGCGGGCATGGAGTCGTTCTTCAGCGTGCTCTCGCTCGGCGACGCCGATCAGGACTTCCCCGGCCGGGCCGAGGTGTACGGGGCCAACTGGGCGATCCGCCGGGCCGCGCTCGACGCCGTCGGCGGGTTCGACGCCGGCTTCGGCGCGGGCGAGGGCGGCGCGCTCGGCGGCGAGGAGTTCATGGCCGCCACCAACGTGCACCGGCTCGGACTCGGCGTCGGCCGCTACCTGGCCGCGGCCGCCGTCGGCCACCGCATCGGGCACCACCGTATCGACGAGAGCTACATCGTCGTGCGCGCGTTCAACAACGGCCTGGAGACGGTGGGATATGAGCGGGCGGGGCGCGACGACCCGGGGCGCGACGACCCGGGGCGCGAGAACCCAATTGGCATCCATCCGAATTGCCAATTGGGAGAACCCGCCGCCCCGGCCCCGGCCCCGGCGCCCAACGCAGAACCCAACCCCGCGCCGCTGCTCGCCGACCTGGCCGCCGCGACCGACGTGCCGCTCGCCCTGCGCGTGCGCCAGGCCGTCGATCTCGGTGTGCGCACGGCCCGCGAGGCGCCCGGGTCGCAGGCGGCGCACGGGATCGTCGCGCGGCCGCCGGTCCGCGTCCCCCACGCCTCCGGCCCGCAGGGCGAGCGCGAGTCGGTGCTCTTCTTCTATCCCGACATGCCCGAGCCGAGCCGCAGCGCCGGCCACACCCGCGCGGCCGAGATCGCCACCGCCCTGCGCCGGCTCGGCTACCGCACGACGCTCATGTGTGAGACGTCCACGGGCTACGAGGCCGCAGCCGCGCGCTTCGCGGGCGACGGCATCGAGGTGGCCGCCGCCGACCGCGGCGACGACCTGGACGCGCTGCTGCGGCGGGGCTTCGACGCCGCCATCGTCTCGTTCCACACGCTCGCCGGGCGGGCCGTCCCTGTGCTGCGCGCCGTCTCGCCGCGCACGCGGATCGCGGTCGACTCGGTTGACGTGCACTTCGTGCGTATGCGCCGCGCCGCCGACCTTGCGGGCGATCAGCTGGGTGTCGCCCGCGCCGAGCGCGAGCGCGCCCAGGAGCTCGCCGCCTACGCCGCCGCCGACGTCGTGCTGGCGGTGACCGAGGACGAGCGCGCGCTGCTCGCAGGCCTCCTGCCGGGCGCGGATGTGCAGGTGCTGGGAAACGTGCACCGCCTCACCGACACGGTCGCGCCGCTCGCCGGCCGCCGCGGCGCGCTCTTCGTCGGCAGCTACGGGCATGCGCCGAACGCCGACGCGGTCCAGTGGCTGTGCGCCGAGGTCATGCCGCTCCTGCAGGCCGCTGCGTATCCCGGCCCGGTCGTCGTCGCCGGCTCCGGCATGTCCGACGCCCTCGCACGGCTCGCAGCCGCCGCGGGCGCCGACCCGCGCGGCTTCCTGCCGTCGGTGCAGGACGAGCTCGCCGGCCGCCGCATCTCGATCGCGCCGCTGCGCTTCGGCGCCGGCCTGAAGGGCAAGGTCGGCGAGTCGCTCGCCGCCGGCGTGCCGGTCGTCGCGACGGCGATCGCCGCCGAGGGCTTCGACCGCCCCGAGCGGGGCATGCTGATCGCGGACTCGGCCGCCGAGTTCGCCGAGGCGATCGTCCGGCTCGGCCGCGACGACGCGCTCTGGGAGCGCCTGTCGGCGGGCGGCCGCGAGCTGGTCTCCGAGACGCTCGGCACGGCCGCGTGCGAGACCGCGCTCGAGCGCATCCTCGCGACCCTCGTCGCGCGCAGGGCGGCGTGAGCGCGCCTCGCGTCACGCTCGCGATCGCCGCCTACAACGGCGAGCGCTTCCTGGCCGAGGCGATCGAGAGCTGCCTGGCCCAGGACCACCCGGACTACGAGCTCCTCATCGTCGATGACGCCTCGACCGACTCGACGCCCGCCGTGATCGCCCGGTACGCCTCCGACCCGCGCGTGCGCGTCGTCACCCACGCCTCCAACCGCGGCATCGCCCCCGCCTACAACTCGATCGTCGAGCACGCGCGCGGCGAGCTGATCGCGCGGCTCGGCCACGACGACGTCGCCCTGCCCGACCGCCTCAGCCGCCAGGTCGCGATCTTCGATGCCCATCCGGACACTGGGGTCGTGCACGGCGACGCCGTCACGATCGACGCCACGGGGAGCGTCGTCGGCGAGTGGCGCTCGCGCGAGTTCGACCAGGCCGCGCTGGTGCAGACGCTCGTGCGCCGCCACAACTACCTGGTCGACCCGACGACGATGATCCACCGGCGCGTGTACGAGCAGGTCGGCGGGTACGACAGCGCCTACCCGATGTGCAACGACTTCGACCTGTGGCTGCGGGCCGCGCCGCGGTTCCGGTTCCGGCACTGCGAGGGCGGGCCGCTCATCCGCTACCGCCGCCACGGCGCGAACTTCTCCGACGAGTCGGCGCGTGCCCGCGAGACCGACGAGGTCACGCGCGCCCTCGAGGCCGCGATCGAGCGCGAGGACTGGGCCGTGCTCGCGCCCGAGGCCGCCACGCGCGAGGGGGCGCTCGTGCTGCTCGCAGACGCGCTCGAGCGGCGCGCGCTGCCCCTGCCCGAGCTGGCCGCCCGCCTGCGCGAGCGCGGCCTGCGCGGCCGCCGCCGCATCGTCATGACCTCGTTCGGCTACAACGACTCGGGCGGCGGCACGATCGTGCCGCGGCAGGTGTCGCAGGAGCTCGCCCGGCGCGGCTACGACGTGACCGTCTTCCACGCCGCCCTCGGCCGGGTCGAGCCGGCGGAGCCGTACCAGGTGCGAGAGTGGTGGCAGGACGGCGTCCGCCTCGTGGGCGTGTTCAACCGCCCGCACGGCCTGCTCGACCTGGGCCACCCCGACCGCGAGGTCGACGACCCGCCGATCACGCGCGCGTTCGCCGAGCTGCTCGACCGCGTGCAGCCTGACGCCGTCCACTTCAACAACGTGCACAACCTGGGCGCGGCGCTGATCGACGAGGCCGCGGTGCGCGGGATCCGCTCGCTCTTCACGACGCACAACTACTGGCTCGCGTGCCCGCGCGGCTACCTCTTCACCGACCGGCTCGAGCTGTGCCACGGCTCGGGCGACCGCGGTGGGGACTGCGCCGCCTGCGTCGGCAGCCTCGACGCCGACGGCTACCGCCGCCGCCTGAGCGAGATCCGCGGCCGCTTCGCCCGCGGCGTGGACGTCTGCCTGGCCGTATCCGAGGCGATGCGGGCGACGCTCGCAGGCGCCGGCTACCCCGCTGACATGATCGACGTCGTCCCGCAGGCGATGCCCGAGGACGATGCCGTCTGGGAGGCGCTCGGCCGCGACCGCGCCCCGGGCCGCGTCGGCCCCGAGCTCGTCGTCGGCTTCTTCGGCTCCGCGCTGCCGCAGAAGGGGCCGAGCCTGCTCGTCGACGCCGCCCAGCGCACCGACGCCACCATCCGCGTCCGCATCCACGGCGAGGTGCCCGAGGCGTTCGCGGCCGAGCTTGCCGCCCGCGACACGCGCGGCGTCGTCGAGATCTGCGGCGGGTTCGGGCACGACGACCTCCCGGCCCTGCTCGCAGGGGTGGACGTCGCCGTCATCCCGTCGGCGTGGTGGGACTGCGCGCCGCTGATGGTGTCCGAGTGCCTGGCCGGGCGCGTGCCGGTGCTGGCCGCGCGCATGGGCGGCATCCCCGACTTCGTCGCCGACGGCGCGAACGGCCTGCTCTTCGACGGCCGTGACGCCGCCGACCTGGCGCGCCAGGTCGACCGCCTGGCCGCCGAGCCGGGCCTGCTGGAGCGGCTGCAGGCGGGCATCTCGGCCCCACGCCGCTTCGCCGACCACGTCGACGAGCTCGAGGCCTACTACCGCGGCGAGCGGCCGCGGCGAGCGCACACCGGCGTCGCGCCGGTGAGCGTGCGCTGGCGGGGCGACCACGCCTCGACGCAGAGCCTGGCCGGCGTGAACCGCGGCGTGTGCGACCGCCTCGAGGCGATGGACGGGATTGCGGTCGAGCGCATCTCGCGCGCCGGCGCGGGCGGCGGCCCCGCGCTGCCGCTGCCCGCCCAGGTCGAGGTGCGCCACCAGTTCCCGCCCGACCTGCGCCCGGCGGCGTCCGGCCGCCTGGCCGTGATCCAGCCGTGGGAGTTCGGCGCGGCCCCGGCGGAGTGGGTCGAGGGCATCAACCGCAACGTCGACGAGCTGTGGGTGCCGAGCGAGCACGTGCGCACGACGTATGTGGACTCGGGCGTCGATCCGGCCCGCGTCGTGGTGATCCCGAACGGGGTCGACCTCGAGCTGTTCTCACCGGACGGGCCGCGCATGCAGCTCGACGACGCCCCAGGCGTGCGCCTGCTCTTCGTCGGCGGCCTGATCGACCGCAAGGGGCCCGACATCCTGATCTCGGCCTTCATGGACGCCTTCCAGGGCCGCGACGACGTCACGCTGGTCGTCAAGGACTTCGGCGCCGACGGCATCTACCCGATGTCCGACCGCAGGCGCCTGCGCGAGTACGCCGACTCCGGCCAGCATCCCCGCATCGTCTACCTGCACCGCGATATGCCGGCCGAGGAGGTCGCGGCGCTCTACCGGGCCTGCGACGTGCTCGTGCACCCGTACCGCGGCGAGGGCTTCGGGATGCCGGTGCTCGAGGCGATGGCGTGCGGGCTGCCCGTGATCGTCACCGCGGGCGGGCCGACCGACGAGTTCTGCCCCGACGACGCCTGCTGGCGCCTGCGCGCCGAGCGCCGGGAGTACGACGAGGATCGGGCCGGCAAGTGGGTCACCGCCGGCCGGCCGTGGATGCTCGAGCCCGACCCCGCCCACCTGCGCGAGCTGCTGGTCGAGGCCGTCGCCGACGCCGGTGCGCGGGCGACGCGCGGCGACGCCGCGCGGGCGGCCGCCGCACCGCTCTCGTGGGACGCCGTCGCCGCGCGGTACCGCGACCGGATCGCCGCCCTGGCAGCGCGGCCGCCGCGGCACGCGGCGCCGGAGCCGGAGCCGCTGAAGCTCGAGGATGCCCGCATCCGGCTGCTGGCGACACCCGCCTGGCGCGGCGATGACCGCCTCGGCGACCTGCTGGCAGCCTGGGTCGGGGGGGTCGAGCCCGGGAACGGCGCCTGCCTCTTCCTGCTCGCCGATCCGCGCACCGCGCCGGGCGAGGACGCCTGCACCAAGCGCGTGCTCGCGGCCGCCGCGGCCGCCGGGGTGAGCCTCGATCGCGCCGCCGACATCGTCATCCTCACCCACGCGCTCGCCGGCGGCGACGCGACCCGCCTGCACGCCGCCGTCGACGGGTACGTGCCGCTGCACGACGCATGCTCGGGTCACGAACGCCTGGCGCGGTCGGCCGGCCGGCCCGTCCTGCCGCCCGCCGCCTCAGCCCTCCGCGCATGGTCGGCAGAGAGCCGGCGCCTGGCCGCGTGACCTAGCCGCGCTTGCGCGACCGGCCGGTGACGGCCAGGCTGGCCGCCCCCACCACCATCACAACGGCAGCCGCCCACTCGATCCGGGCGCGCAGCGGGTGGATCCGGTGCGTCTGGCCGACGAGGCACACGCCGGTGTCGGGGCACGGGGTCGGCGCGGTCTGGTTCCACGTGTACGCCCCGAGCAGCGCGAGCGCGACCGCCGCCACGGCGGCAAGGAGCACCGCGCGGTTGCGGAGCCGTTCTCGCATGGCGGGAAGCGTACCGGGCGGGCCGGGGGTCAGCGGGGCGCGCGGGCGCGGCTGCGCTCGTGCAGCATGCCGAGCATGCCGAGGAACACGACGGCACCGGCCAGGAGCCCTGCCTCGACCGTGATCGCCGCGCGCTCCGAGGCGACGCCGATCAGCCAGTAGTACAGGGTGCAGGTCGCACCGGCCACGAAGACGGCCGCGCTGCCCATGACCGCCATCGTCCGCGCAAGGGCGAACGCCGCCTCACCGGGGAGCATGATCGACGCCGACATCTGCACGCCGAGGAGGGCGGCGATGAGACAGCCCATGCCGGCCAGTACGGCCGTCGCTCCGGCCCACTGGGCCACATCCTGCAGCAGGTAGACCCCCATGCGCGCCACTCTACCCCCGCACGGCGACGATGTCGCCCGCACGGGCGAAACCCCCCTCGCCGCACGCCGGCAACCCCCCCGAACGGGTGGGGTCAGGGGGTGGAGGCCCGGGCGGCGCGGTAGCCGGCCGAATATCCGCGCGTGTAGGCCTGCGCCTGCAGGCTCGTCACCTTCGCGGGCGTGTACTGCGAACCGGTGTGGCGGCCGAGCGTCCATGCCCCCACCCCGACCGCCGTCGCGATGCCCGCCGACAGGCTGCACCACAGGATGACCCCTGCAACCGACAGGCGCGCGACCGACTCCGAGATGTGCAGTGACCCGTACATGCCCGGGAACACCTTGGGCGCCGGGCGGCCGAATCCTGCAAAGCTGCCCGCGTCACTCAGCCCGCGAGCGCGGCGGCGGCCGCGTCGATGCGGCGCAGCGACTCGTCGCGGCCGACGAGCTCGAGGCTCTCGTAGAGGCCGGGCGACACCGTGCTCCCGGTCAGCGCCACCCGCACGGGCATGAAGAGCACCCGCGGCTTGACGCCCTCCCGCTCGCAGGCGGCGTGCAGCGCCGCTTCGAGCGCGTCCGTGCGCCAGTCGGCCACCTCCGCGAGCTCGGCGCGGGCGGCCGCAAGCGACGCCGGCGCCCGCTCGTCGCGGCGCACCCGCTCCCACGACGCCTCGTCCATCTCCGGCGGGCCGAACAGGAACCCGGCCAGGCGCTCGAACTGCGCCAGCACGCGCATCTTCTCCTGCACGAGCGGCGCCGCCTCGGCGACGCGCCGGGGCTCGGCGGCGAGCGCCGACCCCGACGACTCCAGGTAGGCCTGCAGCGCCGCGGCGAACTCGCCGGGCGCAAGCGCGCGCAGGTGCTCGCCGTTCAGCCACTCGAGCTTCTCCGGGTCGAACACCCCCGGGCTGCGGTTCACCCGCTCGAGCGTGAAGCGCTCGATCAGTTCCGCGCGGGTCATGAACGTCGTGTGGTCGTCGTAGCTCCACCCGACCAGGGCGAGGTAGTTCACGAGCGCGTCGGCGATCACGCCGACGTCGACGAACTCCTCGACCGAGATCGCGCCGTGGCGCTTGGAGAGCTTGCGCTTGTCGGGGCCGAGCACCATCGGCAGGTGGGCGAACGTCGGCTCGGGCGCCCCCAGCGCGCGGTAGAGGGCCAGCTGGCGCGGCGTCGAGGGCATCAGATCCTCGCCGCGGATCACGTGGGTGACGCCCATCTGGATGTCGTCGAACGGGTTGGCGAACTGGTAGGTCGGCGAGCCGTCGGAGCGCAGGATGACGTGGTCGCCCTGCAGGGCGTTCTCCCACTCGACCCTTCCGTGGACGACGTCCTCGATCACGGTCGTGCCGGTCTCGGGCAGCGCCAGGCGCACCACCGACGGCAGCCCCTGGGCGCGAAGCGCCTCGCGCTCGGACGCCGGACGGGTGCGACAGCGGCCGCTGTAGACGAGCGGGCGGCCCTCGGCCTGGCGCTGCGCGCGGTCGGCCTTCAGCTCGTCCTCGGTGCAGTAGCAGCGGTACGCGGCGCCCTGGGCGATCAGCTCCTCTGCCGCGGCCTGGTAGAGGTGGTAGCGCTGCGTCTGCCGGTAGGGGCCGTCGTCCCAGTCGATCCCGAGCCAGCGCAGCACCGTCTCGGCGTGCTGCACCGCCGCCTCGGTCGAGCGGACGACGTCGGTGTCCTCGAAGCGCAGCACGACCCGGCCGCCGTTCCGGCGGGCGAAGAGCCAGTTGAAGAGCATCGTCCGCACCGTGCCGACGTGGAAGAGCCCGGTGGGGCTCGGCGGCATGCGGACGCAGACGGGGCGGGACAAGGCGGGTCAGTCTAGATGGTTGATCGAGGACTCCCGCGCGCCTGGTCGGCAGGCTGTTGGTGGTGGTTCGTCGGTTGGTGGGGCTGCGGCTGCGAACCGTCGCAGCGCTGCGTCCTCGGTCGCGCCCATACTTCGCCCAGTATGGACGCTCCCTGCGTCCTTGCGCTGCTCGGTTCGCGGCCGCCCGGGACATCACGGCAGTCCTCGATCAACCATCTGTGGGCCGACTACGATCGGCACATGCACTACGGAGCCCATCTCGGTGTCGCCGGCGGCGCGCACAAGGCGCTCGAGCGGGCGCGCGCGATCGGGGCGACGTCGCTGCAGATCTTCACCCAGAGCCCGCGCATGTGGCGCCATCCCGCCGTCGATCCCGAGGCAGCGGCCCGCTTCCAGGCGGCGCGGAAGCCGGCCCGGGTCAAGGTGGTCGTCTGCCACGCCACATACCTGATCAACCTGGGCGCGTCGGACCCCGAGGTGTACGGCAAGTCGGTGCAGGCGCTGCACGACACGATGGCGGCCGCCGAGGCGATCGCGGCCGAGGGCGTCGTCTTCCACATCGGCAGCCACCTCGGCCGCGGCCTGGACGCCGTCCTGCCGCAGGTGACCGAGGCGATGGCGGGCGTGCTCGCGGCGGCCGATCCCGCATCCGCCACGCAGCTCGTGATCGAGAACTCCGCCGGCGCTGGTGGCACCCTCGGCGTCGGCCTCGACGAGATCGAGACCGTCGTCGCCGCGCTCGGGCGGCCCGCGCGGCTCGGCGTCTGCCTGGACACGTGCCACCTGTGGGCGTCGGGCGTCGACGTCACCGATGCCGGGCGCGTCGATGCGCTCATGGCCGAGGTCGACGAGCGCTTCGGCCTCGAGCGGCTCGCCTGCCTGCACGTGAACGACGCCGCCGTCGCCCTCGGCTCCAACCGCGACCGCCACGCCGAGGTCGGCAAGGGCGTGATCGGGAAGGGGCTTGCGACCTTCCTCGGCCATCCGGCCGTGCAGGACATCGCCGCGATCATGGAGACCCCCGGAGACGACGAGGAGGTGCCGTACGCACGCGGGATGAAGGCGCTGCGGCGGCTCCACCGCGCCGGCGTGCGCGCGCGGGCGACCGAGCGGGCCGGTGCTTGACATCGGCGCGTCGCGTCCGCTGCCCCCGGCCGAGCTCGAGTTCCGGGCGACGCGCAGCGGCGGGCCCGGCGGCCAGCACGTCAACACCTCCTCGACCCGGGTCGAGCTGATCTTCGACCTCGCGGGCAGCCCCACGCTGACCGAGGCCGAGCGCGACCGCGCCCGCCGCCGGCTGCGCTCGCGGCTCGACGCCGAGGGGCGGCTGCGGGTCGTCGCCCAGGACGAGCGCAGCCAGTACCGCAACCGCCGCCTGGCGACCGAGCGGTTCTGCGAGCTCATGCGCGCCGCGCTCGCGCCGCCTCCTCCCCCGCGCCGGCCCAGCCGGCCCACCCGGGCGGCCACCGAGGAACGGCTCGAGAGCAAGCGCCGCGACGCGACCCGCAAGCGCATGCGACGGCCGCCCGCCGGCCCCGACGACCACGCCGAGGTGATCCGTGCGGCTTGAGGGCAAGACCGTCCTTGTCACCGGCGGCGGGTCTGGCATCGGCGCGGCGATCGTGCGCCGGTTCGCCGCCGAGGGCGCGACCGTGTGGGCGATGGGACGGCGCCGCGAGCAGCTCGAGCGCGTGTCAACCCATGTGGTCGCCGGCGACATCGCCGCCGCGAGCGACCGCGAGCGCGCGCTCGCGGTCGCGGGCCCGCTCGACGTGCTCGTGAACAACGCCGGCCTCGGCGACGCGGGCTGGGACGACACGATGGCCGTCAACGTCACCGCGGCGCACGCCCTCTCGGCGCTCGCCGCCGACGGGCTCGCCGAGCGCCGCGGCGCGATCGTGAACGTGGCCTCGGTGGCGGCGCTCGTGGCCGGCCCGGGCGAGCCGCAGTACGCGGTGTCGAAGGCTGCGCTCGTCATGCTCACCAAGTCGCTCGCGGTCACGCTCGGGCCGCGCGGCGTGCGCGCGAACGCGATCTGCCCCGGCTGGGTGCGAACGCCGATGGCCGACGCCGAGATGGCGGCGCTCGGCTCGGACACCGACGCGGCCTACGCGCGCGTCACCCGCCACGTCCCGCTCGGCCGCCCGGCGGAGCCCGACGAGGTGGCCGCGGCGGCGCTCTTCCTGGCGTCGGACGAGGCCGCCTACGTGTCCGGCGCGGTGCTCACCGTCGACGGCGGCATGATGGCGGTCGACGTGGGCACGCTCGCCTTCGGTGAATAACCGGTGCCAGGCACCGGGTAGTCAGACGGCCGGGGCGATGCGGCGCAGCTCGCCGAAGGCCGCCCGCACCCTGGCCGCGAATCCGTGTCCGAGGCGGCCGTACTCGACCCACAGCCGGCCGCTCGACTCCGATCCGGCGATATCGCGGGGCGGAAACTCCGCGTTCAGGCGCTGGATGGCGCGGTCGGGCTGGCCGCTGAGCAGGGCGATTTCCATGTGCGCTGTCCGGCGGCGCGCCACATCGCCACCGTGTAGCGCCGGATCGGCGCAAACCGCGGCTGCCGGACGGCGGCATCGTCACGGAAGAGGCGGAGGTTGTGGTCGGCGAAGGCCTGCTCGACCTGGGCGGCCGAGGGCGCCGACCCGACCATCAGCGGAAGCACGTTCGGGGACGTCACCGTCCCGCCGGCCTTCACCGAGTGCGACCGCGTCGCCCACGTCGCGGCGGCCGCCCCGAGCAGCACCGCGGCGACGAGCACGGCCAGGGTCGTTGCGGGGCGCCAGGTACCGGGGTGACGACCGGCCGACAGCATACGTGGCTGATGATACTCAGTCGTCGGCGCCGCGGATGACGCGGAAGCTGGGCCGGTCCGGAAGCTCGTGGAACTCGGGGTTGATGCACCCCATCGGATCCTCCCGGTTCTCGTAGGCGCGCTCGACGTCGGCCGGGCAGATCGGCAGCGGCTCGCGCACGGCCCGCACCGAGCCGAAGCCGTTGCGGCGCCGGCGTGCGCGCTCGAGCACCTCGAGGTCGATGTCAGCGGCAAAGATCTCCTGCGTGCAGCCGACGTAGGTGCGCCCGAAGGCGTCGTAGGCATACAGGAATGGGCACTGCTGATCGAGACAGCGGGACGGATGCACCACCTTCTGGCACACCACTCCGCAGCGCCGGCACTCCACCTCGGACGAGCGCGGAGCGACGGGCAGGGACTGACGGATACGGCCCATCGTCAGATCTTACCGGGCGATCCGGATCGGACAAGACCTGCGACGATTTCCAGCACGTGCAGGGGTTCTGTGCACATCGGCACAGACCTTCCGCGGTCGGCGGGATCGTGCCGATACCAGGCCGCCAGGCACGCGCGCATGCCCGCCGCGAGCGGCCCGGCGACGTCGTCAGAGACGCGGTCGCCGACGAAGAGCACCTCGCCCGGCCCAACGCCGAGCGCTCCGCACACCGCGGCGTAGACGGCCGGGTGCGGCTTGCGCACCCCGAGCTCACACGAGAGCACGATCCCGTCCACGCGCTCGCCGATGCCCTGCGCGCGCAGGTCGGCGCGGAAGAGGCCGGGCGGATCGAAGGTGTTGGCGACGACGGCGCAGCGCAGGCCCTGCGCCCGTACGCCGTCGAGCAGGGCGAGGGCGTCCGGATGGACGTGCCGCGCGGGCGCCCAGGCACGGTATTCGGCCTCGATGCCGCGCCGCACGCGCGGCGGCGGCGCATCGACGCCGAGCTCGCCCAGCACCGCGGTGACCGCGGCCGCGTAGTCGAGCTCGGCCGGGTCGGCGGGGTCACGATCGGCGAGGCGACCCCGCAGCAGCGCGGCCGCCCGCTCCGTCTGCGCCGCGTCCCCACCGACCGCCGCGAGCAGCGCCGCGACGCCACGGCGCCACAGGCCATCGTCCCAGCGGAACTCGGCCAGCGTGTCCCGGTAGTCGAACGCGACCGCGCGCAGCACCGCGCGCCGGCTATTCCGCCGTCGGGTGCTCGTCGAAGCCGTAGCGCACCAGCAGGCGCTTGGCGGCCTCGGCCTCGTCAAGCCGCGAGACCGGCCGGGTGTGCGGGGCGTCCTTGAGCATCTGCGGGTCGTCGGCGGCCTCGCGGGCGATGGCGAGCATCGCGTCGCAGAACGCGTCGAGCGTCTCGCGCGTCTCGGTCTCGGTCGGCTCGATCATCAGCGCCTCCGACACGATCAGCGGGAAGTAGATCGTCGGCGGGTGGTAGCCGTGATCCATCAGCCGCTTGGCGACGTCCAGGGCGGTGACGCCGTGCTCGCGCTTGAGCGACCGTGCCGAGACGACGAACTCGTGCATGCAGTGGCGGTCGACCGGCACGTCGTACGCCTCGCGCAGCCGGGCGAGGACGTAGTTGGCGTTCAGCACCGCGATCTCGGACATGTCGCGCAGGCCCGGGCCCCACATGCGCATGAAGGCGTACGCGCGCACGAAGACGCCGAACGGGCCGCCGAAGCCGCGCACCTTGCCGATCGTCTTGGGCCGGTCGTACTCGAGCCGGAAGCGGTCGCCCTCGCGCACGACGACCGGCACCGGCAGGAACTGCTCGAGGTCCTTGCGCACCGCCACCGGTCCGCCACCGGGGCCGCCGCCGCCGTGCGGCTGCGAGAACGTCTTGTGCAGGTTGTAGTGGACGATGTCGAAGCCCATGTCGCCGGGCCGCGAGATGCCGCAGACCGCGTTCAGGTTCGCGCCGTCGTAGTAGAGGAGCGCACCGGCCGAGTGGAAGATGTCGGCGATCTCGGTGATCCCCTCCTCGAAGAGGCCAAGCGTCGAGGGATTCGTCAGCATGAGGCCGGCGGTGTGGGCGCCCACCTTGCCGCGCAGGTCGTCGAGGTCGACGTTCCCGCGGTCATCGGTCTGCACCCGCACGAGCGTGTAGCCCGCCATCGCCACGCTCGCCGGGTTGGTGCCGTGCGCCGTGTCCGGGATGACGACCTCGGTGCGGTCCTCGCCGCGGTCGGCGAAGTAGGCCCGCATCAGCGTCAGCCCTGTCAGCTCGCCCTGCGACCCGGCGGCCGGCTGCAGCGTGACCGCGTCGAGCCCGACGACCTCGGCCAGCATCTCCTGCAGCCGCCACATCAGCTCGAGCGCGCCCTGGGCGCCCTCGTCCTCCTGGTGGGGGTGCAGGTCGGCGAACCCGGGCAGCCCCACCGCGCGCTCGTTGATGCGCGGGTTGTACTTCATGGTGCACGAGCCGAGCGGGTAGAAGCCGGTGTCGATGCCGAAGGTGCGCGTCGAGAGCTCGGTGTAGTGGCGCACGAGCTCCGGCTCGGCCAGCTCGGGCAGCCGTGGCGGCTCGCGCCGGGCCAGCTCGGCCGGCACCTCGGCCGGCGCCACGCCGGGGTCGGCGATCCGCCCCGCCCGCCGGCCGGGCTGCGACTTCTCGTAGATGAGCTTCATGCCGCCACCGCCCGCACGTCGTGCAGCACCTCGGCCAGGCGGTCGATGTCGGCGGCCGAGCGCTTCTCGGTCAGGCACACGAGGAGCACGTCGTCCATGCCCGGGTAGTCGCGCCCGAGCGCGTAGCCCGGGTGGACGCCGAGCTTGCGCGCATCGCGGATCACGTCACGGGCCGGCCGGCCGAGCCGGATCGCGAACTCCTGGAACGTCGGCCGGTCGAACGCGAGCGGCAGCCCCAGGCGGCGCTTGGCGTGCTCGGCGAGGGCAAGGCAGGCGTTGCCGACGTCGGCGAGGCCCTGCGGACCGAGCCAGCTCAGGTAGACGAGGCCGGCGACCGCGAGCAGTGTCTGGTTCGTGGTGATGTTGGACGTCGCCTTCTCGCGCCGGATGTGCTGCTCGCGCGTCTGCAGCGTGAGGACGAAGCCGCGGCGGCCGTCGCGATCGTGCGTCTCGCCGACGATGCGGCCGGGGAGCTTGCGGATGTAGTCCGAGCGCGCTGCGAGGAAGCCGTAGTGGGGGCCGCCGTACGAGATGTGGTTCCCGGCCGACTGGCCCTCGCCGATCGCGAGGGCGCACCCGTAGGCGCCCGGCGCCTCGAGCACACCGAGCGTCATCAGGTCGACGTGGGCGATCGGCAGAGCGCCCGCGCCGGACGCGGCCGCGGCCAGCTCGGGGGCGGGCTCGAGGCAGCCGAAGAAGTTGGGCTGCGGGAAGATCGCGCAGGCGGCGCCCGCGCACGCGGCGGCGAACCGGTCGGGGTCGGTCGTGCCGCCGGTGTGCGGCACCTCGACGACCTCCATGCCGAACCCGGGCGCGAACGTGCGCACGACCTGGCGCACCTGCGGGTTCAGGGTCTCGGTCACGACGACCTTCGCGCGGCCGGTCGTCTGCTTGGAGACGTAGCAGGCGTCGGCTGCGACGGTGGTGCCGTCGTAGCCGGACGCGTTGGACACGTCCATCCCGGTCAGCTCGCAGATCGCGGTCTGGTACTCGAAGATCGCCTGCAGCGTGCCCTGGCTCATCTCCGGCTGGTAGGGCGTGTAGGCGGTCAGGAGCTCGCCGCGCTGCATGAACGCGTCCACCACCGCCGGCACGTAGTGGTCGTAGACGCCGGCGCCCAGGAACGACAGCTCATCGCCCGTGCCGGTGTTGCGCGACGCCAGCTCGGACAGGTGCGCCCACAGCTCGGCCTCGGTCAGCGCGGGATCGACGGCGAGCGGGCGGGCAAGGCGCACGTCGGCCGGGATGTCGGTGAAGAGCTCGGCGATCGAGCCCACGCCGATCGCCTCGAGCATCGCCGCGCGATCGGCCTCGGTCAGCGAGGTGAAGCTCACAGCGTCTCGAGCAGCGCGCGGTAGGCGCCTGCCGCCATCAGCCCGTCGACCTCGGCCGGGTCGCTGAGCTTCACCTTGATCAGCCAGCCCTCGCCGTAGGGGTCGTCGTTGACGGTGCGCTCGTTCCCGTCGAGCGCCTCGTTCACGGCGACGACCTCGCCCGAGAGCGGCGCCACCAGGGCCGAAACCGCCTTGGTCGACTCGAGCTCGCCGTAGTCGGAGTCCTTGGCGATCGTGGCGCCGACCACGGGCGGGCTGTAGAAGACGACCTCGCCGAGCGTGTCCTGCGCGTACCAGGTGATGCCGAACGTGGCCGTGTCGCCGTCGACGCGCACCCAGTCGTGGGCCTCGTGGTAGCGCAGCTCTTCGGGGTAGCTCTCGTCGCTCATGATGCGTTCTCCTTGACATACAGGGGCTTGCTGGCAACCCGCGCGGCCACCGGCCGGCCGCGGGCGTCGATCTCGAGCTCGGTGCCCTCGGCCGCGAGGCCGGCGGGCACGTACGCCATGCCGATGCCGATCTCGAGCGACGGCGACATCGTGCCGCTCGTCACCTCGCCGGCCGGCCGCACCGGCATGCCCTGGCGAGGGATGCCGCGGCCCTCGACCCGCAGCGCGACGAGCCGGTCGTGGTCGCCGGCGTCCCGCTGGGCGCGAAGCGCGTCGGCCCCGACGAAGTCCTTGCGATCGAGCGCGCACACCCAGCCGAGCCCAGCCTCGAGGGCCGTGTGCGCCTCGTCGAGGTCGTTGCCGTAGAGCGGGTAGCAGACCTCGAGGCGGAGGGTGTCGCGCGCCCCCAGACCGGCCGGGGTGGCGCCGGCCGCCGTCAGCCCGTCCCACAGGGGCCCGGCCCGCTCGGCGGCCACGAGCAGCTCGACGCCCGGTTCGCCGGTGTAGCCCGTGCGGGCGACGATCGTGCGCACGCCGCACACGTCGGCCTCGGCGAAGGCGAAGGGCTCGAGCGCCGGCAGCTCGACGAGCCCGGGCGCGGCGGGGCCCTGCAGCGCGAGCATCGCGATCCCCTCGGACAGGTCTTCGAGCTCGACACCGTCGGCCACGTGGCGCACGAGCCACTCGCGGTCGGCGTCGACCCGGGACGCGTTCACGACCAGGAGGACGTGGTCGTCGGCGAACCGGTAGGCGATCAGGTCGTCGATCGGACAGCCGCGCTCGTTCAGGAGCAGCGTGTACTGGGCGCGGCCGGCGGGGATGCGGTCGAGGTCGTTCGAGAGCATCCGCTGCACGAACGGGATCGCGCCGGCGCCGCGGATCTCGAGCTGGCCCATGTGCGAGACGTCGAAGATCCCGGCGTGGGAACGCACCGCGCGGTGCTCCGGAATGACCCCCTGATACTGCACCGGCATCTCCCAGCCGGCGAAGGGGACCATCCGTGCTCCCGCGGCCACGTGGCGGTCGTGGAGCGGCGTGCGGCGAAGGGCCTCGGACGCGTGCATCCGGAGCGGCAGTCTACTACCGCGTCCGCCGCGCGGCGGTGGGGTCAGACGCCCTTGGCCAGGCCGCCGATGATGGCGCCGATCCCGGCCGCCTCGGCCGTGGTGCCGGCACCGCCTTCGACGAGCGCGGCCGGGTTGTAGAACATCGTCTGGATGCCGATCCGCCCGGGACCCGTGAACCGGTTCCAGGTCAGCTTGCCGCCGCCGCCGAACATCCCCGTCTTCAGTCCCATCGTCACGGCCTCCATGCGCACCGAGGCCTCGCGGTAGAGCCAGCTGCCCGCCTCGATGTCGATCTGCTCGCCGGCATCGAGGACGGCCTCGAACACATCGCCCGCGCCCATGATCCACACCGACGCCCGGCCGTTGGACGCGCTGAACTTGTCGACGAAGAAGCCGGTGCCGCCGAACACCATGCTGCGCACGCCCTTCACCCGCTCGAACGTGTAATCCAGATTCTCGGTCGCGGCCAGGAAGTGGTGCTCGCGCACGAGCAGCCCCTGGCCCGGCTCGAGGTGGTGATCGAGGATCTTGCCCGGGGCGTCGTGGCTGAACGCGATCCGGCCGGGGCCGCGGCTCTGGGTGAGGAAGAAGTCGAGTCCGGCGACCTTGCGCTTGAGCCCCCCCGGCAGCTTCTTCAGCTCGATGTTCGTCGCGGCGTCCTTCCACAGCAGCGTGTGGTGCTCGAAGAAGACCCCGCCGGTGCCGTCCAGCTCGAAGACGAGCTTGGGCACGAGCGTGCCGGAGATGGTGGCGACGCCGCCGCGGAACGGCTCGACGCTCGGGGCGGCCGCAAGCGGCTCGGACATCCTCATCGCGCGGCTTCCGCTCCGATCGCGAGCTTCTCGACCACCCAGTAGCGCTCGCCGGTCTCGGCGACGCGCTCGACCTCCGGGAACACGTGCTCGGGCTTCACCGTGAACCGGTTGGGTGCCGAGTGCGCCGAGGTGTACTCGTCGACGGTGAGCTCGACCCCCTCGATGCACTCGCGGTCGCCGCATTCGCAGACGAACGGGACGGGCTCGTCGGCCCCCGCCGTGCGCTCCTCGAACGCGACCCGGCGGTTGTTGTGGTCGCGGAACGTGCGCTCGTTCTTGTGCAGGCGCTGGAGCCGGATCTCGTCGCGGTCGCGGGTCACGGGGCGGACGTTATCCGATCGGCCCGCCCGGGTGAGCGGTGCCGCTTCGCCGGGCGCCCTTGCAGTGTGTGCCAACTGTTCGGATCTCATGAAGAAGATCGCCAAATTCGAGGCCGCTCGGAAGGGACGTGTAATACTTTGGAGAAGGTCAAGTTGCGCAGGGGAGTCCGCCGGGTATTCAGGTGCTGTGCAACGGGATGACCGCGGGCGTTGGTCAACAGAAGGAACGGCACTCAAATGAGCGCATACATGGAATCTCCGTCGTTCAACGACATCTTCGCGGACGAGGACGAGGGGCGCGGCGAGCAGGAGGAGACCGCCGCAAACGCCCGCCACGTCATCATCGCGGGGTACCGCTACACCCGCCGCAAGCAGGACACGAACCGGGCCAAGCGCGCCCGCCAGCAGGTGCGCGCGCTGCCGACCGTGATCGCCGAGCGCGAGTGGGTCGCGGTCTGGATCGAGCTCATCGACGCCAGCCTGTACACGCCGCCGGGCACACCCCGGGCCGGGCGCATCCTGCGCGAGGCCTACGCCGACGCGTCGATCCGGCTGCCGGTCATCCGCGACCTCGGCCGCTCGCTGCTCCCCCACGCCTCGGCGCCGGCGGTGCGTCCGCTCGCCTCGGCGCATCGCGACGTCGTCGCGTCCGTCCCGGCCTGACCCGCCTGCCCGCCCCTGCGGGCGAGAGGCTCAGGATCGCGCGGATGCCTGCCGATAGGTGGGGGGTGACCTGCCTGCGCCTGCATCGCCGTGCCCTGTGCGTCGCCCTCGTGGCGGCGGCCTGCCCGCTCGTCCTCGCGGCGTGCGGCTCGTCCGGCGCCGCGACCACGATCCGCGAGTCGGCCAAGCCCCCCGGCCAGATCCTGACCGACGTCCGGGCCGCGGTCGCCCACGCCACCTCGGTGCACCTGGCCGGGCACGTGTCGAGCTCCACCCCGATCGCGATCGACCTGCACCTCTCCCGCACTGGCGGCAGCGGCACCGTGGCCGGCACCGGCCTGCGGTTCGAGGTGACGCGGATCGGCAATGCGGCCTACTTCACAGGCACCCAGGGGTTCTACCGCCACTTCACGAACCACGCCGGAATCGTGCTCCTGAACGGCCGCTGGCTGAAGGTGCCCGCGACCGACCCACGGTTCAAGTCCTTCGCCGCCCTCACCGACATGACCGCGCTCCTGGGCCAGATCCTGAGGCCCACCGGAGCCGTCGTGAAGGCGGGGACGCAGACGGTGGCCGGCGTCCGCGTCGTCGGCCTGCGCGACGCCTCGCACGGCACGCTCTACGTCGCTGCGACCGGCACGCCCTACCCGGTCGAGATCGTGAACACGGGCGCGCACGCAGGCATCGTCCGCTTCGACCAGTGGAACCGCACGATCACCCTCCACGCGCCGGCCAACCCGGTCCGCCTCGGCCAGCTGGCCCAGGCCGGCGGCTGAGCGCGACCGCCCTCCTCTAGCATGGGCCGGATGCACGACGGCCTCAGCCTCACCACCCGGATCATCCTCGGCGTCGTGCTGCTCGCCGCAGGCGGCCTCGGCATCGGGATCGTCTTCGCCCACGTCGCGGGCCGGACCACATCCGAGCCACCGCGGGTGTAGGCAGCCCCTACTCGTCGCGCAGGAACGACGGGATCTCGAGCGCGTCGGGCGGCATCGTGAACTGCCCGGTGTCGCGGGTGTCGGCGGGGGGCTCGGGCCGGCGCGGGGCCGGCTCACGCCGCCCACCTGACGCGAATGCCGCGGCGGGGCGATCGGGGCTGTTGCGGTCGAAGCCGGTCGCGATCACCGTCACCCGCACCTGGTCGCCGAGCGCCTCGTCGATCACCGCGCCGAAGATGATGTTCGCGTCGCCGTCGGCGGCGCTGCCGATGATCTCGGCCGCCTCGTTCACCTCGAAGAGCCCCATGTCGGACCCGCCGGTGATGTTCAGCAGGATGCCGGTGGCACCCTCGACCGACGCCTCGAGCAGCGGCGAGGAGATCGCGGCCTTGGCGGCCTCGGCGGCGCGGTTCTCGCCGCCGGCGACGCCGATGCCCATGAGGGCCGAGCCGGCCTGGCGCATGATCGTGCGCACGTCGGCGAAGTCGAGGTTGATCAGGCCGGGCACCGTGATCAGGTCGGTGATGCCCTGCACGCCCTGGCGCAGCACGTCGTCGGCAATTCGGAACGCGTCGACGATCGACGTGCGCTTCTCGACCACCTGCAGCAGGCGGTCGTTGGGGATGATGATCAGCGTGTCGACCTTGTCGCGGAGCTGGCGGATGCCGCCGTCGGCCTGGTCGGCGCGCTTGCGCCCCTCGAACCCGAACGGGCGGGTGACGACTCCGACGGTGAGCGCTCCGAGCTCGCGGGCGATCTCGGCGATGACCGGCGCCGCGCCGGTGCCCGTGCCGCCGCCCTTGCCGGCGGTGACGAACACCATGTCGGCGCCCTTGAGCGCCTCCTTCAGCTCGTCCCGGCTCTCGGTCGCCGCCTCGAACCCGATCGTCGGGTCGGCGCCCGCGCCGAGGCCGCGCGTGATCTTGGAGCCGATGTGGATCTTCACGTCGGCGTCGCACATCAGGAGCGCCTGTGCGTCGGTGTTGACCGCGATGAACTCGACGCCGCGCAGCCCCGCATCGACCATGCGGTTGACGGCATTCGTGCCGCCGCCGCCGACGCCGACGACCTTGATGACAGCCAGATAGTTGCCGCTCGGATCTCTCATCGTGTCCTACCCCTAACCTGACCCTCTACTTGAGGGTTTGACTATGACTCGGCCAATCGCCCGTCCTGCGGGCACAGCGTAGCCAAGCTGCCGGTCGGGCGCAGACGGCAGCTTAACCCCGCCCACCCTCGCTGTCAAGCAGAAGGTTAGGAAGGGTAAGTCTGTACCTCAAGTTTAGGCTTATTTCTTGTACCCGACGGTGGGCCGGGCCGGGGCCGACACGTTCACGTACGCCACGGAGCGCCGGATCGAGTCGCCCATGTTCGTGAGCACGCGCTCGGCGACGCGCAGCTTGAGCCCGAGCGCACTCGTCGAGCCGAGCTGCACCTGCAGGCGGTGGCCGAACACCGCGACCACTCCGGAGGACGTCGAGATGACGCCCTTCAGGTGGGCGATGTCACGCTGGAATCCGGCCGGCACGCCGCCGAGCACCCGCAGGGCCGCGTGCATCTGGGCGGTCTGCACCGTGTGCCCGAGCGCCGGCACCGGGCCGGCGGGCAGCACGAGCCGGGGCAGCGTCTTCGGTGGCTTCGTGACCGTCCGCAGCACCCTGCCGTCGGCCGAGATGACGTAGCGCGCGTTGCCGTCGCGCACGAACGCGGCCGCGTGCTCCATCACCACCGTGACGGCGACGGTGTGCGGGAACGCGCGATCAACGGCCGCCGTGCGCACGTCCGGGATCGCCTCGATCCGGGCGGCGAGCGCCGACGCGTTCACCTGCATCAGGCTGTGGCCGGCGATGTCCTGGGCGACCGCCCCGCGCACGAGCGCGTCCACCCGCGGGGTGGCGCCGGTGACGACGACGCGCGACGCCGAGAAGATGGACGAGTGCGCGAGCGCCCAATAGCCGGCCGGCACGAGCAGGATCGCCACGACCCCTACGAGCACGGCCAGGCGGCGCTTGCCCTCGGAGCGACGGAGCGCGCGCCGGCGCAGCCGAAGCGCCGGGTCGACGTGAGCCGCTGACATGTCCATCCAGTTCGCCGGAGGGCGGGCGGCTCCTGCCCGGTCAGGCGCCTTCGTCGACCACGATCGGGCCGAGCACCTGCACCTCGTGCTCGAGCTCGACGCCGTAGCGCTCGCGCGCGCGCCGGCGGGCCTCGCGCATGAGCGCGACCACGTCCGCCGACCGGGCGCCGCCCGCGTTCTCGATGAAGTTCGCATGCACCGGCGAGATGCGGGCGCCGCCGATGGTGAACCCCTTCAGGCCGCACGCCTCGAGCATCTGCCCGGCCGAGAGCGCGCCGCCCGGGTTCTTCCACACCGATCCGAACGTGCGCACCTTTGCGGGCTGGGCCTCGCGGCGGCGGCGCTGCATGTCGGCCACGGTCGCCCGGATGCGGTCGGGATCGTCCGGCCGCAGCCGCAGCACCGCCTCGGCGACGACCTCGCCGGCGCCGACGTTCGAGTGCCGGTAGGTCATGCCGAGCTCTGCCGGCCCGCCCCGCCGCTCGCCCGCCGCCCCGACGACGACCGCCGTCTCGAGGACGTCGCGCAGCTCGCCGCCGTAGGCGCCGGCGTTCATCCGCACGGCGCCGCCCGCGGTGCCGGGGATGGCGCAGCCGAACTCGATCCCGGAGAGGCCCCAGCCCGTCGCCCGCTTGACGATCGCCGCGAGCGTCGCGCCGCCGCCGCACGCGATGCGCTCGCCGTCGCGCTCGATCCGGGCCAGATCGCGCACGAGCCGCACGACCAGGCCGGCGTAGCCCTCGTCCGCCACGAGCAGGTTCGACCCGAGCCCGACGACCGCGACCTCCACCCCTTCGGCGGCCGCCCAGCGCAGCACCTCGTGCAGCTCGCCGGCGTCCCCGGGGCGGGCGAAGAAGCGCGCCGGCCCGCCGGTGCCGACCGTCGTCAGCCGCGACACCGGATAGTCCGCCTCGACGCAGGCCGGCACGGCGCTCATCGCACCAGATCGTCCCCCACGCGGCGCACGTCGCCCGCGCCGACAGTGAGGACGAGGTCGCCCGCACGCACCCGGGCGCGCAGGTATCCGGCCGCGTCGTCGAGCTGCGGCATGTAGGCGAGCGGCATGCCCGGCCGCCGCTCGGAGAGGGCGTCCACGACGAGCTTGGCCGTGACGCCCGCGACCGGGCGCTCGCGCGCCGCGTAGATCTCGGTCACCACCACCTCGTCGGCACCCGCGAGCGCACCGCCGAACGCGTGCGCCGAGGCGGCGGTGCGCGAGTACAGGTGCGGCTGGAAGCACACGACGACCCTGGCCGGGGCGTATGTGCGGGCGGCGTCGATGACCGCGGCGACCTTGGCCGGGTTGTGCGCGTAGTCGTCGACGACCGTCGCGCCGGCGACGGTGCCGCGCAGCTCGAAGCGGCGCCCTACGCCGGTGAACTCCGACAGCGCCGCCGCCGCCTCGGTGGCGCTCGCGCCGGCCGCGGCCAGGGCGGCCAGGGCGCCGGCCGCGTTGCGAGCGTTGTGCGCACCCGGCACCTTGAGGCGGACGTCGACCGGCGGCTCGCCCGGCACCGAGAGCCAGAACTGCGATCCGTCCGGGCCGGCACGGAAGCCGGTGATCTGCCAGTCGGCCCCCTCGTCGAACCCAAACCGCAGCACCGGCGCCGCGGCCGGGAACGACACGCCGTCGCCGAGGACGACCGCGCCGTCTGCCGGCACGCGCGCGACCCAGTCAGCGAACAGGCGCTCGACCTCGGCGCGCGACGCGTAGCGGGCGTGATGGTCGAGGTCGACGTTCGTGACCACGGCCACCTGCGGCCGCAGCAGGGCGGAGCTCCCGTCCGACTCGTCGGCCTCGGCAACGAGCAGGTCGCCCCCGCCCGGGCCGGCGTTGCCGCCGAGCTGGGGAACGTCGCCGCCGACGAGCCAGGTCGGCTCGAGGCCGATCCGATCGGCGGCGTAGGCGATCATGGCCGTGGTCGTCGTCTTGCCGTGGGCGCCGCCGACGCAGATCGAGCGCCGCTGCGCGACCAGCTCGGCCAGGAGCTCACCGCGGCCGAGCACGCGCAGGCCGAGCTCGGCGGCAGCGGCCAGCTCGTCCAGCTCGTCGGGCACCGCCGAGGACACGACCACCTCCATCCCCGGCTCGAGGTGGCTGCGGTCATGACCCTCGCGCACGTCGATGCCGAACCGGCGCAGGCGGCGCGAGTACTCCGAGCCCTCGCGGTCGCAGCCCGAGACGTCGGCGCCCCACGCGTAGGCGACGATCGCAAGCGCCGACATGCCCGCGCCGCCGATCCCGATCATGTGCAGCCTGCGGTCGGTGAGCGTCATCGGGCGAGCGCCAGGAGCTCGGTTGCGATCCGCTCGCCCGCGTCGGGCCGCGCTAGCCGCCGGGCCGCGTCGCCCATGCCGTGCAGCCGGGACGGGTCGGCGAGCAGCGCGTCGACCTCGGCCGAGAGCCGCACCGCGGTGAGCTCGGAGTCGGCGATCACGATCGCCGCGCCGCCGTCGGCGATGTGCTCGGCGTTGCGGGACTGGTGGTCGGCAGTGACGTTGGGCGAGGGCACGAGGATCGCCGGCTTGCCCAGAGCGGCGATCTCGAACACCGAGCCGCCGGCGCGCGACACCACCAGATCGGCGGCGGCCAGGAGGGGGCCGAACGCCGACGTGTAGGGCAGCACGCGGTAGTACGGAGCCGCCCGGCCGGACGCCGTCCCGAACTCGCGCTCGCCGGTGATGTGGACGACGGTGAATCCAGGGTCGTCAGCGGCCCAGGCGGCGGTCGCGGCCCGGTTGAGCGTGGTCGCCCCCAGGCTGCCGCCGAACACGAGCACCACCGGGCGGCCGGCGGGCAGGTCGAACTCGCTGCGGCCCTGCTCGGCGGTCGCGTCGAGCACCGCCCGCCCCACCGGCCGCCCGGTGAGCTGATAGCGGGGTGGCCCCAGGTCGCCGATCGGGAACGACAGGAAGACGCGGCGCGCGAAGGGCGCGGCCATGCGGTTGGCGAGGCCGAGGTGGGCGTCGATCTCGAGCAGCGCCGCCGGGATGCGCCGGCCGGCCGCCGCGGCCAGCATCGGCCCGGCCACGTACCCGCCGCCGCCGAAGACGACGTCGGGCCGCACGCGGCGCAGGATGCGCGTGCAGGCGGCCGGCGCGAACGCCGCCAGGCCGAGGCTGCGGACGACGCCGAACGACGGCCGCCGGGGCAGGCCGCTGACGTGGTAGGTGTGCAGCGGATAGCCCGCGGCGGGCACGAGCCGCGCCTCGATCCGCTCGGCCGTCCCCGCGAACACGACGTCGGCGCCCCTAGCCGTGAGCTCGGCGGCGACCGCCAGCGACGGCACGACGTGGCCGGCTGTTCCCCCCGCTGCGATCAGCACTCTCGGGCTGCGGCCGGGGCCGTTTGCGCTTGGCGGCGGTGTCATCGGCAGGCACGACCTTGCGGGCGCTTGCCCGCTCGCCGTCGGCGACGTTCAAGAGCGTCCCGATCAGGGTGAGGAACACGATCAGGCTCGATCCACCTGAGCTTATCAGCGGCAGCGGAACACCCGTGAGGGGCAGGAAGCCGAGCACGGCGCCCAGGTTCACGACCGCCTGGCCGGTGACCAGGCAGGTGATGCCGGTGGCGAGGTACTTGCCGAAGGGGTCGCGCGTCCGCATCGCGATCCGGAAGCCGAGCACGGCGAAGGCGGCGAACGCGGCGACGGTGACCAGGATCCCGATCAGGCCGAGCTCCTCGCCGATCACGGCGGCGATCATGTCGCTCGGCGCCTCCGGCAGGAAGCCGTTCTTGACCGTGCCCTGGCCGAGGCCCTTGCCCCAGATGCCGCCCGATCCCAGCGAGAGCAGCGCCTGCACGTTCTGGTAGCCGCTGCCGCCGGCGTCCTGCCACGGGTGCATGAAGGCCAGCAGGCGGGCGTGCATGTAGGCGTTCTGCGAGATCACGAGCGCGGCGCCGGCCGACACCATGGCGGCCGTGCCGACCAGCAGCCGGAAGGGCGTGCCGGCGACGATCAGGACGCCGGTGACCATGACGGCGATCGCGATCGTCGTGCCCAGGTCGGGCTCGAGGGCGACCAGGCCGCACACGATCAGGGCGACGCCGCCCACCGGGTTCACGAGCTCCTTGATCGTCCGCGGCGCGCGCTTGCGTGCGGTCAGCACCGCGGCGCAGAAGACGACCATGGCGAGCTTGGCGAACTCCGAGGGCTGCAGGGTCAGCGGCCCGGCGACGATCCAGCGCTCGGCGCCGTTGATGCGCACGCCGACGCCCGGCACCTTCACCATCAAGAGGCCGGCGAGCGCCATCAGCATCAGGATCGGGGCGAGCAGCCGGAGGCGGCGATAGCGGAACCGGGCCGCGCCGACCATGCAGGCGATCCCGAGCACCGCGTACGTGCCCTGGCGCAGGAGCGGCGAGAGCGGGTTCGCGCCGTTCACGACCGCGATGCCGCTCGAGGCGCTGTAGACCATGATCAGGCCGAACGCGACCAGTCCGAGCGTCAGCAGCAGCAGGAGGTGGTACTCGATCTGGTGGGTGTTCTGGGAACGCCGCCGCGGAGCCGCACGCCTGTCGGCCGCCGCCGCGTTCCCCCCGCTCTGATCGATCGCTCTCAAGCCGGCCACGGATACCCCCACGAATCCCCAGAGCGCGTATTCGCCGACGGGTCCGGCACCCCTGCACGCTGGTCAGTACTTCTCCGCAATTCCGATTCCGCGAAACCGCCGATGCCGCTTGCGACATCGGGCGCAAGACTCCCGTTATGACCCCTCTCGCCAGGAGGCTCCCAATGGCCACCGCACCGACCACCCGACCCCGGACGGATGAGGAGGCGCAGCGCGCGCCACGAGCGCCGCGGGAGGCGATCGTCGAGGCCCGAGGCGTCGAGAAGCGCTACGAGACCGGCGATCTCGAGGTCCAGGCGCTCCGGGGCATCACGTTCTCGGTCGCTCCCAGCGAGATGCTCGCGATCATGGGGCCGAGCGGCTCGGGCAAGACGACCCTCCTCAACTGTCTGTCGGGCCTCGACGGAATCGACGGCGGCGACGTCCTCATCGAGGGCGTCTCGCTCGGGTCGATGTCCGACGACCAGCGCACCGACTATCGCGCCCGGCGAATGGGATTCGTCTTCCAGTTCTACAACCTGATGCCCGTGCTGAGCGCCGTCGAGAACGTCGAGCTACCGCTGCTCGTGAGCCACGTTCCGGCTGCAACGGCCCGCGCACGTGCGATGACCGCGCTCGAGATGGTCGGCCTCGGCGACCGTGCGTCGCACGTCCCGGAGGAGCTCTCCGGCGGCCAGCGCCAGCGCTGCACCATCGCCCGCGCCCTCGTGAACGACCCGGCCATCGTCTGGGCCGACGAGCCCACCGGCGACCTCGACAGCGAGAACGCCCAGGAGATCGTGCAGCTCATGCGGCAGCTGAACCTCGAACGGGGGCTGACGTTCCTGATCGTCACCCACGACATCGCCGTGGGCCGCGCCACCGACCGGATCGTGCGGATGGTGGACGGGCAGATCGTCGACGAAGAGCTTCTGGAGGTGGCCGAATGGTCGCGCGCGTGACACTGGCAGAGATCGATGCGGTACGGATGAGCGTCGGCCAGGCGGTCGACCTCTTCCGCGATTCCGTCGTCCCGGCGCTGCGGGAGCAGGAGGGATACGAGGGCGTGTACGTGCTGCTCTCGGACACGGGCAAGGTGCTCGCCCTGACGTTCTGGGAGAGCGAGGAGGCGGCCGACGCCGGCATCGCCGGCAGCCGCAGCTTCTACGCCGAGCAGGTCGGCAAGTTCGTGACCCTGTATCGGACCCCGCCCGGACGTGAGATGTACGACGTCGTCCTCGCCGACGCCCCCGCCGTCGCGATCAGCTGAGGGAGGTCCCGCGTCATGAACAAGCTCTTCGGCATTCCGATGGGCGGGATGGAGACCGTGCTGCTCGCAGGGCTGGCCGTCGCGTTCGCGCTCGTGACGGCGCTCGCACTGCGGAACCGCATCTTCTTCCGCCTGGGCATCCGCAACGCTCGCCGCCGCCGTGGGCGCAGCGCCCTGATCGTCGTCGGCCTGATGCTCGGCACCGCGATCATCACCGCGTCGCTCGCGACCGGCGACACCATGGCGCGCACCGTCCGCTCCTCGGCTGTGACGGCGCTCGGGCAGACTGACGAGCTCGTTGCCGCCAGGGGCGCGACGCCGGACATCCAGGCCGCCGTCGGGGCCGCGACCGGCGTGCGCTACTTCCCGCAGGCGGACGTCGCCGCCGTCAGGCGCGCCCTCACCGGGTCGCACCTCGTCGACGGCGTTGCGCCGGCGATCGTGGAGCCGGTCGGCGTCCAGGACGTGACCAGCCGCCAGACGGAGCCGCAGGTCACGATCTTCGCCAGCACGGCCGGCGGCATGCGCGGCTTCGGCCCGATCACGCAGGCCGGTGGCGGAGAGACGACGCTCGCGGCGCTTTCACCCGGGTGGGTGTATCTGAACCGCGACGCGGCCAACGCGCTCGGCGCCGCGCCCGGTGACACGATCCGCGTCTTCGCCGGGCGCACCGCCGCGCAGATGCGGGTGAAGGCGATCGTGACCTATGACGGCGCCGGCACCGCCGCCGCCGCGCTGCTGATGCCGCTCGACCGCGCCCAGGTGCTGTTCGGCCAGCCCGGCCGGATCAAGTACGTGCTCGTGTCCAACCGCGGCGGGGACATCTCCGGTGCGGCGCTGACGGGCCGGGTCGTGCGGACGCTCCGCCCTGCGCTCGCTCCGCTCCACCTGCAGGCGAACCGGACGAAGGCGGACGCGCTCAAGACCGCCGACGCAACCGGAGCGGCCTTCGTGTCGATGTTCACGACATTCGGCTCGTTCTCGATCGCCGCCGGGATCCTCCTGATCTTCCTGATCTTCATCATGCTCGCGGCCGAGCGCCGCGGCGAGCTCGGCATCGCCCGCGCCGTCGGCACGCGGCAGCGCAACCTTGTCCAGATGTTCCTGTTCGAGGGCGTCGCCTACGACGTCATCGCGGCGGCCGTCGGCGCCGTCCTCGGCATCGTGATCGCCTACGTGATGGTCCTGATTCTGGCCGGGGCGTTCAACCAGACGAACGGCTTCCAGATCACCTTCTCGGTGACGTCACGGACAGTGATCGTCTCGTACGCGCTGGGCGTGCTGCTCACGTTCGCCGTCGTCACCGCGTCGGCATGGCGCGTCAGCCGGATGAACATCGTCACTGCGATCCGCAACCTGCCCGAGCCGCCGGCGCGCACGCAGCCGCGCAACCGCTGGCTGCTCGGCCTGGTCGGGGTGCTGCTCGGCGGATTGCTCGTGTACGCCGGCATCGGCGGCCGGGACGCGATCACGCTCGGGTTCGGCGTCTCGCTCCTGATCATCGGGCTCGTGCCCGTGTCGGAGCGCCTGGGCGTCCGCAGCCGGGTCGCGCGCACGGTCGCAGGGCTCGCGCTCGTCGCCTGGTTCGTGCTCCCGATGGGGCGCTGGCTCTTCGGCACGCTCAGCGTGAACTTCTCGATCTTCATCCTGTCGGGGATCATGATCGTCGTCGGCGCGAGCTGGACGATCATGTACAACGCCGATCTGCTCCTGGCCGGGCTGGCACGGTCGCTCGGGCGTATCCGCAGCGTCGCGCCGATGCTGCGGATGTCGATCGCCTATCCGCTGCGCAACCGCTTCCGCACAGGCGTCACGCTGGCGATGTTCACGCTGGTCGTGTTCACGCTCGTCACCGGCGCCACGACGACGACGTCGTTCGTGAACGGCGTCAACAATCTCGGGACGTACGGCGGCGGCTTCGACATCCGTGCCACGGTCGCCCCGACGAGCCCGGTGCCCAACATGCGGGCCGCGCTGCGGCGCGCTCCGGGAATCAACCCGGCCGACTTCCGCGTCGTCTCGGCACAGTCGTTCATGCCGGTCAAGGTGCACCAGGTCGGCGTGGACGGGAAGTCGGCGGACTACGCGGTGCGCGGGATGGACCGCGCCTTCCTCACGCATACGACCTACGCCCTGGCCGCGCGCGCGTACGGATACTCATCCGACGCGCAGGTTTGGCGGGCCATGAACGGCCATGACGGCCTGGCGGTGGTCGACCAGACGGTCGCGCAGCGCAAGACGAACTTCAACTTCGGGGCCGTGCCGCCGTTCCAGCTGAAGGGCTTCTTCCTCGAGGACAAGCGCTTCGCGCCGGCCTTCGTGGACGTCCGCGACCCGCAGACCGGACGGCACGTGCGACTCACGGTCATCGGCGTCCTCTCGGACACCGCCCCGCTCGAGATGGCGGGCATCTCGACGTCGCAGCGCACCCTGGCCGCGATGTTCGGTGCCCGGGCGACTCCGACGGTGTACATGTTCGCCCTGCGCCACGGCGTCGACGCAACGGCGACGGCCAGGCGGCTCGAGTCGGCCTTCCTGCGCAACGGCATGCAGGCCGACGCGATGTCGAAGCTGCTCTCGGACGCCGTCGGCGCCTCGCTCACGTTCGACCGGCTGATCATGGCGTTCATGGGCCTGGGGCTGATCGTCGGCGTGACGGCGCTCGGCGTCATCACCGCCCGGGCCGTCGTCGAGCGCCGGCAGCAGATCGGCGTCCTGCGCGCCGTCGGGTTCCGCCGGAGGATGGTGCAGGCGAGCTTCTTGATCGAGTCGTCGTTCATCGCGCTCACGTCGATCGTGCTCGGCACCGTGCTCGGGCTCGCGGTTGCCTTCAACGTCATCCACGACACCCAGCAGCAGCCGAGCTGGAGCAACCTCAGCTTCGATCCGCCATGGCTCACCCTCGCAGTGGTCTACCTCCTCGTGTACGCGGTCGCGCTCGCGACGACGTACCTCCCGGCCCTGCGCGCCTCGCGCGTGTACCCGGCCGAGGCGCTGCGCTACCAGTAGGCCCGTGGGTGTGATACCCGGGCCAGGCCCCGGCTATTCCGGCATGCGTGCATAAACGGGGTCTGACCCCGTTTATGCAGCGGCGGCGCGGGCGAGCTCCCGGAAGCGGTCGCCCCGGTGCTCGTAGTCGCGGAACTGGTCGAAGCTCGCGCAGGCGGGCGAGAGCAGGACCGTGTCGCCGGGCGCGGCTGCTGCCGCCGCCGCGGCGGCCGCCCGCTCGAGCGTCTCGCAGCGCCGAAACGGCGCGCCGGCGGCCGCGAGGGCGTCGGCGAGGGCGTCCGCCGCCGCCCCGATCAGATACGAGCACGCCACCGGCCCGGCGGCGACGGCCGCGGCGAGCGGGGCGAACGAGCCGCCCTTCAGCGAGCCGCCCAGGATCAGGTGCACGCCGCCGGCGAACGCGGTCAGGGCCTTGATGGTGGCGTCGGGGTTGGTTGCCTTGGAGTCGTTCACCCACTCGACGCCGCCGGCGGAGGCGACCACCTCGAGGCGGTGCGGCGGCGCGTCGAACCCGCGCAGGGCGGCGTCGATCGCGGCGGCGCCGACTCCCGCCGCCCGCGCCGCGGCCGCGGCGGCCAGGGCGTTCTCGAGGTTGTGGTCGCCGCGCAGGCGCGCCTGCTCCCAGTCGATCGTCGTGCGTTCAGCGCTGCCGAACCACACGCGCGTGCCCGCACCCGGGAGGGCCGCGGCCCGCAGCACGGCGTCATCGCCGTTCAGCACGGCCGTGTCCCCCTCGCGCTGGTTCTCGAGGATGCGCAGCTTGCAGCGGGTGTACTCGGCCAGGTCGCCGTGGCGGTCGAGGTGGTCCGGCGTCACGTTGAGGATGACCGCGACGCGGCAGCGCAGCCGGTCGATGTCCTCGAGCTGGAAGCTCGAGAGCTCGCACGCGATCCAGGTCTGCGGCCCGATCCGGCCGGCGAGCTCGGACAGCGGCCGGCCGACGTTGCCGGCCACCTCGCACTCCAGGCCGCCCGCGCGCAGCATCGCGCCGAGCAGGTGCGTGGTCGTGGTCTTGCCGTTCGTGCCCGTGACGCCCGCGATCGGATTGTCGGCCAGCATCCGCGCGGCCAGCTCGACCTCGCTCCACACCGGCACGCCGGCCGCGCGCGCGGCCGCCACCTGCGCCACCTCGCCGGGCACGCCGGGACTCTTGACGAGCGCCGTCAGCCCCGCGACCGGGACGACCTCCGGCCCCAGGTGGACGGCGATCCCGAGCGCGGCCAGCCGGCGCACGTCGGAGCCGGTGTCCGTATCGGCGGCGACGACCTCGGCACCCGGCCACACGCGCGCGATCGCCTCGCACGCCGCAAGGCCGGAGCGGCGCAGCCCGACCACGAGGTAGCGGCCGCTCACCGGTACTTGCTGAAGAAGAGGTAGTACAGGACGAAGCCGCTCGCGCCGAAGCCCGCGGCGGTGATCCAGAAACGGACGATGATCTTGTTCTCGGTCCACTCCATCATCTCGAAGTGGTGGTGCAGCGGGGCCATCAGCAGCACCCGTTTCCCGAAGGCCCGGAACGAGATCACCTGGATCGCGACCGACAGCGCCTCGATCACGAACACGCCGCCGACGACGACGAGCAGGAACTCGGTCTTCGTGAAGATCGCCAGCGCCGCGAGGCCGCCGCCGAGGCCGAACGAGCCCGTGTCGCCCATGAACACGTCCGCCGGGTAGGCGTTGTACCAGAGGAATCCCACGCAGCCGCCCACGAGCGCGGCGGCGATGATCGCGAGGTCGAGCGCGCGCGGGTTGCCCTGGTAGACGCCGTGCACCGTATGTCCCGGATAGACGCCGTTGTGGGCCAGGAACGCCACCACCATCATGGCCGCGTACGTCAGCGCGGCGATCGTGACGGTGCCCGCGGCCAGGCCGTCGAGGCCGTCGGTCAGGTTGACGGCGTTCGCGGCGCCGGCGACCACGAGGAAGATGAACACGTAGTAGGCCGGCCCGAGGCCGAGATAGGTGTTGAGCAGCGGGATGTAGACGTCGGTCGACAGGTGCTCGCGGTGCGCCACGACTCCCACCGCGGCGACCACGCCCGCCAGCAGCAGGAGCTTCCACCGGCCGGACAGCCCCAGCGAGCGCCGCCGCGTCAGCTTGAGGTAGTCGTCGAGGAAGCCGATCGCGGCGCACGCGAGCGCGGTGCCGGCGACCGCGAGCCCCGGGCCCGTATGCTCGGTGAAGATCAGGAACGCGAGCAGCGCGCAGCCGAGCAGGCCGATGCCGCCCATCGTCGGCGTGCCCTGCTTGGACTGGTGCCCGGCCGGGCCGTCCTCGCGGATGTTCTGCCCGAACTCGTTGCGGCGCAGGAACGCGATGAACGCCGGCCCGGACACGATCCCGAGCAGCATCGCCACCACCCCGGCCGCCAGCACGAGCTTCATGTGAGCGCCTCGACGACCGCCTCGAGCCCGGCCGAACGGCTGCCCTTCACGAGCACCGCGTCGCCGGGCCGCAGCACGTCGGCCAGCGCGGCGACCGCGGCCCCGGCGTCGGCGTACCAGCCGCCGCCGTATGCACGGCTGAGCGGGCCCACGGCCATGATCGCGTCCACCCCGAGGGCCGCCGCTTCACCGCCCACCTCGGCGTGCAGGCCGGGGCCGGCCGGGCCGAGCTCGGCCATCTCACCCAGGACGGCCACGGTGCGGCGGCCGTCCGCAGCCGCCACGAGGTGGCGCAGCGCCGCCCGCATCGAGACCGGGTTGGCGTTGTAGCAGTCGGCGATCACGAACCCGCCGCCCTGGAGGTCGAGCCGCTCGCCGCGCCAGCGCGAGAACACCACCTCGCCGGCCCCGGCCATGAGATCGGCGTCGCCCGGGTCGAGGCCCAGGCCGACGCAGGCCGCGACGGCGGCCGTCAGGTTGAGGCCGTTGTGGTGCTGGTCGAAGTTCACCGGCACCGTGATGGTTCGACCGCCGAGGGCGATCTCCGCCCTGCCGGAGCGCAGGCCGGCCAGGCGCACGTCGGCGCCGGCGGCCTCGCCGAACGTGATCACCCGCGCGCGGCACATCTCGACGTACGGCGCGAGCAGCGCCTCGCCGTGCGGGACGACCGCGACGTCCGCCGGCGTGAGGGGCTGCAGGATCTCCGCCTTCGCCTCGGCGACGGCCTCGACGGAGCCCACGAGCTCAAGGTGCACCGGGCCGACCGACGTGATCACCGCGACGTCGGGCCGGGCGATCTCGGCCAGGTAGGCCACCTGCCCCATCCCCCGCATGCCGAGCTCGCACACCACGGCCTCGGTGCCGGGATCGATCCGGCACAGCGTCAGCGGCAGGCCGATCTCGGTGTTGAAGTTGGCGAAGCTCGCGACCGTCGTGAGCTGCCGCCGCAGAATCGCCGCCAGGATGTCCTTGGTCGAGGTCTTGCCCGTCGAGCCGGTCACGCCGACCACGCGCGCCGCCGAGCGGCGCCGCACCTCGGCGGCGATCTGGCCGAGCGCGATCAGCGGATCGGGGACGACGATCGTCTGGGCATCCCCGTCGGCGCCCGGGCGCCCGCCTGCGAGCACGGCCGCCGCGCCTGCGGCGAGCGCGTCGGCGGCGAAGCGCGCGCCGTCGGTGCGCGTGCCCGGGAGGGCGACGAAGAGATCGCCCGCGGCGACCGCGCGCGAGTCGATGGTGACGCCGGTGACGCGCGCCGCGCTCGTGGTGTGCCCGCCGCAGAGGCCGGCGATCTCGCGCGCTGCGAGGGCGATCATGCCGCCGGCAGCCCGGCCAGCGCCTCCCGCGCGACCGTGCGATCGTCGAAGGGGAGGGTGCGGTCGGCGAACTGCTGGCCCTGCTCGTGCCCCTTGCCGGCGATCACGAGCACGTCGCCGGGCCGGGCCAGCGAGACGGCGCGCTCGATCGCCGCGCGGCGGTCGGGCTCGGCGTCCATCGCCACCCCGTCCATGATCTCGGCGATGATCGCCTCGGGGTCCTCGCTGCGCGGGTTGTCCGACGTGACGATGGCGAGGTCGGCCAGCCGCCGGGCGACCCGGCCCATCTGCGGGCGCTTCCCGCGGTCGCGGTCGCCGCCGCAGCCGAACACGCAGATCAGCCGCCCCGCGGTGATCTCGCGCGCGGAGGAGAGCACGTTCTCGAGGCCGTCGGGCGTGTGCGCGTAGTCGACGAGCACGGTGAACGGCTGGCCGGCGTCGACCGCCTCGAACCGGCCCGGGACGCCGTGCACGGCGGCGATGCCGGCGCGGACGGCCGCGTGCGGCAGCTCGAGCAGCTCGGCCAGCGCCACGGCACAGAGCACGTTCTCGACGTTGAAGCCGCCGCGCAGGCGCACGTCGAGCGGCAGCGGCCCGCGCGGCGTGGTCGCGATCATGGCGATCGCGCCGCCCGCCCCGATCTCGGCCGCGTGCGGGCGCACGTCGGCAACGGCGTCGCTCGCGCGGGCGTAGGTGAGCACCCGCCCGCCGGCCGTCCCGGCCAGGCGGCGGCCGTAGGGGTCGCCGACGTTGATCGCGCCGGGCGCCTCGGCGAACAGGCGCGCCTTGGCGGCGAAGTAGGCCTCCATGTCGGGGTGGAAGTCGAGGTGATCCTGGGTCAGGTTCGTGAACCCGGCGGCGGCGAAGCGCACGCCGGTGACCCGGTCGAGCTCGAGCGCGTGCGACGACACCTCCATCGCGCAGGCACGATCGCCCGCGTCGGCCATCCGCCGCAGCGTCGCCTGCAGATCCACGCTCTCCGGGGTCGTCCGCGCGACGGGCTCGACGACGCCGCCGACACGTGACTCGACCGTGCCGAGCAGGCCGGCGGAGCCGAGCGCGGCCTCGAGCACCGCGTGGACGAGGAAGACGGTGGTCGTCTTGCCGTTCGTGCCGGTGACGCCGACGACGGCCAGATCCGCGCTGGGATGCCCGTAGAGGGCGTCCGCCGCGAGCGCCATCGCCCGCCGCGACGAGCCGACGACGAGCTGCGGCACGTCCACGGCGAGCGGCCGCTCGACGACGAGGGCCGCCGCGCCGTTTCCCACGGCGACCGCGGCGAAGTCGTGGCCGTCGGCGACGAAGCCCGGCACGCACACGTGCAGCGCGCCCGGCCCGGCGGCCTCGGCGCGATAGGTGACGGCGGTGATGTCAACCTCCCCCCGCCCGCGCACCTCGCGCGGCGCGACGGCCTCGATCAGCGTCGAGAGCTTCATCTTCCGCCGGGTAGGTTAGTGAACCGGACGGTCGGGCTTGATGCCTGCGTGGTTGGCGTACCACGCGCCGATCTGCTCGAACGCCGGTGCCGCGACCGCACCGCCGAAGTGGCTCGTCTTGGGCGAGTCGACCACGATCATGATCTCGACCTGGGGATGCTCGGCGGGCAGGAAGCCCACGAACGAGGCGTCGTACTGGTTCGAGTAGCCGCCGTGGCCGTTCGGCTTCTGGGCGGTGCCGGTCTTGCCGGCGACGGTGTAGCCGGGGATGGTGGCCTGGATGCCGGTGCCGCCGTCGACGACGCCCTCGAGCATCGAGACCATCTGGGCGTCGACGCCCGGCGAGAGCACGCGCCGGTGCCCCATGCGCGGCATGCGCCGGCCCTGGATCGCCGCCACGAGGTGCGGCTGCACCATCACGCCGCCGTTTGCGATCGCCTGGTACATCGACGCCATCTGCATCGCCGTCACGCCGATGCCCTGGCCGATCGGGATCGTGCCGATCGAGGACGTCGTCCAGTCGCGGCCCGGCAGCACGATGCCGCTCGCCTCGCCGGGGAAGTGCAGCGCCGTCTCCTTGCCGAAGCCGTAGCGGTGGATCCAGTGCATGAGGTCGTCCTTGCCGACCATCTGCGCGATCTCGTCGGTGCCGATGTTGGACGAGATCTTGAGGATGTGGCGCACGGTGATGTCCCACGGCTTGTGCGGGATGTCGTCGTGGATCACCTTGTTGCCGAAGGCGAGGTGGTCGGGGACATTGTGCAGCACCTCGCCCGGCCACACCAGGTTCGCGGTGAGCGCGGCCGAGAAGGTGACGACCTTGAAGGTCGAGCCGGGCTCGTAGATCGTCTGCAGGGCCTGGTTGCGCCAGAGCTTCGAGTTCCGCTGCATGTGCGCCTGGTTGTTGTCGTAGCCGGGCGCGGTCGCCATGGCGATCACGTCGCCGGTGCGCGGGTCCATGACGATGCCCGTCGCCCACGCCGCGTGCGTGCTGCGCACGGTCTGGGCGAGCACGGCCTGCACCTTGGTCTGCACGGCGGCGCTGACCGTCAGCGTCACGTTGCGCCCGTTCTGCGGCTTGCGCACGTTCACCGTGTCGAGCACGACGCCGCTCGGATCGGTGATGGTGATCTGCTTGCCGGGGCGGCCGGCCAGCACCGAGTTCAGCTGGTATTCGAGCCCGGCGCCGTCGCCGGGCCCGGCGTTACCGTCGATCCCGGTGAAGCCGAGCAGCTGCGACGCGAGCGGCCCGTCGGGGTACCAGCGCTGCAGCTCGGGCGTCGTCGAGATCCCGGGCAGGTGATGGCGCATGACGCGGGCGGCGACCTCGGGCTGGAGCTGGCGCACGACGAACCCTCCGCGCTGGACCGCGGCCGCGAGCGCCGCGACCTCGGGCTTCCAGGCCGGGTTCGGGCGCAGCTTCGGCGGCCCCTGCTTCTTGGCGCCCTTGTGCACCTTGTGGGCGGTCTGACGCTTGTGGCGCTTGACCCGGTGGTTGGGGCGGAAGCCCATCGCCCGGGCGATGGTGACGGCAGTCGCCCGCACGTTCTTGACCTGCTTGGGCGTCGAGACGATCGTCAGCGACGGCTGCGTCTGGGCGAGCACCTGCCCGTCGGCGCTCACGATCGAGCCGCGCAGCCCGAGCAGCGGCGTCTCGCCGCGCTGCTGCTGCGCCGCCTTCGCGGTCAACGCGGCGGCGTCGACGCCCTGGATCTGCACCGCGCGCGCCACGACCACCGCGAACGCGGCGAGCGAGACGACGAGCATCAGCCGCAGGCGGTGATCGGACATCCGCCTCATGGGTGCGTCGCGAACCTGCTGGCGGGAGCGGAGGACGGCCGCAGCGAGAGGTACTTGGTCGTGTTCGGGTCGGCCTGGCGCATGCCGAGCTTGGCCGCTGCGAGCCCGATCGCCACCGGCGACGACAGACTCGTGACCTGGTTCTGCGCGAGCCGGTTCGAGTCGCTCAGCTGGCGCGCCTGCGCCTGCAGGCGGTTGACGTCGATGCTGTCGCGCAGCGCGGCGACGTTCAGCGCCACGATGCCGCCGAGCAGCGCCGCGAGGACGACGACCCACGCGGCGCCGCCCGCGGTGATCCGGCGGGGGCGGACGCGGCGGGCGCGGCGGGGGACGACCGCGGGCGCCGGCGGCGGCTCCGGGGTGCGGCGGGGACGCGGAGCCCGGGCCGGAAGGGCGACGCTCACGGGGCGGGCGTCCTCTCGGCCGCCCGCAGCCTGGCCGACGACGAGCGCGGGTTCGTGCACCGCTCGTCGACTGTCGCGACGACGGCCCGGCGCGTCAGCGAGCGCAGGCGCGGCTGGTGGCCGCAGACGCACACGGGGAAGTCGGGCGGGCAGGTGCAGCCGCGGGCCTCGTCGCGGATGAACTGCTTGGCGATCCGGTCCTCGAGCGAGTGGAAGCTGATGACGGCGATGCGGCCGCCCGGGGCGAGCAGCTCGACGGCCGCCTCGAGCCCCTCGCGCAGCGACTCGAGCTCGCCGTTGGTCGCGATCCGCAGCGCCTGGAACACGCGCCGGGCGGGATGCCCCTGGCCGAAGCGGGCCGGGGTCGGGATCGCGGCCTTGATCACCTCGACCAGGTCGCCGCTGCGCCGGAACGGCGTCACCGCGCGGCGGCGGACGATCGCGCGGGCGATCTGGAAGGCGTAGCGCTCCTCGCCGAAGGTGCGCAGCACGCCGGCCAGCTCGCGCTCGTCCCAGGTGTTCACGATCTCGGCGGCCGTGAGCTCGGCGCCCGCGTCCATGCGCATGTCGAGCGGCGCGTCGTTCGCGTAGCTGAATCCGCGGTGGGGGCGGTCGATCTGCATCGACGAGACGCCGAGGTCCATCATGATCGCCTGCACGCGCGCGCCGGTCGCGGCCATGTTGCGCAGCACGAGCGCGAAGTCGCCGTGGACGAACCGGGTGTCGCTCGTCGCCGCGGAGGCGAAGCGGTCGTAGAACGGCTCGGCCTCGTGGTCGCGGTCGACGGCGATGTACGTGCCGGTCCCGCGGAGATGCGGCTCGAGCACGGCCGCGTGTCCGCCCGCGCCGAACGTGCAGTCGACGATCGTGTCGCCCGGGCGCGGCTCGAGCAGGTCTGCGACCTCGGCCGCCATGACGGGGACGTGCTCCATCACCGCGCTACTGCTGTGAGAGAGATTCGGCAACATCCTCAATGCTCCCCTCGGATTCGGCCTGGTTCCGGCGCCAGGTGGCGAGGTCCCAGATCTCCAGCATGTCGCGCAGCCCGGCGACGACGATGTCCCGCTCGAGGCCCGCATGTGCCAGCTGGGGCGGCGGCAGCATGACCCGGCCCTGACGGTCGAGCTCGGACTCCGACGCACCAGCGTACAGATGCCGTCTCATGACCCTCGCCTGGCGGCTGAACGGGGACAGCGGCCCGAGCTGCGCATCCACGAACTGCTCGAACCCCTCCGGCGTGTAGACGGACAGGCACCTGTCGACCCCCTTGGCCACGATCACGCCGTCGGCGAAGTACGGCCGCAGCTTGGCCGGGAGCGTCACGCGGTTCTTGGCATCGAGCTTTTGGACAGATTCGCCGAGCAGCACCAGAGCACTCTCCCATTCCGCCCCACAATACCCCACTTTCCACCACTTTGCAACGCCATGGGACCACTTTTCGCGCAGATGCGGGCGCAAACCGGATGCCGGCCGTCGCGGGTGCCCAGGCCGTCGTGGCGGAAAATCCTTACAAAAACACCTGCGTTTGCAGGGGATTGCGGGTGGTAAGCTGCCGCGCGATGTTGAGCCCGCCCCAGCAGCGGCACCGGCGCCGGCTCGTTCCGGCCCTGGCCGCCCTCCTCGTCATGGCGCTGCTGGCGGCGCTCAGCGCACCCGCGACGGCCGGTGCCGACTCGATCGCGTCCAAGCGCGCGCAGGCGCAGGCGGCCGAGAGCCACCTGAACGACCTGTACGCCGCCGAGGACAAGGCCGTCAACGCCTACGACGCGGCCCAGTCGAAGTACGCCGGCGTGCAGCGGCGCCAGCGCGAGAACCGCATCCAGCTCAAGATCGCCAAGGCCAACCTGGCGGCGGCGCAGAAGCAGCTCGCCGGCATCGTCGTCGCGGCCTACAAGGGCGACGATCCCAACGCCGCCATGTACGTGCTCGGCGCGCAGTCGTTCACCGACCTCGTGAACCGCATCGACGTGATCAACCGCACGTCGCGCAGCGAGTCCGTCGTGCTGCACAGCGTGACCGTCGCCGAGCACCAGGTCGCGACCCGCCAGCACCTGCTGCACGTCGAGGCGATCCAGGCCCGCCATCTCGTCAAGCGCCGCGCGCAGGCGTCCTCCAAGGTGAAGGGCCTGATCGCAAGCCAGCAGTCGCTCGTCGCCGGGCTGAACGCGCAGGTCCGCCAGCTCGTGCAGCAGCGCAAGGCCCGTGCCGCTGCAGCGGCCCGCGCCCGTGCCGCGGCGGCCGCCGCGGCCGCGCAGGCGCCGCAGCCGACGCAGCCGACGCAGCCCTCGAACCCGGTGACGACGCCGCCGGTCGGCGGCGGCCCGGTGCCGCCGGCGAGCTCGGTCGGCGCGCAGGCCGTCCAGATCGCGATGGGCGAGCTCGGAGTCCCATACGTCTGGGGCGGCGCGAGCCCGTCCGGCTTCGACTGCTCGGGGCTGACGATGTGGGTCTACGCCCAGCTCGGCATCCACCTCGACCACTTCACCGGGGCGCAGTGGAACGAGGGCGTGCACGTGTCGCGCGACCAGCTCGCCCCGGGCGACCTGGTGTTCTTCGAGCCCGGCATCGGCCACGTGGGCATCTACATCGGCGGCGACGAGTTCATCCATGCCCCCCACACCGGCACCGTCGTCCAGATCTCGAGCCTGTCCGACGCCTGGTACGCGGCCGAGTACCAGGGCGCCGTGCGCGTCACCGGCTGAGAGCGGACGCCCTTGACCGCCGGCGGTTGGGGGTATTCACCCGTCCGGCCTGGGGGTATGCTTTGGGTGCGGTTCGAGCCTCTGCGAGCGTGTGCCCTCCGGGTGGAGGCGTAGGGTTCGGGCGGCAGCGAGCCATCGGCGGTCGGGGTCGCCGACCGATGGAAGTCAGTGCGGTGCCAATCCGCAGTCAACACCCCTGGCGTAGAGAAGACGTCAGGCGGGGAATAGCCTGTGTATGCCGAACGTTTAGGCAGAGAACGGATTCAGGGAACTCTCGGGAGTCTTGAGGAGTTGATGAGGAATGACTGACCAGCTCGTCATCGAGCCAGAAGCACGGCTCTTGGTGGAGCTTGGACAGGAGCGGGGGCTCGTCTACGAAGACGAGCTGGCCGGTCTCGCACTCGAGCTCGACCTCGAGGCAGACGACGTGCAGGCGCTGCGCGACGAGCTGGCTCAGCTCGGCGTCGACATCGTCGACCCGCCTGCGCCGGAGGAGCGCATCGAGGTGGTCGAGGTCGAGATCGCGACCACGAACAGCCTCGACCTGTTTCTGCGCCAGGCCGGCCGCTATCCGCTGCTGACGAAGGACGAAGAGGTCATGCTCGCCAAGCGCATCGAGGCGGGCGACCCGGTTGCCAAGCGCCGGATGATCGAGTCCAACCTGCGCCTCGTCGTGTCGATCGCCAAGCAGTATCGCGGCCAGGGCGTGCCGTTCCTGGACCTGATCCAGGAGGGCGTGCTCGGGCTGAACCGCGCGGTCGAGAAGTTCGACTGGCGGCGCGACCTCAAGTTCTCGACATACGCGACCTGGTGGATCCGCCAGGCGGTGCAGCGCTCGATCGCAAACAGCGGTCGCACCATCCGCCTGCCCGTGCACGTGTCCGACCGCCTGCGGGCGATCGAGCGTGCGCGCCGGTCGCTCGAGGCGAGCCTCGGCCGCGAGCCGTCCGAGGACGAGATCGCCCGCGCCGCCGAGCTGACCTCGGACGCGGTGTCCGAGACGCTCGGCCTCGCCCGCAAGACCGTCTCGCTGCACGAGCCGGTCGGCGAGGACGGCGACTCCGAGCTCGGCGACATGATCGCCGACCCGGACGCCGGCAACCCCGAGGAGCTGGCCGAGACGCACCTGCGTCACGAGCGGCTCCGCGAGGGCCTGGCCCGCCTGGGCGAGCGCAAGCGCCTGATCCTGGAGCTGCGCTTCGGCCTCGACGGCCAGGACCCGCGCAACCTCGAGGAGATCGGCCGCATCGTGGGGCTCACCCGCGAGCGCGTGCGCCAGCTCGAGGCCGAGGCGCTGCGCGAGCTCGCCGCGTCGGCCGACATGCAGCCGCTGCGCGCAGCGTAGATCCTTGGGGCCTGGCCCCGCCGAAAGCGGGGCCAGGCCCCTCGTGCGTTCTGGGGACAGTCCCCATTCGGGGACTGTCCCCGCTTCTGCGCCTACCCCAGGCTGTAGGGCACCAGGTGCTTCCACGCGACGCCGTCGGCACGGGCGCGCACCCGCCGCACCACGTCGAGGTCGACCCCGGTGCGCTCCGCCGCCGCCTCGGGCGTCATGCCCAGGTCGAACATCGCCACGAGCGCGCGATCGGCGTCGTGGTAGGTGAAGCCGAGCTCGTCCTCGTCGGTCTGGCCGCCCCACAGGCCCGCAGTGGGGTGCTTGTCGAGCACGGCCCGCGGCTGTCCGAGCACCCGCGCCGCCGCCCGCACCTCGGTCTTGTAGAGATCGGTGATCGGCTCGATGTCCGAAGCGGCGTCGCCGAACCGGGTGAAGTAGCCGAGCAGGTTCTCGGTGCGGTTCTCGGTGCCGACGACGAGGGCGTGCAGCTCCTGCGCCAGGTCGTAGATCACGATCATGCGCGCCCGCGCGCTCGCATTGCCCTCGCGGATGGCCGACTCGGGCAGCGTCGGGCGCATCTTCTCGAGCGCGGCGATCATCGGGTCGATGCGCACCGTCAGCAGGTTCGCCTCGGGAAGGCGGGCCGCGCGCGCAGACGCCTCGGCGTCGTCGATGTGCACCTGTTCGGTGTACCGCGACGGGATGCGCACGGCGACGACGTGCTCGGGGCCGAGCGCGCGCGCCGCGAGCGCCATCGCCACCGCCGAGTCGATGCCGCCCGAGAGCCCGATCACCGCCTTGCCGCGCCCGGCGGCGCGCATCACCTCGCGCAGGCGCTGCACCTTGTGCTCGAGCAGCGGCGCGAGCGCCGTCTCGTCGCGCAGCAGCGCCAGCTTGTCCAACCGGCCGCCCGCAGCCGCCACGTCTGCGAGCGCCCGCGCCCCGTCGCCGGGCTGCAGCTCGACCGCCGCGATCGCGTCGGTGAGGACGGTCGTCTCGAACCCGGCCGCCACGGCATCCAGCGCGGTCGCGCGCACGCAGTAGTCGGTTGCGACGCCGGCGACGAGCACGCGCTCGACGCCGCGGCCGTGCAGATACTCGGCCAGGTCGGTGCCGTCGAAGCCCGAGTACGCCTCGCGGTCGCGATCGGTGCCCTTGTCCTGGACGCGGTCGAAGCGCATCCCGGCGACCGACGGGTGCAGCTCGGCGCCGGGCGTGCCGGCGACGCAGTGCGCGGGCCACGGCCCGCCCCGCGCGGCGAACGAGCCGTGGTCGGCCGGGTGCATGTCGCGCGTGGCGACCACGGTGCCCGCCCGCTCGGCCGCGGCGGCGATCGCCGGCCCGAGCAGGTCGGCGCCGGGGACGCCGAGCGCGCCGCCGGGGCAGAAGTCGTTCTGCATATCGACCACGAGCAGGGCGGTGGCCGGATCGGAGCGGGTCATGACATCTCCTCCTCGAGCGCAGAGAGCCGCGGCGAGAGCCGTGGCGGAGTCGGTTTCGGGTCGTGCAGCGAACGCGTCGCCGCGGGCAGCGCGGCGATCTGCGCAGCGGCCAGCCGGCGCACGTCGGCGAGCGGCGGCAGCGGCGCCGACCAGGCGGCCCGCGCGCAGCACCGGCTGGAGCAGCCGCTCGCCGGGCAGGTCCTCGTCGGCGAGGCCGATCGTGTCGCCGGCCGCGGTGCGGAACACCTGGTGGCGGCCGGGCAGGTTCGACTTCTCCCCTGCCGCCTTCATCACCGGACGCCCGGCGCTCCAGACGAGCTTGTAGACGCCGCCGAGCGCCGGCGCGTCGCTCGACGTCACGAGCGCCGTGCCGACGCCGAAGCCGTCGATCGGCGCACCGGCCGCGAGCAGGGCGGCGATGCGGTGCTCGTCGAGGTCGCCCGAGCAGACGATCCGCGTGTCCGCGCAGCCGCCCGCATCGAGGATCGCCCGCACCGCCACGGTCACCTCACCCAGATCGCCCGAGTCGAGCCGCACCGCCTGGGGCACGACGCCGGTCAGCCGGGCGGCCTCGCAGGCGGCCCGCGCGCCCTTGAGCGCGTCGTGCGTGTCGATCAGGAGGGTCGAGCGGTCGGGGTGGTCGCGCATGAACGCGCAGAACGCCTCGACGTCGGTGGGGAACGCGAGCACGTAGCTGTGGGCCATCGTGCCGGACGTGGGAATGCCCCAGGCGTAGCCGGCGGCGACGGTGGCGGTGGACGTGCAGCCGCCGATGTAGGCGCAGCGCGCGGCCAGGAGGCCGGCGTCGGCGCCGTGGGCGCGGCGGAAGCCGAAGTCGACCACGGGCCGGCCGTCCGCCGCCGCCACGATCCGGGCGGCCTTGGTGGCGATCAGCGTCTGGAAGTTCACCTGGTTCAGCAGGAACGTCTCGACCAGCTGGCAGGCCATCCGCCCGCCCTCGACGCGCAGGAGCGGCTCGCCGGCGTGCACGACCGTCCCCTCGGCGACGGCGTCGACGTCGCCCGTGAAGCGCAGCCCGCCCAGGTGGCGCAGCAGCGGCTCGCTGCAGGTGTGCGACCGGCGCAGGTAGCCGAGCGCCTCGGCGCCGAACCGCAGACCGGTCAGGTACTCGCACACGCGCTCGAGCCCGGCGGCGACCAGGAACCCCCGCTGCGGCGGCAGCGTGCGCACGAAGAGCTCGAACGCCACCGGCTCGTCGGCCAGGCCCTGGGCGAGATAGGAGTCGGCCATCGCCAGCTGGTACTCGTCGGTCAGGAGCTCGGCCGGCGGCCAGGCGATCATGTCGACCGCCGATACCGGGCGCTCTGGGCCAGGATCAACGGCCGCCGCTCGGCGAACCGGTAGAGCGCGGCCGGCCGCCCGCCCGTCGGCCGCTCGCCCGCCTCGGCGAGCACGCCCCACCCGAGCGCGATGCGGCGGAAGTTGTTCGGCTCGAAGGCGCGGCCGATGCCGGCCTCGTACACGCGCCGCAGCTCCGACAGGGTGAACGCCTCGGGCAGAAGGCTCCAGGCCACGTTCTGGTACTCGAGCTTGTAGGCCAGGCGCTGGCGGGCGTAGGCCAGGATGCGGTCGTGGTCGAAGGCGAGCACGCGCCCCTCTCCGGTCTCGCGCAGCAGCGGCTCGAGCGGACGCCATACCGCCTCGCGCGCATCCGAGCCGGGCCGCAGGCGCACCTTGCCGCCGTCGACCAGGGCCAGGTAGCAGCACGAGATCACGCGCCCGCGCGGGTCGCGGTCGACGTCCGAGAACGTGGCCAGCTGCTCCATGAACGTGTCGGCAACGCCCGTCTCCTCGCGCAGCTCGCGCTCGGCCGCCTCCTCGAGCGTCTCCCCCGCGTCCATCAGCCCGCCCGGCAGCGCCCAGTAGCTCTGATACGGCTCGTAGCGGCGCCGGACGAGCAGGACGTTCATCGCCCCGTCCAGGAAGGCGAACACGGCCACGTCGGCCGCGACGCGCGGATGTTGGGCACCGGCCACTTATAGACCTCGTGACTAGGCTAGCACGAGGGCGAGATCAGCACGGTGCGCAGGCTGGTGTAGAACTCGCGCGCGGCCTTGCCCTGCTCGCGCGGGCCGAGACCCGACGCCTTCTCGCCGCCGAACGGCGCGTGCAGGTCGACGCCCGACGTGGGCTGGTTGATGCGCACGAGGCCGGTGTCGAGCCGGCCGACGAGGTCGAGCACGCGGTCGAGGTCGCGTGTGAAGACGGCGGTGACCAGGCCATGACGGACGCCGTTTGCGAGCTCCAGCGCCGCGTCCGAGTCGGCGGCGGACATGATCGCGCACACGGGCGCGAACACCTCCTCCTGCGCGAGCTCGGCCGAGGGGTCGGCGACGTCGACGAGCGTCGGGGCGAGGTAGTTGCCGGCGGAGTCGATCGCGCCGCCGCCGGTGACCAGGCGCCCGCCCGCCTCCACCCCGCGCGCGACCGCCGCGGCCGCGGCGTCGCGCGCCTCGGGCGAGATCAGCGGGCCGACACGGCAGGCCTCGTCGGCGGGATCCTCGATGCGCAGGCCGGCGACCGCCGCCGCAAGCGCGTCGCGCATCGGCGCGAGCGCCGAGCCGGCGCAGATCACGCGGCTGGTCGCGGTGCACTTCTGCCCGGCATAGCCCATCGCGGCGGCCGCGATCGTCGCCGCGGCGGATTCGACGTCGGCGTCGGGCAGCACGATCGAGGCGTTCTGGCCGCCCATCTCGCACTGCACGGCCGCGCCGCGCTCGACCGCCATCCGCGCCACCGACGCGCCGGCCGCGACCGATCCCGTGAAGGTGACGGCGGCGACGCCCGCGTGGCCGACGAGCGCCGCGCCGGCGTCGGCGCGGCCCTGCACCAGCCGCACCACGTCTGCGGGCAGCTCGGGCGCAAGGCACTCGAGCAGCGCCTCGGCGCAGGCGGGCGAGAACGGCGAAGGCTTCCACACGCACGCGTTGCCGTAGGCGAGCGCCGGCGCGAGCTTCCAGGCCGGGATCGCGATCGGGAAGTTCCAGGGCGTGATCATGCCGACCACGCCGCGCGGCCGCCGCCGCGACATGAGCAGCGAGCGGCCGTCGGCCGACGGGTAGGTGTCGCCGTCGGGGTCGAGCGCCGCCTGGGCCTGGTAGCGCAGGATGGCCGCCGTGCGGCCGACCTCGGCGCGGGCCTCGAGCACGGGCTTCCCCACCTCGCGCCGGATCAGGTCGGCCAGCTCGGCCGCTGCCGCCTCGACACGGCCGGCCGCACGGTGCAGGGCATCGGCGCGAGCCTGCGCCGGCAGCGCGGCGAAGCCGGGCGCGGCCGCCCGGGCGGCGGTGACCGCGCGGTCGACGTCGATTCCCCCGCCGGGCACGAACGTGCCGATGCGGTCGGCGGGATCGGCGGGATTCAGGCTGACGATGCCCGCGGCGGCCGCACCCATCCCGGCGTCTACTTGCTCACGTAGACGACCAGGGCGAGCGCGAACAGCAGCATGGCAACCATCACCAGCACCCACCAGCGCGAATACGAGGTCGGAGGGGTCGTCATGGGCGCGGATACTACCCTGAGCCGGGGCCGGACATCGCCTGAGCGATCAGCGCCTCGGCGACCAGCACCACGGCGAAGAGCACGACGGTGATCGCGTGCACCACGGTGCACCACAGGCAGATCGCGTCGATCTTGAAGAGCTCCGCGTAGACGAGCCACACGACGGTCGCGACGCCGCCGACGACCCAGCCGATGCGCGCGTAGCGCAGCGCCGGGGCGGCCGACCGCCAGGCCGCGGGCAGGCACAGCGCGGCGCCGGCGACGAAGAACACGACCCCGAGCACCGCCACGGGCACGCCGGCGATGTAGGACTGCGGGCTCGTCGTCACCTTCTCGCAGTTGATCGTGCCGGTGTTCGAGCATGCGAGCTGGACGGTGGTCGTGAAGTGCGTGATCGTCAGGTAGATCGAGACGGCGAGGCCGGCAGCCACGAGGACCAGGCTGACCGCCGGCACCCAGGCGGGCACCCACCGCCCAGCCGCCGGGGTCACGACGGCAGGTGCTTCGCCGCGGCGGTGACGCCCGGCGCCGAGCAGACATTGCCGGGCTGGCCGCCGGTCTGCTTGCAGATCGCCGCGGTGAGCATGTTCGCGGTGCCGAGGATCGCCTGGCTCTGCGGGCTGACCGGGTTTCGCACTGCCTGGGCGATCTGCGCCATCGTCATCCCCGCGAGTATCTGCGGGTTGTAGCTCGCTCCCGAGCCGGCGTAGCTGCCGAGGTAGAGGAACGGGATGGTCCCGCCCGGGTCGAACTTGTTGGCGAGCCTGCTCTCGACCGCGGTTGGCTTGTCGAGCGGTGCGTAGCTTTGGCCCTGCACCTGGTTCGTGGCCACCTCGACGCCGTTGAACGCGATGTACTTGCTGGTGTAGTCGGCGCCGTGGAACGAGAACGTGGGCGTGTTCGGGAAGACGTCGACGCTCGAGGAGTGCGTCGCGCCGAGATTCGTGAACGTGCCGAAGCGCTGGAGCGCCGTGACGAGCGGCCAGCGCTGCGCGGCGCAGTAGGGGCAGTAGTCGGCGCCGAGGTAGACGACGAGCGGCTTGCCACCCTGCGTGAGCGGTGTGCCGGGGATGCGCTTGAGACCGCCCACGCCCGACTGGTAGCCAATCGTGTCGAACGTGCCCGCCGGGATGGTGGCGAGGCCCTGGACGACGGCGGCGGGAGCGAGGCCGGCCGGGTGCGCCGGCTTGTTGGACGTGGTCGAGCTGCCGCCCTGCGCAAGCTTCACGCCGACGAGCGCCGCGATGACGGCGACGATGCCGATCACGCCGCCGACGGCCATGAGCAGCGGCTTGCGCGAAGACGCCTGGCCCGACTGGAGCCGCTGCCCGCGCTCTCGCTCCTCTGCCCGACGCTGCTGGCGCGTCTTCTGGTTTGCCACGTCCGCTCCTCGCTTCGGCTGTACTCGAAGACTACTTCGGCATGCCGAGACGACCGGGTGAGTGCCGTTGCGCGGCTCAGTACAGGGCGTGCGCGATCAGCATGCCGACGAGGATCGACACGGGCACCGAGACCACGCGGACGAACACGCGCGAGCCCGAGCGCCGCCGCCGGTACACGAGGCCGTAGCGGGTGTGCGGGCGCTCGCGCCGGCCGATGTGCGGCAGCGCAGGCAGCGCGACGTGCGGCAGCGCCGGCCGGTGCGGGCGCGGCAGGGTGCCCCGCCGCGGCAGCCTGCGCACGCCGCGGACGGCGGGCAGCATCAGGATCCACGCGCACGCCGCGATCCCCCAGATCGCGATCGTGGCGACGACCAGCCAGTAGAGCGCCTGCGAGCCGCCGTGGGTGACGATCGTCGCGATGATCGTGGCGGCGACGGCGGCGGCGGGGAGCTTCGTCTGCAGCGGCGTGGTGGTGCATGCGCCGCGGCGCGTCGCCGTCTGGAATCCGGCGACGGTCGGCGATGCGTGCGGCCGGGCGAGGTCGGCGCCCGTCCCGAGCCGGCAGTCGACCAGCGTGTGCGCGCCCAGGCGGTTCGCGACGATCCCGAGCACGGGCTGCGCCGAGAGGTCGGTGTTGAAGTTGCGCGAGATGGTCTGCCCCACGCCGGTGATCGCCGAGGGCGTCGTCAGGTGCACGAGCTTGTCGGTCACGCCGCGCACGACGACGGCCTGGCGGAAGTCGCCGGCGGCGGCGATCCCCGGCGTGAGCGGGTGCTCGGTGGGGTCGAGGTACCACAGCACCGTGCGGCCGGTGAGCGCCACCCGCCCCGCCGGGAAGACGCCGCTCGCACCGGTGACCCGGTACGGCACGCGCGCCGGGTTCGTGATCGTGATGCCGCCCAGCGAGCGCACGATCGAGCCGACCTGGGCGAGCTGGATCAGGAGCACGTGGTTCACAGGGACGCGCAGATCGTGCGAGAGCAGGCGGATGGCGCGCGAGATGCCGTCGAAGCGCAGCACGTCGCGCAGCCGCTGCCCGCTCGTGAGCCCCACGGTCGACGGCACGGTCAGGATCTCGACAGCATGCCGGGTCGAGTCGACACGGGCCAGGATCACGGTGCCGGCGACGTTCTTGTGCGAGTCGATGCCGGCAACGAGCGTCGTCTGCCGGGCCGCTCCGACCGGCGCCGGCGTGAGCGCATGCTGCAGCGGCGGCGCGACGCGGCTGTTCGAGACCTGCAGGTCGTGCGACAGCCGGCCGTACTCGTACCATGCCGCTGCGGCCGCGACGACGACGACCGCCCACACGGCCAGGAACACGGCCAGCAGCCGGCGCCTGCGGCGCTTGCTCGGCACCGCGCGGCGGTGCTCGCCGGCGCCCCCTGGCGGCGTCGACACGACCTCCGGCGCCGCCACGGCGGACGCGGAGCGGGTCACCCCGTCCTCTACCCGGCCCTTGCTCACGCGTGCTGCCTCATGCACGACCTCCCCCACACCAGGGTCGATGCGAATACCAGGCTATTTCCCCGGGAGGGCAGAAGTCAAGCGTGCCGGCGTGACGATCGGGCACACGCACGGATGCGGATGCCGGTGCGGCGGGCCGTGGTGACGGCCGCCGCCGTGATACCCGTGGGTCGCCGGCCGGTGCGACACGGCGTGCGCGATCGCGCGGGCCATCCACTCGACGGGCGTCGGGTAGCGCACGAGCAGGCACATGCTCAGCATCAGGGCAGTGACCACGAGGAGGTACTCGATGGTGGCCTGGCCGCGCTGCATCGAACAGACGCTACGGACGCGCGTGTCAGGCGTGTGCGGCGAGGCGCTGCACGAGCGTCACAATCCTGTGAACGAACCTGACACGGTGAGGACGACGGCCGCGGCGAGCGGGAGGAGCGCCGCCGGCACGAGCACGAACACGACGACCACGAGCACCCGCGGCCCCGCCTTCGCCGCGCGCTCCTGCACCATCCGCGCCCGCTGCATCCGCGCGCGGTCGGCCTGCCGTCGCAGAGCCTCCGCGAGCGGCACGCCCAGCCGGTCGCTCAGGCGGAGCGTGAGCGTGAGCTGCCCGAGCGACACCGACCCGGTGCGCAGCGCCAGATCGCGCAGCTCGTCCGATCGCGCCCGCCCCAGGGCCAGGTTTGCGTGCACGCGCTCGAGCTCCTCGCCGAGCTCGCCGCCCACGGCCTCCCCCGCCCCCCGCAGCGACTGATCGACGCCCACTCCGGCCGCCACCATACTCGCAACGAGCTCCACGAGCTCGGGCACGCGTCGCTCGATCCGCTCGGCCCGGCGCGCGGCGGTCGCGCGCAGCCACAGCTCCGGGCAGGCGCCGCCGAACCCGGTGAGCACGAGCGCCGCCACCGCGCCGGTGCCGCCGCCGACCACGGCGAGGGTCGCGGCGGCGAGGCCCGCGAAGGCGATCGCCGCCCCGGCACGCAGCGCGGCCGGGTCGACGCCGGCGGGCGGCGGCACGCCGACGAGGCCGGGCAGCCACCCGCGCGCGAGCCACGGCAGGCGGCCCCCAAGCCGGTCGGCGGGCAACCGTCCGAGCGCGCACAGCAGCCGCACGGAAGGGCTGGGTGCGGACGTCTGCTCGCGCGGGTTCAGGCTGCGGTCGCGCCGGGCCGCACCGCGGGCCGCCGCAAAGGCGCCCGCCGCCCCGGCGAGCAGGAGCAGTGCGATCACGGATCGACGTCCGAAAGACCGGTGATGAGGGCGTGGCCGACGGCCGCGAGGCCGGCCGATCCGGCCAGCGCCACCCAGCCGAGCGGCGATCGGACGAGCAGGTCGAACCCCGACCTGTCCACCAGGTAGAGCGCCGCGACCCCAAGGGCGGGCATCGCCGTCACGATCCGGCCGGTGGCGCGCGCCTGCGCGGTCGCCACCTCGGCCGCCCGCCGTTGCGCGGCCCGCTCGTGCAGGAGCTCGGCCATCCGCTCGAGCAGCAGCGCCAGGTCGCCGCCCGAGCGCGTGTGCAGGCGGACCGCGGCGGCCAGGTACGCCACGTCGCGGCTCGCGCCGAGCGCTCGCAGCGCCTCGTCGGCAGGTGCGCCGAGCGCCGCGGCGGCCGCCGCCTCGGCCACCCGCCCTGCCGCCGGCTCGGGGACGTCGGCGGCCGCATCGGCGAGCGCCTGGCGCAGCGACCTGCCCGCACGCACATGCGCCGCCAGGATCTCGACGACGACCGCCAGCTGCGCTGCCTGCAGCCGCTCGCGCCGGCGGCGCTGGAGCGTCTGGCCCGTCGCGTCGATCAGGCGGCGGGGTGGCACCTGTGCTCCAGCAGATCCGCCAGCAGACGGACGTCGAGCATCTGCAGCCGGCCGTCGCGGCCGCGCCCGTCGACGAACCGCACGCGCCGCGAGCCGTCTCCCGCACGTACCAGGTGGACGATCACGTCCACGGCCGCCGCGACCTGCTCGCGCACCGCCACGTGCGGCAGGTCGAGGCCGGCCATGAGCGCCATCGTCTCGATCCGGCGCACGGCGTCCGCGGGCGAGCTGGCATGGACGGTCGTGAGCGACCCGTCGTGGCCCGTGTTCATCGCCTGCAGCATGTCCAGCGCCTCGCCGCCGCGCACCTCGCCGACGACGATGCGGTCGGGCCGCATCCGCAGCGCGTTCCGCACCAGGGCACGCAACGTCACCTCGCCGCGGCCCTCGACGTTCGGCGGCCGGCTCTCGAGCCTGGCCACGTGCGGCTGCGGGAGGCGCAGCTCGGCCGCGTCCTCCACGGTGACGATCCGCTCCGACGGGTCGATGAACCCCGCCAGGGCGTTCAGGAGCGTGGTCTTCCCGGTGCCGGTGCCACCCGAGACGACGACGTTCAGGCGCCCGCGCACGCACCGCTCGAGCAGCTCCGCATGGCCGCGGGTGAGGCTGCCCGACGCGACCATCTCGCCCACGCCGATGGGCGACCGGCCGAACTTGCGAATCGTGAGGAGCGGCCCGTCGAGGGCCACGGGAGGCAGCACGGCGTTCACGCGGCTCCCGTCCGCCAGGCGCGCGTCGACCATCGGGCTCGACTCGTCGACGCGCCGTCCGACCGAGCTGACGACGCGGTCGATCACCTGGCGCAAGTGCTCCTCGTCCCGGAACGCGACCGGTTCGCGCACGAGCCGCCCGGCGCGCTCGGTGTACACGTTCGCCGGGCCGTTGGCGATCACCTCGGTCACGCCGCGGTCGCGCAGAAGGGGGTCGAGCGGGCCGATGCCGACGGTGTCGTCGACGACGGATGCGATCAGGCGGCGCGCGTCGGCCGGGTCGAGCAGAACCCGGTCGGCCCGCACGAGCTCCCACGCCGTGCGCTCGGCTGCGGCGCGGAGGTCTCCGGCCGGCGGATGCTCGAGCAGCTCCCGGCGCAGGCGATCGCGGTAGGTGCCCATCAGGTCAGGCAGGGGATCGGTCACCCGGCCAGCTCCGCGGCCAGATCACGCAGCGCCGCGGCGTGCGACCGCCCCGGCCATCGCTCGAGCTGGGCGTGGCCGTTGGCGAAGGCGTCCATCCCTGCCGTCTCGACGCCCACCGCCGCGACCACGGGTGCACCCACCGTGCGCGCGATCCCGCGCAGCGAGAGCTCGGAGCGGCGGCTCCAGCGGTTGACGACGACGGCGATCGCGTCGGTGCCGGCGCCCCACCGCGCGAGCCCGGTCACGAGCTCACGGCCGCCCGCCGCGGCGTAGGCGTCGGGCGTGACGACGACCAGCGTGCGGTCCGCCGCGACCGCCACCTCCCGGGAGGCAGCGAACGCGGCGGCGCCCGCGTCGACGACAGCGGGCGCGTTCGCCCGCAGCTCGCGCACCAGGGCTGCGGCGAACCCGCTCGGCAGCGCCGCGGCGATCTCGGGCCCTACGGGACCGGGGACGAGCCGCAAGCCGCACGGATGCGTGACCGCGACCGTCTCGACCGCGGCCGCGAGACCGTCGCCGACGTGCGCCAGGTCGGCCAGCGAGCGGTCGGACCGGCAGCCGAGCAGGGCGGCGAGGTCGGCACGCGACCCGGATAGGTCGACCAGGAGGCCGTCGGCCAGGCGGGCGAGCGCGAGCGCGACGGCCGTCGCACCGGCGCCGCCCTTGGCCGCCGTCACGGCCACCACTCTCCCCGCCGGCGCCGTCGACACGTGGGCGGCGGTCACGGTCGCCTCGCCGAGCGCGTCGGCGAGCGCGGAGGGCACTGCAGGCAGCGGCAGCACCGCCCGCGCGCCGGCGCCGAGCGCCCGCCGGTAGGTATCCATCGCCACCGACCGGGCCAGGACGACGGCGGGGCGGTCGCACCCGGCGACGAGCTGGCGCAGCCCGGGGGCGCCACCCTCGCCGGGATCGGCGACGAGCGCCACGTCGCACGGCGGCAGGCGCCCCGCGACGGCTCGCAGCGGCGCGACGACGCCGACGAGCTGGACGCCGGGAAGATCGTCGGCGAGCGCGCTGATCTCGGCTCCCAGCACCGGATCGGCGGCGACGACGAGGCAGCGCACGACGGGTGCGATCACGTCCGCCCGCCGACCGTGTGCACCACGAGCCGCAGCGCGCCCTCGGACTCGGCGGCGATCGCGACGGGCACCGCCGCCCGGGGCAGGAGCAGCGTCGCGACCGAGCCTCCGTCCGAGCGGACGGCTGCGAGGACGACGACGCCGGCAAGCACGAGGCGCGAATGAGGGTCGCGGCCCGGAGGTGTCACATAGACATCGGCGCGTGCGCCGGCGAGGTCGCCCGCCGGGATACCCGCGGCGGCGTCGAGCCGCACGGCAACCGCGCGCGCGTCGGCCGGAGCGGCGCCCGCCACGAGCTCGGCGTCCATCACGGGCGCACCGGCGGCGAGCGTGACGGCGACGCGGTGTCCGATCGCCTGCCCGGGGACCGAGAGCTGATGCGGCGAGGCGCCGGCGCTCGGCACACGCACGACGCCGAGATCGGCCGCGGCGATCCGGCTGCCGGCGGCAACGGTGCGGACCGTGACGAGGCGCTCGACGTGCGCCGAGACGGCGACGCGTGCCGCTCCACCCGCGGCCAGACGGCCGGCGGCGAGCACCGCCAGCACGACGCCGGCCAGCGCGAACGCGATGCTGCGGCGGCGATGGCGGCTCATGCGCGCGGCGCGGGCAGGCAGCGACGACAGGCCGGGCCGAGCACGGGGACGCCGCACCAGCCGCAGCGGGGTGCAGCGGCCACGCGTTCGCGAAGCGCCATCAGCGAGCCGGCCGGGAGCGCCGGAGCGACGAGCAGCTCGACCGTCCAGTCCACCCCGAGCGACGCGGCCAGGCCGCGCTCGAGCGTGCCGACGCGCACGCCCATCGCCTGCACCGCGGACACCAGGCGGTCGGGGGCGCGCACGCCGGATACGGCCGCGACGCAGACGGCCCGGGCTCCTCCGGCCGCGGCCACCGCGGCGAGCGCCGCGGGATCGACGGGGACGCGCGCCCAGCGCCCGCCCGACCAGCGCGCACAGGCGCGCCGAGGGCCGTGGCCCGCCGCGATCAGCCCGGCCCGGCGCAGGGAGGCGGCCGACGGCGCGACGACCCACATCGCCGAGCGCTCCTCGACCGCCTCGAGCAGCGCCACCACCTCGAGCGTACCCCAGCCGCTCGCGTGCGCGTGTGCGGCGATCCCGGCCAGGTAGCGGCCGCCGATGCCGGGCAGGCGCAGCTCGTAGCCGACCGCGCCGGCGCCCGCAAGCCCCTCCGCCCTGGCGACGCGGCCGGCGGCCGAGAATGCCGAGACGAGCTGCACGGGCCCCTCCGCAGCGGCCGGAGGCGACGCGCCGGCGGCCGCCGTCAGCCGCAGCCGCCTGGCCGGCCGAGCGCTCATTCGGCGCTCCAGCACGGCAGCGTCACCGTGAAGCGGGTGCCGCTGCCGACTGCGCTGGCGACGTCGATCGAGCCGCCATGCGCCTCGGTCAGCTCGCGCGCGATCGCAAGCCCGAGGCCCGCGCCGGGCTCGGTCCGCTCGGTCTGGAAGAACTCGTCGAAGATGAACGGCAGGTCGGCCTCGGCGATGCCGCGCCCCGCGTCCTCCACCTCGACCCGGAGGGTGTCGTGCACGCGCGTGCCGCGGACGGTGACGGCGGTGCCCGGCGGGGCATACTTGATGCCGTTCGTGATCAGGTTCGCGAAGATCTGGCGCACGCGGTTCTGGTCGCCGCTGATCAGACCGCCGTTGCAGCTCCAGTCCAGGCGGACGCGCACGCCGCCCTGCTCGGCCACGGTCTGCAGCCGCTCGGCGACCTCGCTCACGCAGCGCTCGAGCGGGAACACCTCGGCGTGGACGCGCAGCTCGCCCGCCCGCGCCCGGGACAGCTCGAGCAGGTCCTCGATCAGGTAACCGAGCCGCTCGCACTCGCCGTTGATCACGTCGAGCTTGGCCGCCTTGGCCGGGTCGGACTCACCGCGGTGGAGCGTGTAGACGTAGCCCTTGATCACCGTGAGCGGGGTGCGCAGCTCGTGCGACACCTTGCCGATGAACTCCGCCCGGGCGCGTTCCTCACGGGCTTTCCAGATGACTGTCCAGATAAGTCTGGACAAATGAAGGTTTCTTGCCCGCGCCTGCGTGGTCGCGCCGGAATTGGGCAAGTCGGGGGGCGTTTCGGGGCGGGGCGGGGCCGGGCGTGAGGTAGGACGCACGGCGACGCCGGCCGCGAGTGGGGCCGGCGTCAGCGGGCGGTTAGGCGGCGAGCGGGGTGGTGTTGCGGCCCGCTGTGGCCGGGTTTGGCGGGCGACCAGCCTGGAGCCGTTTGGCGACGCCGTCCATCAGGTGGTAGAGCGGGATGGGCGCACCGAGCGTGTCTTTGTGGGTGAATCGGCGTGCTTGGAGTGCTTTGGCGTGAGCCGCTTTGATGGTCTCGTCGACGTCGCCGTAGGTGGTCTCGACCGTGCCGTGCTCGAGATTGTTGAGGATCTGTAGGTTGATTCGTAGGTCGGTGAGGAGTGATCCGAACGCGGCAGCGTCGTCACCCAGTTGGCGGGTGAGTGAGGGGATGACGCTGCGACGGGTACCAGTGGCTCGGGGGCTGAGGGCGGAGTTGATGCGTTCGATGGCTTCGGTCGCCAGGAACAGATTCGCGCGGTTCTGCTTGTCCCACGCCACGATCGGGTTGATCTGGGTGAGATTGGTGCGGCCGTCTGAGGTCTTGGGGTAAGGCACCCGGATCTGCGTTTTGAAGCGTGGGCATTCGGGGGCGATGCAGCGCATCATCACGTACTCACCGACACGACCTTGGAGCTGCTCCATCGGCTCGAGTTGTGCGAGCACGCGGCGATGGTCCTTCCTGCGCTTCGGGTTCGGGTGGTCGGGCGGCAGCTTCGAGGCCTGGCACGGGCACAGGTGTGTACCGTCGTTGCAGACGACCAGTTCGAGCGGGCCATGGTCGGCGGTGTGGATGATTCGCGTGTGGCTGATCAGGCGGATGCCGTCGTGGTTGTGGCGGAACAGTCCGTCGAAGCCGTGCGCGTGCAGGGACTTCATGCAGACGGTCTTGTTAAACGCGCCATCGCCGAACCAGGCTGGTCGGTCGATCGCGGCCGCCGGCCGGTTGGCGGCGTGGCAGGCGTCGTTGATCGCATCGACGTTGCCGCGCACCCGCGGAACAGCACCGTAGGCCATCTCGGCGATCTCACTCCCCGGGAAGATCTCGGAGTCCAGAATCATCGAGAGGGGTGCGCTGACGACGGTCACCTTCACCCGCCCGTACCAGCGGTCGCTGCGTTTTCTTTGCCCGCGCGCAGAGCCGTCGTGGCGCTTCTTTCCGTCCCAGCGAAGCGGACTCGCGACCCCCGCACCATCAACGGCTAGAAGTGAGAAGGTGGCGTCATGCTCGATTGCGGCTGCCGCCGGGATCGCCTGGTGTGCGACCCGTCGGATCCTCCAGAAGGGGTCGAAGGCATCCATATCCCGGTTTGGGTCATGCGTCTCGGCGAGTGCGCGCTCTGCGCGGGCCATCCACTCCGGGAACTGTCGGATCGTTTCCAGGTGGGGGAACGGATCGCCGGCGACGTTTCGGCGTTTCCCGCCCCGCGCGTTCTTCATCTGCTTTTGAGCCTTTCGGGAGGCCCGTTCAAACCTGCCCAGCTCGCGCAGTTTGGGGTCCGATCGCACTGCCTCCCACGCCTCGCTCAGCGTACTGCAGGTCAGGTATGCGACGAAGTGGACGAACAGCTTGGAGGAAGGAGGGTAAAGCATCGGCCGGTGTTTGCCGTCTTGGACGCCCGTGAGTCGCAGAAGGCCGGGGAGCATGTCCACCTGGCGGCGCAGATCTCGTATCTCCCGGCGCCGCCAAGCCCAAGCGATGAACCCGTTGCGAGCCGCCACATTTCCTGTCGGGTACGGCATCGTCAACGCACCCGCCACGTACGGCCACATGTGATCGCGGTGCTGCGCAGTCCTACCCACGACCCGGCCCCCGCTGTGCGGACAACCTGCGATACGCGTGGGGGTAGCAGTACGGGCCTGCATTCAGGATCAGCGCCTTGGCTAGGTCAAACCACTCGCCTTGGGACTTGCTGCGCTGCTGCTTTGGATCAGTGATCGACGTATGAGACGGCCAGTCGGGACGATCGCCGCGCATCTGCTCGTAGGCGTCGACGGTCAGTCTCCGGCCGTAGTTCAACTCCAGCGCCTGCGCCATCACCAGCGTGATCTCCTGTTCCGTCCACCCGTGTTTGCGGCTGGCGGCGCGACCGTCACGCCTCACCAAGTCCGTCTGTGGCTCACGGTCAGCCAGGATTCCCGCCGCCTTCTTTGCCTGACGCCACCCCCCGAAGGTGCGGATGAGCGTGGCCATGCTCGGCGCGTCGTCGGCCTTCCACTCCCGGTAGTCGGCTACCGTCTCGATGCCGCTGCCGCTCGCCAGGCGCTTGGCGAAGTCCGCTTCCTCAATTGCGGCCATCATCCGCGTCCGCCGGCCCAGGTGATGCAGCGGCCCGTTGTCGGCATAATCGGAGTGCGCAGCGATCCGACTCGACACCAGGTGACGCACCGCCAACAGTTCATCCAGGTTGAGGGGGTTCACGCGGTCGAGCACCTCCCGCAACTGCGGAGTGTTGATCCGTTCCGGGTTCCGGCTTCCTTTCGGTCGGGGCACAAGGCCAGTGCTACACGGACCACCCGGCGCTTCACCGAAATCTGCGTAAACCGATTCACCTAGGTCTTGCCACCACCGCTTCGACCGTTCCGGCGGGGGTTGGTGTGGTGAACCTGGCCGGTATCTTCCGGCTCTGCGGGTCGAGTCCGGCGGCTGTCAGCGCGGCGGGCCAGGAGCCGAAGAACCGGGTGACAGTGCAGTGCTGGGGCAGGTGCGCGCGCGGCCGGCGTCCCTCCAGGGCGCGGAGGCGCCGCTCGCGCCATGCCGAGTAGCTCTTGATGGTCGGTGCGCGGCCAAGCTCGGCGCCACACGCAGACAGTGCCCGCACCACGTCGTCATGCTCATACCGGGGTACTGCCGGGTCATACACACCGGGGTCTCGAGTCCGGCCGTGGCGATCGGTGGGCGGGCAGCCGGCCGCGCGAAGCGCGTTCAACCACGCCCCAAATACGCGCACCACCACTCCTGCCCGTGGCATCTCGACACCTTTGTCTGCGAGCAGTTGGCGTTCGCGCTCATACACGCGCACAGACGGCGGCTGACCGACCCGCTCAGCGACCAGTTGTAACGCCGCGACACACTCCGCCCGCCGCGACACGCCGGGATCCACTGAGCGCTCCCGCACCACCTCAACCAGGATCGTCGCAAGCTCCCAACACGCCCGCGCTGGCAGCTCGCGCGCCGCCGCCACCAGACACGCCACCGCCAACTCCTCCCCACCCACACCAGGCAAGCGCACAGCGAACACCACATCTTCCACAGAGTCACTCACGTCACCCACACCTCCTCCACCAATGGCCGCGCCAGCCCGACCGCGTCCAGCCAGCGGAGGCGAAGCGTGATCGTGCTCACCGACGGCACATCCATCCCCACCACCCGCCGCCCACCCGATCCAGCAAGCACCACCCCCCGCCACCGCGTGTACTCAGGCGCGCTCGGCCGATGCCCCAGCCACAGCCAACACGCCGCCACACACTCCACCAACCGGTGATCCGGATACCACCGCACCACTCGACCAGACACCCGCTCCACACCCGCACGCCCAGCCGGAATCACCAGCGCCGCACGAAGAACGCCGTCCCACCCGCCGTAGCGCCGAGACAACGCCGACCCTCCGACCGCGCCCGCCACCCCAACCCGGGCAGCGTCATACTCCGCCACCCGCGGCGCCCGCCCCACCTCGACCGCCAACCACCGCACCAACCCCACACCCGGATCGGCCACGCTCTCATCCGCAGCCGCCCGGGCAAGCAGCACACCGACCACCCACCCAACCCCAGCATCACTCAACCCCGACGCGGCAACAACCAGCGCGCGCACCGCCTGTCCCGCAACAACCGACCCCGAGGCATCGCTCACCGACGGCGAGCCAGCCACTGCTTGACCACCTCCGGATCGCCACCCCGCCGCCGACACCACGCCAACAACAACCGCCGCAAGATGTAGCTTTGCTTCCCCATCCCCTCCCGCCGCGACGCCATCGCCCAGCGCACATGCCTCGGGCAAAACACTACGCCCACGTCCTCCAACCCCGGCAACAACCCAGCCTCAAGCGAACCACACCACAAGCAACCTTCACTCCACTCATCCACCACATTCACCCACCGATCCTTCACCCGCCCTGGCTGCCTCAAATCTTCACTCACGCGTCGACCGTAGCCGCGTATACAACATTGTCAACACCACTCTGGACGACACCCACACAAACCACATAACCGATCATCACTCGCCCACCAGGCTCGTTCCTACGCCGAAACCAACCATCATCCGTCTGAACGGCGACACGCCGAGCGCTGGACCATCCTCGCGGCGCAGCTCGCCCACGGCGTTGCGCCATTCGATTCCGTCGCTCGAGTAGCGGATCGATGAGTAGTTCACGCGGACCAACGTACGCGGACCTCGGGGCGTCGAGCCATGGTCCATCATCTCGACGGCCACCACGGGTTCTATGAAGGCTTCCGCACGACGAATGACTAGAGTCTCCAGAACCCCATCAAGGAGTTGCCCAATGCCCCGTACGGCCACCATCGGCCCAGCCGTGTTCCAGCGCGTGAACGAACTCGTGAGTGAAGGACAGACGCGGACCGAGGCGTTCGCTCAAGTTGCACAAGAACGCGGCCAGAGAGCGGGAACCGTCGCCGCGAACTACTACCGCACCGCCCGATCGCAGAGCCAGCCAGCGGGGCGCGCCTCGAACGGGCGCCCCCGCCGCACCGAGACGAATGCGACCGGACGCACTCGGGCGGCAACGCAGCGGTCGCGAGCGTCGACCGCGACTCGCGCCAGCTCAACCTCGAGCCAAGACGACATCGCGGAGATCGCCGCCCAGATCGCAACGCTTACCCAGCAGCTCGTCAAGCAGGTGCAAGACAGAGACGCCCGCCTGCGCGCGTTGGTCGGCTGAAGAATCGCCGATAGCCGAGCCGGCTCGGCCGGTGCCCCTATTCCACCACGGTGCGCCGCATGCGGGGCGCGCAGCGGAACGGGCCGTGCTGCTCGAGGTGCTTGGCGAGCCCGGCGGCGGCGTCCTTGTCGAAGACCGGGACGGCGGCGAGGAGGTCAGCGATCGCTCGAACGCCCGGAGAGTCTGACCGCGTCGACCTCCGAGTAGTAGCGCACGAGGCAGCGGGCGGTCGCGCGCCGGTAGCGCGCCTCATCCTTGCGCAGCACGGGGCAGAGGGCGAGTGCATCGTCGAGCGTGACCCACTTGAGCTCCTCGGCTGAGTCGAGGCCAAGGACGGTATTCCCGGTTTTGAAGAGGGGGCGAGTTCGGCTCTGTTCGAGCGATTTGAGGGCGTGAGTGGCACTCCGAGTGGCACTGACCCAGCGGATGAACGGGTTGCCGACGGCGGTCGATCGCGCTCGGCATCGCCGAGGGGATCCAGCGCTACCTGACCGGCAGATGAGCTTATAGGGAGGTGCGGGCTGCGTCCGGCTGTTGTAGTCCGCGGTAGAGCTCGTTTAGATGGTCGGCGGCGTTGTTCACCTTCTGTACTGAGTCGGCGATCTGGCCGATCCCGGCTCGCTCCTGCTCGGCGGAGGCTGCGATCTCTGCCACCGACTGGGACGCCTCGTGGATGGTGTCCGTGAGGCTACGGATGACCTCGCCGGCGCGGCCGGTCAGCTGGAGGCCGGTCTCGACGACCTTGGTGCCCTCGCCGCTCGCCTGCACGGCGGCGGCCGTCGCCTGCTGGATCTCGGCGAGCGTCTGTTCGACTTGGAGGGTCGCCTGCTTGGACTGCTCGGCCAGATTCCGCACCTGGTCCGCGACGACCGCGAACCCGCGGCCGTGCTCCCCCGCCCGGGCGGCCTCGATGCTGGCGTTCAGCGCGAGCAGGTTGGAGCGGTCAGCGAGCTCCTTGACCGTCTGGGTGATGTCGCCGATCCGCTGGGTGCGCTCGGAGAGCGCCCGGATGTCGGTTGCAACCTCAGCGACGCGCACGCGGATGTCCTCCATTGCCGCGCCGATCGTCTCTACCGCCTGCACGCCCTCGTCGCTGACCTGGATCGACGCCTGCGCTCGATCCGCCACCTCGGCCGCACGGCGCGCTGTCGTCGCGGCCGCGATGCTGACCTCCTCCACCGTCTGCGACGTGTGGGCCAGCGCCGCCGACTGCTCGCCAGCACCCTCGGCCGCTCGCGCCGAAAACTCGGCGTAGCCCTGCATCGCCGTCTGCAGCGCCGCGCGCGACTCCTGCTCCGCCCGGGCCGCGTCCTCGAGCCCTGCAAGCGCCGACTGCAACTGCGCGCGCGACTCCTGCTCCACCCGCACCGACTCAGCTAGTTGTTGGTGGCGCTCCTCTGTCAGCCCGCGAAGCTCCCGCAGCGTGATCCCGAACCGGATCCCCGCGGTCAGAAGCGCCGCGCCGGCGAACAGCAGCCCTACCCGGTTCACCGACTGCACCGAGGCCACCAGCACGACCAGCAGCGCCGATCCGGCCGCGAGCGCCGGCAGGACGAAGCTGGGCGCGATCTCGGCCGCGTCATGCGCCGGCCGCGGGCGCATCCACGCCGACACCGACAGCATCAGCAGCGATACCGGCCAGGCGGCGGCGTTCGCGACGAACCCGAGCCGCGCCGCGACCAGGCCGGGGAAGAGGGCGGCCACGTCGCCGCTCATGTTCACCAGACAGGCGGCGGCCATCAGGTACCAACGCAGGCGACGATCGGCCGGCAGCAGCGCGATCCCGACCAGGACGAGCACGAACAGGAACAGGTCACCGGCCGGGTAGACGAGGTTGATCGCGGTCGACGCCAGGCCGGTCCCGGTGGCACGGACAGTCGCGTCAAAGAGGAACGCGGTGAAAAGCGCCGTCGCCGCCAGCGCGGCCATGACGCCATCGAGGTAGTTAGCCGTGCGCAGCCGCCGCGCCTCGTGCCGCATCAGCATCATCACCGCGACGTACGCGAACGGGTAGAAGCCCACCCACAGGATATTCGCCAGCGAGATCGCCGCCGGCGTCGCACCACCGAGCGTCTCATACGTCATCGCGAAGTCGCCAACCGACCACAAGCACATCCCGGCTCCGAGCACCAGCGCGAAGCTGCGGAAGCGCGGCCGCACCGCCAAGCCGAGCACGAGCACGCTGGCAAGAAGCTCGGACGAGGCCACCCCCCAGCCGTCCAGCCACGTCCAGGTAACGCCGTTCCCGCGCAGGAGGAGCGAGACGACGTAGGCCGTCGCCACAAGCGCGACAAGGCCATAGAGGCCCCGCACCGCCGCCGGCATGGAGTCGCGGTCGTTGGATGAAAGCTCCGCCGCCATCTTGCACAAAAAGATCGGCCGCGCTCGGCGCCGATTGAGCCCGCCGCAATCAAACTCTTCGCACTCCGGCTCGGCGTCGCTCGCCTCCGAGGTGTCCAAGTCGACGAATCCGCCCGCCGCGCTCGGCGAACGGTAGGCTTGACGATCAGCGCGCGCTGATCGTCCTTCGCGGCTGCGTCTCGCCAGGGAACAGCGCTTGGGCCGAAATCGACGGACGCGAGACTGGGATACGCCGCGGCGGCTGGGGTAATCGCGACGCTCCGGCCTCGTCCGCCCGCGGTCATCCACGAGAGCCGCAGCACCGGCACCTCTCGACGGTCAGGCACCAGCTTGTTTCGGTTCGAACCCGGTTGCCACTCGAACCAGCGCGCCTCGTTGCACATCGCGCAATCGCGCCGCACGGTTTGCAAGCCTCGGTCAGGCAGACCGCCGCCTCTCCTCCCGGTCAGGCAGACCGCCGCCTCTCCTCCTGAGCGTGACCACGCGCCCGGTCTACCGCGGCCTCAGTGGGTGCGCGCGAGCGGCGGCCGCGGCACGCCACCGGGATCCCCCGTCTGCGGTAGCAGGAGCCATCCGGTCGGCGATCAACTCGGCGGGGATCCCGTCGAAGATGAGGATATGGCCCCGGCGCTTCCACCAGAGTTCCAACCGGCCGAGCTGAGCGCACGCATCGTGCTCGGCGCGGTCGACGCCGACCCGGTTCGTCTGCACGGCGCGATCACCGCCGCACTCGAGATCCACGGCACCTACACCGCACGCCACGTCATCTTCGCAGCGGCACTCGAAGACGCCGCCGACCACAGCCCCGAGGCGCGCGTCGCGGTCGCGGTTGCGATCCACCGCCATCTGGCCAGGGCTGCGTAGGAGCGCTCGGCGCACGAGCTGCAGGGGAAGGGTTGTGCAACTAAGGCTGTGAGAGCGGGGCACGCCGGTGTGGTTCAGTCTGTCGCGATCTTAAGAACCAGCGGGTCGTACCCCGGGCTAGGCGGGTTCGACTCCGACGGCATACGTAGCACCACACCCGTCGAGTTGGGCGAAGGTGAGTGGCCGGTGGGGTTCGGTAGCTGGCGGCCGGGGCCTATACTCGGTCTTTGGAACCAAGGCCCGCTCTGCGCGGTCGATCGCGCTGCGGTGATGGTGCGTGTTTGGCAGCTGGGGAGCCGCAACTGAGCCGGATTGGGCGGGGAAGGGAGACTCCCGTGACGCGCTTCCTGTCCGTTCCCGTCGCGATGGCTGTCGCGCTCGCCGCGACGGGTTGTGGCGGCAGCAACACCAACTCGTCTAGCTCGACCAGCACCCCGCCGTCGTCGACCACGCCGAGCACACGCGCTGCGAGCACGGTCCAAGTCTCGACCAAGAACGTGTCCGGGCTAGGTGTCGTCTTGGTCGACAGCCAGGGGCGGACGCTGTACTCGTTCGTGCCCGACAAGCACAGCAAGGTCACGTGCATGGGCGCGTGTGCGGCGGTGTGGCCGCCGCTCAGCTTGGCAAGCGGCCAAACGGCCGTCGCAACAGGTCAGGCGAAGTCATCCATGCTCGGCAGTGAACCAGACCCGGCCGGCGGTCGCGTCGTCACCTACGCGGGTTGGCCGCTCTACACCTACGTGGCCGATACCTCGCCCGGCGCCGCCACCGGCCAAGCCCTCAACCTCAACGGCGGATTGTGGTACGTGCTCGCCCCTTCCGGCCAAGTGACCCACACCAAGCCGTGACCCGACATGCTTTGAAGTTGACGTGGAAATGGCTCTGGGAGATGGATTCGGCGGGGTGAGTGGCATTTCGAGTGGCAGTCACGCAGCGTTGGACGGCCCCCGTCCTCGCTCTACCTGATCCATCATGCGAGCCGGCCGCGTGTCGGACGTGGACATCGTGCGGGCCGATGACGGAGACGGCCCACACGAGAATCCCTCTTAGGCCAGTGCCTTCTGCTTGAGCGCGTCGTACTCCGGCTGGGTGATCGCGCCGCTGTCCAGGAGTTGCTTGGCCTTCTCGATCTCCGCCGCGGCGCCGCCGCTTCCTGCGGCCGAGCGCGCGTAGTCGTCCATGTGCGCTCGTCGCGCCTGGGCCCGCTCGAGGTTGCGCTGGTTCATGCCGTCGTTCTGCGAGACGACGTAGACGAACACGCCAAGGAATGGCAGCACGAGCGTGAAGATGAACCACCCGGTCTTGCCCAGTCCCGAGAGATCGTGCCGCCTGAAGATGTCTCCCCACACGCCAAACAGGATCCAGAACCATGCGACCCAAAGGAAGAAGACAAGCATCGTCCACATCACATCGAGGAACGGGTAGTCGGCCAGCACCATCATCGAAGGCTCCCAGGTCGGTTCGCCCGATCCTATCCACGCGTTCAGACGTGGTCATCACGACCTGCGATCGGCGAAGGAGGTCGGCGACCTTCCTCGAACCTCGAACGGGTCGACGATGCTTGGACTGTTCGCGCAGGTACATGCTGTGAGGCGACGATCTCAGTCGCTCGCGAAGCTGAACCTCGAGCTGGCGCAAGTCGAGGTGAAGCAGAAGGCAGCCGCCCTTGGCATCGCCGGTGGAATGGGGGCCGCTGCGACTGCCGTCGCGTTCTACGCGATTGGATTCGGGTTTGCCGCCGCGGCTGCGGGGCTGGCTGAGACGCTGTCGCTGTGGTTGTCGCTCTTGATCGTCGCCGGCGTGCTCGTCGTCGTGACAGCGATCCTCGCAGTCATGGCGCGCCGCTACGCGCGCCGGGCATCGCCTCTACAGCCATCGCAGGCGATCGAGGAGGCGAAACGGACGGTGAAGGAGCTGCAGGGCAATGGCTGACCGCGGTGCCGAGGAGATCCGGCGAGAGATCGCCGCCGAGCGAGGGCGGCTGGAGGATTCGCGCGCCGCACTCTTGGCCGAGCTGCGCTCGTTTGTCCCCGTCGTCGCCCTCGGCCTCGTGGCAGTCGGGGTCATCGCCGCGCGCAAAGGGGTTCGCGGCCGGCAGCACGTACAGGAACGCACCTTGGGCGTACTGCAGACGCTCGAACGCTGAGATACCGGGTGACGGGCGAAGCCGGACAAACCTGCCGGCGTTCACTCCGCTGAATCACGCTCAGACCACGGCGACCGCACCCCCACGGGATGAACCTTCCCTTCGCGCGCAGCCGCACATGTGACGTTCGCGTCCAAGAGCCGGCGCGGCGTAGCTGTCCAATAGCTCCCGCTTAGTCGTCGGAGGCTTTCGGCCTCGCGAGCGCCGCGACGACCATCCCAGTCGAACGGTCGATCGGAGCGAGGTGCCGGCTTCGCCGATCACCGAGTCGACACCCTGTCCGTCGCCGGCACTCCGGGAAGCAGGTCGAGTCCGTCGGGCTTGTTCAGGTATCCGGGGGATGATCCCGGCACTCCAAGATGCCCGTACTGCCAGACGATGCGACGCGTGCGGGGATCGATCACGATCACCCGATGATGCCAGTCGTCGGTGACCGCGATGAGGCCGTTCGGCCAGCGCACCGCCAGTGACGGCCGGTCCAGCATCCCCGTGCCGGCATCAGGGCCGTATGACCACACGACCCGGCCGGTGCGGGTGAGGATGTCGACCGCACCCGGAGTCTGGAACGCTGCCACCAGGATGCGTCCGTCTGGGAGCAGCTGGGCATCGGACGGGTAGGAGAATGGCGTCCGGACGGTCCAGATCAACCGGCCCCGCCGGTCGAAGCGGTCGACCCACCCGCCGATCTCGGTGACCAGCACTCCTCCGCCGGGTAAGGGCGTGTCACCGTTGGGGGAGGAGAGCGATCTGGGCGGATCGTGAGTGCAGTCGCCCGCCGTGCCCAGCGAGCGGACGATTCCCCCACCCGGCGCGATCCACACCACCCGGCAGTTGCGGATGTCGGCCACCATCACCTGGCCGTTGCGAAGCTGGTAGGCATCATCGGGATTTGATACCTGGCCGGGCGCGGAGCCGGCCACGCCGGCTTGGCCATACGTCCACGTGAGCCTGCGGCGGCGAGGCGCCACCAGCGCGATCTGCTGGTTGAACTCCTCGTTGACCGAGATCGCCCGGTAGCCGGGCGTCCAGAAGGCGTCATCAGGATCGTGGAAGGTCTGCCCGGTCCGCAGGTCACCCGGCCGCGGGAAGCTCCACACCACCCGCTTGTCCGGTGTAACCAGAATCAGGCGGCCGTTGTCGCGATCGGCGATCAGCACATAGCCGGGCACGATCCGCGAGCGCGTCGGCGGCAGGCCGAGCGCGCGTTGCGCCGGGGTCGCGGGAGCCTGTGTCGACGCCTGTGTCGAGGCCGGGGTGGCACCGCCTGCGCCAGTCGGAGAGCTGGAAGAAGCGCCGGTAGGCCCGGACGACCCGGAGCTCGAGCAACCGGCACAAAGCAGTGCCACCAGTACCAGGGCACACCTCACCACGAGGAACGTACCCGAGGTCGGCAGCCGGCGTGACACCCTGTCCGCCCAATGACCGGTGCCCTCGATGTGCCCGCGCTGCCGTTGGTCGACACGCATATGCATCCGCCCTACCGGACGCAACCGGCGACGTTGAGCGCTTAGCGGTGGCGGTGGTATGGGCCGTCCGCGGGACGCCGGGCTGGTTGCTGACACCGCCGCCTACCGGTGAGCGACCCGACAACTCGCTGGCGAGCTTGGCTTTCGCGATACGTGCAATGCGGGGTTCGAGTTCGGGAGTGAGGGCGATGCTCTCTTCCTTGGATCCGCGGGCTGATGAGGCCGCGGCGGCGGCTGCCGATGCGCACGGCGACTCCGTTGGGAGCCTTGGCCAGTGGACGCCGCGATGCGCGTTCGATAGGTTTGCCCGGCGTATGTCATCCAGGAGGCGACCATGCTCTCAGCTCGAAGAACCATCCTCGCCGTCATAGCTCTGGTCGCCAGCCTGGGGGTCGCTGCCGCGCCACCCGCACGGGCGGCAGCAGCCGACCCGTGCAGCGTCGGCGTCGCGCGACCGGCGACCTACGCGCACGTCGTCGTGATCTTCGAAGAGAACGACACCTACGCCAAGGTGATCGGGAACTCGAACGCGCCCTACTTCAACCAGCTCGCCGCCGACTGCGCGCTTGCGACCAACTACCACCACGACGCGACCGTCAGCCAGCCCAACTACATGGCCGTCACCGGCGGAAACGCGACCGGCGTCGGCGTCAAGGTGAACGCGCCCAGCATCTTCAGCCAGGCCCCGTCGTGGGTCGAGCTCGAGGAGGGAATGAGCTCGAACTGCGGCGGCAGCGCCACGTTCTACAAGCGCGGCCACGACCCCGCCTACTGGTACACGCCGCTCGCCTCGGCGTGCAAGCAGTTCGACGTGCCGATCGCGAACAGCGAAGCGGGCGCCGCCACCATCCCCGACCCGCTTCCCGCCTACACCTTCATCACCCCGAACCTGTGCCACAACCACCACTACCAGAGCGGCTGCTCGGAACCCAACACCGATGCCGGCAAGCTCGCCGCGATGGACACCTGGCTATCGGGATCCGTCCAGAAGATCACCGCGACCGCCGACTACCAGGGTGGCAAGACGCTGATCCTCATCGCGTTTGACGAGTCGGGCAGCACGACCACGAGCCAGGTCGCCATGGTCGCCGTCTCCGGCTCGATCGTGCCGACGCACGACCCCACGTTCTACGACCACTACGCGCTGCTGCGCGCATCCGAGGAGGCGCTCGGCATCACCACCTTCCTCGGCAACGCCGCCACCGCCGCCGACATGCGACCCGGAATGGGCTTCTAGCGCCGGCGAGCCATCCTCACTGCGATGCCACTTTGAGGAGGTAGGCGCCATGCAGCAGGTGGCACCCAGTGGCGGTGTGCTGGACACTTGGGCTGCGCCAAGGCCGCAGCTCGGATGGGCGGGATCGCGCGTCCGGGTCATCGGCGGCCCCTCGGCGTGGCGGACGCCGGCGCCCGCCCCGAGATTCGATCGCCACGCATCAGGCGTTCGCGTGGATCTGAGGACGCCTGTAGCACCGCGCCCGCTCCAGTCGCAACTCGAGCCTGTCTGTCGCTCTCGTCCCTCGGGCGAGTGATCCTGACGCCGGCTGCCGGTGCCGATACCACGTCAGGTACGGGATCCCTGTCTGTCGAAAGAGGAGAGTCTTCAAGATGTTTGACGAGATTCGCAGCGACGTCACCGCCGAGGCTGGCCAGACGATGGCGGAGTACGCCGTCGTCCTTGGCATCATCACGATCGCGGTCGTGGTCACGCTCGGCCTGCTCAGCACCGCCATTTCGAACCAGCTCAACAACGTCATCGCATCGCTCTAAGACGCGGCACCAGCGCGCCTCGTTTGCGTTGAGTCAAGATGAGGAGCGTCGACGAAATGAGCGAGATGAGTCGCGGAGAGTTGATCCCGCGTCTCGACGAGGCTTCGAGATGGCCACGACCATTGGCCAATGGGCCGCGCGACACTCGGACGGGCGTCTGACCGGTCACGATCCACTTCGCCGGTCGCGCGTCCGTGCGCCTGGCGCGGCGCCGGATCCACCGGCCCCCAACTATGTAGTCGCCAACCCGGGAGGAAGCCAGTGTCCGCCTCGCATGGGAGTGGGATGTGGCGGCGGGCACCGGCGTCGTGTCGGCCGGCGCCCGACAAAGCGTCTGTCCACGGATCGCCGAGCGCCGGCCGGACCAACCAGCCTACACCTGGATCTGACCCCTGAAAACCCCGGAATGCGCAGGAAGCGCCCAGCCTGCGGTACGTCGGTGGGTCACCCCTGAGCGTCACCCGTGCATCTCAGCTGTCCGCGTCGGGTGAGCAGCGCAGTCCACCGCGTGTCAGCGTCGCGGACCCCAGGTTTGCCGTCCCTCGAACCGAGCTCCGTGAGCCTCCCAGCTGCCAACCACGTATAGGCGCCTCGACGCCCGTTACCGGCCGCCAGCGCGCAGAAAGCGGTCGAGTCGCGCGCGGCGTGCTCGTCGACCGCTGTTGGACATGTTTGTGAGGTCGAAGCTATAACGCGGGCTGGCATAGGCGTACTCGCTCGGACTCCGACGTAGACTGGCCCTTCCTACGGGGCCGGAACAGGCGGGGCCGAATCCATCAGCACGATTCACCGCGCACCCGAAGGCGGATAGGCTACGAACCCTGTCGGCGTCCGGTAGCCGGAGGCTCAATGGTGAGTGGCGATGAGATCCGAGAGGTTCAGCGGGCCGCGTGGGCCGGGCTTTCCGCGGGCTGGGAGAAGTGGGACTCGGTGATCATGGATCAGCTCGGCCCGGTCTCCACGGCGATGATCGAGCGGCTCGACATCGCCGATGATCAGCAGCATCTCGACATCGCCGCGGGCACCGGTGAGCCGGGGCTGACCGTCGCCAGACTCGCGCCGAGAGGACGCGTCGTTCTGACCGACCTCGCGGCTGAGATGCTGGCCATCGCGACGCGTCGAGCAAACGCACAAGGCATCACAAATTTTGAGACCACCGTGTGCAGCGCCGACGACCTGCCATTCGGTGACGCCACATTCGACAGTATCTCGGTGCGGTTCGGCTACATGTTCTTGCCCGACCTCGGCAAGGCGACCTCCGAGTTCGCGCGCGTACTCAAGCCGGGGGGACGGCTCTGCTCGTCCGTATGGGTCAAGCCTGAGGAAAACCCGTGGACGTCGATCGTCACGCGGGCAATCGCCAGTGAAGCCGTACTGGCGCCACCCGATCCGGACGGGCCGAATATGTTCCGGTGCGCTGCCCCGGGATACGTGAGCGCCTTATACGAGGCTACCGGGCTACGCGACGTCGCCGAGTGGAACGTCGCCGTCGAGCTCGTGACGCGATCGCCGGAGGAGTATTGGGAGATGATCAGCGAGCACGTCTCGCTTGCAGTTGCGGCGCTTCAGCAAGTCGACGAGCCGGCGCGACGGCGGATCGCGCACGCCGTCACCGCCAAGGTCGGCGCATATGAGCACGACGGCCAGGTGCGGGTTCCGGGCGTGGCCAGTTGCATCGTCGGCACGAAGTAGGGACCGCCCGAACTGACGCTGGGACTTCCAGCCGCTGACTCCTGGCGGCTCACCAATCCAGGTCGTGCTCGTAGCCCAGGGTGAGAAGAGCGTCACCCGCGAGTTCCTTGAACACCTCGCGGTGGACGTGCGAGAAGTAAGCTTGCCATTGACCAGCCGCTCCGGAGCGAAGGTGCGTTCGCTCCTCGATCTGTCCGCGTCGGCGGCCGGTGCGGCGCTGGAAGCTCTCGTTGCCCACGACCCTGAGCGCGTCGGCGGTTTCCGAGGCGTCGGGCCCCCAATGTTGGAACACACGCACAAACCAGGCTCCCTCGTTGGCGATCAGCTGGGGCGCGCTACCACATGATGTGCTTCAGCGATCGCCAGCCCGGCGACTGGGGCCCGCGCCGCGTCAGCCAGGACGAAATCCGGGCGAGCTTCGCCCGCGCTGGCGGGTGGAGTCGATCGGGGCAGCCCGCTTCGACGTCACCACTCACCCCGCCGGCGTCCAGGCCTCGCAGGCAATGATCGCGCGGCTTTGACGCGCCGAGCTGGCAGGCTCGTCACACCGCCGGTGCAGCGCCTTTCCCCGCCCAGCTCGAATCTCAACTCGTCGATGCACCCCCATCGCGAGGCGTCACGACTTGCATGTTCGCGCTCGTGTCCGTACAATAGTACGTACAGGAGGTTCTTGAGACTCATGCCCCGCACGGCAGCCGACCGCTTGGAGTTCCGGGTCCAGCCCGATCTGAAAAGCCGCATCCAGCATGCCGCCGACCTGCTCGAGATTCCGGTGAGCGACTTCGTCCGCTCGGCGGCCGAGTTCCAGGCGGAGCAAGTATTGCGTGAGCGCGCGGCGACTGTGGTACCGCCGGACTTCTTCGACGCGCTCGTTTCCGCGCTTGACGAGCCGCCCCGGCCGTCTGACGCCCTGAAGCGCGCCACACGCCGCCTCCCCGACGTGATCCAGCACTAGGCACTGGTGGCGTTCGTCTCCGAGGCGCTTGACGCGCGCCACGAGCTTGGACAGTTCGACTCCGGCCAGCCTGAGCTCGATCAGTGGTTGCTTCGTCATGCGATGGATGTCGAGCGGCGGCGAACTGCGCGTACGTTCGTCTGGCACGACGAGGGCGATCTCAACGTGCTGGCCTATTACTCCCTCGCGGCCCACCTCGTTATCCGCGATGATCTATCCCGCGCGCTAGGACACGGCAATCCCGCGCAGATCCCGGCCATCCTGCTCGCCCGCTTGGCACTTCATGCCGACCTCCAGAAGCAAGGCCATGGAGGCACACTGCTGGCCGAGGCAATGAGCCGCGCCGTCACGGCGGCCGACTCGGTGGGTGCGCGCTTCGTCGTCGTCGACGCCATCGACGGTGCCGCCGCCGGCTTCTACCGCCACCATGGCTTTCGGGACATCCCGGGCACAAACCGGCTCATCCAGAAGATGAGCGACATCGCCGCAGCCATGGCGTAGGCAATCCCCGCTCCCTCGGACCGCGGTCACGCCAGCCGTAGCGGCGATGAGCCTCGACGAGCTGCTTCAGGTCTGGGACGAACTCCTCGACGCCGGTCCGCGGGCTGAGCTCCAGATGACGGTCAACTGCCGAGTGTCGAGGTCAGACCCGGGGCGTAGGCCTCCCGAAGATGAAGGAAACGCCCTCCGGTTCGCCCAACCAGCGTGCTAGCCGGCATGCAGGCACTTCATGCGCTGAGTGGCAGGCGAGTGCCCTTCCACGCTCGCGGGAGGGCAGAGGCAGGCACCTTGGCGGAACCGACCCGACCACGGCTACTCGCGGTACTCGGCACGTCGTGCGACCAACTGCCGGCCTCTCGCGGACGCCACGATAGTGTCTCCAGCGCGCCATCACGGTTCGGTGCGACGGGTCGCTAGGGCGTCCGTGCAGCCGCGATGGGTTCACGTGTATGGTCGAGCACCTTCCCGCTGTCGTTGATGAAGCGGTAGTCGACGTGGTCTTGGTTGACGTCGATACGCAGGAACCCGTACGTCAGGAGCGATACCTGTGCGCCCGGTGTGGCCGGGGTGTACTGGGGGCTGCCGGCGACCTCGCCGCCGGTGCCGACTGTGAACTCCAGCACGCCGGCCCGCACCTGGCGCTCGTAGCGGTGAAGGTGGCCGGCCAGGATGGCGGCGACGTGACGGCGCCGGAGGAGGGGGATGATGGCGTTGGTCGCGGAGATCTGGCGGTGCACGAGGACGAACCGTACGGGGCACGGCGTCCGGCAGCGGCCGAGGGTCTTAGCGGCGTAGCTCCGCGCAGAGGCGTCCGCCTCGAGGCCGAGGACGACGACCTGCACCGGGCCATACTGGACGGCGTAGTGATGTCCGGGCAGGTGCAGCGCGGAGATCACGGCTGCACCGTCACGCCACGCCAGATCGTGCTCGCCGAGCGTCGCCACCATGGGCGCCTCGGCGAGCAACGCGTGCAGCGGTCGAAAGATCAGTCGGTTGAGTACCGGCGGCGCGGCGATTAGGTAGGCGTTGTCGCCGGAGGAGAGGACGAGCCGCGGGTCCGCGGCTGCGGCCAGCCGGGCGACGGCGTACTCGTGTGCGTTCCCCGACCCGTAGTCGCCGAACGAGACGAGCGTGATCGGTGCGGCAGCCGACAGGGGCGCCGTCGTGAACGCGCCGACCGCGGCCGAGTGCCCGCCGACGTTCGCCGTCCACTCGTAGCGGGTCCCCGGGCGAAGACCGGTCAGCCGGCCGCCGAAAGCCACGCGGCTCGTGCCGTCCGGCGCCAGCGCTCGCAGCATCACAGGCGGCTGCCCCGACTTCAGCTGCCACACGAGGTCGGCTTCGGTCGTCGTCGTTCGGGTCAGGTAAGGACCGCGCAAAAACACGCCGGCCGGTGGCCGGAGCAGATAGTTCCCCCCATACCAGGTGAGCGCCACGACCACCACGAGCAGCACCGCCGTGGTGATGGCCAGGGCCGCAACGACGCGGCGAACGCCGGCAGAGCCGGACCGGCCCCGGCGGCCGGCGCGCAGATCGCGCGCGATCGGGATGACCTGCAGGACGATCACGGCCGCCGCGGCCAGGCGGGCCCCCTGTGGAAGCGCCAGCAATGCGACCGGTACGACGATCGTGAGCGCCGAGCAGGCCACGTCCACGCGCCGGCGCGGCGCAACCAGATCGGCGCTCAGGCACGCGATCCCCACGATCACGCAGACCAGCAGCGTCGGCACCAGCGCCACGTCACCCACGATCGGATCCGAGATCGTCGACGCCGCCGCCAGCGCCACCCCGTCGACGATAAGAAGTAGGCGCAGCCCCAGCACTACGCCGTCTCCTCTTCTACTTTCGACCGTGCGGTCTCACGCGTCGCGCGTGACTGTGCGCCAGCCGCCCGCGGCCAGGGGGATCAGGATCCAGGCAAGGAGGACGACGATGGCCGCGACCAGGGACACGTGCAGTGCCGTGGCGGCGTCCCCACCAGGCCCGCTCGGACCTGAGAAGGGCGAGACGCGGCTGGTGGCAGAGCTGAGGATGGCCTCGCGGGTGACGCCGAGTTGGCTGATGTTGAGCAGAAGCGGAGTGGCGGCCAGCTGCCACCCGAGGAGCACGCCGATCGCGATCCCGCGTGATCCGATCAGCGCGGCGACGCCCATCGACGTGCAGAGCGCGATCGAGGTGACCATGACCGCCCACAGGCCGTCCTTGACGATCGGCGAGAACCCCGGTGTTGCGAGGCTGCCGGCGAACGCGAAGTCGAAGATGACCGCAACGACGTATGCCAACAGGATCAGCGGGATCCAGAACACGAGCATGCCGGGGACGCGGGCGCCGAAGAGTGCCACACGTGCCTTGCCGGTGACGACGAGGTCGCGGAAGACACCCGAGCTGAGGTCGGAGGTGCCGACGGTGCAGCCCAGGATGGCGGCGGCGACGGCCCCGATGAAGCTGATCACCCGCACACCGTTCACCAGATTCGTGGCGCCGCCCGGCGGCCCGTTCTGGTGGGCATTGTTCAGGTGGAAGCCCTCAGCGATGAGGAAGAACGCGGCGACGGCGCCCACGGTCATGAGACACATCCAGATGACGAGCGCGCGGTTCTTGCGCACGCGCAGGAGCTCGGCGGAGATCATGCGGCCGTTCATGCGGACGCCCCGAAGCGGGAGGTGACCTCGAGGAACCGCTCCTCCAGGGTGACGCGGGCCGGCTCGATGCGGTGGACGGCGATGCCGCCCTCGACGAGCCGCCGGTTGATGTCGGCGACGGCGGCGTCCGAGCCGTCGGAGAGGACGAGTCGCAGGCCTCCCGCGACCTCGCCCGACTCGACCACGGCTGGGTGGTCGAGCAGCAGGCGCTCGGCCGTGATCGCATCGTTCAGGCCGAGCGTGATGGTTGGCTGGCCACCCGCGGCCATTTCGGCCACCGTGCCCTGCATGAGGATCTTGCCGCGATCGACGATCGCGGCCATATCGCAGATCTTCTCGACCTCATCCAGCAGGTGAGACGAGAGGAAGACCGTGCGGCCATCGTCCACGAGCGAACGCACGAACTCGCGAAACTCGATGATGCCGGCCGGGTCGAGCCCGTTGGTCGGCTCGTCGAGGATCAGGAGCTCCGGGTCGGCCAGCAGGCAACGGGCAATCCCCAGCCGCTGGCGCATCCCCATCGAGTAGGCCTTCACCCGCTCGTCGGCCCGCTCGCCCAGGCCGACGCGATCCAGCGAGCTCTGGATCCGGCTGTGCGCCTCGCGCTCGCGGCACGCCGCCGCGATGCGCAGGTTCTCTCTGCCGGTCAGGTGCCCGTGGAAGCTCGGCTCCTCGACGATCGCACCCACCCGCTTGAGCGCCTCGCCGCGCTGCTCGGGGACAGGCATGCCGAGCAGGCTCATCTCCCCGCGGGTCGCGGGCGTCAGCCCGAGAAGCACACGGATGAGCGTCGTCTTGCCGGCGCCGTTCGGGCCCAGGAACCCGAACGCGACCCCGGCCGGGACGCGCAGATCGGCACTGTCCAGCGCGACCCGGTCACCGAAGGTCTTGGTCAGGCCGCGTGTCTCCACCACCAACTGGTCGACTCGATCGTTGAGCGTTGCGCCCATGGCTCCTCCCTGTCCACGCCTCAGCCGGTGAAGCTGGCGTTTCGTCGGAGACGCGAACCGAGTGTACGCACGGACTCGGAGAGATCCGTGAGAGGGATTGGGATCGGATTGGCTCAACGCCGTCGCGCTACAAGGTCGAGCGGGCCGTAGCTGATGTCGGTCGCGCCACCGAGGCACCGACTCGCGACATTTCGACCACACCCGCAACCAATGCGACGGACAGCGACACGCCGATCATAGGTCACCGTGACGGATTCTTCGTACCCCACGCCCGCTCCGGACAAGCACAGGTCACGACGACTGTGTTTGAAGCTGCATGTGGGCGCGCGGGCCACCTGCGCGAGGCGCGGCACCCGGCGCTTCCGCAGTTGAAGGTCAGTTATTCCGGCCGCCGGTTTCCCACACCTCGGGTATCGGCGGTTTTGCAGGGGCATTCGGGGTCGAGTGGCGTCCGAGTGGTGATTGTCGGGAAGGCGGGTGTATGCGAGCCGACGGCCGATGGCTTGCGTAGTCCGACAGGGCGGGACGCTTTGGTTCATGTCGAGCGAGAAGCGTTGCCTTCGGCGCGGCTGGGAGAGAAGAACGCGGTCACCCCGTTCGGCTGGCTGTTATCTTTATGAGTCGCCTGACGACCCGTCGGGGTCGAGCTCGGGCCACCGGGACAGGATGCTGTCGACCACCGCGCAGTCGATCAGGATCATGCGCCCGGCGCCGCCCATCGATCTGGCCCACTTGGTGTGTTCGTGGCGGATGGCGTGGTCGGTTTCAAGGATCGTTTCGGCGGAGGCGTCGGGCACATCGACGACGCCGGACGGAAGCAGGAGCGCAAGTCTCGGCTTCACGGATCGGCCCGCCACGCTCGATGCCTGGCGCATGGAACGGCAGCTTTTAGGTCAGGAATATTCGCGATCTGGGGCAGTTTTCGGGCGGGAGGCGCATGCACAACAGCATATGGATCGCCCGCGCGGCGCCGCCGTTGTTAGTCGTGGCCGCGGTGTGCCACGGCGCGCAGTCGGTCGCGAAGCCCGATTATGGGCGTGTCCTCGACAGGCGTCGCGTCGGCTTCGACCTCGCTCGTTGCCTCGTCATCCACCGTTGGTGCGGGGTCGATTGCATCCGGTTGTGGTGTAGACGCCGCGTGGTCGAGCTCGCCCCGAAGTGAATCGACCTGCTCCAACAGCATCAGGATCGCGCGGCCCATCGCCCGCTGGTCCGGCTCAGTAGCCTCAGACAGTGCAACCGCCCACTGGCGCAACTCATGCTCGTGTTCTGGCTCCACGCCGGGATCATCGCAGAATCAGAACTCGTAAACCAGCACGCCCGTCGAGTCGCCGAGCTGGCAGGTCATGCCAGCGGCGACGAGTTGACCGACTCCGACCGGCCAGGGGCCGGGGCGACGCCGCCGCCCGCTGGGCAGCGCGCCGATTGCGGCCGCCGGGTCGAGGCAGAAGGTTGTCGGCCCACCGGTCGTCCGGTCGTTGTCAGACGTGTCGGCGAGTCCGGCCGTCAACCCGTGGGTCGTCGGCGGATCGCACTTGCCCAGTCTCCGGCCCACGCTAGCCGCTGGGTTTTCCACACCGCGGGGTGGCGTCCGAGTAGAGAGCATCTTTGCGCTGCGAGTGGCACCGGAGTGCCAGCGCCCGACCTCGCGCGGCTTTCAAGACGCCGCGCGTTTGGCTCTGGCAAAGGGAATGCGTGGCTTGTGCGCCAGTCCCGCCTATACACAACCGGGACACAACCGTCTCCGGGTGTCCGTCGAGCGAATCCCGGCGCACGTTTCGGTCGTCAATATCAGCGGCAAACGGCCCCTCGGCCTTCGAAGTCGTCCGGCACGGAGGCGGCGCGCGCCTCGAACCACACCTCCAGAGCCTTGATGGAGGAGATCACGCCGTGTGGGCGGATATCGCTCTTCAAGCTTGATCGAACTAAGTGGCGGTAGCTCCGGCACGGATAGACTCGGGTGCGCCTCACCGTGGGGAGGCGTTCCACGCGGACGTGAGATAGCGCGGACGGAGGAATGCTCGTGGATCGAGTGCGCCGAGTGGACCACATCGCGGTCGCCGTCTCGAACACAGACGACGCGATCGAGCAGTTCAGCGGTCGCCTGGGGATCGCTCCGGTGCACACGGAAGTGCTGGCGCAGCCACAGGTCCGGCTCACCTACCTCGACGCGGGGAACATGTTCATCCAGCTCGTCGAGCCACTCGACGGCGAAAGCGGGATCGCTCGCTTCCTCGAATCCCATGGGCCGGGAGTGCATCACGTCTGCTTCGCAGTCGACGATGTCGTCAACGCGGCGACTTCCAGGGACGCCGAGCCGTCCGGTGTCGTGGTCGGGACCGGACGTGGGAGGGTTTCCGCCTTCCCTCCCGGCGGCGGGTGCTGCGGGGTGCTCCTCGAGTACACGGAGTTCCGATTCGACGAGGACGTGATCCGATCCGAAGGCTGGCTGCCGGACTAGGGCATGTCGGCACGGCGCCTGTCGGCGAGCAGGTCTTCAGTCAATCCGCGGTTCCGCGCGAGCTTCAGCCGTTCGACGCGCTGATCCAGCTTTGGCGTCCTGTCGCCGAGTCCATCGATCGCTGTGGCGTTCGAGAGCTCGGGGAGGAGGTTCGCGCCGACGCGCGACCAGGTCTCCGTGCCGCCGAGCGCCACGGCCTCGAACGGGCCGATGTGGCGCCAGCGCCGGGCAAGCCCCTCGCGCACCACCAGATCCACGGTTTCGGGGGACGCCGCTCCCTTCTCCACCAGCCACATCGCCTCGCGCAGCAGGGCGAACTGCAACCGGTTCCACACGAACCCGGGGACGTCCTTCGCAACCGTGATGGGGTGCTTGCCGATCTCGGCGAGGACGTCACAGACGGCGGCCACCACGGATGCGTCTGTTTCGTCACCGGGGACGACCTCCACGAGCGGCATTAGGATAGGCGGGTTCCAGTAGTGCATACCGACGACGCGGGTCGACGCCCCGGCGCCTCTTCCCAGAGCGGTGATCGAGAGCGACGACGTGTTCGACGCGAGGATCGCGGTTGGCTCTACGGCGGCGAGCCCTCGAAGGACACCGATCTTGAGCTCGAGGTCTTCGGGGACCGATTCGATCGCGAGATCGAACCCGGGCGAGACTCGAGCGGAGAAGGCGGACCCGCGGCGCGCGCTATCAGCTTGCGCGTCGGTGAACATGCCGGTGGCCACAGCGTCGGCGAGAGCATCATCGACGCGCACCCGCGCGAGCTCCGGGTCGCGGGAGATGAACTGCACTGTGTGACCGCCCAGGGCGAACTCCGCCCCGATCTGTGAGCCCATGAGCCCGCAGCCAACCACCGCGATCCTCATCCGCGACGCCTCATGACGGGGCATTGGGGCACACCACCAGCTTGAGCCCGGCTCCGGCCGCAAGGCGTTCCCAGACCTGTTCGGCAGCCGCCAGGGTGAGGAAGTCGGAGCGGACGCGGATCCGCCCGGATGCGATGTGATCGATCAGGGCGAGGTAGGAGCGTGTGAGCACGTCGTGCGGGACGGTTAGATTCGTGTACCCGAGCACGTCAAGATCCTTGCCGCGTATGAGTCCGGATGGGACGATCGCATCGGCCGCCGCCGACTGGCCCAGCTGGAGGACACGCGCTCCTCGCGCGGCGATGCCGAGCGCTGCGACGACCGGCGCACCCCAAAGCAGGTCGAAGATGAGCGTGACGCCTTCCGGGCATTCCTCGGCCAGTGCACGGTCGAGCCCCCGGGGATCATCGAGCGCGATCACCGTCTCGGCGCCAAGCGCGAGCGCCGCTTGGAGCCGGTCATGGTTACGGCCGACCGCGACCACCCGGCGAGCGCCCAGCAGCCTCGCCGTCTGGATCGCCGCGGAGCCGACGGCGCCGGTCGCTCCGAGCACGAGGACCGTGTCGTCGGGTCGCACCGGCGCACGCCAGGTCAAGGGGATCCACGCCGCGAGTGCCGCTGTCCCCGCCAACGCCGCGGTGAGCGGGTCCGTGCCGGCGGGCACCGCGATCAGCTGGTCGTCGTCGGCGACGACCAGCTCCGCGCAGCCACCGTCGCGCGCGACGCCGAGCCCCCGCAGACATGCGAACACCATCGTTCCTGGAGCGTGCCTGCCGGAGGCGACCACGTCGCCGACGAACTCGACACCGGGGACGTATGGAACGGGTGGATGGCCGGCGAAGAACCGCCCCGCGGCGACCGAGACGTCGACCGGATTGAGCGCCGTCGCGCGAACACGGACGAGCGTCTCGCCCGCGCTCGGGTGCGGATCGGGGCGTTCGGCAGCGCGGGGCGGCCGGCCGATCTCACTGACGACGAGGGCCCTCACGAGGCGGCCACTGTATCGGAGCAACCCTCCGCGTCGCTATTTCGTAGAGCTTGAGCGAACATGAAGAACTGGCGCTCGCCGGCCACGGGGTGGTATGCCATGCACGGCACCGGAGAACGTCCGGCGGTGTGACACGCAGTCCAGGGAGTGCCACGTGAAGGTCGCGATCGTGGGAGCGGGTGCGATGGGGTGCGTCTTCGGCGCTGCCATCGCGGAATCGGGCCCCGAAACGGTGTTGATCGACGTCAGCCCGGAGGTTGTCGAGGCGATCTCGACCGCGGGCGTGATGGTGCGGCGTAACGGCGTCGACAGGCACGTGCCCCTCTCCGCGACACTCGACCCAGCGACGGTCGGCCCGGTCGATGTTCTGATCATGTTCGTCAAGGGCTTCCACACCCGGTCGGCCGCGCAGGCGGCGAGCTGCCTCGTGTCGGACGCGACCACCGTCGTCACGCTCCAGAATGGCCTCGGAAACGGCGAGATCCTGGGCGAGCTGTTCGCGGCCAGCCGGGTCGTCGTCGGAGTGACCGCGGAGAGCGGGACGAGTCTCGGGCCCGGATGCGTGGACCATCCCGGGAGCGCGCTCACGGCCGTCGGCCCGCTGTCCGGAGTCGCGCACGACCGGTCGGAGCGCGTCGCCGGGATGCTGCGCAACGCTGGATTCGACGCGCACGCAACGGCGGCGATCGAGACCGAGATGTGGAAGAAGCTCATCGTCGGTGCGGCGACGCTTCCGGCCCCGGCGCTCACGGGAATGGCGTGCGGGCCGCTCTTCGCGCATCCGCAGATGTCGGCGCTCGTGGACGCCACTGTCCGGGAGACCGTCGCCGTTTCGCGCGCGCTCGGGCACGACATCGACGTCCAGGAGCGCATCGCCTACACGCGCGAACTCTGCATCGCTGTCCCCGACGCCAAGGGGTCGATGGTGCAGGACATCGCGGCGGGCCGGCGCACCGAGATCGACACGATCAACGGCGCGGTCGTCCGAGCCGCGGACGAGTGCGGGGTCGCCGTCCCGATCAACCGGGCGCTCGTGGCGCTCGTGAAGGGATGGGAGTCGGAGCGGGGCATCTCATGACGGCAGACGGCTGCGCGTCCGTGATTGATGTCGACGTTGCACTCGACGCACATGCCGAGGTCGGGGAAGGGCCGGTCTGGGACGCGGGCCGCGAGCGGCTCGTCTGGGTCGACATCTATCGGGACGCCGTGCACCTCTTCGACCCCGCGACGGGCGCGGATCAGGCCATCGACGTCGGCCAGCACGTCGGCGTCGCACGGCCGGCGGCGAGCGGCGGCCTCGTGCTCGCGGTCCGCGACGGCTTCGCGCACCTCGATCCGGCGACCGGGCGGATCGAACTCCTCGCGGCCGTCGAGGCAGACGTCCCCGGCAATCTGATGAACGACGGCGCGTGCGATCGGCGCGGGCGGTTTCTCGCCGGCACCACGAGCGTCGAGGAGACGCCGGGGGCGGGTGCCCTCTACCGCCTAACGGCAGACCTCACCGTCCAGATCGTGCTCCCCGGGGTGACGCTGTCCAACGGGATCGACTGGAGTCCCGACGGCACATTGCTCTACTTCGTCGACAGCGCTCTGCAGCGAATCGAAGCCTTCGACTACGCCGCCGACGGCGGTGTTAGCGGGAGGCGCACGTTCGCTGAGATCCCACCGGGGGGGGGCATGCCTGACGGCCTCACCGTCGATGTCGAGGGCTGCGTCTGGGTGGCGCTCTGGGGAGGGTCCGCCGTCAGGCGCTACACCCCGCGCGGCGAGCTCGAGCGGACGGTTGACGTACCTGCGCAGCTCGTCACGAGCTGCGCGTTCGGCGGCACCGACCTGGAGGATCTCTACATCACCACGTCCACATGGGAGCTCGACGCGGCCGCGCTTCGCGACCAGCCGCACGCGGGGGCGGTGTTCGTCGCCCGTCCCGGCGTGCGCGGACTCCTGCCGACACCGTTCGCCGACACGGAAGGAAGCTGACCGATGAGATCGAGGGCCGCGCTCTTTCACCGTACGGGTGCCCCGCTCGAGGTCACGGAGATCGACGTCGAGGAGCCTGGCGCCGGAGACGTGCTCGTCAGAATGGTCGCAGTCGGCCTGTGCGGAAGCGACCTGCACGTCGTGCGCGGCGAATGGCCGCGCCCGACGCCGATGGTCCTGGGGCACGAGGGCGCCGGGATCGTGGAGGCGGTCGGCGCCGAAGTCGAGAACGTCGCCCCCGGCGACCACGTCGTCCTGTCCTGGGCGCCGGCGTGCGGCACGTGCGGCCCGTGTCGTCGAGGCCGCCCCGGCGCGTGCCTTCGGCTGCGCGAAGCGTTCGGCAAGGGTACCCTGGTGGACGGCACCACCCGCCTGAGCCGTGCGGGGGAGCCGATCTACCGCATGACGGCGGTCGGGGCGCTGTCGGAGTACGTCCTGCTACCGGCGTACGCAACGCTGGCTATTCCGGCCGACTTCCGGCTCGACCAAGCGGCGCTGCTCGGGTGTGCCGCACTCACCGGCATCGGGGCCGTACGCAACGCCGTGAACGTCGCGCCTGGGTCGTCGGTGCTCGTGTTCGGCGCCGGCGGCGTCGGGCAGTTCATCGTCCAGGGCGCGCGAATCGCCCGCGCCGACCCGATCGTCGTGGTCGATCCGATCGAGAGCCGGGCGGATAAGGCGATCGAGTTGGGGGCAACCCACGCGGTGGCCCCCGACGTCCTCGAGGACGTGCTTCCTGCGTTGCTCGGCGAAGGCGCCGACTATGCCTTCGAGGCCGTGGGCCGGGCCGATTCCGAGGCGGCTGCGCTGCGGTGGACTCGCGCGGGAGGCACAGTCGTGCTGGTCGGGATGCCGCCGGTGGGCACACAGCTTCAGGTCGATCCGTTCGACTTCGCCGCCCGCGAGAAGACCCTCACCGGGTCGATCTACGGCTCGGAGGATCCTGCCCGCGCGCTCCCCGCGATGCTCGACCTGGTCCGCAGCGGCGAGTTGCGTCTCAGCCCGCTGGTCGGGCCGACGTTCGGCTTGGACGAGGTGAACGAGGCGTTTGCCGCGACGATGTCGGGCGAGCCGCGGCGCGTCCTCGTCGAGCTTCGGTGACGCCGTGCTACGAGCCGGAGATCGTCGAACGCTCGTTCCAGAGCCGGTCAACGTTCTCCAGGTGCACGCGCATCGCCTCGGCGGCGGCCTCCGCGTCGCCGCCCACGACCGCATCGAGGATCCGGCGATGGTGGACGACCGTCTGGCTGTCCGCGCTCGGAAGCGCAAGGTTCGCGCGGCGCACCTCGAGCAGCGCCGCTCCGACGGCGTCGAGCAGCACCACGTAGAGGTCGTTGTGAGTCGCCCGCCCGATGGCCCGATGAAACTCGACGTCGTGCATCGCGGCGACGTCGACGTCGTCGATGGCCGCCTCCACGCGCTCGCATGCCGCAATCAGCAGGCCGACGTCGGTGTCCGTGCGCCGCGCCGCCGCGGCTGCCGCCATTGGCACCTCGAGCACCGCGCGGATCTCGTGCACCCGCGCGTAGTCGAGCGTCTGCCCGCGGAGGTACAGGCTCAATGACTCCGTCACCGCGTCACCGCTCACCGGGGCGACCCGCAGGCCGCTTCCCGACCTGACCTCGATCAGGCCTTTCGCCGCGAGGATCATGACCGCCTCGCGCACGACGGTGCGAGACACGCCGAACTGATCGCACAGCGCCCGCTCCGAGGGAAGCCGCGCGCCGGGCGCAAGACGGCCCTCGGAGATCGCCCGCATCAGCATGTCCGCGACCTGGTCAGAAAGCCGGGGCTGACGCACGACGCTCTCGAACGCGAGGCCTTCGGATCCCGGGCTGGCGGTGGACATCGTGCACATAGCATGCCACACACCACGGCTTTCGGCACCTGGTATGATCGCATTTGGAATGCTTCAGCCGGAAGCACCCCTTCGACGCAGGCCCGCCAGGCGCATCTCCGAGGTGGCCGACTCCGTGGGCGTGAGCACGCACGCGCTTCGGTACTACGAGCGCGCAGGCCTGATCGATCCGATCGATCGAGCCGAGTCAGGCCACCGCCGGTTCACGGACGAGGATCTCGACTGGATCCGTTTCGTGACCCGGCTGCGTGCCACGGGCATGCCGATCCGGCGCCTGCAGGAGTACGCCGCCCTTCGCCGCGGCACCGGCGGCACCGACAACCGGCAGCTCGCTCTTCTCGAGAAGCACCGCGCCGACGTAATCGCCCGCCTGAGCGAGCTCCGCAGAAACCTGATTGTGATCGAGCAGACGATCGAGGCGTGCCGAAACCAGGCTCAGCCCCTGACCGATGCTGCGCCCGCCCCACTGCGCCGAGGCGGAGCCCCGGCATAAGCGTCCGAGGAGGACCCGTGGAATCTGACCGGTTGGACATCGAGCCCGGCGGCGACGGCCGTCTCACCCGCAGCACGCTCCTTCGCGGGGCGATGGCAGGGGGTCTCGCCCTCGCGGGACCCAACCTGCTGGCCGCCTGCGGCGGATCGTCGTCTCCAGCGAGCAGCGCGGGGGCGTCCGGCACGCCGCGTCCCGGCGGCAAGCTCCGCGTCGCGATGGTCGGCGGAGGCGCGACCGAGACGCTCGACCCGAACGCGGCCGTGCCAAACATCGACGCCGCGCGGGCAACCAACCTCTTCGACCGACTGGTGCGGGTCCTGCCGGACCAAACGCTCGAGATGGATCTCGCCGAGTCGATGGAACCAAACGCCGACGCAACCCAATGGACGGTCAAGCTCCGCAAGGGCGTCGTCTGGCACGACGGCGCACCGTTCACCGCCGACGACGTCATGTACACGCTGAATCGCATGGGCGCTCCCAAGAGCGTGCTCTTCGGAGCGAACGTGTCGGCCATGATCGACCTCAAGGCCATGAAGAAGCTCGACCCGCACACCCTGGTGCTGCCGCTCCGCCTTCCAAGCGCCGAGTTTCCGCAGCTCTTCCAGCCGCCGCAGATGCAGATCGTCAAGAACGGCGAGACCGACTTCAAGCATCCCATCGGGACGGGCCCGTTCAAGTACGTGTCGTTCTCGCCCGGGCAAAGCAGCTTGTTCACGAAGAATGAGCACTACTGGCGCAACGGCAGGCCGTACGCCGACCAGCTGGAGATCGTCTCGATCCCGGACGCGCAGACCCGCCTCAACGCACTCACGACGGGTCAGGTCGATGCGATCGAGTACGTGCCCTACCCGCAGGCGAAGGCCGAGCTAACGTCGGGCACGATCACGATCGTGAACGCCGTGGGCTCGAGCATGGTCCCGATCTACATGGCCTGCGACCTGGACCCGTTCCGCGACGTCCGCGTCCGTCAGGCGATGCGCCTCATCGCCGACCGCCCGGCGCTCGTCGAGGCGGCGCAGCTCGGGTTCGGCTCGGTCGGAAACGATGTCTTCGGGTACAAGCAGCCCGAGTACAACACTGACCTTGAGCAGCGCGTCCAGGACATCGGGCAAGCCAAGTCGCTGCTCAAGGCCGCCGGCAAGTCCGACCTCCGCATCACGCTCTACTCATCGACCGTATCGCCCGGAATGCTCGAGTCAGCCACGGCATTCGCCCAGCAGGCGAAGCAGGCCGGCGTCACCATCGACGTGAACAACGGCCCGGCATCCAGCTACTTCGGCCCGAAGTACCTCAAGCAGAACTTCGCCCAGACCCAGTGGCCCGCGTTCGCGCTCTACTCGTGGTACCAGCAGGCGATGGCGCCGAATGCGCCGTTCAACGAGACCCACTGGAGCGACCCCGAGTGGGACAAGCTCTACAACCAGACCCAGGCAACCCTGGACGACACGAAACGCAAGGAAATGAACTTCGAACTCCAGCGGATCCTGTGGGAGCGGGGCGGCTATCTGATCTGGGGCTTCTTCCCGCTGCTCGACGGCGTTGGCAAGAACGTCCACGGCGCCGTGCCGAACGCGAACAACGTCCTCTCCAACTTCAACTTCCAGGACTTCTGGCTCTCGTGACGCCGGGGCGGGGAGTACGCTCTTCCTAGTGGACGCGGACGTTCTCGAACCCGCCGTCTCGACGCGGCGGAGGGCGTCGTCTCACCCTCTTGCGTGGTTCCTCGCGAAGCGGATCGTCGCGGCGATCTTTACGCTGTTCGTGATCTCTGTCCTCATCTTCGTTGGGACGTCCGTGCTGCCGGGCGATGCGGCGTCCGCCATCCTCGGTCGCGATGCGACGCCGGCATCGCTCGCCGCGCTTCGCGCGCAGCTGCACCTGAACCAGCCCCTGACTGAGCAATACGCCCGTTGGATCGGCGGGGTGCTCCACGGCGACCTCGGTCGCTCGGCTGCGAGCGGCATACCGATCACGACCCTGATCTCCGACCCTGTCAAGAACAGCGCGATCCTGGCCGGGTGTGCCGCGCTGCTCCTGATTCCGCTCGCGCTCGTGCTCGGCGTGCTCGCGGCGACTCGGGCGGGGCGAGGCGTCGACCACTTCATCTCGCTGAGCTCGCTCGGCGCGACAGCGCTGCCCGAGTTCGTGACCGGCACGATCCTCATCCTGGTCTTCGCGCTCCACCTGAATGTCCTGCCCGCCGTGTCGTTCCTCAACCCTGGCCAGAGTCCACTCCAGGATCCGGCGATCCTCGTCCTCCCTGTGGCGACGCTGCTCGCGGCGTCGCTCGCCCAGACCGTGCGGATGGTGCGCGCCGGGATGGTCGAGGCGCTCAGATCGGACTATGTCGAAATGGCGCGATTGAACGGCTACGGGGAACGGAGCGTCGTTCTGGGGCACGCGCTGCCAAATGCGCTCGGGCCGACCGTCCAGGTGTTCGCCCTGAATATCCAGTGGCTGGTCGGGGGGATCGTCGTCACGGAGTACGTGTTCGGGTACCCGGGGATCGGCCAGGCGCTCGTGAACGCCGTTGCGGCGCGCGACATCCCGTTCGTGCAAAGCATCGCGCTTTTGATCGCCGCGGTCTATCTCGCGCTCAACATCGTCGCCGACATGCTGCTCATCCTCCTGGTGCCGAAGCTGCGGACGGCGGCATGACCGCGGTTCCCGGCCCTACGCCGGGCCGGACGGCCCGGCTGCGCTTCGCGCGGTCCTGGTCGGGCCGGATCGGGCTCGTGCTCGGCCTCGTGATCCTTGCAGTCGCGCTCCTGGGACCGCTCTTCGCCGCGCACTCCCCATCGGAGCTCGTCGGGCCTCCGTACCAGTTACCGACGAGCGCATTCCCGCTCGGGACCGACTTCTTGGGCCGAGACGTCCTGAGCCGGGTGCTCTGGGGCGGGCGGTCGGTGATCGCGCTTGCCGGCGCCGCCACCGCCCTGGCATACGTCTTCGGCATCTCCATTGGGCTGTTCGCGGGCTTCACGCGCTCGATCGCGGACTCCGCGCTCATGCGGTTCATGGACGTGCTGCTCGCGTTCCCTCCGATCATCCTCCTCCTCGTCCTGGCGACGGGAGCGGGCCCGAGCGCGTGGGCGCTCATCATCGGCGTCGCGATCACGCACGTGCCGGGGATCGCGCGCATTGTGCGGGCAGCGACGCTCGAGACGTCGGTGCGCGGGTATGTCGAAGCGGCTGTCGCCAGGGGAGAACAGGTCTCGTTCATCTTGCGCCGGGAGATCCTGCCGAACATCGCACTCCCAATCCTCGCGGATGCCGGCGTTCGGCTCACGGGGTCGATTCTGCTGGTCGCCTCCGTGAACTTCCTCGGCCTCGGCCTCCAGCCGCCCGCGGCCGACTGGGCGCTGATGATCTCGGAAAACCGCGGTGGCCTCACCATCCAGCCGTGGGCTGCCGTGGTGCCGATCGTTCTGATCGCCGGCCTGACGATCGCCGTCAATCTCGTCGCCGACGCATTCGCGCGCGGCCTCGGCCGTTCGGTGGAGCGGGCGCGGATCGCGCGATGACCGAGCCCGTCCTCACCGCCCGCGACCTGCGGCTCGACCTGATCGCAGGGGATGCGGTCGTCGAAAGCCTGAGCCTGGACGTCAAGGCGGGCGAGATCGTCGGGCTCGTCGGCGAGTCCGGCAGCGGGAAGACGACGACCGCCCTGGCGCTCCTCGGGTACCACCGGGCGGGCGTACACCGAGCGGGCGGAGACGTCACCATCGCCGGCGAGCAGCTGACCGGCTACCCGGAGCCGCAGTTGCGTCGCGTTAGGGGACGGGTCGTCGCATACGTCCCGCAGGAGCCGGCGATGGCGCTCAACCCATCGATGCGGATCGGCGACCAGATAGCCCGGATGCTGCAGGCACACTCCGACGAGCGCGCGGATGCCGGGACGATAGAACGGGCGCTCCGGCAGGTTGACCTCCCCACCGATCCAGGGTTCACGCGCCGATTCCCGCACCAGCTGTCGGGTGGACAGCAGCAGCGGGTCGCGATCGCCATCGCGCTCGTGTGCCGGCCGACAGTCGTGGTGTTCGACGAGCCGACAACCGGGCTCGACGTGATCGTTCAAGAGGGGCTCCTAAAGGAGATCAAGCGCCTCGCGACGGACACGGGCCTCGGCATCGTCTACGTCTCGCATGACCTCGCCGTTGTCGCATCGATCGCGGATCGGATTGCGGTCATGTACGCCGGCCGGATCGTCGAGGAGGGGCCGGCCCACGGCCTCGTGCTGGCGCCGAAGCACCCCTACACGCACGGCCTCGTGTCGGCGATCCCCGACCCGCTGATGCCTCGCCGCCTGCGAGGGATACCGGGCGTGGCCGTGGGCGTTGGCGAGCACGGATCCGGATGCGCATTCGCCCCGCGATGCACATTGCGGATCGAGCGGTGCAAAGAGGCCATGCCGGAGCTCGAGCAGGTTGCGCCCGGACACCGGAGCCGCTGCTTTGAGTGGACGAAGACGCCGGTACCGACCGTGGATCCGCCGAGCTCCATCCGCGCACCAGGCAATGTGGTCCGGCAGGTTCTCCAGGTCGCCGGCTTGGTCGCCACGCACAGGACGCGGTCAGACGACGTTGTGGCGGCCCGCGACATCACCTTTGCGATCGCCGCAGGCGAATGCGTCGCCCTCGTAGGCGAATCCGGTAGCGGCAAGACGACCATCGCACGCTGCATCGTGGGCCTGCACGAGCCGGACTCGGGAACGATCGCCCTCGATGGCCAGACCATCGCCGCCCGAGCCTCCCACCGCCCGGTCGAGGTGCGCCGGCGCGTCCAGATCGTGTTCCAGAATCCGTATGACTCCCTGAATCCACGCCACACCATCGCCCAGATCATCGAGCGCCCAGCTCGGCAGCTGCGGGGGCTCGGGCGACCGGAGGCGCAGGCCGAGGCCCGCTCGCTCCTCGAGCTCGTCCGCCTCCCTGCGAGCATGGGCCCTCGATACCCGGGAGAGCTTTCGGGCGGGGAACGCCAACGGGTCGCGATCGCCCGGGCACTGGCACCGCGTCCAGATCTGCTCGTATGCGACGAGGTGACTTCTGCTCTGGACGTGTCCGTGCAGGCCGCCGTGCTCGAGCTTCTCGGAGAGCTCCGCCGGGAGTTAGCGCTCAGCATGCTGTTCATCACCCACGACCTAGGAGTCGTCACGAGCATCTCCGACCGCGTGCTCGTCCTTCAGCACGGTCGCGTCTGCGAGGAGGGCCCAGTCGCGATGTTGCTCGACCGGCCACACGAGGAGTACACAAGGCGACTGATCGCCGCCGCCCCGCGCCTCATCGGCAGCGACCCCGGGCCGCCACGAGCCGGCCCGGTAGGGTCGCAGTGAAGTACCCCGCGGCACCCGGTTCAGGCGGCCGGCTGGCGGGAAAGCGCGCCGTCGTCACAGGCGCAGGCAGCGGCATCGGGCGCGCCACGGCCGAGCGTTTCGCGGCCGAGGGGGCCCGCGTCGCTGCAGTCGACGTTGACGCGGCCGCCGCAGCTCGAACGGCCGACGTGATCTTGAGGTCGGGAGGCGAGGCCGTGGCGGCGACAGCCGACGTGAGCGTCGAGTCAGAGATCGCGATGGCCGTGGCGAGGGCCGCCGAGGACTGGGGAGGCCTCGACGTCGTCATCGCCAACGCTGCGGTGGAGCCCGCGGATACCGACGCCGCGGTCGACGAACTCGACGCGGCGGTCTGGATGCGCGTGCTCGAAGTCAACCTCACCGGCGTCTACCTGACATGCAAGCACGGCGTCCGCGCACTCCTCGCGTCCGGTGGCGGTGCAGTCGTGTGCACGGCGTCGCCAACGGGGCTCTACGGATTGGCACCGGGTGAGGATGCATACAGTGCGAGCAAGGCGGGCGTCTATGGACTCATCCGGGTGATGGCGAGCGACTATGCCCGCCGGAACATCCGCGTAAACGGCGTCATGCCGGGATTCGTCGACACCCCGCTTACACGGGCGGTGGTGCAAGACGAAGCGCTGCGGCGGGAGGCGCTCCGAGCCGTGCCGCTCGGCCGAGTCGCCCGACCTGAAGAAATCTCCGCCGTGATGACCTTCCTTGCGTCGGACGAGGCGTCATACGTCACCGGCGCCGTGTGGGCGGTCGACGGAGGGATGACCGCCGTGTAGCGCCGGCGAGAAGAAAGACAGCGAGGGGTCTTAGCCGTTCGTTTGGCGCACACATAGTCGACGGCGAGGCTCTCCGGTCGTCAGGTGGCATCGGAACTTCGAGTCTAACCCTCGCGGGCACCAGAACGTGATGAAGCGAACTCCCAGTCGAGCCCGGCGGGGCGGATTGGGGTACGAAAGGCAACCACCTCGGCACCTGAATCGCAGCGAGTGCATCGAGGCGGCGCTAGGGCGGGCCGGCCACGCGTCTGCCGGCACGCGCCCGCCGGTTTCCCACACCGCAGGTTCCCGCCCAGGGCGAGGGATTGTCGCGGTGCAAGTAGCATTGGAGTGGCAGCGCACGACGTCTGGGCGGCTCTTGAAGACGGCAGAGATTCGGCTCTGGGAGCCTGTTCGGACTCTATGCGCGCCACTTCGTGCGCCAGTAAAGAGATGCTTGAACGACACCAAGCCTCCAAGAAGTCTGGGGTGCTTCAACAGGCTGGTAGGGTCGGTCCGTGACTCTGGCTGGTAGGACGGCGCTGGTGACCGGGGCGAGTCGTGGCCTTGGCCGCGAGATCGCTCGCGTGTTCGCGGCCGATGGCGCGCGGGTCATCTGCCACGCCCGAACGCGCGAAGGAGCCACAGCCGCGGCGGCGGCAGTTGGTGGAGAACCCGTGTGGGGCGACCTCGCGACGAACGAGGGCGTGCTCGCGATTGCTGAACAAGCGATTGCCGCCGCCCCTGAGCTCCATGTCTTGATACATAACGCAGGAATTGGAAGCCCCGGCGGGCTCCAAGAGCATTCGCGAGACCAGTTCGACCGTGTGATGGCCGTAAACGCGGCAGCGCCGCTTTTTCTCACACAAGCCCTGCTCGGGCGCCTTCGAGCGGCCGGCCGGAAGGGCCGGATCGTGATCATAAGCTCGGACTCCGGGCGGTTCACGGTCCCCAAGAACGGGGTCGCGTTCCCCTACCGGATGTCGAAAGCCGCCGTCAACATGCTCGCACTGAACCTCGCCGCCACACTCGCCCCCGACCGCATCCTCGTGAACGCGATGCACCCCGGCTGGATACGGACGGACATGGGGGGGCCAGATGCGCCACTCACCCCCGAGCAGGCTGCTGAAACCGCCCGCTACCTAGCCTGTCTGCCCGACGACGGCCCGACCGGCCAGCTGTGGCAGGACAAGCACCGCATCCCGTGGTAGCACGCTAGACAGAGGATCGGCGGCCGAGCCGCCGGTCTCATCCGTCGCACTTACTCGGCCAGCTGCCCGCCGTCGATCACAATTGTCTCGCCGTGGATGAACGCGGCATCGTCGGCGGCGAGGAACGCGAAGGTGCCGGCGACATCTTCGGGCTTTCGCAGCCGGCGCAGCGGCGCCGTGGCGGGCGAAGTGCTCCGCCTCGCCGAGCTTGGCGACGGTCAAGCCCGAGCACCCTGCGGCGATCTGCCGGTCGGCGACTGGAAGCAGCTTTGCGGGTCTTGGCATGAGGTCGGAGCGACGCGCCGCTTCGGCCGCGAGCTAGGCCATCCGCTGGATGCTCCGGTCGAGCCTTTCGATGTCGAGACAGCCGGGGCGTCTCGAGCAGGACGCTCTCGACACCAACCTCCGCGGCCGCATCCGGCCAGCTTCGGCTCAGTTGCGCCATGATACGCGAGGTGATATATCACTGCACACGTTGATGAACGCGACACGCTCATCGAGGCCGAGACCGGCCGGGGCGACCCAGCAGCGAGCCACGGCGCTGGCCTACACGACCCTGAAGCAGGAGCTGCTCGACGGTGTGATCCGGCCCGGCGAGCGGATCGTCGACACAGACGTCTGCGGACGCCTGGGAGTGAGCCGGACGCCCGTGCGCGAGGCGCTGCTGGCGCTCGAGCGCGACGGCCTCGTCAGGATCGTCCCCCGCCAGGGCTATTTCGCCTCGGAGATCAGCGTCAGCGACGCGCTCGACGCCTACCAGCTGCGGTTCATCCTGGAGCCGATCGCGACCGCGCTGGCGGCTCGGCAGATCTCCGATGCGCAGCTGGGCGAGCTGCGCGAGGTGCTGGCGGCGCTCTCCGCCCTCGAGGACGACCCTTCGGACGACGCGCTGGCCGAAGCGATCGAACTCAACAAGTCGTTCCACGTACGCATCGCCCAGGCCTCCGGGAACGGACGCCTGTCCAGGGTGATGGCCGATCTGATGGATGCGCTGGGACGGCTCGTACGGGTCGATCTGCGCACGCGCACCAGCGCCGCCGCAACCTGGCGCATCGAGCACTACGAGATCCTGCGGGCGCTCGAGGCGCGCAACCCAGACCTTGCCGCCGTCGCCGTGCGCGAGTCGTTCCAGCGCGACGAGGGTCTGCTGTTGGCACGGGCCCGAGACGACATGGGCAGGATCTTCCGCTCCGGCGAGCCGCCCGATGAGACACCACCATGAGCCGCTTTGACGCGGTCATGATCGGGGCAGGGCACAACGGCCTCGGGTGCGCCGCGTACCTGGGCCCGCGCCGGCCGCCGAGTGTGCGTGCTCGAGAAGGCCGGGGTACTCGGTGGGTGCGCGACCACGGAGAGCCTGATCGACGGCCGGCCCGAATACCGCTTCAACCGCGGGGCCATCGATCTCATCAACCTCCAGGGCACCCCCTCCTGGACGACCTCGATCTGGCGAACCACGGGCTAAAGCTCATCTACCACAACCCGCTCTGGTACTTCCCGTTCCGCGACGGCACGGCGATCACGCTCTACCGCGATATCGATCGAACATGCGAGTCGATCGCGCACGTGTCGGAAGAGGATGCCGAGGGATACCGCCGGTTCAACGAGATGTGGTACGGGATCATGGCCTTGATGGCGCCGTTCGACTACGGGCCGGCGCCGTCGCTGGCGCAACTCGGCGCCCTCGCGGGCGCTGCCAGCTACTCGAGTTCTGGGCCGAAATTCTACCCGGAACGACGCGCGACATGCTCGAAGCCGAGCTGCGAGGAATCGTCGAGCGGGCAACGGCAGGCGGCCCGACACCGACTGGGAGCAACGGACGCGCTTTCTCGACGCGCTCGACGGCGACCCCGAGGCGCCGATTGTTCAGGCCATGCGGGCGGCGCTTCCCGATCATCCATCGCCCACCAGCGCCCCGTTCGCTTGCGACGCGTTCCTCTCTCCGAGCACTCTCCGACACCAGTCGTTGTCTGTGGTCCAGGCGGCGATGATCCCCACGCCCCGGACGAGTACGTGAACGTCGACGACCTGCACACCCTCGCCTCCGCCTATGTGCGCCTCGTCGTCGACTGGTGCAACCGGCCGGTGCAGGGGGGCGCGTGAGCGCCGAGCGCTTCCTCGTGACCGGAGCGTTCGGCTGCATCGGCACTTGGGTGGTCGGCGAGCTCGTCCGCCAGGGAGCGGCCGTGACCGCATTCGACCTCGGCGCCGAGCCGCATCGCTGGCGCCTGGTGATGTTGGACGAGGAGATTACGCACGTTCGCCGCGTGCACGGCGACATCACCGACCTCGAGCGGCTGGAGAGCGTGTTCGACGACGATCGCATCACCCACGTCATCCACCTGGCCGCGCTGCAAGTGCCGTTCTGCCGCGCCGACCCGCCGCTCGGCGCGCGGGTGAACGTCGTCGGCACAGTGAACGTGTTCGAGGCAGTGAAGCGCAGGGCCGACCGAATCGCCGCGATCGTCTACGCGTCGTCGATTGCCGCCTACGACGCGCTCGAGGGGGGCGGTGGCGGCGTCGTGATGAGTGGACAGCCGGGGACGCTCTACGGCGTCTACAAGCGCGCGAATGAGGGCACGGCCCACGTCTACTGGGCCGACCACGGCGTCGCCAGCGTCGGCCTGCGGCCGCACACGGTGTTCGGGCCGGGCCGCGACCAGGGACTCACGTCTGCGCCGACGACGGCCATGCTTGCGGCCGCGGCCGGCGAGGCTTACCGGATCCCCTTTGGCGGGACGAGCCAGTTCCAGTACGCCCCCGACGCCGCCCGAGCGTTCATCGCGGCCACCCGCGCCGGCGCCGCGGGAGCGGCCGTACACAATCTGGCCGGCGTGAGCGTCTCGATGGCCGAGGTCGTGGCCGCGATCACGGCCGCGGCGCCGGACTCTGCCGGTCGGATCGCCTTCGACGAGGTGCTCCTGCCGTTCCCAGGCGCCGTCGACGCCGCCTCCTTCGCCACACTCGTCGGGGCGATCCCGGACACACCGTTCCCCGAGGCCGTCGCAGACGCTGTCGCCCGCTTCCGCGACCTTATCGACCGCGGCCTCGTCGACCCTTCCCGCATACTCGGATGAGGACACCGATCATAGTCAAGCCGGTATCCGCACGAGGTAGCGTGGTTGATGGGTATTGATCGATTGCTCATCACTAGTGTCGACGTATTCCTCTGCGGAACGTCGTGGCGTAACCTCACGCTCGTCAAGGTCTCGACGGATGCTGGCATCGCGGGTTGGGGGGATGCGACCGTCGAGTATCGCGAGTATGCCGTTGCTGCGCAAACGGGGTACATCGGACGCATGTGTCTGGGGGTCGACGCGTTGTCTCCCGGCAGCGTCTGGCAAGCGGTCGTCGAGCGTGACTTCATGTCCGGCGACGTGGTCGGACTCGCCACTGCCTCAGGCATCATCAACGCCTGCCTTGACATCGCCGGCAAAGCGTACGGCGTTCCTGTATACCGACTGCTCGGAGGTGCCGTCCGCGATCGCATCCCCGTCTACGCCAACGGCTGGTACCAGGGGGAGCGCACTCCCGAGACGTTCGCGCGCCTCGCCCGCGAAGCGACGAGCCTCGGCCATCAGGCGCTGAAGGTGGATCCGTTTGGGGCGGCGGGCCTACTCGCAACCGAATCGGACGTCGAGGAGGCGTCACGCTTGGTCGGTGCCGTCCGGGACGCCGTCGGGCCGGACGTGACCCTGAATGTTGACGCACATGGACGGCTCGCGCCAGCCATCGCGCGACGTGCGGTCGCGGCGCTGGCCGAGCACCGAATCGGATTCCTGGAAGAACCGGTCGCGCCCACAAACCTTGAGGCGTTATACGAGCTGCGGAAGCTAAGTCCGATCCCGATCGCGGCCGGCGAGCGATGTGTCGGGCGCACCGGCTTCCGCGGGCTCGTCGAGCGTGACTGCGTCGATGTAATCCAACCGGACTGCGCATGGGCTGGTGGCGTGCTCGAGGTACAGCGCATCGCGTCCTGGGCCGAGTTGCACGGCATAGTCGTGGCGCTTCACAACGCCAACAGCACACTCGCCACGATGACCGCTCTCCACGCTGCCGCGACTATGCCGAACCTGCTCGCCGTCGAAACGTTCAATGACTTCGACGAGCGGTGGGTGTGGGACGCACTCCCGGGCCTCCCGCCCGTGCTGGACGGGTGCGTCGCCCTCCCCGAGGGGCCGGGTATTGGCGTCGTGCCAAACGAGGACGCGTTGGCAGATCATCCGCCGAAGCCGACGTTCATGGACATGAACGTTCCTGGCTGGGAATTTCGGCACGCCGTCATTGACTGATAACCAGGTCGTCGCGGGGTCCGCTCCGCACATCGGAACCCGCCCGCGACTGGAACGGCCAGCCCTCGACTGCAGGCGGTTCTCCACCCGGGGGCAGTATCCGATGACCTGCTCGCGGTGAAGCCAGCGTGGATCCGGTTATCGCCGAGCGCTATGTACGCTGGGCCTCCCAGGCTCCGCCGGCACGGCTCGAATCTGGCGACGACCCGCTCCCGGCGGGGCGGCAGGTGACCGTACGGTATTCTGCCTCCCACAGGACGGGAGCTGCCGATCGGCCCGTCGCGCTGACTACGACTAGCTCTCACGACCGGCCCGCACCTTCGAGTAGATGAGCTTCGGTGACTTTTCGGCGTGATCTGCAACTAGCACGGCACCTTGCGGATATTGCCGATCGAATCACGACCGCATCCGCGGGAAGAGTGGGGGTCATGCAAGTTGAGAGGAAGGCGGATGACTCGCCCGTGACCGAAGTCGATCGCGCTGTGGAGAGCGCCCTTCGAGATGCCCTTCGGGTAGCCCGGCCAAGTGACGAAGTCCTTGGCGAGGAGGGCGGCGGTCCGGTAGCCGGAATTGGTGCGACACGGCGGTGGATCATCGATCCGATCGACGGCACCCAGAGCTATCTGTCAGGCGGATCGGACTGGGTCACATATATCGCGCTCGAGGTCGAAGGACAGCTCGAGGTCAGCGTGATCTCATCTCCGCCCGAGCGTCGCCGTTGGGAAGCCGTTCGAGGAAAGGGCGCGTGGTGCAACGGTCGCAGACTTCGGGTATCGAACACCGAGCGACTTTCGGGGGCGACCTGGAGCACCTATCTCGGCGATGACGGGACCCGTCATCTCGATCCAATTCGGCGAATGCGACGAGCCGCGTCGGCCGATATGCGCCAGCCGCATTCGTACCCTGGCGTCGCTGCTGGGACAGTGGACATCGCGTTTGATCTCTTCGGCGGTGAATGGGACTTCGCAGCGCCGAAGCTCCTCATCGAGGAAGCGGGGGGGCGGATGACCGACTTGGAGGGTCGAGACCGGATCGATACTGGATCGATGTTGGCGACGAATGGGCACCTCCACCTGCAGGCGCTTGAGGTGATCGAGCAAGGCGGGGAAGAGGTGCCGCAGCCCCGTCGTAGACACGGTTCTGCCCTCTGCCCTGGCCTTTTACGATAAAGTCGCCGGATGGCCGCCGCTGATTCGCGCCCAACTCAATCCCGACGGACCACCGTCCGCGACGTCGCCGCGCAGGCGCACGTGTCGGCGCAGACGGTCTCCAACTACATCAACCGCCGATTCGATGAGATGGGAGCCGAAACGCGTGCGCGAATTGCGGCGGTGATGGAGGAGCTCGAGTTCCATCCAGACTCCAGAGCGCGCGGTCTTCGCACCCAGCGAACGCAAGCGCTCGTATTCATCATCACAGACGAGGGTGCACGGTTTCTCGCCGACCCCATGACCGACCTGATCTTGGCGGGTATCGGGGATGTCGCTCGCGACAAGGGTTACGGCTTACTCATCCAAGCGGGAACTCCGGACGTACGCGCCGCCGACCTGCTCGCACCGGTGTTCGAGCGACGGGCGGACGCCGCGCTCCTGTTGTTGTCCGGCGAACCAAGCGTCCGGTCGTGGTACACGTCGCGGCTTGCCGATCGTGCTGTTCCGTGCGTGGTCTTCGAGGACGGCGATCATCCGGGTGAGACGGTCTTCTCGGTCGCGGCCGCCAACCACGATGGGAGCCGGCGGCTGGTCAGTCATCTGATCGCTCAGGGACATGCACGGATCGCGTTTATCGCGGCTCGCGTCCCTTGGCCCATGATTGAGGAGCGGCACCGTGGCTACCGGAGTGCGCTGGTCGCTGCGAATATCGCCCCAGATCCAAATCTGGAGCGCTTCGACGGTGTGTGGGACATGGAGACCGGGGCTCCCCTTGTCGAATCCCTCCTCGATCAGCCTGAGCCTCCGACCGCGATCGTTTGTGGGAATGACCTCCTTGCTCTTGGAGCGATGCATCAACTTCAGGTCCAGGGCCTCAAGGTGCCTGATGACGTCGCCGTCGCGGGGTTCAACGACTTTGGCTTTTCCGCGTTCGTAAATCCGCCCCTCACCACCGTTCGAATCCCAGGATACGAGATCGGCCGGATCGCGGCGAACCGCCTGATCGAATACCTCGAAGGCACACTGGATCCGGCAACCGAACGTCGAGTCGTTCTCCCCGTCGAACTCGTACTCCGGGGGTCAACGTGAGCGCGAGCGGCAACACAGAGCTTCGGAGCACGCAGTGGTTCGGCAGTGACGATCTGCCGGGGTTCTTGCACCGAGCAAGCCTGAGAGTCGCAGGCTTCTCGTCGGACATGATGAAGGGACGTCCGATTGTCGGAGTGTGCAACTCCTGGTCGGAGGCGGTCAACTGTAACCTGCATTTCCGTGGCCTTGCTGCCGCGGCGAAGCGTGGAATAGCCGCCGCCGGCGGCCTCCCGGTCGAGTTTCCGACAATCTCGCTCGGCGAGAATCTGATGAAGCCGACGACGATGCTTTACCGGAACCTGATGGCGATGGACGTTGAGGAGTGCATCCACTCGAACCCCTTTGATGCCGTTGTGCTGATCGCCGGGTGCGACAAGACGATCCCGGCCCAGTTGATGGGAGCGGCGAGTGCGGATGTCCCCGCGATCATGCTGACCGGAGGCCCCGCGGAGCCGGCCCGTCACCTCGGTAAGGAACTCGGTGTCGGAACCGATCTGTGGCGGTACACCGACGATCTGCGAGCCGGGCGGATCACCCAGTCGGACTACCACGAACTCGAGGCCGCGTGGATCCCGACGACGGGTCATTGCAACGAGATGGGGACGGCGTCGACGATGTCTTGTCTTGTTGAGGCGCTCGGAATGACGTTACCCGGAAGTGCCTCGATCCCAGCCGTGTACGCTCGCCGAGCGGCACGAGCCGAAGAGATCGGAGCACGCGCGGTCGCGATCGCCTTGGAGGGCCTACGGCCGAGCAGAGTTCTCACCGAAGCAGCTTTCGCAAACGCGATCACGGTGCTCGCAGCTCTCGGGGGAAGTACGAACGCGATCGTCCACCTGCTCGCATTGGCGGGGCGCGTAGGGGTGAGGCTCACGCTCGATCGGTTTGACGAGATCGCGGCGCGAACTCCACTGCTGGTGGACGTTCGACCCTCGGGCGAAAGCCTTCTAGGCGACTTCGACCAGGCCGGCGGTGTCCCGACCCTCCTCGCGGCTCTATCGCCGCTGCTTGAGACCGACGCGCTGACCATCGCCGGAGGCACGCTCGCGGATGCTACGGCGAGTGCGACGGCGCCAGATGACAAGATGATCCGCAGCCTCGACCAACCGCTCAAGCCCGCCGGTGGGCTCGCCGTCGTTCGAGGCAACCTCGCGCCGAACGGCGGCGTTGTGAAGGTCAGTGCCGCATCCGCCGAGCTGCTCCAGCACCGGGGGCCGGCTGTGGTATTCGATGGGATTGAAGACGTTGCGAATCGAATTGACGATCCTGGACTCAACGTCACTGCAGACTCAGTTCTCGTACTCCGGAACGTCGGCCCGATCGGGGCGCCCGGTATGCCCGAGTGGGGGATGATCCCCATCCCCCAGCGCTTGCTGGAGGCCGGCGTCACCGACATGGTGCGCGTCTCCGACGCGCGCATGAGCGGCACGGGATTCGGGACATGTGTACTCCACGTCGCACCCGAGGCGGCGGCGGGTGGGCCGTTGGCGATCATTCGCGACGGCGACCCCATTATCCTGGACGTCGAGTCTCGTCGGCTCGATCTCGACATTTCGGCCGACGAACTCGCCGGGCGCCTGACCGCTTTTGCCGCCCCTCCGGCCCGCTACGCTCGTGGCTACGGCGCGATGTACCTGGCACACGTAACTCAAGCTGACGAGGGGTGCGACTTCGACTTCCTTGCAAATCGCGCCGGCCACCCGCCGACAGATCTGCCCTACGGATTGTTCCACGGATGGATCGGGGGATGGTGACGGCACTCGCCTGCGCGCGCACGATCACAGTCGACGCTCGGTGACACTGTGCTCCCGGTTGAGCGTAAGCCCGGCGAGGAGCCGCGAAACACGGCAGCCGAGCACAACGTCATCGGTCAATATCTGGATTGCCGGCGGCTAGCGAGGGCCCCGTCTTTCGAAGAACAGCTCGAACGCTGGTGTGGGGTGTCGTGCCGGGCGGACGACGCCTACTGCGTCAAATATCCGCCGTCGACGTGCAGAACCTCGCCGGTGGTGAATCCCGCCTCCGACGATGCCAGGTAGAGCACCGCCGCGGCCACCTCGGACGGCTCGCACATGCGCCGGACAGGAACACGATCCAGCTGGTCTCGGTACAGATCCGGCATGGCCTTGAATACCTCGGCGGCGAGGTCTGTATTTACGAATGCCGGGGCGACGACATTGACGGTGATCCCGTCGCGCGCCCACTCGGCCGCGAGGTATTTCGCCATGATCTCGAGGCCAGCCTTCGAGACACCGTACGGCAGGTACCCGCTGATTGCGACGGCGGCTGCTTGCGACGAGATGCTGATTATTCGCCCGTATCCCGCGCCTCTCATGTGCCGGGCGGCGGATTGTGCACAGAAGAACGCTCCCCGCAGGTTGACGTTGAGGGTTCGGTCCCACGTCTCGACATCGATATCATCGACCAGTGTCGGTAAGACGATACCTGCACAGTTGACCAGGATATCGAGCTGTCCGAGCTGGGTCGCGGCACGATTGACGATCAACTCCGCGGTCTCGCCCTGACCGAGATCGCCCGACACCGCGACGCCGTTCACTAGGTCGCAGGCCGCCGACAGCGCCTCGCTCTCGGTCGCGCCATGCACCGCGACGCTAGCGCCCGCCTCGGCGAGGGCTTCAGCCACGGCACGGCCGATCCCGCGACTTGACCCGGTGACGAGGGCCGCCCTCCCAGCCAGCGAGAACCGCATGATGATCAGATAATCCCGTAGGCGCGGAAGGCGTCCCATACCGGCATACCGCCGGCGAGCTTCTCTCGCACCATGTTCTCGCCGGCCACCTTCTCCTCGGCAGCACGGATCGTGTCCTCCGCAACCCCACGCGGCACGATGACCACGCCGTCATAGTCGGCAAGCACAAAGTCTCCTGCCTCGACCGTGACGCGCCCGCATTCGATCGGGACGTTCATACCGTCAACATCGATTCGCCCGAGCGAGTCGCACGCACTGATGCCCGCGACAAACGTCGGGAACTCCATGTCGATGAGCGCAATCGTGTCCCGAGCATAGGCATCGGCGACGATGCCCCTCGCCCCCCGATACCGGGCCGCGGTAGCCAGGAGCTCGCCCCAGTACGAGCCCTTGCAGGTGGACACCACCATCACGTCGCCATCCTCAAGAGCGTCAACTGCCTGCAGTTCGCCCTTGTAATGATCGTCGGTGTTCTCGGGCACACCGTCGATCGGGACACAGTGGACGGTGAACGCAACCCCGGCGATCTTCGCCGTAGGAAAGAGTGGTCTGATGTGCGGGTCGAGGACCTGATTGCGATACCCGAGCCTGTCGAGGCAGTCTGCGACGACAGCTGGATAAAGCGCGCCCAGGCGTTCGACGAGTCGAAGGTCGTTGGTTCGTTCCCGGGAGTCGTTGTCACGAGCCACCTGAAGATCCTTTCGTCAGCGAGCGGGTATCCCCGCGGTCAGGCCGCCATCGACGATGAACGGCTGGGCGGTGCAGAATGAGGCGGCGTCGGAGCACAGGAAGAGAACAACCGCGGCGATCTCCTCGGGTTGCCCGATCGACCCGCGCGCATGCATCCGCCCGGCCTCCACACGCGCCGCCGCAGGATCGGGCTGGATGTCGAAGTAGCGCTGCGCCATCCCTGTATCGATGTAGCCGGGACAGATGCAGTTGCAGCGGATCCCGTCCTTCCCGAAGTCGAGGGCAATCGACTTTGTCAGCGCGATCACCCCTCCCTTGGAGGCCGAGTATGCGCCGACCGACGGTTCGACCCAATAGCCGTTTACGGACGCGGTGTTCACGATCGCACCGCCGCCGAGCGCCCGCATCCGCGGAATCGCCGCGCGAGCGCACAGATACGGGCCCTTGAGGTTGACAGCCAGCACTCGATCCCACTCTTCGGGCGTCGTGTCCTCGATCGTGCGCTCAACCTGAACCGCAGCGTTGCAGACGAGGGCAGACGGACCGCCGTGTCGTTCCGCTGCGCTCATGAGTCTCTCGACATCATCAGGTTGCGAGACGTCGCATCGGTGGGCCTCGGCGGAGCCCCCGGCCGCGTTGATGTTCGAGACGGTTTGTTCCAGGGCATCCTCGGCGACGTCGGCACACAGGGTTTGTGCTCCCGCGGTACCGAATGCGGCTGCGATGGCGCGTCCGATTCCAGTGGCCGCCCCAGTCACGACCACGATCTTTCCAGTGAAGTCCATTCTCACTCGTCCTTTCAGCCGGCGTAGACGTGTTGTGCCCGTCCGACGACTCCGGTCCGGCACCGGAACAGCGCTCCGGCGTCCGGCTGAGCTTCGAGCTCTGAGTCTGTGAGACCTTCCCGGGCAGAGGTCACATAGAGCTCATCGAGGCGGTCGCCCCCAAACGCGGCGCTCGTGATGTTCTGCGTAGGAAGTTTGACGACGATGTCCAACTCGCCGTCGGCGGTGTACCGCCATACTGCCCAGCCGCCCCATAGTGCGACCCAGACGCACCCTTCCGCGTCGATCGTGATCCCATCCGGAGTGCCGTCATCGGTGCTGAACCGCACGAACTCCCTGCGATTGGAGATCCGCCCGGCGGTGAGGTCGAAGTCGAATGCATCAATGCTCTGTGACGCGCTGTCGACGTAGAACATCGTCTCTCCGTCCAAGCTCCAGTCGATGCCATTCGAAACAGTGACGTTCTGCAGGATGTTCTCGATCGCGCCGTCGGGGTCGAGCCGGTAGAGGGAACCCACCGGGGAGCGTTCGTCGAGCGCCATGGTGCCGGCGTACAACCGACCGCGGGAGTCGCAGTTTCCGTCATTCATGCGCGTGGGCGCAGTCGGCTCGACGGTCGCGACGACCACCGGCTCGCCACCGGCGTTGGTGACGGCAAGAGTGTGCTCCATGGCAAGAGCAATGCCTCCTCCGCGTCGAGGCGACGCATACCCGACGCGCCCGCTCACCCGGACGTGGTCGTCGACCTGCGTGAGGGGGTCGTAGCGGTGAATGAGGCAGGCCTCGATGTCGACCCAGATCAGCCTACGTTCAGTCGCGTCCCAGACCGGGCCCTCGCCAAGCTCGGCCGCCGCCGGCACGGCCACATCCACAGAGATACTCATGTCATCCAATCACAAACTGGTTCCGTTTGACTCGGTCGCCCTTGAGCTCGACGATCACGCCGTCGAGTTGTCCAAGGGAGTAGCTCGACCCCGGGTTGATGCAAAGCGTCCGTCCGATGCGTCGGGCTCCCTTCGACTCATGGATGTGTCCATGCAGAGCCAGAAGAGGCTGATGACGCTCGATCGCCTCCCGAACCGCCGTCGACCCGACCGGAGCCATCTGCGGCTGACCGCCGGCAGTTTGGATCCGGAAGTCGGCGTCGAGTTTGGGCGCGATGTCGAGCTCGGAATCGTAGGGCGGCACGTGCAGGTTGAAAATCGCGCGGTCCATCGATGGAATCTCGGCCGCGAGCCTCTCTATCATTTCCTTCAGGTCCGCTTCAGGAACCTCCCGCGGACTGTTCCAGGGTGTGGGGTTGGAGTAGCCGACCGAAAGCATCGTGTATCCGTCCCCGAGATCGACGACGCGCCCGTCGCAGTTCTGCACGCGTCCCCGCGCCGAGAACGCGCGGTCGATCGCCCAGGCATCATCGTTCCCGGGCATCACCCAACACGCGACGCCGGAGACCGCCAGTTTCGCCTCTCCGATGTCCAGCCAGCGTTTGAACGTCTGCTCCATGAGACCGTCAAACAGTTCCTCCTGATTCGGGGCAGCCACGAGCCTGTCCAACTCGGCTTGATCGCATCTGTACGGGTACATGCCGTTGAACGTGATGCGCGACTCGAGGGCGGCAAGGTCCGCCTCGCTCTTGATCTCGTAGGTCCGTCCCTTGAACCGCGCCGACCAAGTGTCCGTCGCCGGGTCGTGGACGACTGGGACGATGCCCTTGCCCGTTACATCCCCGCCCATGACGATCACGTCCGCTTTATAGAACGGCCCCGCATTCAGAAACTTCCTCCAGCACGTTTCGGAGCCATGGATATCTGAGGCGTAGAAGAGCTTCACTCGGCAGCTTGTTGGGCCGCGGCCAACTCTTCGAGCGCGCGAATGCCGGTTGCGTCGAACAAGCTGAAGTCCCTTGTCACCTTCCCGTTGGCCACGGCGAAGTGGGCTGCGGTCATGACCTGGAAGGATCCGCCGCTCGGCTGGATTCCCATGTATTCGCCGAGGTGCGTTCCCTCAAACGTCCACTCCACCGCCACCTCGGGCGGCTCAACGATCAGGCGGTTGATGGTGATCCGAATGTCCGGGAAGGCGTTGTACCAGTATGCGAATCCTTCGCGCACGTACTCCTTCCCATGCACAGGATCCGGAAAACGCGGGTCCTGTAATTCAGCATCCTCGGTGTAGCAGTTCACGCAACCGTCGAGATCGTGGGCGTTCATGATCTCCACCATGCGCTCGATGACGTTCGCGACTTCAGCGCGGCTATCCGGCATCGTCCGTCCTTTCAATTATTTGCAGGCGCGCGTCACTCCGACCCCAACACGGCAACCGCCTCACTCCGGCGGAATCTCGCGGTATGTCAGCGCCAGGTTGTACCCACGAGATCGAGCGACCAGCCACGCGATTATGTAGTAGACGACGCCGGCCACCAGCACTACCTCAGAGAACTGCAGAGACTTACCGGTGACCGTGCCGAAGGTGGCATTGGTCGCGTACGAGTACACCATGACTCCCATGAACACCGTCGCCACGACGCCGATCGCCGAGATCACAGGAATCTTCCCGACTTCCCAACCGATGGTGCCCTTGTAGATGGCGCGGAGGCGGAACGGGAACAGAATCGCCGCAACCGAGGCGCAGAAGAGCAGTGTGGATTGCAGCAACCCTCCCGCGACGTACGTGAAGTTGGTCACGTACTCGAGCATCACTCCGAAGATGATCACCAGGATCGTCAGGATCGTGAGTGCGACAACGGGAGCGTTCCTCTTGGGCGAGAGATAGGCGACCTGCGGCGGGGCGACGCGGTCGAACGACCATGCCAACATGTAGCGCGTACCCCAGAAATAGAGTCCGATGCTGGATCCCCAAAGACCGAATGCGATCGCCCCAGTGAAGAGGATAAGCAGGATCGGATTGTCGATACCCAACGCGAGGGGCACATGACCGTAGAGCGGGAACGGGAATGGGCTCTTCGACGGGTCGATGTAGGCGAAGTACCCGAAGGAGTTCATCAAACCACTCGGTACCCGCGAGACCGACAGCTGGAGGAAAATCGCGAGAATCAATCCCGCAATCACGGTCGAGCCGATCACCGCGATGTACTGGGTGCGGCGTGGGTTGCGAACCTCCCCGCCGATCTGGATCGAGTTGATCGCATAGCCGAAGATCACCATGACGAAGGGCCAGAACGCGACGGTCTGGTGCCAGCTGAACCCCGGGTGAAGGTTCGCTCCGGCGTGAGTGGCCACCGCCTGCATCTTCGCGGAGGAGGTGTGGTAGTGGGCCGCGAACTTGTTGAAGTTATGGACGTATGTTGATCGGGATGTGAAGAGAAGGACCGGGAGCGCGACCACGAGACATCCGACGGTGAAGATGGTTGGTATCCACTGGGTACGCGCCGCCACCTTCGTTCCTCTGTACATGAAGAAGAAGAAGAGTGCGATCTGGACGAGTTCGAGGGCAATCACCACGCGCGCCTTCGAAACATCTGCGGCCAAAGTCAGCATCCAGTGTTGGCCGGTCATGGTTCCGAGCGGGGCGAAGAAGTCGGGAAGAATCCAATTCCCAAGCGACCACGCGTTAAACGCGGAAAAGAACGCGCAGAGGATCATCATCGTCCAGGTCGACAGAAACCCTATGAACGGATGAACGGCTCGGCTGATGAACACATAGTCACCGCCCGAGCGCGGCATGGCCGCCGCGAGCATGCAGTACGCGACGACGACGAACATGCCGCCGATGAGTCCCGTTACGACGGACAGCGCGAGGTTCGCGCCCAGAAAGAGCGCCAGTCCGAGTGGGAGCAGGATGGTGACGTTGGCGAAGGCGTTCGTGTTCGTGAAGTTGATGTTGAATGCGTCCCACGGGCTGAGATCACGAACTAGGCCAGTTGCCTGCCTCAGAAACAGTCCCGGTTGGCTACCGGACCCGGCCGGCCCGCCGGCTGGAGTCGGAATCGATTGATCGGACACGTGTCCTCCTGTCGAGTCGCTATTTCCGGGTCAGCTTCCGCACGATCGGTCGAAGCCAGCTCTGCCGAAGCGCCCGGTTCCGGACGCCGCGGAGACGTGGCGAACTGGCGAGGTTGTCAACGAAGTCACGATGAGCCGCGGGTGAAACTGGGCGCGCCGGACCGGCGGTGCCGCGCGAAGTGCGCAGGATCGCGGTGGCGGCGTTGTGACCCGCCGCACCCATGACTGCCCCGCCTGGATGCGTTCCGGCGCCGCACAGATACAAGCCGTCGATAGGGGTCCGATATCCCCCGCCACCGGGGATCGGGCGAGAGTCGAACAACTGGTTGACCATCATCGCGCCGTGGAAGATGTTCCCGCCCGTGAGGCCGTACTCCCGCTCGAGATCAAGCGGCGTGAGTGTGAACGACCCGCGGATCGACGATTCGATTTCTGGGTCGAACCTTCGGAGGGATCGCACCACCCGATCGGTGAACTCCTCGCGCCGGGTATCCCAGTCTCCACGGGCAAGCTCGAACGGCAGCTGCTGGATCCCTGTGGTGATCGTGTGAAGGCCCGGCGCGGTGAGCGTCGGATCAGTGGTCGACTGAATGGTCAGCTCGATTGGGTAGTCGTCAACCAGTTCCCCTCGCTGCTGTGCTTCCCAGCATCGTTCGTACTCCCCAACGGTCCCGCCGAGAAGCGTGAAGCCGCGATGTTGCGGCCCTTCTCCGGACGGCAGCCCCGCGTACTGTGGGAGACGATCGACGAGCAGATGGACTCTCGCCATTGTCCCGCGCATGTCGATGTTCTTGGCCTGGGCGCGTAGCTCCGGGGGAAGGTCGCCGGGGTCGACGAGCTGGAGGAAGGTGCGAACCGGATCGGCATTTGAGGCCACGGTTCCCGCTTCAATCCTCTCGCCGCTCGTCAGCTCCACCCCGCGGACGGCTCCCCGATCGATGAGCACCCGGCGTACCGGCGCGTCGGTTCGCAGCACCGCGCCTGCCTCCCTCGCCGAAGAGGCAATCGATTGAGTGATCGCCCCCATCCCCCCTCGTGCGAACCCAAACCTCCCGAACTCGCCCTTGTACTCGCCCCAAGAGTGGTGACTGAACTCGTAGGCAGTTCCAGGGGAGTACGGGCCGGCGTAAACGGCCACCAACGCGAAGAACATGAAGGCGCCCTTCAACAGATCGCTGTCGAAGTACCGATCGACCAGGTCACCCACGCTGAGGCTGACAAACTCGTGCCAAAGGTCGATCTCGCCCGCGGCCTCGAATCGTCCAATCAGCTCACTGAGCGATGGCGGCTCGGTGAGCAGGTACGGCTCGACGAGCTTCGCGAAGCGACGAAATCGAACGCCGAAATCGGGGAACGCTTCGGCGTCTCGGACGCTGTATCGCCGGAGCTCATTCAGCGTCCGATCGAGCTCCGGCCACAGGAATAGATGCTCGCCTGACGGCTTCATCAGGAAATTGAGAACGTCGGTGGCGTACACGTCGAGTCCATGGCGCTCAAGCTCGAGCTCGGCGATGATCTGCGGCCGAAGCGAGCTCACCACATAGGCACAGGTCGAGAACCGCGCCCCAGGGATGAGTTCCTCTGTGACACACGCGCCGCCCAGCACAGAGCGTCGCTCCAGGACCGTGACCTGCCGTCCCGCCCGAGCGAGATAAGCGGCCGCAACAAGTCCGTTGTGGCCGCCCCCAATGATGACGACTTGATCGGTCACTTGAACGATACAGGAAGGAAGAGGGACGAATCTACCGCCGACGAACAAGACTGTCAAGGGCCGGTTTGCGCGATCACCGCGAGCCCCCGCGAGGCGATGACTTAGCGAGTCAGCCTGCCCAGAGGCATCGACCGGTCACCGGCCGCTCGTGCTGCCGGTGGCGCTACGGCTGCGAGAGCCGGGGTCCTCGGGGGGCATCCCCGTGAAGTCGACCGAGGACTGTCGTGCCGCCGTCGACTGAGAGGACGGAGCCTGTGGCATACGTAGCGTCGGTGACCAGAAACAGGATCGCCCGGGCGATCTCCTCGGGTGTAGCGATCCGTAGAAGCGGTATCCGCCGAATGGTGGTTTCGCGCGCACCCTGTGGGTCGGGATCCATTGAGAGTTCGTGATCCATCATCGGCGTGTCCACGGGCCCGGGTGCGACGGCGTTGACACGCACCGTTGGGGCCAACTCAACCGCGAGACCACGGGTGAGGCCGAGAACCCCAGCCTTCGACGCCGAGTAATCCGTATAGCCCGGCAAGGATACGAAGGCCAGGTCCGACGCAACGTTGACGATCTGACCGCCGCCGCGATGTCGCATACGCGTCCCTGCCTCTCGTCCGACATAGAAGCTGCCCGAGAGATTGACCGCGATCGTCCGTTGCCACACGGCGGCCGTCAGTTCGCTTAGGGGCGTCGGGCCGATCACGCCGGCACAGTTGACCACGATGTCGATCGGACCGAGTTCGGCCTCGACTTGGTCGATCGTCCGGACGACGGCCGCGTAGTCGGCGACGTCAGCTGGCGCGACCGCAGCGCTGCGGAGACCGCGCGCCACACGCTTAAAGTTCTTCATGCCGACGGGCGACCAGCCCAACAGCCGCGCCTTCAGCGGACAGGAGACGAGCTGTGGCCTCACCGATGCCGGAGCTTGCACCGGTTACAAGCGCACAACGCCCGGTTAGACGGCCGTTACCGTCCACTACGCCCTCGTGAGTGCGGCGTCGAGGACGAAGGCCGAGCGACCAAGCCGACGCACGGACAGAGGAGACCCAGGAGATTGTCGAGCGGCATCTCTACGGGTCCATCTCTGCCGCGTAGCGGCCGAGACAAGCATCAGCAGTGCCAGACAGTCGGCTGCCCGATTGACGCAATCCCTCGATTCAACCTTGACTCCAGTCGGTGCGGAAACACCCGGCGGGGAGACCGGTTCGATGCCTCGTGAGATGCGCGTTTACGGTCTCCAAAGCCGCGCCCACCTTACCGGACAGGCCCGCGATATACGGGCTTTCGACGACGACACCATGACCGGGTCGCTCGCGGCGTGGGCGGAGGCCTCCAGAGCAGATCGGCTGGCTCGCCGAGGCAGTCTGGGGGCCTTCTGCTGCCCGCAACAAGATGGCTGCGCGACGCTCGCCGCATCCCCAGACGATGCGGCAGCGTGGCGGACAGCTGGCGCACACTCGGCCGTTTGCAGCGCAATTGCGGCGATTCGGGTTATGAACACCGCCATCACCGCGGTGTCCACCGCGTGGCGTGCTTGTCTGCCGACCGGACCAGCTCCTCGCCAAACCTCTTGACGGCACTATCAGCGACCATTATTCGGCTAAGCCATGCGGCGTTCGGCCTAGCGGAGCGGCGCAGGAGTCGAACCTACCAACCGTTGGGTTACAACGGCCTGCCGGTTTTGAAGACCGGATGGACCACCGGGCCCGTGCCACTCCAAGCGTGTATTCATGCGGAATTCGCCGAGCAGGTAGAGGAAGACGCCTTCGGAGGGCTGGAAGCGGTTCACAGAACGTGTCCTTTCCGCGATCCTGCGGGAGAGGAGAAACCGGATCGGTATCGCAAGTGTGCGCGGCTTGCGGACACATGCCTTGCCGAGCACAGATCGAGCGGTTCCGGGCGGACAGATGGCGTCGGTCATCGAGGTCGGCGCACGGCGGGGGTGCGGTGCGTTCAAGGCGGGCTGCCGCTTAGACGTCGGTGGGCGTGCGCCGTTCGATCAGGTCACGGCGTTGCTGGTATTCGTCCGGATCATGTCGCCGCGGGCGAGGCACTCGTCAAGCAGGTCGCCGGCGCTCTTCGCCGACAACTGCTCCGCAGGTGAGACCCTCCTCCGCCAATTGGGCATCGGCCTGGTGGTCGGGATCGTGGGGGCGTGGCTTGGGATCTTCGGCGTGGCTGCGGCAGCTCACGGATCCGGGTTTCTCGCCGTGTTCGTTGCCGGCCTGCTCTCGGGTGACGCCGATGCACCGATCGGCGACGATGTCCGCGCATTTCACTCCGAGCTGGCCAAGCCGGCCGAGGTTGTCGTCTTCGTCGCGCTCGGCCTCACTGTCCACTTCGTCGCGCGGGCCGTCGGCGATTCTCGGCGAGCTCTAAGGCGTACTCGCCATCGCCTTCATCGCCTACGGCTCCCTGCGTGTGCGCACCATCGACGCCGCCATCCGCCGCGGCATCTTTCTCGCGGCGCTGGCGATCATCGTCGTGGCAGCCAACGGGTGGCCTCTCTTCCCTGACGGACCCGCGCAGGCAGGCCGCGTGTCGCCGACGCTGAAACCAACGCACTCAAGGCCGGGCTTCGTCCATGCCGATAACCACGGTCGATGCGTGTCTCCCCCCACGACGTGCACCTGCGTCCTCCCCCGGCCTGGGCGGCCTACTTGTTTGTCGGTGGGCTCGGCGCGCTCCTCTACGCTCTCGTGCCACCGTTCGAGGGCAACGGCCCCCTGATCAACGCCCTCGGGCTCTCGTCGCCCGTCGCCATCCTCGTCGGCGCTCGTCGATACCGGCCGGCGGCGCGACGGGCGTGGCAACTGTTCGCGCTGGGGCAGTTCCTGTTCTTCTGCGGAGACCTCTACACGTACAGCTACCCGAAGCTGCTCGGCGCGGACGTCCCGTTCCCGTCCATAGGCGATGTGCTCTATCTGACGGTCTACCCAGCGCTCGTCGCGGGCCTGATGTTGCTCGCCGCGCGGCGAAACCCGGACGGGGACCACCCGGGGCTCATCGATGCCCTGATCCTCTGGATTGGCTGCGCTCTCCTCTCGTGGGTGTTCCTCATCTCGCCCTACGTTGCGGCGACGGGTCTCACCCCCGTCGCCAAAGCGGTCTCTCTCGCGTATCCGATGGGTGACATCCTGCTGCTGGCCGCGGCGATCCGCCTCGCCCTGGACGGCGGGAAGCGAGTACTGTCGTTCTACCTCTTGGTCGCGAGCATCGCCTGCCTGCTGACGACAGACTCGGCGTACACCTGGGCGCTTCTCAACGACGCGTACACGCACCAAATGATCCTCGACGTCGGCTGGATCCTCTACTACCTGCTGTGGGGGGCGGCGGCGCTGCATCCATCGATGCGCAACCTGGAGCAGCCTGCCGGGCATGAGCGACCGGCGCTGTCGCGAAATCGGCTCGCCATTCTCACCGCGTCGTGCCTCGTCGCCCCAGTCATTCGGTTCGCCCAGGCGATCCACAACGCCGACCGGCTGATCATGATCGTCGCCACCATCACGCTGTTCCTGCTCGTGGTCGCAAGGATGGCGGGGATCGTCCGACGCGAGGAACGAACCAAGGCTCGCGCAGAGGCGGTGCGCAAGGCGGGCCTCGAGCTCGTCGGAGCGATCGACCGCGACCAGGTGTACGGCACGTCTCTCCAGTCTGTCCACCAACTGGTGGGCGACCAGCCGACGCGACTCGTCATCCTGGAGCAGGGCGACGTCCGACTCGTTGGGCAACTGGAGACGACCTTCTCGCTGTCCGAGCTTCCGGAGGCGACGGCGCGGTGGCTGGAGCGACATCGTGCCGCCGTCGTGGACGACGTCGAGATCGAAAGCCACGTTCGCGATGCGCTCCACCTGCTTCCGAACAGCCTAAGCCTGGCTGTGTTACCTCTTGTTGGGCGAGGCCAGACACACGGATACCTCCTCGTTCAGCTCGGCGAGGGGTCACGTGGCGAGGCGTTCCGGGCGCTCGAGGCGCTCGCAAGCCAGGTGGCGCTCGCCCTGCAAGGAGTTACCGAGCGCGAGGATCGCTTCGAATCACTGGTAACGCACTCCAGCGATCTCATCACCGTGCTCGACCCAACGGGGTGTATCGCCTACCAGAGCCCGTCAAGCGAAGCGATCCTCGGCTACCGCCCCACGGAGCTCCACGGAGCGCAGTTCGTTACCCTCGTGCACAAGACCGATCGGCCCCGCCTGCGGCGGATCCTCGCATCCACGCCAACACGCCCCGCAGTCGGCATCCTGGAATGCTCGCTCCGTCACCGCGACGGCACGTGGCTCACCTTCGAGGTGCGCCACACCGACCTCCTTGGTGATCGCCGCGTCCGTGGCATCGTGCTGAACAGCCGCGACATCAGCGAGCGCAAGGCGTTCGAGCAACAGCTCACCCACCAAGCGTTCCACGACCCGGTCACCGGCCTGCCGAACCGCGCGCTGTTCACCGACCGAGTTGAGCAGGCCGTCGCCCGCGGACGCCGCGAGGGACACGCGATCGGCGTGATCTTCCTCGACCTCGACGACTTCAAGACGATCAATGACAGCCTTGGTCACGCATCCGGCGACGCGGTGCTTCGCAACGTCGCCGAGACGCTTCGACGCGCGGTGAGGGCGACGGATACTGCTGCGCGGTTCGGCGGCGACGAGTTCGCGGTGCTGCTCGACTCGCTCGGCGACGCACAGGCTGCCGCCGTCCAGGCCGAGCGGATTCTCGCAGCCCTCGACCGTCCGATGATGGTTCAAGGACAGGAGCTCTTCGTCAAAGGCAGCATCGGGATCAGCGTGAGCGAACCTGCCGACGACGGCGACACTGCGGAGATCCTCCGCGACGCGGACGCCGCAATGTACCTTGCGAAGCGCACCGAGAAGGGGACGTACCGGGTGTTCGAGGCCGGGATGCACGAACAGTCGGTCAAGCGCCTCGCGCTACGCGGTCAGCTGCAGCGGGGTCTAGCGTTGGGGCAGTTCGAGCTCCACTACCAGCCACTCGTCCACCTTGCGACGGCGGCCCCGTACGGCATCGAGGCACTGCTGCGGTGGCGGCACCCCGACCACGGCCTTGTATCACCTGACGATTTCATCCCAACCGCGGAGGAGTCGGGGCTGATCGTCCCGATCGGCCGATGGGTGCTCCAGTGGGCATGTCGCCAGCTCGCCGATCTGTCCGAGCGCCTCACCATGGCGGAGCCGCTCGTTGTGAGCGTCAACCTCTCGGTCAGGCAATTGCACTCCGAAACGATCACCAGCGACGTCGAAACGGCCCTTCGTCTCGCCGGCCTGCCGGCGCACCGCCTGATCCTCGAGATCACCGAGTCGGTGATGGTTGCCGACACCGCTCTCGCCATCCGCCGACTCAACGAGCTGAAGGCGCTGGGGGTGAGACTCGCCATGGACGACTTCGGCACTGGGTACTCGTCGCTCAGCTACCTCAGCAGCCTCCCGGTGGACATCCTGAAGATGGATCGCTCCTTCCTCAACGACCAATCCAGACCGTCACGGCTTGCGGCCACCATCGTCGGACTCGGCGACACCCTCGACGTCGTCGTGGTCGCCGAGGGCATCGAACGACCGGACCAACGGGACGCCCTCCGCGCGCTCGGCTGCACACGTGGGCAGGGATACCTGTTCTCGCCGCCCGTGCCGCTCGAAGCGCTCGTCGACTACCTGCGCCGCGCTGGTTGCGCGGGACCGGAGCCAGACGAGCTCGCGGCGTAAGAACGCTCGCCGCCATGGTCGAGGGCGGCCTCGGCAGACCAGAAGGCTTCGTAGTTGCCCGCACGCTGTATCAGCGGCATCGCCGATGCGTCGACTGAGTCCCCCGGAGGAGGCTGCATCCATGGCTCGGATGTCGACTTCGACGCGGATCACGTTGGGCCCTGATGCACGAGCAGCCGCTCATCCTTGGTGCGGCGGTTGGAGCATGGCATGACAATCTCGCGCGCGGACATCGGTCGGTTGGAAGCCGCGGAGGCGCGTTTCGCCGCGACCATCCCGCGTACACAGGCACGAGCGTGGTGGACAGGCTGCGGCGCAGCGAGTATTCGCGGCTCGACCGCAGCGGACACGTCTACCTCGACTACACCGGCGGTGGCATGTTCGCCGACTCGCAGCTTCGCGAGCACGTCCGAGTGCTCACGAGCGGGGTGTTTCGGTAACCCGCACTCGGTCAACCCGACGTCGGCAGCCAGCAGCGCCCTCGTCGAGCAGGCTCGCGCCTCCGTCCTCGGCTTCTTCCGCGCCTCGCCGGGCGCGACGCCCTCCAAGTGGAGGCCCGATGGAAGGAGTCCCACGCGCAAAGCGCGGCGCCGGCGAGCGCAGACATCGCCGCGATCGTCGAGTCCTTGCCCGACCTCCGACCGGCACTTGAGACCTACAGCGGCCAGGAACTCGCCGAGCTACTCGCGGTGTTCGACATCGAAGCGCGGTACAGCGATCATGAAAAGACACTCCGGCTGTCCGCAACCGTCTTCCCAGAACTTGCGGAACTCCTGAAACGCGACCGGCCACTCGAGGCGGCCGGTCACAGCAAATCGTTCATAGCGGGGGCGCGTTATGGACGGGTTGCTGCGACCACCTTCAGGATCGAGGGTCTGCGCATGCTGTAGCCCTGACGGCGACTGGCACAATCCTGGGGTGAGTGGGGCCGATCACGATCTTCGACCAGCAAGCTGCAGTACGCGACCACGCGAGTCGGGTGAGCCTGAGCGGCCTACGCACACGGCTACAGAACGTATTGGCCCTCCCTAACGAGTACTTCGGCTGGTTACAGCGAAGCGACGACGTGAGCGCGCGTCGACGTCGTCGATAGCCGGGCGCGCTAGACATTGCGGGGGCGTCGACCGGCTTAAGGCCACGAGGGGTGGGGTAGATTTCGCCGCAGGCGATGAGGCCCGCCTGAACCGCCCTGCGGGGCTGATGGCTTCTACCGACCGACCTGGAACGGTGGAGCCTGATGACGCAGAGCGATCGCTATGGAGTCGAGGCTGAGCGGGCCCTCGCGCCGGTCGGCGCCTCAGAGTCCGACCGATTTCAGAGCCTTCTCTTTCGCGGGCGGGTCGAGCCCCGAGCCGGACAGCCGGGGTTTTTCACCGACCTCAACCTCGACCAGGTCGTCGATGCGATCGTCGCCCGCCGAGACAACTACGACCTCGAAGCGTTCTTCTGGACGCCGCTCGCCGACACCGAGACGGCCGGATACCGCCACGAGGTGTTCCGCGACCTCGAGGCGCCGGCGCTGCGCGTGGCGATCGATGAGTTCGCCGCTGGGATGCGGAAGGTGCGCGCCTATCTGGCTTTGGTTGAAAAGCAGTCGTACACGCTGGAGAAGCAGCGTTGGTTGCTCGACGCGGCGGCGACCTACTGCCAGCTCGTCCAGCGGCTGGCAGACGCCCTGGCCGTCTGCGACCTCGGGTCGCGCGGCATGCGGGGTCTCCGGGACTACCTGGCCGCTTACAGCTCCTCGCAGCGGTTCTCCGTCCTCGAGGCAGAGGCGCGAGCGGTGCTCGAAGGGCTGTCGCAAGTGCGGTACACGCTTCGGATGAAGGGCGGGCGCGTGACGGTTCAGGCCTACCTCGGCGAGCGCGACTACAGCGCCGAGGTTGAGCAGACGTTCGCGCGGTTCCGCGGGGCCGCGGCGCAGGATCATCTGGTGAAGGTGCCGGATTCCGGGTCGATGGATCACGTCGAGGCTCAGATCGCACAGTTCGTCAGCCGGCTCTACCCGGGAGAGTTCACCGCGCTCGCGGCGTTCTGCGCCCACCACGGCGACTTCGTCGATCCCGTGGTCACGCGCTCTGACCGCGAGCTGCAGTTCTACCTCGCCTACACCGACTACATCGAACCACTCAGGACCGCCGGGTTGCCGTTCTCATATCCGGTGCTCGTGCACGAGTGGAGCGAGACCGCGGTTCTGGACGGATACGACATCGCCCTAGCCGCGAAGACGGGTTCGGCGGCCGCCGGGATCGTGCCCAACGACTTCACACTTTCGGGAGCGGAACGGATCCTGGTCGTGACCGGCCCCAACCAGGGCGGCAAGACGACGTTCGCCCGCATGATCGGCCAGCTCCACTACCTGGCCGCACTCGGCGTGCCCGTCCCCGCACGCGACGCCCGGGTCGTCCTGACCGATCAGCTGTTCACGCTGTTCGGCCGGCGCGAGGACATCGCCACCCTGCGCGGCAGGCTTGACGAGGAACTCGTCCAAGTCAAGGCAATCCTCGAGCAGGCAACGGGCTGCAGCATGATCCTACTGAACGAGGTGCTGGCGTCGACGACGCTCGGCGACGCCGCCTCCATCGGCGTCGACGTGGTGCGACGGATCACCGACGTCGGCTGCGCAGCGGTGTGGGTGACGTTCGTGGACGAGTTGGCCGATGGCGACGCGGAGACGGTGAGCATGGTGGCCTGCGTCGCCCCGGACGACCCCGCGAGGCGCACATACAAGATCACCCGCAAGCCGGCCGACGGCCGCGCGTACGCCTGGGCGATCGCCGAACGGTACGGCCTCACCTACCAACGGCTGACGCGCCGCATCCGCCGATGAGGGTACGCCTCATGCACGAGGGGCGCGACGTCGATCTCGACGAGTCGCTGCCCCCACATGCCGACGCCCTCACCCAGGATCTCGCGCTGGGGACACTGCTGGACTCGATGGCCCAGGGTGATCACTACCTTCGCACCGTCGCCGAGCGTGGCGTCCTTCTCGGGCTTCACGAGCCGGACGCGATCGGCTACCGCCAGCGGATCCTGGCCGACTGTCTTGCGCAGCCCGCGGTGGTGCGTGCGCTCTACGCATCGGCGGTCAGGGGCGTGGACTCGAAGCGGGACGCACGCTTCTACTGGTATCGGGATTCGCCTGACTCGGTGCTGCAGAAGTCGATCGGGATGCTCGGCCTGCTGGTGGACGTCCTCCGAGAGATGCGCCAGCTCGCCGACGAGCATGCCGACTCCTTCGCATCGGAAGGGTTCACGACGCTCTTCGAGACGCTGCGCCGCGAGCTCGACGATCCCTACCTGAAGACCGTCACAGACCACCTCCGGGAGCTGCGATTCCGCCGCGGGGCGCTCCTGAGCGCCTCACTCGGGCGCGCCAACCGCGGCACGGACTACGTGCTCCGAAGACCCCACCAACACAGTCTGCTTGAGCGAATCACGCCGTCGGGGCCGGCGAGCTACAGCTTCACGATTGCCGACCGCGATGAATACGGCATGCAGGCGCTCGGCGACCTCCGCGGCCGCGGAATCGCCCTCGCCGCTAACGCCTTGGCCCAATCGACGGATCACGTGCTCGGCTTCGTCAATCTGCTGCGCGCGGAGCTCGGCTTCTACGTCGGCTGCCTCAACCTCCACGACCGGCTCATCAGTGCTGGCGTCGCCATGTGCATGCCCGATCCGCTGCAGCCGCACGAGAGCGGAATCTCCGCCCGTGCGCTCTGCGACCCCGCCCTCGCCCTGCACCTTCACGCGCCTCCGGTCGGAAGCGACCTGGACGCGGACGGAACGCAGCTCATCATGGTCACCGGCGCAAACCAGGGCGGCAAGTCGACCTTCCTTCGCAGCATCGGCCTCGCCCAACTCATGATGCAGGCCGGCATGTTCGTCACCGCACGCGCCCTTCGCGCCCCCACCTCTCGAGGCGTGTTCACCCATTTCAAGCGTGAGGAAGACCCGACCATGACCCGCGGCAAGCTGGAAGAGGAACTACATCGGATGAGCGAGATCGCCGACATGATCACACCCCACTCCCTCCTGCTCTGCAACGAGTCGTTCGCCGCAACCAACGAGCGAGAAGGCTCCGAGATCGCACGCCAGGTGATCCAGGCGATGACCCAGGCGGACGTTCGAGTCGTTGTCGTCACCCACCTTTACGATCTGGCCGCAAGCCTGTATCGAGAACAGCCCGATGGGGCGCGATTTCTGCGTGCCGAACGTGAGCCCGACGGCCGGCGCACGTTCCGGATCGTTCCAGGCGAGCCCCTTCCGACCAGCTATGGCCAGGACTCGTTCCGTCGTATCTTTGGTGTTCCCGACGCGAGCTAGACCGCGCGGCCCCCCTCGCAAATCCGCTCTGGGACAACAACGCCGCTCCCAATGCGGTACCGCCGCGTCTTCGGGTCGTGCTCGACCAGACGCTCCCGAACGAGCGTCTGCAGGAGGCCGTAGGCCGTGCTCTTGGCAAGTCCGCTTGACTCCGCCAGATCCGCCAACGGGACATACCCGGGCCTCGTCGCCAGGATCTTCAGCAGCCGCGACGCCCGCGAAACGGATTGCACCGTAACGGGCTGGATCACCGGGGAGGCCGCAAGACCGTCCGAACCTGACCCACTGCGACCGGTAGAGGGTTGAGCTCCGACATTACTCAAACTGCACCTCCTGCACCCGTCCACCAAGTAGATAGGAGCCATCAGCCGGAAGGCAGTTGAGCGGGAGCTCCATCCCGCGCCCACGATCATACCCCCGCTCGAATGGCGATCGCGTGGTCGCCCACGCGCTCGCCGCGGCGGACGGGGAAGGATTGCGGCGGGCGGTGCTAACCCGTGGTCGGCAGATCCGCGTCTACGCATGCGAGCCGCCAGAGGCTCGAACGGCATGGCAGAGAAGAGGCAATGGCCGGAGAGCAAGCTCAGGTGAGCCCGGCCGACCCAGGCAGACGGCTTCAGAACGCATTGCCCTCCGTAACGAGTTACTTCAACTGGTTACAGCGCAGCGATGACGTTGTTGAGGGTGTTCTGGATCGCGGTACTGAGCAGGCCCAGTGTCACGACCACGGCAATCGTGATCACGCCCAGAACGACGGCGTACTCCGCCATCGTCTGGCCAGCTTCATCTCGCATCTTGACCAGCGTGTCCGACATGGATCCTCCTCAAGGGCTCGTTCCTCCCGGGATGTATCGGCAGCTACTGTCGATTCTCTGAGACGCGCCGCCTCGCGGGTGCGGCGTTTGGGATCGTTGAGCGGCCGCGGGTCGCGGGCGCCGTGGTCGGCCGCCACACGTGGAGATCGCGCGGAACCGCCGGACGCGCTCGACGCGTCTTGCAGCGGGTTCGGAGCCGAGCCGAGCGGGTCAGTCGCCGGTGAGGGCGGCTCCGCGGTCGAGGGCAGGGTCGACGATGACGTGGGTGACGAGCAGCGGCGTGAATCGTGTCCGGGCGTCGTGGACGAGGTTGCGTTCGAGCCATGTCGACTGGTCGGGGGGTTGGGTGGCGATGACGATCTCGTCGGCGGGGAACTCTCGCAGTGCGTCTTCGATGGCGAGCAACGGGTTCGTGTCGCCGACGCGACCGGTGGCATGGACGCGCTGGCGCTCCAGCTCACCGCGGAGCGTCTCCATTCGCTCGGCTGCTTGCTCGGCTTCGTGGTCGATGTCGGAGGCCAGGTAGTGCAGCCGGCTGGTGGTGAGCGCGGGGGCGACGATCAGCACCTCTGACGGGACGCGACCGGCCCGGTAGGCAACTTCGTCGCACAACCCGCTGCCATGGCACGACTCGTCGGCGATCACCAGGATGCGGTGAAGGCGCGGCGTGGACGTCTCCAGCGTGTCGAGCGCGGTGGTCAACTGTGCGCGGCGATGTGCCTTGTCGGAGCGGATGCGCGTGAACTGTTCGGCGGCGTGCGTCTCCCCGGCGTCGTTCGCCTGTCGCTCGAACAGGCGGTACGTCTCGTCGGCCGCACTCGTCTCGACGGCGATCGCTTGGCGGAGGTTTTCGACGTCGGAGCCCGACCCGAACCCGGCCAGCTCGGCCTCGTGCATGAAGTAGTCGAACACCTCGACGTCGGCCAGCGACTCGAACAGGTCGGCGAGCTCTTTGTGGCCGTGGGCGCGCGCCTTGCGTCCGTACAGCATGTACCGAGCGAACGCGAAGCCCTCGTCGCGCATCGCCTGCTCCAGGTTCTGGTATGTGATTGGGTGCATCGCCCCTCCGATCCGGGAATCCAGCATCCACGCTAGATCGCCGGGATCGCGCGCGCATCGGGGCGGCTGCGTAGGCGAACGTCGGGGAAACCCGCACCTCCGGCCTATTGCCCGAGGATTGGCAGCCGCCGGACTCGTCGTCAGGTGCTCCCGGCGGCGCGCACCGCACGGACGAGCGCATCGATCGCGGTTCGCTCGCCACCAGGGGTCTCCACCGGACAGTGGACCAACGCGGCCCGCTCAACCACGCAGGCCGCCCAACTCTGCCGCCACGTCGCCTGGCGTGAAGAGCAGCTCCGCGTCCGGAGAGCCGCCATATCGGCGTGGTTCTGCCTCGCCGCACGCCAGGTGAAGCGCCCGACCCCGTCGCAGCCGCTCGACCTCGACCACCAGTCGCCGCCCGCCGTAGCTGGCGCAGCCCGCCGGTCGATTCTGTGACATCCTTCCGCGGGGACATCGCCGTCATCGACGCGGGCCGGCTCGCGCAGCGGAAGGAGTGAACCGTGAAGATCGCGATCGTTGGCGCTGGTGAGATGGGGTCTGCGCTCGCCCGCGACCTCGCGGCGACTGGCCACACGGTCGTCATCGGCTCGCGCAGCGTCGAGCGCGCCCGAGAGATCTCCCAGCGCGTCCGTGCCGCATCGGGCACCGACTATGTGCAGGCCGTGCGGGCGAGCGAGATCGTGGTGCTGACCGTGCCCTGGCAGGCCGTGCGCCAGATCGTCCCCACCCTGCCGCTGGACGGGAAGATCCTGATCGACGCCACCAACCCGTACCTGGACGACAGCTTCGACGGCAGAGAGTCGATATGGTCGGTCCGAGAGGAGTTCCCGGAAGGCGAGTCGGGCGCATCCAACGTCCAACGCCTGGCGCCCGGTGCGAGTGTCGTCAAGGCCTTCAATCACATCTGGGCGGTCACCGCACATCGAGGGTTCGGGGAGATTCGGCCGGCGGTGTTCGTCTGCGCAGACGACCCGTCGGCACGGAACGTCGTGATGGGACTGGCGGCCCAGATCGGCTACGACCCCCACGACGTCGGAGGTATCGAACACGCGCGCTGGCTCGAAGCGCTAACGCCGCTCGTCGTCGCGCTCGAAGATCCGAACCTCACCTTCATCATCGCGCGCGTCCACAAGAACTGACTGCACCGTCGCACTAGTAGCACTCGGCGCCCAGCGCGTCCTGGAGCCTTCAGGGACCGCTCGAGGGCACGTGTTCCCGTGGCCTGCACGGGCTCGCGGCTGGGTGACGTTGGTGCCCTCAGCTTCCAAGAGCGTTGCGGCCGCGTCGGTGGGTATCCACGCCGAGCACTGAGTAAAGGGGGCAGGTGCCGACGGCAGCGGTCACGAGCATGGCCACGCCAATGGCGATCAGGATGATCCCGAGGACACTGCCGGCGCCGATCAGCACCGCGGCGATGATGGCGCCGGGGCCGACGATGAGGCCGCGGACCCATCGATCGACGCTTCCCATGTTGTGTGTGAGCTGCATGATTCTGGAACCTCGCTTTCGTTCGTGTGGAGGTGTGGGTGTTCGGAGGGTCAGGAGTGCCCGAAGGTGACGTCGGGCAGGAGGCGGTCGGCCCATCGCGGTAGCCACCATGCCCACGGGCCGAGCAGCCGCAGCGCGACGGGGATGAGGATGAGCCGGACGAGCAGCGCGTCGAGCAGTACCGCGACTCCGAGGATCACGCCCATCTCCTTGGGCGGCAGCGGCCCGGAGAGGGCGAAGGTGAAGAACACGGCGACCATGACGGCGGCGGCGGCGAGGATGACGCGTCCGGAGTGGGCGACGCCGCCGATCATGGCGTCATGAGGGTCGCCGGAGCGGTCGTGGTGCTCCTTGGCGGACGCGAGCAGGAAGACCGTGTAGTCCATCGCGATGGCGAAGATCATGGCGAAGAAGAACACCGGCCCCCAGGCGTCGAGGAAGCCCTGGGGCTGGAATCCGAGCAGCGAGGCGCCGTCGCCGTTTTGGAAGATCAGGCGGGCGACGCCGAAGGCCGCGCCGGTCGCGAGCAGGTTGGTGAGCACGCCGACGAGCGCGATCACAGGCGCCTGGAGCGCGACGAGCAGGAGCAGGAAGCCGAGCGCGAGCACCACGCCGATGACCCGCGGGGTGGCCCGTGCGAGCGCCGTCTCGAGGTCGTGGTTCTCGGCGGTCGCGCCGCCGACCATCGCGCCGGCGGGGAGGTCGGCGCGGACGCGGTCGATGGTTGCGCCGATCGTGGGGCTGGAGGGGTCGGTGTTCGGGATCGCCTGGATCAGGGCGAGGCGGCTGGTGCGGTCGAGCTGCGCCGGCATGACCGTTGCGATCCCGCGGTCAGCAGTGAGGACGTGCGCCGCCTGCGTGCGCTCGGCGGCAGGCACGACGACCTGCAGTGCGCCGGGGGAGCCCGGACCGAAGGCGTGCGCGACCTGGGTGTAGCCGACGCGGGAGGTGTCACTGGGTGGGACGACCTTGATTGACGGCATGCCGGTGCGCAGCCCGACGATGGGCGCGGCCAGGACCAGCAGGATCGCGAGAGCGGCGCCGCCGAACGCGAGCGGATGGCGGCCAAGGAGCTCCGCCCAGGCGGCGAAGCGCGGGGAGCGGTGCTCGCCGCTGTGTACCCAGCGCAGGGAAAGGCGGTCGACCCGTGGGCCGAGCCACGCGAGCACCGCGGGGAGCAGCGTTAGCGCGGCGGCCAGGACGAAGACGACCGCGACCATGATCCCGAGCGCCATCGACCGGAACGCCGGGCTCGGGACGAGCATTACGGCGGTGAGCGAGATCAGCACCGTCACGCCGGAGAAGAGCACCGCCTTGCCGGCGGTGTCCATCGTCACGGCGGTCGCCTCGACCGCGGAGAGGTTGGAGCCGAACAGCGCGCCGCGGAATCGGGCGACGATGAAGAGCGCGTAGTCGATGCCCAGGGCGAGCGCGAACATGAGCGCGAAGTTCATCGCCCAGATCGAGATGTCGGCCAGCTGCGTGCCGAGGAAGAGCACGCCCGCGCTGGCGACGAGCCCGGTGATGGTGAGCATGAGCGGGAGGCCGGCGGCGACCAGCGACCCGAACGCGAGCACGAGGATCAGGAGCGTCACCGGCCAGCTGAAGAGCTCGGAGCGCATCATGGCGGTGCGGTTCGCCGTGTTGAAGTCAGACCACATCGCCGAGGCGCCCGTCGCATTCACCGTCACGCCCGCCGCGCCGGCGGCGTGCAGCGGCCCCTTGAGGCGGTCCGCGGCGCTCACCATCTGGGTGGGGTTGCGCGCCGCGCCGCCCATGACGACCGCGGTGTGGCCGTCGGCGGAGAGCGAGACGCCCGGCCGCGGCGGCGCGACCGACGCGATTGCCGGGTCGGAGCGCAGGATCCGCTCCACCCGGGTGACAGCGGCGGCGAAGGCGGGGGCTGATGCGGTCAGCCGAGCCGAGTGCACGACCACCATGAGCGCCCCGGAGCTCTGGCCGGCGAAGTGCTTCTGGATGACGGCGCGTGCGTGCACCGACTGGGAGCCGTTGGCCTGCCAGCCGGCGCCCGAGAGCGCCGTCTCAACGCGCGGGGCGAAGGCGCCGAAGACGACAGCGATCGCAAGCCAGCTCAAGACGACCGCACGCACGTGCGTGGCCATGAAACGGCCGAGACGGCCGATCGGGCCGACCGCGCTCATCGGGGGCACCCCGACTCGAGCCCCGCCGCCCGACGCAGGATCAGCGAGGCCGGGCAGTCGCCTGCAATCACGTACAACCACTGGTTGACACCTACGAAGGCGACGAGCAGCAGAAACCACGGGCTGACGACGGCCGAGAGCAGCGCACCGACGAGAACCATGCTTCCGGCGAGACCGAACAGCACCCGCTCCAGCGACGGGCGCCGGCGAGCCGACGAAATGCCGCTCATGATCGTGCCGCCTGCGGCTGGGACGCGGGGTCGAGCAGCTGTGCCAGTTCCGCGACCGACTGCTGCAGCGCCCCGCACACCGTTTCGCACAGCGCGAAGATGGTCTCGTCGGCGATGGCGTACACAACGCGGGTGCCCTCCTTGCGGCGGCCGACGATGCCGGCCGCGTGCAGCACCCCCAGGTGTCGCGACACATTCTGCTGCGTCGCCCCGAGCGCCTCGGTCAGCTCGCCGACCGACGCCTCGCCGTCGCGCAGGCGGTCGAGCAGCTTGATCCGAACCGGCTCGCCGATCACCCGGAACCGCTCGGCGATCAGGTCGACCAGCGGATCCGGGAGGGGGTGGGGAACTGTCACGTGAATCTCTCCTTTACTCGTCATCTCCGTCATGATACTCTACCAGTCTACAGTTGTAAAGGAGGAGATGGAGATGTCCGCACTGCAGACCACGCCCTACGCCATCACCACGACCGTCGACCTCGACTTCGAGACTGCGGTCGCCCGTGTGCGCGAGGAGCTCGCGAAGGAGGGGTTCGGGGTTCTCACCGAGATCGACGTCCAGGCGACGCTCGAGCAGAAGCTGGGTGTGAAGGGCGAGCCTTACCTGATCCTGGGCGCCTGCAACCCGCAACTGGCGCATCGGGGCCTGGGGATCGAGCCCGACCTCGGCGTGCTCCTGCCGTGCAACGTCGTCGTGCGCACCGACGACGGCGCCGTCCGGGTGTCGGCGATGGAACCCGACGCGGCCATGCGCCTGGCCGGAAACCCCGACCTCGCCCCGCTCGCCGCCGAAGCGCGCGATCGGCTGGATCGAGCCCTCTCCCAGATCTGACTCGAAGGGATCCCCGCATGCACACCATGAACACCGAAACCCCCGGCGTCACCGACCCAGGGACTTCGCGGGGCTCCAGGCCACGGGTGGTCGTCGTCGGGTCGAGCTTCGCCGGCCTGACCGCCGCACTCGAGGCCAAGCACCGGCTCAAGGATCGCGCCGAGGTGACGGTCATCGACCAGCGCGACTACTTCACCTTCATCCCGTCGCTGATCTGGGTGCCGTTCGGAAAGCGCGACGCCGAGGACATCACGTTTCCGCTGGAGCCGATGTATCGCAAGCAGGGCATCCGCTTCGTGCATGCCCGCGCGGAGCGGTTCGACCTCGCCGGCCAGATCGTCGAGACAGACCACGGCCCGGTCGCCTATGACCGGCTCGTGATCGCCACCGGCCCGAAGCTGGCGTTCGAGCGCATCCCCGGCCTCGGACCCCACGGCGGCCACACCCAGTCGGTGTGCACGCTCGACCACACCCTCGAGACGCGCGCGGCGTGGAAGCGGTTCCTGGTCGAACCAGGGCCGGTCGTCGTCGGCACGGCTCAGGGCGGTTCGTGCTTCGGCGCCTCCTACGAGTTCCTGCTCAACACCCGCCACCAACTCCAGAAGGCGGGACATGGCGACCAGCCGGTCACGTTCATCACCTCCGAGCCGTTCCTCGGCCACTTCGGCCTCGGCGGCGTGGGTGATTCGGAGCGTCGCGTCGAGCGGCTGTTCGCGAAGCTCGGCATCCGCGGCATCCCCAACACCAGCATCGAGTCCGTCAGCGAGAATGAGATCCGGCTCGCAAGCGGCGAGGTGCTGCCGTTCGCGTTCTCGATGATCGTGCCGCCCTTCACCGGCGTCGACGCGGTCACCGGCACCGAAGGGCTCGCCAACCCGGCCGGGTTCATCCCCGTCACCGACGAATACCGACATCCCGACCACAGCGAGGTGTTCGCAGCCGGCGTGGACATCGCGATCGCGCCGCCGCAGTCGACACTCGTGCCGACCGGCGTGCCCAAGACCGGGCACATGAGCGAGCACATGGCCAAGATCGCGGCCGCGAACATCGCCGCCGACCTCGGCGTGGGCGAGCACCAACACATCTCGGTCGACGAACTCGGCGCCATCTGCATCCTCGACGCCGGCAACACCGGCCTCGCCATCAAGACCGACCGCGTCCTGGGCGGCGGCAAACACACCCACGTCATGTCCGGCCCCCAAGCGCACTGGGCCAAGGTCGCGTTCGAGCAGGTCTTCCTGGCAGCCCGCAAACGCGGATCGCTGGTCGTCTGATGAGCGCCCCCGTCTACACCACCGGATCCTGGCGACCGTTCCCCGGCCACGAGGACGCCTTCCTCGACGCATGGCAAGAGTTCGCGACCTGGTCGTCCCACCTACCCGGAGCACAGCCCGCCATGCTCACACGCGACCTCCGCGACCCCGACCGATTCATCAGCTTCGTCGGCTGGGACAGCATCGACGCCGTCCACGCCTGGAAGTCATCGCCCGACTTCAAGCCGCACATGGCCCGCGTCCAACAGCACATCGACAAGTTCGCACCCACCGAGGTCGAAGTCGTCATCACCGTGCCCGCCGGTGGCCACCCTGTCGACGCGGTGTAGACCGTCGCCGAACGACGACGGGTTCATCCCAGCGGGCCAAGAGCCAGATGAATCCTTCCTAACGGGAGCTGGCGCAGTTCTCGTCCGCGCGCTGGCACCTCCGTGACGTGCGGCCAGGGCCACTTGTATTCTCCACTAGTCCGGTTAGACTGGATGGAAATCTACGGGCGAGGGATGATGACGGGGATCGAACTGGTCGTGGCAGGGTTGGTGGTCGGGGTGTTGATCGGGGCGACCGGTATGGGCGCGGGCTCGTTGATGGCGCCGCTGTTGATCAGCGTGTTTGGGATCTCAGCAGTCAGCGCCGTGGGCACCGATCTCTTGTACTCGGCAGGCACCAAGCTGGTTGGCGGCGTTCGCCACCTCAAGCTGGGCACCGTGAATACCGAGATCGCTCGCTGGATGGCCATGGGCAGCGTCCCCGCCTCGGTCGCGGGCGTGTTCACTCTGCACAGCTTGGCCGCATCTGAAGGCGCGCAGATCGAATCGCACGTAAAGACCGCGATCGCCATCGCACTCATGTTGGTGGCCGTGGCGGTCGTCATCCGCACGTTCGTGACCATCCGCGCGCTCTGGACCGACTCGCTGCCCAAGGACGGCGAGTTGACGCGACGCCACAAGATCATCGCCGTGACCGCCGGTGTCATCCTCGGCTACGCCTTCGGGTTCACCTCCGTCGGCGCGGGCGCATTCTTCGGCATGGCGCTCTTGCTGCTGTTCCCCCTCTCGACCCGACGCATCGTCGGCACCGACCTGTACCACGGCGCCATCGTCACCATCGCAGCCGCGATCGCAGCAGTATTTTGGCTGCCGACGATGCACCTCACCAGCGTCGGCCTGCTGATGGTCGGTTCCATCCCCGGCATCCTGATTGGCTCGCAACTCACCCTGATGGTGCCTGAAAAGGCCCTTCGCGGCAGCCTGGCAAGCGTCCTCGCGCTCAGCAGCCTCAAGCTCTTCAACGTCTTCTAGCCCACGGCTCGGCCCCGGCGGCGGGCGCCGGCAAGCAAACGGGAACTTGTGGCAGTCCCTAGTTGGTAGGCTGGCGGCGTGAACCCGACGCGGCCGCGGATCTGCCCCATCTGCGGAACACGACTGGACACGACCGGCACGCACTGGGACGTCGGCCCAGCGCTCGGAGTGCGAGCGGCGCGCACCATCGCGCACTACCGCGCGGGTGATACGCACACGAATCTGGTCGACGGTCGCGTCCCAGTGACCAACACGATGGTCACCGCCTGGCTGAACGATCGCGCCGTTCTCCGCAACTCGCGTCAGTGATCACTGCACACGCCGCGGTGCCAGACGCGCAAATTGAGCCCAGCGGGCTGTGGGCAACTCACCGCCGAGACCATCCGCATCCTCAACACCACTTCACGTCGCTGACGTCAGGCGCCGGCCATCCGACGCCGCCGAGCGCTCGCCAGTGCTATGTGCGGTCGGGGAAGATGGGAGCGCCGCGGAGATGGGAGAAGCTCTGAGCGGAGTTGTACGAGCCGGATCGCTCCGACTCGAGAGAGGGCCTCAAGCCAGGCCGAGGCGCTCGCGATCGCCGCCGCCGTCGGCTCGGCTAGCGAGCCGCCACCCGCGCCGGGCGGCGCGGCTCGTCGACAGGCTGACGGAAGGCGATCGCCAGCCGGTTGAAGCCGTTGATCGAGATGACCGCATGGGTGAGGGCGACGATCTCGTCCTCCGAGAAGACCCGCTGGAGGTCGGCGTACGCCGCGCCGGACGCGTGCGTCTGGGCGATCAGCGTGATCTCCTCACACCAGGCGAGCGCCGCCCGCTCACGCTCGGAGTAGCACGGCGCGTCGCGCCAGACGGCGATCAGGTCGAGGCGAGCCTCGGTCTCGTGGCGGGAGCGCGCGGCGCGCACGTGCGTGTCGACGCAGTAGGCGCAGCCGTTCAGCTGCGAGGCGCGGATCTTCACGAGCTCGACCAGCGCCGGCTCGAGCGAGCTGTGGCGGACCTCGCGGACGAGGGCCACCATGGCCTTCATCGCATCGGGCATCACGTCGGCATAGTGGGCGCGCATGCTCGCAGTATCGAGGGCATCGGCGAGCGCGCCATCGGGATCCTCCCCAAACATGCTTCGGGAAACTGCGCGTTCTTCGGCCGTGCCTGCGGACCGAAGCAGGCTGTCGGCCTTCGTCACATGCCTAACCCAGCCGATTTTCAAGCATTCCGGTGTCTCCGATCGTGTTTGTAGTTGTCGCGCGTCCTCGTCGGGGCGCCTACCGTTTTGGCGCGGATGCCCAGACGACCAGAATCACGCCCTGCCGGCACACAATGGCATCGGATCCGTGATCGGTTGCTGGCAGAGCCGGCGCGGCCGCGGCGTGTCGCAGAGGATCCGCGTGCGGCGTGGTTGACAGTCGCCACGGTCAGCGTAGGAGCGTTCATGGGCCAGTTGGACGCGAGCATCGTCAACCTCGCATATCCCAACCTGCAGCGCGCGTTCCACGCGTCGCTGGGCGCTGTCCAGTGGGTCGGACTGTCATATCTCGTCGTGTTGATCGTGACGGTCGCGGCCGTAGGCAGGCTGGCCGACATGTTGGGGCGAAAGATGCTCTACACATACGGGTTTCTCGTCTTCAGCGTCGGGTCGGGCCTGTGCGCGCTGGCGCCGAGCCTGGTGCTGCTGGATGCGTTTCGGGTGTTGCAGGCGATCGGCGCGGTCATGCTGCAGGCAAACAGCGTCGCCATCATCACCGCCTCGCTCGCGCGCGACCGGCTGGGCCGCGGAATCGGCTTGCAGGGCACCGCCCAGGCGCTGGGCCTTGCCTTCGGCCCGTTCGTGGGCGGCGTGTTGATCGGCCTTGGCGGATGGCGGCTGATCTTCCTGGTGAACGTCCCGATCGGCGTCCTCGGCGTCGTCACAGCTTGGCTGTTCGTCCCCCGAAGCCACGACCTGGCAGAACACGAGCCGTTTGACTGGCTGGGCCTCGTGTTCTTCGTACCCGCGCTCACATCGTTGCTGCTTGCGCTTTCGTTCGGAAACCAGCGCGGCTGGAGCAGCCCAACGGTCATCACGCTGCTTGTCCTGGCGCTCGTCTCGAGCGTCGCGTTTCTCGCTCGCGAGCGCGTCACGCGATACCCGCTGATCCATCTCGGACTGTTCCGCCGCCGCCGCTTCTCCGTCGGTATCAGCGCCGGGCTGTGCTCGTTCGTCGTCCTCTTCGGCATCCTGTTCGTCACCCCGTTCTACCTCGAGCGCTCGCGTGGAATGTCGCCGGGCAAAGCCGGAGCGCTCATTACCGTTCTGCCGCTCGCGATGGCCGCCGTGGCGCCGTTTGCAGGTCGTCTGGCCGACAAGATCGGCGGGCGGACCCCCACCATCGCCGGCATGCTGATCACCGCCGCCGGCCTCGGTATCGCCGCCGTGAAGCCGGGCACCGCAAGCCTTCTGTTCGGCCTCGCCCTCGCCGGTGCCGGAATGGGGCTCTTCACCCCGTCAAACAACACCTCGATCATGTCGAGCGTCCCCGCGCGCCGCGTCGGCGTCGCCTCCGGCGTCCTCAACATGACTCGCGGACTGGGAACCGCGCTTGGACTCTCGCTCACCGCGCTGGTCTTCGAGCTCGCCACCCACGGCAGCACAACCTCTTCGGCAACCACCCACGGCTTCACCCGGTCGATGACGTTTCTCGCTGCCGCCGCGGTCGTCGCCGCCACCATCTCCCTGCTTCGGCGCCCCCGATCCGACGAACGCGTCGTCGAATAGCTCCCATGCCCGTTCTCACACCACCAAAGCGGCGACCGTCTCATCATGCTGACCCCCCGCCCCGACCACCCCACCCGCCGCGCCAAGTCGCCCGCGACTGGTATCGAGGTTGGTGGTGGTTAGTGCTGCTCGCCCTGCTCTGCGCCACGCTCAGCGGGTGGGCTGCCACAGATTCGCGCCGTCCCTTACCTTGGATTGCGCTCATGGCCGGCTTTATCGTCTACGCGGGCGCGATCGGATACCGGGCCTCCCGCAAGCGATGACAATGCTGATGCTGCTCTCGATCCCCAGTCCGTCTGACCCCTACATCTTTCGGCTCGGCGTGTTCCAGCCACGCTGGTACGGCCTGCTGCTGGCCTGCGGTGTGCTGCTGGGCGGGTGGATCGCGAGGCGCGAGTTTCGCCGCCGCGGCGTCGATCCCGACCTCGCCTACCCGATCGCGGTGTGGGCAGTGCCGTTCGGATTGGTCGGAGCACGCCTCTACCACGTGGTCACCGATTGGGGCGCGTTCTGGCCTCACCATCTCGCCGACGTGCCCAAGATCTGGCAGGGCGGTCTGGGGATCTGGGGCGCCGTGCTCGGCGGAATGCTGGGCGTCTGGATCGCCAGCCGCCGCGTCAAGCTCTCGTTCTGGCTCATCGCAGACTGCATCGCTCCGGGTCTGATCCTCGCCCAAGCGCTCGGACGTTGGGGGAACTACGCCAACCAAGAGCTCTACGGCCACCCCTCCAGCCTGCCCTGGGCCGTCCAGATCAGTGCTGCCCACCGCTACGCCCCGTACCAGGCGTACTCCACCTTTCAACCGATGTTCTTGTACGAGTCGATCTGGGACGCCGGCGCCTGCTTGATCCTGCTCTGGTTCGCTCGGCGATATTGGCGGCAAGTGCCGCACAGCACCGTGTTTGCCCTCTACGTCACCCTCTACTGCGCGATCCGACTCCCGCTGGAAACGATGAAGATCGACCCGGCCGACCATGTGCTCGGGCAGCGCATCAACGTCTGGGTTGCCGCTGCGGCCCTCGTCACCGGGCTGGCGTGGTTCGCCATCGCCTTTCACCGCAGAGAGCCGTCGGTCCGAACCACACCCGCCGACGCGACTCGAACCCACACGCCGACGGCACGGCCCGAGGCCGCCACTGCAGCGCGCCGCACCTCCAAACGCCAACGCCGATGACCATGCGATCGCTCGCCGACAGAGCCCAAAGACATGAGGCGAGTTGCTAACGCGTCGGCGCTTGGTCATCCGTCTGCTCGTGGCCGTGGCGGTGACGATCGGGGCTCTCGCGGTGACGGCGGCGGCGGTCGTGGTCCTGGTCGACCGCGCCGCCGCCGGCCTGCCAGCCACCCGCGGGACGACCAGCTCGACGCCCGCTCCTCCGCCGCCGCCGAAGGGCACGAAGCACCCGAACATCGTCCTCATCCTCACCGACGACCAGCGCTTCGACACGCTGTGGTCGATGCCGAACGTGCACCGGCTCCTGGTCGACCACGGCGTCACCTTCGCGAACGCGTTCGTGACCAACTCCGACTGCTGCCCGAGCCGCTCGACGATCCTCACCGGCAACTACTCGCACACGACCGGCATCTACGTGAACCGGCCGCCGCACGGCGGCGCGGTCGACTTCCACCGCTACGGCGACGACCGCTCGACCATCGCCACCTGGCTGCACGCCGCCGGTTACCACACCGGCCTCGTCGGCAAGTACCTGAACGGCTATCACGGCCGTTTCATCCCGCCCGGCTGGGACACGTGGGACGCGTTCAACTGGGGCTTCCACTACTACGGGTTCCAGCTGTACGAGAACGGCAGCCCGGCGGCGTGCCACGGCGCGGCCAGGTGCCCGGTCACCTACGGCCCGCGCAAGTACTCGACGAACGTGCTCGCGGGCATGGCGGCGAAGTTCATCCGCACGGCGCCCGCGAGCCGGCCGATGTTCCTCTACTACGCGCCGTATGCACCGCACCTGCCGGCGATCCCGGAGTACCGCTACCGGGGCCGGTTCTGGAACCTGCCGCCGTTCAGGCCAGCCAACTTCAACCGGGTGACCGCGTCACAGCCGGCCTGGCTGCGGGCGACGCAGCCGCTGAAGGCGAAGGGGATCGCGTTCGTGGACACGTTCCGGCGCCGCCAGTACGAGTCGCTGATCTCCGTCGACGACGCCGTCAGGCGCATCGTCGCCGCCCTCCGTGCGACCGGGCGCCTGCACGACACGATGATCGTGTTCGCGTCCGACAACGGGCTCGAATGGGGCCAGCACCGCTTCCCCGCCGCCGTCAAGCGCACCCCCTACGACGAGTCGATCCGCGTGCCGATGGTCGTGCGCTACGACCCGCTGACGACGCGGCCCACAGTCGACCGCCACCTGATCCTGAACACCGACTGGGCGACGACGTGGGCGGCGCTCGCGCACGTCCGCCATCCCGCCACCGAGGGCCTCGACTTCCTGCCCCTCCTGCGCCCCGCTCACCGGCGCGTGCGCTGGCGCACCGGGTTCCTGATGGAAGGCTGGGACAAGGAGCCGCCGACGGCCGACCCCTCGTACTGCGGCATCCGCGCGCGGACGTTCATGTACACCCAATACAAGGGCGGCGCACAGGAGCTCTACAACCTGCGCACCGACCCCGGCGAGCTGCACAATCTGGCCGCGAACCCGGCCTACCGGCCCGAGCTTCGCCGCCTGCACGCGACCATGCTGCGGCAGTGCCGGCCACCCCCGCCCGGCTTCCACCCTCGCTGAGGAGTTTTCGAGCCGTCCGCGGGACGATCGCTCTCATCTCCCACAGGTGAGAACCGTAGCCCGCCGCCCCCTGGGACGGCGACTACGATCTACGACGCCGCTCCGCGAGGATGCACACGAGTATGGTCGGCGCGAGCACCACGATCGCCCACCAACTCGCCGCGGCGACGAGCGCCGCCGTCGCTACCAGCCCGCAGGCGGCCACGGCGGGCGATGCCCGCCCCGCCGTCTCGCCGATCCCGTCGGTCGCGTCGAGCGACCGAACGGCGTGCCGCCATGCCGACATAGCCAAAGCATCGCACAACCCGATCGAGGGAATGGAGTACGCCCGGTGACGGCGTCGTGAATTGGCGGTGAAGCATTCTCCAACGAAACGCTGCCACGATGGCCGAGTTCGCTGGACGCCAGCTTCGCACCTCGGGCACATGGATTACCGGATCGACCACGCCATCAACCTTGTCGCGCGGCACCATCCCCTGCTCGCGTCGATCGTGGCGGGGTTTGCCAATTGGGGCGTCATCGCCTTCGGCGCGGCCGCGGTGCTCGTGTGGTTCCTCGCACCCCCCGGCGGATCCGATCTGTGGAAGAGGGCAGGAACCGCCGGTCTCGCCGCAGCCGCACTTGGCCTCGGGATCAACCAGGTCATCATCCACATCTGGCAGCGCCCACGCCCGTACCAGGCACATCCACTCGGGGTCATTCCGCTGCTGCCACGGTCGACTGATCCGAGCTTCCCCAGCGACCATGCGAGCGCGGCGTTCGGCATCGCCGTCGGGATATTGCTCATCCACCGCCGCGCCGGGTATGTCTTTCTCTCCACCGCCGCGCTGATCGCGATATCGCGCGTCGCAACCGGCATGCACTACCCGACCGACGTCCTCGCCGGAGCAGCAATCGGCACTCTCAGCGGCTTCATCGCCGCCCGAATCGCGCTCCGCCCGCTCCTGCTCCCGCTCATCCGGATGGCAAGCATCGCCCTCGACCCCGTGATCGCCCTCCTACGCCGACAGGCGCTCGCTCGCCGGACCATCCTCCAACCCCGATTCCGGGTCGCAGCCGTCACGCTCGTCGGCAGTGCCCTCCTCGTCCGATTCGCGTGGGACGTCCGCACCCACCTCCTCGACGAACTCCCACTCGCCGCACTCGCCGTATGGCTCGCCCTGATCATCGGCGCAGTCGGTCTCGCAGCCCAGCGCTACGACCAGACAGAACCCGGCCACCCGGCCCACTGACGGCAGCGCCGGTGCGGTGGGCTGGTTCTTGCGGAGCGTTCGCACCGCTCCCGGGAGGAGGCTGCTCCGCGCCGGCGTCAGGCGTCGTCGCCGAGGACGCGGTGGAGGATCCTCCCCGCATGCCCGTGAACCCTCGACCGAGACCGCGAGTCCGGCACCTTCCGCGTCGCCGATCAGCTTCTTGAGAGCGGAGGGTTTGCCGCCGGTGCGGTTGCCCCCACGCCTATGCATCGGCGCCGTGCTTGGTCGTGATCGCTCGGCTGCCGCGCCAACGGGACGGCTCGACCCGACGATCGCCTCGACGACATCCCGCGCAGTTGCGCCGAGGCACAATCGTGCTCCTGCCTGTTTGCGGTGCCGCCACGGTCTGCGAGCCTCCCACGCGCCCCTCCTCACACCAGGTTAGCTGCGACTATCGTGTCGTAGTGCCCCGTGTGGGCACGCTTGCCCCAACGAAACCCCCGGCCCCGATGGAGAAGTCCGAAGAGCACGCAGGAGCGCGGAAAGCCAAATTGTTCGCGGCAGCGGGATTGGCTACGGATCTACTGATCCTTGTCGATACGCGGATTTGGCGAGCAGGCGTTTCGCTACCAATAAAGGCACTCGGTGATGAGTGTGCGCACGTCGCGACGACAGTCTTGGTCCTTCTACCCTTTCAGAAGAAGATAAGCACTGAGTTTGCGGTTGGATCAGTTGTGGGATCCGTCGCCCTGGATGTGGACCACGTCCCTATATACCGCAGTCTCTCCCGTCGGACATCACGTCCCCCTAGCCACTCCCTTGTCACCGTTGCGCTCGCGTTCATGGCGTCGACCTACTTCGATCAATCCGGCGAGCGCTTCGTGAAGGGCGTTTCTGCAGGGCTTGCTAGCCACCTTGTGCGGGACATGCTGACTGGTGGTGTACCGCTATTCTGGCCATGGTCGCCCTCCATTGTCCGCATTCCACGAGAATTCGCACCCTGTGGGGAGGTGGTCAAGCGTGACCTACATCATCGCCGAGCCGTGCATCGACATCAAGGACAAGTCCTGCGTGGATGTCTGCCCGGTGGACTGCATCCACGAGTTCAATCGAATGCTGGTGATCGACCCGGAGGAGTGCATCGACTGCGGCGCCTGCGAGCCTGAGTGTCCGGTCGAGGCGATCTACCCCGAGGACGCGCTGCCCGACAAGTGGCAGGACTTCGTCAAGATCAACTACGCGTTTCCCGACGGCGAGGCCATCAACGGCCTGGTCGAGGAGTACGCGACCGCGCACAACGTCCAAAACAGCCTGTCCGATGCCGGGTAAGAGCGACGCCGACGGCAGCGTGATGACCGCGCGGTCGCCCACCCGGATTGATCCGCTGCAACTGCGGCGGGACTTTCCCATTCTGCAGCGACCGAGTCATGGAAAGACCCTGGTGTTCCTCGACTCGGCTGCCTCGGCGCAGAAGCCGCGCCAGGTGATCGACACGCTGGTGGATGTGTATGAGACGTCGTATGCGAACGTGCACCGCGGCATCTACGAGCTCGCCGAGTCGGCCACAACGCGGTTTGAGGGCGCGCGCGACAAGGTGGCCTCGTTCCTGAATGCGCGGTCGCGGCGGGAGGTGGTGTTCGTTGTCTCTTCGCCAACCGCGGCCACGACCTGCGCACCCTCCTGCGAAGACAGCGCTCGCCATGAGCCGGACCGGTCGGTCGCCTGAGCGGGCGAGTGGTTGTGCGCGTGGGCGCCGCTCCCAGCCCTCGCGGAGGGCGATGGCTGACAGCGGGCGCGTCGCTCTGCCAGGGCTACGTCGGGATCGAGTCGCCGCACCGCTCATCGAGTTCCGCACAGCGATGGCGGCTCCCGCAACTACGAGGCTTCTCGGTTGCGAGCTCATGGCGCATCTCTCGTCAGCCGTTGGAGCGTGCCCTCGGCGGCGCATCGGACAGTCCAGTCGGTGTCGTCGAGAAGCCGACAGAGCACCTGGGTTGCCTCGTCACCCTCGAGTATGCCCAGCACGAACGCGACGGCGAGTCGCACATCGGGCTGGGGGTCGTCAACCTGGATCGCCAGAATGGGGATCACGTCAACCCTCGGGCACCGCGCGAGCGCGTGAACCAGCGAGCGACGCAGAATCGCACTGGAGGCTGGAAGAGCTTCACCTATGACTGCGGCGAACTCGTCGCCACACATCTCCTCGAGCACGTTGAGAGCAGCGGCGCTCACCGTGGGGTGTGGATCGGCTAGCAGCGGAAGGAGTGCGTCGACCGCGTCTCGGCCGCCAGCGACTGCGGCCGCCCGGACGGCGGCGTGGCGAACCTCCCACACGTCGTCTCGCAGCAAGAGGATGAGCGCGTCGAGAAGATCTCGGCGCGGAAGCTGCGCAAGCGATTGCGCCGCGGCTACGCGGACGTCTGCATCCGCATCCAGCAAGAGCGTTTCCGCGGTGCCCCTGTGGAGCGACGGGGTATGGCTGGCGACTTCGCGACGTACCAGCGGGCTCGGATCACGGAGAGCCGACCGCAGTCGCCCGTCTGCGTCGATCGCGATCGCGCACAGGGCACGGACAGCGGCGCACCGAACGCCGACATCGCGATCGAATAGCAGGGGCTGGCATGCGGTCTCGGCTCGTGCGTCGGGCCCGAGCATCGCGAGAGACTCGAGCGCGCACCGACGAACTCCGGCGATCCCTCGGCGAGCGCATCGGTCAACGGCGCAAGCGCGCGGGCGTCTCCGAGCTCGCCAAGCGCGATCGCGGCGGCCATGCGCGTGCTCGACTTCGGGGCGGCGAAACCTCGAATCGCCGTCTGCGTGGCGGCCTTGTCGCCGAGCGCGCGCAGTGCTGCAGCCCACTCCCGCACCACCGCGAGATCCACCTCGAGCAGGCGCTCGCGCAGGTATGCGGTTTCGACTGGCCCTGCGACGAGCTGTAGCCGCGCGAGCGCCGCGCACGCCACATCACGTGACGGGTCACCAACGGCGGCGAGGAGCGCGGGCAGCGCCTCCGGGGAATCCGGCAGCGCGACGACGGCCTGCAACCGCACGGTAGGATCGCCGCGTCGCCTCCGCCGGCGAGGACGACCGACACTCACGTCCTGGACTCCGCCTCGAGCTCGGCACGTCCGCTCAGCACGATCAGCGCCGGAGCTGCAACCGATGACATACCGACAGTCGGGCCGAGTGGCCCGTACACCGCGAGCACGAAGATGATCAGCTTCCGGAGTCGGCGCATGCGTGGCGTCTCGTCGTAGAAGCCATCAGCATGGACGCGGTTCGGGAGTGACCTCCCACCAGAGCTTCATCTGGGCCCCTCTAGCGTAGCGCACCCAAGCGCGACGCAATCGGCGGCGTGGACTAGCATGGCCGCCAGCACCGCGATGAAG